>NZ_DLHN01000040.1 GCF_002483235.1 Pedobacter glucosidilyticus | reverse complement strand
GAAAAGCATAACGTAATGAAACTACCTAAATTTCTTATAATTACTATTTTACTAACTTTTAACATCAGCTTAAGTTGGGGACAATGCGCTTTTAATACTTCAACTATTTATTATCAACAGAGAAAGCTAGCTAACTTATATAATGAATTGATGAGAGAAGCCCTTTCCATAAAAGTATTAAATTACGATGAATTTCCTATTATAAGTCCTCATAAACGTACAAACGGAGAAGCTACATTGGTATACAAATTAGACGGCAACAGTGAAGTTAAAGAAGTACTCATCACTGAATTTAGAGCATATGGTATAGATGAAGACAAAATAAGCGTTCAAGATTTAATAATTTTTGTTGATGGAGATAAAGTTGGGTTCAACTATACTGACGTAAAAGAGAGTGAAATTAATATTGTTTCTAAGAAAATTATTTTACACATCCTCGAACATGAACTAAAGAACAGAAAATTTTCTATTATTAAACCAAATGAAAAAAACCTAAAATATTTGCGTGTTAATTTTTAAAATTTACAAATGCACATTACCCGAAGTACTGTCTAAAGTTACATACTTAAGTCGCCAACTGTATCATGAGATATGATTGTATCAGAAAGGTAGTCCTCTCACTGTCACAATCATAACGAAACAGGTGAGCGCAAAGGCCTCTTGTGCCAGATAGAAGCAGAGGCTTCAATATTATGTATAAGCCAATAAAATCTTTATTTTCATGTAATAGGTGGCAGTAAGTGTAAGAAAGTGAAAAATAGGAATAATGATTTGATAAACTGGGCACAATTAATCCAACACGCAAGACCAAGCTGCAAACTTGCGCCATCTTAATGGCTAAACGTATACTTGTATTAATAAAATTTTGTATTTTAAATTATTTGTTTACTTTAGGTTAATCGAACTTATTGAAAATACAAATCATCATCATTAATATTTTGAAAAGCATAACGTAATGAAACTATCTAAATTTCTTATAATTACTATTTTACTAACTTTTAACATAAGCTTAAGTTGGGGTCAATGCGCTTTTAATACTTCGACTATTTATTATCAAAAGAAAAAACTTGTTAGCTTATATCGTGAATTGATGAAGGAAGCCCTTTCCATAGAAGTATTAAACCGTGATGAATTTCCTATTATAAGTCCTCATAAACTTACAAACGGAGAAGCTACATTGGTATACAAACTAGACGGCAACAGTGAAGTGAAAGAAGTACTCATCACTCAATTTGAAACATATAGTAGATTTAAAGACGACATAAATGTTCAAGATTATATAATTTTTGTTGATGGAGATAAAGTTGGGTTCAACTATACTGAAGTAAAAGGCAGTGACATTAGTAGTATTTCTAAAGAAATTATTTTACACATCCTCGAAAATGAACTAAAGAACAGAAAATTTTCTATTGTAAAACCAAATGAAAAAAACTTAAAATATATGCGTGTTAGTTTTTAAAAATATGATCTTATAGAATAAACAGAAATAATATATTACACTAGGTAATCGCGAAATGCGACCACCTTAGAGTGGTGAATAAAATATGGCAAAAGGCAAAATAGTTGTGAGTATCCCTTATGGCGTAAGAATGATAATCAAGCCAAGCGAACGAAGCCTTCTTGTGCCAGATACAAGCAGAGGCTTCAATATTATGTATAAACCAATAAAACCTTTATTTTCAGGAAATTAGCAGGAAGTATAAGTTCTCAACACAGGGCTTAGGCTGCATACTTACACCATCTGAGGCTTGCTATTTGTCCAAAAATATTTGTGAGTAAGAAAAAACAAGCTATTGTGTACAATATAGCCTTCATTCGGTTTTTGTTTTTTTCTTAAATGTCAGATAAATAGATACTATAAATACCAGTAAGTAAAGTATACCTAATGCTGTTTTTCTAAATGTAAAGGTATTAAAATCAAACTCATGATATAATGCTAATCCTAATGTAAAAGCAATCATTGCAAAAAAGAAGTTAAAGCACCTATAGCGCAAGGTATGTAGCCGGGGAATGAGAAGAGGGGTACTTGTGCCTTTGAATGGGCATTAATTAAAAATAAATTGATGATTATGAAAGGTTCTTTTTTACAAAGCACAAGTATTCAGCCGTACAGGCTAAGACTGTATACTTGCGCCAGTGGGGGGGCTTTTAAACAGGAATCAGACAATATGATACAGAAATTAGATGCAGGTCTTAAGTCTGTAGACAATTGGACACCAATGCCAGCACATTGATTATGAATAAATTAAGCTATAAAATAATGTTATTCCTATTAGTAGGCTTAAATTCTTGTACAGGCGAAGGCTACAAGAATATACAGTTCTATAATTACTCTGATTCTAAGTACAATGTTGAAAAGGATTTTTTACAAGTTGTATCCACAACAACAGACACAATTCCTTCGAAGTGGAAAGAGTATGCAGTTTCATTGGATTTCATGGACGATAAGTTTATATACTTCCAAAATAACCCAGAAGAAATATTGAGAGTGAATTTTACCGGAGATACCACACAATGGAGCAGTACAAATACGTGTAATATAAGTTTGTTTGGGTTATTTAAAGGTGAGAAATGGATGTTTTATCATGATATAAGCTCAGATGAAAAGGAACGAATAAAGAAGCGTTTAGAGACAGAAATATTATCAAAAATGCGCCACTCTTATACAAAAGAAGATTGACGTAAAGTCCTTTTTACCCCTCTATGGCGCAATGATAATCAAGCCAAACGGACAAAGCCTTCTTGTACCAAATAGAAGCAGAGGCTTCAATATTATGTATAAACCAATAAAACCTTTATTTTCAGGAAATTAGCAGGAAGTATAAGTTCTCAATTAAAGTAAAAAATAGATAGGGTGATTTGGCAAAACAGGCATAAGTACTCAACACAGGGCTTAGGCTGCATACTTACGCCATCTGAGGTTTGCTGTTTGTCCAAAAATATTTGTGAGTAAGAAAAAACAAGCTATTGTGTATAAGGTGGCATTCATTCGGTTTTTGTTTTCTTCTTAAATGTCAGATAAATGGATACTATAAATACCAGTAAGTAAAGTATACCTAATGCTGTTTTTCTAAATGTAAAAGTATTAAAATCAAACTCACGATATAATGCTAGTCCCAATGTAAAAGCAATCATTGCAAAAAAGAAGTTAAAGCCAATTTTATTTTTCATGTCAAATCGATATTTACTTTAAAGATTTAGGATAGCTAAGGGAGTGGCTTAAAGTTATCTTTTTACCTGCTACTCAGTACTTTTTACTTTAATCAGTATTTACCTACCCATGCCACCAGGCATATTCTTCATCATTTTTTGCATTTTAGACATAGCCGATGGATCTGAGAATTGTTTCATAACCTTACGCATATCCTCAAACTGCTTAATTAATTTATTTACCTCAGTAATATCATTACCAGAACCTTTTGCAATTCTTATTCTTCTGCTTTGGTTAATCGCATCTGGGTTTTCACGTTCGTAAGGTGTCATAGAAGTAATGATAGATTCTATACCTTTAAAAGCATTATCATCTATATCCACATTTTTCATCATTTTGCCAACGCCTGGTATCATGCCCATCAAATCTTTAATGTTACCCATTTTTTTGATTTGCTGTATTTGGCCTAGGAAATCATTAAAATCAAATTTATTTTTTCTGATTTTCTTTTGTAGTGCTGCTGCCTCTTTCTCATCAAACTGCTGTTGTGCTCTTTCTACTAAAGATACCACATCTCCCATACCTAGGATACGAGACGCCATCCTATCTGGATAGAAAACATCCAAGGCATCCATCTTCTCGCCTGTACCAACAAATTTAATAGGTTTGTTTACTACAGATTTGATAGAAAGTGCCGCTCCACCACGGGTATCACCATCTAATTTAGTTAATACAACGCCGGTAAAATCTAAACGCTCATTAAACACCTTAGCGGTGTTTACGGCATCTTGCCCGGTCATGGCATCAACTACAAAAAGTATTTCTTGTGGGTTGGTTGCTTTCTTAACTTCAGCAATTTCATCCATCAAGGCATCATCTAAAGTTAAACGACCAGCCGTATCTATAATGATCACATTGTTGCCGTTTTTCTTACCATGTGCAATACCTTCTAATGCAATAGCTACTGGGTCTTTAGATTCACGATTGGTATAAACCTCAGCATTAACCTGTCCTGCTAATACTTCTAATTGATCTATAGCGGCTGGCCTGTAAACGTCGCCGGCAACCAATAATGGTTTTTTATTTTTTTGTGTTTTAAGGAAATTCGCAAGCTTTCCGGTAAAGGTAGTTTTACCCGCACCGTTTAGTCCGGCAATTAAGATTACCGTTGGATTTGTTTTTAAATCAAGCTCTGTAACCTGGCCACCCATGAGGTTAGTCAGTTCATCATTCATGATTTTGGTTAGTAACTGGCCAGGTGAAATAGCCGTTAATACATTTTGCCCTAAGGCTTTTTGTTTAACCTCATCCGTAAATGATTTTGCAGTTTTATAGTTAACATCGGCATCTAAAAGAGCTTTTCTTATCTCTTTCATGGTTTCTGCCACGTTAATTTCGGTAATGCTTCCTTGTCCTTTTAAGACTTTGAAAGCGCCTTCCAGCTTCTCCTGTAGATTGTCAAACATTGCTAACCTTTTTTAATTTTTGGATTACAAAGTTATCATTTTGAGGATAAAAAGCTGTTTGATTTTACAATCTTTTATGTTACTTAAAAAAGAAAATTATTTTTAAAATATTTGTAACAAACTTGAGTGTTTCATCGTCTTATAAGTGTTCATCAATAGTTGGATAAGACAGAGAAGCTAAGTTAAACTTAACTAAAATTAATGTTAAAATTTGTTAAAAATATTGCAAAAGGTGCTTGGCAAAGACCTTTTTTTATTATTTTTACGATTATAAATCGACAAAATCCGTTTCAAAACAATATAAACTTGTTTGCAAGTTAAAAAGTCTTTATTTCACCCTGCAAATTTGAAATAGAGTTAGTTAGTTAGTGTTATGCAGAATTAATGCCCCGGAACGTGGGGCATTTTTTTATGGTTTAAATTTATAAACTAAACCCAACGCTAATGACTGGCTGGATTGTATCTCGCTACTAAAATCATCATCATATAGGGCTGTACCGGCTACGGTAACATTCACTAACCTGTTAACTTTAGCTGTAAGGGTAATGTCTAACCTTTGGTCAATATTATTAAGATGCTCATAAGAGGCAAATAATAGGTATCTTGATTTAAGATTGATATTCGTTGCTATTTCTTTCTCAAAATTCATAACTGCTTGGAAAGCCAGCTCGTTTCTAAAGTTTTTACCAATAGGAACACCAAAGTTTTTTGCGTTATTTCTGTATAAAGTAGTATCTAACATAAATGTTTGGCGGGCAGTACCTGTACCTAAACGTAAGCTAAAGTATTTTTCGGGCTTATACTCAAAACCAAAAGATTCGGTTAAATAGCCGGGCGACATAAATTTAGAAATTGGCTTACGAATTTCATTACCTTGCGCATCTTTACTATAAACATAACCTAAATCAAACTGAGACTCAAAACTTAAAGAGCCAAAGAAATTCCAGTTTTGAGAAATTCTTAAAGAAGCCTTATTATCCCAGAAAATACGGTCGTTTGTTTTTCTTTGCATTTGGTCTTTATTTTTGAGCTTGCCATATTGTAATATCACTTCTGAAATAAAGTTTTTGCCATCTTTATTATACTCCGCTTTATAATTTAATAAAGTACTTAATGAGATAGAATTTACCCCGCCACTACTCCAATTATCGCTAAAAGCAGCTTGATTTAAATTTAAACCAAAAGAGCCTGTACTTTTCCAATAATTTACCTTCCTGTTTACCAGATAAAAAGGTAAATCTTGTTTTTTGATATAGAAAAAAGGTAATCTGCTTACCAGCATATTTTTTTTAGGATAAATAGGAGAAACTTTTATAGTATCTGTTTCAAAATCAAGCAGTTGTGCGGTTGTGCTCATGCAAAATGAAATAGTAGCTAATACGGTAATGATACCAATTTTGATAAACTTCATACCACAAAGAACGTAATTTTGATAATTATATTAAGTTATAAAGCTTTTTTTGACAGGAAACTCTCTTTTTAAAGGTATAAAAAAGCTAAAAACCTTCGCCTTTTCAGGTAGTTTAAATCCTTATCGTATTTATAAGCCTCTTGCTCAAAAATAATTTGAAAATAAGCTTTTTGATGCTGGCGGTAATAAAGTAAATTGATAAAGTAATGGATGATATAAAAGAAGTAAAAAGGCAGAATAAGCAGTTCTATCTGTTGTTTAAAATGAATTAATTCATGGTTGATGAGCTGCTGATTGCTCAAGTTATGCTTCTCTTTAACCAAAATAAAAGGATATAAAGCCATGCCGTTTACATGAAGCCAGGGGCAATATATGGTTTTATACCACATGGTTTATTCTACTTGAATAGGTTTTAAGTTTGATAAATCTTCTAAGTGTGGATATTTTTGAAAGCGTATATAAGCTATTTTGATGTAAGAAATTAAATCATATTCTGATGCTCCTAAAACAAAAAAGTAAGAAGGCCTATAGTTGAGCATAAAGATTTCTAATTTCCCTCCTTTTAAACCTGTTGTTTCGGTAACCAGTGCTTTTGTGAAACGTTCATCAATAAAATTATTGACATAATCTCTTTCCATAATTTCTTGTAATCTTCTGGCATTTTTACCTTCTCTGGAAAATGCGCTCCATAAAGCATCAATACTTAAACCTGCTCCACCCTGGTTGCCTATAGCAATTATATCTTTATTATTTCCTATTCTATTAAGGCTATTAAATTGCTTTCTTAACTCTTCAAAACGTTTTCTGGCACTTATTACCGAGTCTTGTATTAAAACTTCTGCTAAGGGAATGGCTAGCCTTTTAAGATTGAAAATAAGGACTGCTTGCGATGGGTTAAATATTAAAGTATCTGGTTTATACCCAAATAAAGATGCTGTTATTTTATCTCCAGCTGATAGATTGAGTTTAAACTCGCCTTTAGAATTATTAAAAATAGAAGTGGCAGTTGTAAGGTTAGTGATTTTTACTCGGGTGAGTCTAAATTTAGTATCGCTATCAAATACAATACCTTCTGCCTCTATACCTTGTGCTAAAGAGCCTTTTACAAATAGCATAAAGCTAAAAATTAAGATAAAAGTTACTCTCAACATCTATGTCTATTTCTTTATGATAAGGCTTTGGCCAATTTTAATATGGTTATCGCTTAAGTTATTCAGTGCCATTAAATCATCAACCGTAAGTCCAAAACGTTTAGAAATATTGTATAGTGTATCTCCTGTTTGCACCACATATTTATTACCTTCTATTAAAACAAGGGCATTAGTAGTTTTTTCTTTACTAGCTTCTTTAGGGATATTATTGTTGATATCTGCTAAAACGCGATCCTCTCTTTTAATTTTCTCGTATCGTCCTTCTGGGCTATCATATTGCGTAAGGTTATAACGCTCTATAATACCAATTAAAAGCTGTGGATATTTTGGGTTGGTAGCATATCCTGCTTGTTTTAAGCCGTAAGCCCAGCCTTGGTAATCATTTTTATCCAACTCAAATAATGGTGCATAACGTTTACGCTTTAAAAATTCAGAATGGTCTTTAAAACTCTCTTCGGGGTTGTTGTAAACCCTAAAGCAATCGTCTTTTTTATCGTCATCCTTATAATAACCTTTGCCTTTCCAATCACTGGTACATTTTATACCAAAATGGTTATTGGCATATTTAGCTAAATCACTATTTCCGGTACCCGATTCTAATATAGCTTGTGCTAAGGTGATACTAGCTGGTATACCATACTTATTCATAGATGAAATGGCAATATTTTTAAACCTCTCTATGTAAGAAACCGCATTGTAGTTGATATAATTGCCACTAGTTTTTTTATTAGCAGTTTTTTCTATTTGCTTATTTTGTTTGTGATAGCTTTGCGTTTTAGGAGAACAAGCCTGAAAAAAAATCATTGAAAAACAAACAAATAACAAAGCATAATAAAGGTTAAATCTTTTCATTTTTTATTTCTTTCTGATGATAAATAAGCCATCTCTAACAGGTAAAATCAGTTTTTCAACGCGTTGGTCTTTAGCTATTTCATCATTAAAATTAATAATATTGCTGGTATCTTTATCTTCTTTTTGTGCCACTACTTTACCGCTCCATAAAACATTATCAACAATAATTAATCCGCCGGGTTTTACTTGGTTAAAAACCAAGTGATAGTAGTTGAGGTTGTTTTTCTTATCTGCATCAATAAATACCATATCAAAAGTTTCTTTTAGCGTAGGAATGATTTCCATAGCATTACCAATACGATAATCTATTTTATCCGCGTAAGCAGATTGAGCAAAATAACCTCTTACCCTATCTTCCAACTCTTCATTAATATCTAGCGTGATAATTTTACCATCTTCTGCCAAACCCTCAGCAAAGCATAACGTAGCATAACCGGTAAAAGTGCCAATCTCTAGTATATTTTTAGGGTTAACCAGTTTTGTTAACCAGCTAATAACCCTGCCTTGGTAATGGCCAGATACCATCCTAGGCATTAAAACTTTTAAATTTGTTTCCCTATCAATATGCTTTAAGAGTTCGGGTTCTGGCTCGCAATACTGCTCTAGGTAAAGCTTTAAGGTTTCATGAAGAAGTTCCATGGGGCTAATTTAAGTATTTATGATGGCTTGATTTGTTGCTTTGGGAAGAGCTCTTAAAAAAGAGATTTTTGCTCCATGTAAGATTGTAAAATAATGGTAGCAGAAATAGTATCAACCAAAGCTTTGTTGTGCTTAGCTTTCTTGCTCATGCCGCTTTGGGCAATTACTGCAGAAGCCATTTTAGAAGTAAAACGCTCGTCTACCATTTCTACTTTAATATCAGGAAAGTTCTTTTTCAAGAGGTTTACAAAAGCATTTACCAATGGTGCAGATTGCGATGCGCTACCATCCATTTGTTTAGGTTGGCCAACAATAAAAGCCTCTACCTGCTCTGTTTGCAAATAGGTTTTCAAAAAACTGATGATGTCTTTTGGATGTATGGTAGTTAAGCCATTAGCAATCATTTGCATGGGGTCTGTAACGGCTATTCCTAAACGTTTACTTCCGTAATCAAAAGCCATTAATCTTGCCATTTTTTAGTATTTAGTATTGAGGTATGCGTATAGCGTACCAAAATTAAAGCAAATGTAATCTCTTTTGGTGTAAAGTAAACAGTGATTTCGCAGTACGATGTACGCAAATCTCAATACTTATTTTTATTTTGCAGCAATGCAGTTTAAAGATATTGTAGGACAGGAAACGGTTAAGGCTCATCTGATTAAAACAGTAAAAGATGGCAGGATAAGTCATGCTCAATTATTTTTAGGTCCGGAGGGGTCTGGAAGCTTGGCTTTAGCAGTTGCTTATGCGCAATATATTTGTTGCGAGCAGCCTTTAGAAAACGATTCTTGTGGCGAATGTTCATCATGTAGGAAGTATCAAAAATTGGTTCATCCGGATTTACATTTCTCTTATCCCTTCTTTGCAAAGCATAAAGAAGATACTGCCCTCACTTTTGTGGAAGAGTGGCGAGCTAGCTTTTTACAAAACCCTTATTTAGGTTTGGATGAATGGCGTAATCATTTAAGTGCTGATAATAAACAGGCCAATATTAACATTGCCGAGTGCCATAGCATCATCCAAAAGTTAAGTTTAAAGCCTTTTGAGGCCGAGTATAAGGTGTTGATCATGTGGCTGCCTGAGTATTTGGAGAAAGAAGGTAATGCTTTACTTAAAATTATTGAGGAGCCCGCACAAAAGACCTTGTTTTTACTTGTCGCTCAAAATCAAGAACAAATTTTAAACACCATCATCTCTAGAACGCAAATTGTTAAGATACCAAAGCAAAGCAACGCAGATGTTTGTAAATTTTTGATAGAAAAACATCAATTAAGCGAAGAAAAAGCCATGCAACTAGCTTACCTAAGCAATGGAAACTTGCAAGCAGCGTTAACTTTTATGACACATGAGGAGAATGATTATCATGATTTGCTAAGCAACTGGTTAAGGGCCTGCTACGGTAACCAAGGTTTAAAATTGGTTGCTTTTGTTGAGGATGATTTTTCTAAAATGGGCCGAGAGAATCAGAAGAATTTGCTGCGCTATGGCATTAATTTAATGCGAGAGTGCATGCTATTTTTGGCAGAAACACCAGGTTTAATACATTTATCTGCAAAAGAATTAGAATTTATTAGTAATTTTTCGAAAATTTTAAACCTGGCAAAAGCAGAAGCTATTGCAAACGAGTTAGAAAAAGCTCATTATCATATAGAAAGAAATGCAAATCCGAAGATATTATTTTTAGATGTATCTTTGAATTTGGTTAAAATTTTAAAGTTTAATACGCTCCCTGCGGGGACTCAACATATATTATAAATTATGGGATGTGGAAGTTGCTCTTCAGGCGGAGGATGTACGCCTGGCGGCTGCAAAAGTAATGGCTCTTGTTTAACAGACGGGGGTTGCAGCAAATTAGATGTTTACGATTGGCTGTCCGACATGGATATGCCATCTTCATATAAACCTTTTAACTACGTTGAAGTTAGATTTAAAGGCTCTAGAAAAGATTTTTATCGTAATGAGGAAAATATTTATCTGGAGGCGGGTGAGCTGATAGCGGTTGAAACCACTACCGGAGGCTATGATATTGGCCATGTTACCCTTACCGGAGAATTGGTAAGAATACAAATGAACCGTAAAAGGGTTACCGAAGAAAAAGCGCCTTTAAAAATCTTAAGAAAAGCTACACCACAAGATGTAGACAAATGGAAAAGTGCCAAAGAGCGTGAATATGAAACCATGCATAAAGCCAGAACTATTGCTTTAGAATTGGGCTTAGCCATGAAACTTTCTGATGTAGAATATCAAGGAGATAAATCAAAAGCTACTTTCTTTTACACTGCTGATGGTAGGGTAGATTTTAGAGAGCTTATTAAAAAATTAGCAGAATCTTTTAGGGTAAGGATAGAAATGCGTCAAATAGGTATGCGCCAAGAAGCCAGCAGATTAGGTGGTATTGGTTCATGCGGAAGAGAGCTTTGCTGCTCTACCTGGTTAACAGATTTTAAAACTGTTTCTACCGCTGCTGCTCGTTACCAAAACTTATCTTTGAATACCTTAAAACTAGCCGGACAGTGCGGAAAACTAAAATGTTGCCTCAACTACGAGCTAGATTCTTACATGGATGCTTTAAAGCATATCCCAGATAATGTAGAAAAATTACGTACCGAAAAAGGTGAGGCCCGTTTACAAAAGACAGATATCTTTAAAAAGCTGATGTGGTTTAGCTATTACGGTGAAGATAATACTTGGATTCCTTTAGATATTGATAGGGTTAAGGAAATTCAGGAAATGAATAAAAAAGGTTTAAAACCTGATGATTTAAAAGACCACGCCGCTGTTTTAGAAGAATTGGTTAAGACCGAAAAATCTTTTGATTATGAAAACGTTGTTGGGCAAGATAGCTTAACCAGGTTAGACGAAAAATCTAGAAATAGAAAGAAGAATAATCGTAATAAATCAAAAAACAGAAATCAAAATGGTGGTCAGGAAGTTAGAAATCCTAATCAACAAAATCCACCATTACAAGCTAGACAAAATACGCCAGCGCCACAGCAAGCTAAGCCGCAGCAGACAGCGCAGCCTAAGTTGCAAGAGCCAGGAGGAGTAGCCGGAGAAAATAAACCTAAAAAGAATAAGTTTAAAAAAAGGAGAAATCCTAACCAAGATAAAAAGCCAGATCAACAAGGATGAAAAACTGTTTAAAAGGCCTTATCATACTTTTAGTATGGTTTATGCAAGCTTGCACAGACCATGCTATTATTGATACTTTTGAAGCTACTAAAAATGGTAATTGGTCTTATGATAAACCCTTAAGAGCACAGGTTGATATTCAGGATATCAATATGCCATATCATATTTATATTAATTTTAGGCATACAGATGATTATAAATATGCCAATGTTTGGGTGCGGGTAAGTGTTACCAACCCTGACCAACAAAAAACCGTTCAAAGAGAAGAGTTTCAACTCGCTAAACCAGATGGCGAGTGGCTAGGTAAAGGCTCTGGAAATTTGTATACCTATCAGCTTATTTTTAAAGAAAATTATCGTTTCCCTAAAAAGGGGAAATACAGTTTTGTTATAGAACAAAACATGAGAGATAACCCATTAAAAGCCGTTTCTGATATTGGCTTAAGAATAGAACCTGCACATTAAAAAAATCCATCATGAATAAAATCATTTTAGCCTGCTTATTTGCTTTTTTAGCGATTACCGTTACAGCCCAAGACAAGAAAACCGTTACTTTAGATTATTTCTACAATAATGAATACCAAACCAAAGATGGTAAAACCAATCGTTTTCATTACACCTGGGAAGATAAAGCGATGACAGGCTACTCTAAATGGGGAGAAATGTTTAAACAAAAAGGTGCGGCTCTTAAAAGCTTAACTGTTGCACCCACTAAAGCAAATTTAGCTGGTACTGATGTTTATATCATTACAGATCCTGACACTAAAAAGGAAACAGCTAATCCAAACTTTGTAGATAGGGATGCTATAAAAGCAATAAAAAAATGGGTTAAAGCGGGTGGTACTTTGGTTTTATTAGCTAATGACTCTGTCAACTGCGAACTCCCACATTTTAATAAACTGGCCAATGTATTTGGTATAAATTTTAATGATAAAATAAGAAATGCGGTGGAGAAAGATTTATCTGTAGGCTTAATTGTACCAGAAGCAGGTAATGAAATTTTTAAAACTGCTAAGAATTTATTCCTTAAGGGTATATCAACCATCAGCGTAAGCAAAAATGCCAAAGCTTTAATTACAGATAAAGGCGATGTAATTATGGCAACTGCCAGATACGGAAAAGGTAAAGTATTTGCTGCCGGCGACCCTTGGATTTATAATGAATATATTGATAACGATATCCTAAACACTTACAAAGGAAATACCATCGTTTTTGAAAATAACAAAGCTGCAGAAGAGTTAACAACTTGGTTGTTGTTAGACTAAAATTAGTCTATAAGGGGTTTAAAGCAGAGGTTTTGTAATACGGACTCTGCTTTTTTTACCCTACAATTTCTTTAATATCTTCTTCTGATAAAGATTTGATGAAGCTTTCTTCTGTCGTAATTAAAGATTGTGCTACGCTAAGTTTTCTATTTTGTAGAGCTATAATTTTCTCCTCTACTGTATCTCTGGTGATAAATTTATAGATGAAAACATTTTTTGTTTGGCCAATACGGTGTGTACGGTCTATAGCTTGTTGTTCTACAGCTGGGTTCCACCATGGGTCTAGGATAAAAACATAATCAGCTTCGGTTAAATTTAAACCAACGCCACCAGCTTTTATAGAAATTAAGAAGATTTGGATGTCTTGATCTTGTTTAAACTCTTCTACTACTTTTCCTCGGTTAGCGGTAGAGCCATCTAAATAAGAGTATTTAACCTTTTTATCATTAAAATATTGCTTGTAAAGTTCTAGCTGTTTTACAAATTGCGAAAATACCAATACTTTATGGCCAGCTTCTACAACGCTGTTTAATTTATGGATAACATCTTTAAACTTACCAGCTTCGCCTTCATAATCTCCATCAACCAAAGCCGGATGATTAGCTATTTGCCTTAGTTTGGTAAGGCCCTGTAAAATCTGTATGGGCGATTTCGAGAAAGTTCCGTCTTCTAGAGATTTCATCAGTTCGTTACGGTATTCTGATTTTGTTTTCTCATAAAACTCGGCTTGTTCTACCGTCATTTCGCTATAAAACAAACTTTCTGTTTTTGGTGGGAGCTCTGTAGCTACTTGCTCTTTGGTACGACGCATCACAAAAGGTTTTATCAAAACCTGAAGCTTTTGTGCCTTTTCCTCGTCTTTCTTTTTCTCTATAGGCTGTACAAACTCTTGCTGAAAAAACGTTTGAGAGCCTAATAAACCTGGGTTTATGAAAGACATCTGCGTCCATAAATCGTTAACCGTATTTTCTACCGGTGTACCAGAAAGTATAAGTTTATATTTTGATTTGAGTTGCTTAACCGCTTTAAAAGATTTTGACGATGGATTTTTGATGTTCTGACTTTCATCTAAAATAATATAGTTGAAATACATCTCTTTGATTACTTCAACATCTAATCGACTAATACCATAAGTGGTAATCACTAAATCGTACCGACTGAAAATACTGATGTCTTTTTCGCGGTTAGTACCCGTGTGTGTGCAAATTTTAAGTTGTGGTGTAAAACGTTTGGCTTCATTAATCCAGTTATAAATTAAAGAAGTAGGCATAATCAATAAAGAAGTGGTATGGATGCCTAGTGCTGCTTGCTCTTCTTTAGCTTTTTGTAATAAGGCTAAAGTTTGTACAGTTTTACCCAAGCCCATATCATCAGCCAGGCAGCCACCAAAATTATATTTCTGCAGAAAATGGAACCAGTTGTAACCAGCTTTTTGATAAGGTCTTAACGTACCATTAAAATTTGTGGGCTCGGTAACTTCCTCAATAAACTCAAAATCTGCCAAGCGTTGCAGTTTTCTATCCATGGTAACGCTGGCCAAATCGCTGTTAGCAAAATCATGAACCAAACCTACATGTAGTTTTTTTAGTCTTAAACTGTCTGTACCATCCGTAAAGGAAAGCAAATTTCCATATTGCGAAAACCATTTTTCTGGGATGATAGCAATCTCACCATTAGGTAAAGTAAACTCTCTTTTTTTATTGAGGATATGATTTTTAAGCTGAATAAAAGGGATTTTATAAATGCCAAATTGCACAATAGCGTTAATATCAAACCAATCGTTCTTTTCTTGGATTTCTAAATCTATTTTACTGTTGCCAATTACATATTTTTTGGCGCTACTGTCTTGCTCAAATTCAAAACCTTTGGCTACTAGGTCTTCATGATGTTCACTTATCCAATCAAAAACAGAAAAAGATAAATCGGTTTCATCATGCTGATGCGCTACTTGCAAATGCACAAAAAGGTTACTATTGGTTTTGAGGCCTAGAGCTAAAAGCTCGTCTAACTTACTTTTCTCCCACGATAAAGAGCGTTTAATACGATGAAAGATATAATCATCGTCTATTTTCTCCATTCTAACGGTTACTTGCCTATCGCTACCGGCAGCAAAAACATAATCAGCATATTTAAAATAAAGTTGTATTTCTGATACGCCTTCTGGTACATAAACCACTTTAAGAATAGGCTTAGCATCGTATTTTTCTGTATTGATGGTAAAGCCTTCTGCATAAACATGATATTTTTCTATCAGTGGGGCAACAAATTTCTCGAAATAAGTAGTTTCTGATGATTTGGGAATGGAGATATATCTTTTATTGAGAAAGGGCTGTAATTTTTTACCTTCCAAACCTTGATCAAAATGATAC
Organism: Pedobacter glucosidilyticus; assembly: GCF_002483235.1. GTDB lineage: Bacteria > Bacteroidota > Bacteroidia > Sphingobacteriales > Sphingobacteriaceae > Pseudopedobacter > Pseudopedobacter glucosidilyticum_B. The sequence continues at coordinate 11,185 of NZ_DLHN01000040.1, read as the reverse complement.
AGCATATTATCTAACAACAACAAAGCAGGCTGGTTGGTGATAACCTGCGCATCTTTAAACATAAAATCAATCCTTAAACCCTGATATTTGATGGTTGGGAAATAACGGGTTTCAGTTTCGTTACGTCTGAAATGAAAAAGGATAGTTGCAGCTTCATCTGCCAAGTGCAATTGCTTCTCAACAGGCCAACCTTCTTTGCCCATCAAGTAAATTTCTTTATCGCGGATAAGCGCCAAAGCTTCTGTAAGTTTCTTTTCTATTTTTGGGCGTACGGTATCACTAAATTTATCATCCCAATTTTTAGCAAAAAACTCTAAAGGTCTAATGGTTTTTTTGTAATACTTTTTGATGATGTTATTTTGCTCAATCTCCTCAAGTAGCTTAATCAGTTTAACATCAGTAGCGTCAATTATATGCAAAAACTCATTAGCTGTATTAGAGAAAATACGTTGGTAAGTAAGAGAGAAACCTCCGTTTTGGTTCAATTGTACAACATGAGGCTCTATTAAAAAGCCTAAAAAATCATGTTTGGCTAATGAATAAACCAACTTGCAGGGCTTATCGCTTTCTACTCTTAACATTTTGGTATCGGATAAAAATATTGGTAAGGTAGCATCAGAAAAAATTCTAAATTATAAAGAGATTTTGGCATTAAGAAATAAATAATTTTTTATGCTAAATTGCTATACTATTACAAAAAATAGCTTAAACCAATTAAACCATAATTAGTCTTACTTTATAGAGGGATTTTATCCAAGAGATGAACCATTTTAAACGCGTATTGTATTTATACAGTGTATTGTTTTTTATTGTTACAGGAAATGCTATGGCCCAAAATTCATCTAATAGAGGGACAGATTTTTGGGTAGCTTATGCAGGGCATATAGATGGATTAGGCTCTAGATTAACACTTTTTATTACCTCGCAGAGCAAAGCAACAGTAAACATAAATGCTGGAGGAGTTAACTTGCCTCCGGTAACGGTTTTGGCTAATCAAGCCGTTCCGGTTTATATAGACCCAAATATTTATAATAATACCTATGTTGGAGGTTCTGATATTGTGTATCAAGACCGAGGGATCCATGTAACATCTGATGTTCCTATTGTTTTATATTCGCATATTTCTAGAAGTGCTAGGTCTGCAGCAACATTGGTTTTACCCACCAAAGCTTTAGGTAATGAATATATTGCTATGGCTTATGACCAAGTACCTGTTAGCGCTAATAATTTTAGAGTTTCGCAGTTTACTTTGGTTGGGGTAGAAGATAGCACACAAATAGAAATCTCACCAGTTGCTTCAGTTTATAATAGCAATAGAGTTGGAACAACGCCATTTCAAGTAAGGTTAGATAAAGGTGATGTTTACCAATACCAATCAACAACGGATGTAACTGGTGTTAGGATAAAAACAATTGGTAATTGTAAGCCTTTGGCAGCTTTTTCTGGAAGTACACAAAATGGCTTCTGTACAAATAATGCAGGTACTACGCAAGATAATCTCTATCAGCAGCTTTTTCCTATATCAGCTTGGGGTAAAAATTATGTAACTGCACCATTTTATAATGCTCAAAATGGTGCACAAGATATCATTAGAATTTTTGTAAATGAGGATAATACTGAGGTTTCCGTAAATGGTTCGACCACCCAAGTGGGTAATATTCAATTACAAAACCCGTATGCAAAAGGTAGTATTATAACCTTTTACGGTAGTACAGCTTTTGTAATTAAAGGGTCTAAACCTATTAGTGTGGCGCAATTACAAGTCTCACAGTCTTGTAACCCTAATAATACCGGTACAGTAAGGTTTCCAGGAGATCCAGAAATGACGATTTTAAATCCGATTGAGCAAACACTATCTGATATTACCTTATACTCGGCAGTAAGCGTACCAGTGGTTGCCCCAACAAATATCATAGCTCATTATTTAAATATCATTCTTAAAACTGTAGATATACCAAGTTTAAGGGTAGATAACGCTATACCTAATGGCAGTTTTGTAACTATTGATAATGAGTATAGTTATATCACAGTAGATGTTACAAGTTCATCTGCTACAAATCCTGCCCACCGTATAGTTTGTAGTGGAGGTTTTGTAGCTATAGCCTATGGTTATGGAAGTATAGAATCTTATGCTTACCTAGCTGGCTCTGATTTAAAAAATTTAAACGCCAATATTTCCTTTTTTCCTAAGGGAAGTTCAAATGCAACATCTAATTTATGTATCGGGGAAGATTATCAAGTTCAACTTAAACTCCCCTATCAAACCAATAAAATTATTTGGGATTTTAATAACGGCTTAAAAAGAGATACTGTATTCTCAGTTATACCATCACAAATTGAAACAGTAAACGGTATTACCAGTTATTTCTATGATTATCAAATAAACGCTAGCGAAATTACTACTAGTGGCATGTATAATTTAAAAGCTACAGTATTAAACCCTGCGCCAGCTAGCTGTAGTGCAGAGGAGGAAATAACAACCGAGTTTGAAGTCTTTAATCCTCCTACGGCATCCTTTATTTACAACAATAAACTTTGTCCAGAATCAACAATTGATTTTACGCCTATAACTGATGGTAGAGGAAATACTGTAAATAAATGGCTTTGGGATTTTGGTGATGGTAATATTTCTACCTTACAAAATCCAAATCATGCTTATGCTACGCCAGGAGATAAGATAGTATCCTTATCTGTAGCTGTTGATAAAGGTTGTTGGTCGCAAGTTTTTAAAGATACCATCAGCATCAACCCATTTCCTAACCCCGATTTCAATTTTTCTACGCCAAGTTGTGTGGGTAAAGAAATTCAATTTTCTGACATTTCAACTGCAAGTGGGCAAACCATTACCTCATGGCTATGGAGTTTTGGCGACGGTAATACCTCCACTTTGCAAAACCCCAAACACGTGTTTACTACTGTAGGAGATTTTACAGTAACGCTTACTATAACTACAAATAATGCTTGTACAAAAGCCATCAGTAAAGTTATCAAGATAAACCCTTTACCCATTACCGATTTTATAACGCCTGATTTTTGTTTGAATGATGCTATAGCAACATTTATCAATACAAGTACCATTGCTGATAATAGCAACATGACTTACGTTTGGGATTTTGGCGATCCTGCCTCGGGCTCTTTAAATACATCAATACAAAAAGATGGCGTACATAACTACAGTGCGCAAGGTGTTTATCGGGTAAAATTAACGGGTACTTCTACAATTACGGGCTGCCAAACGGTTTTGGAAAAAGATTTTATAGTAAATGGGAGTACACCCCTAGCCAGATTTAATGTCTTAAATGAAAATAACTTATGTATTAACCAAGAAGTAATTATTGAAGATTTAGCTTCAGTAGATTTTGGCGAAATAACAAAAATAGAGTGGTATTGGGATTATGATCAAAACCCAGCATTAAAATTAGTTGATGAGTCTCCGGAACTAAGAAATACCTCTTTAAAAAGACAATACCGTTTTAATTATCCTATTTTTCATACTCCTCTTATAAAGCAAGTTAAAATAAGAATGGTAGTTTATTCTGGTATTTCTTGCTCTAGTTATTTAGATAAAATCATCACGCTTAAAGCGGTTCCTCAAGTAAATTTTACACTTCCTTCTACTTGCTTACCTCAAGGCAAAGCTACTTTTACCAATAATACCACCATAAACGGAGTAGATGATTCGGCCATAACTTACGTATGGAATTTTGGAGATGGAAACACATCCACACAAAAAAATCCTATTCACCAATATACAGCAGCAGGTAATTATGAAGTGATATTAACAGCAACTTTTAATGGTTGTAGTAAATCAGACACATTAAACCTTAATGTGATAGCCGCCATACCTGAGGCGAATTTTGAAGTGTTAAACGTTCATAATTTATGCAGTAACCAACCTGTTATATTTAAAGATTTATCAACCATAAGTTTTGGTAGCATCACTAAAATAGAATGGTTTTTTAATGAAACGTCAGGATCCAGTAATCCAAATTATTATCAGGTGGTAAATGCTCCGGTTTCTGGGGCCGAGTATAGTTTTATCTTCCCGCTTTTTCATAGTCCGCTTACAAAAATTATAACTGCAAAGCTCAAAGTCTATTCTGAAACTTGTGTTTCAGAGAAAATTATGAGTATTACACTTAAAGCGGTTCCTCAAATTTCTTTTGCGCCTATACCAGAAGTTTGTCAAGAGCAAGCTAATTTTAGGATTACGCAAGCAAAAGAGCTTAGTGGTTTCACAGGTAGCGCAACTTTTACAGGTAGAGGCGTTACTGCTGATGGAATGTTTTCACCATCATCAGCTGGTGTGGGTCAGCACCAGATTACTTATACTTTTACAGGGGCTAATGGTTGTGTAGAGGTTTTAAGCCAAAGTATAAAAGTTAATCCAACGCCTATCATCAGCGCAGGCGAAAATCAAACAATATTAATTGGCGGTAATGCAATCTTAAATGCTGTTGCTTCTGGAGAAGGCTTAACTTATAGCTGGTCTCCGGCTACTGGTCTTAATAATCCTTCGGTATTAAACCCAGTTGCTAATCCTACAGATGATATAACTTACACCTTAACGGTTAATAGTGCTACAGGATGTGTTGCTACAGATGATGTATTTGTTAAAGTTTTGCAAAAGCCTGAAATCCCAAATGTTTTCACCCCTAATGGGGATGGTACAAACGATAGATGGGAGATTAAATACTTAGACAGTTATCCATCTGTAAATGTAAATATTTACAATAGATACGGAAAAGTTGTCTATCAAAGTGATAATTACAACCAAGCTTGGGATGGTAGATTTAATGGGGAAGATCTACCAGTTGGCGCTTATTATTACATCATAACCATTGAAGAACGAAATTTAAAATATTCTGGGTCGGTTATGATTGTAAGGTAGTGCAGAGGAAAGGAAGAAGATATTGTATTTTTATGTTATTCATACAATTGAGTATAGGGCTTAGCTATGCCCAGCAAAAACCTCAGTACACACAATATATTCTCAATAATTATATCATTAACCCTGCGGTAACAGGGATAGAAAATTATATTGATATTAAATTTACCAATCGTAAACAATGGATTGGTTTAAAGGATGCTCCAGAAACCAGCTATCTAAGTATACATTTCCCTTTAGGTAAAAAAGATGAGCGTTTAACGCCTACTTCTTTTGATATGACAGGTGAGAGTTTCTATGTATACAAATACCAATATGAATATATTACCTCGGCCCCACACCATGGTTTGGGTTTTGTAGCGGCTACTGATAAAGCAGGAGCATTAAAACAAAGCAACTTTAATATTTCTTATGCCTATCATTTAGGTATATCTGCACATGTAAATTTAGCAGTAGGGCTTAGTGCTGGGGTATCTCACAGTAATATCAATTTTGATGATTTAAAGCCGGGCGAAGCAGCAGACCAAGCTTTATCAAGTGGCCAAGTAAGTAGGCTTAAGCCTGATGTAAATGTTGGTGTTTGGTTATATGCACCCACCTATTTTGCTGGGGCTTCTATACAGCAAGTATTGCCACAAAATATTGTTTTTAATGATGATAATACTTATAAAGAGGCTACCACAGTACCTCACTATTTTATAACTGCTGGTTATAAATTTTGGTTTGATGATAATTATACTCTTATTCCATCTTTGATGCTTAAGTGGATAAAACCATTAAAACCTACGTTGGATTATAATGTAAAATTTACTTTTAAAGATAAACTGTGGCTGGGTGGTAGCTATAGAGAAAACGATGCTTTTTCTGGTATGTTAGGCTTTAATATATCTTCTTTGGTACACATCAGCTATGCTTATGATATAACAACATCTCCATTAAATGCTGTCTCAAAAGGTACTCAAGAAATCATGATAGGGTTAACACTTAACAATAAATATAAAGTGTTACAGCCAATTAGATTCTGGTGAAAATTAAAATGCCATCTTATTTTACGCAAACGTTTCATGTTTTTATAAAGAAATTAAATTAATCTTATAATATTAATAGCATCAAAAATTATTCTAAATTATAATTTTATAAAACATATATTTTCTTTTTTATTAATATCAATGTTTGTTTTCTCGAATATCCTTTGGTATCACTTTCTGGGCTATTACTTAATAGTCAACCAAATACAGATATTAGCCTAACCAATTGTAACATAAATAATACTCATTTTTAAATTAAAGTCCTCTTAAAGAAAGAGGGAGAAAGGAGGCTGGAAAACAAATCCAAATAACAAAAAATCTAATTTAACGAAACTCCAATTAAACAATAAAAACCATAAAAGTTAAACATGAAAAATAATTCAAATTCTATCTTAAGCTTTTCAGTAAAAAAAGCTTCTTTATTAATAATTGCAGCATCTACCCTAGTTGTAGCTTGTAAAAAAGACACCAAAGAAACATCAGTAGAGCAGCTAAATACAAATGAAGGAAGTAAAAATGCAATTACCGTTGCGGCAGCAGAAAATGGTTCTGGTTGGTCAGAAATAACTTCTACCATTGAAGCTAACCAAAGAGTACACTTAGAAGATGGTAATGGCGTAGAAACAAGAACTTGGAATAATGGTGATGCATGGTATATGAATGTTAGTGGAAGTACATCAGGAACTTCTTATGGCTCTAACAATGCAGCTAGTTATACCTACAGTGCTAGTAATAATAAAAGAAATACTTTTACACTGCACAAAGCTCCAGGAAACCGTTCTGAAATAAGAATTCAAGACAATTATGATACTGGTGATATTCGTCAATTTGAAGGTATTATTACAATTAACAATAATGTTTTTGCCAATAATGCGGTTTTTCAAATATGGGGAGGTATCATCATAAGTGGTGCGCAAAGAGCTACACTACTGCAAATTAGAGGTGATGGAGCTGTAAATGGAGGACAATTAAGAGTTGTGCCTAATGGAGTAACCAACGAAGTTGGTAGCCGTACTATTGCTACAAATATTTTGAATACACCTACAACAATTAATGTTGTGCATTTTCAAGAAATTGCATCAAGACCAGGACGTATTGTCATATATGTAAATGGTGATGAAAAATACTCTTGTGAAGAAAACCAAGTGCCAACAAATGGTGATGGAACTAATTACATGAAATATGGTAATTATGGCAGAGAAGATGAAGATGCTAATAAAACAAATTCTGTTGTAACTTGGTCTAATGTTAGGTATTGGGAAATACCAAAAGTAACAGTACGCCAAGGATGTAATTATACTGGGTGGAGTGCTAGTTTAAGTGTGGGTGATTATACTTTATCACAATTACAGGCTTTAGGTTTTGTTAACGATGACGCCTCATCAATAAGAGTTCCTTCAGGTTTAAGGGTTAGAGTTTACGCAAATAACAATTTTGACACTCTTATTGGAACTTTTACCTCTGATCAAAGCTGCTTCAGTTCTTCAGTTAATGATAGAATATCTTCAATCAGAGTAGAGCAAGTACAGTAATAACCATTTTCTATTTCAAAACAGAGGGTAGCTATGAAATAATAGCTACCCTTTTGTTTACAGTGTATTCTTAGTTTTGGTTCTTACATGTAATTGAGATACAAAATAGATACTTATTAAAGTAATAGCTATGCTGATATAACCCGTAATATCATAATGCAGAATAGCATTGTCGGCTCTTTTAACCACAATAAAACCTGATATCACCGAAGCTAAACCCACAAATATCTGTTGCACAGATGAGTTTATACTCATAAAACTTCCCCTTCTTTCTGTACTTACAACATTACTTACCATAGCTTGTGCAGGTATCATCCTTCCGCTTGATACAACAAACCAAAAACCGGTGATACATAAAACTTGGTAAAAAGGGAAATCAGGTAAGTTAGTTATCAACGCAATAGGTATAGTGGTTGTAATAGCCATCATGATAAACAGCCTATGTTTACCTATTTTATCTGCTAATTTACCTAAAAATGGAGAACTCACCAGCGTTAGAGCTCCACCAACCATGTATATCATGGGCGTTTGTACTTTACTAAACCCTTTATTAAATTCCATAAAAGGATTTAAAAAAGGGATAATCATGAAATGACCCAACATAATAGTTGCTGATAAAGCAAGAGCCAGCATTTGATTTTTATCTTTAGCAATATCTTTTATTAATCTTAAAGGACCAACTTTTTCACTTCCAGCGGGCTTTATATGTGTATCCATTTTAGGTAAATATTTCATTAAAAATGGTACTAGTATGACGCCTAAACCTGCAACAAAAAAGAAAGGACCATGCCAATTGAAAATATTAGCTAAATACAAAGAAAACGGAACACCAAAAACCGAAGCAACTGAGAATGCAGCCATAATAACCCCCATAGCCATTCCTCTTCTCTCGTAAGGAATCAAGTCTGCTACAATAGATAAAACTTGTGCCCCAATTAAACCTCCAAAAATACCAGCAACAATTCTGGAAACTAATAGTAAACTATAGGTTGGTGATAGCGCACAAAATAATGTCCCAATTAAAAAGCCAGCGTAAGCTCTTAATAATACTTGCTTTCTGTCGTATTTATCAACAAAAAAAGCAGCCAAAAAGCCCGATACACCTGCACTAAAAGTATAAGCTGCTACCAGCATAGAAAATTGCTGAGAAGAAATGTTAAAATAAGGCATCAAATAATTTCCCAAAGGCATCATAATCATGAAATCAAGAATATGAGTAAAGTTTAAAGCCGCAAGTAATAATAAAATAATCCTTTCTCTGCTGTTCATCTATTTTTAATTTTAGACAATATTAACCATCTACGATTAAAACAGTTGTAAATGTTTCAGCATTTGATTGTAATTTGTTCTTTACGTTCCTACTAATATTTAATATATTTAGTTTGTATTACTAAAAAATCTAAACCAAGTAAAACCAACATCATGAAAAGTAAAATACTATTTATTTTAAGTCTTCTTTTTGGGTTAATGTTTATCAATGCAGGATTAAATAAATTTTTTAATTATATGCCTATGCCAGAAGATATGCCCGAAAGTATGGTAAAAGTCATGGCGGCTTACACAACCATCGTTTGGCTGATGCCATTAGTAGCGGTTGTAGAAATTGTTGGAGGTATTCTAATTATCATCCCAAGGTTTAGAGCATTGGCAGCTATCATGGTATTACCCATAACTGTTGGTATTTTACTTACCCATATCTTTAACGAGCCATCGGGTTTACCTATAGCTTTAGTCTTTTTTGCTGTAAATGTTTGGTTATTGTTTGAATACAGAGAGAAATATATCCCTATGCTAAAGTAAGATAATTTCTTAATGCCTATTAATGAAAATAACTTCTTTTCCAACAGGATATTAAGTTGCTTTTATTCTTTTTATATTTCTAACTTTGCACATCATGTTGAAGAGAAATAAAAACGAGAGTTTAAAAAGTAAGGTAAACCAATTACTCAGTTTAAACATGAAACTCTTTTTATTCTTTCTTACGCTTCTAACAAGCCTCCAGTTAAAAGAGTCATCCGCTAATGATAAATATGAGATTTTAACGCATCAGTATTTAACTCATAGCGGTACTTACGTTAAACAATATCATCCTCACTTACCATCAGAGTCTTTTCCCAAACCTTATCAGGAAGAAGCTGCTGATGATCAAGAGCGTTTTGAGCATATCAATGACCATATTGGGCTTTTAAATTGGAATATAACAACAGCTATTGATTCTTACAGCAGCTCATCCGTTAAAAGGTTATTTACTCAACTTTTACAGTCCTACCAAAATCAGCCTCAGGTTGCTTTATTTATTTTACACCATTCCTGGAAAAGCTATTTAATAGCTTAGTACTTTAAGGTTTAAATATTTCATTTAAGCCAATCTTTTAAAGGGATCATCGCAATTTATTTAACAATTCTAGTCTTTCTCACTACGTAGAAATTAGAAACTTTTATTGCTATATCCTTCCTTTTTTTAATCACTTATTATCAAAAAAATCGAATGAAAAAATTATTCATGCTTACCGCTATTGTAGGCATTGCTTTATTTTCTGCTTGTCAAAATCATGAACATGAAAAAGCAGAAGATACCAATTTTACTATTACTAGTCCAATTCAAAAAGACACCTCTGTGTATAAAGAATATGTGGGTCAGGTACAGTCTGCTAGTCATATAGAATTAAGATCTCAAGAACGAGGATATTTAGAAAAAATCTTTGTAGACGAAGGTCAGTTTGTTAAAAAAGGGCAATTGATGTTTAAGATTATGCCACTTATTTATGAAGCCGAAGTTGAAAAAGCAAAAGCCGAAATGAATTTTACTGAGATAGAGTATAGAAATACCAAAAGCCTTAGAGATAAAAACATTGTTTCTGAAAATGAGCTTGCTCTGGCAAAAGCTAAACTTAATAAAGCAAAAGCCGAACTTTCTTTAGCGCAAGCACATTTAGGTTTTACAGAAATAAGAGCCCCATTTGATGGAATTATGGATAGATTTCATACCCGTTTAGGCTCTTTGATAGAAGAGGGTGAGTTATTAACTACCCTATCTAACAATAGTAAAATGTGGGTGTATTTTAATGTGCCTGAAGCCGAGTATCTAGATAACGTAAAGCTTGCTAAAACCAAAGATGCGCAAAAAGTATATCTGCAAATGGCAAATAAAGAAACTTTTGATTACCCGGGCTTTGTTGAAACTATTGAAGCCGATTTTAATAACGAGACAGGTAATATCGCTTTCAGAGCCACTTTTCAAAACCCTAAAGGTATTTTAAGGCATGGTGAAACAGGCAATATTTTGATGCCTGTAGTTCTTAAAAACGCTATTATCATTCCTCAAAAAGCAACTTTTGATGTTTTAGACAAAAAGTTTGTTTACATCGTAGATAAAAACAATGTCTTAAAAGCAAAGCAAATTACTGTTGCTCATGAATTACCTCATTTATATATTTTGGAATCTGGCCTTAGCGTAAAAGATAAAATTCTTGCCGAAGGTTTAGGAAAGGTTAAAAATAATGAGCAAATAAAAGGCGAGTTTGTGTCTTTTGAGAAAGAACTGGCAGAGTTAAATCATTTACATGCCGAATAAGGCCTACATCTAAATTTAAAATCATGTTTAACAAGTTTATAAAAAGGCCGGTTCTGGCAATTGCCCTTTCTGTGGTAATTGTTTTCATGGGACTATTGGCCATTAACTCTTCGCCAGTTGCACAGTTTCCAGAAATAGCACCGCCAAGGGTAAATATCTTTAT
>NZ_DLHN01000014.1 GCF_002483235.1 Pedobacter glucosidilyticus | reverse complement strand
TGCTTCCTATCGTCAGCATGACTTATTGGTGAGAGTAAGGGAGCCTTTACCTTCCGTCTTGTTCAACAAAGTGAAACATCTCACTGTAAAAGTTTACAGCTTTCATGTGACCACCCAGCTATAATTCAAAAAAGTAATAATAGTCTTAAATAACCATTTAATACTTTAAATTCATCTATTTATAGTCATATTAAATCAATACTATTTCCATAATAATTCCATATTAAGTCCACGTTTTTATTATTTTTTGTGGAGTTATACTGTTAATAATTATTAATTTATCTATTAATAATAAGAATCTAAACTTAACAATTCTTATATTTAACCTTAAAATCTACGATATGGCCATTATTGATAAAAAAGGACGTATACACGGTAAAATAGGAAACCTCGTTTACCGCACCGTTGGTGATACAGAAATTGTACAAACCAAAGCAGCCAAAGTAAAGCAAACACTTTCTACCAAAGAGAGTGCTATGGAATTTGGTCTTGCCAGTAACTGTGGACGTATTTTAAGATCGGTATTCTCTACATTTTGCTGCAATAGTGATGGTAAAATGATTAACCGACTGAACGTTACTTTGCTGAAATGTATTAAAGATAATTTAACCAAAGAACGTGGTAACCGCGATTTACATGATGGAAATTTAGAACATCTGCTAGGTTTTCAATTTAATGCACATTCTCCTATGAATATGGCTTTAGCTGTGCGTCCGCTTTGTTTTATGGAAGCAGGTAAGGTTAAAGTAAAGCTCCCAGAAATTAAAGAAAATACCCAATTACAGCAGTTGAAATATGGCAGACATGCGGTGTTACGCTTGATGTTGGTAGCTGTTAATTTCAGAGAAAACTATTATGAATACCTAAGCTACCAAGATATTGACATTGCCAGAGGCTCAGTTATTCCCGAGCAAGAATGGAATCCTGATGTGGTATTACCTGGTGGAAGTATCCTATTGGTTAGTACCTCTTTACATTACAGTGGTTTAACAGATATAAGCGGCCAAGCGCAAAGCATCAACAGTAAAGATTTTAGTCCTGCCGAGCTTATTGGCGCTTTCCATATATCCGAAGAAGAATCTACCCAGTCTGTAGAAATAGCAAAAGAGGAACGTATGCGCTATCCTTTAGATAATTACCGCGGAGAAGAAATTTTAAAAGAAATAAATAAAAGGCGTGGTAAGAATAGCAGCTCCCAAGCCTTAAAACCTAAGACTGTAGTTGTAAAAGCTGCGGATAAAAAAGAAACAGTCCCAGAAGTACCCATAGGTAAGATATTTTATCAGACGGAGTTGAATTTTGGGTGATGGGGTAATGGAATGATTTAAAAAGAAAGTGGGATAAAATCGTAAAGAAGTTACGTATTATTGTATTGGCTTACAAATAATATAAGTTTACGTTAAGTTTATGGAAGACATAAGATGGCAACAACGTTTCAGCAATTATAACAGAGCTTTAGCAAAGCTTAGTCATAATATTCATTTTATTAAAAATCAATTCGATCAATTGAATTTTGAAGATGATGAAGTTTATGAAGATATTATTTTAAGTATAGAAGATATTTTTAAGCAAGGTTTAATTCAGAGTTTCGAGTTTACGCATGAATTAGCATGGAAAGTGATGCAAGATTTTGCGAAAGATCAAGGTCAGACAGAAATAAGAGGTAGTAAAGATGCTACACGTTATGCTGCCCAGGTAAATCTTATCACCGATGGTCATGCTTGGATGGATATGATTTTAAGCAGAAATGAATCTTCACATACTTATAATGAAGCTATTGCCAATGAGATATTTATAACTATTATCACAAAATATCATCCATTGTTATTAAGCTTTAAAGAAAAAATAGAAGAAATTAGAAGTGGACAACAAGGAAACTTACTATAAAAATCAAATTGGGTTATTAGAAAAAGATTTAGCTAAAATCTACCAAGTATTTTCTGCCTTTCCAGCAGTAGAAAAAGTATGGCTTTATGGTTCTAGAGCCAAAGGAAATCATCAAGTATATTCAGATATTGATTTAGTTTTGGATGGCCAATCTTTAGATTTAAAAACTCAGCATCAAATAGAATGGGCTTTGGATGATTTATATTTACCTTATCAATTTGATGTTAGTCTGTTATCCAAAATAGAAAATATAGAACTCCGCCAGCACATAGATAGGGTTGGGATTTTATTGTATGAAAAGGGGTGAGGTTGAACTAACAGGGTTGAATTTTGGGTGATGAGGAGATATTTTCATCAAAGAAGATAGTACTTAAAGATTAAAAGTTATATATTATTGTATAAGCTTTAAATTTAAATGTTTAACAATCTAGCTATTTCTAATAATCATAATAAGTGTTTGCTTTTGTGAGCATAAATTAATATAAATATTATCATATTAATAACTGTTCCTTATATTTAAATGTCTTAATTAGAAAAACATAATCTTATAAATTGACTATACAAGTAAAATCAAAAAAACGAGTTACAGACCATGGGGAGGTTTTTACGAGCCAACGTGAGGTAAGTGCTATGCTTGATCTGGTGAAGCATGAAACTGAAAGAATAGACTCACGTTTTTTAGAACCTACTTGTGGTAATGGCAACTTTTTAGCAGAAGTTTTAAGACGGAAATTAGAAATTGTAAACAGTAGATATAGTAAAAATCAAGTAGAATGGGAACGCTATTCTATAATGGCAGTTTCTAGCATATATGGAGTTGATATTTTAGAAGACAACGCCTAAGAATGCCGAGACCGTTTACTTAGTATTTAGGCTTTGCTCAAAACTACAATTCAAATTAATCAAAAATGAGTAAAAGAGAAGCTATACAAATCTTTTGAAGAAAAACAAGTACGCACAGTGTGGGATGGCGGGCAGGAGAAGTGGTATATTTCCATTATTGATGTGGTTGCAGTGCTTACGGAAAGTATTGACCCAAATGCTTATTGGCGGAAACTAAAACAGCGGCTGAAAGCCGAAGGAAATGAAACCGTGACGAATTGTCACGGGTTGAAAATGCAAAAAGAAAAGTAAAAATAGCAGCTCCCAAGCCTTAAAACCAAAGACAGCCATTGTAAAAGCTGCGGATAAGAAAGAAACAGTACCAGAAGTACCCATAGGTAAGGTGTTTTATCAGACGGAGTTGAATTTTGGGTGATGGGGGAATGGGATGATTTTTTTAGGAAGATTATTGATGCGATGGTAAGGAAGTGGTGTTTTAAGGTTTAAGCTTATTGGTAATGTTAAAGGATCTATATTATACATTAAACCATGAGTTATACAAGAAAAAAATGCTTATAGAGTTGCTATTTTTTTATTTTATATTTGAAAATCTAATTTGAAAGCACTATAAAGCATAAACTGTATTCCATTTATAAATTCATGAATCAAGCTGTACATAATAAATTAGTTTCTTTTATATGGTCTATTGCTGATGACTGCCTACGCGATGTTTACGTCCGAGGAAAATATCGTGATGTGATATTGCCCATGGTGGTTTTACGCCGTTTAGATGCTTTACTAGAACCTACAAAAGAAGCAGTATTAGAAGAACTTGTTTTCCAACGTGATGAAGCAAAGTTTACCGAATGGGATGATAATGGATTAAAACAAGCTTCTGGCTATGTATTTTACAATACCAGCGAATGGACCTTGCAACGTTTACATGATACAGCAACTAACAATCAACAAATTTTACAAGCTAACTTTGAGGATTATTTAAATGGCTACAGCGATAACGTTAAGGAAATTATTGAGAAATTTAAGTTAAAAAGCCAAGTAAGGCACATGGCAAGTAAAGATGTGCTTTTAAACGTTTTAGAAAAATTTACTTCTCCTTATATCAATCTTACTCCTTTTGAGAAAACTGATCCTGATGGCAGAAAACTTCAGGCTCTTTCTAACTTAGGAATGGGTTATGTTTTTGAGGAGCTGATAAGGAAGTTTAACGAGGAAAATAACGAAGAAGCCGGAGAGCATTTTACCCCCAGAGAAGTTATTGATTTAATGACTCATTTGGTTTTTGAACCGATAAAAGACAACCTGCCACCGGTAATGACGATTTATGACCCTGCTTGTGGTAGTGGTGGGATGCTCACAGAATCTCAGAATTTTATCAAAGACGAAGATGGAAAGATAAAAGCCAAAGGAGATGTTTACTTATATGGTAAGGAAATAAATGATGAAACCTATGCTATCTGTAAATCTGATATGATGATTAAGGGTAATAACCCAGAAAACATCAGGGTAGGTTCTACACTTTCTACTGATGAATTTGCAGGAAATAGTTTCGATTATATGCTTTCTAATCCTCCATATGGTAAATCATGGGCTAGTGAACAGAAGTATATTAAAGACGGAAAAGACATTATAGATCCTCGCTTTAAAATTAAGCTAAAAGATTATTGGGGCAATGAAGAAGAGGTAGATGCTACGCCACGTTCATCAGATGGACAGTTGTTGTTTTTAATGGAAATGGTGAACAAGATGAAACCACTTTCGCAAAGTGCTAAGGGCAGCCGAATAGCTTCTGTACATAATGGAAGTAGTCTTTTTACTGGCGATGCTGGCGGTGGAGAGAGCAATATCCGTAGGTATATTATAGAAAATGATTTGCTGGAAGCCATAGTGCAAATGCCTAATAACCTCTTTTATAATACAGGCATCACCACTTATATATGGCTCTTATCCAATAATAAAAGCCAAAACCGTAAAGGGAAAGTACAACTAATAGATGCAGGGCAGTTATACCGTAAACTGCGTAAAAACTTAGGAAATAAAAATTGTGAGTTTGCACCAGAACATATCCATGAGATTGTAAATGTGTATGAGCAAATGCAAGCCATAGAAAAAACAGGAACAGAAGATGGCATTGCTGCTAAAGTATTTGATAATAGCGATTTTGGTTATTATAAAGTAAGTATAGAAAGACCAAAACGCTTAAAAGCACAATTTTCTACAGAAAAAATAGCCGAATTACGTTTTGATAAGAGCTTACGTGAACCTATGGAATGGGCTTATTCCCAGTTTGGAGAAGCTATTTATACAGATTTAGACACTCATGAAAAAGAAATTTTAGACTGGTGCGATAAAAATGAGCTGAACCTAAATGCAAAACAATGCAAAGCTTTAACCAGCCTTACCATCTGGCAAAAAGGTTTAGATTTAATGAATACCGCACATACCTTAATGGCTGAAATAGGCACAGCAGCATATAGCGATTTTAATGCCTTTATACTTTTAATAAATAAAGCATTGAAAAAGCATGACCTTAAAATTTCTGCTTCAGAAAAAAATGCCATCTTAAATGCCATTTCTTGGTATGATGAAACTGCCGAAAAAGTTGAAAAAGGTATCGTTAAACTTCAAAGCGAAAAGCTAGACCAATTGCTGGCTCATTTAGGTTGTAAAGAAGAAGATTTAGCAGATTATGGCTATTTTGCAACCAGTAAAAAAGGGGAATTTTTAACTTATGAAAGCGAATCTGATTTAAGAGATACCGAAAACGTCCCCTTAAAAGAAAACATACACACTTACTTTTTAAGAGAGGTAAAACCACATGTAGCCGAAGCATGGATTAACCTAGATGCTACCAAAATTGGCTACGAAATTAGCTTTAACAAATATTTTTATCGCCATAAACCTTTAAGAAGTATAGAAGAAGTAACAGCAGATATTTTGGCTTTAGAAAACGAAAGCGATGGTTTAATCCGTGAAATTTTAAACTTAGCTTAAGCAATGCATTCAGAATTAATACTCTACCAAACCGAAGATGGGCAAACCAAAATACAAACCCGTTTAGAAAACGAAACCGTTTGGCTTAGCCAAGCGCAAATGGCCGAACTATTTGGTAAAGCTAGAACAACCATTACCGAGCATTTAGGGAATATTTTTAAGGAGGGAGAGCTGGAGGAAAATTCAGTATGTCGGAATTTCCGACATACTGCCAATGACGGAAAAACTTACGATACCAGATACTACAACCTTGATGTCATTATTTCTGTTGGCTACCGAGTAAAAAGCTTGCAAGAACAGCACAAAAACGAACTCTCTAAAGTAGCACAAGATTTTGTACAACATTTAGAACAAACCCACAAACAGCTTAAAAACAAAAACAATGGAAATTAAGCTGAAAAAATACGATAGCTATAAAGATTCTGGTGTGGAATGGTTGGGAGAAATTCCTGAGGGGTGGAAAATTTCAAAACTAGGTGTGATTTTAACACCAGTTTCTGAGAATAATAGAGTCGACTTACCACTTCTTTCAATAACCAGAGAAAAAGGTGTTATTCTTAGGGATTTGGAGAACGAGACTGAAAATCACAATTTCATACCTGATGATTTATCTAACTATAAAGTTTTAAGAAAAGGACAATTTGGAATGAATAAGATGAAGGCTTGGCAAGGCTCATATGGCATTTCACAATATGATGGAATTGTTAGTCCAGCTTATTTTATTTTTAATCTTAGAACCGATGTGCATGCAAAATACTTCCATTATGCTATAAGAAGTAAATTATTTATTTCTTTTTTCGGCTCTGCCTCCGACGGAGTAAGGATTGGGCAGTGGGATTTATCCAAGGCTAGAATGAGAGAAATCCCTTTCCTTGTTCCACACTTACAAGAACAAACTGCCATTGCCAATTTCCTAGATAAAAAATCTGCTTTAATAGAGCAAGCTATTGCTATTAAAGAAAAGCAAATAGAATTATTAAAAGAACGTAGGCAAATTCTCATACATCAAGCGGTAACCAAAGGTTTAGATAAAAATTCAAAACTAAAAGATAGCGGTGTAGAATGGATTGGAGAAATTCCAGAGGGTTGGGAGGTGAAAGCTTTGAAATATATTGCAAGACTTCAAAGTGGAGAAACAATTTCATCAGAAAAATTTACCGAGGAAGGTTATCCTGTTTTTGGTGGAAATGGATTTAGAGGATATACAGATAGATTTACAAATGAGGGAGAATTTATTTTAATTGGAAGGCAAGGTGCATTATGTGGTAATGTTAATTTTGCTAAAGGTCAATTTTTTGCATCAGAACATGCAATTGTGGTTTACATAATTAACAATGAAAGTTTGATTTGGTTAGGTGAAGCTATTAAAATTGCAGATTTTAACAGATTATCTCAGTCAGCAGCACAGCCAGGTATTGCCGTAAACGTAATTAAAAATATATTGTTCCCTTATCCTTCAAAAACAGAACAAGAACAAATTTCAAAATATATTGAAAATGTTTCTAATAAAATCTCTAACACCATTTCCCTCAAAGAAAAAGAGATAGAAAAGCTAAAGGAGTATAAGGCGAGTTTGATAAATAGTGCGGTAACTGGGAAGATTAAGGTTTATAATTAGTTATAGAAGATGAAAGGAAAAGCCATTTTTAGTCAAGAAGAAGCAAAATTAATTGAAGCCTTAATAGAGGAAAAATTAATTTCTGATACACAGCAACAGAAAAGTATTAGAAATAAAATAAGAAAACTGGGCTTTTTTGCTTATGATTTTGGTATTGGAAATGGTTATACCGTTCAGGATTTCCGTAAAGTGGTAAGCATTGGAGAGCAAGCAAAGCCCTCTATTATTAAAGAAAAAGTAAGGCCACCTAAAGTCAAAACTCAGGCTTTAATAAATAATAACCGTACAGAAAGTGATGAGCTTATGTTATTAATTTATGCGATGAATTGTTGAAACAAAAAGCATTAAGACAATATCGTTTCGACTTTTTAAGAGGAGATTCTGGAGTAAAACTACCCGTAGATGCTTATTACCCAGATTTGAAATTAGTAATTGAATACAGGGAAAGGCAACATACAGAAGAAGTAAAATTTTTTGATAAGAGGATAACTTCATCAGGCGTATCCAGAGGCGAACAACGCAAACAATACGACGAAAAACGCAGGATAGTAATTCCTAAAAATGGTCTTCAATTGATCGAGATAAATTATTCTGATTTAGAACATACCAAGAGTAAAAGATTGATGAGGAATACAGAGCTGGATTGGGAAAGTATTAAAGAAATTTTTATTTCAAATAATTTACTTAATTAAAAAAATGTTGTTCGGCTCGGATTTAATAAATTTGGTTACATGAAAAATTTACAACTCAGCTTGTTTAATCCTTCAGGTTTGCCTGTTTTGGAAGAAATATACAATATATTTCCCGAGAATGAATCAAGCGATTTAGAATATAAATCTGCATTAAATGGCTTTCCACAAAGCTTTTGGGAAACTTATTCTGCATTAGCTAATACAGAAGGGGGGTTAATTATTCTTGGTGTTACTGAAAAAAAAGGATTTTTTAAGGTAGAAGGCTTAGAAAAAGAGCAAATCGAAAACTATAAGAAGATATTTTGGAATGGTGTAAACAATCCTGCAACTGTTAGTCGTAATATTTTTGTAAATGATGATGTAAAAGAGATAAAGGCAGATAATAAAACTGTTCTTGCTTTTAATGTAAGGGTTGCAAAACGGGAGGAAAAGCCCATTTTTAAAACAAAGATACCTTTTGGAAATACTTTCAAACGAAATTATGAGGGAGATTATAAATGTACTGATGATGAAGTAAGGCGTATGCTAGCAGATGCTGACCCTTCTCTTCATCATGATAGCAGAATTTTAATTGGATATAGTATGGACGATATAGATGTGGATAGTATTAAACGATATCGTCAATTATTTTCTTCAGATAAGCCTACTCACCCGTGGTTAACCTTAACGGATATTGAATTATTAACACAACTTGGAGGTTACCGTAGAGATAGAGTAAGTAAAAGGGAAGGTTTTACATTAGCAGGTATTCTAATGTTTGGTAAAAATCTTAGTATTACTGATATAGAAGCATCACCTTCATTTTTTCCTGATTATCGAGAAAATCTTTCTGAAGACGAAACTGTACGGTGGACAGATCGTATTCATCCCGACGGTAGTTGGGAGGCAAATCTATTTCAATTTTACTTAAGAGTTTGGCCTAAAATTTCACTTCGTTTGCCCAAACCTTTTATATTGGAAGAAGGTAGGCGAAAAGATGAAACACCTGCGCATGTTGCTTTACGTGAAGCTTTTATTAATACTTTGGTACATGCAGATTATACAGCTCCAGGCAGTATTATTATAGAATCAAGAAAAGAGATGTTCCGCTTTTCTAACCCAGGTACATTATTGGTAACCTTGCACCAGTATTATTTAGGTGGTATTAGTGAATGTAGGAATCCTAACCTCCAGAAAATGTTTATGATGATTGGAAGTGCAGAAAAAGCAGGTAGTGGGGTTAATAAAATCTTTTCAGGGTGGGATCAGGCACATTGGCAAAGTCCGTATTTGAATGTTACAAACCAGCCTGACCGTATAGAATTAAATATGCCCATGTTTAGTATCTTACCACAAGATACTTTAGAACATTTGCAAAGACTTTTTGGAAATAATATTCAATATATAGGAAAGGATAGATTAACTGTATTAGCTATTTGCGAAATAGAAGGAGAAATAAGTAATAATCGTTTACAATTTGCACTTGATCTTCATAAAACCGATATCACTAAATTACTTCAAGATTTATGTAAAGAAGGATATTTAATTTCAGAAAATAAGGGAAGGTGGACTAGCTATCATCTTAACATTGTCCAAAAGGTTGACACTTCTGTTCCAAAGGTTGACACTTCTGTTCCAAAGGTTGACACTTCTGTTTCAAAGGTTGACACTTCTGTTCCAAAGGTTGACACCTCCACACAAAAGGTTGACACCTCTGGAAACAAAATTGGTTCATCAAAAAGAAAAAAAGTACCTAAACAGGAATTACATGATCTTATTGCAAATTATTGCGATGATTATAAATCTTTAGAAGAAATAGCACATGCTATTAATAGAGAACCAAGCTATATACAAAATAAAATTTTACCAGAAATGATTAAAGAAGGCATATTAGAAAAGAAATATCCTCATACACCTAACCATCCCGGTCAATGCTATAAAAAATCTTATATATAATACCTTTTATGCCATCACAAACAAACGAACAAGCCTTAGAAGCTTCCATAGAAAAATGCCTTACTGGAAATACCATTGAAAGTTTTAAAAACAGTGGTAGTTTTGAGTTAGCAGATAGAAACGAGTTATACAGAAGTGGCAATGGTTATTATATTGGCTTTCCAGAAGATTTCAACCTAAAATTTGCCATAGATGAAAAACGCTTTTGGAGTTTCTTAGAAAGTACTCAAAAAGAAGAGTTGGCTAAATTGCAAAAGCAAAGTGATTGGAAGCTAAAAATACTAGAGCGATTAGACCGTATGATCAAAAAATATGGTATAATCAAACTGTATCGTAAAGGTTTAGACGTGGATGATGCGCATTTTACCTTATTGTACCCACTACCTTTAGCCAGTAGCAGTACAAAAGTTAAAGAGGATTTTGACCATAATCAATTTAGCGTTACCCGCCAGTTACGTTATTCTTTAAACAACCCTGGTGAAGAGATTGATATGGTGCTTTTTGTAAATGGTTTACCATTTGCCACAATGGAATTAAAAAACCACTGGACAGGACAAAATGCTAAGGTACATGGGCAAAATCAGTTTAAATTTAAGAGAGACATCTCACAGCCGCTACTAAATTTCGGTAGATGTATTGTTCATTTTGCGGTAGATACCGATGAAGCTTATATGACTACCAAATTAAATGGGGCAAATACATTTTTTCTTCCTTTTAATTTAGGAGATAATTTTGGTAAGGGTAACCCAGTAAATCCCTTTGGGCATAAAACAGCTTATTTATGGGAAGAGATTTTTACTCGTCAAAGCATTACCAATATCATCCAACATTTTGTACGCTTTGATGGGACAGATAATGACACTTTAGCTAAAAAGACATTATATTTTCCTCGTTACCATCAACTAAATGTGGTGCGTAATATCATCAAAGATGTGAGCGAAAAAGGGGTAGGGCAAACCTATCTTATTCAGCATTCGGCAGGTTCGGGCAAATCTAATTCTATAACATGGGCTGCTTATCAATTGATAGAAGCTTATCCCAATCAAGATAATTTACCAGGCAGTAAGGGAATCACCAATCCATTGTTCGATTCGGTAATAGTGGTTACCGATAGGAGATTGTTAGATAAACAACTCAAAGAAAATATTAAGAGCTTTTCAGAAGTAAAAAATATTGTTGCTCACGCATATTCATCCGCTGAACTAAAAAAGTGTTTAGAAACAGGTAAAAAAATTATCATCACCACCATCCAAAAGTTCCCATTTATTATAGATGGCCTCGCAGATTTAAGCGATAAACGTTTTGCGGTCATTATTGATGAGGCACATAGCAGTCAGAGCGGTTCGGCAGCAGGCAAAATGAACCAAGCTATGGGTGGCAGAGGAAGTGAGGAAGAAGAAGATGACCCGCAGGATAAGATTTTAGAAGCCATGCGTTCTCGCAAAATGAGAGGTAACGCATCTTATTTAGCTTTTACTGCAACGCCTAAGAATGCAACTTTAGAACGTTTTGGCACCAAACAAGCAGATGGAAAGTTTAAACCTTTTCATTTATACTCTATGAAACAAGCCATAGAGGAAGGTTTTATTTTAGATGTTTTGGCCAATTATACTACTTATAAAAGTTATTATGAGATAGAGAAATCTATACAAGATAACCCTTTGTTTGATACTGTAAAAGCTCAAAAGAAATTAAGAGCTTATGTAGAGCGAGATGCGCAAACCATTGCTACCAAAGGCGAAATCATGTTAGAGCATTTTATTTCTAAAGTGGTAAATACTAAAAAACTAAAGGGTAAAGCAAAAGCTATGGTGGCTACCCAAAGTATAGAGTCTGCTATTCAATATTATTTTGCTTTAAAAACTTTATTAGCCAAAAGAGGAAATCCATTTAGAATAGCCATAGCATTTTCTGGCGCTAAAAAAGTTGACGGTATAGAACATACAGAAGATAGCTTAAATGATTTTCCTAGCTATTTAGACACTGCTAAACCTACAGATTCTGGATATATCAGCGATAAGATTGCCAGATATTTTAACATGGACGAATATCGTATTTTGGTAGTGGCCAATAAATACCTAACCGGATTTGATCAGCCTAAACTTACGGCCATGTATGTAGATAAAAAATTGCAAGGGGTAATGGCAGTTCAGGCTTTATCAAGATTAAATCGTTCTGCTGATAGCTTAGGAAAGAAAACGGAAGATTTGTTTATTCTAGATTTTTACAACTCTACAGAAGATATTCAAAAATCTTTCGATCCTTTTTATACATCAACATCATTAAGTAAAGCCACGGATATTAATGTTTTACATGAGCTTAAAGCAAGTTTAGATGACGTAGGGATTTATGAGTGGTATGAAGTAGAATACTTTGTAGAAAAGTATTTTAACAATGTAAATGCAGAACAACTGAGTCCGATGATAGATGTAGCTGCTGGTAGGTTTAATTTAGACTTAGATTTAGAAGACCAAGAAAAAGCAGACTTTAAAATTAAAGCCAAGCAATTTGTAAAAATATATGGACAAATGGCTTCCATTATGGATTATGAAGTGCCCAATTGGGAAAAACTGTTTTGGTTTTTAAAGTTTTTGATTCCAAAAATGATAGTGAGAGATCCTGATATGGATGCTGTAGACGAATTGTTAAACGCTGTTGATTTGAGCACCTACGGATTGGAGCGGGTTAAGTTAAATGTGAATATAGGTTTAGATTCTGGTGAAAGTGAAGTTGATCCACAAAATGCCAATCCTAGAGGAGCGCATGGTGGGGAGAGTGAATTAAACGAATTAGATTTAATCATTAATAGTTTTAACGAACGCTGGTTTCAAGGCTGGGATGCTACACCAGAAGATCAAAGGGTAAAAGTTGTAAATATTGCTCAAAAAATAAGAAATCATGTCGATTTTCAGGAGAAGTATGCAACAAATGCAGACTTACAAAACAGAGAAATAGCTTTTAATAAAATATTTGAAGATGTGATGGCTAAAGAGCGGAAGAATGAATTAGACCTTTACCGCATGTTAGCTAAAGACGATTCTTTTAAATTAGCTATGCAAGAAACCTTAAAAAGAGTTTTGGGGGCTATATAGTTGTTTATCTTCTTTCTACTTTTCTAGCACTGATAAAATAAGTATATGGTGTTTTACTGTTATTGATTAACCTTACTATTTCTGGCCAATGTCTAATAATTATTTCTACTCTATTCCAGTATTTTGAACCTTTTGGTGGACTGAGAAAGAAAGCACCAATATTATACTTTTGCAACAGTGCGGCCTGATGTTTGGTAGTGGCTATTTTTAAATCTTGGGTAATAAAAACACCAGATTGTTCTCCCCATTTAGGTATCCAATCTTCATCTTTAATACCTTTATGAAATTCTTTAGCAATAGAAGTTACGATAATTCCATTATTTAAGGGTAATTGTAATTGATGAAGCCCCTCGGCAAAATATTCTGAAAGGTTTTCATCAATAAGAACCTTAATCATGCCGCTGTTTTATTGTTAAATAAAGATATAGCATCAGCCACTTCAGACTCTTCTAATTGATATAAGCGAGAAAGAAATTCAATATCTTCACCCGCTTTAAATAAATTGTATAGTGTCTCTGCTAGAATATTTGTTTTACTTACAACAGGCTGCCCAAATTGATGGTGTGGATTAACCACAATATGTTTATCGGTGCCAAGTGGATAAAAATTTTCCGCCATTTGAGTAGTATCGGAGAAAGAGATTTTTTTACAGAAGTCTTCAATTATTTCTTTAAAAGCAGCTTGCCTAGATTTATCTGCCTCTATTATGGTTCCATCATGATGTGTGAACAACACATTTTTACCATCAGTAAATAATTTAGAGGAAGCAAATGGATAGGGTGTTTTCATCTGTTCAGCCATATCCTGATGTGCAACAATTATTCTATGGGTGCTTACCTTTAATTCTCGTAATTGATAAAACACATAAAATTCTATCAACATGTAAAAATTAGTTGCCTTGTCTCGGCCTTCACCCCAGGAATATTTATTTTGGTATGCTTCACCAAATTTAGTATCCCAAAAGTCTTTCATCCAACGGCGTACTTTTCCCTTTGGCAAATTTAGTAGAAAAGCTATATCTGCTAAAGTATAAAGACCTGCTCCTAATTGTTGGTTGAATGCTTCTGTTTTCATTTAAAATAGACTACAAATATAATGCTAAATATTTTAGTTTTATTTATTTCTCAATAGTTCAACTTTCTCCCGTTCACTGGCTAGTAATTTTTCATAAAGCTTCTTATTTTCTTCATAAACCTCGATTAATTTATCAATGGGATTAAAGGTAGGTTGATAATTAAATAACGAGCCATTGTCATAATTGGTTACTGTATTTCCGATTATATTAAATATAGCCTCTTCATTAAACTTAGTAATACCCTCAGCAGTCACCCCTAAAGCCTTAGCA
>NZ_DLHN01000041.1 GCF_002483235.1 Pedobacter glucosidilyticus | reverse complement strand
TAAATAAACCCAAGAGCAAATACGTTTACAACATTTAGCATCCCAGCCTAAAGAAGGTGTTTCTGGTGTTTCTGATAACCAAAAATCGCCTTGAGCTAAAAGTTCAAATTTATCTTTTTTGTAGAGGATAGCCGAGTGCTCGCCAGCTTGTTTACCATCATCTCTGCCTTTACCGTAAACAGCATATTGTGGTAAAGCTTTTAAAATATCTTGTAATTGATGATGAAAGCCTTCTTGCGTACCTAAAATATCAAAATCATGAAACTCAATTAACTGACTAACAACTGCGGCTCTATTTTTCCATTGGTTCTCTTTATCAGCCTCGGTATCCAACCTGATATTAAAAGTTCCGGTGGTATAAGTTTGGGCAACGCTTAGTTTGCCTATGAAGGCAAGGAAAGCAAAAAATATCAGTAATTTAGATTTCATAATCAATAATATTAAAACAAAGGCAGTTTTTAATTTATTTAAGAAACGACCATTGTGTTAAAGTATTTTATCTTCTAAATATAAACAGAATAGCCATGCTAAAGTCTTTTGTAGCATTTATTTTATATTATCTTTTTATTATTTCCATTGTTTTTGCTGAGATACAAAAAATTGGAGTGCCTTATATAGAGAATTATGCGAAAGCTGTTTATCAAGCAGGTAATCAAAATTGGGGCATTACTAAAGACGAGCGAAACATCATGTACTACGGTAACTCAGAGGGATTGTTATCTTTTGATGGACGGTCTTGGCAATTACACCGTTTACCCAATAAACTTATCGTACGTTCTGTAGCGGCTGATAAAAAAGGTAAAATATTTACTGGTGCTTTTGGCGAGCTAGGTTATTGGACATATAATGATAAAGCTATTTTAAAATACCAATCGCTAACCCATTTAATACCCAAAAATTTTAAGCTTAATGATGAGATTTGGAAAATCTATATAGATGGTAACCGCATTTTATTTCAATCATTTGCAGCTATTTTAATTTATGAAGCAGGTAAGATAGAGGTTGTACGTTCTGCAAATCCATACTTGTTTTTGCTGCAATCTGGAAAACGTTTTTTTGTTGAGGAGCTAAAAAAAGGCTTACATGAGTTAAATGGAAAGCAATTAAATTATGTTACTGGTAGTGAAATTTTAAATGGTAGTGCCATATTATCTGTATTGCCTTTTGGTAATGGTTTGTCTTTGATAGGGACGTCTAAAAGTGGTTTGTTCTTATACGATGGTAATAAAATAATACCTTGGAAAGTTCAGGCAAGCGATTTTTTAAAAGTAGCGCAACTCAATAATGGCGTAAAAATATCAGAACAGTATTATGCCTTCGGAACCATTTTAGATGGGGTAGTAGTGATAGATAAAGCGGGTAATATTGTTCAGCATATAAATAAGTCAAGCGGACTACAAAATAATACCGTTTTAAGTTTGTTTTTAGATGATGCACAAAACCTTTGGGCAGGTTTAGATAATGGTATTGACAGAATAGAATTAAACTCGCCTTTATCTTTTTATTTTGATAAAGCAGGTGTTTTCGGAACGGTTTATTCCAGTATCATTTACGGCGGAAAGATTTATTTAGGAACCAATCAAGGTTTGTTTTACAGCAATTGGGATGCAAGCGGAAAAATGCAGAAGTTTAATTTTCAGCTTATCCCTAATTCGCAGGGACAGGTTTGGGAGCTTGCCGTTATCAACGGTGAGTTGTATTGCGGTCATAACTCTGGAACTTTTATAGTAAGCGGAGCTAATATCACAAGAATATCAGCAGTAAACGGAGGTTGGACTTTAAAGAAAATGCCTTTACTTGCTGATAAACTTATTCAGGGTACTTATACAGGTTTGGTGATTTATAACCAAACACCAGCTAATACTTACCAATTTTCTCATAAAATTGATGGTTTTGGCGAGCCTTCTAGGTATGTAGAACAAGATATTAAAGGTAATATCTGGGTAAGCCAAGCTTATAAAGGTGTATTTAAGATTAATTTAAGTGGAGATTTAAAGCGAGTTACCAAACTTAAAAACTACAGCGAGAAAGATGGTTTGCCATCTAGTTATGGCATCAATATCTTTAATTTAGATGGTCGCATCATTTTTTCCTCAGAAAAAGGATTTTATGTTTACGATGAGATCACAGATAAATTTAAGCGCTACCAAGAGCTTAACCAAAATTTAGGATCTTACGCAAAATCAAACAAAGTTATTAAAGCAAGTGATAACTTATATTGGTTTATAGACCACGGACGAGTTGCTTTAGTAAACTTTAAAGATGCAGGAGAAGTTAAAATCGACTCTAATAAGTTTAGTGTTTTAGATGGGAGGATGGTTCAGGATTATGAAAACATCTCCAAAATCAACAGTAATTTATACCTCATTAGTGTTGATGATGGCTTTGTGCTTTACAATCAAGAAAGTAAAGAGCAACAGCCTAAAATCCCATCTGTAGTTATAGGAAAGATAACCAATATTACCGGCTCTAATTTTTTAATTACAGGTAGTGGCTCACTCAGTAAAAATATTGAGATATCGGCTGCTGAAAGTAGCATCAGAATAAACTATGCCTTACCTTATTACAGGCAGGCAAATATTCAATATCAATATTATTTAGAAGGTTTTTCTGATGATTGGTCTGAGTGGTCTAGTCAATCGCAAAAAGACTTTACTAATTTAAGTTTCGGTACTTATAGATTTAAAGTTAGGGCAAAAATTAATGAAACCATTATTACACCAGAAACAGTTTTTGAGTTTGAAGTTTTACCTCCATTTTATGTTACTAAAACAGCTCTTTTTGTTTATTTAATTTTACTGATTATGGCTGTTTATCTGGTAAGAAAATGGTATTTCAGAAAACTTATCAAACATCAAGAGCATATCAAACAACAGCTTCAACAAGAAAAAGAAGAGCACCTTAAACGTGAAGCCTTGGCAAACGAGCAAAGGATGATTAAGCTTAAAAATGAAAAATTACAGGCCGAGCTTGAAAGTAAGAGTAGAGAAGTTACCAATTCTGCCATGAATATTGTTTACAAGAATGAGTTACTTCAGAAAATAAAACATGAACTCTCTAACCTAAAAGATGATACAGGTAAAAGACTGTCTGAAGAACAACTTAGAAAAATACAAAAGGTTATAGATGATGGTATGAGTGATGAACGCGACTGGAATTTGTTTGAAACTAGTTTTAATGAAACTCATGAGAATTTCTTTAAGAAATTAAAGCACAATCATCCCGATTTGGTTCCAAATGATTTGAAGCTTTGTGCCTATTTAAGACTAAATATGAGTAGTAAAGAAATGGCCTCTTTATTAAACATTAGTGTACGAGGTGTAGAGATTAGGAGATACCGTTTGCGTAAAAAACTAAACATACCGCATGATAAAAATTTAGTAGAATTTTTGATAGAACTTTAGTACTACATCATTACCTCTCATGGTATTTATTTAATCATATTTCTTGTGCTTGTAAAAGTACTGCTATGATGTAGTGTTAAAATTGCTCTTGTAATCTTTAAACCGTGTTTTTAGCTTTAAAAAAGCCAATTTTTACCTTACATAAAAAACTCTTTCTTTAGTTTGATGTAGTAATGTAGAGGTGATTTTCTTTGCCAATCAAAGAAATAGACTGAAGTTTGTGATACCAAAAAACCAATTAAATAATTTCACAACTAACTAAATTATGAAAAGAAAGATTTTACTATTTCTATGTCTTTTCTCGTTCAGTTTATCATCCTTTGGACAGAACCTTAGTGTAACAGGTAAAGTTTCTGATGCCAATGGAGAACCACTGATAGGGGTAGCAGTATTGTTAAAAGGTTCTAACATTGCTACACAGACAAACGCTCAAGGGAATTACACCATAAATGTCCCTTCAAATGGAACCTTAGTATTTACTTATCTGGGTTATGCTACTCAGGAAATTGCAATTAACAATCGTACAGTTGTCAATGCTACATTAACAGAGTCTTCGCAAAGTCTTGAACAAGTAGTTGTCATTGGTTACGGTACGCAAAGAAAAAGAGACTTAACAGGATCTATTACTTCTATTAAAGGAGAGGATATAGAGAAGTCTCCAAACGTAAATCCTATATCTTCCCTACAAGGTAAAGTAGCTGGTTTAACCATTGTAAATAACGGTACTCCAGGCTCTCAACCAACGGTAAGAATTAGAGGTGTTAATAGTACTAACTCTAGTTCTGCTGATCCCATTTATGTGGTTGATGGAGTTATCCAAACCAATATAGACTACGTAAACCAGGGTGACATTGAAAGTATTGAAGTATTAAAAGACCCTTCTTCAACTGCTATTTTTGGGGTGCAAGGTGGTAATGGGGTTATCGTTATAACAACAAAAAGAGCAGCTAAAGGCCAAACCAGAATTTCTTTACAAAGCTCTGCTGGTATCCAAATCGTACCCAATAGAATTGATGTAGTAGATGCAACAGGTTTTAAAAGATTATATGCTGCACAATTAAGAAATTTAAATGCGGCAGCATTTGACACAACTAATTATACAGCTAATACAGATTGGCAGGATTTAGTTTTTAAAACTGCGGCTATGCAAAACCACAATTTAAGTATATCAAATAGTGGAGAAAAAACAACTACCTTATTAAGCATTGGATATAATAATCAAGAAGGTGTTTTAAGAAATACCAATTTTCAACGTTTTAATGTACGTTTTAATGAAGAGATTAGAATTAATGATAATATAAAAGTTGGAGGTGATATTGTAGGATCACATTATATAAGAAATCCTTCGGATATAGGATTAAATAATGCATTATGGGCCGCACCAATTGTACCTGTACAAGCAGATGAAAATACTTTCTACAGTATGCCATCTTTCCAAAGAGCACAAGTTGGAAACCCAATTGCTACTTTGTATAGAAATGATGGTAATGAGGTTAATAAAGGTTACCGTGTAGTAGGAAATATATTTGGGGAAATAAAATTCTTAAAAAACTTCACATGGCGTTCTAGCTTCTATACAGACTTATCTTTCAACGGGATAAGGCGTTATTCGCCATTAGCAAATAGAATTATAAATTTAGGCGAAGGCACAGGTGTTACAGAAACAGTAGTTGATAGAAATGTTCGTACATCAGTTACTCAAGGGCAAAATGAGTTTAGAAAATATCAACAAGATCATACCTTAACTTTTGATAAAACTATAGAAAAACATAAAGTTACAGCTTTAGCTGGTTTTAGTACACTTTATACTGGAAGTGCGCTATTAAGAGTTACTAGAAGAGATACCTCGCTAAACATTCCAAATAATCCAGATTATTGGTATTTAGACATTGTAAATAACTCTAATCCAAGTCCAAATATCGAAGCTGGTAATGGCGCAGAGTCTGCACAGCTCTCTTATTTTGGTAGGGTAAATTATGCTTATGATAATAAGTATTTGGTTAATTTATCCATAAGAAGAGATGGTATTTCTAAATTCGCTCCGGCTAACAGATGGGGTACTTTTGGTAGCGTAGGTTTAGGATGGGTAGCAAGTGAAGAAGACTTCTTTAACATCGATAAAATTGACTTTTTAAAGTTTAAAACTTCTTGGGGTACTTTAGGTAATGCTATAGGGTTTGGAGAAAATCTTTTCTTGCCAGGTTTATCTGTTTCTGATGTAGGCGTTTTCGGTGATAATGTTTATCCTTCAGTAAAGCCAGCTTATTTTCCAGATCCTAATCTTAAGTGGGAAGTTATACGTGGATTTGATGCTGGTTTAGAATTGAAAGCTTTCGATTATAGATTAAGTGCTGATATTGCTTTCTATGATAGAACAACCAATAATATTATTACCGACATTGAATTAGTAAACTTAGATGGAGATTATAAAACTAACTTAGGAACTATAAAAAATACAGGTATAGAGGTAGCTTTAAGTTGGGCTGATAAACTAGGAGAACTATCTTATTCTTTCTCACCTAATTTTAGTTACAATAAAAATAATGTTGAATCTATAGGAAATAATTTTAACTTCCAGATTTTACGTAATAATGGAGCGAATAGAACTGTTTCTGGAGAACCTATAGGACATTTCTTTGGATATCGTCAAACAGGTATTATCCAATCAACTGCAGATTTAGACAGAACTCCGGCTTTCGGTGATTCGCTTCCAGGAGATATTTCTTATGCCGATACCAATGGAGATGGTGTGATTACGCCAGCCGATCGTGTAAACTTAGGTAATCCTTTCCCTAATTTCAATTATGGTTTAAACCTTTCTTTGGGATATAAAAACTTTGATTTCTTAGTTGAGGGCCAAGGAGTTGCTGGTAACTATGTTTATACACAAAGAAGAACAGCCAATTTTGCAGTTTTTAATTATGAAAGTAACAGGTTAAACGCTTGGACTGGTCCGGGAACTTCTAATGTAGAACCCATTCTCGATAATACCAGAGGTAATAACTACTTGTTTAGTAGCTATTTCTTAGAACCAGGAGATTATTTCCGTTTACGTACCGTACAATTAGGCTATACTTTAAATAGTGACGCTATTAAAAAAATAGGTGTTAAATCATTAAGAATGTATGTAAGTGGTCAAAACATCAAAACCTGGAGTAAAACAACAGGTTATACACCAGAAGCGCCAATAAATGATGTTTTAGGAGGAGGTGCTGATAATGGAGTATTCCCTTTACCTGCTATCTATACCTTTGGTCTTAATGTAACTTTTTAACCTAAAAGTATTATTGATATGAAAATACTATTTAACATAAAATACAGCTATGCAAGTTTCGCTTTAATAGTTTTAGCGTTTGCATTAAGTTCATGTAGTAACGATTTCTTAGATCGCAGAGCCCAAGGAGCCTATAATCAAGATGATTATCCATATCCAGAAGGTTCAGGACCTTATGACCAATTCATAAACGGAGCCTATGCTACCTTAAGAAGTTATAATGTTACAGTTTTTCCTTTTCTAGCTGCTACTAGCATGAGAAGTGACGACGCTGATAAAGGAAGCACACCATCAGATAGTCCTGATGCTTTGCAATTTGACAATTTTACTTTAACACCAACCAATGGTTTGGTAAATGCCCTTTGGGTTGGTCATTTTAACTTAGTTAATGATTGTAATTTTGTCTTAGATAGAATTGCTAATGATCCTAACCCTAATACACCACAAGCATTAAAAGTTGATGCAGAAGCACAAGCTAGATTTTTACGTGGTTATGCATACTTCATGTTGGTAAGATGCTATGGCAGAGTACCTATTTTAGATACGTTGATTTCAACTGAAGTATCAGAGTCAAATATTCCACAAAGTACACCAGCACAGGTTTATGCATTTATAGAGCAAGATTTACAATTTGCAGCTAATAACTTATTACCCGCATCTGGTTATGATAGAAAGTTTATTGGTAGGATTAATTCTGGTGCTGCCCATGCTCTATTAGCAAAAGTTTACTTAACCCAAGGTAAATGGGCACAAGCCATGAGCGAGGCTAATATTGTGATGACTTCTGGACAGTATGATTTATCAGTTCCTTATGCAACCATTTTTAATGAAGAAGGAGAGAACTCCAAAGAGTCTATTTTTGAAGTGCAAGCAACCGCAACACCAACAGTACCAACAGATTTTGGTTCTCAATATACCCAAGTTCAAAGTGTTAGAGGCTCTGGAGACTGGAATTATGGTTGGGGTTTTAATGTTCCAAGTGCAGATTTAGCTAATGCTTATGAACCTGGCGATCCAAGAAGAAGACGTACAATTTTCTACAGTGTTCCAGATTCTGTAACCATTTTTGGCGAGCGTCCACAAGCAGGCTTACCTAACCCTCGTTATAACAATAAAGTATATACCAACCCTGCTAAAAGAGCAACTATTGGAAGCCGTTCTGGCTGGTGGATGAATGTACGCTTACTACGTTATGCTGATGTAGTGTTAATGTACGCTGAGGCAGCTAACGAATTAGGAGGTACAGAAAATACAACCAGAGCTTTACAGGCTTTAAACAGCGTAAGAGCAAGAGCAAGAGGTGCGAATGCTAATATTTTGCCTAACGTTACTACTACAGATCAAGAATTACTACGTCAAGCAATCAGAGAAGAAAGAAGAATAGAGCTAGCTATGGAGCATGAGCGTTTCTTTGATTTAGTAAGATGGGGTACGGCTGCTACTGTTATGCAAGGGGTTGGTAAAAACTTTATTCCAGGCAGACACGAGCTATTGCCAATACCGCAAGCTCAAATTGATTTAAGTAAAGGAAGGTTAACTCAAAATCCAGGTTATAATTAATCTTATTAGGATATGAAAATTTTTAAAACATATATATCAGGAAAATTAATGCTAAGTGCACTAATAGGTCTTGGTTTACTATCTTCTTGCGAAAAAGATGGTAACCCTAATAATTTGCCAGATGTAAATCCGGCAGATTACGAAGGTAAAATTGATGGTTACTCAAGTTCAGATGAGATTTTTCCACGTAACTTGGTAGCTTATTGGTCTTTTGATGATACCAAAAATGAAGTGAAAAGCAACACATCACCAACGCAAACATTAAATGATTCTTTTGTTGATGGTGGCGTTAGAGGTAAAGCTATCAGTTTAAACAGCGGTTATTTGTATTATGCAACTCAAATAAATGCTTTTAAATCAGATTCATTAAAAAGTTTTACGCTTAGCCAGTGGGTTAAAATCACCAATAACGGCTCTAAAAGAACCATGATTTTCCAAATTGCTAGACCAGGTATTTTTAACGGGAGCTTGGATTTTAGGTTAAATACCCAAAGTTTTCCAGCAACTAATACTACTACTTTAAGAATGAACCCAAGGTTTACAACTGTAGGTGGCGGTTCTCAAGATAATTTAAATAATACTTTATCTCCAACTATTGGTGCTGATAAATGGACACATCTGGTACTTAAATACGAACCTACTACTGGTGTATTTAATATGTGGGCAGATGGCGTAAATGTAGGTTCTTTTAATAATAGAGGAACTACTCCTACTAATTTATTCAAATCTTACGAGCCAGGTGAAATTATTATTGGAGGCAACTATAATACTATCCCCGGTAAAACAGTTAGCACTGATGCTACTTTTGCTAACATGGTAGGACAAATAGACGAGATAAGGGTGTACAACAGAGCCTTACCAGATGCACACATCAGAGCTTTGTATAATCTAGGTAAAGCAAATAAATAAAAGTTTAAGTTGGTTTGTTTTTTTGTCATAAAGAGCGGAGTTGGTTATGCTTATATAAATATGCAAAAATCAACTTTGCTCTGACTGGCAAATTTAAATTCCTTCGAAATACAAATTCTACCTTTTAAAAGATTTAGTGAAGACGTAAATATCATATCATGTTAAAACCCTTTTTATCTGCCCTAGCTGCTATTGTTATCATCCTTTCGGGATGTAGTAATGGAAAGAAAATTGTTAATACTCCTTTAGAAAATCAAAATAAATTAAGTGATGAACAATTGATTGATTTGGTGCAAAAACAAACCTTTCAATATTTCTGGGAAGGTGCAGAACCCAACTCAGGAGCAGGCAGAGAGCGTATTCATTTAGATAATATCTATCAACAAAATGATAGAAATGTAGTAGCTACAGGCGCAACTGGTTTTGGCTTAATGGCTATTATTAGTGCTATTGATAGGGGCTATGTTACCAAGGCAGAAGGTACAGCCCGATTAGAAAAAATACTCAATTTCTTAGAAAAAGCAGACCGTTTTCATGGCGCTTGGCCACACTGGCTAGAAGGTGAAACCGGTAAAACAAAACCTTTTTCTACAAAAGATGATGGTGGCGATTTGGTAGAAACTTCTTTTGTAGCACAATCTCTTATTTGTATAAGAGAATATTTTAAATCAGGAAACACGCAAGAAAAAGCTTTAGCTGCTAAGGCAGACCAGCTTTGGAAAGAAATAGATTTTGACTTTTACAGAAACAACCAAAATGTATTGTATTGGCATTGGTCGCCAAATTATGCATGGCAAATGAATTTCCCTGTAAAAGGATATAATGAATGTTTAATTATGTATGTGCTTGGCGCATCATCTCCCACACATCCTATCCCGGCAGAAGTTTATCATGAAGGATGGGCAAGAAACGGAGCTATTAAAACTAATGCAAGCGTTTACGGTCATCAAATTACTTTAGACCATCAGGGAGAAAAAAATAGTGTTGGGCCATTATTTTGGGCACATTACTCTTATTTGGGCTTAAATCCTAAAGGCTTAAAAGACCAATATGCAGATTATTGGCAACAGAATAGAAACCATACTTTAGCAATCAAAGATTATTGTGTGGCAAACCCAAAAGGCTTTAAAGGTTACGGCGAAAATAGCTGGGGCTTAACAGCTAGTTATTCTGTAAACGGTTATGCTGGTCATACCATCAACAGAGATTTAGGCGTAATCTCACCAACAGCTGCTTTATCTTCTTTTCCTTATACACCAGAAGAATCTTTAAAAGCCATGCGCCACTGGTACGAGAATTTAGGAGATAAAGTATGGGGGAAATATGGTTTTTACGATGCTTTTTCTGAATCAGCAAACTGGTACCCGAAAAGATATTTAGGTATAGACCAAGGCCCCATTGTAGTGATGTTAGAAAACCACCGCAGTGGCTTATTATGGAATTTATTTATGAAAGCTCCAGAAGTGCAGGCCGGTTTAAAGAAATTAGGTTTCCAAAGTCCGTATATAACAAATTAATCATCCATGAAGAACAAGTTTTTTATTTTATTAGCCCTTAGCGGATGCTGTTTAGCCATATTATCGGCGTGTGCGCAACAAAAAAAAGTTGTTAGCGCTCCACAAAGTAAGATGGATGTTTTTATCAACGACTTAATGTCTAAAATGACCATCGAAGAAAAAATTGGTCAGCTTAATTTATTAACCGGAGGCGAGGCCATTACAGGTACTACCGGAAACTCTGATTTAGAAAATAAAGTAAAACGCGGCGAGGTAGGAGGTTTTTTCAGCTTAACAACACCAGCCAGAATTAGAAAAGTTCAAGAGCTTGCTGTTAATAACACCCGACTAAAAATTCCTTTAATTTTTGGTTTGGATGTGATACATGGTTATAAAACTACTTTTCCTATTCCGTTAGGTTTATCTGCCTCTTGGGATATGCCTCTCATACAAAAAACTGCTCGTATTGCAGCAGCAGAAGCTTCCGCAGATGGTATCAACTGGACTTTCTCACCCATGGTAGATATTTCGCGAGACCCACGTTGGGGCCGTGTTTCTGAAGGTAATGGCGAAGACCCCTTTTTAGGGGCAGAAATTGCTAAAGCCATGGTGAAAGGCTACCAAGGAGATGATTTAGCTAAATACAATACCTTGATGGCTTGCGTAAAACATTTTGCGCTTTACGGAGCTGGCGAAGCCGGAAGAGATTATAACACGGTTGATATGAGCAAAGTAAGGATGTATAACGAGTTTATGCTTCCTTATAAAGCCGCTATTGAAGCAGGTGCAGGTAGTGTGATGACATCTTTTAATGAGATTGATGGCGTACCAGCATCAGCAAATAAATGGTTATTAACTGATTTATTGCGTAAAGATTGGAAGTTTGATGGCTTGGTTGTGACAGATTATACCGCTATTAATGAGATGATAGACCACGGTATTGGTAATTTACAAGAAGTATCGGCCAAAGCGGTAAAAGCTGGTGTAGATATGGATATGGTTGGCGAAGGTTTCTTAACCACTTTAAAAAAATCTTTAGATGAGGGTAAAGTTTCTGAAGCTGATATCAATAGAGCTTGTAGATTGGTTCTGGAAGCTAAATATAAATTAGGTTTGTTTGAAGACCCTTATCGTTATTGTAACGATGAAAGAGCTAAAACAACCATTTTCACTCCAGAGAATAGAAAATTCGCTCGTGAGGTTGCTGCTAAAAGCTTTGTGCTTTTGAAAAACGCACCATTAGCGGGGCAAGCAAACCCGGTATTACCACTAAAAAGAACCGGAACCATTGCTTTAATTGGTCCTTTGGCAGATAGTAGGGTAAATATGCCGGGTACTTGGAGTGTTTCTACAGATTTAGCTAAAGCTGTTTCTGTAAAAGAAGGTTTAGAACAAGTTGCTGGTCCACAGGTTAAAATTCTTCACGCTTTGGGCTCTAATTTAATAGAAGATGCAGCTTATCAAGCCAGAGCAACCATGTTTGGCAGAGAAATCCCACGTGATAATCGCTCTAAAGAGCAGGTTTTACAAGAGGCCATTGCTATCGCTAAAAAAGCCGATGTTATTGTTGCTGCTTTAGGAGAAAGTTCTGAAATGAGCGGAGAGAGTTCTAGTAGAACAGATATCCAAATCCCCAAAATCCAAAGAGAACTTTTAGAAGAATTGGTTAAAACCGGCAAACCTGTAGTTTTGGTATTGTTTACTGGTAGGCCCTTAGATTTATCTTGGGAAGATAAAAATGTCCCTGCTATCCTAAATACTTGGTTTGGCGGTACAGAGGCAGGTTTGGCTATTGCCGATGTTTTATTTGGTGATGTTAATCCATCAGGTAAATTAACGGCTACTTTCCCTCAAAATATTGGGCAAATACCTTTGTATTATAATCATAAAAATACGGGCAGACCATTGGCTGATGGTAAATGGTTTACCAAGTTTAAATCAAATTATCTAGACGTTAGTAATGAGCCACTTTATCCTTTCGGATATGGTTTAAGCTACACTACTTTTGATATTCAGGCTCCTGTTTTAGATAAAAATACTTTGCGTTCTGGCGAGAAAATCAACATCAGCGTAAGCGTAAAAAATACTGGTAAAGTAGATGGAGAGGAAGTGGTACAGTTATATATCAGAGATTTAGTAGGCTCTATCACCAGACCTGTAAAAGAGCTTAAAGGTTTCCAAAAGGTGTTTTTAAAAGCCGGAGAAACTAAAAATCTTACTTTTACTTTAACCGAGGATGATTTGAAATTCTATAATAGTAACTTAGATTTTGTAGCAGAGCCTGGTGATTTTAAAGTTTTTGTAGGGAATAGTTCCGCAAATGTTAAATCGGCCGATTTTAAATTACAGTAAATGAAACTATTAAGCAGTATATTATTGTTAGTTGTCCTGAGTTTTGAAAGCAAAGCTCAGGATGTTTCTAAATTTAAAGACGAAACTTTTATCCATAAAGGAGATACTTTACCCGTTAGAGTTTTGTATCCTAAAAATTTTGATGCTACAAAGAAATATCCTTTAGTATTGTTTCTACATGGCCGTGGCGAAAGTGGGAACAACAATAAAAGTCAGTTGATACATGGTTCTAAATTATTCTTAGAGAAACAAGATGAATTCCCTGCTATTGTGGTTTTTCCGCAGTGTGGTAAAGATAGCTACTGGGCAAATGTGAACATCATTACTGATAAAGAAAAAGGAAAAAGACATTTTAATTTTCAACATAGCGGCAAACCAACCAAAGCCATGTCTTTACTTTTAGCCTATTTAAAAGAGCTTAAAAAATTAGCGTATTTAGATGAGGATAGGTTTTATGTAGGAGGCTTATCTATGGGTGGGATGGGAACTTATGAGATTTTACGTAGGCAGCCTAATACTTTCGCAGCCGCTTTTGCCATTTGTGGCGGAGACCATGTAAAAAACGTTAGAAAATATGCTAATAAGGTTAATTTATGGATTTTTCATGGCGCAAAAGATGATGTTGTGATACCAGAATTTTCTTTATTGATACATGAAGAATTAAAGCGTTTAGGCGCTAATCCAAAATATACGGTTTACCCGGATGCTAACCATAACAGTTGGGATCCTGCTTTTAAAGAGCCAGAGCTTTTACCGTGGTTATTCTCAAACAAAAAGTAAGTACGCATGAAGCATATTTTTAAGTCTTTATTATTTGTTGTGTTCTTGTTTTTAGGAGTTAGTGTACAAGCACAGCCTCAGAAAGCTCCTTTTTACAAAGAGATAGCGCAATACAAAAAGCAAGATTCGCTACAATTTCCTCAAAAAAATGCAGTGTTATTTGTTGGAAGTTCTTCTCTAAGATTATGGAAAGATTTAGAAAATGTTTTTAAAGCTCACGGAGCTATCAATCGTGGGTTTGGTGGTTCAACTTTAGCAGATGCTATTTATTATGCCGATGCTATTATTTATCCTTATCAGCCTAAGCATATTTTTATTTATAGCGGAGAAAATGATATTGCCAGTGGTGCAAGTGTTGATGTTACGGTGGATAGGTTTAAAATCCTTTTCAATCTGATTAGAAAGCAAATCCCAAAAGCAAGAATTTCTTATATCTCTATTAAACCCAGCATCAGCAGAGAAAAATTTGATGCTGCTTTTCAGGATGCTAACGCTAAAATTAAATCGTTTTTAAGCTCGAAACCGGCAACAGATTTTATTGATGTTTACCAAGCTATGTTAGCCGAAAATGGTAAGGTAAGACAGGATATCTTCATTCAAGATAATTTACACATGAACCAAAAGGGATATGATATCTGGATAAAAGCACTGAAGCCTTATTTTTAAAAGTCTTATACTTAAGGACAATATGAAATAATAATTTACTTACTAAATTCTCTACCTCCTTTTACTTTACTTTAAGTTCTTAAAAACTTATTGTGAGACAAAAAAGCACCCTGGAATTACTATATTTTTAATAATTATCTTTGTAAAAAGATAAAATTATGAAGAAAATAACTTATAAGAAGTTTGTATATCAAGGTTTGATGCTGA
This sequence comes from Pedobacter glucosidilyticus, assembly GCF_002483235.1. GTDB lineage: Bacteria > Bacteroidota > Bacteroidia > Sphingobacteriales > Sphingobacteriaceae > Pseudopedobacter > Pseudopedobacter glucosidilyticum_B. The sequence goes on along the minus strand of NZ_DLHN01000041.1, from coordinate 30,890 downwards.
AAAATAGCTACTTTATAAAATTGGAGGAAGATGATCAAGTAGTAGTAGAAGATTTAAATGAATTAGAAGATGCTAAGAAAATTTTGAATCTTTTTTTGATTTGAAGTTTATAGAGTTTGGTCGAAAATTTACAATCACAAGGGTGAAAAACATTGAAAAAGAAGTAATTCCAGCTTTTAAAATTTATAATCTGGAATTATATGAACAAATAGGTGGTATTGAAGCTTATGCCTAAAGTTACTTAATTACTTATTCGGTTTAAACCTAGGTTTAAAGCCCAAAGGTTTGGGAGTTGCAGGCTTATCAGCCTCGGTTTCTTTTTCAGGAGTTTTTGTGGTTTCCTCAGCAGTATTTTCTACCTGTTTTTCTTCTAATGTTGTAGTAGTCTTAGCTTTAAATCTAGGTTTAAAGCCTAAAGGTTTAATATCAGTTGAATTCTCAGAATCTGTTTGAGCAGGTTCTTCCACCTTTGGTTCTTCCGTTTTTACGGTAGTAGCACCAACCTTAAATCTTGGTTTAAAACCAACAGGAGCGCTAGGCTTGGGCTCATCTGTGTTTGGTGTTGCTTGAAGTTCTTGTATTTTGGAATCTTCAGCTTTAACAGTAGTAGCGCCAGCCTTAAATCTTGGTTTAAAACCAACAGGAGCGCTAGGCTTACTTTCTTGTGTTTCTGGTATTGCTTGAGGTTCTTCTGATTTTACTTCCTCATTTTTTATTGGAGTAGCGCTTGCTTTAAATCGGGGTTTAAAACCTGCTGGTTTGGCTACGGTTGCTGGTTCTGAAGCTATTTTTTCTTCTACAGGGGCTTGGGTTTCTTTTGGAGCTAAACTAGCTGCTTTAAACTTGGGTTTAAAACCTGTTGGTTTAGCGGCTACTTCCTCTGTTTCAGATGCTTTTGCTTCTATAGCGGCAGGTGCAACTATTTTTTGATTTAGTGCTTTTAATCTTTCTTCCTCTTCTTCAGATAATCTAAAATCTTTACGAAGCCTGTTAAACCAATACTTCTTAGTATGATCGAAGCTTTTTTCGCCCATCAAAGTAAAATGACTTTTGAATTGCGTGTATAAACCATCATCAGCTTGTCTAAGCTTATTAAGGTCTATTTTCTTTTTTAAGAAAAACTCTTCAAAAGTCATTTTTATAATGTTTTTTGGCTTAAAAACTATTCTGCCATATTATGATAAACGGCCTGCACATCATCATCCTCTTCCAGTTTATCTAATAATTTTAAAATATCGGCAGCTTGTTCTTCATTCACTTCTGTATATGAAAGCGCAATACGTTCTAATTTAGCTTGTTTAACTTCAATACCTTTTTCTTCTAAAGCTTTTTGCATTTTACCAAAATCTTCAAAAGCGGCATGTATCACTACTTCGTCTTCTCCTTCTTCGTTGGCCTCAACAAAAATCTCCTCTAAACCGGCATCAATCAATTCAAATTCTAATTCTTCTAAGTCTAAATCTCCGGGAGTAAATCTAAAAGACGATACTCTTTTGAAAATGAAGTCTAAAGAGCCAGTTTTCCCTAAAGCACCGTTACATTTATTAAAATAGCTACGTACGTTAGCTACAGTACGGTTGGTATTATCTGTTGCGGTTTCAACCAAAACAGCAACGCCATTTGGCCCATAACCCTCATATACAATCTCTTCGTAACCTGCGGTACTTTTATCTGAAGCTCTTTTTATGGCCGCATCTACACGGTCTTTAGGCATATTCACTGCCTTGGCATTTTGTATAGCAGTTCTTAGTCTAGAGTTGGTTTCCGGACTTGGTCCGCCTTCTTTAACAGCAATGACAATATCTTTACCAATACGGGTAAATTGTACTGCCATTTTAGCCCAACGCTTAAATTTTCTTTCTTTACGGAATTCGAATGCTCTTCCCATTGTGTTTTTGTTATTTTTGAGTCCGATGTCGGATGACCGAAGTCGGATATGTCTTTATCTATTTTTAGATGTTGCTGTTACATCAACTATATTTCAATCCCAAAACTATAAAAAAATGCTTAACCCTTTCCCAGATTTCTAAGCATTTCGCTAGTTATTTTTTGGAGGTCAAATTTAGGCGACCAATTCCAGTCTTTTTCTGCATAGCTATCATCAATAGATTTTGGCCAACTGTTGGCAATGGCTTGTCTAGGGTCGTTTTCGCTATAAGTTAAGGTAAATTCTGGGATATGTTTTTTGATTTCTGTAGCCAGTTCTTCTGGGTTAAAACTAAGCCCGTTAAAATTATAGCTCGACCTGATATTTATATTTTCTGCCGGAGCATCCATCAATTCAATGGTACCACGTATCGCATCGTCCATATACATCATGGGTAAATCTGTTTCAGCAGAGAGGAAGCTTTGGTAAGTCTTCTTTTTTAAGGCATCATGAAAAATATGGATAGCATAATCTGTTGTTCCTCCGCCCGGCATGGCTTTCCAGCTGATGATGCCTGGGTAGCGTATACTTCTTACATCTAAACCAAACTTCTGGAAATAGTACTCGCACCATCTTTCGCCAGCAAGTTTACTAATGCCATAAACCGTATTTGGGTCCATAGTACAAAACTGCGGTGTTTGGTTTTTTGGTGATGATGGCCCAAAAACCGCGATAGAACTTGGCCAATAAACTTTTTGTGTGCCATACTCGATAGAAAAATCAAGCACATTAAGCAAGCCATTCATATTTAAATCCCAAGCTAATTTTGGGTTTTGCTCGCCAGTTGCAGATAGTAATGCGGCTAGTAAATAAACTTGTTTAGGCTTGTATTTTGTAAATACGGCTTTTAGGTTTTCTTTATCTAAAACGTTTACAAACTCAAACGGACCAGCATTTTTAATATCATAATCGGGTCTGCGGATGTCGCAAGCAACCACTTGATTATAACCATAGGCTTTTCTTAGGGCGGTAACCAACTCGGTACCAATTTGCCCATTAGAACCTAGAACTAATATATGTTCTGTCATTTTTAATTTAATTTTGATGCCAAGGCTACAGCTTTTTTAAACTTTTTAATGTTAGCCTGTAAGTCAAAAAACTCAGCATAAACAATATAAATACCTGTTTGTAAAAGGTTATTATTTTCGTTTAAACCATCCCAAGTAAAACTACCTTCAGCAGAAACGTTTTGGTTTTCAATCAGTTTTTTTACCAATTGTCCTTTATCATCAAAAATAGAAATTTTAGCTACAAACCCGCTGTTAGGTAATTTGTAGTTAATGGTTAAAATATCTTCAAATCCATCATTATCAGGCGAGAAGCTTTTTCCTGATAAGGTTAATTCTTCATTTGTAACGATATTGTTTTGCGTTTGAGAATTTTGATATGCGGGTGTGGCATAACCTACAGTTGCTGTGGCTGATTTAAAATTACCCGGTTTATTAGTCTCCTCATTTGCTGACACCCGTTCTAAAGAAATGCCTTCAACATCTCTCAATAACTCAAAGTGCATATCAGCATCGTAATTAAATTGGTCTATGCGCCTGTTGTTTTTATCTAACAATACAACAACACCTTCAGAATCATTATATGCAGGCATGCTCGCCATTTGAACAAAATGAGTAGGATTTAAAGTTTGATAAGCCGTTTTTATTTGATCTGGATTGGTACTTAAAACCCAATAACTGCCTGGTTCTGCTAGTATGGTAGCTGCACTTACTGGTCTAATATTTATTAAAGAATCTCTATCTGTATTCAAATTTGAAAGATAAAGATCCTTCAAGTCTAAAATTTTATCAGAACGATTATAAACTTCTACAAAATCTACTCCGCCTGGTTTTGGGTTAAATAATATTTCGTTCACAACTAAATCCTTTGGTTCTAATAATGCTGGATAGGTAAAAGCTAAAGCTTGATTATTGATTATACTGACACCACAATCTGCAATATTATTTAGGGTAAGGGTGTAATTTAAGTTTCTGGCTAATGCAGTGGTATATTTGAGTTCTGCCTGTGAAAAATCTGGTGCTAAAAGGCTAACGCTTTGAGGGCTTCCTACGCCATTATTAATACTGTAATTGCTACTAAAAGATGCTTGCAAACTATCTAAGCCACGGTTAAAAGTTACCCATAAGGTTATACTGTCTCTTAATTCAACGGCAGAAGCTATTAAAGCATCGGTGGTTCTGTTACTCAAATAAATACTGTTTTGCATGCCTGGTGTACCACCTATAGCATTTATACTTGATGTATAAAGTTGTGATGTTTTGCAAGTACTAAGGGGGTCTATCAATTCTAAGGTCCAGCCGCCAGCTCTTTTCGTGGTATTTCTATACCAAGTATCGCTGTAGCTAACAGTATTGATGAGTGTGCCTACATCATTAAAGAAACTTAACCTATCTGAAGTGTTGTTTAACGATGGCCACGGCGAAATTCCTAAAACTCTGCCAAAAGGTTTTAAGGCGTTAGTATCTGCCCGGGCGCAAATAATTAAATATTCGTTTGCTTTTAGGGTATCTCCTGTAAAGGTATAAGTTAAAGAGGCATCACTATATTGATAACCATTTAGTGGGATATCTTCTGCTGTACGATTCCAAAGTTCAATAAACTCTACTTCGGGTAAACCTACTGGTGGCGTTGGGTCTGCAAATATTTCATTAATAACAATATCATTGAATACAGCTCTGTAAGGTTTTTTATAGTTAAAGTTTCTGTTTATAGTACTAGCAACATTGCCACTTAAATCTCTAATATTATTGATGCTGATGTTGTAAGTATTGGTATTTAAGTTATTTGTTAAACTTAAAACTACCGTACTGCCGCTTACATTTACCGTTGCCGGGATGATATTTCCAGGATTTATCAGATAATTTAAACGATTACTAGCTTCTGCTGGTGTAATAGCTTCATTAAAGTTTAAAGTAATTTTATTTGAGTCTGGTATAACAGTATTTAAGACAGGCGGAGTAACATCAACAACCAAATCTTGCACAATAATATTATCAAAAAAGTGTTTTTGAAAAAATGTAGCTGTAGATTGCTGAACTAAAAAGCCAAACCAACTGGTGGTAGTAAAAGTATTATCGGTAACTGTTCCTTCAGAACGATAAGCGTTTCCTGTACCAGTACTATCTCTTTCTAAGTTAAAAGTAGCATTAGCGGTTCTGCTTACTTTAATTTTGAAATTATTATTGGTTGTGCTTGATACCAAACCATCCCTACCATCAATAATTTTAGTACTTGTAGCAGTTGTGCCACTTCTTCTGTAAAGTGCTATTTCATCAGCCGTATTACCAATTCTTACAAAATAGCCGTTAACATTAGTCGCTCTAAGGTCTGATGTATTGCTAACGAGGTAAACATCAACATAATTAGCTCCTGATGTTGCAAATTGCAGGTTGCAATTAAACTCCCATGTACAGCCTAAAGCTTTACTATTTTCTGTTGCTATGTAAAAATTGGTATTAGTGGTAGTATTATTAGAACGTAGTTGCTCGTTTATAACAATAAAGTTCAAATTTACATCTTGTCCTATCCAAGTGGGGTTGTTGGTAAAATTACCGTCAGAAAATGCATCATTTATTTGTGCAAAAGAGTTTTTGTAACATATAATCAAAAATAATAGTAAAATCTTTCTCATATTTGGCGTTCGAAATTTTTTGTAAAATAGTTAAACAATAGAAAGTTAGTATTAAATTTTTAAAAAATGAAAGTTGCAGTTGTAGGCGCAACCGGCCTAGTAGGTACGGAGATGTTAAAAGTATTAGCAGAGCGCAATTTCCCGGTTACAGAATTGATTCCAGTGGCTTCAGAAAAAAGCAAGGGTAAGGAAATTGATTTCAAGGGAAAGAAGTACAAGGTTGTAACTGTTGATGAGGCTATTGCCATGCAACCAGATGTAGCGTTGTTTTCTGCCGGAGGTAGCACTTCTACAGAGCAAGCACCAAAATTTGCTGCTGCTGGTACTACAGTAATTGACAATTCATCTGCGTGGAGGATGGATCCTACCAAGAAATTGGTTGTCCCGGAAGTTAATGCATCTGTTTTAACCAAAGAAGATAAAATTATTGCAAACCCTAATTGCTCTACCATACAAATGGTGGTAGCTTTAAAACCTTTGCATGATGCGTATAAAATAAAAAGAGTTGTGGTTTCTACTTACCAATCTGTAACAGGTACTGGTGTTAAAGCGGTAGACCAATTAATGAACGAGCGTAAAGGTATTACTGATGGCCCTATGGCTTATGCTTATCCTATCGACTTAAATGTTATCCCTCAGATTGATGTTTTCCAAGACAATGGATACACCAAAGAGGAGATGAAAATGATTAAAGAAACCAATAAAATTATGGGCGATGACAGTATTAAAGTTACTGCAACAACTGTAAGAATACCGGTGATGGGTGGTCACTCAGAATCTATCAATATCGAGTTTGAAAAGGATTTTGATTTAGCTAAAGTTCGCGAGTTATTAGCAGCTACAAGTGGAGTTATTGTTGTTGATGACCCTGCAAACGCTAAATACCCAATGCCAATGGACGCACATGGTAAAGATGAAGTTTTAGTAGGACGTATCCGCAGAGATGAATCACAGGCAAATACCCTAAACATGTGGTGTGTTGCTGATAATTTAAGAAAAGGTGCTGCTACCAATGCAGTCCAGATAGCAGAATATCTTTATAGCCAAAAGTTAATAGGTTAATTTTTTATGTAGATAAACTTAAAGGAGCGGAATTTTAATTTCGCTCCTTTTGTTTTTAACCGTTTTTCTGGTTTAATGGATGATAATTTTTAATTTCACTGTGATGAAAAATATCTTTCTTGCTTTTAGCATCTTCTTTGTATGTTCAAACGGTTATAGCCAAACGCAAAATCAAAAAATACAAGTAGCCTACCAGAAATTTATAGCTGATGAGCAGTTGAAACATGCCTCAGTTTCTTTTACTGTCACTAATGTAGCTAATGGGAGTTCTATTTTTTCTGCTCAGCCACAGTTGGGGATGGTACCAGGTTCAACATTAAAGGTTATTACAGCGGCAACAGCTTTAAGTGTTTTGGGAGAAAATTATCGGTTTAAAACAGAAATTGGCTATCAAGGTGTTATCAATAATGGTGTTTTACAAGGAAATATCATCATTAAAGGTAGTGGCGACCCTACTTTGGGTGGCGATAGGTATGCATCAACCACCAAGACTGTGATTTATGCTAAAATTTTAGACGCCCTTAAACAAGCCGGAATTAAGAAAATTACAGGAGAAATTATAGCTGATGATGCGGTTTGGGATTCACAGTCTTTACCAGATGGATGGATTTGGCAAGATATGGGTAATTATTACGGAGCTTCTACCAGTGCGGTTTGTTGGGGAGAAAACGAGTTTGATGTTAATTTCAATCCCTCAACAGTTTTAGGAAAGCCAGTTACTATCATTAACGAAAAGCAGATTTATCCTTTTTTAACTTTAGTAAATGAGGTAGGTACAGGTGCTGCCGGCTCTGGAGATCAAGTTTATGGTTACTCATCACCTTACAGTGATTTCATTTATTTAAGAGGTACTTATGCGCAAAATCTTAAGAAAACCATCAGGTTTGCTTTGCCTGATGCTGCTTTAGCCATGGCTTATGATGTTCATGATTTTTTAAATCAAAATGGTATACAAACATCAGGATTTAATACCACTAGGAAACTTCAATTACAGTCTGTAGCAGTAAAGAGCATACAAAATAGTTTGCTGATGATAGAATCTCCTAAGCTTTCTGATATCATTTATCAGTTTAACCAAAAAAGTTTAAACCTTTACGGTGAGCAATTATTAAGGGTAATGTCTACGGATAATAGCATATTAAAAGGCTTAACTTTTATAAAAAACTTCTGGAAAAATAGAGGTATTGTTAGCGAAAGCCTAAATATGTACGATGCCAGTGGTTTATCACCAGCAAACCGGGTAACTTCTAAAACTATGGTTGATGTTTTGTTGGCGGCAAAAAAAGAAAAGTGGTTTAATGCTTACCTTAATAGTTTTCCGGTTTACAATAACATGAAAATGAAAAGCGGCACCATTGGTGATGTTTTGTGTTATGCTGGCTATCATGAAGATAAATGCTTTTCCATTATGGTAAATAATTACAGCGGTTCAACATCAGCTATAAGGCAAAAGATTTTTACACTTTTAAACTCAATTAAATAATCAAGCTAAAAGTTGCGCCTTTATTTTCTCCATCGCTATGGGCTTTTAATTTACCTCCCATTTGTTCTATTGTTTTTTTGCTGAGGCTTAAGCCTAAGCCCATGGTTGGTTCTCCGCTTGTCCCCACTCTTCCTACAGTTGCAGAATTTGTGAATAGCTTTTTAGCAAAATCAGCTGTAAAGCCAAGTCCATTGTCTTTTACTTCTATTTTGAATTTATTTTGATAAGGTTTTAATTCAACGATTACTTTACTTTTAGGATAGGAGAATTTTATAGCGTTGCTTAGTAAGTTTTGGATAACTAAACCTAATTTATGCTCATTTGTAAAAGTCATAGTTTCCTCAGTACAAAAATGTTCAACAATTTCAATCTCTTTCTTGTCGGCTTCTGTTTTTGTTAGTGTTATATAGTGCTCTACTAGTTTTTTTAAGTCTACGGTTTTATGCTCAGTATCATGGTCTAAATAATGATATTTTAAATTCATGAGTAATTCATCAATATTTTTAAGTTGTGTACCAGCAATAAAATCAATCTTGTCAATAATATCCTTATTTTCTGTTTTTTGTATTTCTAGAACATGACATAAACCTTTTATCTGTAAAAGTGGAGATCTTAAATTATGTGATAACAAAGTAGTAATCTCTCGATTTTCTTTAAGTAAACCATCTAATTGTAAAATATTTTGTTGAATAAGCGACATTAAAACTCCGGCCTCATCCTTATAGTGTGTAGGTAAATGCGGAAGCTTCTTATCAGAAATATAATCCTGAAGTGCATTTTTAGAATATATAAGGGGCTTAATAAGACTATTTAAAATAAGTAGAGTAGAGGCTGTGGCAATTAATGTTAAAACCAATGTGATGAGGATGATGGTGCTTTTTTCTAAACCACCTTCTGCAATTAAAAGAAAAATGATGATACCAATTAGCGGAATATGAATGCCTAAAAATGATATAAAGAGAAATTTAAGACTATAACTTTTTTTTAAAAACTTTACATCATGTAGTTTGGTGTATACTTTAGTCATAAGTTTCGGGTCTGAAGCTTTTTTTACGTAAGATTTAATTAAAAGTTATCTACATATCGGTAATATTTGTTCAAAAATCATCAGTTTTAAAACAATTTAGAAAATAAGAAGTAATGATATCATGTCTAAAGCAATAGTTATTGGTGCCGGTATAGCAGGTATTGCAAGTGCTGTAAGGTTAGCTTTAAAAGGTTATCAGGTTGATGTTTACGAGTCTAATGCCTATCCTGGTGGTAAATTGTCTGAATTTGAACAAGACGGGTTTAGGTTTGATGCCGGACCTAGTTTATTCACCATGCCGCAATACGTAGAAGAGCTTTTTAAACTGGCTAATGAATCACCGGAAGATTATTTCCAGTATGAAAAACTAGACGAAGTTTGCCGGTATTTCTGGGATGATGGTACTCATTTAACCGCTTGGGCAGATGTTGAAAAATTTGCCGATGAAATTGCTGCTAAAACCACTTCTAAACGGGAAGAACTTTTTGCCTTTTTAGCCAAAAGCAAACAGATTTACGAGATTACCAATCATGTTTTTTTAGAAAAGTCTTTACACAAACTGGCTACTTTTTTAAATATTCCTACGTTAAAATCTATTTTAAGATTACCACAAATAGACGCTTTTAGAAGCATGGCCAAGGCTAATGAATCTTTTTTTAGTGATAAAAAGATGGTGCAATATGCTAACAGATATGCCACTTATAACGGTTCTAACCCTTTCCAAGCGCCTGCAACTTTAAATGTTATTCCTCATCTAGAGCAGCATTTTGGGGCTTATTTCCCTAAAAAAGGCATGTCTGATATTACTTTAAGTTTGGTGCATTTAGCAGAACGACTAGGTGTGAAATTCTATTATAACAGCTATGTTGAGCAAATTATAGTAGAAAATAAAGAAACAAAAGGCATCATCATCCATTCAAAAAAGCACTTTGCAGATGTAGTAGTTTCTAACATGGATGTGTATTTTACTTATAAAAATTTACTAAAAGATGAGAAGCAACCTCAGCAAATATTGAAGCAAGAGCGCTCAAGCTCGGCACTTATTTTTTATTGGGGAGTTAAGAAGAAATTTAAACAGCTGGGTTTACATAATATTTTCTTTAGCGATGATTATGAGAAAGAGTTTAATACTATTTTTAAAGAAAAAGCCATTGATGATGACCCAACGGTTTATATCAATATCACCTCAAAGCTTAAAGCTGATGATGCGCCAGAAGGTTGCGAAAATTGGTTTACTATGATTAATGTGCCTAACAATATTGGACAAGATTGGGATACTTTAATCACTAAAGCGAAGTTAAACATCATTAAAAAACTCAATAGAAATTTACAAATAAATTTAGATGAACTTATCGTTACGGAAGCTATTCTAGACCCAAGAACCATAGAATCTAAAAGCTTTTCTTATCAAGGTTCTTTGTATGGTACAAGTTCTAACAACCAGTTTGCAGCGTTTTTACGTCATGCCAATTTCTCATCAAAAATTAAAAACTTATATTTTACAGGTGGAAGCGTACATCCCGGCGGGGGAATACCTTTAGCCTTATTGTCAGCCAAAATAGTTGGCGAAATGATACCATCAACAAGCTGATATCAAGAAATAAAACTAATTTTACAAGCAAGCCATGGTAACACCAAAAGAAAACAGATTGATTTATAGATTTTTCTCCTGGTATATTCAGTATATCATCAAGAAAGATTTTTCATCTTTTTCTTTTAATAAGATTGATATTGAGCAAGATAAAGCAATTTTATTATTGGCCAACCATTGTAGTTGGTGGGATGGTTTCTTACTCTTTTATCTCAATAAAATTTACCTCAAAAAGAAATTCCATGTGATGATTGTGGAAGATACAGCCAAGAAAGTTTGGTTTATGAAGTATTTAGGTGCTTTTAGTGTTCAAAAGCAGTCTAGAAGCGTGGTTAACTCCTTACAATATGCTGCTAAGCTTTTAGAAGATCCCCAAAATTTAGTGCTTATATTTCCGCAAGGACAGCTTTTTTCTAATCATGTTTCAAGTATTGGTTTTGAGAAAGGTTTGTTGCACATTGTACAAAATACAAGCAAAAAATTTCAGTACCTCTTTGCGGTAAGTTTATTTGATTATTTTCAAAACAGAAAGCCCTCTGTTTCTATTTATTTAAAAACATGGCAAGCTCAGGAGTATACAAGTTTACAAGTTATTAAGAACGAGTTTAATAAGCATTACGATGATGCTAAAAGCCAGCAAAGTAAAATGGTAGTGTAAATGATGATCTTGTTTTATATCATATTTTTCTTTTTGATTTTGCGCTTTACGGTTACGCTATTTAATTTTATTTCTAATCCAAAATTAACAGCTAGCCCAAAGTATTATCAAGATTTGGTTTCGGTACTCATACCCGCCAGAAACGAAGCAGCAGATATTTTACCGCTTTTAGAATCACTCAAACAACAAGATTATCAGCACATAGAAGTTTATGTTTTAGATGATAATTCTGATGATAATACCTATGAAATTTGTGAAGCATTTGCCCAAACCGATGCTCGTTTTCATACCCTAAAAGGCGAAGTTTTAAAGCAAGGTTGGTTAGGGAAAAACTTTGCTTGCCATCAATTAGCTAAGCATGCAAAAGGTAAATATTTACTCTTTTTAGATGCCGATGAACAGGTAAAAGATGGTCTTATCAATAGTGCTGTACACAGAATGCACATGAATAAACTTGATTTGTTAAGTTTATTTACCAACCAAACCATGAAAACGCGTGGAGAGCAATTGGTAGTACCCATGATGCATTATATATTGCTCAATCTTTTACCATTGAGACTGGTTTTTTTATCAAAGAATCCAGCTTTTTCTGCTGCTAGCGGCCAATTTATGATGTTTAATGCTGCAACATATCAGCAGTATAAATGGCATAAACAAGTAAAACAGCAGGTAGTTGAAGATGTTGAAATTATGAAGCGTATTAAACAAGAAAAGCTTAAAGGTGAAGCGCTATTAGCAAATGGATATATCTTTTGCCGCATGTATAAAGGTTATACTGATGCTATTAATGGTTTTTCAAAAAACATGCTATCGGGTTTTGGTAACTCTATACCGGGTTTGTTGGTGTATTTGTTTTTAGTGCTTTTAGGACCAGTTTTAATCTTGTTTTACTTGAATTCGCAACTGTTTCTTTTCTGTTGTACACTTATCTTATTAAGCAGATTGATGATTTCCCTCCTCTCTGGGCAATCACCAATCATTAATATTTTGTTTCATCCCCTTCAAATGTTATCATTGGGCGTAGTTTCATTTCAATCCATCAGAAAAAAAATCACCAATAAAGTAACCTGGAAAGGTCGTAAAGTAAGTATATGAATTTTAGATTAGGTAAAAAAGAACTCTCCATCATCTTCATTATCGTTTTCCATATAGTGGGCTTAATAGGTTTTATGGTTCCTGCTTTGTATGAGTTATTTATCTCTTTAGTACCCTTTCATTTACTTTTAATGGCGGGTATTTTAATCATCAATCAAAAAGAATTTAGCTTTAACTTTTGGATTACCGCTTTAACGGTTGCTGTTGCAGGTTACATAGTAGAACTTATTGGTGTAAGTACCGGGAAAATATTTGGGGTTTACAGCTATGGCAATACGTTGGGTTTTAAACTGGCGGATATACCTTTAATGATAGGGGTAAACTGGTTCATTATGGTGTTTTCTATGGGCTCCTATCTGAAAAGAAAATTTAAACATCAACCAACCATAAAATCTTTAGTTGGGGCAGTTTTTTTAGTTGCCACTGATATTTTAATAGAACCAGTTGCGATACAGCATGATTATTGGAGTTGGGAAGGCTACAGCGTACCTTTTCAAAACTACGTAGGTTGGTATATTGTTTCTTTTCTTTTGTTGAGATTTTATTATGCTGTTGATTTTAAGAAAACAAATCCGGTTGGTTTGGTATTATTCATAAGTCAGTTTGTGTTTTTTGCCATATTAAATATTGCAGAGCTTTGATTTAGTTTTTAGATTTTTAAACAAGAATTTGCCTAATTTTACGGCATAAAAGCTTGATTATCTTGCACCATGAAATATAATTTACAAGTAACCATTGATAGTGATTCTGGATTTTGTTTTGGAGTAGTTTATGCTATAGATATGGCAGAAGAAATACTACAGGAAGATGGTTATTTATATTGTTTAGGAGACATTGTTCACAACGATGAAGAGGTAGAGCGTTTAAAGGCCAAAGGCCTCAGAATCATAGATAACGAAGATTTAAAAACGCTTAAAAATGAAAAGGTGCTCATAAGAGCACATGGCGAAGCACCTGAAACCTATAAAGTTGCACTTGAAAACAATATCACTTTAATAGATGCATCATGCCCAGTTGTTTTGAAATTGCAAAATCGTATCAAAACCACGCATGACGCTAATGAGAAAATCTTGATTTTTGGTAAACATGGTCATGCAGAAGTTATTGGTTTGCAAGGGCAAACTAATAATGAAGCTTTGGTATTTCAAGATATTAAAGAATTGGAAGATGTAGAACTTCCGCAAAAATTCACGTTATATAGCCAAACAACAAAGTCTACAGAGAAGTTTTATCAGATAAAAGAAGAGCTTATTGCTAAGGGATACGAAGTAAAAGCTAATGATACCATTTGCAGACAAGTTTCTAACCGCGATAAAGACTTACCAGATTTTGTTAAAAAATTTGATAAAATCGTTTTTGTGTCGGGTAAAAAATCTTCAAACGGTAAAGTTTTATATGAGGTATGTCGCAAAAATAATCCTGCTACTTATTTCATCAGTAAGGCAGAAGATTTAGAAATCATGATGTTTAACCCAGGAGATAAAATTGGTATTTGTGGTGCAACCTCTACCCCAATGTGGTTAATGGAGGATGTGAAGAAGGTTTTAGAGACATACTAAATTTTTATATCGTGAATAAAAAATCTTATAAAGGTTTGCTTATTGCTTTGCTTGTCATTGCCTTATGGTTTTGTTCACTATCTTTTTTCTTAAATTTTGAGGTTAATTTCTCTAATCCCCTTATTTACGTTTTTATTCTTATCCAAGCACACTTATATACGGGGTTATTTATTACCGCACATGATGCCATGCATGGTACAGTTTATAGTGCTAATAGAGGGTTGAATAACGCAATAGGACAATTATGTACGGCTTTATATGCAGCGTTTCCTTTTAAAGCTTTAAATGCTAAACATCATTTGCATCATAGTCATGTACACTCTCATGATGACCCTGATTACCATCATGGTAATTTTTTTCAATGGTATTTTCATTTCATAACACAGTATATCACTTGGTGGCAAATAGTTTTTATGGCCATTGCTTTTAATGTTTTAAAACTTTGGTTTGATGAAGTAAACCTCATCTTATTTTGGGTAATACCATCTTTATTAAGCACTTTACAGTTGTTTTATTTTGGCACCTATTTACCTCATAAAGGAGAACATGATAATAAACATCAATCAAGATCTCAAACAAGAAATCATTTTTTAGCTTTTATAAGTTGTTACTTTTTTGGTTATCATTACGAGCATCACGACTCGCCGGGTACACCTTGGTGGCAATTATGGATTTTAAAAGACAAAGCAAATCATATATAAACAGGAATGGGAAAAAAGGGAATTTTATTGGTTAATTTAGGAACACCAGATAGTCCTAAAACTGCTGATGTTAGGAAATATTTAGATGAGTTTTTAATGGATGGTAGGGTAATAGATATTAATCCTGTTTTAAGAACTTTATTGGTTAAAGGGATTATTGTACCCTTTAGAGGGCCTAAATCTGCTAAAATTTATAAAGAAATCTGGACCGAGCAAGGCTCACCGCTTTTAATTTATGGTAATAACGTTAGAAATGCTATAGCAGAAAGACTGGGTGAAGATTATCAGGTAGAGTTAGCCATGCGTTATCAATCTCCTTCTATTCCTGATGCTCTTGAGCGATTAAAACAAGCCAAAGTAGATAGTATTAAAGTTATTCCATTATTTCCTCAATATGCTTCGGCATCTACCGGATCTGTTCATCAATTGGTTATGGAAATTGTTAGCCAGTGGCAAGCCATACCATCTATAAGTTTTGTAAATAGCTATTATGATCATCCTGGTATGATTAAAGTATTTGCAGACAATACCAGAAAATATTTGGATGAGGGTTGGGATCATATCTTATTTAGTTTCCACGGAGTGCCACAAAGACACATGCGTAAAGCCGATGTTTCTGGTGAACATTGTTTAAAAGTAAAAGATTGTTGCAAGACCTTAACAGAGAATAATAAGTTTTGCTACTCAGCACAATGCCATCAAACAGCTAAATTAATAGCAGAAGAGCTTAATTTATCAGACGATATGTACTCTTTATGCTTTCAATCTCGTTTAGGAAACGACCCATGGATGCAACCTTATACCAGCGATGTTTTAAAAGAATTAGCTGGCAAAGGCGTTAAAAGAATTTTAGTTTTATGCCCTGCTTTTGTTGCTGATTGTTTAGAAACTTTATTTGAAATTTCTTTTGAGTACCAAGAAGAGTTTGAAGAACTTGGCGGCGAAAAAGTTCAATTAGTAGAAAGTCTAAACGATCATCCGGCTTGGATAGACGCTCTGGAAGATATCATACTTAACAAAAACTAAAAATCAAGAAAATTTTCTTTTGTAATCAGAAAAATTTCTTATATTAGTTCATTGTTAAAGTTAAGCTCATGAAAACAGATAAAAAAAGGGCAAAAAGTTATAGCATCAATCATCATGATGATGTTACTCATCAATTAGTTCAGGAAACTATTGCGGTTTATCAGAAAATGTCTGTTAATCCAATTGCTTTATTACAAAATTCTAAAGAGGGTTTAAGTGCAAATGCTGCTTTAGATTTTTTAAATATATCTGGTTTTACCTATGATGAATTTCAAAGTGCGTTTAAAACTACCGTTAAAACCATACAAAATCATGCTGTTCAAGGTTTAAAATTAGATGCTGCTTTAAGTGAAAAACTCATCAAGTCTTTTGCTCTTTTTAATAAAGGTATTGAGGTTTTTGGTTCGGTAGAGGCTTTTCACCAGTGGTTAAATTTACCAGCTTATGGCTTAGGCAACCAAACGCCTTTTCATCTCATGGATACCATTACAGGTATAAATCTGATAGAAGAAGAACTTATCCGTATAGCTTATGGTGATTTAGCTTAAATCCATGTTGGTTTATAGAATTGCTCTAGCAAGATTTTCTGACGCCTTGTTTGCATCCGGCAGGGCGGCTAGGTGGAATAGTAATGATAGTTATGTCATTTATACAGCTTCATCTATTTCTCTAGCTTGTTTAGAGAATGTGGTACATCGGAATAAACTTGGTTTAAACGCTTCATTTAAAGTTTTGTATATAGATATTCCTGATGATTTGCTTCAAACAGAGATCCACCAAGATGAGCTGCCAAGTAAATGGCATCATTTTGAAAATATTCCGCTAACGCAATTCTTAGGCAATGAATGGTTGATAAACCAGCAAACAGCTGTTTTAAAAGTACCTTCTTCTATCATTCCTCAAGAGTTTAATTATCTGTTGAATCCAAAACACGCTGATTTTAAAGCTGTAAAATTGTTAAAAGCAGAACCCTTTATTTTTGATGAGCGAATTAAAGCTTAGTCAAAAACTTTTTTCATAATTAAAGCTGTAGCCCCAACATTCTCTTTTACATAAGCTTGGGCTTTTTTACCACTGTTAATACAGTAAACTTCGTTTTGGGTAAGTTTAGTCAGTACGATATTCAACTCTTCTTGATTTTTGATACTAAAACCTGCTTCATTTTTAATCAAGTCTTTAGCTTCTTGAAACTTCTGGTAATTAGGGCCAAAAATAACGGGTAATCCCCAAGTTGCCGCTTCTAAGGTATTGTGTATGCCAACACCAAAGCCTCCGCCAATATATGCAATCTCCCCGTAAGGGTAAAGAGAAGACAACATCCCTATATTGTCTATGATGAGTATTTTATAATTTCTCAACGCATCTAAATCAGCAATTTCAGAATGTTTAATAACTACTTCATCATTAAATAATTGCTGTAGTGCTTTTATTTTTTCTGGTTTTATTTCATGAGGAGCAAACAGTATTTTCCAATCGTTTTGTTTTTTTATAAACCATTGGGACAAAAGTTTTTCGTCATCAGGCCATGTGCTGCCGGCTATTAATAACTTACTTTCATTTTTAAAAGCCTTAACAAAGGGAAGTTCTTTAACTTTTTGGGCTAAATTATTTACGCTGTCAAATCTGGTATCTCCACACAAAGTGAAATTACGCAAACCTATGCTTGAAAGTAAATCATCAGATTCTTTGTTTTGAGTAAAGAAATGCGTTACATAACTAAGTATTTGTCTATTAAAACCACCATAAAATTTAAAGAAAATTTGTTGAGGTCTAAAAATAGCAGAGGTTATGTATAAAGGAATATGATGTTGATTTAAAGCTTTAAAAAAGTGATACCAATATTCGTATTTATTAAAAAATGCGACAGATGGTTTAAAAATTCGGATAAAATCTTGTGCGTTTTTTGCTGTGTCTAATGGTAAATACAAGATATAATCTCCTAAAGGCGAGTTTTTCCTAATCTCATAACCTGATGGAGAAAAAAATGTGATCACTATTTTTTGTTGCTGATATTTATTTCTAACGGCTTCTAGAAGTGGTTTTCCTTGTTCAAACTCTCCTAATGATGCAAAATGAAACCATATTGTTGGTGTATCGGATAGATTTTTATATTTCTCTCTCCAGTTTTTTCTGCCATCAATCCATTTTTTTGCTTTGATATTAAAAAAAGATGCAAAATGTATGAATAAATAATAAAATTTTATTCCAATGTTATATATTAATGGCATTTAATTTTGTATTGTTTAACTTCGCAAAAAAGTTTGTTTTAAAGGTAATAATTTCCCCCATAATATGAAGATTGCCGTAATAGGTACTGGTTACGTAGGTTTGGTAACAGGCACTTGTCTTGCAGAGACAGGAAACAATGTAACATGTGTTGATATTGTTGAAGAAAAGGTTCAAAAAATGAAAGAAGGCATTATGCCAATTTACGAACCAGGTTTAGATATTTTGTTCAATAGAAATATAGAACAAGGTCGTTTAAAGTTTACGACTAATCTAGCAGAAGCTATAAAGGATGCAGTTATTATATTTTTAGCTTTACCTACCCCTCCGGGAGGAGATGGCAGAGCCGATTTAAGCTTTGTTTTAGGAGCAGCCAAAGACATAGCAGGTTTAATAGAAAATTACAAAGTTATTGTCACCAAATCTACAGTTCCAGTTGGTACAGCAGATAAAGTAAAAGCTGTATTTAAAGAAAATACTTTAGTAGAGGTTGATGTTGTTTCTAATCCAGAATTTTTAAGAGAAGGTGTTGCAGTTGATGATTTTATGAAACCTGATAGGGTAGTAGTAGGTACATCAAGCGAGAAAGCTAAAGCATTAATGGAAGAGCTTTATGCTCCTTACGTGAGGTCTGGTAATCCTATCATTTTTATGGATGAGCGTTCTTCTGAGCTTACTAAATATGCAGCTAATTCTTTTTTAGCTACCAAAATCACTTTCATGAATGAGGTTGCTAACTTATGCGAATTGGTAGGTGCCGATGTGGATATGGTAAGAAAAGGTGTTGGTTCTGATGCTCGTATAGGTAAGAGATTCTTATTCCCAGGAATAGGTTACGGTGGTAGCTGCTTTCCTAAGGATGTACAAGCGCTAGCTTTATCAGCAGAAGAATACAATTATGATTTCAAGATTTTAAAATCTGTAATGGATGTTAATCAAGTACAGAAAGTTAAAATCATTGAAAAAATGATGAGCTATTACAAAGGAGATTTAAAAGGTAAGAAATTTGCTTTATGGGGCTTAGCGTTTAAACCAGAAACAGATGATATCAGAGAAGCTCCGGCTTTATATATTATTGATGAGTTATTAAACGCTGGTGCAGAAGTTGTAGCTTACGACCCGGAAGCGATGGATAATGTTGAACGTTTATTAGGAAATAAAATCAGTTTTGCTGAAAACCCTTATGATGCTTTACTAGATGCCGATGCTTTAATTATAGCAACAGAATGGCAGCTTTTCCGCAACCCTGATTATGAGTTGATGGAGAAAAACTTAAAAGCTAAAGTGGTATTTGATGGTAGAAATCTTTATGATTTACACAAGATGATAGACTTAGGTTATTATTATAACAGTATCGGTAGAAAAATTATTGAAGCATAAGTATGGCAACTAGAAAAAGAGTATTAATAACAGGAGCAGCAGGATTTCTAGGCTCGCACTTATGTGATAGATTTATCAAAGAAAATTACCACGTTATCGGTATGGATAACCTGATTACCGGTGATTTATCAAACATAGAACATCTTTTTAAATTAGAGAACTTTGAGTTTTATAATCATGATGTTTCTAAGTTTGTGCATGTTTCTGGAGATCTAGATTATATCTTACATTTTGCATCACCTGCCAGCCCTATTGATTATTTAAAAATCCCAATCCAAACCTTAAAAGTGGGTTCTTTGGGCATTCATAATTTATTAGGTTTAGCAAGGGTAAAAAAGGCTCGTATCATTATTGCTTCTACTTCAGAAGTTTATGGAGATCCATCCGTAAACCCACAGCCAGAAGAATATTGGGGAAATGTAAATCCGGTTGGGCCGAGAGGTGTTTATGATGAAGCTAAACGCTTCCAAGAAGCGATGACGATGGCTTACCACACTTTCCACGGAGTAGAAACCAGAATTGTAAGGATATTTAATACTTATGGTCCAAGAATGCGCTTAAATGATGGTAGAGTGTTGCCAGCATTTATTGGGCAGGCTTTAAGAGGCGAAGATTTAACCGTTTTTGGTGATGGTACACAAACCCGTTCATTTTGTTATGTAGATGATTTGGTAGAAGGTATTTACAGATTATTAATGTCTGATTACGCTTATCCAGTAAATATCGGAAACCCCGATGAAATCACGATTGGCCAGTTTGCTGAGGAAATTATTAAGCTAACAGGTACACAACAAAAGGTAATTTATAAACCTTTGCCACAAGATGATCCTAAGCAACGCCGCCCAGATATCACCAAGGCAAAAGAACTGTTAAAATGGGAACCTAAAGTAAACAGAGCAGAAGGTTTAAAAATAACATACGAGTATTTTAAATCGCTATCTAAAGAAGCTTTAGAGAAAATAGACCATAAAGATTTTACTACTTTCAATAAAAAATAAATGGCAAATAAAATTCTTGTAACCGGTGGTACCGGATTTATAGGCTCGCACACCGTAGTAGAACTGCACCATGCGGGTTATACTCCGATTATTGTAGATAACCTTTCTAATTCATCAATCAAAATATTAGATCAATTAGAAAAAATCATCGGTTATAAACCAGAGTTTCATGAGTTTGATTTATGTGATGAAGCTAAAACTAAGTCGTTTTTGGCTAAAAATCCAGATATCAAAGGCATCATCCACTTTGCAGCTTATAAAGCTGTTGGAGAATCTGTACAAAAGCCTTTAGATTATTACAAAAACAATTTTGTTTCGCTGATTAATTTACTTGATGCTTATAAAGGGAAACCTATCAATTTTGTTTTTTCATCAAGTTGTACCGTTTACGGTCAGCCAGATGTTTTGCCTGTTACTGAGTCAGCTCCGGTAAAAAAAGCAGAATCTCCTTACGGAAACACGAAACAAGTTGCAGAGGAAATTTTAAAAGATACAGCATCAGTAAACAAGAATTATAATATTGTTGCGTTAAGATATTTTAATCCGGTTGGGGCGCATGAATCGGCACTTATTGGAGAGTTGCCTATTGGTGTCCCTCAAAATTTAGTTCCTTTTATCACACAATCTGCAATAGGAAAAAGAGGTAAAATAACCGTTTTTGGTAATGATTACAATACCGTTGATGGTAGTTGTATAAGAGATTATATCCATGTAGTAGATTTAGCAAAAGCACATGTTGCTGCTATCGAAAGAATGGAATCTGGTAAATCTGCTGATAATTACGAGGTTTATAATATTGGTACAGGTAAAGGAACATCGGTATTAGAGATTATCCATGCTTTTGAAAGATCAACAGGCGAAAAATTAGATTACCAAATAGGTCCGAGAAGAGAAGGCGATGTAGAGCAAGTTTATGGCGATGTTACAAAATCTACTCAAGAACTAGGCTGGAAAGCTGCTTTAGGTATTGAAGATATGATGAAATCTGCCTGGGAATGGGAGAAATACATCAAGAATAATCCGTTTTAATGAAAGATTTGCGAATTGAGTATTGAGAAGTGAGACTTTTCAGAATGTCTAATTCAATATTATTACTCAATACTCAAATCTCAATACTCATATCTAACAAAAAATGAAAAAAATATTAATAACAGGTGGAGCTGGTTTTATAGGCTCACATGTGGTAAGGCGTTTTGTAAATACCTACTCAAACTATCAGATTGTTAATCTTGATAAATTAACTTATGCTGGTAACTTAGAAAATTTAAGAGACGTTGAGCAAGCTCCAAGCTACAAATTTGTAAAAGGAGATATTGTTGATGCTGAGTTTATCAATAAGCTATTTACTGATGAGAATTTTGATGCTGTTATCCATTTAGCGGCAGAATCTCATGTGGATAGATCTATTGCCAACCCGATAGAGTTTGTAATGACAAATGTAGTTGGTACAGTAAACCTGTTAAATGCTGCTAGAAATAGTTGGAAAGGCGATTACGATAAAAAACGTTTCTATCATGTTTCTACAGATGAAGTTTATGGAACTTTAGGCGAGGGAACAGAAATGTTTACAGAGCAAACTGCTTATGACCCACATTCGCCATATTCTGCTTCTAAGGCAAGTTCAGACCATTTTGTGAGAGCTTATCATGATACTTATGGTATGGATTGTGTGATTTCTAATTGCTCAAACAATTATGGTTCTTTCCATTTTCCAGAGAAATTAATTCCGCTTTCTATCAATAATATCAAAAACAATAAACCTATTCCAATTTATGGAAAAGGCGAAAATATTAGGGATTGGCTTTGGGTAGAAGACCACGCCAGAGCAATTGATGTAATTTTTCATAAAGCTAAAACAGGTTCTACTTATAATATTGGTGGCCATAATGAATGGACAAATATTGACTTAATTAGAACCTTATGTAAGGTGATGGATAAGAAACTAGGCCGACCAGAAGGTACATCAGCACAACTGATTACATTTGTTACCGATAGAGCAGGACATGATTTACGTTATGCGATAGATGCTACAAAACTAAAGAATGATTTAGGCTGGGAGCCAAGTCTGCAGTTTGAAGAAGGCTTAGAAAAAACTGTTGATTGGTATTTGGCTAATGAAGAGTGGTTAAATAATGTAACTTCTGGTAATTATCAACATTACTATGAAGACCAATATCAAAACCGTTAATGTTTTCATTTTTTAAAAAGAAAAAAGAAGCAAAATATAATTTCAATCGTATTCAGGTAGATATGCACTCGCATATCTTACCTGGTATAGATGATGGTGCGCCAACAGTAAAAGAATCTATCATATTGGTTAGAAGGTTGATGGATTTAGGCTTTACCAAATTAATAGCCACGCCACATATCATGGCAGATTGTTACAGAAATACCCCAGACACCATCCGTAAAGCTTTAGACGAGTTAAGGGCAGAGCTAGAAAGGCAAAATATCCAAATACCTGTTGAAGCCGCAGCAGAATATTATCTAGATGAAACTTTTGAAAGGAAATTAGAAGCCGGAAATTTACTCACTTTGGGAGATAATTACCTTTTATTTGAACTTTCGTACATCAATTATCCAAATAACCTGAAAGATATTATTCAAAAAATGAATGATAAAGGTTATAAACCCATTTTAGCGCATCCAGAGCGTTATCCTTATCTTTATGGCTCTTTAGAAAACTATCAACAGGTAAAAGAGTATGGTTGTTATTTTCAGTTAAACACCATTTCATTAAGCAACCATTATGGGAAACAAGCTCAAAAAGTCGCAGAAAATTTAGTTGAAAATATGATGATTGATTTTTTAGGCTCTGATATGCACCATTTAAGACATGCAGATTCTCTTCAAAAGTCTCTTCTTACACCAACCGTAGAACAATTACTTTCAGATGATTATAGTTTATATAACGAACTCTTGAAGTAAAAATCTATTTCTAAACCTTGATTATTCGTACCTCAAAGCCTCTACCGGGTCTAATTTAGCAGCCTTAGAAGCAGGTATAAAACCAGAAACTAAACCTGTTGCCACACAAGCCGTCAGTCCTATGAATATCCACGCCCAAGGAATAAGAAAGGAAGCGCCCATAGCAATGGCTAATAAATTTCCCATAATGATGCCTAGGAAAATACCAAAAATGCCCCCCATCATACAAATGACGATGGCTTCGTACAAAAATTGTTTTCTGATGACTTGTGGTGTTGCGCCAATAGCTTTTCTAATACCTATTTCTCTGGTCCTTTCCGTTACAGAAACCATCATGATATTCATTAATGCAATAGCAGCACCAATCAAAGTAATTAAGCCAATAGCCACGCCAGCAATCTGAACTATTTTTAGGTTTTCAATTAGCGTTTCTGCAATAGCGTCACTTTTGGTGATTTCAAAATTGTTATCATTTTGTGTTTCTAGGCCTCTTACTCTTCGCATTAAAGCTGTAGCTTCACCAATCATATAATCCATTTTAGTAGGGTCGTTAGCCATCACAGAAATGGTATAAGTAGGGTTGGGATTACTCATAATTTGCCTACCTTTTATAATAGGAACCACACAAACTTTATCGCCACCAAAGCCAACGCTAGAGCCTTTAGGTTCAAAAACACCAATAATTTTAAATTTGTTACTTCCTATAGTGATGATTTTATCAACGGCAGAACCTTGTTTAAAAAACTTTTGCTTTATCTCATCACCAATAATAACAACACTAGCACCAAATTCTGTTTCACTTGCCGAGAAATTTCTACCCTCGGCTATTTTATAGCCACCAGTAAAAACATAAGATTCATCGGCACCAAGAACAGATATATTAGGGTTTGTTTTTTCATTACCATATTTAGCTGTAGCAGCAAAAGAGGCAAAGGTGTTAACAGATACGGTAGCAGGTAAATTAAAATCATTTTTAAAGGCCATGGCCTCGCGATAGGTAATCACAGGCCAAATTTTTCTGGCACCATTACCACCAATTCTTATCCCTGTACCTCTGTTTCTAATGGTGAAAGAATTTGCCCCCATGCTAGCAAAAGTATTGTTAAGAGAGCCTTTAATAGCATCTATAGAAGTTAAAATACCAACCAAAGCCATTAAACCTATAGCAATAATAAGTGCGGTAAGAAATGTTCGCAATTTATTGCTCTTAATAGATTGTAAAGCAACTTTGATATTCTCTCTCGTATTCATTTTGGATGGGAACTATTGATACGAAGATAAGACAACTGAAACAGATATTTGTTACAGCAGAAAAGTTGAATTTAGGTAGTTATAGTTGATAAAAAAAGCTGCCTTTTGGAGGAGGCAGCTTTAATTTTTTTATTGATACTGAATGTATATCGGTTTAGGAGAAAGTTTTAATAACTCTTCCGGAGTCATTAGTCTATTTGGTGCTTTCTTTAAATCGTTTTTATAAAATAATTTAAAGCCTGTGAATTGTACAGGTTGCTCTCTAATCCAATGGCGGTAAGTGCCTTTTTTAAGTTCAGGCTCGCCCCATCCATCCATGTGCATAACTATTTGAACTTCTGGTCTTAATTTGATGTTTTTATAGTTGGTTACCATTCCTTTGGTGAAACGATGTACAACCAACATTTTAGCAGGTAGGTTATGCTCTTTAACAAGTTTAGCTAAGTAGTTAGTACAATAGTTAATATCTTCTGCATCATAGGTTCCAATCTTAGTGCCAGGTCTATGTCCTGTTTTCATAGAAAACTCTGGGTCTATACCCAAATGAACATGCGGTAATTTTAAGTATTTCTCTAGCAAAGGAAGTTCTTGCTGAATGGTACTTAAAGATACTTGTATATCAAGAAAAACAATACCATCATGCATTTTAGCAATTTTTAAAGCAGAATCTATTTGCTTATCAGGCATTCTAAAGCGGTATTTTCCGTCTTTACCACCATCGCCTTGGGCAACTACGGCAATATAATGTATACCAGCTTGTACTGGCGTTGTAGGGTCTGCTTTTTCCCATCTTTTAACTTCAGCATTTAATCTTCTCCACATTTCTTTAGGCGCATACTCGCCTAAAGCTCCCATTTTTTTAGAGTATAGGTTGCCGTAATAAACCACCACCCTTTTAAACGGTAAAATTGCTCCTGGCGAAGGTACCGGTTGGTTTTTAACTGGCCATAAACCTGTGGTATCTCCGTTTGCCAATGCTTTATGTAAGGCGAAATATTTGGCAGAGTCTATAGGTTGATATGGGTTAGCCACTTTTTCTTCTGTAACCGTATTTGTTTTAGATGAATCAGCTGTAGATGTTGAGTTTTTACCAGTTTTGCTGTTTGCACCATCACAAGAGGCTAAAACAGAAATTAAACCTAAGGAAAAAATGCTTGTTAAAAGTGTGTTTTTAGATAACATGGATTAAATTTTCTTGAAAATAGGTATATGTATTGGATGTTTAAAAAAAAGATATTCACAATTAAACAGAACGGAATTTGCCAAATACGCCAAGCGGTAAATTAATACCTGAGCTTGCTTCTAAATACAACTCGCCAATCTCTAAATTTTTAACTTGCGGATAAGCACCTTTAATTAGATTTTCTACGATGATAGAAGAAAAACCAAGCGAATAGGTATTTAAAATAAGGAAATGCTCCTGTGGGTCAAGTAGTTTAACAACATCAGTCATCATTTCTCTAATTTGGTCTTCTAGCTTCCATTTCTCGCCTTTTGGCCCATGTCCATAAGCCGGAGGGTCTAAAATAATACCGTTATAAGTTTTACCTCTTTTAATTTCTCTTTGAACAAATTTCAAGGCATCCTCAACCACCCATCTAATATCTTTTAAATTAGAAATCTCTTGATTTTCATTTGCCCAAGTAACTACTTGTTTAATAGAATCAACATGGGTTGTATCAGCACCAGCAGCTTTAGCAATTAAAGAAGCACCACCGGTGTAGGCAAATAAGTTTAATACTTTTGGACTTTTGGTTTTAAACTTTTTAATGGTTGATGAGATATAATCCCAATTTACAGCCTGCTCTGGAAAAATGCCTACATGTTTAAATGAGGTTAAAGCCAATCTAAATTTGATCTCAACATCGGGGTTTTTATAGGTAATATGCCAGCGGTCAGATACATTTCCGGATTTTCTAACCCACTCGCCACTAGTGGCAGACCGGCCTTTAAATTTTATATGGTGCCTTTTTTGCCATTCAGCATCGCTTAAACCTTTTGCCCATACTGCTTGTGGTTCTGGTCTGATGAGAATTAAATCTCCAAATCGTTCTAATTTTTCAAAATCGCCACAATCAATCAATTCATAATCTTTCCAATAAGTAGGGGTAAGGGCTTGTATAGCAGGTTTGGGCATTATATTTTATTTTTTGAGTAAAGTTTCCATCAATTTTGTAGCAAACACAAAATCATTTAATTCTTGGTTATTGGTAGAAGTGATTTCTTCTTTAGAGCCTTCCCACCATTTTTGACCTTGATGTAAAAATAAGATGTATTCTCCAATTCCCATGACCGAGTTCATATCATGTGTTACAATAATGGTGGTAATATCATATTCCTCGGTAATTTCTTTAATCAGCTCATCTATTAAAATAGAAGTTTTAGGGTCTAAGCCCGAGTTTGGTTCATCGCAAAACAAATATTTAGGATTCATGGCAATAGCTCTTGCTATACCAACCCTTTTCATCATTCCGCCTGAAAGTTCTGATGGGTACAATTTATTTTTACCGGCCAGATTAACCCTTTCTAAAACAAAATTTACACGTTCTAATTTTTCTTTTTTAGGTTGTTCTGTAAACATGTTTAGCGGGAACATGATATTTTCTTCTACCGTCATAGAATCAAACAAAGCAGAACTTTGAAACAGCATACCGATTTCTTTTCTGATAGCAATACGCTCCTCAAAATTCATGGTTGTAAAGTTTCTGTTATCATACTCAACAGTACCATCTGTAGGTTCGTGTAAACCTACCATACATTTTAGTAAAGTAGTTTTACCAGAGCCAGAGCCACCAATAATTAAGCTGGTGGTACCAGGCTTAAACTCGGCATTAATACCTTTTAAAACTTGGTTGTCTCCAAAACTTTTATGAATATTTTCTGCTGTTATCATAGTAAAAGTTGTGCTATTATATAATCTGCAACTAAAATCGAAATACAAGAAATTACCACTGCTTTGGTACTAGATTGTCCTACTTCAAGTGCGCCTCCATCGGTATAAAAACCTTGGTAAGAAGAAACTGTGGTAATAATAAAAGCAAATATCACAGCTTTAACCATTGCCACAGTAACAGTAAAAGGAATAAAATCGGTAGTTAAACCCTGTATATATTCTGCTGCGGTAACAGCACCAGAGGCTACTCCTGCAAAATATCCCCCGGTAATACTTAGAAATATAGCAATAATCACCAGTAAAGGAATCATCAGCACACCAGCCAATAATTTAGGTAATATCAAATATCCCGGAGCATTAATACCCATGATTTCTAAAGCATCAATTTGCTCGGTTACTCGCATAGTACCAATTTGCGATGCTATACTAGAACCTATTTTACCGGCCAACACCAAAGAACAAATGGTAGGACTTAACTCTAATATGGTAGAATCTCTGGTAATAGAACCGATGATAGATTTCGGAATTAAATCACTAACCAACTGAAAAGCTGTTTGTACAGTAGTAACTGCTCCAATAAAAATAGAAATGATACTGATGATGCCTAAAGAGCCTAGTCCAATATCTACCATCTCTTTAAAAATCTCTCTCTTGTAAATAGAAGCTTTTTCAGGACGCCTGAAAACAGATTTCAGCAATAAAATGTATTTTCCGAAATGGTAAAATATCATAGAATTAATTTTTTGTAAAAATAAGCTTTTTTATCAATTGCAATTATTAATCCTAAATTGACATATTTAGCTAAAATTTCAAGATGAATATACTCATAACAGGCGCAACAAAAGGAATAGGCAAAGCTATAGCTATAAAAATGGCACAAGAAGGTAATCATTTAGCTTTATGTGCTAGAAATGAAACCGAATTATTATCCTTAAAAGAAGAGATACAACAGCTTTATCCATCTGTAAAAGTATACACTCAGGCGGTTAATTGCAGCTTAAAGGCTGAGGTTAATGCTTTTGCTTTACAATCTTTACAGTATTTTGGTTTTATTGATGTTTTAATCAATAATGTAGGCGTTTTTGAGCCTGCTGCCATTTTAGACGAAGCTGATGATTTACTAGAAAAGCACTTTTTAGTAAATGTAAATTGTGCTTATCTATTGTATAAAAAAATAGGTTTAAGCATGCGAGAAGCCAGAAAAGGTCATATTTTTAACATCTGTTCTGTAGCTAGTACCCATAATATTGTAAATGCTGGTTCTTATTGTGTAACAAAAGCAGCGATGCTTAGTCTTAACAATATCATGAGAGCAGAGTTAATGAATCATCAAGTAAAAGTAACAGCAGTTTTGCCTGGTTCAACATTAACAAGTTCTTGGGAGGGCACAACGGTAGCAACAGATAAATTTGTACAGCCAGAGGATGTTGCCCTGATGATTAACCAAACTTTAAACCTGAGTGCAGGGGCTAATATAGATCAGCTGATGATAAGCCCAACAGGCGGACAGGTTTAAGAAAGAAAAGAAGAGTAAGGATTGTAAAAAACAAGATTATGTCTAAAAAATTAACAAGAAACATGAGCGACAAGATGGTTGCTGGTGTTGCCTCAGGCTTAGCAGACTACTTTCAGTTAGATGTTACCTGGGTAAGAATTGCATTTGCTTTAGCAGTATTTTTTGGAGGTGGGGGCTTTTTAATTTATATCATATTATGGATTGCTTTGCCAGAACAGTATAGCGCTATGTATAGTGGTTACACCAAAAATTATCAGCCACCTATACCAGATGATTATATTTCTTACAAAGCATCAAAAAAGAAAGAGAAAAATGCTAACATGAGTACGGTTGGAGGGTTAATCCTCGTTGTTTTAGGCTCGTATTTTTTAATGGATGAGTTTGATCTCATACCAGATTGGTTTAGCATTGGTAAATTATGGCCTTTGGTTTTTGTGGTATTGGGCGTAACCATGCTGATGAAAGCAAAAAAAGAAAAAGAAATACCAACAGAAACTAAGGAAGAAGGGCCTGTAGAAGAAACACCAGTAAGTGAAGTAACTGAAGATAAAACCAACGAAAATATATAGTTATGAAAACAGATAGAATTTTTTGGGGAATCATATTGGTTTATATAGGTGGGATTATCCTGCTAGAGAATTTTAATATGATTGATTTTAGTTGGCGATATATTTGGCGCTTTTGGCCGCTGGTTTTAATTGTTACAGGTATAAATATCTTGTTTGCCAAAAGGAAAACAGTTTTAGCAACAGCCTTAATAGCCGGTATAACCATCTTAAGTTTAGGGTTTATAACCTATAAAGGTTTAAATAACGATACTCATACAGGAATTACCTGGTCAAATGATGATGAAATAGAGGTAGATAAAGACGCTACTGAGTTAAATGCTTATACCGAAACGTACGACCCACGTTTTAAAATTGTTAAACTTGAAGTTTCTGGAGGCGCAAGTTCTTTTGTGATTGATGAATACACAGATAATTTGTTCGAAGCTAATATAAAAGGCGCTAAAGCCAGATATATTTTAAAGAAAACCGAGCAGGATAGTACTGTAAATTTGGATTTTACAACCAATAACAATAAAGATTTCAACTTTAAAGATGAAGAATATAGTAAGATAAAACTGTTTTTAAATACAAACCCACTTTGGGATATCAGTTTAAAAATGGGTGCTGGTAAAGCAACTTTTGATTTATCTGACTATAAAGTAAGAAATTTAGATTTAGAAGGTGGTGCTGCAAAATTTGATATTAAGATAGGGAGTTTACAAGATAGTGTAAGCCTTAGCGCAGAAACTGGTGTTGCAAAAGTGGTTATTAAAATTCCTGAAAACGCTGGATGCCTGATTGAAAACACCAGCGAACTTTCATCTCGTAAGTTTGATGGTTTTAAAGAAAATGAAGTAGGCGATTACGAAACCTCTAACTTTAAAACCGCCAAACAAAAAATTTATATCAACTTTAAAGGCGGTTTAAGTGATTTTGAAGTGAGAAGATATTGATTAAGCTTAACATATAGATTTAGAGCGAATTTCATTAAGCTATCTCTCTTAAAATATTCATCTGCAAGAGAAGCTTCATACCATGCAGTGACAAAGGTGATTACTTTGTAGCGAGCAAAGCTATCTCTTAACCATCATTTTGTCATCGTGAACAAAGAGAAGCTATCACGATTGTTTTGTCATAGCGAATGAAATGAAGCTATCTCTTCATGCAAGACTATCCCTCCATACAGGTTATAAAGAGACTGCCACGTACCTCGCTTGACAAATTAGGCGAACATAGTGAAGCTATCACGATTACTTTGTCATCGTAAGTTTGTAGAGGAAAATTTGGATAAGCGTAAACAGAATATAATTTTGTTCATTTAATCAAGATCCAGCAGAGAGAAGGAATAAGACTTTAATTTGTCATTAGTCATCAAAGACAC
>NZ_DLHN01000039.1 GCF_002483235.1 Pedobacter glucosidilyticus | reverse complement strand
GCACTTTTTTCTTGAAAAAAAAGTCCCCCAAAATTCAAGGCTGATGAATATTTGTTGTTTCGTCTAAATAAATCTTTACCACAATCCTGAGTGGTGTGAATGGTTTTACTTAATGAAGGTTTCTACAACACCCGTCGGATTGTTTTCCGATAGTTCTTTATGAAAGTTTCTACAAAAGATTTATTTGACTACACGTCCAAATCTTCATAGGCCGTCTTTCGTTCTTCGGTAAGATGGATTGATTTTTACAGGCAGCGCCTAAATATTCGCTCTTTTTACTTTCTACTCAATACTTTCTACTTCCAGAAAGGGATAACATTCATAAAAAAACAGTCTAACCCGAAGCGCATGAGCAATCCCCCAGAGCCGGAAGGACGAAAAAACAGTAGCAGAAATTAAAAAATCTTGCACTTCCAAGCCTATAGCGCATGCGATTTTGTGTTCGAGTTTACACTAACGTTCATAAAGCAATGCCTAGCAAAAATAAGCGCTAATTGTTTTTGAGTGTGGGTAAGGTATGTGTGGCAAAGGCTCCTGCGGGATTGATCAAGGATTTTGATTACTTTTGCCCTCACAAAAGTAATGGGCCCCGCCGGCTCTTGAGGCGGAGAATTACTATCATTAAAGATGTTATGAACTATTCGGTTATTCGTAGTAGACTCAGGATAACTCATATCTCTCTTACTAAAGCAATATCAACCCTTGCAACTGTGGCAATAAACATCGTACTTCGTAACGGAACAAAACAAAATTGCCTTGGCTAAAACTAAATCTTCTTATTTCTGTCAGAGTTGCGGATACGAATCTCCAAAATGGTTAGGTAAATGCCCTGCATGCCAACAATGGAACACTTTTGTAGAAGAAGTGGTAGAGAAAAAATCCAGTGGTGTACCCGATTGGAAAAGTGCCGGAAGCACATCACTCAGCAGAGTAAATAAGCCCTCTAAAGTTCAAGAAATTGTATATACAGAAGAACACCGTTTGGTCACACCAGATAAAGAACTAAATCGCGTACTAGGTGGTGGAATTGTTGGTGGTTCTTTGGTATTGATAGGTGGCGAGCCCGGCATAGGTAAATCTACCTTGATGTTGCAATTGGCTCTTATTGTTCCTAATCTAAAAGTACTTTATGTATCTGGTGAGGAGAGCGAGCAGCAAATTAAGCTCAGGGCAGAGCGTATCTTATCTAAACCTGTATCAGATTGTTATATCCTTACAGAAACATCAACACAAAATATCTTTAAACAAATAGAGCTTCTTGAGCCTAATTTGGTGATTATTGATTCTATACAAACCTTACATTCATCACATATAGAATCTACCCCAGGCAGTGTTTCGCAGGTGAGAGAATGTACAGCAGAACTTTTACGTTTTGCTAAAGAATCATCAACACCTGTGTTTCTAATTGGGCATATTACTAAAGATGGGATGATAGCAGGACCAAAAATATTGGAGCACATGGTGGATACTGTTTTGCAGTTTGAAGGCGATAGGCATCATGTTTACAGAATATTAAGAGCGATAAAAAACAGATTTGGATCGGCATCAGAATTGGGTATTTATGAAATGGAAGGCACAGGGCTTAGAGAAGTTTCTAATCCTTCAGAAATACTATTATCACAAAGGGAGGAACCTTTAAGTGGTGTTACCATATCAGCCACTATGGAAGGTATGCGCCCCATGTTGATAGAAACCCAAGCATTAGTAAGTACATCGCCTTACGGTACGCCACAGCGCTCTGCCACAGGGTTTGATACCCGACGTATGAATATGCTTTTAGCTGTTTTAGAGAAAAGGTGCGGATTTAAATTGGGCGCAAAAGATGTTTTTCTTAATATAGCCGGTGGTATTAGGGTAGAAGACCCGAGTATAGACTTAGGCTTGGTAGCGGCAATTATTTCTTCGCATGAGGATATTCCAGTTTCTTATAAAGTTTGTTTTGCTGCCGAGGTAGGTTTATCAGGAGAGATTAGAGCCGTTACCCGTATAGAACAACGTATTGCAGAGGCTCAGAAATTGGGTTTCGAGCAAATCTTTATCTCTAAATACAACAAAAAAGGTCTAGATATCAGTAAGTTTAATATCGAGATTAAAACAGTAGCCAAAGTAGAAGAGATGTTTAGCTTATTGTTTGGATAAGTTGTTTTATCGTAAAAATTTATATTTTTCTTTATAGGTAGGATTTAAATGAGGAAGAAAAAACTCATTTTTGTATATCATTAAATCTTGTGCTACCAAACAAGTTATAACATATTAAGAATATTAAGATGAAAAGAATATTACAACTCTCTTTTATAGCGCTTTTTGCCATATCTTGTAATTCTATCTCACAAAAAGTAGAATTAAAAGGGCCACAATTAGTTAATGGCACTACCTACGGCGATTCTGTTTTTGATAATAATATACAAAGTTTAGAGGCTGTAAAAGCTATTGCAGAAAAATCTGGCGCTACCAATGCCAAAATTAAAGGCGAGATTACAGAGGTTTGTCAGAAAAAGGGCTGTTGGTTAAAAGTAAAATCAGCAGATGGCGAAGACTTACATGTGACCTTTAAGGATTATGCATTTTTTGTTCCTAAAGATATTGCCGGAAAAACTGTTGTTTTAGATGGTGTTGCAAAGATTGATACCGTTTCTGTAGAAACCCAAAGACATTATGCAGAAGATGCCGGAAAATCTCAGGAAGAAATCAATAAAATAACTGCTTCTAAAGTAAAGCTTAGCTTTGAAGCTAAGGGAGTTGTGGTGATGTAAGGAAAACTTCTTAAAAAGAAAACGGGTGGAGATTTTACCTCAACCCGTTTTTTGTTTTATGGCTTTTGATAAAAACCTAATTGCACTATCTAGAAAATTAAAACATAGAACTTGCACCTACATTCATAGCTAAATTAACATAACTAATTATTAATCCACATATTAAATGTATTACTGATATTAGAATATTTATATAGAAACTAGTCCTATCAAACTTAATTCTAACATAGTTTAAGGTAACGAAGATTTTTAAAAAATATAAAACGCCGTACAAGCTAGAATTAAGTATGTACCTTATTTTTTATAAGAAATAATATCACAATAAAAAAACAGGAATTAAATAAAAAACTGAAACTTTCTTATACATTTTTCCTAAAGATATATATCTTTTCTGTGCCCTAGGTCAATAACATCTACCGAAAGTACATCATCGAAAATATCATAAATAATGCGATAATCTGCCACACGTATCCGAAAACCGTCTCTGCCTTTAAGCTTTTTACAGCCACTTGGTCTGGGGTTGTCAGCAAGACTATAAATAACTTGCTTGATACTTGAATAATAAGGCTCGTTAATTTTCTCAAGAGCTTTAATAGCTCTCTTTTTTAAAGTTACTCGATAAGCCATTATTTAGCTTTGCGTTTGGCTTCAATCATTTCAAAGGCTTCATGAAGAGGAACAGAAGGTTCATTTGATTTTTTGGCTTCATCATAAAGCTTTATATCTTCTAACTCTTCTAGCTCTTCCATAATAGCTTTAAAATCCTTTATAGGAAGTACTACAGATATTTTTTTACCTGCATTATCTGTAATGTATTGTGGTTTTATTGCTATCATAACTTATTCTATATCGTAGTTAACTTTTGTTTTTAACATCCTCATCTATTTCGAACATGTAAGATAAATATAGTTAAATCAACTAAAACCTAAAAATTATCCTATAGGATGGTGAATTGGCAGTATAAGTCTATGTAAATATTTTTATGTTTTTTTATGCTATATAAGAAAACGGGTGGAGATTTTACCTCAACCCGTTTTTTGTTTTATGGCTGTATAGAAACAGTTCTTTCTGTGGGGTTAAAGGCATTACTAACGGTTTTTCCGTTTTTATCAACCAGTTCTATTCTGATTTTTAAATCTCCGGCAGGTGCACCTTTAATAAAATAGGGTGTCCAGTTATCTACAGTAAAAGAAGTATCAGCTACGCCAACTTTAACTTTATAATCATTCGGAGAAATTTTAGCATTGCTTACAAAGAAGTCTAACAATACGTTTTCAGTATCTTTTCCTTTATAATCGCCTTTTGGTCTGCTATAAAATAGCATTGGTTCTTTAGGCGCTGGAAGCTCTACATATTTGCCATTTTCATCAATCTTAAATTTAGTTAAAACAGATGCTCCGGCAGATTTGACCGATAAATGGTAAGATCTGGACAAGAAATTAAGTAAAATATGTTCGGTATTTTTAGCTAAAGTAATGGTATTTGTAGGTTTATATAATGCTTGATAAGGCTTATTATCTAGTATAAAATGGATATGTTGTCCTTCAGCAGAGTTTGCACAATGTTCTGCTGGCATATTTGCTGTTTGCTTGGTAAGCTCGTAATTTTTAACGTCAAAATTAAAAGTTATTTTAACAGAGTCTGTACCAGCAGGCTGGGTAGATACATTTTTGATAGTGAGCTGAGCATCAGGAAAATCATTGTTTTCTTGCAGAGCCTCTATGCTTATACTGCTATTCTGAACAGTATCTTGATGTTCTGCATTTGCTTTGTTGTTTGCCTGATTGCAAGCTGTGGTGGCCATAAAAAGGGTTATGGCACCTAATAACGTAGATTTTAAATTTAATTTCATGATTTTAATTGTTTGATAGACTATTTGTAGTTAAACACTAACGGTTAAAAACAGCTATATATCAAATTTTATGCCTTGTGCTAAAGGAAGTTGATGAGAGTAGTTAATGGTGATGGTTTGCCTTCTCATATAAGCTTTCCAGGCATCAGAGCCAGACTCTCTGCCTCCGCCTGTTTCTTTCTCTCCACCAAAGGCACCTCCAATTTCTGCTCCTGAAGTTCCAATATTTACATTAGCAATTCCGCAATCAGACCCATTAACACTTAAAAACTGCTCTGCTTCTCTTAAATGATTGGTCATGATAGCTGATGATAAACCTTGCGGAACATCATTCTGAATAGCTATAGCTTCATCTAAACTTTTGTATTTCATGATATACAAAATGGGGGCAAAGGTTTCTGTCTTTACCACATCAATATGAGGTTCTACCTCGGCAATACAAGGTTTAACATAGCAACCAGAAGCGTAAGCTTCGCCAGTTAGAACACCCCCTTCTACAATAAAATTTCCGCCCTGTGCCTTGCATTTTTCTATAGCAGCCAAATAATGTGCTACGGCTTGCTTATCTATAAGTGGTCCCACATGGTTTTGCTCATCCAAAGGATTGCCAATATTAAGTTGGGCATAAGCTTTAACCAATTTTTCTTTAAAGGCTTGGTAAACACTTTCGTGGATGATTAACCTACGGGTAGAAGTACATCTTTGCCCTGCTGTGCCCACAGCACCAAAAACGGCACCTATAAGGCTCATCTCTAAATCTGCCTCGGCAGATATGATGATGGCATTATTACCGCCTAGTTCTAATAAATATTTACCCAGTCTACCAGCCACAGCCTGCGCAACCGCTTTACCCATGCTGGTAGAACCTGTAGCAGATAATAAGGCTATTTTATTATCGTGAGCCAGTTTTTCTCCTAAAACGCTATCACCACACAACAAACAAGAGACGCCTTCTGGCACTTGGTTTTGTTCAAAAACTTTTGAGATGATTTGTTGACAAGCGATTGCTGTTAAAGGTGTCTTTTCTGATGGTTTCCAAATACAAACATTACCACACACCCAGGCTAGGGCAGCATTCCAACTCCAAACCGCCACGGGGAAATTAAAAGCAGAGATGATACCAACCACACCTAAAGGATGCCACTGCTCGTACATACGGTGTTGTGGCCTTTCAGAGTGCATGGTTAAACCATATAATTGTCTGGATAAACCAACCGCAAAATCACATATATCTATCATCTCCTGTACTTCTCCTAAGCCTTCTTGCAGGCTTTTTCCCATCTCATAAGAAACTAAAGTGCCTAAATCATTTTTATGCTTACGTAGTGCTTCACCTATTTGTCTTACCATCTCGCCGCGTTTGGGTGCGGGCCAATTTCTCCAGATGATAAATGCTTTTTCTGCTTGCTCAATAAGCTTATCATAACTTTGCAGCGTACTAAAACTTACTTTTGCTATCTGCTTGCCATCAACTGGAGAGAAAATAGCTTTAGCTTCTTCCCCATCAAACCAATGGCTGCCTGTGCTAGTACCTTTATTTGTTTCATGAAGGTTTAATGCCTGTAAAATATGCTGAATTTTATTTTCCATGATGTGTTATTTGATGACGATTAAATATCGGGCTAAATTTTTGCATTCTTTAATTAACAATCATAAACCAAAATGTTTAAAAATATATGGCCGTAAAAAGGCTTTGTATAGCGTTAATTATCAAATAATTAAGATAGGAGGTGTCTATTTGTTGAAAAATAAATGCTTTAATTAATATCATAAATTATAATTTGAGAGTAATTATTGTTCTGTATACTAGGCATTATCCAATACTGTACAGAAAATTACGTTCTCTATAATATTAACAGTCATGGAAGAAGAAGAATTTGACTTTGAATTTTCTGAGGATCCAAAACAATCCGTAGAGCGTTATGAGGAAATGGTTCGTAACCAGGATCAGTATTTTTTTGATGCCCACGTTTTTGAAAATATCATTGATTACTACATAGAGAAAAACGATCCTGTAAAAGCCTTACAGGTGATAGATTATGCCGTATTGCAGCATCCTTTTGCAGCTATGTTTTTAATTAAACAGGCACAATTATATGTTTTTACTAATGAAATTGATAAAGCCTTTGCTTCTTTAGAAAGAGCAGAGTTGCTAGAGCCCTCAGAAGGCGATATATACCTGATTAGAGGAAATATCTATGAAAGTTTAGAACACCATGAGGATGCTTTAGAAAATCTTTTAATTGCCTTAGATATGGCCGAGTCTAAAGATGAGGTATTGATGCAGATTGCCTATGTATACCAAAACATGGGTGATTATGAAGAGGCCGTAAATTACCTTAAGCGCTGTTTAGAAAATAATATGGAAAACCAGGATGCACTTTACGAGTTGGCATTTTGTTACGATGTATTAGATAAACAGGATGAAAGCATACAGTTTTATAAACAATATATTGATAACGAGCCTTACTCTTTTGCCGCTTGGTACAATTTGGGTAATGCTTACCATAAAATTGGCCTTTTTGAAAAGGCTATTGATGCATACGATTATGCCATTTTAATTAAAGAAAATTTCTCATCAGCCTATTTCAACAAAGGCAATGCTTTGGTACAATTAGATAAATATGCCGAGGCAATAGACGTTTATAAACAAACTTTCGAGTACGAACCACCCAATGCGGATACTTACTGTGCTATTGGCGAGTGTTACGAGAAGTTAGAGAAAATGGACGAGGCTCGTTCTTACTACAAAAAAGCTGTTAAAATGGATACTAAACTGGCTGATGCTTGGTATGGTATTGGTGTAACGCTTGATTTTGAAGAACGCTATTTTGAATCTTTACATTTCTATAAAAAGGCGCTCCATCTTGATGATCAAAACCCAGATTTCTGGTTCGCTATGGCTGATGCTTATTATAAGTTAAACAACTTAGAAGAGTCTGTTAAAGCTTATGAAAAAGTGGTTGAGCTTAATCCCCTAGATGTAGAAGCTTGGCTAGATTATTCGTCTATAGTTTTTGAGCAGAGTAATCTTAAACTATGTATCGAAATTATTGCAGAAGGCATTAAAAATAATCCGGATGCTGCTGAGCTTTACTATCGGTTGGTAGCTTATTTATTTGCTGATGGGCAGTATAATGAGGCTTTAACGCAACTACAACTGGCATTACACACTGATGTTGATAAACATTATTTATTATTCGAATATCTGCCTCAGTTGCAAGATAATAAGGTTATTATCGATATCATTAACAGATTCTCTAAATAAGATTTCAAGAATTAGTAAAATCAAAAGCATCTAGTTAATAGAGTTTTGAATTTTTTTTTGAATTTTTGCACCCGAATATGAATTACACACTTAAAAATATTCCTGAGCGTACGCAAAAGCCACGTGAGAAAGGATTAACCATGGTCATGGATAAAGGCTTAAGCCTTCGCCAGGTAGAAGACTTTCTGGAAGTTTCGGGTACACATACAGATATTGTAAAATTAGGATGGGCTACTTCTTATGTTACACCTAATTTAAAAGAGAAGTTAAAACTTTATAAAGATGCCGGTATACCTGTTTATTTTGGCGGTACTTTATTTGAAGCTTTTATTGTAAGAGACCAGTTTGATGATTATCGTCGTGTTTTAGAACAATACGGTATGGAGTATGTAGAAGTTTCTGATGGTTCTATAGAAATCCAACAGGATGAAAAATGCGAATACATAAGAAAGCTAAGTGCAGATTTTACAGTAATCTCTGAAGTAGGCTCTAAAGATGCTACCAAAATTTTTGCTCCTTATAAGTGGATACAGCTCATGAAAACCGAAATTGAAGCAGGCTCATGGAAAGTTATTGCCGAAGCAAGAGAAGGTGGTAATGTAGGTATTTACCGTGATTCTGGCGAAGTAAGACAAGGTTTAGTTGATGAAATACTAACTCAAATACCAGAAGAAACTATCATTTGGGAAGCTCCTCAAAAAGCACAACAAGTTTGGTTTATAGAGTTGATAGGTACTAATGTAAATTTAGGAAATATTGCTCCGGCAGAAGTTATCCCGCTAGAAACCATCAGATTAGGTTTGCGTGGCGATACATTTAGTCATTTTTTGAATAAGAAGTAAAGGATCCGGTTTAAAACCGTTCCAGACAGATTGATGAAGAAATTTGGATTAATTGGCTACCCTTTAGGCCACTCTTTTTCTGAGAAATATTTTACAGAAAAATTTGAGAAATTAGATTTAGCAGCGCATGAGTATAAGCTTTATCCGCTTCAAAATTTAAGTGATTTTCCGGCACTACTGAAAGATGATAAAGATATTTGTGGATTAAATGTAACCATTCCGCATAAAATAGGTATCATGTATTATCTGGATGAAATAGATCCTGTAGCCAAAGAAGTTGATGCAGTAAACTGTATTAAAGTAACGCACCACCATGCAGTAAGGTCTTTATTTTCTGGCGAGTTATGCACCATGAATGCGCATAAACCAAAATTAAAAGGCTATAATACGGATGTTTATGGTTTTGAGCAATCCTTAAAACCGATGTTAAAAAGTTACCACAAAAAGGCTTTAGTTTTAGGAAATGGTGGTGCTGCAAGGGCCGTTAAATATGTGCTAGAGAAGTTAAAAATAGATTATACCTTCGTTTCCCGTAAGCCTTATGGTAATATCATTTCTTATCAGGATTTAGGTAAAGAACTCGTTAAAGAGCATAAAATCATTATCAATACCAGTCCAGTTGGCACTTACCCAAATACAGAAGAAGCACCTGCTATTCCTTATGATTTTATAGATGATAAACATTTGCTTTACGATTTAATTTACAATCCAGAAGAAACTGCCTTCTTAAAAAAAGGGAAAGAAAAAGGAGCGCAGATAAAGAACGGTTATGAAATGCTAGAACTACAAGCAGAAAAATCTTGGGAAATCTGGAATTCTAAATAATCTACACCATGAGGTTAGTAAAAATAGGTATTTGTATAAATTTCATAGCATTTATACTAGCATGTAATCAGCCTCATTATAGTCCAAAACCAAGAGGATATTTCAGGATAGCATTTCCAGAAAAGCAATATCAAACTTTTTCATCATCAGCACCATTTGAATTTGAGTATCCGGTATACGCCAGTATGTATCCCGATAGTTCTAAAAATGCTCAGCCATATTGGTACAATTTAACCTTTCCGGCCTTTAATGCTCGCTTACATATTAGCTATTACCCTATTCGTTCTCCGCAAGAGTTTACACAACTAACAGAAGACTCAAGAAAATTAGCCTTTAAACATACCGTTAAAGCTACAGGGATAGATGAGGCTTTAATTACCAACAGACAAGATCAAGTATATGGTATTTATTATACCATAAGTGGTAATACCGCATCGTCCAGCCAATTTTTCTTAACAGATAGTAGCCAGCATTATCTTCGGGCAGCTTTATATTTTAATGAAAAGCCACAGCAAGACTCTATACAACCTGTGATAGATTTTATCAAAAAAGATATGGATAAAATGATTAGAACCTTTAAATGGAGATAGAAAATATTTTTAATATAAATTTATTCTCTTTTTGAGAAATAAATAAACATTGATATAACAAAAAAAGAAAGTTATTTATTTTTATTAAAAATTAGTTTGTATTATAAATTAAATTAATAGTTTAGCTTCAATAAACTTAATTGTATGAAAAAAATAATTTTTACTTTGTTAACAGCGGTTTTAATAACGCTAACTTTTAATCAAACAAGAGCTGCATTCCCTGTAGCGCAAAAATCAAACGAAACTTCTAAAGTAATAAACACTTCGGCTACTCCGATTGCTGTTGAGGAAAAAGTTGTTAGTTCAGAAACTGCTAAAGAAAATCTTAAATCAGACACTAAAAAGAAGGTTAAAAAAGAAAAGAAATCTTTTATTGAGCGTGTTATGGCTGCTGGTGGCAAAAGTCAGCTTATAGCTTTATTGCTAGCATTTTTTGTTGGTGGTTTAGGTATTCACCGTTTTTATCTAGGTTATACTTGGCAAGGTGTTGTTCAACTATTAACTTTGGGCGGTTGTGGTATTTGGTCTTTAATTGATTTTATTAGAATTATTTTAGGTGATCTTCAACCAAAGAATGGTCCTTATGATAAAACGCTATAATTTAAAGCATAATAAGTATTTTTTAGCCGCTAAGTTAGTTTGCTTAGCGGCTTTTCCTTTATGGTTAATTTCAATTCCTAAATCATCATTTGATGACCATAGTCAAACTTTATGTTTGTTTACTTTATTAACGGATATAGAATGCTACGGTTGTGGCTTAACAAGAGCCTGTATCAGATTAATTAATTTAGATTTTGTAGGCGCTTGGAACTTTAATAAAGTTTCTTTCATCGTTTTTCCTATTTTGTGTTTTTTGCTACTTCAAGAATTCATTTTAACAAGCAAAAAATTTTATAAAGCATACCAATCTTCATGAAGCAGTTTCTTATTGTTTTTATTGCCCTTTCTATTTTCAAGACATTAGCTCATGCTGCACCTGTAGAAGAAGAATACTTAGGTACTATTACCGTAAAAGGTGTAGGAGATTATACCTATAAATTAATTCTGCTCATTAATGGAGAGCAACTAATAGGTACATCCGTAACTAATAGTGGTAATAAAGACGAAGCTGTTGTTAATATTATAGGTTCTATGAGTCAAGATGGAGCTATAAAATTCAGAGAAACGAGCATCATTAAAACTAAAATTAAAGAAGATAAATCTATTATTTGTTTCGTAGAAGCTACGTTAAAAAGAAAAAATGTTGATGGTATCGATTTTTTAGAAGGCACTTTTATAGGAAGAGATAAAAGAAAAAATATTTGTGGTAGTGGGACTATCAGATTATTAAAGAAAGTTTCTAATATCCAACAACTGTCTAACAGCTTTTCTATTGCGAATACTTCTACCTCTATAGAGAGGTTATCTAATCATTTAGTTAATACCATCCCATGCGCTAGTAATAAAGTAAAAGTTAGAATTTTTGATAATGGTAAATTGGATGGCGATGAGCTTAAAATTATCTATAATAATAAAGTGTTGAGTGAAAAACTAAATCTTAATAATGAGGGGAATATTTTTGAGCTGGAGCTAGGGCAGAGTAATAGTAATGTAATGCAGATATTTGTTTTAAGTGAAGGAAATTATCCCCCAAATACTGCAACTATAGAAGTTACATCAAATAATCAGGTAAGGGTTTATCAATTAAATTCTTTATTAAAAACCATGATTAATATCAAATTTGAATTGATAAACTAAAAAGGGGAAAGAAATTAATCCTCCCCCTTTACTAACCTAACCCAACCAAATTTTAATCATATCCCGGATTTTGTCCAAATTCTTCTGCATTTAGTAAAGCATTTAACTCTTCCTGCCTAATTGGACGTAGGCGGTGGAAGGGTTGTACTTGCGTAATATCAGGGTTTTGTGCTTTTATAAAATCAACAAATGCTTGTCCGTTATTAGCACCTAACATTCTTTTTAAATCAAACCAACGAAGATGCTCACCAGCCAATTCTCTGGCTCTTTCTTTCAATATAAAATCTTCATTGATGTTGGCTGCACTCACCTGCATGGCAGCTGTTTGGTTAACCGGCGTTTTTTTAGCTGCTCTAGTTCTTAAAACATTGATATAATCTGCTGCTGCACCTGGGT
Source organism: Pedobacter glucosidilyticus (assembly GCF_002483235.1). GTDB lineage: Bacteria > Bacteroidota > Bacteroidia > Sphingobacteriales > Sphingobacteriaceae > Pseudopedobacter > Pseudopedobacter glucosidilyticum_B. The sequence continues at coordinate 52,180 of NZ_DLHN01000039.1, read as the reverse complement.
TATTTAATTTCCACTCGGCTTCGGCAGCTATTAAATACATTTCTGCTAAACGCATCACAATAACATCTTTAAAACCAGGTTGTGCATTGGCCGCAGTACGATCTGGGTCTCTAAATTTCTTGAAATTGATATGGTCTGCACCAGTAATAATGGTTCCGTTGGTATTGTAAACACTATCTCTATCAATAACGATATAAGGTTTTAACCTATCATTAGGAACAACTTTTTTAGTGATGTATAAAGCAGTATCAATACCTGCTCTAATCACTTTACCAATAACGCTAGGATCTTTCCTGTTTGCAGCAGCTAATGAAGCTGTCCAAGTGAAATTGGTATTGGCAATCCATACTTCTTGGAAAGAAGTCTCGTAACGACTATCAATATTTTCATTAAAATAATCTAAGAAACTAAGTGTAGGCATTAAACGTCTGCTGTTTTCAAAGCCATACTCTAAACTTTGTACCAAGCCAGGTTTACCATTATAGCGGGCTTGAAAAACTTGGTATAAACGGTTACCATTAGCATCGTAATTGATGGCTTGATTGGTAGAATTACTGACCACATAAAGCGCTTCTTTATTGCGTTTATTATTGGCTGGGTTCCACATATCGGCGTAGCTTGTCCAAAGATCTATTTCCAAAGCTGCTTTATTATCAATAACGGCTTTTGCAGCGTCTCTGGCTCTGGTAAAATAGGTTTGAGCATCAGTACCAGTTGAATAATAAGCTCTGGATAGTAAGGCTCTTGCTAAGAAGCCCATGGCAGATTTTTTACTTGCTCTGCTGTATTCATTGCCCCAAAAGCTTTGTAAAGGAAGATTGGCTACTGCAAACTCTAAATCAGAAATGATAAGGTTATAAAAGTCTTCAACCGGACTTCTTTGAGCTGTTAATAATGGTGTTTTGGTTTCTTCTGTACGTAACATCACACCACCGAAAGTTTCTACAATATGCCAATAGTAAAAAGCTCTTAAAAAGCGTAGTTCTCCTTCTCTTCTGTTTTTTTCTGCTTGGTTGGTAAAGCCAGCATCGTTAATACGGTTAATACCTGCATTACAGATATTTATAGCTTTCCATAAATCTCTCCATGCAGCTCTAACCGGGTTTCCCTGTAAAGGGGTTAAACCTGCGTATTGCGTTAATTGGCCAGCGTAGGTATTTTTATCTCGGTTAAACCATAAATCGGTACCAGATTCTGACATAAAAATACCGTCTTCTTTACCATACCATGCTCTTTGCTCAGAATAGGCTGCGTTAACATTGGTAACAAAACCCTCTGGGGTAGACCATACAGCGTCTGCAGTAGCACCGGATGGATTATATTCATCCAGCTTGTTACAAGAGACAGTTAATGTAATACTTGCTGCTAAACAGCTTAATTTTAAATATCTTTTAGTTTTCATTGTTTTCCTGTTTATCATTAAAAACCAACATTTAATCCAAATACAAAAGTTCTGCTTAATGGGCTGTTTTCTGCACCACCACGCTCTGGGTCGTAGTTTCTGATGAGTGAGCTTTTAGCTACGGTAAGTAAGTTATTGGCTGTAGCATATACCCTAACCCGGTTGTAAAACGATGGTCCTGATTTTATTTTAGGTAGCGTATAACCAAGGGTAACAGTTTTAACTTTGAAAAAAGAGCCATCAACAAAATTTAATGCTTGATAGCCAGTATAACCTGCGTAAGAGCTCAGGGTAGTACCTCTTCTTGGTCTAGGGAAATCGTTAGTAGGATTTTCTGGTGTCCAGTAATCTAATATTTCTGGTCCGTTACCTGTACCAGCCGGATTAAATCTTCCTAAAAATTCGGCATCAATGGTTTGGCCATAACGAGCTACTAAGAAAACACCTAAATCAAAGTTTTTGTAGGTGAAATTATTTTGTAAACCGGCAATCCAATCTGGTACGGTAGAACCCACATAAGTTAAATCAGAAGCGTTAATTAAGAAATCACCGTTAAGGTCTCTTACTTTGATATCCCCAGGTTGGAAAGTATAACCTCCAACTTTATATTTAGCAGCTTCTTCGGCTTCGTTTAGTTGCCAAATACCTAGTTTATCATACGTATAGAAAGAAGTAATAGGGCGACCAAGCAATAAAGAGCTTCTTTCAAAACCACTGCTAGGGAAAATATCTCTACCATCAATCAACTCTGTAATTTTTTCTCTTTTCCTATTATAAGTAAGTGTAGATGACCAACTGAAATTTTTAGTTTGTACATTTCTACTTGTAATTTCTATTTCTATACCCCTGTTTTTGGTGCTGGCAATGTTTTGTGTAACATCAACCATCCCGGTTGATAGTGGTAAAGTTCTACTTAATAAAATGTCTGATGTACGAGCTTCATACCATTGGGCAGAACCACTAATGCGGTTGTTAAAGAAACCAAAATCTAAACCAATATCTAAGGAAGCTGTTTTTTCCCAACCTAAATTTGCATTTCCAACTGTACCTCTAAAAACAAATGAGTTTACCGGGACATCGCCAAAGCTCATATTAGATGCCGAGTTTAGCGTATTTTGTGTGCTATAAACACCAATATTATAGTTTCCGCTAACGCCGTAACTAGCTCTTAGTTTCAGGTTGTTTATCTGGCGGATATTTTTCATGAAAGATTCTTCAAAAATATTCCAACCGATAGCTGCTGATGGGAAGAAATCCCATTTATTTCCAGGCGATAATCTGGAAGCACCATCATACCTGCCTGATGCGGTAAATAAATATTTGCCTTTATAACTGTAATTAACCCTAGCGGCGTAAGCCATATTGCTCCAACCTTCATAAGCAGAACCAATGGTTCTAGTGATAGAGGTGCTTGAAGAATTTAGGTCGTAAAACAGTTGAGATGCCAATATTTGTCCTTGTCCGGATGCAGATAAACGATCCTGATCACTCTGCTGATAACTGGTGATACCTGTTAAGACTAAGTTGTGATTATTTATATTCTTGGTATAAGTTAAAATATTATCCCAGTTGATGTAACGGTTAAAGGCGGTGTTTTGAGAAGCCACAGAAATACGTGGTCCGTTTTGTGCTAAGGATGTTCTATCGTTAAAAATACCTTGTCTGGAGTTATTAAAATTAGTACCAATATTAGACCTGAAATTTAATCCTTTTAAAGGCGATACAGACACATAAGCATTGGCTACAATATTATTTCTAAGGGTATTGTTTCTGGCAATAAACTCACTGCGCTCATCTGCTAGGGGGCTTATAGTTGTTCCGTCTGGTAAAGGGAACAACCTGATGGTACCATCCTCATTAAATGGAGTACCTAAAGGGCTAATTTGTGTAGCCTGCCCCAATGGGTTTTGACGGTTGTTGAGGGCCGAGTAAACAATTTGTGTATTGAAGCCCACTTTCATCCAGTTGTTAACCGTTTGGTCTAAATTTAATCTCAGGTTGTATCGGTTGAAATCATTCCCTCTTAACATACCGTCTTCTTTGAAATATCCGGCAGAACCAAATACAGCTGTTTTCTCTGAACCTCCGGTGATAGAAACATTATGACTTTGTTGTGAGCCATCTCTAATCACTAAATCCATCCAGTCTACAAACTGCCCCGCTTGTACAGCATCTAATTCTCCTGGGCCATCAAAAACCAGTTGATCATCGGTGATACCAATTGTTCTTGCGGCTTCACGTCTAAGTTTGATATAGCTTTCGCCAGTTCTTGAGGATGGAAAATCATAAGTATTGATACCATAGTAAGCATCATAATTAACTTTAACTTTTCCAGCAGTTCCTTTTTTAGTAGTTACAATAATAACCCCATTTGCGCCTTGGGCACCATAAATAGCTGTGGAAGATGCGTCTTTTAATACCTCAATAGATTCTATGTCATTAGGATTGATAGCGTCAATGCTATTTCCTTGGAAACCATCTACAATGATAAGAGGGCCATTTCTACTACCTACATCGTCTCTGTTACTGGTTATAGATCTGTTCCCTCTAATCACGATATTAGCATTTCCGCCTGCCGCACCTGAACTTCGTACAATATCGGCACCAGCCACTCTACCCTGTAAGGCTTCAACAGCATTATGGGTTGGTGTTCTTACAATATCCTCTGCTTTTACAGATGATACAGAACCTGTTAAATCTCTTTTTCTTACGGTTCCGTAACCAATCACTACAACTTCATCAAGCTCAGAAGCATTGGCAACTAAAACAATATTTATAGTAGTTTGGCTATTGCTAACAGTAACTTCTTGCTGCTTAAAGCCTAAATAAGTTACTACTAAAGTAGTAGCCTGTTGACCAGGGATATTGATACTAAACTTACCATCAACATTGGTTAAGGTGCCGTTAGTTGTACCTTTTATGGTAACAGAGGCGCCTGGCAAAGGTAAACCTTGCTCATCTACAATGGTTCCGTTAACTACATAATCAACCGCAGCAGTAGATGCAGATTTAATCACAATCATATCATCTATCAAATCAAAAACTAAAGCTTGGTTTTGTAAGACTTGCTTCATTACGGTTTTGATATCAGCATTTTCTGCGATGACTTTTATTTTTTTGTTGAGGTTAACCTGATCTTGCCTAAAGAAAATACTGTATTTACTTTCTTTTTCAATTTTCTGAAACATCTGTTTAACAGTAATATCTGTTTCATTGAGGTTAAAACTTTGCGAATATACCGCGGCATGTAGCTGCATGATAGTCGCAAATACTAAAAAGGTCATGAGCTTCATAACGATAAGCATTTTTAGCCAATAAGAGTTGGCAAATAGAAGTTTTCTATTTAAAAAAGTCATAATTTTGGTTTATTAGTTAATACTAGGCTTCCCCAAGCTTATAGGGTATTAGCTATTTCAATTGATTACCGGGATGTTGCAAGCTTCCCGGTTTTTTTTGCATACGATGTTTCTTTTCTATTTCATAAATGAGGGTTTAGGTTTTTGATGATACAATTGGTTAGTATTTTTCACAATAATGCGCTTCTCTTGAAGCGTATAGGTTATAGGGGTAGTTTCTTTAATGATTTGCAGAACGGTAAAAACATCTACGTCAGGTTTAAAAGTACCTGTATAATGGTAGTTTTCTAATTCTGGGTTTTCCAGAACAATTTCTACATTAAACCTTCTTTCTAAAGTATTAATGATTTCTTTGAAACTGGTGTTTTCAAACATTAAAAAATTGTTTTGCCAGCTGTTATACTCCTCTAAATAAGCCGGTTTAACATCAGTAATGATTAAAGGGGTATGAGTTTTTTTTGCTTGATGTAACTCGCTTTTCTTCTTAATATTTATTTTTAGAAGTTGGTTGGCATTGATAAATACTTTACCATCTTCGCCATCTTTCTGATTAAGTTTTCCTTCTACAGAAACCTTACCTTCTTTTACCGCAGTTTCAAAAACGCCGTCTTCCTGATAAGCCTTTACGCTAAAAGCTGTACCAATATCTCTTATGGTAAAGCCGGCGGCATAAATGATAAAAGGAACATCGGTTTTACTTTCGGCGATGTCAAAAAAAGCTTCTCCATTAAGTAAGACGGTACGTTCTGTTTTACCAAAATCTTTATTATAGCTGAGTTTAGTACCAGCATTAATCATAACTAAAGTGCCATCTGGCAAGGTTATTTTTTTTGTTTTTCCACGTGGAACGACAAGTTCTTGATAGGCTATTTTAATATTTTTTTGCTGATAGATATAAGTAATAAGTGTTATGGCACATAGCAACAATACACTAGCAGCATATTTTAGCCAGTTATAAGAAGTTTTTTTTCGGATGTTTTCTTCTATAAACCTATTGTATGCTTTGTTAGTATCAATGATGTCATGTTTTTGTGCTAATTGCTGGTGCCAATTTTCATATAAGGCTATAAATGCTTTTTCTTGCGCTTCGTTTTCGGCAATCCATTGTTTTGCCAAACGCTTTTCTTCATCAGAAGCTTGGCCTGTAATATATTTAACGAGTATTTCTTTGATACGATTTTCCATCCCTATGAAATGATATACAACTGTAAAAGGCTTTACCCCCAAAGCAGGCAGTTATTATTTTTAGAAAAAAAGTAAGCAGATAAAAGAAAGCAGGTGCTGTAACTTAAAACGAAGTTTTTCAAGGGCAATGGTCATTTGTCTTTCTACCGTTTTATGAGAAATTTGAAGTTGTTGTGCTATTTCTTTATTTCTTAGTTCTTCAAAACGGCTAAGTTTAAAAACTTCTTTACACCTTTGTGGAAGGTGTTCTATAGCTTCTTTGATGTAATGTTCAAATTCTTTTTTGTAGATAGGGTTTTCTTCAAAAGCAGGAGTTTCGGAAAGTAAATTATTTTTTTGCAGATAGTTTATATACTCATTTTCTATTTTTTTATGCTTCAAATAATTCAAAGCTCGGTTTTGTACCATTTTATATAAATAGCCCTTAAAATCTTCATCAAATTGGTATTGCTCTTTATGCTCCCACAAAAAGCTAAAAGCATCAGAAACTATTTCTTCTGCGGCATGCAAATCATTTACATATTTATTGGTAAAAAAGATAAGTTTAGCATAATAAGCTTTAAAAATAGCTTCAAAACCTTTTGCCATGTGCGTAAATTTATTTAATGGTTTAGAAAATGCTCTCACAAACATTTATCTGATTTTTTAGGGTAATTTTTTTAGACATATTACTAGCCATAAAAAACCGTAATTGGCTCTATCATTAGAGAAATAAAGTTATCGTAAGCCGTAAGAAGATTTCTGTATTATCCTTTCAGAAGTTTATAGGATTTTAGCAATTGTGTTCATCTTTGATGATTAAGAATAGGGCATGTATTTAACCATTGTAAAGTTTAATATTTTTAGAATTAATCTTATACAGCAATTTAAACTTGGTACAAGTTAACACGAAGAGTCAAAAATATATTTATAAAACATCTAATAACACTTCTAGCTTCATCCCTCTGGAGCCTTTTAATAACAGGAGACCATCTGTTAAAGGATTTTCTGAGAGGTATTGCTTACAAGCTTCGGCAGTTTCAAAAAATACGTAAGGATATTGATGTTTTAATTTATAAAAATTATGGCCAACCAAATACACTTCATTAAATTGATTATCTTTTATTTTATTTAAAATGGTAGTGTGTTCTGCCAAAGTCTCATCGCCAAGTTCAAACATATCACCTAAAATTAATACTTTGTAAGCAGCTTCTAATTTTACAATATTATCAATAGCTACTTGCATACTACTTGGGTTGGCATTATAAAAATCGCCTATAATAGTGTTTTTAGCCGTTTTAATAATTTGCGAACGGTTATTTTGTGGGGCATAGTTTGCTATTCCGTAGTTAATCTCTACAGCATTTAAGCCTAATCTTAGTCCAATAGCAATGGCTGCCAAGATATTTTCGAAGTTGTAAGTGCCTGTGAGTTGCGATTTAACCTTAAACGTTTCCTCTTTATAGTGCCATTCTACCTCTAAAAAGGGGTTATTAGCAATTAATTTACCCTGTACCAATCCTTTACCTGAAGTACCGTAGTAAATGGTTTCTTTAAATTTTCTATGTTTAAGTAGGTCTTGCAAGTGTAGGTTATCTTCATTTACAAAAACAGTTCCTCCATTTTGTTCTAAAAAAGTATAAAGTTCTCCTTTTCCCTTTTTAACACCTTCAAAACCACCAAAACCTTCTAAATGTGCTTTGCCTACGTTGGTAATTAAACCAAAATCAGGCTGGCAAATTTCACTTAACAAGGCAATCTCCTGTTGATGGTTAGCCCCCATTTCAACAATAGCTAGTTCAAAAGCTGGTGTAATGGCAAGTAAGGTTAAAGGTACTCCTATATGGTTATTTAAATTTCCAACGGTAGCATAAGTTTTAAATTTTTGAGAAAGAACAGCATATATCAATTCCTTAGTGGTGGTTTTGCCATTAGAACCTGTTAAACCAATAACTGGAATTTTAAGTGCTTTCCTGTGGTAGCTTGCTAAATCTTGTAATGTTTTAAGTACATCATCAACTAAAATAAATTTTTCGTTTTTTACAATCCTAGCATCATCAACTACAGCAAATGCAGCTCCTTGGTTTAAAGCTTCTTGCGCAAACTGATTAGCATCAAATTTATCCCCTTTTAAGGCAAAAAATAAACATCCTTGACTTATTTTTCTGGTATCTGTACACACTACAGGATGTTTAAGGTATATCTTGTAAATCTCAGAAATACTCATGCTTTTAATTTTTCACAATATTAAGTTTTATTACTCATTTTTTATATTTAAGGTTTACCAGAGATAAGAAACAGAGTTTTATATAAAAACAATATATTTTAGAATGTCTTCATTAACATCTCATAAATTAATGGTTTTTACTTAGCTCCCCCATCACATCCGGCAACGATTGCGTAGATTTTCATCTCAGCTGTTGAATTTTTAGAAATATTAATCCTTAAATTCAAATAACCAAAAACTAGATTAAACATGCATCGCAGGAAATTTATTCGTCAAACTGGCTCTGCTATGGCCGCAACTTTAATTGCTGATACTTTATTGGCAAGCACTTTAAACGCCCCTAAAAAGAAGGTGGCTTTGGTAGGTACTGGTGTTAGAGGTATTAGTATGTGGGGTACAGCTGTTATCAAAGAATTTAAAGACTCGGTAGAATATGTTGGCTTATGCGATATCAATCCTGGTAGGGTTAAAACAGCACAACAATTAATGGATTTGAGCTGCCCAACTTATACCAATCTTGATAAAATGCTACAAGAAACCAAGCCTGATATCTTAATTGTTACTACGATGGATAGCACCCATCACGAGCAAATTGTGAAAGGTTTAGAAGCTGGTGCAGATATCATTACAGAAAAACCTATGACAACAGATGAAGATAAATGCCAACTTATTTTAGATGCCGAAAAGAAAACAGGTAAAAAGGTTCATGTTACTTTTAACTATCGTTACTCGCCGCATCGTCAGAAAATATACGAGCTTATCCATAATGGAGAAATTGGTAAAGTTACCTCTGTAGATTTTCATTGGTACTTAGATACCTCACATGGGGCAGATTATTTTAGAAGATGGCATCGTAAAAGAGAATTTGGAGGTTCTTTATTGGTTCATAAATCTACCCATCATTTTGATTTATTAAACTGGTGGCTAAACTCAGACCCGGTAGAGGTTTTTGCCTATGGTTCATTAGAGTTTTATGGTAAAAATGGTCCATATAGATCTACCAATTGTAGGCCTTGTCCGCATAAAAACGAGTGTAAGTTTTATTTCGATATGACTAAAAACGACCGTTTAATTAAACTTTATGCCGATAATGAAAAGTACGATGGCTACCTCAGAGATGGCTGCGTTTTTAAAGAAGACATCGATATTTTTGATAAAATGGCGGTACAAATTAAATATGCCAACAATGTACAGGTAAGTTATTCTTTAACAGCTTATTCACCTTACGAAGGTTACAGGATATCTTTTAACGGCACAAAAGGAAAAATTGATGCTTGGATACACGAAAGTCAGCCTTGGCCAAAAGAAAAATACGACGAGATACAAATCACAAAAAATTTTGGCCAAACAGAATATATTAGAATAGACAATACCGAAGCAGGGCATGGCGGAGGAGATATCCGATTAAGAAAACAGCTGTTTAATCCTGGGGCAGACCCATTTAAGCAAGCAGCCGGAAGTAGAGATGGTGCAATGTCTTGCCTAACAGGTGTAGCGGCCAGAAAAAGTATTGATACAGGATTACCCGTGAAGATTAAAGATTTGTCTTCTATAGTTCCGCATCCTACCAGAGGAAATAGTTAAAGGTTTAAATTGACAAAGCCTTCTTTGATAAAAAGAGGCTTTATTTTTTAATATGAATAATAAATTTTTTTACCAAATTATTGAAATCGGATATTTTTCAAATTGAGCATCCTTGGTAATAATTTTTAGATTTTCTGAGATTGCTTGTGAAATAAGTATTCTGTCAAATGGGTCTCTATGGTGGGGCTCTAAATCTATAATTCCTGTAGTATGTTCGAAAGTTAATGGTAGAATTTCAAATCCGTTTTTTATAGCTTGTATCAGCAGCTCTTTAGAAGGAACGCCTAATTCTAATTTTTTGAGGCTTATTTTTATAGAAATTTCCCAAAATGAAGCAATGCTCATGTATTTAAGTTGATTGATGTCTTCTATTATTGCTTTAGCTTTTTCAGATAGCTCTTCGCTACCATTTAAGAACCATAAAAAGTTGTGTGTATCTAGCAAGAAAGACATTACATGTACTCTTTAAAATCATCAATTGGAGCGTCAAAATCACTTGAAATTTTAATTTTTCCTTTCAATTCTCCAAATTTAGGAACTTTGCTTTCCTTGTTTTTTTTCTTGTTTTTTTCAATTAAGAAATCAATAAAATCATTCGCCTCAGATTTTAATTCTGGAGATAATGTTTCAAGTTTGGCATATAAGGTTAAACTTGTCATAATAGTTCCTTTTTACATAAATTTCTATTTCCTGAGTGTCAAAATACTGTAAATCAAATTTAAGCAATAATTTCTAATCCTTTTTGTACTTAAGAGTTTTAAATCCTCATCACATACCTCTTCATGCCTTAGCTCTCCTAAAATACCTCGAAATGGCTTGCTTATTGTATCTTTGTAAAAAATATGGCGAGAAAGAAATTTTACGATACCGCACCAAAGCCCGAAAGAGCCGTTTTAGTAGGTATTATTACCCCCGGAACCACAGAACTACAGCAAAAGGAATACCTTGAAGAGCTTGCTTTTTTAGTTGATACAGCCGGTGGGGTAACAGAAAAAGTTTTTACCCAGAAAATGCAAAAGCCAGATAGGGCAACTTTTGTAGGAACGGGTAAATTGGAAGAGATACAAATTTATGTTAAGGCAGAAGAGATAGATATTGTTGTTTTTGATGATGAGCTTTCGCCGATGCAATTACGTAATATAGAAAACGAGTTAAAGGTTAAAGTACTTGATAGAAGCAATTTAATCTTAGATATTTTTGCCCGAAGAGCCCAAACTTTTCAAGCTAAAACACAAGTAGAACTAGCTCAATTGCAATATTTATTACCTCGCTTAACGCGGATGTGGACCCACTTGGAGAGACAAAAAGGTGGTATTGGTATGCGTGGCCCTGGTGAAACGCAGATAGAGAGTGATAGAAGGATGATTAAGGAAAAAATATCCTTACTCAAAGACCGCCTAAAAGAGATTGATAAGCAAAACGAGACCCAACGTAAAAATCGTAAAGAATTAGTGCGTGTGGCTTTGGTAGGTTATACAAACGTGGGTAAATCTACCATCATGAATATGCTTTCTAAATCAGAGGTGTTTGCAGAAAACAAACTATTTGCCACTTTAGATACCACCGTTAGAAAAGTAGTATTAGAGAATGTGCCTTTCTTAATGTCAGATACGGTAGGTTTCATCAGAAAATTACCACACCATTTAATAGAATGTTTTAAATCTACTTTAGATGAAGTACGTGAAGCCGATATTTTAATGCATGTAGTAGATATTTCGCATCCAAATTTTGAAGATCACATGCAAACCGTAAATGAAACTTTAAAAGATTTGGGTGCTATTGATAAAGAAACCATCACGGTTTTTAATAAAATTGATGCTTATAATCCTATAGAAGTAGAGCAAGATTGGGAGGTAGAGGATGAAGAAAAACCAACCATGGGTTTAGCAGAATTTAAAAATAGTTGGATGGCTAAAAATAGCAGTCCAGCAGTATTTATATCGGCAACAGCCAAAGAAAATGTAGACGAGTTAAGAGATGTTATTTACCATAGAGTAAAAGCGGTAAACGAAAAAATTTATCCCTACAATAATTTCTTATATTAGAAATAGTATTGGGGCCTTTTAGCTGATGATGAGTTGGGCAAAACCAAACAAAAATTAAGAAAACATGGAATCGAAAAGACAACAAAAATTTGCAAGAGTAATACAGAAAGATTTAGGGGAGATTTTTCAAAGAGATGCAGCTGCTTTTTTGCCTGGCGTTATGATAACAGTAACAAAAGTTAGAGCTACTGCCGATTTAGGAATGGCCCGTGTTTTTTTAAGTTTTTTTAATGCTCCAAATCCAAATTTAGCGATTAACACTATCAAAACGCACTCATCAGAAATTAGGTATATGTTAGGAAAGAAAATTAAAGATCAGGTGAGAGGTATTCCTCAACTAGATTTTTTCTTAGATGATACCAACGAATATGTGGATAGAATGGATAAAATTTTCAGCAAAATAAGCAAAGAAGAAGATACAGAATAAAGGTTTGGGATGCTTACAAATGCTGATAAGATTAACGAGCTACTAAAAGCTCATCAAAAGGATTTTTATCCGTTAGTTAAGTATAAGCATAAAGTAGATTTTTTACCGCTTGATTTTACGGCTTCCAATACACAGTTAACGGCATCCTTATTAAAAGATACCGCTTTATTTTCGAAATATATAGATGAAACCTTATCCAAAGCCAATGCTAAGTACGGTATAGGCGGTTACTTTGAGCATCGTACGGTTTATGCCAGAAGCCCCCATTTTGGTATTGATGAAAGCGAAGCAAGAAGATTGCATTTAGGTTTAGATATTTGGGCACCTCCAAACACTCCGGTTTATAATTTTATGGATGCTAAGGTGCATAGCTTTGCCTTTAACAGTAATTTTGGAGATTACGGCGCTACCATTATCCTCGAATACCAATTAGAAGGATTTATTTTTTATGGGCTTTATGGTCATTTGTCTTTAAAGGATATTGAACAAATAGCAGAAGGCCAAGAGCTTATGAAAGGTCAGGTTGTAGGCTATATGGGTACTTTTGAAGAAAATGGATTTTGGCCACCACATGTACACTTCCAATTGATGTGTAACATGGATGGTAAAAAAGGAGATTACCCTGGCGTAGTACGTTTTGCAGATAAACAGCAGTGGCTTGCTAAAATTCCTAATCCTAATTTGGTTTTTTCTTTTTAACAACAATTTTCATTTTTTAAACGTTATATGAGTATGATTTTGAATTACTTACATATCATACTGCTTTTGCTAAGCTCTTTTTTTATTGCTGATGTGCCTACTTTCAAAGGAGGTAAAGTTGCTTTAGAAAATTTCATTAATGAAAACATGAAATATCCTGATTTTTCTAAATCACACTGTATAGAAGGAAAAATTTTTGTGAAATTTCAGTTAGATGAGCAAGGGAATGTGCTAAACCCAAAAGTAGAGAAAGGTTTAGGGATAGATTTAGATGATGAAGCCATCAGGCTGATAAAATTAACGAGTGGTAAATGGCAAAATCCAAAGGCAGGAACAAGTTTAGTAATACCAGTAAGCTTCTACTTGCAAGATTTTAAATGTGAGAATGTTACTTCCGCTAGTATCAAAGAAGCTATTAATTATTATAAAATCAGAAAAGGCTTAGAAAGTTCTGTCATCAATTATTATAAAAATAAAGACCAAATTAAAACCAATAAGCAGGACGATGCCGTTATGCAACAGCTTAAAGAAGAGTTGGGTTTAGAAGAAGAAATATTAGAATAAATTGTGTATGTATAACAATAAAAAAAGCCTTTCGTATTTTTTTACGAAAGGCTTTTTGTCATTTATAGGTGCTTTAAGCTAAACCAAATGCTGCTTTTACTTTGTCAACAAAATCTAGTTTCTCCCATGTAAATAGTTCTACTTCAAGCGTTTTCTCTTCCCCGTTAGCACCTGTAAAAGTTTTCTTAACGACTTCGTTTTTACGTCCCATGTGGCCATAGGCAGCTGTTTCAGCATAAATTGGATTTCTTAATTTTAGGCGTTGTTCTATAAAATAAGGGCGCATATCAAAAACTTGCTCTACTTTTTTAGCAATCTCGCCATCCGTTAAATTAACTTTAGCAGTACCGTATGTATTGATGAAAATACCACAAGGCTCTGCCACACCAATAGCATAAGATACCTGTACTAAAACTTCATCTGCCACACCTGCAGCAACTAAGTTTTTAGCAATATGGCGGGTAGCATAAGCCGCAGAACGGTCTACCTTAGATGGGTCTTTGCCAGAGAAAGCACCACCACCATGCGCACCTTTACCACCATAAGTATCAACAATAATTTTTCTTCCTGTTAAACCTGTGTCACCATGTGGGCCACCAATAACAAATTTACCAGTAGGATTGATATGGTATTTTATTTGAGTATTAAATAAAGCTTGAAGTTCGGCTTTTAGCTGCTTTTGTACTCTCGGAATCAGAATATGAACCATGTCCGATTTAATTTTTGTCAGCATAGCTTCGTCCTCGTCAAAATCATCATGTTGTGTTGATATCACAATACTATCTATTCTGATAGGTTGATGATTGTCATCATACTCAATAGTTACTTGAGATTTAGCATCCGGGCGCAAATAAGTAATTTCTTTATTTTCTCTTCTTAAAGCGGCAAGTTCTATTAAAAGTTTGTGTGCAATATCTAAAGCCAAAGGCATGTAATTTTCTGTTTCGTTAGTGGCATAACCAAACATCATACCTTGGTCTCCTGCCCCTTGTTCTTCTGGTTTAGAACGGTCTACACCTTGGTTAATGTCTTGAGATTGCTCATGAATAGCGGAAAGTATACCGCAAGAATTAGCCTCAAACATATATTCAGATTTGGTATAACCAATTTTTCTAATCACATCACGAGCAATTTTTTGAACATCTAAATAGGTTTGAGATTTTACCTCACCAGCTAAAATTACCTGACCTGTAGTAACTAAAGTTTCACAAGCCACTTTTGATTCTTTATCAAAAGCTAAAAAATTATCAATTAAAGCATCGGAAATTTGGTCTGCAACTTTATCCGGATGACCTTCAGAAACAGATTCTGATGTAAATAAATAAGGCATATTTAATAAATTAATTATTCAAAAAAATAGGAAGGATAAAAGACTGCTGATAGTAAAAGCAATTTTGGCTTTAGCACTTTTTTACGTGGTTGCAATCCTGGCTTTAAAAGCGTCTCAAATCATTCCACCTGATGTGGCAAAGATATAACAATTTTTATTTTTTTAGAAAATAGAATTACTTTGCAGCCATGTACTTAATTAGGTTAAAGTTTTGAGAAGCAGGATTCTTTTTATTGTAAATCCTATTTCAGGAGGGCAGGTTAAAACCTTTATACCATCAATCATAGATCAATATCTTGATCATAACATCTATGATGCTGAAATCATTTTTACGGAATATGCTGGACATGCAACCAAAATTGCAGCAGAGGCAGTTGCTGCCCATATAGATGTTGTAGCCTCTGTTGGTGGCGATGGCACCATTAATGAAGTAGCATCTGCTTTAGAATCATCTGGTAAAACTATGGCCATAATCCCTTGTGGTTCTGGTAATGGTTTGGCTCGTACATTAAAAATTCCGCTTGATAATCGTAAAGCTATACAAAGACTTAACATCTGTAAAACAGTTAAGATAGATTCGGGAACTTTTAACGAGCGTAAATTCTTCAATATGGCAGGTATTGGTTTTGATGCTCATATCAGTGCATTGTTTGCAAAAGATAAGAATAGGGGATTTAAAGGATACATACAATCTACCTTTAAAGAAATATCTCAATACCATGCGCAGGCTTATGAAATTAGTGTTGATGGAAAAGTTTATCAAGAAAATGCTTTTATGATAAGCGTAGCTAATTCTTCTCAATATGGTAATAATGCACATATAGCTCCTTTTGCCTCCTTAAATGATGGTTTATTAGATGTTTGTGTGATAAAGCCGTTTCCGGTTTATAAGTTTCCTTTGCTGGCATACAGGATGTTTACTAAATTGACCCATACTTCTAATTATGTTGATATTTATAGAGGTAGAGATATAAAAATCACCAGAGCTACAGATGGTCCGGTACATATTGATGGAGAACCTTTATTTTTTCCAAAAGAGATAGCTATAGGTGTTAAGCCTTTATCGTTAACTTTATTAGTTTAAAATTATGAGTACTAAAAAGTCTAAAAAATTCAATAGCTTCGATGGTATAGTTTTTTCAACCAATCCAGATCATGTTTATGAAGCACCCGAAGAAGCAGTAAAAGAAACATTAGCAAATAAGCATCAGGATTTAAGAGTACAGTTAGATAAAAAACAAAGGGGTGGTAAAGCGGTAACTTTAATTACAGGTTTTGTAGGTCATGATGATGATTTGAATTTGTTAGGTAAGATGTTAAAAACCAAATGTGGCGTAGGCGGAACCGTAAAAGATGGAGAGATTTTAGTACAAGGAGACTTCAGACAAAAAATAATTGAAATTCTTTTGAAAGAAGGCTATAAAGTGAAAAGAATTGGCGGATAGCCCCAAAAAATTACAAGTTTCAACACGAATTATTGAAATCATTAGGAACTTGTTAATAATATGCACCAGTAAAACTGTATTATTTACCATTTTGTATATGAAGCTAATGTTAATTTTTTGTTCTTAATTTGCATTTTTAAATAAAAATAGTTTTAATTGCATTTGTATTGTCCTCATGAGGACAATTTTTTTTTAAAATTGCGTTAATAGAAATCCAGAATCTGCTGAAGAAGGTTAACAAAATTTTAATCGTAAATGATGTGGCAAAAGATTTGATATTAAAGGATAAATGATAAATTTGTTATTCATCTATACAAAATAAAACCAAGTAACACACATAAAAATTAATTCAAAAACTAAAAATTAAAACAAAAATGGCAAACGCACCAAAACCAAGTACAGCTAAGAAAGAGAAATCAGGCGGTTCAAGTATTTTCGCAGGATTAGCTATCGTTATTTGTATAGCTATTGCATGGGGACTTTATTTATTTGTTATGGGAAATCCAGCAAACTTTGAAGGTGGAGACCCGGCTAACCACCCACTTCCAGGAAACTATTTCGGTATGGTTTATAAAGGTGGAATTATCGTACCTTTCCTAATGGGTATGTTTTTAATGGTAATCGTATTTTCTATCGAACGTTTCTTTGTAATCAGCAAAGCAGCAGGAAATGGTAACGTTGATGCTTTCGTTAAAAAAGTACAACAGTTTTTATCTTCTAACAATGTAGAAAGTGCAATTTCTGAGTGCGACAAACAAAAAGGATCTGTTGCAGCGGTAATTAAATCAGGTCTTTTAAAATACAAAGAAGTAGAAATGGATTCTTCTATGGATACAGAACAAAAATGTTTAGCTATCCAAAAAGATATTGAAGAAGCTACTTCATTAGAAATGCCAATGTTAGAGCAAAACTTAACTGTAATTGCAACATTGGTATCAATTGGTACACTTGCTGGTTTGTTAGGAACAGTTGTAGGTATGATTAAAGCTTTCGGTGCGTTGGCAACTTCTGGTGCTCCGGATCAAGCAGCTTTAGCAAACGGTATCTCTGAGGCGTTAATTAATACAGCTACAGGTATTGGTACTTCTACTTTAGCTATTATTTCTTACAACTTCTTTACTTCTAAAATTGATAGCTTAACTTATTCAATTGACGAAGCAGGATTCTCAATTGTACAAACTTACGCTGCAACTCATAAATAATAAATTAGTGATACACGCTTTTAAAACTTAAAAGCAATGGTATTAATAAAGTAAAACACTAATTATTAAAATTTAAGAAGATGCCAAAAGTAAAAATTAAAAGAAAGAGTACCGCAATAGATATGACCGCCATGTGTGATGTGGCGTTCCTATTGCTTACTTTCTTTATATTGACGGCAACAGCTAGACAGCCGGAACCACTTCCGGTAGACACCCCTTCTTCTACCGTAACTATTAAGTTGCCAGATAGCGATATTTCTATGCTAACTGTAGGACAAGGAAAAGTGTTTTTTGGAGTTGTTGGCCAAGATGTAAGGATGAGAGCTTTAGAGAGAATGGCTGAAGAATATAAGGTTACTTTCACCGACGAAGAGAAAAAGCGATTTGCGCTTGTGGAGTCTTTTGGTGTACCTATGGCCAATTTAAAACAATTTATTGCTTTAAATGGTGCCGAGCGTAACAATTTAAATCAGCCAGGAATTCCTATGGATTCTACAAACAATGAGTTACACCAGTGGATTTTACAAGCCAGATACGCTACAAAAGAGCTTCATGGTCAAGAATTAAGATTCACTATCAAAGGAGACTCTAATGAAGAATATCCTACGATAAGGAAAGTAGTAGACATACTACAAGAACAAAACATTAATAAATTTAGTTTAGTAACCACTTTAGAAGGACTTAACTAGTAAAAACTTACAGCAATGGCAGAATTAGATACCTCCGGCGGGGGTGGCGGTAAGAAAGGGAAAAAAGTAAGAAGTAAAAAGATGTCAACCAGAGTAGATTTAACTGCGATGGTGGATTTGGCCTTCTTATTGATAACCTTCTTCATGTTAACCACTACCCTTGCTAAACCACAGGCAATGGATATGTTCATGCCGGATAAGGATGATAAACAGCAGGATGAATTGCCTGTAAAAGCTTCTAGAACCATGACCGTTCTTTTAGGATCAGACAATAAAATTGTTTGGTATATGGGCGTTATGGGTTCTACTGCACCTACAGTGGATAACTTTGGGAAAAGCGGAATTCGTCAAGCTTTTATCGATAACAACAAAAAGGTTTTAGCGCAAACTGGAGATCCTAAAAAAGGATTGATGGTGATTTTAAAACCTACAGATAAGTCTAATTATAAGAATTTTGTTGATTTGTTAGATGAAATCAAAATCGCAGGCGTTCCTTCTTATGGTATCGTAAATAAGATAGAACCTGAAGAGTTGAATTTGATGAAAGAACAAGGTGCTTTAAAAGACTAAAATATCATCGTAATTAACACGTTATTAATTAAAAAAGGAAAACATTATGTCTAAACTGGACATCCTAAATCAGAATTGGATAGACATAGTTTTTGAAGGTAGAAACAAAGAATACGGTGCTTACCAGCTTCGTAAAGAAAATGCTAAAAATACCAACAAAGCTGTGATCATAGGGGGATTGTTTTTTATCCTTGCTATTTCTTCTCCAATCATCATCAAATTATTAAGTGGTGGTGAAGAGGAAGAAGATAAAGTATTCCAACAAACAGAAGTAGTATTAGCTACTCCTCCGCCAATTGATAAAAAAGCACCTCCTCCGCCACCTCCGGTAGAGCCACCACCACCTAAAGTGGATCAGGTAAGGTTCCCGCCTCCTGTTGTAAAACCAGATGAACAGGTAGTAGAGGAAGAGCCACCAACCATTAAAGATTTGGAAAAAGCAGATCCAGGGCAAAAAACCTTAAAAGGTAATCCAGATGCTGATATTCAAATTGAGAACCCAACTTTCGGTGACGGTCCAGTTAACCAAAAAGTAACTGAGGATAGCAATGAAATCTTTACCAATGTAGAGCAGCTTCCTAGGTTTCCAGGTGGTGAGGCTGCATTCGGAAACTTCTTAAGAAAGAACTTAATGTATCCGGCGGTTGCTCGTGAGAACAACATACAAGGAAGAGTAATTGTAAACTTCGTTGTGGAAAAAGATGGTTCTTTAACAGATATAAAAGTTTTAAGAGGTTTAGAGGGTGGTTTAAGTGAAGAAGCTATCAGAGTATTAAAGAAAACTCCTAAATGGGAACCGGGAATTCAAAACGGACGTCCGGTACGTGTATCATTTACCATCCCTATCATGTTCCAATTGAGTGAATAATGGAATATCAAAAATTTAGAGATAGACAGAAATCGCCCACAAAGCGATTTCTGTTCATTTTAGGCCTAACCATGTTTGGCGTATATTTCGCTTTAGGCTTAATGATTATTTTTTGGGAAAATTTTCCTTTATTGATAGGGGTTGATAAGGTTTGGAAGATAGCTTTTGCAGTACTCTTAATTGTTTATTCTTTTTTCAGATTTGTAAGATTGATTAAGCAACAGCAATATGAATAGTTTATGTAAAGTTTTAGTGCTTCTCTTATTATTTTTTACGATAAGTTGCCAACAAAGAACGCCAGAATCTCAAGGCGAAGAAAATTATACTTTTGGTACAGCACAGATATTAGCAGATGAATCTCTTTTCACCATTATAGATGATGAGCATCAAATATTCTCTAATCAATATAAAAGAGCTCAAATTAAAATGGTGTATAAACCTTTAAAAGAGGTTTTAGATTTATTTGTTAATGATAGTATAGCTATTGCGGTTCTTCCAAGAGAACTTAAAGCAAACGAAGCTAAGTATTTTGAGGAAAAAAAAATTAAAGTTAGAGCAACTAAATTTGCTACTGATGGTATTGCTATTATCACGGGTAAAAGCAATATAGATAGCTTAATTACCTTAGAGGAAATTAAAGCCATTTTGTCAGGAAAATCTAATAAAAATACTGATTTAGTATTTGATAATCCTAAGTCTAGTACAGTAGAATACCTCATGGAGCTGGCTAAAATAAATAAATTACCAGATCATCATGTGTATGCACTAAAATCTAGCAAAGAAGTTATTCAGTATATTAAAAATAATCCTAATGCTATAGGCGTTTTAAGTGTAAGTTGGATAAAAAGACCAACACCAGATTTGGTATCGGGTTTAGAAAAAATTAAATTTATGGCGGTTAAAAATAGTAAGGGCGAGTATCAATTACCTACACAAAGTAATTTAAAAACAGGTTCTTATCCTTTGGTAAGAGATTTGTATTTAATAGATTGCCAGGGTAAAGCAGGTTTAGGTACAGGTTTTGCTGCTTTTTTAGCTAGCGATATAGGTCAAAGGATTATTTTAAAAGCTGGTTTAGCACCAGATTCTTTGCCATCTAGACAAATAAATGTTTATAATTAGAAAATAGGAACCATATATTTAAAAACGAAGATCATGAATATGAATAAGAGAGTTGCGATCGGAGTCATAGGTTTGTTAACGTGGGGAACGGTAACTATGGCTCAGAGTTTAGAAGATGCCCGCAAGGCGGTTACTGCAGAGCAGTTTCAAAAAGCAAAATCAATTTTTAATAATCTAATTACTACACAGCCTACAAATGCCGAAAATTATTATTATTTCGGAGATTTGTACTTGCAATTGAATAATCCTGACTCTGCAAAAATCATCTTCAATAAAGGTATTACAGCCAATCCAAAGTACTCCTTAAATTACATAGGTTTAGGAGCTACAGATCTTTTTGCTAAAAATGTATCGTCTGCACAAGCAAATTTTACTAAAGCTACTGCCGATATGAAAAAGAAGGACTACAAAGAGTTTATTTATATTGGCAAGGCTTATACTTATGAAGGCTCACAAGATTTAGATAAAGCTTTTGAGTGGTTCAACAAAGCCAAAGAAAATGGCGAGAAAGACCCCGAGTTACATATCGCTATGGCTAATGCCTACAAAGCACAAAAGAAAAATAGCGAAGCCGCAGATGCTTATAGAGCAGCAAAAGGCTATCAGGCCGATTTGTTAATTGTTGATGTTAATGTAGGTGAAATTTGGACTCAGGCTTATAACTTTGAACTGGCAGAAACTACTTTAAACAGCGTTATCCAGAAAGACCCAAATTTTGGTCCTGCTTATAGAGCTTTAGCAGAAAACTATTACCGTTGGGCTTCTCAATATCCAGCTAAAAGACCAGAGCTTTTACCCAAAGCAAAAGATATGTATTCTAAATATCTTGATTTAACAGATCGCTCAGCAGATTCAAGATATAGATATTTGATATTTTTGCTTAATGCAACAGATTGGGCTACTTTAGAAAAAGAAGCAAAAAGTTTTATTAGCGAAAATGGTAGTAATCCTGAGTATAAATTAGCAGAAAGATTCTTAGGTTACGCTGCCTCAGAAAATGGTAATAGTGATTTAGCTATCGAAACGCTTTCTAAATTTCAAAACTCTGTTGATAAAAGTAGATTAATTGCCACGGATTTTGTTTTCTTAGGTAGAGCTTATCAGAATAAAAAACAAGATTCATTAGCTATAAATAGTTATTTAAAAGCTTACGAATTAGACACTACCAATACAGAGGTTTTAGGTATCATTGCAAAAGCATATTTTGTTGCCAAAAAATATGGTAAAGCAGCAGAGTTTTATGAGAAAATTTCTAAGCTTCCAAATGCTTCTTTTACAGATTGGTTTTATTTAGGATACTCTAACTACTTCTATTATGCTATAGAATTAGCTAATAAACAACCCCAAGATACTGCACAAATTAAAAAGACTTTATTAGTTGCAGATAGCGCTTTTACTTATGTGGCAGAGAAAGCTAAAAATGCTGATGCTTACTTGTATTTAGCTAGAGTTGAGTATTATTTAGACCCAACAGACGCAGCACAAAAAGGGGTGGCAGCTTATGATAAGTTTATAGAACTTACTTTAGCTAAGCAAACCGCAACACCGCCTGTGGCTTTAACAGAAAGAGATAAAACAAATTTAGTAGAAGCTTACTCTTATAACGGTGGCTATTATATTACTAAAGATAAAGCCAAAGCCAAAGAATATTTTGATAAAGCACTGGCCATAGATCCAGGAAATGCAAAAATTCAGGATGCCTTAAAAGCTTTAAAATCTTAATTGTAAAAAATAAAAAGGGGTAGCTTAAAACTATCCCTTTTTCAATTTGTATTAATCATTATATTTGCGCCAAAATAAAGAATTATGAGTGCTCCTGTAGATTATCTTCCTATCATTATGCAACTTTTGGTTGCGCTAGGTTTTGTGGCTTTAACCATGGGAATTACACACCTGATTGGTCCTAAGCGTAAAACTACTGATGTTAAATTAACAGCATTTGAATCTGGTATTGAAGTAATAGGTAATGCTCGTCAGCCTTTTTCTATTAAATACTTTGTAGTAGCTATATTATTTGTACTTTTTGATGTTGAGGTTATTTTTATGTATCCATGGGCAGTAAACTTTAGAGAATTTGGTCTTAACGGACTAATTGAAATGTTTATTTTCATGGGAACATTACTTTTAGGCTTCATTTATGTGATTAAAAAGAAAGCCCTAGAGTGGGATTAAGTAGAATTATTCTAAATAAGCATAATCAGCTTCGTTTAGTTTAAATCTTAATAAATTTGCGGCTTACTGAAACATCAGTGAGCCTTTTTAGTTTTCTAAGAAAAGGGATACAGTTATGAGTGAAATTAATATTGTTGAAGCACCTGCAGGAGTAGAAGGATCAGGATTCTTTGCTACTTCACTGGATAAAGTAATTGGTCTGGCTCGTTCTCACTCGTTGTGGCCTCTGCCTTTTGCTACCTCTTGTTGCGGAATCGAGTTTATGGCAACCATGGGCTCTCATTATGATTTTTCAAGATTTGGATCAGAAAGACCTTCTTTTTCTCCTCGTCAAGCAGATTTATTAATGGTCATGGGTACCATAGCAAAAAAAATGGCTCCTGTTTTAAAGCAGGTTTATATACAAATGGCAGAGCCGCGTTGGGTAATATCTGTTGGTGCTTGCGCATCTAGTGGTGGTATTTTTGATACTTATTCTGTTTTACAAGGTATTGATGAAATTATACCAGTAGACGTTTATGTACCTGGCTGTCCGCCAAGACCAGAAGCTATCATTGATGGTTTCAATAAAATACAGGAGTTGGTTAAAAATGAATCTTTAAGAAGAAGAAATTCTCCTGAGTACGCACAATTATTAGCTAAATACGGAATCCAGTAATGGGCAAGATTTCAAATCAGCATTTAATAGAAAAACTAACAGCTAAGTATGGCGAGCAAATCTCTGCCATATCAGAGCCTTATGGTTTATTAACTTTTGAAGCTACAAGAACAGTAATTTCAGACCTTTTAGCATTTTTAAAAAATGATGAAGAACTGAAATTTAATTACTTAACTGATATTACGGCTATTCATTATCCCGAAAAGGAAAATGCTTTAGGTGTGATTTATCATTTACATAGCTTTTACAACAATGTAAGAATTAGGATAAAAGTATTTCTTCCTGTTTCAGACCCAACAATTCCTACCGCAACTTTGTTATGGGATGGAGCTAATTGGATGGAACGTGAAACTTTTGACTTTTTTGGAATCCAGTTTACCGGTCATCCAGATTTAAGAAGAATCTTAAATGTTGATGATATGACGGTATTTCCAATGAGAAGAGAGTATCCTTTGGAAGACCCTAACAGGGTAGATAAGAAAGATTATTTTTTTGGACGATAAGCTAAATCATGAGCAATTTTATTACAGAAATAACTCCGAACCGTCCGGTATATACAGATAACGACCCACAAGGTGAGTTAACAACGCTTAATCTAGGGCCAACACACCCTGCAACACACGGTGTTTTCCAGAACGTGTTGCAGATGGATGGCGAACGTATTGTAAGTGGCGTTTCTACCATAGGTTATATCCATAGGGCTTTTGAAAAAATTGCAGAGCACCGCCCTTTTTATCAAATCACCACCCTTACCGATAGATTAAACTATTGTTCATCTCCCATTAATAATATGGGATGGCACATGACAGTTGAAAAGCTTTTAGATATTAAAACCCCTAAAAGAGTAGACTACATGAGGGTTATTGTAATGGAGCTTAGCCGTATTGCAGACCATTTAATATGTAACGGTATTTTGGGTGTAGATACAGGTGCTTTCTCTGGTTTCTTATACTTAATGGAAGAGCGTGAGCATATTTACGAGATTTTTGAGGAAGTATGCGGAGCCCGTTTAACTACCAATATTGGAAGAATAGGCGGTTTTGAACGTGATTTTAATGAGATTACCTTCCAAAAAATCAAGAAGTTTATTAAAAACTTCCCTCCAATTCTAAAAGAATTTGAAGCGTTGTTTAACCGCAACAGAATATTTATAGAAAGAACATCGGGTGTTGGTGCAGTTAGCCCAGAAGTAGCAATGGGCTACAGTTGGAGCGGTCCAATTTTAAGAGCCACAGGTGTTGATTATGATGTTCGTGTAAACGAACCTTATGCTTCTTATGAAGATTTTGATTTTGAAATTCCAGTAGGTACCACAGGAGATGTTTATGACAGATTCATTCTAAGAAATGAAGAAATGTGGCAATCCCTAAGAATTATAGAGCAAGCATTAGAGAAAATAGAGAAAGAGCCAAAAGGCGTTTTCCATGCTGATGTTCCAGAATTTTACCTGCCACCAAAAGAGCAGGTTTACAATAATATGGAGGCTTTAATTTATCACTTTAAAATTGTGATGGGTGAGGTAGAAACTCCAAAAACAGAAGTTTATCATGCTGTAGAAGGTGGTAATGGCGAGCTTGGTTTTTATTTAGTAAATGATGGAGGAAGAACTCCTTACCGTTTACACTTCCGTAGACCAAGTTTTATAAATTACCAAATGTATGCACCTATGAGTGGTGGTATGCTACTGTCTGATGCGATTATTAACATGTCTAGTTTAAACATTATAGCGGGAGAGTTAGATGCTTAGAGTTGAAGAAGTACAATCGGTAGAATTTTCATCAGCATTAATTTCAAAGTTTGATGAAATTGTTAGCCGTTATCCAGAAGGAAGAAGTAAATCTGCTTTACTACCTATTCTACATGAAGTACAAGCGGTTTATGGTTGGTTAAGTTCAGCCGCCATGGATAAAGTAGCAGAATACCTAAACATACAACCTATTGAAGTTTATGAGGTAGCTACTTTCTACACCATGTTTTTCCTAAAGCCTCAAGGTAAATACGTGTTAGAGGTTTGCCGTACTGGACCATGTTGTTTAGTTGGCGCAGAGAAAATAATGGATTACATAGGTGAAAAGCTTGGCATAAAAGAAGGAGAAGTTACAGCTGATGGTTTATTTAGTTATCGCGGTGTAGAGTGTTTAGCTGCTTGCGGTTACGCTCCGGTTTTACAAATAGGTCCAGAGTATACATTCTATGAGAATTTAACTCCAGAATCTGTTGATCAATTAATAGAGGGTTTAAAAAATAAATAGAGAGAGTATTGAGATATGAGATTTTAGACCTTCATGGTCGTTTAAGTTTCATAATCACAGATAATATAAGGTTCAAAATGATGTGCGATTAAGTTGTTGGAATTTTAAATTTTCAATACTCAATACTCACATCTCATAGCTAGAAAAAGATGGGTCGTAAACTATTACTTGAGCATATTAACGTACCTGGTATCAACACTTTTCAGGTTTATAAAGAGAAAGGTGGATACAGAGCGGTAGAAAAAGCCTTAAAAACGATGTCTTCTGATGATGTAGTTGAAGAGGTTAAAAAATCGGGATTACGTGGACGTGGCGGAGCAGGTTTCCCTACCGGTATGAAGTGGAGCTTTTTGGCTAAGCCAGAAGGTGTGCCTCGTTATTTAGTTTGTAATGCTGATGAATCAGAACCTGGAACTTTTAAGGATAGGTATTTGATGACTCATATCCCTCATGCTTTAATTGAGGGGATGATAATTGGTAGCTATGCTTTAGGTGCAAATACCAGTTATATCTATGTGCGTGGTGAAATGATGCCACAAATAAGAATTTTAGAAAAAGCTATCGCTGAAGCAAAAGCAGCGGGTTATTTGGGTAAAAATATTCTAGGTTCTGGATACGATTTAGAGATTTACGTACAACCAGGTGGTGGTGCTTATATTTGTGGTGAAGAAACTGCGCTTTTAGAATCTTTAGAAGGTAAAAGAGGAAATCCTAGAATTAAACCTCCTTTTCCGGCAATTGCAGGTTTATATGGTTGCCCAACAGTGGTAAACAATGTTGAATCTATTGCGGCTACAGTGCCTATTGTGAATGAAGGTGGCGAAGAATATGCTAAAATTGGTATTGGCAGATCAACCGGTACCAAATTAATTTCTGCATCGGGCAATATTAATCAGCCAGGTGTTTATGAAATAGAGTTAGGCTTATCTGTAGAAGATTTTATTTATTCTGATGAGTATTGCGGAGGTATAGCTAACGGTAAGCGATTAAAAGCAGTTGTTGCTGGTGGGTCATCAGTGCCTATTTTACCTGCTAACCTGATCTTAAATTTAGCTAATGGCGATAAACGCTTAATGTCTTACGAATCTTTATCAGAAGGAGGCTTTGCTACAGGAACAATGTTAGGTTCTGGTGGTTTCGTGGTTTTAGATGAAGACCAATGTATTGTTAGAAATACTTGGAACTTTAGTCGCTTCTACCACCACGAGTCTTGCGGACAGTGCTCCCCTTGTCGTGAAGGTACAGGTTGGATGGAAAAAGTTCTACACCGTATAGAATATGGTCATGGTAAAATGAGTGATATTGACCTTTTAGTAGATGTATCTAAAAAGATAGAGGGAAATACCATTTGTCCGTTAGGTGATGCGGCAGCTTGGCCAGTAGCTAGCGCTATTCGTCATTTTAGGGATGAGTTTGAATGGCATGTTAAGGAGCCAAAACTAGCTTTAGAAAGAAACTACGGGTTAGCGCATTACGCTGATCCTTTAAAGATTGCAGAAGAGGTTTAAGAAACGATTAAACTTTTAGGCATCGTTTTTTTTAAATAGATAGGTTTGCGTAAGGGATTGAAGCGGCATCCTTTTTTGTCATCCTGAGCGGAGTCGAAGGATAAGACAAAAAAGATACAGCGGAAAGCCCGACCCTTTAAGGGATACGCCCAAGAAGAAAAATAGATTTAATTGAACATTTTAAATTTTTAAAATTGTCTGATAAAATTAAAGTTACGATAGACGGAATTCCCGTTGAAGTAGAGCCAGGAACCTCTATTCTAAATGCTGCAAGGCAAATAGGTGGAGATATTGTGCCTCCGGCAATGTGCTATTATTCTAAATTAGAAGGTAGCGGTGGTAAGTGTCGTACTTGTTTAGTTAAGGTGAGTAAAGGATCAGAAAAAGACCCTAGACCTATGCCTAAGCTGGTAGCAAGTTGCAGAACCACTGTGATGGATGGTATGGAGGTGCAGAATATTACTTCGCCAGAAGTAATTGAAGCCAGAAAAGGTGTGGTAGAAATGCTATTGATTAACCACCCTCTAGATTGTCCAATTTGCGATCAAGCGGGAGAATGCCATCTACAAGATTTAAGTTATGAGCATGGTGCGGCTACAACACGTTACGAGTTTGATAGAAGAACTTTTGACCGTGTAGATATCGGCGATAAGATTCAATTACACATGAACCGTTGTATTTTATGCTACCGTTGTGTGTTTACTGCAGATCAAATTACCAATAATCGTGTTCATGGAGTTTTAGGTAGAGGAGACCATGCAGAGATTTCTACTTACATAGAGAAAGCTATTGATAATGATTTCTCTGGTAACGTGATTGATGTTTGCCCAGTTGGTGCCTTAACTGATAAAACTTTCCGTTTTAAAAACAGAGTTTGGTTTACCAAGCCTGTAGAAGCACACAGAGATTGCCCTACTTGTTCTGGAAAAGTTACTTTGTGGTATAAAGGAGAAGAGGTATTAAGAGTAACTGCAAGAAAAGATGTGTATGGTGAAGTAGAAGATTTTATTTGCAATACTTGCCGTTTTGATAAGAAAAGCACAAACGATTGGGTAATTGAAGGACCAAGACAGGTATCAAGACAATCGGTTATTAACGCAAACCATTACGATACGCTACAACCTTTACCGGTAATTAAGAAAAATCCGGAGTTGATGGAAGCAAATAAAGAACAATTCGAAAGAGCAACTAAATTTTAATGGAACTAGAATTTTTAATAGAAAAGACAGCTTTGGTTTTAGTATTGTTTGTACTAACGCTAACTATTGCGGCTTATTCTACTTGGGCAGAGCGTAAAGTTGCTGCCTGGTTACAAGATAGAGTAGGGCCAAACAGAGCCGGTCCCTTTGGTTTATTACAACCTTTGGCTGATGGTGGAAAGATGTTCTTTAAAGAAGAGATTATCCCTAGCGGGGCAAATAAATATCTATTTATTGCAGGACCATCTTTAGCACTTTTAGTGTCTTTTTTAGGTACAGCGGTTATTCCTTTTGGGCAAAATATTGAAATATTTGGAAGAGTTGTTCCTTTACAAGTAACCGATATTAATGTTGGTATTTTATACATTTTTGGAGTTGTTTCTTTAGGTGTTTACGGTATCATGATTGGTGGATGGGCATCAAACAACAAGTACTCTTTAATGGGTGCTATACGTGGTGCATCACAAAATATTAGCTATGAGATTGCAATGGGGCTTTCTATCATTGCACTTTTAATGGTAACCAATACACTTTCATTTAAAGAAATTGCTGCACAGCAACACGGCTGGCATTGGAATGTTCTTTATCAGCCTCTCGGGTTTTTAATCTTCCTGATTTGTGCTTTTGCAGAAACTAACCGTGTACCGTTTGATTTGCCAGAGTGTGAAACCGAATTGATTGGAGGATATCAAACAGAATATTCGGCCTTTAAAATGGGTGCTTACATGTTTGCAGAATACATCAATATGTTTGTGTCTTCTGTAGTGATGGCAGTGCTGTATTTTGGCGGTTATAATTATCCAGGTATGGATGCTGTAAACCAAGCTTTAGGCCCAACTTGGGGTCCTTTGATTGGTGTTGGCGTTATGTTCTTCAAGATTATAGCTTTCATTTTCTTTTTCATGTGGGTGCGCTGGACAGTACCACGCTTCCGTTACGATCAGTTAATGGATTTAGGGTGGAAAGTATTAATTCCGCTTGCTATTGCCAATATTGTAATAACAGCAATTGTAATTGTAGGATTTGATTTATTTAATAAACTATAAAATTTAATACCCTTTTAGGGATTAAAGGAGGATTCATGGAATCATTAAGTGGTAGAAAAAAAGTACTAGAACAAAAGCCGATGAATTTTTGGGAGCGTATGTACCTTCCAGCAATTTTCAAAGGTATGGCTATTACTTTTAGTCATATGTTCAAGAAAAAAGAAACCATACACTATCCAGAACAACAAAGAGAGTTTTCTGAGAACTGGAGAGGTATGCACTCTTTAAAAAGAGATGAACACGGCAGAGAGCGTTGTACGGCATGTGGTTTATGTGCTTTGTCTTGCCCTGCAGAAGCTATTACCATGATTTCTGCCGAAAGGGCTAAAGGTGAGGAACATCTTTACAGAGAAGAAAAATATGCAGCAGTTTATGAAATTAACATGCTACGTTGTATTTTCTGCGGCTTATGTGAAGAAGCCTGTCCTAAAGAAGCTATATATCTAGATGGTCCAATTGTGCCTTCTGATTATTTACGTAAAGATTTTATATACGGTAAAGATAAATTAGTAGAAAAACCACTTAAAGAGATTGAAGCTGAAAAAGCGATGTCTAGATAAGGGTTATTTAATGATATAATTAAATCAAAAATTTTACCTTTGCCCCATTTTAAAGGCAAATTACAATCATAAACAAATGAGTTTATTTTACGTTGTTGCGTTTCTGTCCATAATCTTCGCTCTGCTCGTGATTTTTACAAAAAATCCTGTTCATAGTGTTTTGTATTTGATAGCAACTTTCTTCACTTTTACCATTCACTACATTATTTTAAATGCCCAATTTTTAGCAGTGGTGAATTTCATTGTTTACATGGGAGCAATTATGGTATTATTCCTTTTTGTTTTAATGTTGATGAATTTAAATACGGATACAGAGCCCATGAAGTCTACCTTATTGAAGGTGGTTGGTGCTATTGCCGGGGGCTGCTTACTGGTAACTTTGATAGGTTCAATGAAAACTTTATCAACAGCAAGTACTACGGCAATGGATAATACCGGCATTGGTTTAGTAGAAAATTTAGGTAAAGTGTTATTCAGTGATTTCTTACTTCCGTTCGAGTTAAGCTCTATATTATTGTTAGCTGCAATGGTAGGGGCTGTATTGTTAGCTAAAAAAGAAAATAAAACCGCATAATGGAAAATATAACCTCAACCATTCAGGCAGTTCCACTTAATCATTATATTTTATTAAGTGCCATTATCTTCACCATAGGTGTGATAGGTGTATTGGTTAGAAGAAATGCGATTATCATCTTCATGTCGGTAGAACTAATGCTAAATGCCGTAAACTTATTATTGGCAGCATTTTCATCATACAGTGGCGATGCATCAGGGCAAGTATTCGTTTTCTTTATTATGGCCCTAGCTGCTGCAGAAGTTGCGGTAGGCTTGGCAATTATAGTAATGGTATATCGCAATACCAGCTCTATAGATATTAATATTCTTAATAGGTTAAAGTGGTAATTATATAATAAGGATGATAGATTTAGTTTGGTTAATTCCTTTGTTGCCTTTTATAGGTTTCTTAATAAACGGACTGGGTAGAAACGTTTTACCTAAGCCTTTAATTGGTACTATTGCCAGTTTAGCAGTAATAGGCTCTTTTGCTATTAGTTTAAGCATATTTTTAACTTTTGATGCAGCGCAACCACAAGTTATTCATCTTTTTGATTGGATAAACGTTGGTTCATTAAGCATACCTTTCGCTTTTCAGATAGATCAATTAAGCATCATGATGTTGCTGATTATTACTGGAATAGGTTCTCTGATACATATTTACTCGGCAGGTTATATGAGCCATGATGCTGGTTTTGGTAAGTTCTTCGCTTACTTAAACCTGTTTGTATTCTTCATGCTATTGTTAGTCATGGGTTCAAACTATGTCATCATGTTTATTGGCTGGGAAGGTGTAGGTTTATGTTCTTACCTATTAATAGGTTTCTGGTATTCTAATGGCGCTTACGCTGATGCAGCTAAGAAAGCCTTTATCATGAACCGTATTGGTGATTTGGGATTCCTATTAGGCGTATTCTTAATCATCACCACATTTGGAAGTGTAAGCTTTACAGAAATTTTCCCTAAAGCAGCAGGAATGGTATCTGGTGATGCTACCTTAGTTTTAATTACCATATTACTATTTATAGGAGCAACTGGTAAATCAGCACAATTACCATTATTTACCTGGTTACCAGATGCGATGGCTGGTCCAACTCCGGTTTCTGCTTTAATACATGCTGCAACCATGGTTACAGCAGGTATTTACATGATAGCAAGATCTAATATTTTATTTGCTTTATCTCCAGTAACTTTAGATATCATTGCAGTTATAGGTTTACTAACCGCTGTAGTAGCAGCGTTTATTGCGTTAACACAAACCGATATTAAAAAAGTATTGGCATACTCAACCGTTTCACAGTTGGGTTATATGTTCTTAGGCTTAGGTGTTGGTGCTTTTACAGGTGCATTTTTCCATGTATTAACACATGCTTTTTTCAAGGCCTTATTATTCTTAGGCGCTGGTTCAGTCATCCATGCTATGAGTAACGAGCAAGATATGCGTAATATGGGTGGTTTGCGTAAAAAGCTTCCAATTACTTTCTTAACCATGTTAATAGGTACTATTGCTATTGCTGGTTTACCACCATTTGCCGGTTTCTTTTCTAAGGATGAGATTTTAGCACATGTATATGAGCACAATAAATTACTATGGATAATAGGTTTATTTGGTGCTTTCTTAACAGCAGCTTATATGTTCAGGATGATGTTTTTAACTTTCTGGGGTAATTTCCGTGGGACAGAAGATCAAAAGCATCATTTACATGAGTCGCCAGTTTCGATGACATTCCCATTAATTGTATTAGCTATTTTATCAATAGTTGGTGGTTTTATGGGTGTGCCACATGCTTTAGGGGGTCATCATTGGTTAAACGAATACTTAAGTCCAGTTCTAGCGGCTACTAACAATATTTTACCAGCATTAAGTTTAGACCACGCAACAGAATATATGTTGATGGGAATTTCTGTAGGTGGGGTTATCATTTCTATCATCATTGCTTATGTTAAATATGTAAGCAAAGGATATGTACCAAAAGAAGAAGAGCTGCAATCTGGTTTCAGTAAATTATCTTACAATAAATTGTATTTAGACGAGCTTTACACAGCTATCATACAAAAACCTTTAGACGCTTTATCTGCATTTTTCTTTAAAGTGGTTGATAAATCTGGTATAGATGGTTTAGTTAACGGCTTAGGTAAAGTATCTATAGAGGCAAGTAAAACATTAAGGCTTTTACAAACCGGAAATGTTGGTTTCTACATTTTTGCAATGGTAATAGGTATTGTTGCCGTATTAGTTTACAGTTTTATAATTATTTGAGCTTAGCGATTACAGATAGATGAACTTATTATTATTACTTTTCTTTCCCTTAGTGGGAGCGCTTGTAACCCTGCTAAATGGCAAGTTTGCTAAACAATCGGCTTTGATAAGCTCTTTGGTAACCTTAGCTTTTGCTTTGCTTTTAATGGGAGATTTTGTTCCAGATGCAAGCAGTCAATTTGTAGTTAACTACCCATGGATTCCGGCATTAGGAATTAATTTTGCAGTTGCCATAGATGGTATCAGTATGCCTTTAGTGCTTTTAACTACGGGCTTGTTTCCATTAATTATACTTTCAAGCTTTGGTAGAAATATTAGCCAGGCATCTTTTTATGCGCTAACCCTGTTTATGCAATTTGGCTTATTATTGGTGTTTACAGCTACTGATGCATTTCTATTTTACGTTGGATGGGAAGTTGCTTTAATTCCAATCTATTTTATCTGTGCATTATGGGGTGGCGAAAACAGGATAAAAGTAAACATGAAGTTCTTTGTTTACACCATCGCTGGTTCACTATTTATGCTTTTAGGTATTATATATCTTCATTTACAAACAGCGGATAACTCTTTCTCTATAGCCTCTTTTTATAATTTAAACTTAGATGCCGCAACACAAGGATGGTTATTTTGGTGCTTCTTTTTAGCTTTTGCTATCAAGATGCCAATTTTTCCTTTCCATACTTGGCAGCCAGATACTTATACAGAAGCACCTACAACAGGAACGATGTTGCTTTCAGGTATCATGTTGAAGATGGGTATTTACGGAGTTATCAGATGGTTAATACCAGTTACTCCTTTTGGCTTTTTAACTTGGGGTCATTTAGCTTTGGTATTATCCGTAATAGGGATTGTTTATGCGTCTATTATCGCGTTCACGCAAAAAGATATTAAGCGTCTAATAGCATATTCATCTATTGGTCACGTAGGTTTAATTGCAGCAGGTATATTTGTTTGGAATGTACAAGGCTTACAAGGAGCCATGATACAAATGATTAACCACGGTATCAACGTAGTGGGTATGTTTTTAATTGCTGATATTCTTATCGATAGATTAAAAACAAGAGAAATTGCTACAATGGGCGGTATTGCTAAAGTAGCACCTAAATTTGCTATTGCATTTTTAATTATTGTTTTAGGTACTGTAGCTTTACCATTAACGAATGGGTTTATTGGTGAGTTCTTATTACTTCATGGTGTTTACCAATTTAACATTTGGTATGCAGCTGTTGCAGGTTTAACCATTATTTTTGGTGCGGTTTATATGTTAAGAATGTATAAAGCCGTGATGCAGGGAGAAACTAATGAAACAACAGCATCTTTTAAAGATATCAACGGTTCAGAATATTTAGTTTTAGCAGTGGTTTGCCTTTTAATTATTATAATTGGGGTGTATCCAAACGCACTTCTTCATATTTCAGAAGCTTCAGTAGAAAATCTGATCAATCAGGTAAATAGTAAATTAGCATTTTAATCATAGGAATGAGTACTTTAATAGTAATATCTATATTAGCCATCGTAGTTCTTTATTTAGGATTATTTAAAGCAAAAGAAGCTTTATTGCCGGTAAGTGTCTTAGGCCTTGTTGGTGCTTTGGCATTAGCTATCATGGAGTGGAATTCTAATGCAGCTCCAATTTTTAGCGGCATGATGCATTTTGATAATTTTGCTGTGGCTTTTTCTTCTATCTGTATCATTACTACTATTCTGGTTTTCTTATTATCTAAAAATTATTTTGAAAAAATCAGTAATAACGTAGCAGAATACTATACGCTGATATTATTTGCTTTAACAGGTATCATTGTGATGGTATCTTATCATAACTTATCTATGCTTTTTGTGGGCCTAGAAATCATGTCGGTAAGTTTATACATTTTAGCGGGTATCAAAAGGAAAGATTTTGCTTCTAACGAGGCAGCTTTGAAATATTTCTTGATGGGAGCTTTCTCAACAGGATTTTTATTATTTGGTATAGCTTTAATATATGGTGCTTCAAAATCTTTTGATTTAGCAGTTATAGCGCAGTATGTGATAGACCGCCCTACAGGGATTGATCCTATTTTCTATGTAGGTTTAGTTCTGATGATTGTAGGCTTATGCTTTAAAGTAGGTGCTGCACCTTTCCATTTCTGGACACCAGATGTTTACGAAGGCGCACCAACTTTAATTACAGCTTTTATGTCTACCGTAGTTAAAATTGCCGGTTTTGCTGCATTTTTAAGACTGTTTAGCATTTGCTTTGCACCATTACAAGACTTCTGGATGCCTACTTTATTAATAATTACTATTTTAACATTATTTGTAGGTAATATTACAGCACTTTATCAAACCAATTTTAAAAGGATGCTAGCTTTCTCTAGTATCTCTCATGCTGGTTATATGCTTTTTGCAATAGTTGCTTTAGGTGCAGCGTCAACTAATGCTATTTTTATATATGCGGCTGCTTACGCCGTATCATCTATCACAGCTTTTGCCGTGTTAATGTTAGTAAAGGTCAAAACTGGTGGCGAGAATTTTGAAGATTTTAATGGTTTAGCAAAATCAAATCCTTTCTTAGCTTTTGCTTTAACAATAGCTATGTTATCTTTTGCTGGTATACCTTTAACAGCCGGCTTTATAGGTAAATTCTTTGTTTTTAACGCGGCCTTAACTCAATATCATACATGGTTAGTAGCTATAGCTGTTATAAACGCCATTATCGGGGTGTTTTACTACTTTAAAGTTATCGTAGCTATGTATTTTAAAGAAAACCAAACTAAGCAAATTGCTACACCAGTTTACTTTAACTTTGTATTAGGTTTAAGCCTAATTATAACACTTGTTTTAGGTATTTATCCAAGTTTCATCACTAATTTATTTTAATGCCATAGCTATACTGCAATAATATTTGTAGTTTTATGGCAAGACTATGCATGAATATTGGGAATATTTAACAAGCTTGGCAGACGCTCAGCAAATCATACATAAAGGTGGCTTCTACCTCATCATGTTTGTAGTATTTGCAGAGACGGGTCTTTTCTTTGGTTTTTTCTTACCAGGTGATTATTTGCTTTTTCTTGCAGGTATGTTTGTAGCAACCCAAAAGTTAGATGTAGGTATTACTACTATGATTGTTGGCTTAATAGGGGCCGCTATAGCAGGTAATTTTGTAGGTTACTGGTTTGGTTATCGTACAGGACCTGTTTTGTATAAACGACAAGATTCTTTTTTCTTTAAGAAGAAATATTTGGTAGCAGCCGAAGAATATTATAAAAAACAAGGCGCTTTTACTTTAATTATTGGAAGATTTGTACCTATTGTAAGAACATTTGCACCTATTTTTGCCGGTATTGTGAAGTTAGATTTTAAAAAGTTTGCTTTTTACAATATTTTAGGTGCGTTTTTTTGGATAACTTCTTTAACCTTATTGGGTTATTTTCTGGGAATGAAATTTGAGAAAGAAGTAAACCAATATTTATCATACATCATATTAGGATTTATTGTGATTACAACCATACCGTTAATCACAACATTTTTTAAAAAGAGTTTTAACAAATAAATACATATAAATTTTAAAATTAAATGGCCGATAATCATCCGTGGCATTCAATCCCTCCAGGAGAGGATTCACCTAATACAGTTACAGCAATTATAGAGATTCCTAAAGGTTCTAAAGCGAAGTACGAAATAGATAAAGATTCTGGTTTATTAAAATTAGACCGTATACTTTTTTCATCTGTAATGTATCCTGCAAACTACGGATTCATCCCTCAAACTTATTGTGATGATCATGATCCGCTTGATATTTTAGTTCTTTGCTCTGCAGATGTATATCCGATGTCTATTATAGAAGCCAAAGTTGTGGGTGTGATGCACATGGTAGATAATGGTGAGCAAGATGATAAAATTATCGCGGTAGCTAAAAATGATATGTCTGTTAATTATATTAATGATTTATCAGAGCTGCCTCCGCATACCATGAAAGAAATTGTTCGTTTCTTCCAAGATTATAAAGCCTTAGAAGAAAAGAATGTAACCATAGAGCACCTTCTTGGTAAGAGATATGCTTATAAAGTGATAGAAGAAAGTATAGAACTTTATAAAAAAACATTTAATAAATAATCTTTATGGACCCCGATTTTGAAATAAGCGGTTTTCAGATTTTCCTGACCCTGTTTTTAGTTTTACTAAATGGATTTTTTGTTGCAGCAGAATTTGCAATAGTTAAAGTTAGGGGTTCACAAATAGAGATTAAAGCTAAAACTGGCAGCAGGGTAGCAGGTATTGCTAAGCACATGACATCACATTTAGATGGCTACCTTGCCGCTACACAGTTGGGTATTACGCTGGCATCACTAGGTTTAGGTTGGGTTGGCGAGGAAGTGATGTCTAACATCGTTCTCAAAACACTAGGATTTTTTTCTTTACCTATTTCTGATGCTGTAGCCACTAATTTGGGGCATATATTAGCTTTCTTAGTCATCACTATTTTACATATTGTTTTTGGTGAGCTAGCTCCTAAGACTTTAGCTATACAAAGACCAGTAAATACAACCATGGCTATTGCATTGCCATTACAGTTCTTCTATTTGGTGTTTAAACCATTTATTTATGTTTTAAATGGTTTTGCCAATGTTATTTTAAGGTTATTGGGTATTAACACTGCCAATGCACATGAAGCCATACACTCATCAGAAGAGTTACAATATTTGCTAGATCAAGGTAAAGAGTCTGGTGCTTTAGATAAAGCAGAGCATGAACTGATTAAAAACGTATTTGACTTTAATGAGCGTGTAGTTAAAAATATTATGGTTCCCAGAACCAAAATTTCTGCTATTGATATTACCGCAACACCCGAAGAAGTATTAAATATTATCATATCAGAAGGCTATTCTCGTGTTCCTGTTTATGATGATACCATTGATAAAATTATTGGTATTGTACACGCTAAGGATATTTTGTCTTTAGTAGTCAGGAAAGAAAGTTTTAACCTACAAGACATCCTAAGAAAGCCTTTATTTGTTCC
Source organism: Pedobacter glucosidilyticus (assembly GCF_002483235.1). GTDB lineage: Bacteria > Bacteroidota > Bacteroidia > Sphingobacteriales > Sphingobacteriaceae > Pseudopedobacter > Pseudopedobacter glucosidilyticum_B. The sequence continues at coordinate 14,274 of NZ_DLHN01000039.1, read as the reverse complement.
AGAATCTAAGAAAATAAACGATTTAATGGCCGAGCTGAAACTGAAAAGAATTCAGATTGCTATTGTGTTAGATGAGTTTGGTGGCACTGCCGGTATGGTAACCTTAGAAGACATTGTTGAAGAACTTGTAGGCGAAATTCAGGATGAGTATGATGAAGAAAAGCCTATTGTAGAGAAAGTTTCTGAAACAGAGTTTATCGTAACGGCATCTGCTACAGTTTACGATGTTAACGAGTTTTTACCTCACGATTTACCAGAAGATGAAGATTACGATACCATTGTTGGTTTGGTGAGTGAAATTTTTGAAAAAATACCTGAAGTAGGAGAAACCAAAGAATTTAATGGTTACAATTTTACCATCTTGAAAAAGATTGGTCAAAATATAGAAGCTGTTAAATTAGAGCTTTTACTTTCAGAAGATCAGGCGGTTAATAATCATTAATCAAGATGCATATTTTCTATACTCCTGATATTGAAAGTACTCAATATACTTTAAGTGAGGAAGAGAGTAAACATTGCTCAAGAGTTTTGCGCTTACAGAAAAAAGACCATGTTCATTTGGTTGATGGAAAAGGTGGTTTTTATTTAGCCGAAATTTTAGATGATCATCCTAAAAGAACTCAACTTCAAATTTTAGAAACACTGCTAGAATATCAAAAAAGAAATCATTACCTACATATTGCCATAGCGCCTACCAAAAATATGGATAGGTTGGAGTGGTTTTTAGAGAAAGCAACAGAAATAGGTATTGATGAAATTACGCCTATTATTTGCGAGCGCTCTGAAAGGAAAGAGGTAAAAACAGAAAGATTGGAGAAAGTTGTTGTAGCAGCTATGAAACAATCTTTAAAGGCTTATATCCCAAAAATTAATGAGCCTATTACCATCCAAAGATTTATAGTTAAAGCTGATGCTAGTTTTAAATACATAGCGCATTGCTTACCTCAAGATAAACAAGAAATAAAAGATTCTTTTAAAGAATATCAATCTTATACCATCCTCATAGGCCCCGAGGGCGATTTCTCTGAAATAGAAATAAATAATGCTTTGCAAAGTGGATTTCTTCCCATAACTTTAGGAAACAGCAGGCTTAGAACAGAAACCGCTGCATTACAGGCATGCTTCGAAATCAATTATTTAAACAGGTAGGGGTAAAAGTAGAAAGTCTAAAGTCTAAAGTAGAAAGTAGAAAGTACAAAGTAGGAAGTACAGCGTATAAAGTACAAAGTATAAAGTACAGCATACTCTTAGTTTTTTTTGTGGTTTTGCTCTCGGCTTTTAAATTGGATGATGCTTCTTTCAAGATAGCTAAAGTAAAATATAACGGTGGCGGAGATTGGTATGCTAACCGTACAGCCCTACCCAATTTAATAGCTTATTTTAATAGTATGTTTTCTGCTAAGATTGCACCACAAGATGCTGTGGTAGAAGTTGGCAGTCAGGAGCTTTTCAACTATCCTTTTGTTTACCTTACCGGGCATGGCAATATCTCTTTTACTGATGCTGAGGCTAAAAATTTACGAAACTATTTAATAGCTGGTGGCTTCTTACATCTGGATGATAACTATGGTTTAGATAAATACATCAGGGTGCAAATGAAAAAGGTTTTTCCAGAATTAACTTTTCAGGAGTTGCCACCATCACATCCTATTTATCATCAGAAATTTAAATTTCCGCAAGGTTTACCTAAAATTCATGAGCATGATAACAAAAGACCCCAAGGCTTAGCTTTGATTTATAAAGGTCGTATCGTTTGTTTTTATTCTTATGAGAGCGATTTAGGTAATGGATGGGAAGATTTCGGGACTTACCCAGAAGATACCAAAGAGCGTAGAGAACAAGCTTTAAAAATGGGGGTAAATTTGTTGCAATACGTCTTAACCAATTGATATGTATACTTTAAAATCGGAAAATCAACATTATAAAATTGAAGAACGTGAAGGTAAGCTTTACCTAAACGATGGCTTGATAGATCTAGATATTAGTGATTTAAGCAACCAGCATTTTCATATTATTGAAAAGAATAAATCTTATGAAGCCGAGCTGCTTGAGCTTAATAAAGATGAGAAGTATGTATTGATTAAAGTAAATACTCATGTTTACAGGTTTGATGTAAGCGACCAGTATGATATTTTGCTTAAAGAAATGGGCTTAGATAAGCTTAATCAGCACACTGTTAAAGAATTAAAAGCACCAATGCCTGGTTTAGTACTTCAATTAATAGTAAAAGTTGGTGATGAAATTAAAAAAGGCGATAATATGTTGGTTTTAGAAGCTATGAAGATGGAAAATATCTTAAAAGCTCCGGCTGATGCTACTGTAAAAGCTATTACCATAAAAGCAGGTGATAAGGTAGAGAAAAACCAAATACTTATTCAGTTTGCTTAAGCTTTACTGTTGTTGCATCTGCTGCATTTCTAAAAATCTTCGGTAAGAATTGCCATCAAACTGTATGTTGTTGATGCTATTTTCCTGAGATTCATCTTCTTTTACAATAGGGTCATTCTCATAAGAAACAATAACCTTTACTTCTAAAGTATGGTGAGAGGTACCTTTATAAGTGCCTTTTACAGGGCTAACATCAATAAAATTTCTTCCTGTGGCTAATCTTACATGGTTTTCTTCTACTATACAATTATTGGTAGGGTCTAAACCTAGCCAACCGTAATCAGGAATATAAGCTTCTACCCAAGCATGGGTAGCACCCTCGCCACGCATACCGTTTCTGTTAGGGCAAATATAACCACTAACATAACGGGCTGGAATGTTTACATAACGTAACATCACCAAAAGGATATGAGCAAAATCTTGACAAACACCTGATTTTAATTTCCAAATCTCATCTACAGTTGTTTCTACAGATGTAATGCCTTTGATATACTTAAAGTTCTCGAAAACGTAAGTACAGTACTTTTTAGCCACTTCTACCGGAGCGTAAGCAAACTGTTCATCGGGTTTGATAATGGCTTTTAATTCTTCTTCGGCTTCAAAATGCTCTTGTTTTAAGAAGTTGATATAAGGGATTTGATATTTAAGTTCTTGAAGCATTTGCCATTGCTCTGCAATAAAAATATTAGCTTCTGGTGCAGCTTTCTTTTTTACCAATACAATGGTAGACGACTCGATAACCAGCTCATTATGCATTTCTACATTGGTAAAGGTGCCAACTGTATTTTCATAATAATCTGTAAAGGTTTCTACCTTAGGGTCGTTACTGATAGTGATTTGATGTTGTATAACCTCTTGATCATCATCTTTAATAGGATAAAGCATAATCTGGTTGGCACTATCATGCACCGGATGATCGTATTTGTATGTTGTAATATGCTTTATCGTAAATTTAGACATGCTATTAGAAATGTGGAACTAAAAATGAATCAATTTTTAAATATTCTATAATTAATTTATCAACAGGAATTAGTTGAAAGCAAAATAGTAATGACTTAAAGCATCTCCTATAGCAAAAAGCTCTCCCTTTATTTTTTTTAAATATTCTTTTAATCCTATCTGTTCCAAGTCTTTTAAATCAGAATATTCTAAACTGCAACCCAGCTTACCAATCATATAACTCATGGTTTTATAACTCTCTTTATTTTTATCACCTTTAATGGTTTCAAAAGATTGTTTTAGCCTTTTTGTGGTGTAGATAATAGAACGTGGGAAGTTCTCGTTCCAAACAATTTGATGAATGATATTTCTTGATTCTAAGGAAGAGCGATAACTTTTGAGGAAGATTTCATATCCTGATATGGATAATAAAAGATATTTCCAGTAAGTAGGGTCTGTAGCTTCGTCTAAAGAATATTCAAGTTCTCTAAATTTAACATCCAAAATATCAACAGATTGTATGGCTCTTTCTAAAAATTTACCCATATTCATGAAATAATAACCTTCTCCACGTGGCATGGTAATTTCTGTACTGCCATAATAGTACATACCTTGCTTTATAAGGTTGTCTAGAACAGAGATAGGGTCATCAAAGCATAAGGCGGCAGCTAATTTATCCTCACGCATCATGTGGTAATAATCATTTAAACATTGCCATAATTCTTTGGTTACATTATCTTGTACAGAGCGGGCATTCTCTCTGGCTTTACTTACAATATTGATAACAGAATTATGGTTGTTTTTGTCTGTAACCATATATTTTAAAACGTCTCTTCCATTATATTTTAAAGTTTCTATGGTGTCATCATCCAGATTACTAAATATTTTTAATACAGGTCTCCAGCTAAAATCAGAACTACCATCTTGCGAGTAGGCGTAATTTATTCTTAACATTCTCAGGATACCATCAGAACGTTCCATGTACCTAGACATCCAATACAAAGAATCGGCAACTCTACTTAACATATTTATTTAGCTTTTATTGATTTAAACATTTAACACCCAAGTGTCTTTACTACCACCACCCTGTGAAGAGTTTACAACTAAAGACCCTTCTTTTAAGGCTACCCGTGTTAAACCGCCAGGTACTATATCTATTCCTGCTGGTCCGCATAAAGCAAAAGGCCTTAAATCAACCCGTCTTGGTTGTAATTTCTCGTTGATATAACATGGTACTGATGATAAGCTAACAATAGGCTGCGCTATAAACTGTCTTGGGTTTTGTAAAACCACTTTTTTATAAGCTTCCAATTCCTGAGCAGTGGCAGCATTACCTATAATCATCCCATAACCACCAGACTCATTAGTTTTCTTAATCACCATATTCTCTATATTTTTGAAAACGTGGTCTCTTTCCTCAGCATCAGCTAAATGATAAGTTGGTACGTTTTTAAGAATAGGTTCTTCGTTTAGGTAATACCTAATCATGTCTGGTACATGTATGTAGGTGGCTTTATCATCTGCAACGCCATTTCCTGGAGCATTTACTATAGCAACATGACCTTTACGGTAGGCAGACATAAGGCCAGCTACACCTAACAAACTTCCCGGATTAAAAACCAGAGGGTCTAGAAACTCATCATCAACCCTACGGTAAATAACATCAACCCGTTGTAAACCCGAGGTTGTTTTCATGAAAACCCGGTGATTATCTACCACTAAATCTTTTCCTTCTACTAGCTCTATACCCATTAATCGGGCTAGGGTAGAGTGTTCAAAATAGGCCGAGTTGTAGATGCCCGGTGTAAGCATCACGATGTTAGGATTGGAATTATGCCTTGGCGATAAGGCAGCCAGATTTTTATAGAGTAACTGCGGGTAATGCGTAACAGACCGTACAAGGTTTTGAGGAATAATATCAGGAAATATCCTTTTGGTGATTTCTCTGTTTTCTAACATGTAAGAAACACCAGATGGGGTACGTAAATTATCTTCTAAGACATAGAAAGTTCCGTCAGCATCGCGTACAATATCTATACCAGCAATATGCACAAAAAGCTCATGAGGGACTTGTAAATTATGCATTTCTCTGAGGTAATGCGGACAAGAATAAATCATATCCATAGGAATGATTTTATCCTTTAAGATGAACTGATTAGAATAAACATCATTCAAAAATAAGTTTAAAGCTTTTAGCCTCTGTTTGATGCCCTTTTCTATATAGGCCCACTCGGCAGCATCTATAATACGCGGAATAACATCAAAGGGGAAAATTTGTTCTACGCCTTCACCACTAGCATAGACAGTAAAAGTGATGCCTTGGCTCATGAATAAGCGCCTTGCCATTTCTTCTTTACGGGTAAGCTCGGCAACAGGCATATCCTGTAAAAAGTTATACAATTTTTTATATGGCGTTCTTACCTCATGTTTGTTATACATTTCGTCCCAAATCTTCTCTATATAAGGGTAGTTTTTAAAAACAGATGCTGAAACCATAAAATTCAATTATATTTTCTTTAATTTTTTTAGTTTATAACTATGAATGTTATAAAAATTAAGTAATTATATGTAAAATATATTATTAAAAATAGTGTAAGTATAAAATATTTTGATTTTTGTCAATAATTATATTATAAAAATGATTTTAAACAAAAAAACCTGCTAAATTTTAGCAGGTTTTCACTTAAATTAAGTTAGATTACTTGTTCTCAGCAATAAATGCTTTGTTTAGAGAGATATATTCATCATTTTTTATCTCTTCTGCAATTTTAACACCTTCTTCAGCAGTTAAAAGTGCTGCTTTTTTATCTCCTAGCTTCAATTGAATTTTAGCTTTCCATAATTTCACCCATGGTGCTTTACCCATAGTTTTTTCGGCCTCGTTAACCCAAGCCAAAGCTTGTTTTAAATCTTTATTGTAAGTGTAATAATAGATGGCAGCTGGGAAATAAGGTTTTTTATCGCCTTTCATTGCTGCTTCTATGTTAGCCATAGCTTTGGTGTCAAAATCTGTTGTAAAAGGAACGCTAACTAAAGTGTTGTCCCACGCTAATTGCAAATCCATGCTGCCAGCTTGTACATTGGCAAATTGTATGGTAAAGCTTTCTACTTTTTGTGCTGCTTTAGCAGGTTTAACCTTTACTCTTAAAAAGTCATCAGCTTCTTTATAGGCGTAAGAACCCCATTGTTCTGTGGTTTTGCTTAAAATAATGGTCCACTCTGCTTCGCCAGGGATAGTAAATAATGCATAACTGCCTGCAGGCACTGTTTTGCCAGCTAGTTTTACTTCATCAGAGAAAGTTAGTACAGTAGCAGAGTTTGCGCCTGTACGCCATACTTTACCGTAAGGAACCAAAGCTCCAAAAACTTTACGCTCTTTAACATTTGGTCTGGCATAGCTTAACTTAACTTTACCTAGTCCAAATTCTTGTTCAACAGTTTGTGTTGTACTTGGCTGAGGTAAAAAACCACTTTGTGCGCTTGCCGAAAAAGACAAGTATAATAGCCCAAGGGCTAGGGTAATTCTTTTCATCATGTTTTCTGTGTTTTAAAATTTATGTGAAATTAAACATCTCTTATGTTATGGCTGTTTTGTTATTGTCAAATTACATGTCAGCATCTTCTGCTTGTATTTGTTCAAAAACACCATCGGTTTGTTTAAAATTACTTCTAACAAAGTGGCACCATTCACATTCTTTCTTGCCGCAGCCTGTATCAAACTGGTAGGATGTTATTTTTGAATAAACACTGGTAATTTGGTTTTTTACAATTTCTACATCCTCTGGTAATATCATCACTTTTTCTTTATGATACTCGCCATCGCTTATAGGTTCAATAAAATCAAACTCGGTACTTACCACTTGCCAATCTTTGGTTCTATCGTTATCAATTAAAATACGGTAAAAAACAGCTTGTCTCCAATAATCGCCACCGTGTGGTTCTTCTTCTGATGGTTTATTAAATTTAGGTTTTGCGTTTTTAAACTTCCCGGTTTTATAATCCACAACGTTTACCATTTTACCGTTAAACTCTATCTTATCCAGATTACCGGTAATAGGTACACCTTCAATTTCTACATTTCTGATTTTACGCTCAGTAACTACAACTTTATTCCATTTACTGATGTTTTGCTCATAATAATCAGGTAATATTTTGAAGCCATATTCCATCCTTAATTTAAAATCTTCTCTGGTGAAAGAGTCTTTATTGCGGTTCATCCACCAAGAGAAATCATTCATGAAATCATCTGTGGCTGAGAAGGTTTCATTATTTTCATGCATCTTAATAAATGCTCTGTTTAATGCATGGTGCACCGCTTGTCCGAAAGTTGCAGCTGGGCTTTTGCCTGATGGCACTCTAATCAAATTCTGGAAATAGAATTTTAGTGGACAAGCCAGGTAATTGTTTAAGTGCGTTACTGATAGGGTATAATTTTGCAACAATAAATCGATGTAATTTTTATCAATGAGCGTTACTTTAGGTTTTTCTGCTTCGTTAAACTGGGTAGCATAAAAATCTATCATTTCTGCTTCTGAAACTTCCTGTTTCTGCTCTTGGTAATGCCCTGTACTGATAATCTCGCTGATAAATTGCGATGCTTCTTGCTCTTTACCGCTGCTGTTGAGTTTTGGATAAGTCACAAACAAAGAGTGTTTAGCTCTGGTTAGTGCCACATAAAATAACCTTCTAGATTCCTCTGTGTTTTCTTGTTCAGCATCGCTAGATGATGCCCCTTCTTTAAATAAGGTATCAGGGTAAGAGAAACCAAAATTACGACCTTTGCTATCCCATATTTTTTTGCTGCATCCTAATAAGAAAACGTAATCAAACTCTAAACCTTTAGAGCCGTGGGCGGTCATGAAGTTTACCCCTTCGGCAGAGAATATATGTTGGTTAAAGGCTATACTGATATTGTTTTTCTTCATCAAATCAATCAGCTCTATAAACTCGGCAACTTTTAACTCAGGGTTTTTACGGTTCTCATCTTTTAGGAAATTAAAGAAATTGGTTAAAATTTGCATGTACCAGCCTTTGTCTGGCTGTTTCATGATATAGGTTAAAATACCCATTTTGGTGATGATAGCCTGAAAAAGCTGCTGCAAAGTAAGGCTAGCAGCTGCTTTAAGCAGATATTCTATATCCTCTATCAAGCGTTTCATTTCTGGGCGGTCTACGGCATCAAACAAACCGGGTTGTTTAGGCTCTCTAAGCTCTGTAATGTATCTGCGTAGCGATGTTTTATCAACCTTTTCGTTGAAATTAGCTTTGTAAACGGCAATGCTGGCTTTGGCAATATCTATAGGTTGGATATTAAAAAAATCATAATGTAAGATTTCAAAAAGCTTTTCATCTCCACTGTAAGGCGAGTCTAGCTCCATTGATAAATACCTAAGAATAGTAATGATTTTCTCTGTAAAAGGTAAAGTAAGGATATCAATTTTTCTTTTGGTATTGATACCTATTTTCTTTTTATCCAGATATTCTACCATAGCTTCTGCCTGGCTATGATTACGATAAATAACCGCAATATGAGAAGCTTTTATCCCTTTTTTGATGAGTGCTTCTATTTGATGTGCTATCCAAACGCTTTCCTGCTCGGGGTTTTCAAAACTTAAAATCTGCGGACGAATTTGTAATCCTGTAATATCCGGATGTGATGATTTTAGCTCTTTATTAAGGTTAAGTTCTCGTGTTAAACGGATGAAATTATTCTCGATTAAGCTTCTAGACATATCTAGAATGTGCTGTGTAGACCTGTAATTGTTCAGTAAAACTACCGTTTTAAGGCTGCTTACATAATCGCCAGCAAAATCTAAGATGTTCTTAAGGTTTGCCCCTTGAAATCTAAAGATGGATTGGTCATCATCGCCTACCACAAAAACGTTAGGCACTTCCCAATAGCTAATCAGTTGTTTTAATAACTGGTTTTGCGAGCCGCTGGTATCCTGATATTCATCAACCAAAATATATTGATAACGCTCTTGATACAGTAAAAGCAAATCTGGATTTTCTTGAAAAGCCTTTATCACCCACAAAATCATGTCATCATAATCATAGCGACTTTTTTTATCCATTTTTTGAAGATAAACTGGGTAAAGCATCACAGCAGCTTTTAGTTTATCCATTTTCTCAACGGCATCGTCATATTTTTTTTGCTTTAAATCGCCAACTTTTATACCTGCTTTTGCATTGGCTTTTTTATAGATAAATTCATCACGGGTTTTAATATCTTCTAGATAATTTTCTATGGCTGCGGTTACAATTTCTACCGACCAGTTTTCGCGTTTCATGGTAGAAAACAGGTCTTTCAGTCTGGGTGCATCATAGTAAATATCGCCTGTAAACCTTTTCAAGATGTGGTTTGCAGGTAATTCATCAATGATTTCTCTGAAAAGTAAAGCCGATTCTAGGTCTGATAAAGGTTCTAAATTAAGCTTACCAAAATAATCGAGGTTTTCTTGTATAATCTCATTACAAAAAGCATGGAAAGTAAATATGTTTACCCGGTAAGCATCAGGGCCAATAAATTTAAACAAACGCTGACGCATATTTACCGCACCAGCATCGGTATAGGTTAGGCATAAAATTTCATTAGCTTGTGCATCGGTATCTAATAAAATTTTACCTATACGGGCAGCTAAAATTTGCGTTTTACCAGTCCCGGGGCCTGCAATTACCAAAACAGGGCCTTCTAATTGCTCTACAGCTTGCAGTTGTTTTTCATTAAGTTGCGCTATTGCTTTAGAAAAATCTTCGCTTAATTTTTTTTGTGGATGCATGTTTTAAAGGTACAAAATGGAAACTTTAACATTTAATTGTTTAGTAAAATAGTTTATGTAAATAACTGTTATTGTATATATTTGTGACTTAATAAAATAAACTATATGAAAAAATTTTTATTGGCAATTCTAGTAATGGCCACAATCACTGCCTCTGCACAAACAAAATTTGGGTTAAAAGGGGGCGTTAATCTTGCAAATGTTAATATTTCATCGCAAGGAATCAACCTATCTCCAGATGCTTTAACTTCTTTTCATCTGACAGGATTTACAGAGTTTGCATTAGGTGAAAAATTTGCAATTCAACCAGGTTTATCGTTTCAAGGTAAAGGATTCAAGTTTAAATTAGAAGATGAAGATTCTGGAATGAGTGTTGAAGCTCAGGCTAATCTATCTTATTTGGAAATTCCAGTAAATGCTGTTTTAAACTTGCCTGTAGGAGAAGGTAGTTTATTTCTAGGAGCTGGTCCTTATGCAGCTTTTGGTTTATTTGGTAAACAGGAAGGCTCTGTATTTGGAGAAGATGTAGTTGGAGAAGACGATAAAGTAAGTTTTGGTAGTGGAGAAGAAGATGATTTTTCCGCAACAGACTTTGGTTTGAATTTGATGGCTGGCTACAGATTAAAAAGTGGTTTATTATTTAATGTAGGTTACGGTATAGGTTTGTCTAATATGATACCAGAAAGTCAAAGAGAAGGCGATTCAAAAGCTAATAATAAAGTACTTTCTTTTTCTGTAGGCTTTGCCTTCTAGAGATTAATGTTTAAGAAGCCCTAATTAGGGCTTCTTAATTACTTCTATTCAAATTTCGGCAACAAAAGCATCAAACTTTCTAAGCTATCTGCTTCTTCCTTTTTCTTATCGGTGCGCCATCGTAAAATTCTTGGGAAACGTAAAGCTACACCAGATTTATGTCGGCTAGATTTATTAATACCCTCAAAACCTATTTCAAAAACAAGTTCTGGTTTAACGGTTCTCACTGGGCCAAATTTTTCTAAAGTATTTCTTTTGATGAAATAATCAACCTGACTAATTTCTTTATCGGTTAAACCGGAATAAGCTTTGGCAAATGGCACCAGTTTATCGCCATCCCAAACGGCAAAAGTATAATCTGTATATAAATCGGCCCTGCGACCATGTCCTTTTTGGGCATAAATTAAAACAGCATCAATAGCTAAAGGGTCTATTTTCCATTTCCACCAATCGCCACGTTTTCTACCTACTTGGTAGCTGGCCGTTTTTCTTTTAAGCATTAAACCTTCGGCTAGTTTTGCCCTAGATTGTTCTCTTAAAACAGCTAGTTCATCCCAACTATGAGCGTGTACCAGCTCAGAAATTCTAAAAATTTCTGGATAAGGGTTATCCTGTTGTAGATTTTCAAGAAGTACTCTTCTTTCGCTTTGGCTTTTATTTCTGATGTCTATACCATCGAGTTCTAAAATATCATAAGCAATAAAAGCAACGGGGTTTTCTTGTAGTAATTTTTTAGATAAAGTTTTACGCCCAATGCGGGTTTGCAAAATATTAAAAGGTAAAGGTTGATTGTTTTTAAAGGCCAAAATCTCGCCATCTAACACAGTTCCGTTGGGTAAATTTTGGATAAAACGATGCAGTTCTGGAAATTTATCGGTAGCTAAATCCTCGCCTCTACTCCAAATAAATATTTCACCATTGCGATGGATGATTTGCGCCCTGATACCATCCCATTTCCATTCTGCTTGCCAATGGGCTACTGGCCCTAAAGCATTTTCTATTTTTAAAGCTGTTTTTTGTAAGTCTGAAGTTTCTTGTATGGGATAAGCCAGAAAAAAGGGATAGGGTCTAGAATTATCGGTAGAGGCATCCTCGGCAGCTATGAGCTGCTGGAAAGTAAAATCATCCGGATTCCAATTCCCCATAATACGATGTGTAAGGGTTGCGGTGTCTAATTGGGCAATATCGGCCAAAGCCTTAACCACCAAATTTTGAGACACACCAACTCTAAAACCACCCGTAAGAATTTTAATGAACACAAATTTCTCTTGCTGGTCCATAGTGTCCCAAGCGGCTAAAAGCCAGCTTTTCTTTTCTGCCTCGCTTTTATCCTTAAGTCCTTTTATTTCTGCTATCCATTGGCTTAACGTTTTATCTTGCTGATTGCTGGGTAGCGGTAATAACAGCGAAATGGTTTCTGCCAAATCGCCCACTACATCATAACTTTCTCTAAACAGCCAATCGGGGATTTTACTTTGCGCTAAAGCCCAATCTTTTAGTTGGGTGCTATTAATTTGGCGTTTAGGTTTTCTGCCAGTGAATAAGGCCAACATATTTATTTTATCTTCATCAGAAACCTGCAAAAGGTATTCTTTCAAGATTTTGATGCGCTCATTGGTTTTGTTGGTTTCATCTAAAGCTAGAAACAAGTTGGCAAAATTTCTCATGTTTCACCTCCTTTTTCTTCTTCTAAGTTTTCATCGCCATATAAAGTATTGGCCTCATGCGCATCGTAACCAATTTCTCTTAAATACCTGCTAAAACTTGCTGTATAACCGTGGGTAAGGTAAACGCTTTCGCAGGATGTAGCTTCTATAGCTTGGATAAGTCCATGCCAGTCTGCATGGTCTGATAATACGAAGCCTCTATCTGCCGCCCTTCTTCTTTTTGCACCTCTTATGGCCATCCAGCCAGAGCAATAGCCAAAAGAATAAGGGTTTAATTTTTTCATCCAGGGGGTACCAACGGCAGAAGGCGGACATAAAACCAAGTTGCCTTTAATTTCTTCTTTAGTAGTGCTGGCTGTTATTTTATGGGTTTCTTTTAGCAAGATGCCGTTTTTTATTAAAGCATCGTGTGTGTTTTGGATAACACCATGGGTATAAACTTTACCAATATCTAGGTTTAGATTTTGCAGGATGCGTTGCGCTTTACCCAAAGAATAGCCTACTAAAACAGATGTTTTTCCTTGTTGATGATTTTGATACCACCAATCATTTATACCCTTAAAAATCTCTTGTTGAGGTTTCCAAGTGTAAACGGGCATCCCAAAAGTACACTCTGATATAAAGGAATGGCATTTTACAGGTTCAAATGGAGTAGAAATGCCATCATCTTCAAGTTTATAATCTCCAGAAACTACCCAAACCTCGCCTTGATATTCTACCCTTACTTGTGCCGAGCCAATGATATGTCCTGCCGGGTAAAGTGATATTTTTACCCCATTTCTGATGATGGTTTGGTTATAATCTAAGGTTTCCAAGGAAATATCGCCCAAGCGATATTTTAAAATCTCTTTGGATAAATGATGAGCTAAGTAATGATGGTTTCCCCAGCGGGCATGGTCACTATGGGCATGCGTTATAACTGCATAGTTAACCGGTTTCCAAGGGTCTATATAAAAATCACCTTGCTGGCAATAAATACCAAATTGGTTAAACTCTAAAAGCGGCTTTTTACTCATGTATTTTGTATAACATTAAAATTTGGTTTTGGTTGTTGCTGATGCTTAATTATTTTGGTAGCTTGTTAAATAAAACCTTCTTAATTGCTATAATTGCCTCTCTTTAATGTTGAGCTATAAAATTTTCTTAAAGAGAATTTTATGATATAGAACATAAAACGAACCAAAGTTTAATTTTCGATTTAGAAAATATAATTATATTAGTCATTACATAAAAATTTAAGGTTAGTCATTGAAAAAAAAGTTATTGTTATTTATTTTCTTATTATTTGGCTATCCATCTTTTTCCCAAACTGATAGTCTTATAAAGCAATTGGCTTTGGCAAAGAACAATTCGCAAAAAATAAATATACTTACAGATTTGGGTATGATTTATACTCATGACGGAAAGTTTGAAAAAGCTATCGAGAGTTTTAAAAAAGCTGTTGTTTTAGTGAAAAAGCAAGGCACTCCTGCTGTGGAAGCATCGTTATATAATGAGATAGGTAATGCAGAAGCAGATATGGGTAATAATTCGCCAGCATTTAATGCCTATCAAAAAGCTCTTAAAATTATCCCAGATACTGCTTTGTCTTTAAAAGCCAAGATTTATAAAAATATAGGTGCCGTCTTTTTGAGTTGGAAAAATTTGAATCGGGCACTTTACTACTATCAAAGAAGTTTAAGTTTTGCAAAATTAGCTCATGACCATAAAACAGTTGCCGATTGCTACAATAACATGGGTACTGTTTA
>NZ_DLHN01000030.1 GCF_002483235.1 Pedobacter glucosidilyticus | reverse complement strand
TTGTTTTTGAGTGTGGGTAGGGTTTGTGCGGCAAAGGCTCCTGTGGGATTGATCAAGGGTTTTGATTACTTTTTCCCTCTAAAAAGTAATGGGCCCTGCCGGCTCATGAGGCGGATGATTATTATTGTAAAGATATTATGAACTAATTAGCTGATGCGCAAAGCTACCCGCTTTTTAGGCTTAAAGACTTATAAACAAAAAACTCTCCTAAAAAGGAGAGTTTCAAATTTAAATTCTTCTGATATCAGCACCGAGTGCTCTTAATCGGGTATCAATATCCTGATAACCTCGTTCTATTTGTTCGATATTATAAATAGTAGACCTTCCGGATGCGGAAAGCGCTGCAATTAATAAAGAAACACCAGCTCTAATATCTGGAGAAGTCATTTCTATACCTTTTAGCTGATATTTTTTATCTAAACCTATAACAGTTGCTCGGTGTGGGTCGCATAAAATAATTTGAGCACCCATGTCTATTAATTTATCCACAAAGAATAAACGGCTCTCGAACATTTTTTGGTGAATGAGTACTGAGCCTTTTGCCTGTGTAGCCACTACCAAAACTATAGAAAGTAAATCTGGTGTAAAGCCTGGCCAAGGAGCATCAGCAACGGTTAAAATAGAACCATCAATAAATGTATCTATTTCGTAACTTTCTTGAGCAGGTATAAAAATATCATCACCACGTAATTCCATTTTGATACCTAATCTTTTGAAAACATCAGGAATGATACCTAATTCTTGATAGCAAACATTTTTGATAGTAATTTCAGACGCTGTCATGGCAGCTAGGCCAATAAAAGAGCCAATTTCTATCATATCTGGCAGTAAGCGGTGTTCTGTACCGCCTAAAGCTTCTACACCTTCTATGGTTAATAAATTAGAGCCAATACCCGTAATTTTCGCACCCATGCGATTAAGCATTTTACAAAGTTGTTGTAAATAAGGCTCGCAAGCTGCATTATAAATGGTAGTAGTTCCTTTTGCTAAAACTGCCGCCATCACAATATTGGCTGTTCCGGTTACAGATGCTTCATCCAATAAAATGAAAGTTCCTTTTAATTCTGTTGCATCAACATTAAAGAAATTGGTTTCTGCATTATAAATAAATTTAGCACCTAATTTTTCGAAACCTAAAAAGTGAGTGTCTAAACGTCGTCTACCAATTTTGTCTCCACCTGGTTTAGGAATTGCAGCTTTACCAAAGCGGGCTAAAAGCGGACCTACAATCATGATAGAACCTCTTAAGCTGCCACCCTTTGCTTTAAAAGTTTGAGATTGAAAAAACTCAAGGTTGATATTGGCTGCCGTAAACTCGTAGGTATCTTTTGATAGTCTGTTAACTTCAACACCTAGGTCTCCTAAAAGCTCAATAAGCTTATTTACATCTTTAATATCAGGTATATTGCTTATGGTAACTTTTTCTGGTGTTAATAAAACAGCAGAAAGAATTTGCAATGCTTCATTTTTTGCTCCCTGGGGTATAATTTCGCCTTTTAAAGGTTTACCACCACGAATCTCAAATGCATTCATCATATAGAATTTGTTTTTTGAATTTGATTAGTTTGATCTTTTACCACCACCATTATTTTGGAAGTTTCTTGGGCGATTCTTATTGTTGTTTTGGTTATTGTTATTATGTCTTTGACCACCGCCACCTCTGTTATTTTGATTGTTATTTTTTTGAGAGCGTCCGTTATTACTACTACTTGATGGAGTGTTTTGTTTAACATCAACACGGTTTAAAATAACCTGACTTAAGTCTAATTCGCCACCAGATAAATCATTTAAATCAGAAATGATTTGTTCATCTGCAACATGGTCTTTATTCCAAAGTACATAAGCCATTTTCATGAAATTAGCGATAGAATTTACCATGTGCTGTTTTTTCTCAGGCTCGGTAATTTCTTTTGCTCTTTTGATCATGAGCTCAATGGTTTTTCCGTAATGCTTAAACTTAATACGGTTTTGCGGATAGCTTAAAACTTCTGGTCTGAAATTGATACCCTCTTTAGTTGGAGTAGGATAAGGCGAATCTACATCTATCCTAAAACCTGAAATGATATGTAAATGATCCCAAAGTTTATGTTTAAAATCTGGAACATCTCTTAAATGAGGGTTTAAAAAGCCCATCATATCTATCACCACTTGGGCGTATTTATTTCTTTCTTCTTTGGTTGGTAACTCGCAGATATATTCAACCATATTCTGCACATTTCTACCATACTCTGCCAAGATTAATTTATCTCTTGAAGTATTGTAATCAAATTTATTTTCAACAGTGTTATTCATTTTTGAATTATTAAAGCTAAATGGTGTAAGCTTTCTTTCTATACTGATAATGTTTTTTAATGTAATGATTAACCTATCCGTCTGATTATGAGATTGTAAAAATCAAAATAATTTAATAAGGCAGGTTAAAAAACAGTAAGTAATTTTAATTATGTAGCTAAAAGCTGCAATTTAAGAAAATAAATAAAATTGCAATGTTTTTTATTTTCCTGTTTTGTACTAATTTTTAACAATTCTTAATTTCGCAAATTTTAAGAGCAGTTGTTTTTGCCCTATCTCCTTAAAGAAAATAGTTGCTTTAATATCTGGTTTGGTACCTTCTACTTGGATTACTTTTCCAAAACCAAAACGCTCATGCTCTACTTCTTCTCCAACCTGTAGGTTAGAAGTATCATCTGGTGTAAAGCCTACTGTTGGTACATGTGCTTTTGCCAATAAAGAAGTAGTTTTTACTTTACCTGTTACTGGCGGTTTAGGCTTAGAAAAATGATCTCCGCTATTGCTAGAAGTAGTTTTGCTTTGCCATTGCGAGCGTTCATTTTCAAAAAATGGATTCCCAGTTGGTGCTTTTTTAACGAAATCTAACTCCAGATATTTAGGATCTATCTCATCTAAAAACCTAGACGGTTCACAATTAATTAAGCTACCAAATTTAAATCTGGAAGTTGCATAGCTGATATGTAATTTCTTTTCGGCCCGGGTAATAGCTACATAAAATAAGCGACGCTCTTCTTCTAAATCTGCCCTAGAGTTTAATGCCATTTGAGAAGGGAAGAGATTTTCCTCTAAGCCTACGATATAAACTTGAGGAAACTCTAAGCCTTTAGAAGAGTGGATAGTCATTAAAGAAACGGTATCCTTATTATCTCCTTTATCGTTATCATCATTGGTTAATAAAGCAATATCTTGCATAAAAACATCCAGACCTTTATCTTCAATATCCTCACGCTCAGAAAATTCTTTAATACCATTGAGCAATTCCTGGATGTTTTCATATCGACTTAAACCTTCTACAGATTTATCGTCATATAAATCTTTTAACAAACCAGAATGCTGAGCAATATGCAAAGCAGCGTCATAAGCATTGCTGTTTTTTGCAACTGCCGCAAAACTTTTAATGGTAGTGGCAAAATTACTCACAGATACAGCAGCTCTATTATCAAGGTGTTGAGCAGCATCGCTAATAATTTCAAACATGGTTTGGTTTTGTTGATCTGCAGCTACAATAATCTTATCTATCGTGGTTTTTCCAATTCCTCTTGCAGGATAATTGATAACTCTTTTAAATGCCTCTTCATCACTTGGATTAAAAGTTAAGCGGAAATAAGCTATCAAATCTTTAATCTCCTTTCTTTGATAGAAAGATAAACCGCCATAAATTTTATAAGGAATGCTGAGCTTCCTTAAAGCCTCTTCCATAGAACGAGACTGAGCGTTTGTTCTGTATAAAATGGCAAAATCGCTCCAGTTTAAAGCATTATTGCTTCTTTCTTGTAGAATAGATTCGGCAACACTTTTACCTTCCTCATTATCAGAGAAAGAGCGGGTTATTTTTATTTTATCACCGATATCGTTCTCAGAGAAAACATTCTTATCTAGCTGGTTTTTATTGTTTGCGATGATGCTGTTGGCAACATTGACAATATTTTGTGTTGAGCGGTAGTTTTGCTCTAGCTTATAAATTTTAACATCTGGATAATCTTTTTGGAAGTTTAGAATATTTTGGATGTTAGCACCTCTGAAACCATAAATACTTTGAGCATCATCACCAACTACACATAAATTATAATTAACAGCCGCTAGTTTTTTTACAATGAGATATTGCGAAAAATTGGTGTCCTGATACTCATCTACCATTAAGTATTTAAACTTATGTTGATATTTATGTAAAACATCCGGATGTTCTTTTAACAAGACATTGGTTTTAAAGAGTAGGTCGTCAAAATCCATAGCTCCGGCTTTAAAGCAACGGGCAGCATAGGTTTCATAAACTTTACCCAACATGCCTCTGCCAGTGGAAAAATCTTCGGCTTGTATTTGCTCGTTCTGATTATATTCTGCAGCAGATATCAAATTGTTTTTGCACATAGAAATTCTTCCATACACAAAATTTGGGTTGTAAAGCTTATCATCAAGATTCATTTCTTTTAAGATAGCTTTAATTAAGCTTTTGCTATCATCGGTATCATAAATGGTAAAGTTATTAGGATAGCCTATTTTATGCGCTTCAACCCTAAGTATTTTGGCAAATACTGAGTGGAAGGTACCCATCCAGATGTTTTTAGCTTCGGCACCCACTACTTTCATGATACGCTCACGCATCTCTTTTGCCGCTTTGTTGGTAAAAGTAAGAACCAATATCTGAAACGGATCTACACCTTTTGATATTAAATGTGCAACACGATAAGTAATAACCCTTGTTTTACCAGAACCAGCACCAGCAACAATCATTACTGGGCCTTGTGTTTGTTCTACAGCTTGTCTTTGTGAAGTGTTTAATCCTTTTAAATAATCCAAATCGTCTCCTTTTAACAAGACGCTAAATTAAAGAATGCTTAGGAAATAATCTTCATGTTCGTGGCTAAAGATTTCCACTATCTTGATTTGGATTTTTCAAACCATGTCTGGATGGGTCATGCAAAGCAATATTGATATCCATAATTTGTTCATCAATATCATCCACGCATTTTTTCATTTGTACGATACATTCCTTTTCCTCAATTAAATTATCCTGCGAAAGCATAATTAATCCTTTTAAAGTAGCAACAGGTCCACGTACTTGATGGGAGAGGTGGTAAGAATATTCGGAAAGCTTTTGGTTTTTGCTGAGTAGGTCTTTGGTACGCTCGGCAATGATTTCTTCTAACTTGAGGTTTATTCTATCGAGATCTTCTTTCTGACGAAGAAATTCTTTGTTTAAAGCAAGAAGTTCTTGATTACTTTTTTCTGTTTTTCTTTTACTTCTGATAAGAATAACAATAATTACAGCAGAAAGAACAGAAACAATAATAGCAGCCATAAAGAGTATTCGGTTGTTTTTTTGGCGTTCTAAGCCAACTTCATATTGTTTTTGAATTTCCGCATTTTTAATTTGTTCCTCATTGAGTTTTACAATATTCGCTAAATTTTTTTGATATTCTATACTGTCTAATGAATGAACTTCTTTTAAGTATTTTAAAGCTTGCTTATGGTTTTGTTTTTTTGATTCTAATTCATATAGTAACATTTTGAAATCATAATTTGCTTTTTGATTATTGAGATTTTCTGATACACTTAAGCCAAATTTAGCTACTTGTTCACATTCTAAAAATTTATTTAATTTTAAAAATGCATGCCCGAGTAGTTCATAAGATGTTAATGAGATGTTTTTCAAATTTTCCTTTTCTGAGATAGCTAAACTAGCTTTTGCATAATCAATCGTTTTATCATAATCATTCAAATAATAAGATACTGTACCTAAATTTTGATAAGCAGAAGATAAGCCAATTTTATTGTTAAGCTTTTTAAAATAAATCATACCTTTTAGTAAATATTGTTCCGCATCTTTATACTGCTTCTTTGTAATATAAAGAGTTCCAATATTCAAGTTACATCCTGCTATTAAATCTTTTAATTCTATTTTAGTAGCGATTTCCAATGATTTTTTAAAATAAAATAAAGATTTCTTCTGGTCAGTATTTAAGAACATACTACCTAAGTTGTTTAAGCATCTTGCGTGACCTTCTTTAAAATTATTTTTTTTAAATATTTCAAGTGCTTTATAATAATAGAAGCTAGTGCTATCAATTGTATTTGATAAATAGCTATAATTTAAACCTTTAATTCTATAAGATTCTGCTATTCCTTTTTTGTAGTTAATTAAGGTTGCTAATTCAAAAGCTTTATTTGCAATTTTTATCCCTTCTAAAGGATTTGTAAATTTTAATGATGAAGCTTCTTGATTAAACTTAATGACTTTTACTGAATCTTTAATGTTTGCTCCATTAACTTTTAATAAAGAACAAAAGTTTAAGAAAAACAGTATAAGAGGTAATTGATAAAATTTCATTAAGTATAATTAGTTGAAAAGTAAATGTATCTATAAAAATTAAATTTTTTTTACAACAGTAAAAAAAAACGTAATTTATTTTTAAATAAAAACAATTAATTAATTAAATAATAAAATATTATAAAAGTTAAATTTTATTTCTTGTTTTAAACACAAGTATATATATTTAAATATTATTAACATTTAAATATAGAAATTATGAAGAAATTATTCTTACTTTTTGTTGCGTCTTTAACGATTTTCGCAACTTCATGCAAAAAAGATGACATCAAGATAGAAAGTAAAGCAGAAAAGCCTACGGTAATGCATGGAGCAACAAAACTTACAACTACTTACGGAGAATAATATCCCATACCATAAAGGGAATTGCCAAAAACTTGTAACAATTCCCTTTATAATTTACATCTCCAAATCATCATATTCAGATAATCTTATATTTGCATAAAAGCAATTTTATGCAAGAGATAAAAGAATATATAGAACAACACAAAGCTCGTTTTTTAGAGGAGTTATTCGCCCTATTGAGGTTTCCATCAGTAAGTGCAGATCCTAAATATAAAGGTGATGTTTTAAAAACGGCTGAATTTGTTGCTGGTAAACTAGCTGAAGCTGGTGCTGATTTGGTAGAAGTTTGTCCTACGGCAGGTTATCCAATCGTTTATGGCGAGAAGCTTGTAGATAGCAGTTTGCCCACAGTTTTGGTTTATGGGCATTACGATGTACAACCCCCAGATCCTTTAGAACTTTGGGAAACACCCCCTTTTGAACCAACAGTACGTGACGGTAAAATATTTGCTCGTGGTGCCTGCGATGATAAAGGTCAGTTTTACATGCACATCAAAGCATTTGAAACGATGATGAATACGCATCAACTTCCTTGCAATATCAAATTTATGATAGAAGGGGAAGAAGAAGTAGGCTCTGATAATCTTGGACAATTTGTTAAAGACAATAAAACTAGATTACAAGCTGATGTTGTCTTGATTTCCGATACTTCTATGATCAGTATGGAAAATCCATCTCTGGAAACAGGGTTAAGAGGTTTAGCCTACATGGGGGTTGAGGTTGTTGGACCTAACCGGGATTTACACTCAGGTGTTTATGGTGGTGCTGTTGCAAACCCCGCAACAATCCTTTGCCAAATGATTGCCTCTTTACATGATGAAAATAATCATATAACCATACCTGGTTTCTATGACGGCGTTATAGAACTTTCTGATGATGAAAAGCAAGCCTTAAATGAAGCTCCTTTTGATTTAGAAGAATATAAAAAAGATTTAGCTGTTGATGATGTTTGGGGAGAAAAAGGTTACAGCACTTTAGAACGTACAGGTACCAGACCAACTTTAGAAGTAAATGGTATTTGGGGTGGTTATACTGGGCCAGGTGCTAAAACAGTTTTACCTTCTAAAGCTGAAGCTAAAATATCCATGCGACTTGTTCCTGGTCAAGATTGGCAAAGAATATCAGATTTATTCAAAAATCATTTCGAAAGTATTGCTCCAAAATCTGTTAAGGTAAAAGTAACGGCTCACCATGGTGGTATGCCTTATGTAACACCTGTTGATTCTGTAGCGTTTAAAGCAGCTTTCAAAGCTATTGAAGAATCTTTTGGTAAAGCACCTGTACCAACCAGAGGTGGAGGTAGTATTCCAATCGTAGCTTTGTTTGAGCAAGAATTAAATATTAAAACCGTTTTGATGGGTTTTGGCTTAGATAGTGATAACTTACATTCTCCTAATGAGAAGTATGACATATATAATTATTACAAGGGCATAGAAACTATACCTTTATTTTTTAAGCATTTTGCAGATTTAAGCAAATAACTTATTGACGTTTTCAAAGAGCTTATTTGTCAAATTGAACAACCTAACTGTTCGGTTGGCAAGGAGTCGAAATGTAATCTAATAGGAAAAAAGTTTCGACTCCATTTACCCCAACATCAATTGATGGATTTGGTATAGTCTCGTTTTTATTAAAGCACCTTTACCCGTAATTAAAATGTTCCACGTTAAAATCAGATAGTTAAAAAAATTAATTAATTTTGCCTTAACTATGATGGAACAATTGATAAATATTAATCTTAAAAAAACATTTAAGTTCATATTTATATCAGCTTTAAGTACTTTTTTATCATCCTGTAATAAAGAAGAGCCTGAGTTTATTTGCAATGGAGATTTTTTCTTAGAGAAAAGAGTGGTGCGAAACACACAAATCTTATACGCAAATAATTTTCCATCAGTTAAAAAATGCTTTAAGATATTGTCTGTTGAAAAAGCAAACACCAATGGTACAAACATCATCATCAAAATCAAGGAGGTAGGAGAGGGAGCATTAGGACATTATTTAGAGTTTAACATTAGTCCTAATATATCCAGTTCATTACAAGATGTTGATATTTACCAGTTAAGACCTCAGGATTTCACATTACACATCAAGCAGTTTTTACATAATCATGAAAATACTGGAAACAGTTTTAATCCTTTATCAACATTAGCGCTTAAAAGTAGTGCTCATGATGATGTTAAAGCTGGTGCTCATAACTTTAATGTATTGCTTATTGATGAGAAAAATAAAACCCTAATTTTTAATTTGGATAAAATTGTTGGAGTAAGTGGTCTTGATTCTTATGTAGAATATACCGGCTTTAAGCCGATAGTCATTACCATTCCAGAATAAAAAAGAGACTGCCTTACAAAATCGTTTGTAAGGCGAGCTCTATTGATGACATATTTTTTTAGCGTTTTCTTTAGATAATCATACTTACAATAGCTGCTGTAAGTAAACAAGCCAAAGTACCACCTAGTAATGCTTTTAATCCCAATTTAGACAAATTACTTCTTTGTCCGGGAGCTAAAGAGCCAATACCACCTATCTGAATACCAATAGATGCAAAATTAGCGAAGCCACATAAAGCATAAGTGGTAATGATTATAGATCTAGAATCTGTCATGATACCAGAAGCCTTTAGCTTAGCTAAAGAAGCGTAAGCATAAAATTCATTTAAAATGGTTTTTTCTCCTAAAAGCTGCCCAACGTTTGTCATGTTCTGGCTATCAACACCAATTACCCAAGCTAAAGGTGCGAAAATATAACCTAGCATATATTGTAAACTCAAACCAGCATATTTTCCGCCACTGCTAGCTTTAATCATATCATTGATATTAAAAAAACTACCAATAAAATGAAAACAAATATAGTTTAACAAGGCCATCAGCGCAGTAAACACCAATAACATAGCACCCACATTTACAGCAAGCTTTAAACCATCTGTGGTACCAATAGCTATAGCTTCTAATACATTAGAACCGTTTTTTTCATCCGATATTTTTAAATCTTTATTCACCTCTTCCTTTTCAGGTAATAATATTTTAGAAATAAGAATGGCAGCTGGAGACGACATGACGGATGCGCATAATAAATGTGTTGCAAATTCTTGTTGCGCTTCTTTAGATTCTCCTCCTAAAAAGCCTACATAAGCAGCCAAAACCCCACCTGCAATAGTTGCCATGCCTCCAATCATCAGACATAACAATTCGGATTTTGTCATTTTTTCTATATAAGGCTTTACCAATAGAGGAGCTTCTGTTTGCCCCAGAAAGATATTACCTGCAGAAGCCAAACTTTCAGCTCCTGAAAGCTTCATAAATCTGGATACCACCCAAGCAAAAACATAAACTATTTTTTGTAAGATACCCAAATAATAAAGTAGGGAAGTTAAGGCAGAGAAAAAAATAACTGTTGGTAAGACTTGAAAAGCAAAGATGTATCCAAAACTTTTGGTGTTACCTATTAAATCTCCGAATAAAAAAAGTGATCCTTCTTTTGTGAAGTCTAGTATAACCACAAAAACACTGGCAACAGAGTCAAAAAAAGATCTTATAAAAGGAACCTTTAAAACCCCCAATGCAAAAATAATTTGGATGAGCAGGCCAGCAGAAACAATTTTCCAGCTGATAGATTTTCTTGAGCTGCTAAATGCGATAGCAATGAAGAGGATAATCACTACGCCTAGCAAACCTCTTAAAACATTTTCCAGAATCGGACTCATAAAAGTTAATTAGTGTGGCAATGAAGATAAAAAAATTATGATGATTTTCTTTTATTTAATTCATCTCTAATTTTAGCTGCTTTTTCATAAGCTTCTTCGGCCAAAGCTTCCTGAAGTTTGGTTTGCAATTCTTCATTAGAAAAGCCAGAAAATTTATCGCCAGAACTAGAAGAACTGCTAGCGACAGTGGTTAAAGGACCATCTTCTGCAACG
The DNA here is from genome assembly GCF_002483235.1 of Pedobacter glucosidilyticus. Taxonomy (GTDB): domain Bacteria; phylum Bacteroidota; class Bacteroidia; order Sphingobacteriales; family Sphingobacteriaceae; genus Pseudopedobacter; species Pseudopedobacter glucosidilyticum_B. The sequence goes on along the minus strand of NZ_DLHN01000030.1, from coordinate 7,124 downwards.
GGTTCTATATTGTCTAAAAACAAAAAGTCGTTACCTTCAATCACGATTCCTGCTGATGCTAATATAAATTCATAAGTATAAATTGGGCATTCAAACCTTACCGCTAGCGCAATAGCATCTGATGTTCTGGCATCAATTTCTAAAGTTTTTTTACCATCATTACAGATGAGTTTAGCGTAAAAAATGCCTTCAACCAAGTTATAAATAATAACTTCTTGAATATTGATATGATAAGCATCCGCAAAAGATTTGAACAAATCATGCGTAAGCGGACGACTAGGGGTCATTTTCTCTATTTCTATGGCAATTGCCTGAGCCTCAAATCCACCAATAATAATGGGTAGTCTTCTTCTTCCATTAACCTCGCCCAATACCAGGGCATAAGCCCCGGATTGAGTTTGACTATAGGATAATCCTATGATATCTAATTTTAATTTTTTCATTTAATTAGACAAACCTAGTTATTTGCTTTGAAAGATTTAAGCTCTTCAATCAATTTTGGTACAATTTCAAAAGCATCACCAACTATGCCATAATCTGCAACTTTAAAGAATGGTGCTTCTGGATCTTTGTTAATCACCACAATAACTTTTGATGATGATACTCCGGCTAGGTGTTGTATAGCTCCAGAAATACCAATAGCTATATATAAATTAGGACTAATAGCTATTCCAGTTTGTCCAACGTGTTCAGAATGTGGTCTCCAATCCGCATCAGAAACAGGCTTAGAACAAGCTGTTGCAGCACCTAAAAGATTAGCTAACTCTTCAACCATACCCCAGTTTTCAGGTCCTTTTAATCCTCTACCGGCAGAAACTACCAACTCGGCATCAGGTAAAGAAACTTTATCGGTTGCCCTCACAATATCTTTAATTAAAGCAGTTAAATCTGTTGGTTTAACTGTAGCCGCAAAGTCTTCTATAACAGCTTGATTTCCTGTTTCTACAATTTTATAAGCGTTAGGTGTTAAAGAAATAACCTTTTTTTCGGCATGCAGCTCCACATAAGCAAAAGCTTTATTAGAGAAAGCTGTTTTTTTAACGATAAATTTCCCATCACTTAGCTCAGGTAAAGAAATAGCTCCATCTACCAAACCAGCATTTAATTTTACCGCTATACGAGGTGCTAAACCTTTTCCGGAGAAAGAATTAGATAAAACCACCACAGAAGCAGCAGTTTTTTCTGCCGCCTCAGCAATAACCGAGGCATAAGCTTGGTTGATAAAGCTTTTTAAAGCATCCTGATTTACATTTAAAACTGTAGCTGCACCATAATGACCTAATTTTTGTAATTCGTCCTGGGCAACATTACCTACAGAAACAGCTGTTAAACTGGTATTTAATTGATCTGCAATTGCTTTTGCATAAGATACGGCTTCAAAAATTGATTTTTTGAATTTGCCCTCTGCATTTTCTACATATACTAGAACTGACATCTTTTCTTAATTTTTTTAGTGGATAGATTAAATAACTTTAGCTTCTGCGTGTAGTAAGTCTACCAATTTCTGAGGCTCTGAGGCATCAATCAAGGTAACTTGTCCGCGTGGAGCAGGTGTCTCAAATTTTACAATTTTAGAAGAGGTTTTTACTTCAACAGGCTCTAAAACTTGTAAAGGCTTTGTTCTGGCAGACATGATTCCTCTCATATTAGGAATTTTCCACTCGGCAACACCCTCAGCTGTACCTGCTACAAAAGGGAAGGGGATAGCCAATACTTCTTTACCGCCTTCAATTTCTCTCTCTACAATACCTTGATTGCCCTCTACGCTTAGCTTTTTGATGATAGATACAGATGGAATATCTAATATCTCAGCTAGCATCGCTGGAACTTTTGCACCATTATAATCTATTGATTCTCTTCCTGCTAAGATTAAATCAAAATTTTGATCTTTAGCATAAGCAGCAATTTGTGTGGCTACAAAAAAAGCATCAGTAGGCGTAGCATTTACCCTTACCGCATCATGTGCACCAATAGCTAAAGCTTTTCTGATGGTGGGCTCGGTAGATGCATCACCAACGTGTATAACCGTAACGGTTCCTGCACCGTTATCTGTTAATTCTATAGCTCTGGCTAAAGCAATTTCATCATAAGGATTTAAAATAAATTGAACCCCGTTTTGGTTAAACTGTGTATCGTTATCACTAAAAGTTATTTTTGTAGTGGTATCGGGTACATGACTTATACAAACTAGTATTTTCATCTTTCTTATTTATTTTGGTGTAGATAATTGATTTTATATTTTTAGCGTATGATGATTTCAAAACTATATGTAGTTTTATCACCTCTTAAAACAAATTTAATGAATTAAGCCAAATTCTATCATGCCAATAAACAGATTAGAACGATTATTAGAATTCTTTAACAATGAGCCCAATGACCCCTTTCTAAAATACGCATTGGCAACAGAATATGTTAGGCTAAATAACGAAGATTTAGCTTTAAAGTTTTACCTTGATTTGGTGAACAACCACGAAGATTATATAGGAACTTACTATCATTTAGGTAAGCTTTATGAAGGTCTAAATCAAAAGGAAGAAGCACTTAAAACTTATGAGAAGGGTATACAAGTAGCTAGAAAAATTAAAGACCAACATGCTTTAAACGAACTTTTAGGCGTATATAATAATTTACAAGACGAATTATTTGATTGATATTTTGAAAAAAAGACACATTATTTTTTTAAGAGATGTAATAGGTTTTATGCTCACCTCTTTTGGTGGCCCGCAAGCGCATATAGCTATCCTCTTAAAAGAATTTGTACTTAAAAGAGCTTACCTCACAGAAGAAGAACTTTTAGAGCTATATTCTCTTTCCCAGATTTTACCTGGGCCTGCCTCAACCCAAACCCTTATTGGGATAGCTTATAAAGTAGGGGGATATTACCTAGCTATTCTTACATTTTTTATCTGGGCATTACCTTCTGCCGGGATCATGTGTTTTCTGGCTATCAGCTACAAGAATTTATCTTTAAGCAAAGCATTTGTTAATATCAATCAATACATACAACCTATAGCTTTAGGGATAGTTGCCTTTGCAGCTTATTCTTTTGGTAAAAAAATCATCAAATCTAAAGTTACAGCCGCTTTAACTATAGGCGCTGTTATTTGTTCGCTTATCCTAAAAAATGCCTACGCTTTTCCTATCATGATTTTGATAGGAGGTATCATTACATCAGCCACAGAAACAAAAAAGGAAGAGAATGAATTGAGGGTAAGGCTCTTTTCTAACATCAATATTAAAAAAGTTATCTACTTTATTGGGGTATTACTTTTCTTTGGTTTATTAGGAGCTACTATCAACAGAACATCTCCTTTTAGCTTACCTGTAAGGTTGTTTGAGAACTTTTACAGAAACGGCATACTGATTTTTGGAGGTGGAAATGTTCTTGTTCCTTTAATGTATACCGAGTTTGTGGAGATGAAACATTATTTAACCAGTAATGAATTTCTAAGTGGTTTTGCTATTCAGCAGGGTTTACCCGGACCAACTTTTTCTTTCACTTCTTTTCTTGGGGCCATGACATTAGCTAACAATGGTTACGGTATAACAGGGCAAATGATGGGTGCTTTTATTGCTGTTTTAGGCATCAATTTACCAGGAATTATCCTGATTTTATTTATAGTTCCCTTTTGGGATGATTTGAAAAAAATTACCCGAATTAAAAAATCTTTATCAGGAATAAACGCTGTTGGCGTAGGTTTTATGGTTGCTGCTTTTATCCTTTTAATTATTCCTATTGGTACAAGCTATACCTCTTTATTGATTGTTTTGGCAACCTTTTTATTGCTACAGTTTACCAAAATAAAAACCCCATACTTGATATTAGCTGGGGTTCTTTTAGGTTGTATTCCTTTATTCTTAAGTTAAAACGGAGGATCTTCATCGTTATCCCAGTTTTTAGGTTTTAGGGTGATGCTTTCAAACTGTGTGGAAGGACTAATTCCTGAGAAGGGATCTATATTATTGCTATCTTTATTTCCCATTGTTCCAAATCCATCGTCTAAATCAGCAAATTTCACATATTTACCAATAAATCTTAGCTGAACGGTTCCGGTTTCGCCATTTCTATGTTTAGCGATGATAACCTCACCAACACCAGCAGTGGAATTACCATTTTCATCTTGTTCTAAACCGTAATATTCTGGTCGGTATAAGAATAATACCATATCCGCATCTTGCTCAATAGCACCAGATTCACGTAAATCTGATAGCATAGGTCTTTTAGAACCACCCGGACGATTTTCTACTGCTCTACTTAACTGCGAAAGTGCAATTACCGGAACATTGAGTTCTTTAGCAACTTGTTTTAAAGCCCTTGAAATGCTTGAAATCTCTTGTTCACGGTTACCACCACCTTTGCCATCGGCTTTACCTTGCATCAACTGCAAGTAATCGATGATAATCATTTGGATATCGTATTGAGATTTTAATCGTCTACACTTTGCTCTAAACTCGAAAACGTTAAGTGCCGGAGTATCATCTATAATTAAAGGAGCTTCGCTTAAATTACCAATTTTAGAAGTTAGCTGATGCCATTCCCAATCTAATAGATTTCCTTTTCTGATTTTTTCTTGCTCTATTTCTGCTTCACCGGCAATTAAACGATTGGTTAACTGTACAGAAGACATCTCTAAAGAGAAAACAACAACTGGTTTGTTAAATTGTACGGCAGCATTTCTGGCACAACTTAAAACGAAGGCTGTTTTACCCATCGCCGGACGGGCAGCTATAATCACCAAATCAGATTTTTGCCAACCGTTAGTCATCCTATCTAAAGCCGTAAAACCAGAAGGAACACCGGTTAAAGAATCATCTTTATCTTTTAAAGATTCCAGAATTTTCAGAGATTCTTTAACAATATCATCCATTTTACGAGAATCTCTTCTCAGGTTATTTTGAGCAATATCAAACAGGTTTTTCTCGGCATAATCTAAAAGTTCAAAAACATCGCTGGTATCTTCATAAGACTGGTTGATAATGTCTGTAGAAATTCTAATCAACTCTCTTTGAATAAATTTCTGGGAGATGATACGAGCGTGATATTCGATATTAGCTGCGGATGCAACGCGGTTAGTAAGTTCTGTAATATAATAGGCGCCACCAACCATCTCAATATCACCTTGTTTTCTAAGCTGGGCAGTAACGGTTAAAATATCAACAGGTGAGGATTGTGTAAATAAAGTTTGTATGGCTTCAAATATTTTCTGATGCGCATCTTTATAAAAAACGTTAGGTTTTAAAATATCGATAACAGCAGAGAGCGCATCTTTCTCTAACATTAAAGCTCCTAAAACAGCTTCCTCAAGGTCTAAAGCTTGTGGCGGTAATTTACCTAAACCAGAAACCATAGAACTTAACCTGTTTCTTTTATCTTTCGATAGGGGAGATTTATTGGATTCGGCTTCTAAACTCATAACTACAAAAATATACAAAATTCCTGCATGATAAGTAAGAGTTCTTAACTATGCTAGCATAAGAAATTTAAAAACATCAAAATTGCAAGAGATTTATCATGAGTATTCCACAACTACATGTTCATAAGCTGTTGATAAACAAAATAAAGCGCCTTTAAGATATCAACATGGGCTTGTTGATAAAAAGTAACACTGTTAGTTCTTAAAAACAACTTCTTTATCCAAGCGCTTTGAGCCTGTAAAAAAACGCTATCTTTACCACAATTATGGATAGAAATTTTCAAAGACAGCCAAAAGAATCTAATCAGATGATTTTTGGTATTAGAGCAGTTATTGAAGCTATAAAATCTGGAAAAGACATCGAGTCTTTATTTTTACAAAGAGGTATAGCTGGCGGCTTAATGTCTGAATTGAAAACCATTTTAAGAGAATATGATATTCCTTCTCAACAAGTACCTGTAGAAAAATTAAATCGAATTACAGCCAAAAATCATCAAGGTGCTATCGCTTTTATTTCGCCCATCACTTATCAAAAAATTGAAGATATTATCCCTACTATTTTTGAGAATGGTGAAGTTCCTTTGATTCTTGTTTTAGATGGTATTACTGATGTCAGGAATTTTGGTGCTATTGTGCGTACCGCAGAATGTTCTGGTGTGCATGCCATAGTAGTTCCTAAAAAAGGCTCTGCTCAAATTAATCCGGATGCGGTTAAAACATCAGCCGGAGCTTTATATAAAGTGCCTATTTGTCGCCATGATAATTTACTCAGTATCGCCAGGTTTTTAAAAGATTCTGGCTTGCAAGTTGTCTCCTGTACCGAAAAAACAGACGATTTTATTTATAAACCCGATTATTCAGCTCCAACAGCCATCATTATGGGAGCAGAAGATGAAGGTATCTCTTTCGATTTAATCAGAAACTCTGATTACCTAACCAAAATCCCGATGATGGGTGAGATTGAAAGTTTAAATGTTTCTGTTTCTGCTGGGATAATTTTGTATGAAGTGGTAAGGCAGAGAATAGGGGCTTCTTCTTTATAAATTTTAACTGAACGAAGTTTAATAGTTACCACTATTATTTTTTTATAACGAATGCAGTGAAGCTATCTCTTCATACAGGGTTACCTGTATGCAGCATGACTTGTTGGTGAGAGTAAGGGAGCCTTTTCCTTAAGTCTTATTGCAAAGTGAAACATCTCACAATAAAAGTTTACAGCCTTCATGTGGTTTACCTTGCTTTTGGATTGCTTCCTATCGTCAGCATGACTTGTTGGTGAGAGTAAGGGAGCCTTTTCCTTCAGTCTTATTGCAAAGTGAAACATCTCACAATAAAAGTTTACAGCTTTCATGTGGCTCACCTTGCTTTTGGTTGCTTCCTATTGTCAACATGACTTATTGGTTAGAGTAACGGAGCCTTTTCCTTCAGTCTTGTTGAACAAAGTGAAACATCTCACAATAAAAGTTTGCAGCCTTCATGTGGTTTACCCTTCTTTTGGGTTGCTTCCTATCGTCAGCATGACTTGTTGGTGAGAGTAAGGGAGCCTTTCCCTTCATTCTTGTTGAGGTCTAATACATTTCATATAAATCAATATGAAATGACGTGTTTAAGTATTTCGATAGTCCTGCCCAAGCATTAACAGCCGTTTACGCCCAATTCCGCCTTGGCGCTTGCGGTTTCTACAGCATTAGCCTTAGTAGAACCTTTAGA
>NZ_DLHN01000003.1 GCF_002483235.1 Pedobacter glucosidilyticus | reverse complement strand
TATTTTTGAAAAAAACGGTAATAAACCACTCAACTATAAACAAGTAGCGGCTAAACTAAATATCAGCGACCCAGAATCAAAAAAAACGATATACGACGTTCTTAAAGATGTAACCAAAGAAGGTTTGTTTATAGAAAAAGAGAAAGGCAAATATCAATTACATGAGATAGAAACTTTTGTAACAGGAAAAATTGATATGGCTAATGATGGCTCGGCTTTTTTAATTCCTGATGATACGTTTGAAAACGATATTTACATAGCTCCACGTAAGCTAAGAACCGCTTTACATGGCGATATTGTAAAATTATATGTCTATGCCAGCAAAAAAGGTAAGCGTATGGAAGGCGAAGTGGTAGAAATCATCACTAGAGCTAAATTAGAATTTACAGGCTTGGTAAAAGTATCTCAACATTTTGCATTTTTTATTCCTGATGATAGAAAAATGCTGCATGATATTTTTATTCCTTTAGAGGATTTAAATGGCGCTAGAAATGGTGTAAAAGCATTAGCAAGAATCGTAGATTGGCCTGATGGTGCTAAAAATCCGGTTGGTATCATCAAAAGCATTTTAGGTAAACAAGGCGAGAATGATACAGAGATGAATGCCATCTTAGCAGAATACGGTTTCCCATTAGCTTTTCCGGAAGTAGTAGAGAAAGAGGCTAATGCAATATTAGACCAAATCTCTGAAGTAGAAATTGCAAAAAGAAGAGATTTTAGAAAAATCACCACCTTTACCATCGACCCTTTTGATGCTAAAGATTTTGATGATGCTATTTCCTTTCAAAAATTAGCAAATGGAAATTATGAAGTAGGTGTGCATATTGCCGATGTTTCTCATTACGTTATACCAGAAACAGAATTAGATAAAGAAGCTTTTGATAGAGGAACTTCGGTTTACTTAGTAGATAGGGTTATCCCGATGTTGCCAGAACGCTTATCTAATGGTTTATGCTCTTTGAGACCCAAAGAAGAAAAGCTGTGTTTTTCTGCTGTTTTTGAGCTAGACGCAGAAGCAAATATCCAGAACGAATGGTTTGGCAGAACAGTTATATACTCAGACAGACGTTTCGCTTATGAAGAAGTGCAAGAAATTATCGAGCAAAAGGCAGGTGATTTTGTTGATGAAATACTGATTTTAAATGATTTAGCCTATAAACTTAGAGACCGTAAGTTTAAACATGGTGCTATCAGCTTTGAATCTACCGAGGTTAAATTTAAACTTGATGAAAAAGGAAAGCCTACTGGCGTTTACATCAAAGAGCGTAAAGATGCGCATAAACTTATCGAAGATTTTATGTTGCTGGCCAACAGAAGAGTTGCCGAATTTATCGCTAAAAAAGGCAAAGGTAAAAACAAATTAACCTTCGTTTATAGGGCTCACGATTCGCCAAAGCCCGAAAGCTTAGCCAATTTCTCTCAGTTTGCTTTAAAGTTCGGACATAAAATCTCTACCAAATCAGATCGAGATACAGCCAGATCTTTAAATAAATTAATGGCTGATATTGAAGGTAAAAAAGAACAAAACGTATTAACACAATTAGCCATCCGTTCTATGGCGAAAGCTATTTATACCACCAAAAGTAGCAGTCATTATGGTTTAGCTTTTGATTTTTACACACATTTCACCTCTCCTATTCGTCGTTACCCCGATGTAATGTCGCACCGATTATTACAACATTATTTAGATGGCGGTGCAAATGCAAGTGCAGAGCATTACGAAAAACTTTGTCAGCATGCTTCCCAAATGGAGAAAAAGGCTGCTGATGCAGAAAGAGCATCTATTAAATACAAACAAGCAGAGTTTTTACAAGATAATATCGGACAAACCTATTTAGGTATTGTTTCTGGCGTTACAGAATGGGGTATGTATGTAGAAATTGAAGAAAATAAATGTGAGGGAATGATTAGGCTGAGAGATATTTCTGATGATTTCTATACCTTAGACGAGAAAAATTATTGTATTATTGGACAAAGAAAAAAGAAAATCTATCAGCTGGGTGATGAAGTGAATATCAGGGTGAAAAGAGTAGATTTAAGCAAGAGACAAATAGATTTTACGTTAATTTCCTAATCCCATTATCCTTTACAGTTAAATGTACAGCATTTCTAATCTTCAACAGTTAATCACCAGCGCTATAGCTCAGCAAAAATATCCGGTAAATCCATCAGAACTGTATGAGCCTATTAGTTATCTCATGAATTTGGGTGGTAAAAGGTTAAGACCTGCCCTATTGCTCATGGCAACAGATTTATTTAAAGGCGATGTAGAAAAGGCTATTAAGCCTGCTTTGGCGATAGAGGTTTTCCATAATTTCACACTTATGCATGATGATATTATGGATAAAGCCCCTTTAAGGAGAGGAAACCCAACAGTTCATGCCAAATGGAATGAAGCTGTAGCTATCCTTTCTGGAGATGTCATGCTTGTTGAAGCTTATAAACTCATCATGCAGGTTAAATCGGCTATCCTTCCAGATATTTTAAAAATATTTAACGATACCGCTGTTGGTGTTTGCGAAGGACAACAGATTGACATGAACTTTGAAAATTATCAGGAAGTAAAAGTTGATGAATACATCAATATGATAAGATTAAAAACAGCTGTTTTATTGGGTGGAGCATTAAAAATAGGTGCTTTAATTGGCGAAGCGGTAGAAAATGATGCACAACTTTTATATGATTTTGGCGAGAAATTAGGTATCGCTTTCCAACTTCAAGATGATATTTTAGATGTTTATGGTGATCCAGAGAAATTTGGAAAACAAGTGGGTGGTGATATCATTTCTAATAAAAAAACCTTCCTTTTAATTAGAGCTTTAGAATTAGCACAGGGAGAACAAAAAGTAGAACTCCAAAACTGGCTAAGTAAAACAAACTTTGATGCTCAAGAGAAAGTAGCGGCTGTTACTGCTATTTATAATAGCCTAAACATTCAAGAAATTGCTAAAAAAGAAATGGAGAGCTATGCCGCGAAAGGTTTAGCCTCTTTAAATAAAATAGCTGTTGATGAAGAAAGGAAATCTGTTTTAAGAGAGTTTGCAGATATGCTGATGTTGAGAGATAATTAAAGTTCGATGATGTTAGCACTTAAAAAGATACATCATATTGCCATTATTTGTAGTGATTATGCTGTCTCAAAGCATTTTTACACTCAAATATTAGGACTTCAAATTATAAGAGAAGTATACCGCGAGGCTAGAGATTCTTATAAATTAGACCTAGCCTTATGCGATGATTATTGTATAGAATTATTTTCTTTTCCCACGCCTCCTACTCGGCCATCATTCCCAGAAGCTTGTGGACTAAGACATTTGGCTTTCGTTGTTGATAATTTAGATAGCGTTAAGTTAACTTTAGAACATCAAAATATTAAGGTAGAGGATATTAGAATAGATGAGTTTACAGGTAAAAGATTCACATTTATTGCTGATCCTGATGGATTACCGATAGAATTTTACGAGTCTTAGTGTAACAGAAATCTGCAATAAAAGCTATCTAAAAATGCGTACCTTTGCGCCCAAATGATTGCGATAAATAATTTAACTTTCCGTATAGGTTCAAGAGCTTTATATGAAGAAGCTAACTGGCATATCAAACCAGGAGAAAAAATAGGTTTAATTGGTGCTAATGGAACCGGAAAATCTACACTTTTAAAGATTATCGTTGGCGAGTACTCTCCTTCTGAAGGTACCGTTTCTATGTCTAAAGACATTAAAATAGGTTACCTTAATCAAGATTTACTTTCTTACGATTCTCATCATACCATTTTGCATGTAGCTATGGAAGCTTTTGAGCGCCAAAACCAGCTGCATGATGAAATAGAAGTGTTACTTAAAAAAATTGAGACTGATTATTCTGATGAGCTCATCAATAAATTAAGTGATAAACAACAAGAATTTGAAGCTTTAGACGGTTATAATATCGAGTACAGAGCCAATGAGATTTTAGCTGGTTTAGGTTTCAGTACAGAAGATCAGCATAGGCCACTTAATACCTTCTCTGGAGGTTGGCGTATGCGTGTAATGCTGGCAAAAATACTTCTTCAAAATCCTGATATTTTGCTATTAGATGAGCCTACTAACCACATGGATTTACCTTCTATCAAATGGTTAGAGACTTATTTAAATGGTTTTGAAGGGGCTATTGTGATTGTATCTCACGATAGGTATTTCTTAGATAGAATTGTAAATCGTATTGTAGAATCCCGTAAAGGA
>NZ_DLHN01000023.1 GCF_002483235.1 Pedobacter glucosidilyticus | reverse complement strand
CGGAAAGCCAGTGGGTGAATGCTTAATTTTTAAACATTTATAAATAGCGTCAATGGTAGCGAAGTCGAAGGATAAGAAAAGGCTTCGACTCCGCCTGACACAAAGTGATGATTTGAGACAGCCTACTAACACACTAACCAATCTATTTATTTTATTTGAAGAAGATATAAAGTATCTCTTTAATTTCTTGATCTTAAAAAAGAGGCAGTCTTGATGGGCAAGACCGCCTCTTAACACTTAACTAACCTATCGCATTTATTTGGAGTATGAAGAAGATTTATCTTGCTCTTTAAAACTATTCTTCGGTAATCTCTTTAGGAGAACTTAAAAAAGAGGCAGTCTCGCTTATCAAGACCACCCCTATAACACACTTAACTAACTTTTCTTTTTTAATTTATGCTGAGGAAGATTCAATAAAGTCTCCTGTAAAAATTCTACTTTACCTGTATGTATATCATAAACGGCACCTACAATTAAAATCTCTCCGTCTACATACTTTTTATGTAAAATAGGTTCTAAATCTCTTAAATGATTTACTTGTTCAATTACATTTTGGCGAACTGCGTTATTCACAGGATCGCCCGGTAAATGCGCACATTTGGCAACTGCCGGTTTTATATCATTAATAAGGGTAACAATATGCCCTGGTACATTTTCTGGTCTTTGTACGGCTGCTGCTACTGCCCCACACTCGGTATGCCCTAAAACTACAATGAGTTTTGTATTAAGCTTTAAGGCAGCAAACTCCATACTTCCGTAAGATGCTGCTGCCGAGACCTGCCCTGCCGTACGGATGATAAATAAATCTCCCAAACCTTGATCAAAAATAACCTCATTTGGCACTCTAGAATCAGAACATCCTACAATGGTAGCAAATGGCTTTTGTCCGTTTTCTAATTGTTTAATGGTTTGTGCATCTTGTCTTGGCTTAATACTTTTACCTTCCACAAATCTTTTATTACCACCCATCAGCTTTTTTAAGCCTAAATGTGGGTCGGCATAGGCAGAATCTCTGTTGATGACATAATGCTCTGCTCGCCATTTTACCGAATCTATTTTAGCAACTACTTTACTACTGCTTTTTCTATTGGATTGTGCTTGTACACTTAAACTTGCTATAAACAAGCATATTAAGGTGATATAATAATTGATTTTCATTGTCTTGCTATTAAAGTGTATTTTAATGAGTTTAAAAATTAATCTTTAGTCCGCCATAATTTCTTTTGATAACATCTGTAGGAATAATAGGATTATGATGCACATCCAAAAATTTCAATTTCTTGAGTTCTTTAAGCTCTACCGGTATGGCTTCTAATTTATTGTCGCCTAAATACAAGGCCTCTATTTTCTGAAGCTTATTGATGTTTTTTGGTAAAACACGGATGCCATTATTCTCTAAGTGTAATATTTTGAGGTTTTTCATCCTACCTAAAATCTCTAAATCTTCTTCCAACTGTAGATTTTTCTCTTTATCCAGATACAACTCGGTAAGATTTTTTAAAGCGTCAAAGTTTTTAGGAAGCAAGGCAATCTCATTATCCCCAATATCCAACACTTTTAAGTTTTGAAGTGTGGTAACCTCAGGTGGAACACTAGATAAATGGGTATTCCTGAGATTTAAATATTGCAGATTTTTAAACTTGGCAATCTCCTCTAAATGATCAAGCTGTTGGTTTTGTAAGTTTAACCTAAACACCTTTTCAGGCTCTTTCAAAGCCTCCTCTAGAGTATTATACTCTTTTACTGTTACTTGGGCATCAGCCTTATGAGGTAATACCGCCAGTAAAACACATACGATAATGATTAATAATTGTAAGTAATCATACACTGTAAACCGCTGTAAGAAAGGTTCTTTTTTAGGTCTCATGATCATTTATTTTAGAGATTGCTGTGTTTTACTTTAAGCTACTTATCTTCTGTATTTAAAATGATAGGCGAATCTCCGTTGGTGATAATGGTTTTAGCATTTGGAGATGTAGATAGCTTATTAAAAGCCTCTATAGCCTTAAATCTTAATAGCATCGGAGATAAACCTTCTGAAATTATTTTTTGAGCATCTCTTACACCTTCGGCCTCAATGGTTCTACGTGTAGCTTCTTGGCGTTCTTTATCTAAGATAAATTGCATTCTTTGTGCATCCTGTTCTGCTTCTAGCTTTTCTTCAATAGCTTTGGTTAAACCCGGAGGCAATACGATACTCTTTAATAGTACCGATTCTATCACAAACCCTCTGCTTTGTAATTGCGACATCATCAACTCTTTAATAGATTTTTCTATCAAAGTTCTTTGGCCAGTGTGCATATCTTTTGCAAAGTATTGAGAAGAAACATCAGCCACGGCAGATCTAAATACGGGTATGATAACTACCTGCTCATAACTTTTACCTAAGTTTTCTACGATTTTAGGACCATAATCGCCAACCAACCTATATAAAATAGATACTTCTGATTGTACGGTTAAACCTTCTTTTGATGGCAATGGCAAGCGTACTTCCATATTAATGGTACGTGTTGGCAGCTTTATAATGGTAGTTGTAAAGGGATTAAATACCCTTGCACCTTCCATTAAAGGTTTTGGATTTATTTTACCAAAAGAGCGTTTAACACCAATCTCACCTTGTTTGATGATGGTACAACTACTTAATGATGCTACCGCCAGGCATGCTGAAAATAAAATAACTTTAGTTTTCATCTTATTAAAATTTAGATTACACATTCATTTTCTTTTATAGTGTAAACATAAATTTCTCTTATTAGACTAAACTTAAGCTGATATTAGGATGAGCTTAGAATTTATTGAGGATTTCCTTTCGGTAAGAACAAAATAAACTCTACAAATTCTGCTTCTTCTAAATGGACGTTTAAATAACCTTTGTGGATATCGATTATTCTTTTGGTAAGCGATAAACCTACCCCATGCCCTTTTACATTTTTAGAATTTGAGCCTCTGATAAAGGGATCAAAAATGATATCATTACTTAAATTCAAAGGCATGTTTAATTTGTTCTGAAATTTTATCTGAATTTCTTCCCTTAAAGTAAGCAATTTGATATGCGCCATTTGGTCTGAAGCAAATTTTACAGCATTTTCTATAAGATTAATAAAAGCACTGTATATCAGGCTTTCATTAGCGTAAACCTCTGGTAAATAATCTTCATGATCATCCAAATGCAGGTATATTTTACTCTCAGGGTATTTTTTATGAACCTCGGCCTTAGCTTGTATTAATAAGTCTACCACGTTAAGCAGGCTTGTTTTAATTTTGATATCATCAACATCAATACTATTTAGTTCTAATAAATTATTGGTGAGGATATTGAGTTGATTTACATCCTCTAAAACAGATTTTGCCATGCTGCGTAGTTCTTCAACATTATCATTGGCAAGCAAAGAAACTTGAATTTGCCCTGTAATAGCTGTTAAGGGTGTTCTTAACTCGTGTGAAGCATGAGACACAAAAGCCCTTTGTTTATGAAAAGCCTTTTGCAAACGGTCTAACATTTCGTTAAAACGTTGTGCCAACTGCCCCAATTCATCTTTTTTACTTCTTTGGCTAAGTCTTAAACTTAAATAAGACGCATGGATGGCATCTATTTCTTTAATCATTTGTTGCATAGGTTTAAGCAAGCCTCCGGCAAAAAATCTACCTAAAATAGCGCTTAAAGCAATCAATAAAATACTCCCGAAACCGAGTAAAATAGCTAAATTATGTTGTTTGCTTAAGCCATATTGATCTACTGCTGATACGATAACAATATAATCTTGAGCCCGATTTTTAATGATCATTCCAAATTCTTCTACCTCACCTTCTTCCCAAAAAACTTCTTGGTTGAGTTTTATTTCTTGTAATTTGGATGCAGAATAGCTATTGTTTTTTAATCCACTTTGATAGATAATTTCATCCTGAGCGTTGAAAATAACAATGTTTTCTTTACTAAGTGCGGTCATCTGATTACGACTTAGTATTTTAAGTAAATCAGGACTTACTTCTTCTTTATTAAAAACAATGGTAGCGGCAGTTAAGGCTTCTCTTTTTAGCCGAGTTTCAAATTCAGATTGCCGGTAAACATCACTTAAAAAGTAAATGGTTACGCAAAAAACCAATAATAAAACGGTAACGATGCTTAAAAATAAGACCGTCATTTTGGTTCTGATTGTCATTTCTGTTTTAAAATATAACCCATTCCTACTACAGTATGGATAAGTTTGTTTTGATGCCCTTTATCTACTTTATTACGGATATAATTGATATAAACTTCAACAAAATTGGTTCTGGTATCAAAATTAATATCCCAAACTTTTTCGGCCAACTCGATTTTAGAAACCACTTTACCCTTGTGTAGCATTAAATATTCTAGCAAACTAAACTCTCTGGCGGTAAGCTCTATTTCTTTACCTGCTCTGCGGGCAATTTTTTCGTTTAAATCTAGTTCTAAATCTGCTACTTGTAAAATTTCTTGTTGCTTAATCTTCTCGGGATAATACTTCAAAAGTGATTTTACCCTTACCAAAAGCTCCATAAAATCAAAAGGCTTAACCAAATAATCATTAGTACCAACCTCAAAACCCGATAATTTATCGGCCAGGCTTCCCATGGCAGTTAACATCAAAATAGGAATCCTGTTATCGCTTTTTCTAATTTGCTCGCAAACTGCCAAACCACTCATATCTGGCAAACCAATATCCAATATCACCAAATCATAATGGTTTTGATTAAAAAGACTAAGTGCCTGAAAACCACAATCTGCAATATCACTAGAGAAATCTTGAGTTTGTAAACCTTTATGGATAAAGGCTGCTACCTTTACCTCATCTTCTACAATGAGTATATTTTTTTTTTCTAACATGTTTGTACAGCATTAAGATGTTTTGATGAATATTAAAATGCTCTTGTATATCATCCTCAAAAACAACATAAAACTAATTGATTAAATTAGGTAGAAATTATATCAACCTTAGAAATATATTAGAATTTATTTCTATCCGGGTAAAAATCATGAATCTAACGTTCTGCTTAATCGTAATGGCACTTTCTTTACTTAGGTTCATCCTCGTTCAAAAAAGTTATTTATCATCATTTTAAAATTAATTTGGATTAGTTCTAAATAAAACAGAAATTTGAACTTCTATGAATCAACTAGCGCAAATTACACAAACAGAAGTCTTTAGCACCAATTTTGGCTCTATTAGTCATTGCCCTAGAACAGATTTACTGACTTTAACATTTTCAGGCAAAACGGTTACTTATAAATATCCTTGTTTACAAAGGCTAAATAAAGTTATTAACCAAGTTGATTTAGCTAAAATGACTGATGCTAGCCACTCTGGCTTAGAGATTATTTTCTTGTGCGGTGCCGAGGATTGCTTTGTATTAGATATTCATGAAATTTTAGGGCTTAAAGATTTATTACATGGTACTTTTACCATGTTTAACTTAAACAGCACTATTAAAGACTGCCTTCAAAGAGTCATCTGATAATTAGATTAACTCCAAATTACTTTTCTAATCTGCCTACGGTGTAATATTTGTTATATTTAGGATATAAAAATTTACATCATGAAAGATTTAGTACGTCATAAAAGTTTACTTTCTACCGAGATAGAAAGCAGCTTAAATCAGCAAATAAAAAAAGAAGCTCATTCATCGTCTCTATATTTAGCTATGGCTTCTTGGTGTGATAGAAATGGTTTTGATTGTTCTGCTCAATATTTCTATGATCAATCAGAAGAAGAGCGTAAGCACCAAATGAAATTATTTCATTACGTTTTAGATATGGGTGGTACAGCTATTTCGCCAGACATCAATAATATCAAAATTGAGTATATGAGCTTTAGAGAGGTTTTTGAGGATGCGTTAGAACAAGAGATCGCTATTACACAATCTTTTAAAAATATTGCTGCAAAATGCCATAAAGAACAGGATTTTGTAACCTTAGAATTTCTAAACTGGTTCTTTAAAGAGCAACGCGAAGAAGAATTTAAAGCAAGAAGAGCTTTAGAATTATTTGATTTAATTGGCGAAGCTGGAACCGGCCGTTGGGAAATTGATAGACATATTGCTAAAATAAAATATAGCGAAGGCGAAGAAGCTTAAAAAGCGCTAAACCAACATTAAAAAAGCGATAAAAAAATTATCGCTTTTTTAGTTTTAGCTCATCTAAAGTTTTGAAAATTTGCTTTTCTGTATATTCTTTAAGCCAGATATTTTGAGGCTGTAGGTTTAAAATGGGGGCAAACTTGCATCTATCGGTACATTCTATCCTAATCACTTCTGTATCTGTATGTTTTACATAAGATTTTAAAGATTTATAACAATCCTTACCACCTCTTTTAGCACATTTGCTTCCGGTACAAACGTAAATGATGTTCTCTGGTTCGTAAAACTTACTCATGCTATGGTATGTATTTCTTCGCAACTTACCTCATCCAGAGGATGTGTTTTTTGCTCTATCAAATCTTTAATTTCTCCTTTGGCATTAACCACTATTGCAGAAAGTTTCTTGCATTTATATGCGCCAGTATCTATACAGATAGCATGGGCAGCTTCGTCATATTTAGCTTTTTCTGCGGGTGTATGCCCATAAACCTGTAATTGTGGAAGTCTTTTTATGCCGTTTCTTTGATACAAAACACTATCTACATGATCCGGATTAAAGGGTTCTGCTGTTTCACAAACGCCGGCATGGCTTACCAATAAATGAGGCGTTTGGTAATATAAAGGCATTTTTTTAAACAACTCAGCATCAGGCTCTATTCTTCTGCCATGATATAAATACTGAGAAAATGTTTTCTCTCCAGATTTTTGAAACCACTCTTCGTTATACTGGTTAAGTACATGTTTGTAAAAATACTCTTCGTGGTTACCTCTAATAAAAACGCTATCAGGTTCTTCATCTTTAAGATTAAAAGCCAGTTCTACTACTTGCGGACAAAAATTACCATGGTCTACCAAATCTCCAACAAAAATAAGCTGTTGTGTATTGGGTTTCCATTTTTTTAATAAAGCTTGTAAAGTATGTAAACACCCATGAACGTCTCCTACAATAAAGTGTTCTTTTTTCTTTTTCGGCATGAATTTGTATGAAAAATATTAATTGAAATCTTTATTCAACAAACGTTCCAAATCGGTAAAACTAATATTCATTTTCACCCTCCCCTGCTGTGCATAAGAAATCTCCCCTGTTTCTTCAGAAACGATTAAGGCAGTAGCCTCGCTAGACTCGGTTACGCCTATTCCGGCCCGGTGTCTTAAACCAAATTGCGGTGGTAACTTATCATTCTCTGTTAAAGGTAAAATACAGCTGGCAGATTTTATTTTGTTTTCTGATATGATAACAGCACCATCATGTAAAGGACTGTGTTTTTGAAAAATACTTTCCAATAAACGTTTAGAAATTTTTGCATCCATCATTTCACCACTATTAGCAAAAGCATCTTGATCAAAGTATTTTGCAAAAACAATTAAAGCGCCTGTTCTGGTCTTTTTCATGGATTTGCAGGCATCAATAATAGGTTTAATTTTGGCCATATTGTTTTTCTCGAGCTCTTCTTTACCAAACATCAGCTTTAGCCAAATCTTATTTTTTAGAGAGATATTTTTACCTATTGTAAGTAAAAACCTCCTAAACTCTTGCTGAAAAACGATAATCAAAGCAATAAAACCTACGCTAACAAAACTGCCCAAAATACCTGCCAGCAATTTCATGTTTAGTTGCTCTACCACAAAATAAACCACATAAATTAGGATGAAACCTATAAAAATATTAACGGCAATAGTTCCTCTTATTAAATTATAGATGTAATAAATGATAACAGCTACTAAAAGTATATCGATGACATCTAATACGGTAAGTTTTAAGAAGCTAAAGTCGAGAAAATCCATATTTTATTATTGTGATGTTGTAATTTATCAAAAATTATTGAAAAATTGCGGCTATTGTGCTTTAAGGTAGGTTTGATAAAGACTAATACTCTCTTTTGCTGCCTTTACATCATGAACTCTTAATATTGCCGCCCCATTTTGAAGTGCTATAGTGTTTAAAACTGTAGTACCATTTAATGCTTCATCTGCCATGGTATTAAGCGTTTTCCAAATCATAGATTTTCTGGAAAGCCCCGCCAAAACTGGGAAACCTAATATTTCAAAAGTAGCCATATGCTTTAATAAACTAAAGTTTTGGCTAATATCTTTTGCAAAGCCAAAACCTGGGTCTATCATGATGTCATGCACCCCATAAGCTTTTAATTGCTGAATTTTAGTTGAGAAATAATACATCATCTCTTCCATCATATCTTCATAATGGGTTTGAGATTGCATATTTTGAGGTGTACCTTTCATGTGCATCAAGATGTAGGGGACTTTTAGTTTCCCCACAGTTTCAAACATCTTTGGGTCTAAATTACCACCCGATATATCATTAACGATATGCGCACCAGCATGTATAGCTTTTTCTGCCACACCAGCCCTAAAGGTATCAATAGAAATAAAAGCTTGTTTAAATTCTTTACTGATGAGTGTTACTGCTGGTAAAAGTCTGGCTTCTTCCTCGGCTTCGCTTATATCTTGCGCTCCTGGTCTTGATGAATAGGCTCCTAAATCTAAAAAATCTGTCCCTTCGGCAAGCATTTTTTCTGCCTGTTTAAGAATTTCATGGTTAGTATTTACCCTACTGCCAGAAAAAAAAGAATCTGGCGTGATATTGATAATCCCCATAACAATAGGTTCACTTAAATCCATCAATTCTCCACCAATATTTAATGTGTTTTTCACCCGAAGCCTTGTATCTTTAACCATTATTTTAAATATGAATACCAACAGAACCCTCTTTCATCTATAATCATGATAAATAAAGGGCAGAATTTTTAAAAGCAACAAAATAGCCATAATTTTACGATTTAAATAAACCCATGATCAGATTGGCAGCTCAAACATCCACACAATACGACACAATAATAAAGGTATGTAAAGACCTTTTCATGAAAAAAACCCGTGATTATGGTACCGCATGGAGAATTTTACGTCCATCTTCTATAACCGACCAAATTTTTATTAAGGCGCAAAGAATAAGAACTTTAGAGGAGAAAAAAGTGAGTAAAGTTGGTGATGATATTAAGGGGGAATACATCGGCATCATTAATTACTGCATAATAGCTATGATACAGCTTGAGCTTGATGATAGTGCTGCTACCGAGCTTGAACCCAATATTGTAGAAGTTAATTTTGACCAAAAAGTTACCGAAACAAAAGAGCTGATGTTTGCCAAAAACCATGATTATGGCGAGGCTTGGAGAGATATGCGTGTAAGCTCTTTAACAGATTTAATCTTGATGAAAATTTTACGTGTTAAACAAATTGAAGATAACAAAGGGCAAACAGAGGCTTCTGAAGGTGTAAAAGCTAATTATCAAGATATGATGAATTACGCTATTTTTGCATTGATTAAATTGTCTTAACTGATAAGCTCTTAACCTATGTTACATCATAAATACATCCTTTTATTTAGTCGGATATTTGTTGGTCTCCTTTTTATTTTCTCAGGACTCATTAAATTAAACGACCCTCTAGGTTTTTCTTACAAACTGGAAGAATATTTTGAAGTTTTCCATGTTGTTTTTTTAAACCCAATTTCAGTCTATCTATCTATCTTTTTATGCGCTCTTGAAGCGGTATTAGGGGTATTTTTACTAACTGGGATATCTTCTAAAAAGGTAAGTTGGGGCTTATTATTACTGATTGTATTTTTCACTTTCTTAACCTTTTACTCGGCAGCTTTTGATGTGGTAAAAACCTGTGGTTGCTTTGGTGATGCCATACCTTTAACACCTTGGCAATCTTTCAGTAAAGATTTAATCTTACTGGTCTTTATCATTTACATCTTCTTTAATAAAGCGCATATTAAACCTGTAGCAACAGAAAAATCTGGCCGAACAGCCATTATCTCTTTAACCATTGGCTTAACCATATTGTTTGGCATCTATACTTATGCCTATTTACCTATTATAGATTTTTTACCTTATAAAGTTGGCGCTAATATTCCAGATGCGATGCGTATACCTGAAGGTGCGCCACAAAATGAGTATGAAATTATCTATACCCTAAAAAACAAGAAAACTGGCGAGCAGCAGGAAATGAGCGATAAAAAGTATCTGGAAACTAAAATTTATGAAAATCCGGATTGGGAGTTAATCAGTTCATCAGAACCTAAGCTTATAAAACAAGGCTATCAACCAAAAATAAGCGATTTAAATATTTACGATTCGCAAGGCGTAAGCTATACCAAAGAGTTGGTAGAAAACCCGTACTACAATTTAATTGCGGTTGGTTGGAAGTTAGATAAAGCTAATAAAAAAGCTGCTGGAGATATTAATGCTTTGGCTATAAATGCTGCTGAAAACTTTAATATCCGTACGGTTTGGCTAACAGCAAATTCTGCTACAGATGCCGAAAAGTTTATCAAAGAAAATAAATTGGTAATGGAATTTTTTTATGCCGATGCTGTACCGCTTAAAAGTATGGTAAGGGCTAATCCGGGCTTGATTCTACTAAAAAATGGTACTGTAATCAATAAATGGTCATCTAATGCTTTGCCCAATTATAACCATTTAGTAGAACAATACTTCAGTAAAAACTAAAGATGAAAATATTCTTAATAGGTTTTATGGGTTGCGGAAAATCCAGAATGGGTAAAAACCTTTCGTCCAAAATAAACCGCCCTTTTATAGATTTAGACACTTTAATAGAAAGTACACAGCATAAAACTGTACCTGAAATTTTTACTGAACTAGGTGAAAATGGTTTTAGAGAAATTGAGCGTGATTTACTGCAAAATAGCGCTATTGCTGATGACGCTATAATTTCTACCGGTGGCGGTGCGCCTTGTTTCTTTGATAATATGGATTGGATGAACGCCAACGGGCTAACCATTTTTATTGACCCACCTGTTAAGGTTTTAGCAGATAGATTGATAAACGCCAAAACCGAGCGCCCTTTAATAAAAGGTAAAAGCTTTGATGAGCTGGTTTTGTTTGTTGAAGATAAACTAAAAGAACGCAGACCTTTTTACGAGAAAGCACAAATTTCTTTACATGGAGTGAGCTTAACACCAGAAATATTACTAGAAGAATTAGAGAAAAAAGGTATTAAACTGGTTTAAGCCAGTTTACCGATAACCTTAAATCGTTCAAAAACCTGTGCTGTATGTGGTGCATCTTTTAACTCGGCAGTTAAATCTTGGCCAGCCCAATGCTCATAATGTTTTCCTTTTAGCCATAGTCTGCTTTGGCTTACATCATAAATTAAACCTAAATAAGCAACCCATATTTGTGGCTTATCTTGTCCGTTTCTTAAAGCTAACTGAGATTTGGTGTAAACAGGCAATTCTTCTTCTATCATGCAGCTTGTTTCTTATTTCTAAAGAATTCAAAGAAAAGCAAATTCATCAAAAATAAAGACATCGAATAAAAATGATCCTCAAAAGGGATAGTTCCAACTCTGAAACCCATATTTTCTGCATCATTATACATCACAATGGGGATAGCAGTTAATATCCCATTTACAATGTAAAAAGGCAATAAAGAAACCAAATACGCAATGTAAAACTTACCCATATTTAAATGGTGCTTAGCAAAAATGGTATAGAGTAAAACCACCAAAAGGGTACTAAAATTTACCAAACTGTAAATCCTATCGTAAAATAATACCAGCATGATAACGCATAAAATTATCAGGAGCCAGCTGATGGCGCTTATAATTTTAGCTGAGATTTCTATCTTAAAATAGGCTATTAAGCACTCGTAAATAAAAATACAAGCAAAAGGGATGGTTATAAAAAACATGATTTCTTCTAGTGGTAAATCAAAAAACCTAATACCCAGAATATAATCATTATTAAAAGACCAAACTTGGTTAATGGTAAAAATATAATCCCAAAGAAGGTAAAGAAGCCCGGTAATGAATAAGCCAGGGAGTATAAATTTCCACTTTTTATAGTAGTGTACCTTTTTATCAAAAGATAAGATAATAGGAAAGAAAACTGTTAAAATATTGATGAGCAGATAACTCAGTTTATTATCCATTTATGCTAATACTTTTCTTAAAACATTTACTTCTGCCTCACTACATCTTTTACTATCTATCATAAAGTTAACCATATTTTTAAGGATGGTTTCATCTACATGTAAAGCTTGCACATTTGATTTCTGTACCAATTCTAAAATCTTCTTTTTATCTATTTCCAAATGTTTACTATAACCTAAAAATGGTGGTAAAAAATGCTCTAAACTAAACCTCAAAAATCTTATTTCTAACTGGTTAGGACTTAACTCAACAGCTTTATCAATAGTTTTGCAACCTTGCTTTAAAAAAGCCATTTTATTAACAGGGTTCCAAGAGTGTTTGGCTCTTACAGCATCTGCAGAGCCTAAATATGCCATAATGAGTGGACTTGGATTTTTTATCGCTTTTAAATCTTTATAAAGCTTATCGGCAACATCAGCATTTTTAATTGCTTCTACATAATCTCTTCTGATTTTTTGAATATCATAAGCAAAACCATTAACCGCAAAACAGGCTACAAACAAAAAGCAAAAGACAATATTTTTCATAATTTCATATTCTTGTATAAACAAACGTAAAAAAGTTAAACAAAGTTTAGTTTGTTTTTAATCAATGCTTGTGCCATCAAGAATATCTTCTGCGCATCTGGAATACGTATTCTTTTACTTGCTATGGTTTGGGCTGATGTGGCTCTTATTTTCTCAAATAATTTAAGATAATAAACATAGGCAATGTAAACCCCCAGTTTAGAACCTGCTGGAAGTTGTTTTATCCCTTCTAAAGCATCATCAAAATCTGCTTTGATGTCTTTTTCTATTTCTTGTTTATCAGCCTCTGTAAATTTTGTAAAATCAATACCGGGGAAATAAGTTCTGCCCCTTTCTTCAAAATCAGATTTAATATCTCTCAAAAAGTTAATTTTCTGAAAGGCAGAGCCCAAACTTCTTGCTTTTGGTAATAAAGTAGCATAAAGTTGATGATTACCCTCACAAAATACTCTTAAACACATTAAACCTACCACTTCTGCAGAGCCATAGATGTATGCTTTATAGCTATCATCGGTATAACGGGTTTTATCTAAATCCATTTCCATAGATTTTAGAAAAGCATCTATCAAATGAAACTCAATATGATATTGTGTTACCACCAATTGGAAAGCATGCAGTACAGGATTTAAACTTATTTTACGCTCTATCGCTTCTACGGTATCTTTTCTAAACTGAGTAATTAAGCTTTCTTTATCCTGATCATGAAAAGTATCAACAATTTCATCAGCAAAACGCACAAAGCCATAGATGGCGTAAATAGGTGGTCTAAACTTTTTATCAAAAGCCTTAATACCCAAACTAAACGAAGTACTGTAATTGTTGGTAATAATTTTACTGCAATCTAAGCAGGTTTGGGTGTATAAATCCATCAAGAGCTAAAATTGTAAAATATATTCAGATTACAAAAATCCATCTGCTTTTGTTTGTCTTTGGTTGTATTGATTTTATGGCTTAACTAATAAAAACCATAAATCAAGAAATTGTAAAACAAATTGGTTTATTTTGGATTTATCAATCAGCATGGGTACTCAATCTAAAATTTCCGTTATAGGAGCAGGCTTTTCTGGTCTGGCAGCAGCTACAATATTGGCAAAAAAAGGTTATCAGGTAACTTTAATTGAAAAGAATGACCAAACCGGTGGCCGGGCAAGAATATGGCAAAGCAAAGGTTTTACTTTTGATATGGGACCAAGTTGGTACTGGATGCCCGATATTTTCGAAAACTATTTCAACCTGTTTGGCAAAAGCGTTAAAGATTATTATCAGCTTATACAGTTAGACCCCGGATATAGAATTTACTTCGGTGAGGATGAAATCATGAACATCCCAGCCAATATGCAAGAGCTAGAAGCTTTATTTGAACAGTACGAGCCAGGAAGCAGCGTGGGTTTAAGAAAATTTATGGAGCAAGCGGCTTATAAGTATAAAACCGCCATGAGTGATTATGTTTTTAGACCTTCGCACTCTATCACCGAGTTTATAGATTTAAGAATGATGCTGGAAAGCTTACGCATACACATGCTTAAACCTATGAGTTCTCATGTAAGAAAGTACTTTAAAAACCCAAAACTGATACAATTACTAGAATTTCCGGTTTTGTTTTTAGGTGCTACAGCACAAAAAATACCGGCTATGTACAGTTTAATGAATTATGCTGATTTAGCTATGGGAACTTGGTACCCGATGGGCGGTATGCACCAAATTGTGAAAGCCATGACTAAGCTTGCAGAGGAGCAAGGGGTAAAAATATTGCTGAACACAGAAGTAAAAAAAATAGTAGTGGATAAAAATAAGGCTACTACTTTAGTAACCAATAATGGTAATATTGAAGCAGATTTTGTGATATCAGGCGCAGACTATGAACATACAGATCAACAGCTTTTAGAACCAAAAAACAGAAATTATACTGCCGAGTATTGGAACAAAAGAACCATGTCTCCTTCATCTTTATTGTTTTACATTGGTTTAGATAAAAAACTAGAAGGCATAAAACATCATAATTTATTTTTTGATGAAGATTTAGACCAACACGCTAAAGAAATTTATACCACACCACAATGGCCCAGCAAGCCTTTATTTTATGTTTGTTGCCCATCACAAACAGATGATACGGTAGCTCCAGCAGGAAAAGAAAACTTATTTTTCTTGATACCGCTAGCCCCGGGTTTAGAAGATTCAGATGAACTGAGAGAGAAATATTACAACATCATCATGGATAGGTTTGAGAACATCACCAAGCAAAAAGTTAGGGGACATGAAATCATCAAAAGAAGTTATGCCATGGAAGATTTCAAAAAAGATTACCATTCTTATAAAGGTAACGCTTATGGTTTGGCAAATACCTTAGCACAAACCGCATTTTTTAAACCTGCTATGCGAGCTAAGAAAGTAATCAACTTACTATTTACAGGTCAATTAACAGTACCAGGACCGGGTGTACCACCTTCGCTAATTTCTGGTCAAGTTGCCGCAACAGAAGCCGATAAGTATTTAAAAGGAATTTAGGTAGAAAGAAAAGAAGTAAAACTTCTTAGGCTGCAACAGCCTCAGAAGTTTTACGGTCATAAGCTTTCAAACTCTTTTTAAGCAATTTTCTGGCTACGTGTATTCTGGTTTTAACTGTACCTATAGGAATAGCTAAGTGGTCTGCAATTTCGTGGTATTTGTAACCTTCAAAGTACATGGTGAAAGGTACATAATACTCTTCTTGTAATTTGGATAAAGCCTTTTTAATATCATCCATCACAAACTTAGGCTCACCACCGTTTACGGTTGCAGAATAAGACAATTGTGAAGACGAAATCTCATCTGTTTTAGTTACAAAAGTATTAATCTTCACAAATCTACGATAGTTATTAATGAAGGTGTTCTTCATGATGGTATATAACCATCCTTTCAAGTTTGTACCTTCCTTAAATTTGTTGTAATAGGTAATTGCCTTTAACATTGTATCCTGTACCAAATCATTGGCATCATCAGCATCATGTGTAAAATGTAAGGCATACATTTTAAGTGATGATGCTTGGCGCATTACTAGGGTGTTAAATTCTATCTTAGTCATTTTGTTTAACTTTTTTGATTAATACCTAAACAAACTTAATGATTATAATTTGTAATTCGCAAATTTTGTTTAAGTTTTTTGTCAAAAAAATTAAACAATATGTTGCAACACTTTTTTGCTCTCAAAAGTTAGACCAAAGGTGTATAAATAAGGTTTTCAGGATTTTAATCTAATATCAGGTAGTAAAAAAATTACATACCTTAATTAAAAAATGTTTACTTCACGTTCTAAGACAACGCCAAACTTTTGTTGAACAGAATGTATAATGGATGTAGAAAAATCATAAACTTCTTTGCCACTTGCGCCACCGTGGTTTACTATAACCAAAGCTTGCTGGTGCCAAGTACCTGTATGCCCTACCACTTTTCCTTTCCAGCCACACTGCTCTATTAACCAGCCAGCAGCCAACTTCACTTGATTGTTGGGTACTAAAAAGTACACCATTTCCGGAAACTGTTTATGTAATAGGTCAAATTGTTCTTTTGTTATGATAGGATTTTTGAAAAATGAGCCTGCATTACCAATAGTAGATGGATCAGGTAATTTAGAAACTCTAATTTCTGATACTACTTTAGAAACATCACTTACAGTAGGATGTTCAATGTTTCTTTTTGATAACTCTGCTTGTATAGCACCGTAACTGATGTTAATTTGAGGTATCAAAGACAGTTTAAACTTTACACTGCAAATGATATATTGCCCTTTTAAAGCTTGTTTAAAAACGCTCTCGCGATAAGCAAACTTACAATCGGCATGAGTAAAATGCTTAAAAGTACCCGTGGCAATTTCAAAAGCTTTACAACTTTCAAAAACATCTTTAAGCTCTACCCCATAAGCCCCAATATTTTGGATAGGCGAAGCACCAACAGAGCCAGGTATAAGGCTTAAATTTTCTACTCCGGCAAAGCCCCAGTGTACACAATAATTTACAAAATCATTCCATACCTCGCCAGCACCTGCTTCTACCACAACTTCTTCATGATTGATACGGTGCGCTATCCCTCTGATGTTCATCCTGATAACTAAACCATCAAAATCTTGTGTGAGTAAAATATTACTACCACCACCTAAAACCAAACGTGGGCTTTGGTGCCATTGCGGGTCTAGAAATAATTCTACCAGCTCATCCTCTCTACTTATTTCAACAAAATATTTAGCAAAAACCTCAATTTGAAAGGTATTGAAATTCTTTAAAGAAACATTTTGATGAATTTGTAACATGGTGAAATTAAATTGATGTTCTGAAATGGTAACTAGCTTTTAAAATATTTTTTGGATGCCCAAAGTAATCCAAATTCTTCTGAAGGCATTTTTTCTGTTGATTTATGATGGATTTTATGCGCTCTTCTGATACCTTTTAAATATTTATTTTCGGTTTTAAATGCTTTAAAACGATTATGAATAAACCAATCGTGAAAAATAAAATAGATAATACCATAAAGAGAAATCCCTACACCTATCCAAAATTTATAGTTTAGCATTACCTGGTTATCCCAC
This sequence comes from Pedobacter glucosidilyticus, assembly GCF_002483235.1. Taxonomy (GTDB): domain Bacteria; phylum Bacteroidota; class Bacteroidia; order Sphingobacteriales; family Sphingobacteriaceae; genus Pseudopedobacter; species Pseudopedobacter glucosidilyticum_B. The sequence goes on along the minus strand of NZ_DLHN01000023.1, from coordinate 77,188 downwards.
ATCAGCCAGCAGGCTAATATCCCAAAACCCAAACTAAAAACATCATTAAATTCAAAAAAACCGTGTCTTTGTTGGTGGTGTGTTTTATGAATAAACCAAAGCGGACCATGGAATAAGTATTTGTGCAAAGCCCAAGAAACTAATTCCATCATCACAATAGTAAGTGCAATTATGCCAAGTGCGTAATACCAAATCATAAATTAAATAAAAAACAAAGATGCATTTAAATTCTGTATCATTAATTTAGCTAAATTAATTTTCTGCATTTAAGATGGAGCAACAAGATAAAAAAAGAGAACAAATTATAGAAGCTGCTTTAAAACGTTTTGCCCATTTTGGTCTTAGCAAAACAACCATGAATGAAATTGCAGCAGATTTAAACTTTTCTAAAGCTCTTCTTTATTATTATTTCCCAGATAAAATAAATCTTTATGCAGGTGTTTTAGAAAAGATTTTTTCTGAAGTAGCACAACAAATAGACAAAAATATTGCGAAAGCCCGTTTGCCAGAAGATGCTCTAAAAGCTTATATGGAAGCAAAAAGCAGCTTTCTCGAAAAATATTTCCCTATTCTTGATTTTAGCAAGCTTACTAACATTGAAAAATATCAGGATCTAAAAAAGATTATTGAAAAAGCCAACCAATCAGAAATTACACACTTAAAACAAATTATAGACATTGGTATACAAACCCACCAATATAAAGTTGCTGATGCTACCTATACCGCACAATTACTTTTTGATGCTATACAAGGTATAAGAGTTTTATACTTTAACCAGGTTCAAGTCCCTTTCGGGATAGATAAAAAGTTCATTAGAATGATATCAGAAAGGCAAAAAGAAATTGTTTACATCTTTTTAAAAGGCCTTAGCTGCTAAAAACACAAACGTCATTTTATTATCATAAACGATAGCATTGAAACAAAATGTTTTGATGTGAATTTTTTTGGCTTTACTTTTGACTAATTAATTTAAAAAGTCAGTAAGTTTAATATTCAAAAAGTAAATACATGACAGAGCAGATAACAGATTACAAGAAAGAGCAAATCATAGCTACTGCCTTGAAACGCTTTGCTCATTTTGGTATTGCAAAAACTACCATGAATGAGATAGCTGATGATTTATCGCTCTCCAAAGCATCTTTGTATTATTATTTTCCTGATAAAACTTCTTTGATTTTAGCTGTAGGCCATTATATTCTTTTTGATTTTGTTAAGCAGCAGGAGGCCACATTAAATAAGGCTTTAAATTTTAAAACTGGCATGCAGAACCTTATTGATATCCGAATTGAATTTGGCAAAAAGTATTTCATGATGCATATAGGCGATGGGCAAGGTGATTCTTATTTCCACGACCAACAATTACATCACCTGATGGAAGATGTAAGACAGCAAGAACAGTTGTTGCTCATGGCTTTCATGAAAAAAATGCAGCAGCAGGGCGAGTTAAAAGCTTTGGATATCGTTGCTACCTCGCAAATTTTTACTGATGTACTTACAGGAATTTGGGTTTTCGAAATTCATGTTCTTCACAAAACCTTAATCCCATCTGAAGATCAATTTAACAACATCAGAACAAAATGTTTAAACATGCTTCATATTTTTTACGATGGAATTAAAAGAGCTTGATTTAGAGCAAAGAATATTAGAAAAAGCCCGAGCATTATTTTTCGTTTTCGGGATAAAAAGTATCTCTATGGATGATATTGCCAAAAATTTAGGCATATCTAAAAAAACGCTGTATCAGTATTATCGTGATAAAACAGCCCTACTAGAGCTTATTATTGATGATTTACTAGAAACACACGGTAAAGAAATTGAAAACGCACAGCAAACAGGTAAAAATGCCATACAAGAAGTTTATTTACAAACTCAGGTTATTTTAAACCTCTTTAAAAATATCAGCCCGAATATCTTTTTTGAAATCAGTAAATACTTTCCACTGCTTGATGAAAGATTTACCAAACACCGCATACAATGTATAAAAAAATGTATCAGAGAAAATATCATCCGTGGTATGGATGAAGAGCTGTATCGTAAAGATTTAGATATAGATTTTGTAGCGCAAATTAGGCTTAACCAAATCACAGCTGCTTTTGATGAAAAAGCTTATCCGGCAGATGAATTTAGCATTTCTGATACCTTATTTAAGCTTACCGATTTTTATTTAAATGCTATTTGCCAAACAGCAGGCAAGAAATTATTAAACAGTATCAAAACTCAGTATATATAAAAATGAAAACAATCAAAATCATGTTGTTAATGGCTATAAGCTTATCTATAGCCGAGCTAAGTACAGCGCAACAAATAAATTTAACCTTAAAAGATGCCTTGCAGTATGCTATCAAAAACAATGAAAATATCAAAAAAGCAAAATTGGATATTGATGGAGGAAGGTATAAAACAGAAGAAGTTAGAGCCCAGGCTTTACCACAGTTAAATGCCAATAGTAGCCTTGCGTATAACCCCATTTTAGGACAAATTGTATTTGGAGATCAATCTATACAAATTGGCCGTAGGTGGAATGCCCAAGCTGGCTTACAGGTAGACCAGCAGATTTTTAATCAGCAGGTTTTTACAGGTTTAAAAGCCGCAAAATCAAGCGAACAATATTATGAGCTTAATGCTAACCTTACCGAAGAGCAAATTATAGAGCAGGTAGCTAATAATTATTATCAAATTTTAGTCAGTAAACAACAGCTTTATGTTATAGACACCAATATTAAAAACGTAAAAGTTGTAGAAAAAATCATCAAAAACCAATACGCTAATGGCTTGGCTAAAAAAATTGATGTAGACCGTATTCAGGTAAACTTAACCAATTTATATACCCAAAGAGAGCAATTTGCCAATACCATTACACAACTGGAAAATCAGCTCAAATACGCCATGGGGATGCCTGTTAAAACGGCTATTACCTTACCTCAGGAAGAATTACAAGAAGTTGTAAAAATCCCTTTTTTAACGGATACAGTTGATGTAGCTGGCAGAACAGAATTGAGATTGTTGAACGTACAAAAAGACTTATTAGGCTTGCAAAGAAAAGCTTATCAATCTGAATACTACCCTACTTTATCTTTAACGGGTAATTACAACTATACTAGCCAGAGTGATAAATTTGATTTCTTTAAATCTGGCGAAAAACAGGCAATTGGCTTTGATGCATCAGCTATTGGGCTAACCTTAAGAATACCCATTTTTAACGGTTTTGCTACTCGCTCTAGAATTAAACAGGCAGAAATTGACATTCAAAAAGCCGAAGAAGACCGCAAGCAAACTCAAAATGCGCTTAACGCTGATTATGAAAATGCAAAAATCAAACTCAGAAACAGTGTTAACACCATCAACTCGCAAAAACAAAATGTTACACTAGCCCGAGAAATTTACACCAGTACCCAAAATAATTATAACAACGGTTTAGCTTCTTTAACCGATTTATTGGATACTGAAAATGCCTTAACAGAAGCGCAAAACAGTTATAATCAAGCATTATTAAACTATAAAATAGCAGAAATACAGTTAATTAAATCAAACGGTAACATCAAAACATTATTAAACTAAGATCATGAAAAAGATAATTATACCCGTAATAAGCGTAATTGCAGTAGTTGTAGTTATAGGTTGGGTTCTTGCTAATAATAAGAAAAAAAATAAGGAAAAAACTGCAGTTGTAGCTGCTGGTAAAGGTGCGGTAGCTGTAAGAACAGCTGTTGTAAAAAAGAATGAAATAAACATGAATTTTACTGCCAATGGTACTTTTGCTGCGGCACAAGATTTAGAGTTTTCTGCCGAAAACTCTGGTAGGGTTACCCGTATCACGGTGGATGAAGGAAGCAGAGTTTCTAAAGGACAAATTTTAGCTTACATAGATGCTGAAATTTTAAATGTTGGCGTTAGAAATGCAGAAGCTGCTTACCAAAACGCCGCTAGAGATTTGGAACGCTACCAAAGTTCTTTTAGTACCGGTGGTGTTACACAACAACAGTTAGACCAAGCTAAATTAGGTGTAGAAAATGCTAAGGCCGGCTTACAAGAAGCCAAAAGAAGATTAAAAGACGCCAATATTAAATCGCCCATAAATGGCATTGTAAACAAACGTTTAATAGAACAGGGCGCCTATATTTCGCCAGGTACCAAGTTATTTGAGTTGGTTGATGTTTCTAAACTAAAGCTTGCCTTAACTGTTAACGAGAGCCAAGTGGCTAACTTAAAAATTGGCGACCAAGTAAGGATAAAATCTAATGTTTTTAACGATAAAAATTTCAACGGAAAAATCACTTTTATTGCCCCTAAGGCTGATAATACTTTAAACTTTCCTATAGAGATTGAGCTAAGTAATAATCCTAACAACCAAATAAAAGCTGGTATGTACGGCACTGCCATATTTGAGTTTCCTAAACAAGCCGCTACCATAACTATCCCTAGAACTTCTTTTGTAGGTAGCGTAAGTAGTAATAAAATCTATATCGCACAGGGCGATGTTGCTAAAGAAAGAAATGTTATAGCTGGAAGAGTTTTTGGCGACCAGGTAGAAATATTAGAAGGATTAAAAGAAGGAGAAACTGTCATTACAAGTGGGCAAATCAACTTGGTTGATGGCACTCCTATTTCTCCAGTTAAATAATCAGAAAATAAAAAACAACGGCTTGTGCTGTTATAACGATATATAAAATGAAAATTACAGAAGTATCCATAAAGCGTCCTACGCTTGTTATTGTAGTTTTTACAGTGCTTACTTTATTGGGCTTGCTTAGCTATTTCTCTTTAAATTACGAGTTATTGCCTAAGTTCTCTCCGTCTGTAGTATCTGTAAGTACGGTATACCCCGGTGCATCACCCAGCGAGGTAGAAAATACCGTTACCAAAACCATTGAAGACGCAGTTTCATCAATGGAAAACATCAAAAAAATAGAATCAAAATCTTACGAAAGTTTATCAGTTGTAACCATCACTTTAAATAGCGGTACTGATGTAGATTTAGCGCTGAATGATGCCCAAAGAAAGGTAAATGCTATTTTAAAAGACTTACCTGAGGATATAGATGCCCCAGCTTTAAATAAGTTTTCTTTGGATGATTTACCTATCATTACCATGTCTGCCTCTGGCAATATGGCTGATGCCGAGTTTTATGATTTGATAGATAAACGTATCGCCCCAATCATTTCTCGTGTTCCTGGAGTTGCACAAGTAAACCTAATTGGTGGGCAAGAGCGTGAAATTCAAATCAGTTTAGATGCTGCTAAACTTGAAGGTTATGGCCTATCCATCCCGCAAGTACAACAGGCTATTTTAGGTGCCAATTTAGATTTCCCTACAGGTAGTACTAAAACAGAGGAGCAGGATGTTTTAATCCGTTTAGCCGGAAAATATAAAAACATTGATGAGATCAGAAATCAAGTTATCAGCACCACAAACACAGGAGCGCAAATCAGATTAAGAGATATTGCAGATGTACAAGACACACAAAAAGATGTAGAGAAGTTGGCTCGTGTAAACAGAAAAAGTTCTATTGCATTACAAGTAATTAAACAATCTGATGCTAATGCTGTACTGGTAAGTGAGGGCGTTTACAATATCATCAGTAAAGTTGAAAAAGATTATCAAGATACCGGTTTAAAAATCAATGTCGCAAATGATAGCTCGGTTTTTACCTTACAATCTGCTGATGCCGTTATACACGATTTAATTTTAGCGATTATATTAGTTGCCTTTGTGATGCTATTTTTCTTACATAGTATACGTAATGCCCTTATCGTGATGGTGGCCATCCCACTAGCTTTAATTGCCACTTTCATTGGGATGAATATCATGGGTTACTCTTTAAACTTAATGTCTTTATTAGGTTTATCCTTGGTGGTAGGTATTCTGGTAGATGATGCCATTGTGGTATTAGAAAACATCTACAGACACATGGAGATGGGTAAAAATAAAGTACGAGCCGCTATGGATGCTACCAAAGAAATAGGTTTTACAGTAACCTCTATTACCTTAGTTATTGTTGTTGTATTTTTCCCAATTGCTTTAAGTACAGGTTTAGTTTCTGATATTTTAACTCAATTTTGTGTGGTAGTTATCATATCCACCTTATTATCTCTATTAACTTCTTTTACTATAGTACCCTTATTATCATCACGCTTTGGCAAACTCGAAAAAATTACTGATAAAACTTTCTTCGGTAGAATGATCTTAGGGTTCGAGAAACAACTACATCGTTTTACCAATTGGGTAACAAGCATTTTAAAATGGAGTTTAAACCATAAAAGAATTGCTTTAGGTGCAACATTTGGTTTATTGATAGCCTCATTTTACCTTTTGGGTGCTGGCTATATTGGCGCCGAGTTTTTCCCTAAAAGTGATAAAGGAGAATTTCTGGTTCAGATAGAGATGCCTAAAGACGCATCTATAGAAGTAACCAACCAAATGACCAGAAAAGCCGAGGATTTTTTAGCACAACGTAAAGAAATCACCTCTTTAATTACTACCGTTGGGCAATCTAGCGAAGGTATGGGCGGTTCTTTAGCTACAGCATATAAAGCAGAAATTAATGTAAAACTAGTAGAAAGAAAAGACCGTGAAGACGAAGCTTCCATTTTTGCAGCTAAAATTAGTAGAGAATTAGCTCAGGAATTGGTAGGAGCAAAAGTTAAAACTGTACCCGTAAGTATTTTAGGTACGGCAGAACAAGCTCCTATTAATTTAATTGTAGTAGGTTCTGAATTAGATAGCGTTTTAAAATTTGCAGAAGAAGCTAAAAACGTTTTAGCTGGTATAAGTGGTGCAGCAGAAACTAAATTATCGGTAGAGGCTGGTAATCCGGAAATCAGAGTGGAGGTAGACCGTGATAAAATGTCGGCCCTTGGTTTGGATTTACAAACAGTTGGTTTAACCATGCAAACCGCTTTCAATGGTAATACAGATGGTAAATTCCGTCAGGGAGAGTACGAATACGATATGAATATCCGTTATCAAACTTTCAACAGAAAAAATATTACAGATGTAAGCAACCTGATTTTCATCAATAAGCAAGGCGAGAAGGTAAAACTTTCTCAGTTTGCTACTATTGAACAAAGCTCTGGCCCTAGCCAGTTAGAACGTCGCGATAAAAGCACATCAGTTTCTGTACAAGCACAATCTGTAGGTAGGCCAACCGGTACAATAGTAGCAGAGTTCCAACAAAAAATAGAAGATATGCCACGCCCTGTTGGGGTAAGCTATGTTTGGGGTGGCGACCAAGAAAACCAAAGTGAAGGTTTTGGCACTTTAGGTATTGCCTTATTAGCCTCTATTTTATTGGTTTACTTTATTATGGTTGCTTTGTATGATAGCTTTGTTTATCCTTTTGTGGTCATGTTTTCTATCCCACTTTCTATCATTGGTGCATTATTAGCATTGGGCTTAACCAATAATACCCTTAACATTTTTACCATTTTGGGTTTAATTATGCTGATAGGTTTGGTTGCTAAAAACGCCATTATTTTGGTAGATTTTACCAACCAAATGAAGAAAGAAGGTAAAAGCACTTTAGAGGCTTTAATTTTGGCCAATCACGCTCGTTTACGCCCAATTTTAATGACTACCATTGCCATGGTTATTGGTATGTTACCAATTGCTTTAGCTGCTGGTGCGGGTGCCGAGTGGAAAAATGGCTTAGCTTGGGTAATTATAGGTGGGTTATTAAGTTCTTTATTTTTAACCTTAATAATTGTTCCGGTAATGTATCAGATTTTTGATAGGCTGATAGAAAAATACGGCGGTAAAAAAGCCGAAAAAACCATTGATGAATTAATGGTAGAGCCTTATGACCATAAGGAAGTTAAAGAGTATGAGCATAGCGCTAATATGATTTAAGATATTGGTCTATATTTAAACAAAGCCGCTTTCCCTAAAAAAGCGGCTTTGTTTGTTAATTAAGTCTTAACTTATAAGATAAGCCAGCTGTGATGAAGTGAGATATAACATCTCTCCGATATTCTGATCTTATCATAAATCTTTTAAGTAAATCAATTTCGATTCCTGCGCCATAATGGATACCCAAACCCACATTTTCCTGAATCCCCCTTCTGGTTATATCTCTTTTATTATAATCTTTGAGCGTAAAATAAGTAAAATCTAATCCACAGAAAACTAGCGGTCTAACTCCTTTATTTAAAATATTTTGCTGAAGTGTAACTGGTAAAGAAAATATATTATAGTTATCTTGACTAATGGATGAAGAAAGCTGATCCTCTGTTCTTCTGTAATAAGTATATCTAAATCCAACATTTAAAGATGCACTCCTACTGATTCTAGGGTTAATAAACCTATAGGCCCCGCTTAAAGTATATTCAAAATTATCTGGCTTATATATTCCTGCAACATTAAAAATCAGGAACTTATAATTTTGTCCTTTTGGTTTAATAATCTTACTTGAATTACCCTTATAAGTATTATATCGAGTTATTAACTTTAAAATATCATCATTAAAGCTTACCCTATTAACATCCTCCATAGTTATAGGACTATCATTAACAATACTATATAATATATTTTTATAGAAAAACTTAACTAACGCTGTACTATAACTAGCTACTTGATCTTCTTGCAACCAGTAATTCTTACCATCTTTACTAATCAAGTAAATATTTACGTCATCTGAATAAGCTTCATAAACGCTTACACCTCCTTTAAGAATTAAATAAGCTAATATGGGTTTTAATAAACTATCTCTTGGAGGTTTGCTTTCAAAAACCTCATAGATTTCCCCATTTTCTAATTCTATTTTTTTTAAATCTTTAGGAGTATAAGACCTGAATTCTTTGTCTTCATCTGCTTTAAACTTTACAGAAATACTCATTTTACTGAATTCTTCATCTTTAAAAGTTCCTTTTAGAATTTCCCCTTCCTTTAAGAAAAGACTACCCCTTAATGTAGATTCTTTAACTTGAGCTTTTAAACTTGATGTAATAAATAAACTAAACCAGCAGAAGAGAACAGTTATTATTTTCATGGAAGATGGTGATATAATGACCCAAGAGAAACTTTAGATAAAAATTTTCTTGGGTCATTTTTTTTTAAATATGTATTGCCCTATTATCAGTAGCAGCTAAAGCAGCTTCTTTAAAGGATTCTGTAAAAGTTGGATGCGCATGACTAATTCTACCAATATCCTCAGCACTTGCTCTAAACTCCATAGCTACAACGGCCTCTGCAATCATATCAGCAGTACGTGGCCCAATCATGTGTACACCTAAAATCTCATCAGTTGCAGCGTCTGCCAATACTTTTACTAAACCATCGGTATCCATACTTGCTCTTGCTCTTCCGCTTGCTTTGAAAGGGAAAGAACCTACTTTGTATTTCTTGCCTTGCTCTTTCAATTGCTCTTCGGTATAACCAACAGAAGCAACTTCTGGCCAGGTATAAACTACACCAGGAATTAAATTATAATTGATATGCGGTTTTTGTCCGGCAATTACTTCAGCCACAAAAGTACCTTCTTCTTCGGCTTTATGAGCCAGCATAGCACCTTTAATCACATCGCCAATAGCATAAATACCTTTAACAGAAGTTTCTAAATGCTCATTTACAGGGATTTTTTTACCTCTCTCCTCTACCGTAATTCCTATTTTATCTAAACCTAAACCTTCTGTATAAGCAGTTCTACCAACAGCTACTAAGCAGTAATCACCTTCTAAAACTACTTTTTCACCTTTCGGAGAATCAGTTGTAACTGTAACTTTTTTACCTTTTACTTCGGCACCTGTAACTTTATGACTCAACAAGAACTTAACCCCTAGTTTTGCTAAAGATTTTTGTAGCTCTTTACCCATCGTACTATCCATAGTTGGGATAATAGATGATGCAAACTCTACCACCGTAACCTCAGCACCTAAACGAGCATATACAGACCCTAACTCTAAGCCAATAACACCTCCTCCAATTAAGATCAAGTGCTTTGGTACTTCTGTTAAGTTTAAAGCTTCGGTAGAGGTAATAATACGTTTGCCGTCGGTTTTTAAGAAAGGTAATTCTGTTGGTTTAGAACCGGTGGCAATAATGACATTTTTACCTGTAATTTCCTGCTCTCCACCTTTTGCTAATGCAATTTTAATGGTGTTTTTATCCTTAAAAGAGCCTAAGCCTTCATAAGTATCTATCTTGTTTTTCTTCATCAGGAAAGTAATACCAGCAGTAGTTTGCGCTACCACTTCGTTTTTCCTGTTAATCATTTGCTTGATATTAACTTTAACATCTTTAACATCAATACCATGTTCTGCAAAGGTATGGGTTGCATTATGGTAATGTTCTGACGAGTCTAGCAAAGCCTTTGATGGGATACAACCTACGTTTAAGCAAGTACCTCCAAAGGTTGAATATTTCTCTACAATAGCGGTCTTCATTCCCAATTGGGCACAACGGATAGCGGCTACATAACCGCCCGGACCAGAACCTATTACGATAACGTCGTATTGCATCTTATTAATTTTTTGTTTGGGCTAAATTAACGATTCTAATTTACGCACAGAAAGGTTATTTAATTTATTTGTCATCATGATAACTCTTATTTTCTTACCTTAATTAGAGTATCATCAAAGATTATAAAAGAGCTTGTTAAGCAGATGGCTTGATACAAATGAACGAAAAGTAGGTAGATTTTTTACTGCTAAAATTGTCATAAATATTTGATCCCGGTACTCCAACAAAATCATTTATTGCCTTTCTAAATGGCTTAGGAACATTTTTCTCAACCATTTCAATTTTGTAGTTGGCACTTTTATCCATAGAGCGCAGTACATTAGCAGTAATATCCTGTTCATCTTGAATGGTAAAACCAACATTTACCAACTGTATCGGGCGTTTATGATAGTGTACAGTACCCATAAAATCAGCATATAAAAAATATCCCCCTGGCCTTAAAACCCGGTATACTTCTTCAAAAAATTTTATACGATTACCATAGCAATGAGATGATTCTACATTAATGACCACATCAAAACTATGATCCTGAAAAGGAATGTCTTCTGCATTACCCGCTACAAATGTTAGAGGTTTTTCATGATATGTTTTCTGACAAAATTTTATCCCCTTTGCAGAGAAATCTAAACCTGTAATACTCTTAGGATGATAATCTAGTAATAAATCACAACCACCACCTCTTCCACAGCCAACTTCTAAACTATCTTTACCAGAAAAATCAACTTTATTGAATAAGTGTTTATATAAATTTGCACTTAAATCTTCATAAGACTCTGGGCTTAAATTTGTTTGATCTGAAAATCCATAATTCATGTATTTCCATGCGCTTAGTTTGGAAAACCTAATAGCTACGATATTGTAAAAAAACTGCCAAAGCTTTAAACTTAAATTAGGAGATATATCAACTAATTTGCGGAATATTTTTGAAAACATTAATTTCTAATTTATTTAAACACAAACATCTTTACAGTTGAACGTTTTACAGCTTTACGAGGACAATATTTCTAGCACTAAAATTTATAAATACACACAGCTTTAATCTAGCACTTCACTTTAAAATAAACCCTAAGCTCACACTTTTACAAAACTACTGTTTGTGCGTTAGTTTTTTATAGCGATAATTTATCAATTTCTTTATCTGTCAAGTTTTGAACATTTTTTGTTATTTTTTCAATGTCCCAATCCCACCATCTAAGTTTTAACAATCTTAATATTGTTTCTTCAGGGAATCGTTTTTTTATTTCTTTTGCTGGATTTCCACCTACTATAGAATAAGGCTCAACATCTTTTATAACTGTAGAGTTTGCTGCAATTATAGCTCCATCACCAACAGTCACTCCTGCCATTATTGTTGCGTTATAACCTATCCAAACATCGTTACCAATATTTATATCACCTTTTTTTGGATATGACTTCCCTTCCATCGCATTTTCCCAACCGTTTCCAAAAATTGCGAAAGGATAAGTTGTCAAAGCATCTGTTAAATGGTTGGCTCCGTTCATGATAAATTTAACGTCAGATGCAATCATACAAAATTTACCAATTATTAATTTGTCATCTACAAAGTCAAAATGATATTTTATATTTTTTTCAAAATTATAAACACTTTCAAAGTCGTCATAATAGGTGTAATCACCAATAATGATGTTAGGATTTTTTACCACATTCTTTAAAAAGCAAAGTCTGTTGTAATTATCAAGTGGAAATTTATTTTCTTTATTTGGTCCTGTCATTAAGTATTATGATTTAAATAATGAGGCATTTTTTCAAAATAGTACGCAATTTGTTTATTTACGCCATCAAACATAATCATATTTAATAAAAGGCTGCAACACAAAAGATGTATTTACAAGGAAGATAACTCTTTAAAATACCCCGTCATCAAGTTTATTTTTACCATTTATAAAACATAGCTAATTAACACTATTTTTATATGATGAAACAGCGCCTATACAACATTATTTTTGAACACGATACTAAAGCCGGAAGAGCCTTTGATATAGCCCTACTTTGGGTTATTTTGTTTAGTGTTGTTATTGTTATTATAGAAAGTATTCCAGAAGTACATGAAGCTTTTTTTAAAGAATTTTATACCATCGAATGGATATTAACCATTCTTTTTTCTATTGAATACCTGCTTAGAATATGGACATCTCCTAAGCCATTTCGCTACATATTTAGTTTTTGGGGTTTGGTAGATTTGCTTTCTATAGTACCAACTTATTTTGATTTATTTTTTGCAGGATACCATTATCTGCTTACGGTAAGAATTTTTAGACTACTAAGGGTTTTTAGAATTTTAAAATTGGTACGCTTTAACCGCGAGGCGCAAATGCTTTTTAATGCCTTAAAAGCCAGTTCGTACAAAATTAGTGTGTTTTTGATGACTGTACTTACCATGGTAACCATTTTAGGAACATTAATGTATGTGATAGAAGGTAGTGCAAATAACTTCACTAGCATACCACAAAGTATTTATTGGGCTATTGTAACGGTTACTACTGTAGGTTTTGGAGATATAGTACCGCAAACTGTTTTAGGCAAATTTCTTTCTTCTTTAGCCATGATTATGGGCTATGCTATCATAGCAGTTCCAACAGGTATTATAACGGTTGAACTATCTAAAAACAAGAGTGAAACTTGTGCTACATGTGGTCATCAAAACCCAGCTGATGCAAATTTTTGTAACCACTGTGGTAAAGAAATTAAGTAATTATAGGATGGCGCTTAAATTCTTTTTCCCTATCAAATAAATAACGATAGGTATGGTGTGTTTTATAAATTTTACCCCCAATTTGTTCGGCTACATTCATCATTTTAGGATTAAAATCCCCAATCCAATTCATCTGAAAATCTTCATAAGTAACCTTATTTTTATCTTGAATGGTTTCTGCTGCTTTAACAATCATGGCTACTTCAACACCTTTTTTCTGATGTTCTGGAACTATCCCAAAAACAATCCCATACATGGTTTTAGCCGTTTTTCGCCATTTATGATATAAGAATTTAATTTTCCCTATTATATCTAGCTTACCGTTAACGTGTTTTACAAAAAGTTGGTTCAGCTCTGGTATATTCACAAAAAAACCAATACACTCGCCCTTATAATAGGTATACCAAACTATTTTTTCATCTAAAACAGGTTTTAGTTGTAACATAATAGCTTTAGCCTGGTGGGTACTCATTTCTCTTACTCCTTTATGCTTTACCCATGCTTTATTATAAACTATTCTAAAATCTTCTATATATTTAGCTAAGTTAGATAGCTTCATGTGTTCAAAAGTATAATCAGGATTTTTTAGAATATGCCCAGCCTTATCTGCGTAATTAGAGGCTAGTTCTTGTGCTACTTTACGGTAATAAGTGTATTGCTTAAAATAAACTTTAAAGCCATAATCTTCAAAAAATTGCTGATAATAAGGCGGATTATAGTTGCAACAATAACATGGTTCATAAAAACCATCAACCAGTAAACCCCACCATTTATCTCGGTCGCCAAAATTAATAGGACCATCCATAGCTTCTATTCCTTGCGCTTCAAGCCAAGCTTTGGCGGTATCAAAAAGTAAAAAGGCAGCATTTTTATCATTTATACAGTCAAAAAAACCCAAACCACCGGTAGGCTGGTCAAAACTATTTAAGGTTTTTCTGTTGATAAATACAGCTATTCTTCCAATGGTTTTACCTGTACTATCCTGTAAGATAAAGCGGATACAACTTCCATGTCTAAAATACTTATTACGCTGCTCATCAAAAACCATTTCTATATCCTTATCCAAGGGTCTGATAAAGTTCTTATCATTCTTATATAAGTGTAGCGGCAACTCTAAAAATGCTTTCTGCGTGGCTTTATCCTCTACTTTAAGTATCTTCATTTAAAATTTGTAAATGCTAATTCGTATAACAGATTTTTTAAAAATACGTTTTTGGATATTTAAATCAACCATTAAAATTGCCAAAATTTTATACCATGTTTAAAGACATAATTCTTTTTGTGCTCATCTTTATATCTGGAACGGCTTATGGTCAGCTTTTGAACGATACAAAAACTACCTTAGCCGACTCTTTACGAGGCGATATCAACAGCCCTTACAGAACTTGTTATGATGTTAATTTTTATCATCTGAAGGTAAAGATAGATACTGATAACCAGAACCTTACAGGCAGTAATATTTTTCAGTTTACAGCTACAAAAAACTTTAAAACCCTACAGTTTGATTTATTGGATAGCTTACACATAAATAAAATCATACATGAAGGAAAGAACTTAACTTTTTCCAGAACCCACCATGCTGTTTTTTTAAACTTTTCGGATAGCATCAGAAAAAATAGTAAACATACATTTGAAGTCTATTATCAGGGCAAACCCAAAATAGCAAAAAATGCCCCTTGGGATGGTGGCTTCACTTTTACCAAACACCAGGATAAAGATTGGATAACCACTTCATGCCAAGGCTTGGGTGCTAGTAGTTGGTGGCCAAATAAAGATCAACAAGCTGATGAAGTAGATAGCATGCTCATCAGCATCAGTGTACCCAAGGATATCATGAATGTTTCTAATGGCCGATTACGCTCAGTAGAAAATCATCCCGATGGCTATAACACCTATCATTGGTTTGTAAACTCGCCCATTAACAATTATAATGTAGCAGTAAACGCCACCAATTATACCCATTTTACGGATGTTTATAAAGGTTTAAAAGGTAATTTAAGTCTTGATTATTATGTTTTACCTGAACATTTAGAGATTGCAAAAACACATTTTGGTAACGATGTTAAAAGAATGCTTCAAGCCTTTGAGTATTGGTTTGGGCCTTATCCTTTTTATAAAGATGGCTTTAAACTGATTGAAACCCCTTATTTGGGTATGGAACATCAAAGTGCTATTGCTTATGGCAACCAGTTTAAAAAAGGATATCTAGGTAGAGATTTATCAGGAACAGGCTGGGGATTAAAATGGGATTTTATTATTGTACATGAGGCCGGACATGAGTGGTTTGGCAACAACATCACCACCAAAGATATTGCTGATATGTGGGTGCATGAAAGTTTTACCAATTACTCAGAAAGTTTGTTTATAGAGTATTATTACGGTAAAAAAGCCGGAGCTGAATATGTAATAGGTTTAAGAAATAATGTCCAAAACGATAAACCTATTATTGGCCTCTATGGCGTAAACCAAGAAGGCTCGGCAGATATGTATTATAAAGGTGCAAATATGCTTCATACTTTAAGAACCATCATAAATAACGACACTTTATGGCGTAATTTATTGACAGGACTTCAAAAAGATTTTGCATTAAAAACCGTTACCGGTAATGATATTATCCAATATATAAATCAAAAAACAAACACAGATTTTAGTAAGGTATTTCAACAATACCTAGCAAACAAAAATATTCCGGTACTAGAACTTAAAAAAGAGAAGAAAGGCTTCAGCTACCGCTGGAATTGTGATGTAGCTAATTTTGATATGCCTTTACAGGTAAGTATCAATAAAAAATCTCTACTATTAAAACCAACAACAAATTGGCAATATGTACAAGGCACTACTTTTATGGTAGATGCTAACTACTACATTAACACCAAAAAAATATGATTTAAATCTTATATAAAATTTAAATTATTTAAAATTTAGCTTAAAAATATAGTTAATATTATATTTGCTGTTTATTTGAAGCTCTTTAATATGTTAAGGTTTTTAAGAGGAAATATTTATTTCTCTTTATTATTAAGGCTACTCATTGTTGTTGCTTTATATGCTATTTGCAGGATAGCATTTTATATTTTTAATGCTTCTTCCTTTCCCGAGTTTGATTTTTCGCATTTTTTAACACTATTGTACGGAGGCTTAAAGTTTGATATCAGTGCAATTATTTACTTGAATATCCTTTTCATCATTAGCCAAATTATCCCTTTAAAAATCAGATACAGTAAAAGATATCAGAAAATATTTACAGGCATTTTTTTCCTTTGTAATGGCTTAGGCCTAGCATTTAATGTTGCTGATATTGCTTACTTTCCCTTTACCCTTAAACGTAGCACATTTAGCATGTTTGCCCAGTTCTCTAACGAGCAAAACTTAGGTGAACTTGCTATAAAGTTCATTTTTATGGATTACTGGTATACTACCTTGCTATTTGTGTTTTGCATTTATGTTATGTATTGGGCGTATATGCAAATCCCCATAAAAAAACCAAAAATTAAGAACACAGTTGTTTATGGCAGCAGCGCAGCTGTAATGATGTTGATGATTATATGGTTCTCTATAGCCGGTATGCGGGGCGGTTTTAGGCATAGCACCCGCCCTATTACCATAAGCAATGCAGGCGAGTATGTACAAGACCCCTCAGAAATTAATATTGTTATTAATACGCCGTTTTCCATCATCAGAACTTTAAAAACCAAGCCTTTAAAGGAGCAAAATTTCTTTCCTGAAACAGTAGCAGACAGCTTATATAACCCTATAAAAAAGCCTATCACTAAGCAAAAGTTTAACCCTAAAAACATTGTTGTGATTATATTAGAAAGCTTTAGCAGAGAGTTTTTAGGTGCTTTTAACCCCCAATTAGATAAAGGAAAATACAAAGGTTATACACCGTTTTTAGATTCTTTGGCTCAGCATGCTTTATGTTTTACCAATGCTTATGCAAACGGCAGAAAGTCTATAGAAGGTTTACCATCTGTTTTATCAAGCATACCCGGCATAAATGAACCTTTTGTTTTATCTTATTATTCTGGAAATAAAATCAATAGCTTGGGAGGCTTACTGGCAGAAAAAGGATACCATACTTCTTTTTTTCATGGTGCCCCAAACGGCTCTATGGGATTTAGCTCTTATACTAAAATGGCTGGCATTGAACACTATTTCGGAAAATCAGAATATCAAAATGACGATGATTTTGACGGTATTTGGGGAATATGGGACGAGCCGTTTCTACAATACTGGGCAAAAAACATCAATACATTTAAGCAGCCCTTTTTTACTTGTGTGTTTACACTTTCATCACACCATCCTTTCAAATTACCTGTAGCTTATGAAGGTAAATTTCCTAAAGGTACCTTGCCAGTACATCAAAATGTTGGCTATACTGATATGGCTTTACGCAAATTTTTTAAAACAGTAGCTAAAAGCGAATGGTATAAAAACACTTTGTTCATCATTACAGCAGACCATTCAACCTTGGCTAGTCATCCAGAATATCAAACATCATTAGGTGCCTTTGCTGTTCCTATCATCATTTTTGACCCTAGTGGCGCTTTAAAAGGCAAACGAGACTATCCGGTACAACAAATAGATATTCCTCCTACTATTTTAAACTATTTAAATTTTGACAAGCCTTATTTTGCTTTTGGTCATGATATGCTTCATCCTCAAAAAAATCATTTTATAGTCCATACCATTGATGGCAACTACCAAATCATCAAAGACCAATACGTGTTGAAGTATCATGAAGAAAACAGCAAGCTGTACAATTACAAAAATGATGTGCTGTTGAAAAAAGACATCAGCCATCACCACCCCAAAGAAAAACAAGAATTAGAAACTTATTTAAAAGCTTTTATACAGCAATACAATAAGAATATGATTAAAAATAGTTTAACGGTAGAATAGGGTTTAGGATAGCTCTTCTCCGTACCATGTTCGAGACTTGTTCGGGAAATGGCCCTAGTTTTCCGAAGATGTCTGGGAGAAGTCTGGGAGAAGTACCGAAGGTGATATGGAGAAAACGTGGATAAAAGGTGGGGTATAGGTGGGCTATACGTGGACTTAAGTTAATGAATTTTCTTTTTGATATGGATAACTATAGAAGAGATTAACAAATATAGAAAATATGGAAGCTTATTAAAAAATATCCTAATATTTGACCTTTGATAAAAATTTGATTCCTGGCAAAGCCTTAGCAAGTAGGAATAAAGAGCGAAAGCCTAACTTGTGCTTGCGCTAGTTAGGTAATTATAGTTGACAAAATCTCAAGTATTGGTAACAAGTATTTGAGCAGAGTCGAAATGTTATCTGATACGCTCAGAAAGGACTTCGACTCCGCTCAGCCTGACAAAAATAGCGGTTTAAAACCACCTATAATTTACGCCTCTGGCAACGTAGGCGGAATAATTTTATTCACTCTGGTACTAATAGAACGTAAAAAAGCTTCTAATGCTTGTTGTTCTTCTAGCGTTAGGTTAAGTTTTCTTAAAATGGATGACTTTGGTACGTTTCTGAAAGAATCTGGCACTATAGCCGCTTTTTGTATTGGGCTAGGATTGCCTAAATTATAGAACTCTACCACATCTTTTAAAGAAGGGAAATTACCATGATGCATCCATGGACCAGTAATGTTGGTTTCTCTTAATGATGGAGTTCTAAATTTCCCTAAATCTTCTAGCTTCTTGGTAACATTATACCTGCCTAAATCTTCCATTTTAGAGCCTAATAGCGTTTGCCCATCGTTATGGAATTGGTTATCACTAAATAAAGGCGAATTATGGCAATTGATACATCTGGCTTTGGTTCTAAAAAGGTGCATCCCTAAAACTTCATCATCTTTTAAGGCTTTAGGATTGCCTTTCACAAAAGCATCAAAACGGCTATTGGTACTGATGATAGAACGCTCAAAAGTAGCAATGGCTTTTTGGATTTTATCCAAGGTGATTTTTTCGTCGCCAAAAGCTTGCTTAAATAAAGGTTTATAGCCTTTTATTTGCGAAACATGTTTCACCATGGTATTCAAATCCTGATTCATTTCCAAATGATCTTGAATAGGGAATTTAGCTTGGTCTTCTAAGCTTTTAGCTCTGCCGTCCCAAAAAAAACTCTCGTAAAACGCTACATTTAATAAAGTCATAGCGTTTCTTTTACCAGTTTGGCGGTCGTGTCCGTAAGCTACTCTACGTCCATCTCCCCAACCTAACTCTGGATCGTGGCAAGATGCACAAGCAATTTGTTTAGAAGCAGATAACCTAGGGTCAAAAAACAATAGTTTTCCTAACTTTTCTTTTTCCTCAGAATGCGGATTATCCTTTGGATAAGTTGGCCTTCCTAAATAACCTATATCTTTAAAATTCTTTACAGATTCGTCTACATCCGGAGCTGGCCATTTGGATGGGTCTCCGCTATATAATGCCCTTAGTTCTGCTATACTGTAAACTTTAGGGTTGTCTTGTAAAAAAGCTGTAGTGATGATAAACGTTATCACAACTACCAAAACACACATAATCTTTCTCATAGATTTAAAGTTAAAGCCGATGGGCTCATTTTATAAATACGTTTTACTGCTGCCGGCCCTCCAATAGCGGTCTCATTAAATATCACTTCTAAATCTATGATAGCGGTTCTTTCATCATAAGTACCTTCCCCGCTGATACCAATTTTAAAAGTGGGTACACCTGGCTCAAAAGTTGAATTTGGATTTTTGCTTACCGTAATATCTTGAGGAACTACTCTTACAATTCCAGTTTTAGCACCTTCAAAGTCAGGGAAAAAACCTATGAATTTATCTACATTTATTTTTGCCGTAACCGCATTTGTACTTCCTATTTGGGTGGCATATAATCTATGCATATCTAAAAAAGTAACCCCACTGGTAGCCACCGGATGTACAAAACCTAAATAATTAGGGTCTTGGGTAGATATAATAGAGAAGTGCCCTATTATTCTGTTAGACCATAGTTTCGTATCTTCATTATATCTATAAACAAATAATTGATAATTTGGTATATTCTGATGAAATACATTAATAGCCGATGAAGATGGTGTAGAAAGTGGCTCTTCTGGATATAAATCTTCCTTAAAAGGTGGTTCTTCTTCTCTGCACCCAGCAGATAAAGTAACCATGAATAATAAAAATATTATAAACTTATTCATATTGTAATGATTAATAATCTGTGTTTTGCTCCATTCCCGGATTTACATCAACGGTATTGATAGGTATTGGCATTACCAATCTATTATCAGTAAAAGGTAAACTACAAGTGGCAGCATTACAATCTACCCTATTGATGTTCTTGCCTTTCCTTAGTAAATCGTAAAGTAAATTACCTTCAAAAGCTAGTTCTTTTCTTCTTTCAAGAAGGATAGCATCAATTAAATCTGCTTTGTTAGAAAAATTAGCATCAGCAGCTGTTGGATCTGCTCTCTTGATGATTAAAGAAAGATCTGCATTAGCTTGTGTAAAGTTTGGCTGTGACTTCTCTGCCGCAGCTTCTGCTCTTATCAAGTATACTTCTGATAATCTTAATACTTTAACGGGAGTAGCGTTAAGACCTCCAGCAGCATATTTTTTTGTAAACGAGTAATTTACATTATTAATAATAACCGTATTAAATAAAGATGAATTTCTACGAATATCATTTGCACTGTATAGGGCTAAAACATCATTGGTAGCCGCGTACATTCTGAAACCTCCGGTATTACTTACCTCATAATATGACCCTAAACTAGAGCCAGAAAAATTGCTTTCCAGAGCAATTTCAAAAATAGACTCTACAGAAGGATTTCTGGTAGCCCAGCTTGCTACATAATTAGCGTTACTTAGCAAGGTGTAGCCTCCGTTTCTAATCACATCATCTGCATATTCGTAAGCTTTATCCCAGTTATTGGCGTATAAATACACTTTTGCTAATAGGGCTTTTGCAACATTTGCAGAAAAATAGGTTTGTGGTGTACCCGATGAAAACACCGGGCTACTATTCTCAAATAAAGCAATGGCTTCTAATAAATCGTTGATTACCGCTTCATAGGATTGTGCAACGGTAGACCTAATCGGTAAAGGATCTGTAATTAATTGGGGCTTAAGTACTAAAGCAATACCTAAGTGTGTTGCATTGGGTGTGCTATTATATGGCTTAGAAAAGATTCTTAATAAATCAAAATGAGCTAAAGCTCTAAAACATTTAGCTTCTGCTAAAATTCTATTTTTTTCTGCCGGTTGTCCTTCGGCACTTGGTGTATAAAAGATAATGTTGTTTACATTATTTAAGTGCTTATACAAATCTGTATAGGTAGCATTCATAGATGACAAATTTGCCCTTTGAGTTAAGTTATAAACATCATCTAAAGCAATATTTACGGTACGGCTGTATTTGATATTTCCACCCATTAAATCAGGGAAAGCCATTAAATTTCTATGGTATAAATTTATTGATAGTAAAGAACGATAAGCTCCGGATAATGCTGTTTTTGCACCAGAAACATCACTAAATAAATCTTCTATAGAAAGCTGTTCTATGGGGTCTTTATCCAACAGCTTTTCGCAAGAAGTAAAGCCTATTAGAAATATGATATTGATATATATGAAAAACTTCTTCATGTTTTTAATTTTATAATCCTACTCTTAAACCTCCGGTAATAGCCATAGTTTCTGGATAAGTAAATCTTCTCTCGGCTATACCATTTCTATTTTTTACGCCTGGTTCTTTATATACGTAAAACAAATTGGTTGCATTGGCAAATACTGATAAATTATTAAGCCCAATTTTTGCAACTGTTTTTAGAGGTAGTTTATAGTTTAATGATACGTTAGATAGTTTGAGATAACTAGCATCCAACACATACCTGGATGAATTACTTACCCTATCTCTATTGATATTTAACCTTGGTATATTGGTAATATCACCTGGTCTTTGCCATCTATCTATCAAATTGATACTTTGGTTTCTATTTTGCAGATTTCTGCCGTCCGTCTCATCAGCATTCTCAAATTTAAAATCTGCACCATAGCTATATAAGATGTTAAATGAAAAGGTAAAATCCTTTATCGTAAAATTATTGATAAAACCTCCTTGGAAATCTGGCAATCTATCACCTATCACAACAGTTTCGGTAATAGGAAGTGCATTAATCTCTTCTGCAGTTTTAATATTTCCATTTTTATCAAAAAATACTTCTAAACCGGTTTGAGGATTTACACCACCCCAACGGTAACCATAAATAGCGTTTGCACTATTACCCACTTTAAAGCCTGCCGCTTCATCTCTACTCCCAAAAAGGGCCGAAAAACCATTATTAAATGCAATAATTTTATTTTCGTTTGAACCAAAATTGAAGGAGCTGCTCCAAGTAAAGTTTTTGGTCTTGATATTTTCTGAACTGATAGACAATTCAAAACCCTGATTTCGCATTTTACTGGTGTTAGATAAAATATTTGTAAAACCTGTTTCAAGGGGTACATTAACATTAGATATTAAATCTACCACCGTGTTATTGTAGTATTCTGCTGTTAATTGAAATCTGTTGAAAACAGTTAAATCTAAACCTAAATTAAACTTAAAGTTTTTTTCCCAGCCTAAATCTGGATTTGGAGCAGAGGTAGCCCCTGGCAAAGAAGAAACATTACCGTTATAGGTACCACCATCAGAAGTTTCTATATTGTACAAACCACGGGCAGCATAAGAACCAATTCTTGAGTTACCTGTTGAACCATAAGTTGCTCTCAATTTCAGTAAATTGATGGCTTCTACATTTTTTAAGAAATTCTCTTTAGAGATAATCCAGCCTAAACCTAAAGAGCCATTTAGTGCCACTTGTCTATCGCCACCAAAAACAGAGGATTGATCTACACGACCATTGATATTGATGTAATATTTCTTATTTAAATCGTAGCCCAATTGAGAATAATAAGAAACCACTGCATTTTCTGAAGGAGAAGAGTTTGCAGATTGTTCTGCAGCGGCACCCAAAACACGTAACCTATCAAAACTAAAGTCAGTACCTGTTCCGCTTAATAAATTAGTAGTTTTATCTTCTACTTGCGTACCTGCAACAAAACTTACTGTATGCTTATTGTTATAAACCTTATCATAAGTAGCTTGTAAAAAGCCCGTATAGCTACGATAATTTCTATCAAAAATGGCAAGCCTACCATTAAGATTTGCTCCTGTTTGGTTCAAAGCAGACATATACATGGTTTGCCTATTCTGATAAAAATCTGCACCAAAAGTACCAGATATTGCCCAAGAATCTGTTATTTTATAGGTTGCATTTAAGTTACTTAACAGTTGTAAACCTTTATGAAAATTATCATTTTGTGCTAAAACAGCTAATGGATTTGGAACACCTTGAAAAGTGGCAAAAGTACCATCCTCGTTATAAGGAGATAAATTTGGAGGTAATAAAACGCCTCCATAATTATTAAGCGCATTTTTATTAGTTAAAGTTGGGCTTAAAGAAAATCCTACTTTAAAACGGTCTGATAGGCTATGGTCTAAACGTAAACGGATATATGTTTTTTGTAAATCGTTACCTATGGAGCTGGCTTGCTGATCTCTGTAGCCAGCAGAAAACCTAAATGTAGTATTTTCTTTCCCTCCGGAGATTTCTAGGTTTGCATTATGATAAGTTGCATTTCTATTGGTTAAATCAAACCAATCTGTATCAATAGTACTGCTTCCTGCAAGTTGTGAGGCTACGGTTACAGACCTACCATCGTTGATATAAGTTTCTCTTAATAAACTGTAATATTGCGGACCAGATAACCACTTAAACTCGTTAATGAAAGTGGCTACGCCAGTATCATAGCTAAAATTTACTTTAGTTTTACCAGCTGTTCCACCTTTTGTGGTGATGATGATTACGCCATTAGCTGCATCGGCCCCATAAAGTGCAGAAGCTGTAGCATCTTTTAAAACCGAAATACTTTTAATATCATCAGGATTTATATTTGCTAAAGGGTTAAGGTTTTCTTCTCTATTAAAAATCTGATTTTCATTTCCTCTCTGCTGTTCGTACATTGGTATACCATCTACAACATATAAGGGTTGAGAAGAAGTATTTGATACTGGTCTTGAAGTCCCTCCAAAAGCAGGTAAAGAACCTTGTCCTCTAATGTTGATTTTTACAGGAGTTCCTAGCTCGGTATTGGTTTCTACATAAACACCAGCCACCAAGCCTTCCATCATTTTATCAAAAGATTCTATTGGCCTATCTACCTGAAGTTGGGCATCGGTTAGTTGCGAAATACTTCCTACCACATCTTCCCTTCTTTTATTAGCGGTATAAGAGCTGGTAACTACAACTTCGTTGATGCCTATAGCATCAAGCTCTAGCTGAATATTAAAAAAGGTTTCTTTACCAACTCTAAATTCTTTAGGCTTGAACCCTAAATAAGTAGCCTCTAAAACTGTACTCTCAATGTTATCACCTATCAACTTAATGGTAAATTCTCCATTGATATTGGTTACAGCACCTTGCCTGGTTCCTTTTATCAGTACGTTAACACCCGGTAAAGTTTCTCCATCTTGTTTAGAAACTATTTTACCTGTTATCATTTTAACAGTTGGTGAAACTGGCCTTTGCGCCCTTCTGATAGATATATTATTACCTACAACACCAAAATCTAGTCTTAACTGCCTTGATAATATGTTAAGCGCATCTTTTAAAGAGCCAGAATGCCTAATGGTAGCTTTTTGGTTAACATCAATAACAGAACCATCATAATTAAACTTTACATTACTTTGCTTTTCTATAGCATTGAGTACATCAATTAAAGCAACGTTATTAAAGTTTAAACTCAAATTGTTTTGAGCTTTTACAACTCCTGTTAAAAGGACAAACAAAAATAATATAGGTAGTAAACTTTTTTGAGCTATTTTATACATTTATTTATTGATATAGAGCGTATCCTGAACTTGTTTATAGGTTAAATTTTCTGAAAAACAGATACTTTTGATCAAACTAACGTAATCTGTATTCTTAAACTCGCCTGTATATTTCCAGTTGGCATGTTTACTTAAATTTATAAGGGTTATCCCATAGGTAGCATAAACCTTCTTGGCAATCTCTTCAAAAGAAGCATTTTTAAATTTTAACACACCATCTTTCCATGAGGTTAAAAGTTCAGCATCAAAATCAGACTTGATGATTTTGTTAGTTGCCTGGTCAAATACCACTCGTTCTTGAGGCTGTAAGGTTAAAGTATTACCCGTTAACTGATCATTAACTTTAACACTTCCTTCTATTAAAGCTACTTCAATTTTACCTGATGCTAACTGGGTATTCACATTAAAAGAAGTGCCTAAAACTTGTGTAGTTAAAGCACCTGTATGTACTACAAATGGCTTTTTAGGATTCTTCATCACTTCAAAATAGGCTTCGCCTTCCAATTCTACATTTCTGATAGCCCCAAAAATTTTAGGATACTTGATAGTACTATTGGCATTTAACGTAACTTTTGTACCATCACTTAACTGGATGATACTTCTTTGTCCGAAAGAATTATGTTTGGTGATATAAGTTTGAGCAATTTCCTTCGCTTTTGTAAAACGCTTCACACCAATAAAAAGGGTTGGCACCAATATGAGGAGTACTAGCACTACATAAACACCATTTATAGAAAATTTTGAAGGCGAGCTAGTTAATAGCGCTTCTGGCTTAGCTTCCTCTGCCTTCAAAAAAGATTCAAATTTATTCAACTCTACATCCAGCTCATGCTCTGGAAGCTGCAAGTGCAGCATATCCAATAAACGTTCTGCTGTTAAAACTTCATCCAGTTTTTCTGGATTACAGCTGATCCACTCTGACCAAAAACTCACATCATCAACATTACTTTTGAGATAATAATTGATAAATGATTCGTCTGATGCAAAATCTTCTGCCGTATAAAGGTTATAGTGCATAAATTTTATAAATATTATATCTTGATGATTTTTTTAGCGATATAATTTAACTGGTTAGTTAAAGTTAAATAATACGTACCTGCGCTAAATGAAGATAAAGATACACCTAAATCATTTAAACCTGAATTTAATTCGATAGCTTTCTCTAGTACCACTCTACCGCTTTGGTCTACAAATTTAATTTGATAATTACCCGCTTTATTGATGGTGATATTTAGTCTGTCTGAAGTTGGGTTAGGATAAACGCTTATTGCATCTGAATTTAAAGCGTCTATTTGGACAGTTTTTACGTCAGAATAAGATAAGGTAGCATCAAAATCTTTGGCTTTAATGCGATAATAGTTATTCCCTAATAATGGATTTTTATCAGTAAAACTGTAAGTGTTTAGTTGTTGAGCTTTTAAACTTCCGATAGTAATAAAATCTCCAGTTTCTCCTTTTCTTTCTATTAAATATTCATCTGTATTAATTTCAGAAGCAATATTCCAAACTAAAGAAACTTCGTTTAAAGTGTTTTTAGTAGCGGTAAAGGAGGTGTAGGTTACGGGTAGGGTGCCGGTAGAACTAATTCTAGCTGCATAAATTTCGCCATTTGTTGAAGTTCTTGAATCTGTCCATGCTGTAATAAAACCACCAGAACCATCTGCTATAATAACTGGCGTTCTTTGATTTCCTGTAGCATCAGATACAAGTAAACCATTAGCTGCAAATTGGATAGCACCTGTTGTATTGATATATTGGCTGTAAACACCATTATCTGTACCTCTAGCATCGTCCCAAACTATAAAAGCACCACCTAAACCGTCGCCTTGTAAAACTACTCCGCTAAACGTACTAGATGTTGGTTGATTTCCCGTTGCTGTGCAAATAGCTATACCATCTAGTGCCGTACCTCCAGATGGTGTCCATTTTAAAGTACCAGACAAGTCTAGCTTTTGTGCATATATATTTCTATTAGTCGCCCTTGGATCTGACCATATACATACGAATTCATTATTCGAATTTACTACATAAGGATTAGATTGAAAACCAATTGCATCAACCACTTTTACATCGTTTACCCAAACCTTTGCACCATTACTATCAAACCTTTGTGCGTAAATATCGCTTCCTCCATTAGTGCCAGATCTTGCATCAGAAAAAACTGCCACCAATCCTCCAGCCCCATCTAAAGCAATTGAAGCTGTTTGTTGTATGCCTGCCACAGAAATTAATGGTAAACCAATGGTTGATGATGTTGCCCATAATTTAGTTCCAGAATTATTTAATCTTTGACCAAAAATATCTCTATCCGAGGTTAAAGTAGGTGTACCCGAGGGATCTGTCCAAACTATAAATATTCCATTATTTCCATCTGGGAGTATAGCAAGTTCCGTTTGAGTTCCCAAAGCGTCAGATAATTGAATATCATTGGCACCCCATTGTTTAGAACCATCACTTATTAAAATTTTATTAGCGAAAGGATCTTGGTCTCTTACAAACTCAGTGGGATTACTTGGTTTTGGCACTAATCTTCTTGAGTCTCGCCAAACAATAACCGCTTCAGTAGCATTTATCATAGAGAGTATTGCAGAGGTTTGTGTATCATCCCCATTAGCAATAATTACCCCATTTGCTGCCCACAAAATATTACCAGAGGCATTAACCCTTTGTCCATAAATATCAGTACCTGTTGTTGCGGAGTTCCTATTATCATCCCAAACCAATATAGCACCACCTGCTCCATCAGAAGTTAAACTAACATTAGACTGCCCTTCAGCTGCATTACAAACAATTTTCTCTGCTCCCCAAGGTAATGTTCCATCTTTATTAATTTTTTGGATATAAATATCTGTACCCGTAGTTGCAGAATTTCTGGCATCCACCCATGCTATAATCATATTGCCATTACCATCATTAATAGCAACTGGAGCTGTTTTAGCTGTAGTATTACTAGTGGTTACAATAGGAGTCGCACCATTCCATTGCCCTTTAACCGCTATACAAGAAATTAAAAGGGGGATAAAAAGTAAAATTTTCTTCATCTTAGTTTGTTTAGTTTTCTGACTTTTATATACAGTGCAAAAAACCTTTACTTTTTACCAGAAATTTTTTAACTTTTTTTCAGAACAGCTTAAAATCACTTCAAAAAAGGAAGAAAAAGAATATAATGAATGATTTTAGCAGCTTTCTTAATACTTGTAGTGCCTCATAAACATGATTATAAACCGTACGGGGTTGCAAATTAAGTGCAGAAGCAATTTGCTCATAGTTTAAACCCTCGTAAAACTTGAGTTTGATGATTTCTCTTTGATTTTTAGTCAAATGATCTAAAGCTAACCATAGCTTTTTCTTCTTTTCATCGCTCTCTTGGGCTTCTATCAATAAGCTTTCATAAGATTTTTCCTTGCCTATACCCTCATCAACTTTAGTTAAGCCCTCGTGATTATGGTTTTGATAAATTTCTTTGAGTAGCTTTCTTTTTAAGTAAGTACGGAGATATGCTTTCACTTGCTGAACTTCTGCCAGAGCATGACGTTTTTGCCATATCTCACAAAACATCTCATGAATACAATCTTTTACCTGCTCTTTGTTAGCACAAATTCTAAAACCAAAGGCATACAAATCCTGATAGCTCTCTTTATAAAGTAGCATCATGGCTTGCTGGTCGCCCTGTTTTATATTATACCAAGTTTGAGCGTTCATGTTTTTAAATTGCTAAATAAAGCAACTTTTCATTATAAATATCTTAATCTTACTTCAAATATAAAATTAAATCATCAAAAAAATTAATCCTCACATGTAAATTTTAAATCTCCTTTTACTTTAATTAAATAAGTTTACCTAACATATCCTTACATTTGCAAAATGGCAGGTATTTATATCCATATTCCTTTTTGTAAACAGGCTTGCCATTATTGCGATTTTCATTTTAGTACTTCTTTAAAGTATAAGGATGAAATGCTGGCAGCTATCCTTAAAGAAATTCAAATTCAGAAAAATTATCTTGAGCAAGAACCTATAGAAACCATTTATTTTGGTGGCGGTACGCCTTCTATTTTGTCTGAGACGGATTTAAACCATATTTTCCACACCTTATATCACACTTTTGAAATAGCCGATACAGCAGAAATTACACTAGAGGCTAATCCTGATGATTTAAGCCCTACAAAAATCAAAGCTTTAAGAAATACCTCCATCAACCGTTTTAGTATTGGTGTACAATCTTTTTTTGAGGAAGATTTAAAATGGATGAATAGAGCGCATGAAGCCAAAGAAAGTGAATATGCTATTAAAACTGCTCAGGATGCTGGTTTTGAAAACATCACCATCGATTTAATTTACGGGTACCCTTTATTAAGTGATGAAAAATGGCTGGCTAATATTAACCAAACGCTAGCATTGGATATACAACATATTTCTTGCTACAGTATGACGGTTGAGCAAAAAACAGCTCTAGCTTCTTTTGTACAAAAAGGTTTGCAGAAACCTATGGATGATGCCCAAAGTGCCCGACAGTTTCAAATTTTGATGGAAAAGCTAGCAGAACAAGGCTTTGAACATTACGAGATTTCTAACTTCGCTAAAAACAAAAACTATTCTAAGCACAATACCAATTATTGGAAAGGTGTTAAATATTTAGGTATCGGACCATCGGCACACTCTTTTAACGGCATAAGCAGACAATGGAATATAGCCAATAATGCTAAATACACCGATGCTTTAATGCAAAATACCATTCCTTTTGAGCTAGAAGAATTAAGCTTTGCTAACCGTTTTAATGAATATGTAATGACTAGTCTAAGAACCATGTGGGGTATAAATTATCCAGAGGTTATAGCTAAATTTGATACTGATACATCTGAAAATTTAAAGCAAAATATAGAAGAATTTGTTAACAGAGGTTGGGTTACGCTTGTAGAAAATCATTTCATTTTAACACCCAATGGCAAGCTGTATGCAGACCATATTGCTGCCGAACTTTTTATAGAAGACCATGAACTTTAAAAATAAAATTGTTTGGATAACAGGTGCTTCCTCTGGTATAGGGAAAGCTTTAAGCATTATACTTTTTCAGCAAGGTGCTAAAGTTATTTTATCTGCCCGTAGTAGAGAAAAACTGTATGATTTAAAGCAAAAACTAAAAGGTAATCCTTTAGATATTCATATCCTACCTTTGGACTTAGAGCAAAAAGAAACTTTAGCTCAAAAAGCAGAAGAAGCCTGGAAAATTTATGGCAAGATAGACCTGCTCATTAATTGTGGAGGGATTAGTCAGCGTTCTTTAGCGTTAGAAACCACCACTGCCACTGAAGAAAAAATCATGAATACCAATTACTGGGGAACGGTAATCTTGAGTAAAGCTGTAGTAGCAAAAATGATCAACCAAAAAAGTGGGCATATTGTAGTGATGAGTTCTTTGGTAGGGAAATTTGGCACTCAATATAGAAGTTCCTATGCAGCATCTAAACATGCTTTACATGGCTATTTTGATTCTTTAAGGAATGAAGTTTATCAGCATGGTATAGCTATTTCTATCATCTGTCCAGGTTTTGTTCGTACGGATATTACCCTAAACTCTGTTACCGGAGATGGTTCTCTCTACAATAAAATGGATAAAAACCAAGAAGAAGGCTTATCTGCTTTAGACTGTGCTACACAAATTTTAAAAGCTGTTGAAAAGAAAAAAGAAGAAGTTTTAATTGGCAAAAAAGAAAAATTTGCGGTGCTTATAAAGCGTTTCTTCCCGGCTTATTTTTCTAAAATGATTAGAAAAAGAGAAGTTATTTAGACATACAAGCCATTAACTATCAGTGAGATAAAAATATTTTTCATTTTTTAAAATCCAGAGTTTGTTTTACAGCGTAAATGCTCCCAAACAAACAAGAAGAAAATGAAGAAAATATTTTTAGCTGTATTTGCCTTAGTAGCTATGGCAACTACAAATGTACAAGCACAAGAAAACCCAATGGTAGGTGGTGCACCTATGTATGCCTCTAAAGACATTATTGATAATGCGGTTAAATCTAAAGATCACACTACTTTAGTAGCTGCTGTAAAAGCTGCCGGTTTAGTAGAAACTTTAAAAGGTAAAGGTCCGTTTACGGTATTTGCACCAACCAACGCGGCATTTGAAAAATTACCTGCCGGAACGGTAGAAACTTTAGTAAAACCAGAAAACAAAGCAAAATTAACTAGCATCTTAACATACCATGTTTTAGCAGGGAAATTTTCTGCTGCTGATGTAGTTAAAGCTATTAAAGCAGGTAACGGAAAAGCAACTTTTACAACCGTTAATGGTGGTAAATTATACGCTTCTTTAGATGGTGATAAAGTAAAACTTTGGGATGAAAACAAAGGAACTGCCTATGTTACCATTGCAGATGTGAATCAAAAAAACGGCGTTATCCATGTAATTGATAGCGTAGTATTACCAAAATAATTTTTTCGTAATAGTGATGTGGGTAAAAGCCTGGCTGTAATAGCTGGGCTTTTTGGTTTTAGAAAGCATTCTATGAATATATTTATAACTATTTTTTTTCATAAGACAAATTATTACTTTAGTAAATAATTACCTTATGGAAGCACTAAATAGATTTATTGAATCTAACTTATTTAATAATATCATAACCGGACTGTTTTCTTCTGGGTTATTCTTATTAATTCTAGCACTTTTAAAGCCTAGAGTAGTTATATGTGATAAAATCGCTCATAGTTATGACGAATCACAACCTTTAGAAACCCAAAACAGTTACTTTTTTAAAATAATAAACAAATCTTTATTTTTTAGAATATATGATATTCAAGTAAGAGTTTGGAATACTGAAATAATACCATCAAAAAATGCCGAGAATTTCCATTTTAAAACTATTCCGCTTGTTAAAGATTTTCAATGGGTAATCAATAGATTGTATATAGGACATCTATTTCAAAATCTCATTCTTGGTGAAAAGAGATTAGAAAAAAGAACTGATTACGCGGCACAATTTTTGACCTATACAGACATACATCATTTAATAAGTAAGAAAAATTTCATAACTATTGAAGTTATTGCTAAACATTCATTAACAGGTTTTACCAGAGTTATTAAAAAAACCTACAAGCATAAAAATGATATTGTGAAAGGAGAATTTTTTAGCGGAAACTCTTGTAAAGTAAAGTAAAGTAAGCATATACCTAATCACAAACAATTGTTATTATTTTTTGTAATTAAAGTGTTAATACATATATTTATACAAACAACATTTAAAACTATGGATATCATCGTAAAATAATTGATTGATTTTAATTGAAAATGTACATTAAATATAAAGCCCTACAAGGGCTTTTTTTATATGAAATAAATACATGATATATTAAATCTCTACTAAAAACACTTGTAAAATTACCATAGCAAGTAGATGTTATAATAAAGGTCAAAATGAAATACTTGTGCTGATCTATCTTTACTCATTTGGGTTGTTTCTTAGGTTTAGTAAGGTTTAACACCAAATAATTTTAATTCTCTACACAGTGTGTAGATTTTTTTATTCATTTATTTTACTTTTTTGAAAGTAATAGAGTTTATAAACTTTATCTAATTACTGCTAATATTTTTCAATTTTGCAGACAGTGTCTGCAAAATCTCAGCATCCGGAAAAGTGAGATAGAATTGCCTAAAATTACGGATATTCCTTTCAGAAAAACCCCTTCCAAATTCATCGGAAAGTTCCTTAGAAATAGTTTTAATGATGGCCTTACCATAATCAGCTCGGTCTTTACCATTCTGCTCTTCTAAAACAATCTTCTCGCCTATTCTCCAATAAGCTTCTATCATAGCTGTGTTGATGGCTTGATAGCTTCTTTGCCTTGCTTGGGTTAAAATTTGTTTTATCTCTTGTATGTATTGCATCATTTATCTAAAACTAGTTTTTTATATATCGTGGGTAATTGAAAGTGTTATTCATATTGCGACTGAGCTAAATTTTAAATTCTTCTAAGCTCATTTATTTATTCATAGCATCCAATATTAATGAAATTATGCTGCTTAAAATAGCTTTTTAAGAAAATAAATGAAGTAAGAAATTAATAGAGAGCTTGGTAGTAATATGACAGCAATTTAACCTAAAAACTTAATCACTCACCTTACAAACTTTTAACTTTATCAATCGTTAAATAACCAAACATTTGCAGCAATGAGAGGATACGGGTTTTCTAAATTTTCTGAAGAAGAATTGCCAAGAGGTGGGTTTGAACAACTGCTTAAGCTTTTTCTTGAACTTCTAAACTATACCGCCGGAGACGCTAACGAAGCTTTGGCTTGGCTTAACGAGTTGGATAAGCAACATAAGCTTACCAATAACGATTATGGCATGGGCGATTTTATTGAAGACCTTAAGAATAAAGCCTATTTAAGTGATGATGACCCTAAAGGTGGTTTTAACATTACTGCAAAGACCGAGCAAACCATTAGGAAATCCGCCTTGGAAGAAATTTTTGGTAAGCTTAAAAAATCTGGAAAAGGCAACCATAACACCAATAGCTCTGGCAGCGGAGAAGAGAAAAATGCCGATAGAAGAGAATATCAATTTGGCGATAGTTTAGACCAGATTGATATGACCAGCTCTATCCATAATGCGCAAATCAACCATGGCATCAACGATTTTATGATGACCGAAAAAGACCTCGAAGTAGAAGAGAGAGATTATAAAACCCTAACTTCTACCGTCTTGATGATTGATATTTCTCACTCCATGATTTTGTACGGAGAAGACCGTATTACACCAGCAAAAAAAGTAGCTATGGCTTTGGCAGAGCTCATCAGTACTAAATATCCAAAAGATACCTTAGATATTGTTGTTTTTGGTAACGATGCATGGCCTATCAGCATTAAAGATTTACCTTATTTACAAGTTGGCCCTTACCACACCAATACTTATGCAGGTTTAGAATTGGCTACCGATATTTTACGCAGAAGAAAAACGCATAATAAGCAAATCTTCATGATTACAGATGGGAAACCTACCTGCCTAAAAGAAGGTTTAAAATATTATAAAAACAGCATTGGCTTAGATAGAAAGGTGATTAACAAAACCTTAACCATGGCGGCACAGTGTAAAAAATTAAATATCCCTATCACCACTTTTATGATAGCCCGCGACCCTTACCTACAACAGTTTGTAAGACAATTTACAGAAGTAAACGGCGGCAGAGCTTTTTACAGCTCTTTAAAAGGTTTAGGCGAATACATATTTGAAGATTATATCAAAAACAGGAGAAGGACAGTAAGGTAGGAGTGTGGATTAGTTCATTAGTAATGAGGATTAGTTCATTAGTAATTAGTCGATGGACTATGGACGATAAACAATGGACGATAGCAAAGTCTAACAAACTAACCAACCAGAACCTAACAAACTAGCAACAAAAAAAATGACAACATTAGGAGAACTAAAAAAATCGGGATACAAGAGCAGATCCATCAAAGAAGAGCTAAGAGAGAATCTGATTAAAAGATTAAAAAGTAAGGATTTAGGTTTTGAAGGCATCATTGGTTTTGAAGATACCGTTCTTCCTGATTTACAAACTGCAATTTTGAGCAGGCACAACATATTATTATTAGGTTTAAGAGGACAAGCAAAAACCCGTATTGCCCGTTTAATGGTAAACCTATTAGATGAGTATGTACCTTATATTGTAGGTTCTGATTTGTATGATGACCCACTGAACCCTATCAGCTGGTTTGGTAAACATACCGTAGAGACCCTAGGCGATGATACACCCATTGCCTGGTTACACCGTAACGATAGGTATACAGAAAAATTGGCTACGCCAGATGTTACCGTTGCAGATTTAATTGGCGATGTTGACCCTATCAAAGCTGCTACGCAAAAATTAAATTATTCTGATGAACGAGTAATTCATTTCGGTTTAATCCCAAGAGCGCATAGAAGCATCTTTGTCATTAATGAATTGCCTGATTTACAAGCTCGTATACAAGTAGCACTATTTAATATCTTACAAGAAAAAGACATTCAAATAAGAGGTTTTAAATTACGCTTACCGCTTGATGTACAGTTTGTATTTACCGCCAACCCAGAAGATTATACCAACCGTGGATCTATCGTTACGCCTCTAAAAGACCGTATAGAAAGTCAGATTTTAACGCATTACCCTAAATCTGTAGAAATATCAAGAAAGATAACGCAGCAAGAAGCTGCCCTTACAGATGAACAGCGCTTAATTGAGGCAGACGGCCTAGTAAAAGATTTGGTAGAGCAAATAGCTTTTGAAGCCAGAAACTCCGAGTATATTGATAAAAAATCAGGTGTATCGGCTCGTTTAACGATTTCTGCTTATGAGAATTTAGTCTCACATGCAGAAAGAAGAATGTTGCTGAATGATGAAAAATCGACTTTTGTACGTATTACAGATTTCTTGGGCGTTATACCTGCCATAACCGGAAAAATAGAATTGGTTTATGAAGGAGAATTAGAAGGACCAGCAAAAGTTGCTAACATTCTTATTGGCAAAGCTATACGTACTTTACTGGCTACTTATTTCCCAGACCCAGAGAAGATGAAAAAATCTAAAACTGGGAATTTATATGCAGAAATCATCAATTGGTTTAGTGCGGGTAATACCATCCATATTTTAGACCATTTAACGCAGAAAGAATACGAAAAACAATTAAACAGCGTTCCTGGCTTGAAAGATTTGGTAAAGAAAATACATCCATCTTTAAGTAAAAACCAACATCTATTATTGATGGAATTTGTTTTACATGGTTTGGCCGAATTTTCTTTAATTAGCAAAGGCTTTTTAGAAACTGGTTTTGAGTTTAAAGATATGTTTAACAGCTTATTCACAGCCGAGTTTGAAGACGATGAAGAAGATTATGATGATAATTATTAATGGATATGAAATTTAGATCTATATGTTTTATAATCTTTATTGCAATTTCTAGCTGTAATAATGAAAGTAAGAATAAAGAACATCAAAGTTTATCTTCTGATTCAAAAATTATAGATTCAATTTCAAAGGTTGAGGAAACTGTTTTAGATGGAGACATATTAAGAGACTCTATTTTAAATAATAAAGAGTATTTAGATTTCACAAAAGTTAAAATCAATGGTAAACTTCCTTTAATTACAGATACCCTCTCTTTATACAACTTAATAGGTAAACCAGATCAAGTAGTCATTCCTAATATGGATGATGTATGTGTTTCATTCTATAATAAGAACTTTAAAGAAGTACGCTATAAAAGCACTAATTTTGAATTATATGGCGATACGATTGTATTGAGTAGCATGAATTTTAAGGATAGTCCAAATCTCTATTTAAAAATAGGTAAACTCCTATTAAACCATCAAACTACATTAAAAGAAATTGAGAAAATTTATCCTAAAGCTGTAAAATTTAAAGGCCACATAGATGTTCATCAATTAGGAAATTTTACATCCGTTTATTTAAAGATTAGTCAAAATCAACTAGCAGATTCCTCATGGATCTTATTTTTCAACAAAGAAAAGCTCATTAGGATTGACCATTTTATACCATGTTAACATTACTCATCAAATCAAAAATAATTTAAATGGGCAGAATATATTCTTTAATCATCATTTCCATTTTACTAGTGGTTTTTGATGTTTATATCTACAATGCAATTCGTAGCATTTTTCCGAACTGGTCTGAAAAGAAGAAAAAACGCTTCAAAAATATCTGGTGGGGTTATACCATCATTTTATTGATTGGAGTTCTCATATCCATATTTTTCAATATCAAATTAGGAATACGTTCGGTTACTTTGGTAGCGTTTTTCTTAACCTTTGTAAGCAAGTTTTTCTTCATCCCTATTTTATTGATAGATGATTTTAGAAGACTCATCATTTGGTTTAAAAGAAAATCAAATAAAAAAGAAGTTCTTGTAGAAAACCCTCAAAACGAAAACAACATCAGCAGGTCTGATTTTTTGGTAAAAACGGGTATGGCCGTTGCCGCTATTCCTTTTGGTACATTAAGTTGGGGTATTGCCTCTGGAGCACATGATTATCGCATCAAAAGGCAAACTTTAATTTTACCAAATTTGCCTAAAGCTTTTGATGGGATTAAAATAGCGCAACTTTCTGATATACACTCGGGTAGTTTTTACAATAAAAAAGCCGTTTTAGGTGGTGTAGAAATGTTGCTGAATGAAAAACCAGATATTACTTTCTTTACTGGCGATTTGGTAAACGGAAAAGCATCAGAACTTAGAGATTATCAAGATATTTTCTCGAAAGTGAGAGCACCTTTAGGTGTATTTTCTTGCTTGGGTAACCATGATTATGGCATGTATGAAAAATGGCCATCACAAGCTGCACAAGACAAAAACCATCAAGACATTATCAAAAGCCATAAAAATATGGGTTGGGATTTATTGATTAACGAGCATCGCAGAATTAAAGTGGATAACGAAGAGATAGGTATTTTAGGAATAGAAAACTGGGGTGCTGGACGTTTTCCTAAATTTGGAAAGATGGAAGAAGCGGTAAAAAATACCGATGATTTGCCGGTTAAACTGCTCCTTTCTCATGATCCATCACACTGGAAAGCGCAGGTCTTAAAAGATTACCCTCAAATAGACGCTATGTTTTCCGGACATACCCATGGCTCGCAATTTGGAATTGATACAGGAGATTTCCAATGGAGTCCCGTTCAGTATATTTATGAACAATGGAAAGGCTTATACCAAGAAAATAACCAACAGCTTTATGTTAACGTAGGCTTTGGTTTTATTGGATACCCAGGTAGGGTTGGAATGTTACCCGAAATCACGATATTTGAATTGAAGAGTGCTTAAAAAAAAGCACTAAAACGATGATGAACCAGCTTAAAAAATTTCTTGATTTTTTACTGTTCAGCAATGTTTTTATTGCTTTAGGTGCTGTTGCACAGGGTTTAGTAACTTATTATTTATTAGATATAAAGCCAGTTTATACCATACTGGCTTTTTTATTTTTTGCTACCCTAACCATTTATAATTTCAGCATCCTGATTCAAAAACCTCAGGATTATTTAAACTCGCCTTACTGCAGGGTGCGGTGGATTTTTAGTCATTACAGATTAAACATCTCTATTACCTTAATTGCCGTATTATCATTAATTCCATTATTTTTCTTACTGAGCTTTGCTTCTAAAGTATTATTATGTTTGTTAGGCTTGGTTTCTTTTGGCTACTCTTTACCCCTGTTTAGCCTCAACAATCAAAAGTTTGGTTTAAGAAATATACCAGGGTTAAAGCTTTTTTTAATTGCCGCTGTATGGGCTGTAAGTACAGTTGCTTTGCCTATTTTAGAAATTAACGAGTTACACATCAGCTTTATATCTTTACAGGATACCACCTTGCTAACAGCTAAAAGATTCTTATTTGTTGCAGCTATTACTGTCCCTTTTGATATTAGAGACCTTTTTCAGGATAAAAATTCTGATTTAAAAACCATCCCTACTATTTTTGGAGAAAGTAAAGCTTACCTATTTTGCCAATTGTTACTAGCTTTATATTTAATCATGCTATTTGTTTTCAATAGTGGCTTTAATGCAAGTTTTTTTGGTTTGATGTTTACCATAGTGCTTGCTGGTTGGCTCATTTTAAAATCAACATGGGAGAAAAACGAGTATTATTATTTCTTGTATCTGGATGGCACTTTAATTTTACAATACCTGATGTTACTACTTTTTAACTTAGCGATATGAGTATCATCCCTATTAAAACTATCAATATAAAAGGTAAGGCAGAGCGTTTGGTTGCCGACCATCAATCTACCCGAACAGCTTACAATAAAGAGCCTATTAGCACTCCTGAAATTTACCTCACCCTAACAGGTTTTGAAGGGGATACAGTAGTGCACACTAAATATCACGGTGGTAATGATAAAGCTATTTGCTGTTATAATGCCGATAGATTTACATATTGGAATGAAACCTTACATCTGGATTTACAAAGTGGCGCTTTTGGCGAGAATTTAACTTTAACGGGTGATAACGCATTAGAAGAAAATGTTTTTATTGGCGATAGATACGAACTTGGAGAAGCTGTAGTTGAAGTTTCTGAGCCACGTGGTCCATGTTACATCATTGGTATCAGACACAATTTAAAGCAATTTCCGGTACTATGCCAAGAAACCGGCTTTACAGGCTTTTATCTGAGAACCATAAAACCCGGTAAAGTAAACGTAACAGATAAATTGGTTAAAATTTATAGTCACCCAGCTAAAATTTCGGTGATGGATATCAACCGTATTCGTTACCACGACAATAAAAATAAAGCTTGGTTAAAAAAGTTAGTTGCCTTACAAGAGCTTACTGCCGAGTGGCGAGAAAAGTTTCAAGTACTCTTAAACAAGTTGAAATAGCTATATATATTTAAATTCTTTTGCTCTTGCGATAGCATCTTCTTTATTATTTACCTGTAATTTGATATAAATATTTTTAATATGGAACTTTACTGTATCCACACTAATATCTAAGTTTACAGCAATAGATTTATAACTTTTACCTTCTGCAAGCTGTGTTAAAACCACAGTTTCTTTTTTTGATAGCGGATTTTCAATAACATTCTTTTCAAAAGACTTTACTATCATTCTAGCGATATTGGCACTCATAGGCGCTCCACCTTTAGAGGCCTCATCCAAAGCTCTTATTAATTCTTGGTAGCCATTGTTTTTGGTAAGATAGCCAACCGCACCAGCACACATAGCTTCAAACACGCGTTCGCTATTTTCAAATACTGTAATTATAATGATGTCTATTTTAGGATAGCTCGTTTTGATGATAGATGTAGCTTCAATACCACTCATTCCCGGCAAGTCTATATCCATCAAAATAATATCAGGCTTTAACTTTTTAATATCCTTAATTGCATCTTCGCCATTATCATAAACCGCAACTACCTTGTAATTTTCACTATTATTAATCAAAAGTTCAAATCCTTTAGCTACATCGCCATTATCCTCTACAATGATAATTTTCCTTTTTAAAACCATATTAATCTTTTGATGCTAAGGGGGCCCACACTGTAAATGTGGTGCCTTCATTTAAAGAAGAAGAAACTTTTAAAATAGCTCCAATCTTTTTAATTCTGTTGTTGATATTATTGATACCACGTTTACAAACTTCATGATCACTAAAACCTGACCCATTATCAGAGAAATAAATTTCTACACCACCATTAAGCTCTTTCATTTTAAAAACTATTTGTGTGGCATTTGCATGTTTGGCGGCATTAGTCATCATTTCTTTAAAAATGTAAATCAGCTGCCTGCTTACGGTAGCCTTAAACCTTAAGTTATCCTCTGGTTTAATAGCAGATGCTGAATAAAAGCTAACTCCTAGTTTTACAAAAAAATCTTCTCCAAAATCTCTCAAATAGATAAATAGCTCATCAGCATAATCACTTTTAAAATCTATAGACCAAATAAAGTCTTTTGTACCATGATACAACTGCATAGAACGCTCTTCTATACTATGTAGAAGTTGCTTTATCTCTTCTTCATGCCCTTCCGGATTGTTGATTCTTAAACTTACAGACTGTGATAAAATGGTAATACTGGCTAGTTTGTTACCCATCTCATCATGAAAATCTCTAGCTAATTCATTTCTTAATTTACTCAGCTCTTCTGTTTTAGCTTTAATTTTTTCTTCCAGTTCCTGAATTCTTTCTTGCTTTAAACTTTGTATTTTATGGTTAGCTTTTTCTAGTATTTTTTTGAAAGCGATAATCAATCCTGATAAAAACACAATCACAAAAATATAGGTAAATACATTGTGGGTTGATGTATGCTGAACGACATAGGCTTTAAATGGAAATGTTTGATAGATATCCAGCATGTACAGCGTAATCATAAACGCCACCACAAAACCTGATAAGATGTTACCTACCGTTACATTGGTAAACAAGTAAGCACAAACAATAAGTAAAAGCAGCCATATATTATCAACAGAATATATACCGCCTGTATGGTAAACACTTACTAAAACAGGTAAGGTACAAATGAACATAAAAAAGCCTAATGAACTGCTTAAATCAGACTTTAATCTAAAATAGATAGCGGCAATTAAAAACCCTAGATAACCTAAAATATTAGTGGCAATTTTTATATGGTCTTGATGATGGAATACAAAAAAGTAAGCCAGGTAAAAAATCAGAAAAATATTTGTTACCACAAGTGCATAAGCAAAAATTACTGCCTTTTTATAATCTTCATGTAAAGGGTTATTAAGCTTGGGATGTATTAAATACTGTATCAAACGCATTTTTATAACATTACATTTTATTTAAATGTAATGCTAAAATATGAATGAGACCTCAAAAAAAAACTACCCGTTTTGGGTAGTTTTTTTTCGGTATTAAGGGTGTAACTTTAGCCATTAATTTTTAGATATGAATAAATCATCCACAAATAATAAAGGGTATAAAGTTTATCAGTTTTTTTCTTTTCTATTTGGCTTCATCAAATTTATTTTCAACACTTTAAAAATAAACTAGGGTAAAAGTTTGTATTAAACGTGAAATCTATAACCTACGCCTCTAACTGTTTGTAAAAACTGCGGGCGGTCTGGGTTGTCTTCTATCTTTTTTCTTAACCTAACAATGTGCATATCTAGGGTTCTGGTATTTACATCAGAATTATAGCCCCATACTACCATCATTAAATCATCTCTACTGATAATACTATTTACGTTTTTCAAGAAATAAAGTAAAATCCTATTCTCTAGAATGGTTAACTCAATTTTCTTATTGTTTTTCAATAAAGAGTGGGTGTTTGGGTGATGCTCCATATCACCAAATTTGCTGATTTCAGATTTATCGTGGCTTACCACATACTTAATCTTACTGTCTAACATAGCTACCAAAACATCCATATTAAAAGGTTTGGTTACATAGTCTGAAGCTCCAAAATTATAAGCATCTATTTTATCCGGGTCTTGTGCTTTAGCTGTCATCATGATGATGAGGTTTTCAAAGCCTTTAGCTCTAAGTCCTGCACATATTTCTGAACCCTGTTTTCCAGGCAGCATCCAATCCAGAAGCACTATAGCAGGCTGCTCGGTTAAAACCATTTCTTCTGCCAAGTTACCATCTGCACATTCTACTACCTTATATCCTTCTGTTTGTAAACGGTGCGAAACTAAAAATCTAAGATTTTCATCGTCTTCAATAATTGCTATTTTAATATCTTTCTGCATCATTATTTATCGTATGGCAAGGTTATTTTAAAATGCGAGCCTATGCCGGGCTTGCTGGTTACGGTAATATCGCCATCCATAAAATTAACCAGTTCTTTACAAAATGCCAAACCTAAACCTACACTGCCCTGTTGGTTATATTGGCTTTGGATGCGATAAAATTTCTTAAATATATTCTTTATTTCCTTACGTTCTATACCT
This sequence comes from Pedobacter glucosidilyticus, assembly GCF_002483235.1. Lineage (GTDB taxonomy): Bacteria > Bacteroidota > Bacteroidia > Sphingobacteriales > Sphingobacteriaceae > Pseudopedobacter > Pseudopedobacter glucosidilyticum_B. The sequence goes on along the minus strand of NZ_DLHN01000023.1, from coordinate 34,738 downwards.
ATACCTTTATCTTCAAAAGAAAAAATAATATTCTTTCTGAATTTATAAATGGTTATTTTCATGAATTTACTTCCTGGCTTGGCATATTTATAAGCGTTTTCGATTAAATTATCAAATAAACTACCTAATAACAACGGATCTGACTTAAAAGTTTCAACTCCTTTTATCAGCAAATCTATCTCATAGTCTTTGTATTTAATTTGAAAAGAATCTATGATGTTTTGAGCAAAAACCTCTAGGTTAATTTCTTCATTTTTAAGCTTGATAGCCCTATTTTCTATCTGAGTAAAAGATAACAACCTATTCATCAAATCGTTCAGCCTATCGGCTTCTTCATCTAAAATTTTCCCATAATGGTTTTTCTCCCTTTCTGATAATTCCTTAGCACTTTTAATATTGTTACCAGCAATTTTGATTACAGAAACAGGCGTTTTAAACTCGTGTGTAAAGTTGTTTATAAAATCATATTGTAGTTTAAATAGTTTTTGGTTGATGTTGAGATTACGGTAAATCAAAAAAGTAATTAACGCCAGTATACAATAAATAAAAAACACACCAAAGGCAATTGGCATAAATCTTCTGCCCACTTCTTTAATCAAGAAATCTTTCTCACTGGCGAAATAAAGCTTGTAATCTGCAAAGGGGCCTGACAAAGAAATATCTGTAGTTAATAGGTTTGGTTTTTCTAAGATAGGGTCAAAAGATTGCTTACGAATATTTATAAATTGGTAAATCTCTGGATGTGGATTTTTAATAACTAATTGATAAGGGTTAAGCTCAAAAGTAAAAATATCCTGTTGGTACCTTGGTGATGGTGGTAGCTTTTTTAACATTAAATCTTTGTAAACTTTAATCTCCTCCCGCCGCGGCACATTCATGTAAGTAATACGGTTAGGGATAATGTTATAAAAAGTTTTAAAAATTGTTTCTTCTGATAAAGCCTGGGTAGTATCTGCCTGCTCTATATAGTTACCTAATTTTAAACCTGCCTTATTAAGCTCTTCTGCATTATTTAATGATAAACCACCCGGATTAGAATTATCAAAAATCACGATAGAGTCTTTAGAAATATTACGCCCATATCTAAAAACATTCTTTATACCCAAAGAGAAATTACCTAGTGTTAAACCATCTGCTATAGGCCTGTTGCTAATTTCGGCATCGTAAAAGATAATACGCTCTACAAAACGGTATTGTTGAAGTACAGAATCTGCATATTTAGAGGCGGAGGTAGAATCTAAATAACCTTGATAGAAAGAAACCTCTGGAACAGTATTTTGAAAAAAAGTATTAAACGGCGCTAACGTTTGTTCTAAAACTTCAATCTTATTTGATGAAAACTCGTTTTCAACATATTTTCTAGTAAAATTATAACCCAAAAAAAGCGCTACTATCAAAGAAACAGAAATTAAAACCATAAAAACGACAATCAGAAGGAAGTTTTTACGATATCTTAACTCTTCTGCCTTCATTTATTTAGAACGGTTTAAATATTTATCAAAAAACAAATCTACTTGTGTATAAAAATTTATTTTATTTTTCTCGTCGCTCAGATAATGTCCTTCTGTTTTATCAACAATATAATTTACTTCTACTTGATTTTTACGCAGCTCCTTTACAAACTGGTTGGTCTCGCTTAAATTAACTTTCGGGTCTTTACCACCCTGCCAAATAATTAATGGCGTTTTAATTCTATTGGTCTGAAAAACCGGTGATGAGTAGCGTAAATATTCTACATCCTTTTCTGGGTTGCCAATTAATACATCAAGCATTTGTTGGTAAGGCTTATAATAAGCCGGAAAACCTTTTAAATAAGTAAACAAATTGATATATCCAGAATATGAAGCTGCACAAACGTAAAGATTGGGGTTATAAACCACTTGGTTTAGAGCAGAAAAACCTCCGAAACTATAACCAAAAATAGCAATACGGTTAGCATCAGCTAGCTCTTCTTTAATTAACCAATTTACACCATCAGTAATATCATGCTGTATATTTTTACTCCAGTTTTTGAAACCTTGTTTTAAAAATGACTTGCCAAATCCGGTAGATCCTCTAAAATTAATCTGAAAAACTGCATAACCTCGATTAGCAAAAAATTGTACCTCTGGAGAGTAGGCCCATGAATTTCTTAGATTTGGCCCGCTGTGTGGATAGATAACTACAGGTAGATTTTTAGATCCTCTGCCTTTAGGTAAAGTTAAAAAACCTTCTATCTCTAAACCATCTCTGTTTTTAAATTTTACATGCTTCATCTCGCACATTTCAGATGGCTTAATATCTGGGTTTACATCTGCCAGCTTCATCAAATTTCTATCCTCCAAATTATAGAAATAATAAGAACCCGGGTCTCTGTCTGTAAAAGTTCTGATAATTAAATGCTGCTCCTTTTGGTCTTTATGTATCAGCCTTATTTCATCATTACTTAATTTCTTTTTAATATCAGCGAAAGCGTCTTTTAACTGCTTATCAAAAAAATAAATTTCTCTTTTCGGATTTTCAAAAACAGCAAAATTTAACGATTGGCTTTTCCTAGAATAACTTACCTCCAGCACATCTCGTTCTTTATTCTCATACAGCACTTTGGTTTCTTCTCCGGTTAAGCAATTAAGTTCTACCACCGCTTTTTTGTCTCTATTGATATCAGAAAGCGCAAAAATATGATGCATTTTACTACTAAAACCAATAGGTTTTAAGGTATTGATAAAATTGCTTGATTTAACAGGTTTAAAAGCTTTGCTTCCTTTTTCACGGTAATATAAAGTTTCGGTTACCCCATCGCTACCAATAGCCATCCTTATCTCACCATCATTATCTGCTATCCAATCTATAATACTACCCGGGTTTTTCTCTACCAATATCTTTTTACCCGTTTTTAAATCTAAGCTGTAAACATCAAAATTCTCAGGGTTACGCTCGTTAATAGCTAGCAGAATATCATTAGAATCATACTTTAAATAATCTAAAAAAGTAACTTTAGTATTAGGTTTAAGAGATATCTTGATGGTTTTACTACCATCATAAACAGAAGAAAAAAGCTGAAAATTCTCTCTAGCGCCATTGTCTTTATAATAAAGCAAATGTGTATTGCTGGCCCAAAAGTAATTACGTACAGATTGATCTGTAAAAGAACTTATCCTGAAAGATGCTTTTGAGGTTAAAGATTGTACAAAAAGATTAAGCTTACCTTGGTAAGGTTTTAAATAAGAGATAAACTTACCATCCGGAGAGATTTGAAAATTAGATTGCTGAGGGTTTTTAAAAAAAGTTTCTACCGAAACTTTAGCCGGCTTTTCTTCGTTACTACAAGAAACCAGAAAAATAAATAAAAATAAACCAGATAAAATTTTTAAAAAACTTCTCATCATCACTAAATAATCTGCTATCGCTTTCAAAAATTTAAAATAGCTAAAACAAGGCAATCAGCGTTATACATTTTAGTAACATTTAAAATACAAGGTCCGTTCTATAATTCGTCAAAAACCGTAAATATCACATAATAATTTCTAATTTAGTAGAAATGAGCATAAAGAAACTCATATTACTATTTGCCTTTTTAAGTTGTTGCACTACATTGTTACAAGCGCAGCAAGAAAGCGCTATGATACAAGCGCAACAATACTTCTTTAGTGGCGATTACCAAAACGCCATTAAGCTTTATGAGCAGCTTTACCAAAACCAGCAATACCAAGTATTTATATTCGACAATTATTTTAACAGCCTTTTAAAAATCAATAATGTTGATGAGGCTACCAAACTGGTAAAAAAGCGTATCAAAGAAGAAGGTAATACACCTGGTTTGTTGCTGTATTTAGGACTTATACAACAACACAAGGGGAATACTGCAGAAGCAGATAAAATTTATACTGATGTGATTAAAAACCTACCCGCAGATGTTTTTACCATCAGTACCATTGCTAGCAATTTCAATAATATCAACAACATAGAAATGGCTACCAAAACATTTCTGGCTGGCCGTAAGCTTTTAGGTAATGATACCCAATTTAGTATAGAGCTAATCAACATTTACCGTTACACCAAAGATAAAAACAACCTATCGGCAGAAATTCTTAACGTTATAGAAACTACACCAGAATACTTGCAAATAGCAAAATCTAACTTACAACGCACTTTTGATAGCACAGAAGATTATCAAACATTCAAATCCATCCTCCTTAAAAGAGTTCAAAAGGTACCGCAAAATATTGCCCTTTCAGATTTACTAGCGTGGACATTTACCCAACTTAAAGAATATGATTTAGCACTCATCCAAACCATCGCTATTGATAAAAGAACACAAGATAACGGTGCTAAAGTATTTGCCCTAAGCAACATCCTGGCAGATAATGAAGCTTACGATGCTGCCATAAAAGGCTACAATTATGTTGTAGAAAAGGGTAGCCAAAACAGTTATTATAGCCCTGCTAAGCTAGCCTTGCTTAACCTTCAAAAAGAAAAACTATTAAACAGCAACCACAGCCCAAGCTTAACCGAATTAAAAGAACTAGCCAATAGCTATGAAGATATTTTAGAAATGTTGGGTAAAAATGCTCGTTCCATAAACGCATTGGTAGAACTTGCTCGCCTAAAAGCCTATTACCTTAACCAAACTCAAGAAGCCGAATTACTTTTAGAACTTGCCTTAGACATCAAAGGACTTAACCCAGAAGATTTGGCCGAATTAAAAATAGAATTAGCTGATATTTATACCCTTAATCAAAATTTCTGGGATGCCTCACTCCTACTTGGGCAGGTAGAAAAAGCGTTCCCCAACCATCCACTAGGGCAAGAAGCTAAATTCAAAAACGCAAAAATATCTTTCTATAAAGGCGATTTTAAATGGGCAAAATCTCAATTAGATGTTTTAAAAGCTTCCACATCGCAACTTATTGCTAATGATGCGCTAGATTTAAGCCTACTTATACAAGACAACACAGTTGAAGATACTAGCGGAATCGTGTTAAAAGTTTACGCCCGAGCAGAGTTTCTTCGTTTTCAAAACCTAAACACGCAAGCACTATCGTTACTAGATAGCCTTACAAAAGCCTATCCAACACATGCTTTAGACGATGATATTTGGGTTTCCAAAGCCCGAATTTTTACCAATATGAAACAATTTGAACAAGCCGTAAGTGCTTATGAAACTATAATAGAAAAACACAGCCAAAGTATCTGGGCAGATGATGCTTTGTTTAATTTAGCCCTCCTAAACCAAGAAAAACTCAATAATAACCAAAAGGCAAAACAATATTACGAGCAGCTTTTAGAAAAATTCCCTGGCAGCTTATACGTCATAGAAGCCAATAAAAAATACCGTTTACTAAAAGAAGCTATTTAATTTTTGTAGCGCAACAGCAGTGCAAACCATTTACTTTGTTCCCGCTATCCGCTATACTCCTCGCACCCTCTTAAAATCGGGCGCTGTGGGGTGCCGCTACTATCGGGGCTAAAATGTATGGATTCTGCTATTGATTAAGCATCCAAAAACTTACCTTTGCAACATGATTATCTATAATGTTACTTCTATCATAGAAGAAAATATTCAACAAGAATATTTGGAGTATATGTACAACATCCATATACCAGAAGTACTCTCTACAGGTAAGTTTTCAGATGCTAAACTATTTCTCCTTACCGAACCACAAAATGAAGGTATTACCTATTGTGCCCAGTATTTTGCTAAATCTAAAGAAGATTTAGTGTATTACAGAGAACATTATTCGCCCAAATTACAAGCAGATATCAAACAAAAGTTTGGCAATAGCCTACTTTCTTTCAGAAGCGTTTTAGAACTTACACAAGCTACTATATGAACTTTATAGAAACCCCAATAAAAGATTTAATCGTTATAGAACCTAAAGTCTGGAAAGATGAAAGAGGTTATTTTTTCGAAAGTTTTAATCAGAAAACATTTACTCAGGCTGGTATCAATTTAGAATTTGTACAAGACAACCAATCCTTCTCACAAAAAGGTACTTTAAGAGGTTTACACGCACAAGCTCATCCCTTTGCGCAAGGTAAATTGGTAAGGGTTATCCAAGGCAGGGTATTAGACGTAGCTGTTGATATCAGAAAAAACTCGCCAACTTATGGGCAATACCATGCCGTAGAGCTAAGTGCCGATAATTTTAAAATGTTTTGGGTACCACCAGGCTTTTTACACGGTTTTGTAACCCTAGAAGACCAAACGATATTTGCATACAAAGTAACTGGCTTTTACGATAAAGACTCAGAAATTGGCGTGATGTGGAACGACCCAGACTTAAACATCGATTGGAAAATTAAACCCGAAGAAGCCATCTTATCAGAAAAAGACAAACAACTTCAGAATTTTAAAGATTTGAAAGCGTTTTTTTGAGGTATAGGGAGTGTATAGTTGATTATTCTACTTTTAAACCGTAATGTTTTTGGGGGAGCTTACACACACTTACACCTGTGCATTGGGTTTGTTGTTTGTCAATTGATAAATAGCTGCTTTTAGAACTTGCCAACAAATTCTTGCTGTATGCTCGTCAGGATTAAATCTTGAGCTTACTTGTTCGTAGGGATGAATATAATTTCTAAAGTCACGCAATGAATGGCTAAATTTCTTTACGTCCTCTTTCAAAATTCCAATATCGTGTGCTGTGTCAATGAAATTACTAAGCGTCCACTCGTGATAAGGCTTTACTTTACCGCTTTGGTCTTTTGGTGATGATTTTGATTGATTAAATTCTCTCGGGTGTTTTGATGCCATACCTAACAATATTCCTTCAAGTGAACTGCCACATAGGAAAATAACCGACATTGGGGCTTTTGCATTTAAACATTTTTTTATTTCGTCAAAACGAATGTTTAATGTTTCAGTAATTATGCTGTCCAAACCTAATTTGTCAAGTGAAATATCGCTAAACTCCTTTTGTAAAAAGTCATCCTCTTTTGCTTCAACCTTTTCTTCAAATTTTATTTTACCTGCTTTGGAAAATGTTATTTCAGTTTCCCTTCTTAAAACTTGCCATCCGTCAAATGCAAGATATTGATTGAAGTCTGTAATGAATTTGTCTAATTCGGTAAACCGACCAATGAAATTTACAGGTGCAAAAAGTTTACGAATACATTTGTCAAGCTCAGGTGTTCCGTTGATTTTAGATAGTTTCTCGTCCGTATAAATCCATCTTGAAGGAAATCCACCACCTCTGTTGTAAGTGTCGTTTGCTCCTAAACCATTAAAGAAAGTAACGAGTTTAGGACCTGAACGATACTCCGTTTCCTCGTTGATTAAGTTTCTCAATTTCTCTAATGTCTTTTGTTGCAACTGCATTTATTAATTGATTTTTACCGCAAATCTGATTCTATAAAGATGTAACAAGGATGATTTTATTGCTTGGTAATATTCAGAAATTCCGAATGCTTCAAAAAGAACTGTTTCAAAATTTACTCTATCTGCTTGTTCGACTTCTTGTTCTAAATTAAACCTACTTCTATTTGCCAGTGGTTGAAAAGCACTGATAATATTCTGTTTTTGTTCGTGAGATAAAAGTTCAAAATTCAACAGTTTAAAATCACGCTCAAATTTTGTCGCTCTTAAATCAAGTGCACCTAAACCTCTACCAAAACCGAAACTTTCAATAAAAAACATACTTAGAACACTGTTTAATAAGGCAAGCAGTAAAACTCTATTTTCCCCTTGATGCTCCGCTTTAATTGAAAGTCCAATCATTCTTTGGTCAATGAAAGAGCGATTAACAAAGGTTGCAATGAATAAACTTTTATCGTAATTCACATTGGCGACAAAGTCAGCCATATTATCGGTTTTCATCTCATACCAAAACATATTAGCCCTACGCAAAGATTGAGTAAGCGGAACGCCTGTTTCGTTGTTTTGATTTTCAAAACTTCTAATCCATTGCAAAGCACCTGTATGATTGAGTTGCTCTAATTCTTCAATACTTCTTGAACAACAAAATGCTTCTCCATCTGCTGAACAATATAGTCCTGATGTTCCTCTAAGGTTTTTTAGAACTGGTCTTATGTATTCTGCTTCAATGTTGTTACCAGATGCAGGATAAAATAAGGGATTCCAACCTCTTCTTTCACCACGAGTAAACTTGAAAATCTGATTGCAATCAATTAGTTTTTCTGAAACTTCTGTAAGCCAATTAAGATTTGCAAAGTAACCGCACCAAGGAACACCAATAGTTTCAAAGTTGGTTATCTCATTTACTGAATAATTTTGAACAGTTACAAATTGATTATCAGTTTCCAACAAAATATTTTCGCTCAATTGTTTAATATCAGGTATTTCGTTTATGCTTTCTTTTAGGGTGCAAAATGAAATTGTTCTGTTTTGGTTTATTGGAGTATTTGGGTTACGCTTTTTTGCAATTAGGAAAGTAGTTACTACATCTGCATTGTCAAACCATTTTCCTTTGCCTGAAATTACAACAGTTTCAATGTCATAGAATTTTTGAATAAGCTCTAAGAAAATTTCTCCGTAATCAGTTCCCAACTAAGCATTAGAAAGTATAAGCCCAATTTTTCCGTTTTCAGAAAGTAGCTGATGTAAATAAAATGGTATATAAGCGAAAATGTCGCTTTTGCCACTTAGTGATTTTGTAGTATCAGCTTCTTCTTGTATGAAGTTGTGTATTCCTGTTATGTTCGGGTTTAATACTTCAATTTCTTTACTCTTGATAAATGGTAAGTTTGAAACAACATAATCAATAGTTGGGAAAATTTTCACAATATCGTTTCCATTGTTTGGGTCTTTGAAAGTTACATTTTGTCCAGTTGCTAATTCAATCACATCTTTTCTAAAAATGTTTAGCACCTTGCCAATGTTGTTTGGCTTAGCTAATGTGAGTGTAGATAATTGAATAGGGAAAGAATGTTTGTCTGATGCCCAAATGCTGTTTATTATTTCGTCTTGGTTAAACTCGTATTCTTCTTTGAGCAAATATGCTTGATTGATTATTGTTCCTGTTCCGCAACAAGGGTCAATTACAATCCCTTCTTTGTCTTCTAATTGTAATACCATTCTAAAAATTCACGATGTTCAGGATTTTCAGCATCTACGAATTCCTTCAAAGAAGATATTGCTTCAAGTTCAATGCAAGATTCTCTTTTCAAACGTCCTTCATCAAAATTTGAGAACATAAAAACTATCTCACTCATTACAATAACATCTTGCCCAATTTCATTTGCTGTGATTATGTCAAAATCGCCCAAAAAATCAAACAATTCACAGTAATTTCTACCATCTTTCCCGTAGTTGGGATAAGAAATTTTTAAGATTCCGTTTTGAAAAGTTGCATTATCTCTCATAACTTGTTTTCTCTTAGTCTGTCGATTGGATAAGTTTTCCCATCTTTCTCATCTATAAATTTCCAAAATTTCCAACCGTTTACAGGCAATCCATTTTGAACCTTAGTTCCCGCAGCAGATGGGGATTTAAACACTTCATTATTATAAATAACTTTTGAAGGTGTAAAGTAAATTGCGTAGTGCTCTTGACCTTTATATTTGGTGAAAATCTCAATCCCTTCTTCATTAATTTCAACTTGTCCAGGAATATCAATTAGCCCATTTTCATCATCTATGTCATATATAATAACCTCTTCTGATGTAACCCCAATTCCATAATCGCAAAGAATATCAACAAATTCTTTTCCGTTAATCAATGAAATAGGTGCTTTATACGGGTCGTTTGCTTCCTCTATTGAAGGTTTTGAAAAATCTGACGTTGTAATAAATAATCCAGTTTGATGCGGTCTCAAACTTCCACGCAATTCTGAAATACTTGCCCTCTGCACATTATTTCTCCACCTTTTAACCTGAACACATACACTGTTTTTTATAGCTCCAGCAACAACAAGCTCTCCAGTTACATCAATTCCACCATCACCTGATTTGCTTGTGACTGAAATATTTTCAAAGCCAAGATTTCTCAATACTTCACCAACTAATTCTTCAAAACTAAAAGGTGGCATTGCTAACAGTGCTTCAAGTAAGTGTCTTTTAACTTGATTGTTTTTATCTCTTATTTCAGCGAAAATTCCTTTTGGCTCATTTTCGGTTAAACCATATTGACCTTTTCCGTAAGTAATAAATTTAGACTCTTCTCCTTCGATTTTACTTTTTCTGATATCAGCATTTATAGCAGATGAAATATTTCCAGCAATAATTAAATCGTCACTTTCAATTAACCCTTGTTTGAATGCTCTTTTTGCAATTACTTTATAATGAAGCGAACGAGCTTTACTTTCTTCTTTAAGAATTTTGTAAGCAATATCTAAGTATGTCAATGTATCTGCCATTATGCTGCGAATTTAAGTGCGTTAGGGATAGAAGTGGAAAGCCCGCAGCGAAGCGAGGACTTGGAACGGATAGCCCGACCCGATAGGGGAACGCCCAAATAAAAAAAATTGTCAAGCACTACTTCACCAGGGTTTGTGAAAGTTTTTATCAAATATCTACCAAGTTCAATTGGCTTTTGTGTCGGATGTAAAACGGGACCTTCTGATTCTGCTGTTTTCACATATACAAAATCGTCAATGGGTTGTTCTTCATAGCAAACAACATCATTAGGGTATCTATCTCCATTACTTTTGACATGTCTCGGTTTGAAATCACCATAACTTCCAGTGTATTGGTCTTTTCTAATACCTTTGTCGTAAGCCTCTCCATTTGTCATTTGAGGATTATATGTAGGTTGTTTTTTATAGAAAATACAAATGTCTTCGTGTTTACGCAGTGGTTGTTTTTTGGCGTTCAGGAAGTTTGTTGATTTTGATTTAATCCAAACCACTTTGTATTTGAACAATTTTTCATTACTCATAATCAACTTTGCTGTAAATAGTCCCTGTGCAGTCAGTACAATTGCTCCATCATCTTTGATGATTCTTTCATATTGTTTCCAAAGTTGGTCTAAGTCAATTACTGAATCCCACTTATTTTGAGTGGTTCCGTAGGGTAAATCACAAAGAATCATATCAATTGACCTGCTTGGTATGTCTTTCATAACTTCTAAACAGTCGCCTTGAATGACTTTGTTTAAGTATTGTTCTATTGATTTAGCCATTTCTTAAAATTTTAAATTTCCTTGTTTAACCTTTGAAACTCTGTAATATTTCACTTTCTCCTCTGCAAGTGTCAATAGTTCTGTTGAGTTGGGAACACGATAAATCATTTCAGCTATCTTCTCACTATAAAATTCCTTTTCAAGTTTCTTGATGTCCAACTTGAAAACTTTGGCAAGTTTGGGAAGAATTTCTTCTGGAATATTGCGTTTTTGATTTTCAATTTTGGAAAGCGTAGATTGGTCAATATCAAGTGCGGCAGCAAGTTTTGTAAGAGTTAAGCCGTGTTCAACTCTCAAATTGTGAATGTATTCTCCAAATGTTTCTTTCATCACCTTGAAATTTTTATCTTGACAATTTCGTCAAAATTACAGTTTATTTTCATAAACTTAACAAGTGAGTAGAAAAAATTCTCTTTTGATTTTACAGAAGGGCTGGCATTTTATGTTAGAGCAAAACCAAATTTGCAAAATGCAAGAAGACATAAAATTGGTTTAAAATGTGTGGTGGGATTTTTTTAAAACCTTTTAGATTGGCTTGAGTGTCATTAAAGTCAGGTCGACTTGTGTCAAAGAAATGCAAAATTGTCTATCGAGTTAAGGTAGTTTTTTAGTGGTCGTGTCCTCCTTGCTGGTAACGTTTTTCTTATAAGAAGTTGGCGATTTCGAAGCACTTCACTTACTGAGCAATAATAAATACTGTAAGAGGATTCATCAAGTAAAAACATTCACACCACTCAGGATTGTGGATAAAGGTTTATTTAGACAGAACAACTAATACTCCTTAGCCTTACCTGCCTGCCATCAGCAGGATTTTTCTTAGGCATTCATGAACTCGTTCCTCGTTTTTGCTTCTTATCATCAAGGAAAAGAAAGAAGCCGCTATCCGGCTAGGGTTGGAAGGACTTCTGCATTATAACTAGAAAAATCTGAAACACCATTAAAAAAGGGGATTCATTCAAAGATGAAATCCCCCTTTACATAATATTAAATACCTTTTACTGTATCAAATTATACAATTCATCCAACTTTGGTGAAAGTATAATTTCTATTCTTCTATTCTTACTTCTCGCTTCTGGTGTATTTAAATTCTCTACCGGTTGGAATTCTCCTTTACCTGTAGCCGTTAAGCGATTAGCATCCACTTTTTGCTCATCAATCAAAAATCTGGTTACCGAAGTAGCTCTCAGCACACTTAAATCCCAGTTATCTTTTATTTGCCCTAGGTTAACTACCCTTTGGTTATCTGTATGCCCTTCCACCGCAATATTAATCTCGGGTTGTGTATTTAAAACTTTAGCAAGCTCTTTTAAAGCTTGTTTACCTCTTTCATCTATAACAATGCTACCACTACTAAATAGTAGCTTATCGGTTAAAGAAACATAAACTTTACCGTTTTTAATTTCCACTGTTAAGCCGTTTTCAGCAAAACCTAAAAGTGCTTTTTGAAGTTTATTTTTTAAAGCATTCGTAGCCTCATCTCTTTTACGTAACACTTCTTCAACCTCTTTTAATCTAGCTTCACGTTTTTGTAAATCATCTGCTAGTTTTCTTATCTCTGTAGAGCTATTGGTTCTAAGCTTTGCATAGTTATTATTTACATCATCTAAAGAGCTGCTTAAACTTGCAATACGCTGGTTTAAATTTGCAGTATCCGCTTTAAGCTTTGCAATTTCTTCTTCTAAAGATTGTATTTTAACTTTTGCTGCATCCCAACCTGCTGCAATAGAATCTTTATCGGCTAATAATTGTTTATACTTCTTAGTAGACATCACCATACAAGAACTTGTAAATAAAGCTGCTATGATGGTAAATAATAAGATTTTGGATTTCATTTCTTTCATTTTATATAAATATACAAAACTCTTTTAGGCTTATGCTACTATGGCTTCTTTTATAAATTTATTTAGGGGGTAAATCAGCTTCATGCCCTCTAATATCGTTTCTAAAATATTGTCTTTTGTCATCTCCTCATCGGTAAAAGACTTAGAACAAATAAAGCTTTTCAGTTTTAAAATATGAATATAGGGATGGTCTTTAGGATAATCCTTTGGAGCATTTTTTAATTGATCTTCTGTACTTAAATCACCGAAGTAACTTTTAAAAGCTTTAGCTTCTATGATGTCTAAAAAATCAGAAGTGTTGTAATCAATTTCTTGTCTGATAGCTTTCAGATGATGAGCCTCTGGCATCCAATAACCGCCAGCCACAAAACTTTTTCCTGGTTCTATATGGATATAATATCCTGGTAAGGTACCGCCCCTTCCATCAGAAGATATACTTATACCGATATTGCTTTTATAAGGAGCCTTATTTTTGCTAAATCTTACATCTCTGTATATCCTTAGCACACATTTTTTAGCTTGTAAATCTTCTGGTATACTAGGGTCTATTTTTTTAATACCTACCAGCAACTCCTCAGTAAAATCAAGTGCATTTTGCTTGGCTTGTTCATACCTGTTTTTATGGGTATTAAACCACTCTCTGTTGTTGTTGGCTATTAATTCTTCTAGAAAAGTAAATGTATCCTTACTTATCTTCGTCATAATGTGCTACGTATTTTATTTTTGGCGATAACCAGTATAAAAGTATCACTCTTGAGTATCTAAAATTTAATGGCGCCAATAAAAAACTCGCCGTTAAAATACTGATGATATAAATCCAAGGGCTTTTATCTTCTTGAGTGATGAGATAAGTAAGAAAGCCAATACCAACCGCTAAAGCCACGTTAATAGCATAGCCAACATACATTGCTGCATAAAAGTAACCTGGTTCTATTTCATAACGCATACCACAATGTGGGCAATGCTCATGCATTTTCTGGGAAGAGAAACCATACATAGAATTCTGAAACATATCGCCTCTTCTACAACGCGGACATTTAGCCAAAACAAAGGCTTTAATTTCTGGTGTTTTCGCCATACTAGTTCAGATTAATTCTTTCAGATTTTATATCAATGGTAACGTCTTTCTTTCTGTATTTTTTGTACCATAAATAGCCGATACCTAACATCGCTAAATAAGGCGCAGCTAACAAATACATAATACCACTGTTTAAACCTTTTCCAGCTGTACCCCCATTATCTAAATTAGATTCTACTGTGGCTTGGCACATGGCACATTGCGCAAAGGTTTCTGATGATAAACTTATCAAAACAAATAGTACAATAATTATCCCTACTCTCTTCATGGCTTTAATTAAAAATTGTAATATGGAGAAATCATTAAATAAACAATAACACCTGTTACAGTAACATACAACCAAACAGGGAAGCTATATCTTACAAGTTTTCTATGCTTCTCTACCTGCATTTGTAAGCCTCTGTAAAAGCTTAATAATATAAGCGGCAAAACACCTGCTGCTAAAATAATATGTGTAATTAAAATAACGTAGTAAACATACCTTACATTGCCTGCTGCTGCAATTTCTGCAACATCTAAATTTCCATCACTATTAAGATCTCCAAATTTAGTCTCAGGAGCAAAATAATGAAAGATGATATAAGAAACTAAAAACAGGGAGGATAGAAAAAAGGTAAAGATATTTACCCTTTTATGCATGGTGATATTTTTTTGCTTGATAAAATAAAGAGAAACCAATAACAAAACACTACAAGTACCATTAATAATGGCATTTAAAGTAGGTAAGAAATAAACAAAGTCTGGAGTTTCTATGGTTACTGGTATAATCTTACGATTTAAAATAACCACCACTAGAAAAACAAAAATTGATACTCCTGTTACAACCCTGAAAATAAGTTTATCGTTCATCTGCTTATTAAAATTCTGCTTTTATTTTTCTCAACTCCTCTGTTATTAAGATTTTCATTTCATCGCCCATCTTTTTTACTTCCGGTGCTGATGTTGCATCGTAATAACCTCTTATTCTATGTTCGGCATCTAGCAAGACCAATTTCTCGCTATGTATAAATTCTCCTGTTTGCTTGTTTTCCAATGCATTTAAAAAGAATTGATTTCTTGCCAAGGGATAAACAACACTAGTATCAGCATTTAAAAAATCCCATTTACCAGAAACAGCACCATACTGTTTAGCATACTGCGCCAAAACATGTTGCTGATCAAATGTCGGATCTACTGATATAGACAAAAATCTAACGATTTTGTTGTCTTTATATTCCTGATTTAACCATTTTATATTGCTATACATTTGGGGAACAATATCTTGAGAACGACTGTAAAAGAAGTTAACTACTAGGAGTTGCTTTTTTATACTATCTATAACTACTTTATCGCCTTTTTGGTTTGTAGCTTCGAAAGATTTTACCACATGAAAAATAGTATCTGGAATTAGCTTACCACGTTTCTTGGTAAAAGTTTTGGCTACCTCTTTAGGACCGAAAATGGGGAGAGGTTTATACCTGTTTTCTCCTTTAGACTGGAGTAAATAATATAAAAATCCTGGTACCGCTAATATGGTTACCAGGATTAATATTTTCGCTAGTGGAAATTTATTGCTCATATAGGCATGCTATCCTGTATGTAATTACCTTCTGTTAACATCAAAATAATAAAATAGATGATAAAGACAAAAGAAACCAGAATAGCTACTATTAAAGCATATTTTTCAAACTTTAAGTGCATAAAGAATGCAACTATATAATAAGCTTTAAGAAGTGTTAAAGCAATGTATAAAAAGTTTTTAACACCATGAGACATTAACGTTTCTGGAATAGCTAAGGCTATGATAAACTCTATCACGGTAATGAATAGTAAAATAAAGAATACTTTCCAGATTTTACCTTTACTCATGCTTGCATGCTCTTCTGCATGTTCTAAATGTGTATTTTCTTGAGACATGGGATACAGATATTAAAAATTAAACTAAATAGAAGAAGGTAAATACGAATACCCAAACCAAATCAACGAAGTGCCAGTATAAACCTACTTTTTCAATCATTAAATAATGACCTCTTCTTTCAAAAACACCAGCCATCGTCATGAATAAGATAATGATATTGATAACTACACCAGAAAATACGTGGAAACCGTGGAAACCGGTGATGGTAAAGAACAAGTTAGAAAACTGTTGTGCACTTACGCCATCAGCACCTAGAGCTTTTACTGTTTCTGCATCAGGAATAGTTCCCCACCAGAAACCTTCATGGTGTAAATGTGTCCACTCTAATGCTTGGCAGCCCAAGAACATAAAACCACCTACAATGGTAGCTACCATCCACCAGATAACTTCTTTCTTTGCTTTTCTATGACCTGCTTCTACGGCTAATACCATTGTTACAGAACTCATAATTAAAATGAAAGTCATGATACCAACAAAAACCAATGGATAGCCATGGTCTGCTATACCAGGAATTGATTGGAACACGATATCTGGATCTGGCCAGGTTAATTTACTGAAACGCTGTGCTCCGTAATAAATCAAAAATGCAGAAAATGTAAATGCATCTGATAAAAGGAAAAACCACATCATCAATTTTCCGTACTCTACAGAAAATGGAGATCTTCCTCCGCTCCAGGGAGTAGTTTTAACTTCGTCTAATTTTGCTACTGTATTCATCAAAAATTATTGCTTGTAAATTCTTCGTAAAAATTCTACTGGTTCAAAAGTAAGAAAACGTATAAATAAATCCATAGAATATCTACAAAATGCCAAAAAATAGATGCGATTTCCATCCTAAATAAATTAATGACATTTGGTAGCTTCTTATAACTGCTTATTAGCGCTGTAATTATAATAATTAGCCCCGCCAAGATATGAATAATATGTAAAAAAGTAAATGCGTAAACAAAGCTTATGGTGGCGTTAGAATTGATAAAAAACACGCCTAGATTCGTCCAAACAGACCATCCATAAACTTGCATCACAATAAAAACTATACCTAACAATAAGGTAAGCCATAAACCCAAACGCTGGTTGCCAAACTTTAACCTTTTGGTTTGTAAATAAGCCCAATGCATGGTTGCACTACTTAATACAATGACAAGGGTACTGTAAATAAAGGCTTGTGGTAAAGCCACATTGAGTGTTTTACCCGCTCCATCGCCAGAGTAAACAATAAAACCACTTGTTAAACCTGCAAAAAATATGATAGATGATATCATAAACAGCCACATGATAAATTTCTTAGGCTGCAGGTTATACCTGTCTACTTCTTTATTTAAATTTTGCATCTATGTAAGATTAAATAATAAAACTAATTGAACAATTGGTAAATAAATAAAACTAGCAAACATTAATTTTTGTGCTGATTTTACTTCTAAATCCAGATACAGTTTAAAAGCATAGTACATAAAAAGAATGCCAGCTATCAGGGAAACCCCTGCTATAGTATAACCCCCAAAACCATAAATAGTTGGCAATAAACTTACCGGAATTAAAATTATAGTAGATAGTAGCGTTATCCCAGCACTTACCTTATCCCTTTTGGTTGTAGGTAATAATCTAAAACCTGCTTTTTTATAATCATCGTCTAAAACCCAAGCGATGGCCCAGAAATGAGGGAATTGCCAAACAAATTGTATGGCAAATAATATCAAAGCGATATGGTCTATTTTTCCATGTGCAGCTACATATCCAATTAATGGAGGTAAAGCACCAGGTATGGCACCTACAAATACTGCAATAGGGCTTTTTCTTTTTAAAGGGGTGTATATAAATGCGTAAAAAAGGATAGAGAAAACAGATAGCAGACCCGTAGTTAAATTTAAACTTCCTAAAAGATAAGTTCCAAATATCCCCATCATGAGACTTAAAACCAAAGCTTGTCCGTTGGTCATCCTCCCCGAAGGAAGTGGCCTATCCGCTGTTCTAGTCATCAATTTATCTAAGTCTTTCTCTATAATTTCGTTAAATCCATTAGCTGCTGAGGTAACTAAAAAACCTCCAATAACCAATTTAATCCAATTTATCCAATGGATAGCTTCTCTGCTTTCCTCAGCTATTAAAAAGGAGATGGAAGCAGAAAATACTACTAAAAGTGTAAGCCTTAATTTAACCAGATTTTTAAAATCCTTCATATCACTTATCTTGTTTGTTTTGGCTAAACGCTGGCTTTAGCAAGAGTAAAAGATAAAATTGTGCTCCAAACATGAGGGTAGCAAATAAAATATGTAACGACTGTGCAAATGGAGGCATTGCAAATTTATCTAAAATTAAACCACTCAATATTTGTATTCCTATTAAAATAATCATGTAAGTACCGTAAGTAAAGTACCTAGTGCTTCTAAAGCTTTTATATAAAAGATAAAAAATTACACTGTTCACTAAAACTACTGCCAAAGCTAAATCTTTATGATAAGTATAAACCCTGCCAACTTCCCATAGCCATTCTGCTCTTTGTAAATCAGGGAATTTATCTAAAACTGCATCTATTTCTTCTCTTACCTCGGTTCCTAGTGTTATTTGTATCACGGATAAAACCAAAGCTATAAGTGTAAGTGCATAGATAAAGGGTGAAGATTTCGCTTCTTTATGAGTTTCTCTTAATGCTTTTGCCGCATGATAGGTATAAATACAAATAGCAATAATCAGTACGGCTAAAAGCATGTGTAAAGTAATAATCCACGCCACGAGATTGGTAGAAACTACAATTGAGCCTAACCAAGCTTGAAAAACAACCAATACAACATTCAATAAACTCAGCGCAAATATTCTTGTGGCTGATTTTAAATAAACCCTGGAATAAACTAAACAAAGTAATAGGAATATACCTGTAAGAGCTCCAATTAACCTATTGATATATTCTGTATAAGTTTTAGCTGCATTAAACTCCTCAGGAAGTTTAATAGCTTCATCATGACGTATTTTATAAGCTAAATCAGAATAGCCTGCTTTATCAAGCATCTTAGCAAAACGCTCGTTTTTTTGCAAACGCTGTGCAACATACTTTTCTTTATAATCAGCCGGAAGTTGGGATACATCCGTTGGGGGTATATATTGATCAAAACACTTAGGCCAATCAGGACAACCCATACCAGAACCAGTACTTCTTACTACTCCACCCGCCAAAATCAATAAAAAGAGAGCTATTATTGTAATTAAATTAACCCTAATAAATCTACTTTCACCCTTAAGCATCATGATTCTTTATATAAACATGGGGTATCGGTAAGCTTATACTTACAAGATACCCCATGCTATCTAGTCTATAAGAAATTATTTAACTTCTTCTGTGTTGTTTACATTTTTAGCATTCCACTCTTCTTGTATTCTCTCTGCTTCTTCATTACCTTCAAAATCATGAGGCATATTAGAACTCATAGTTTCAGAAAGAGGAGTTGTTTGTGGGATAAAATCTGTACTATGACCAGGTTTGCTATAATCATAAGGCCAACGGTAAATCGTTGGAATTTCTCCTGGCCAGTTACCATGTATACGCTCTACTGGAGTAGTCCATTCTAAAGTTGTAGACTCCCAAGGGTTTTGAGTAGATTTCTCTCCAAAGAAAATAGAATAGAAGAAATTCCATAAGAAAGCTACCTGAGCTACTGCTCCTAAAATGGCTGCCCATGTTACAAATACGTTAACAGATAACCATTCATTCATCGACTCAAACTCTGTAAAAGAGTAATATCTACGAGGAACACCATCTAAACCCATAAAGTGCATTGGGAAGAATACCAAGTAAGCAGAAATAAAAGTTAACCAGAAATGTAGGTAACCCAATTTAGCATTCATTAATCTTCCAAACATTTTAGGGAACCAGTGATAAATACCAGACAACATGCCAAATATAGCTGCAGAACCCATTACCAAGTGGAAGTGAGCAACCACAAAATACGTATCGTGTAAATTGATATCTAAAGCAGCATTACCTAAGAATATACCCGTTAAACCTCCTGAAATAAAGAAAGAAACCAAACCAATAGCAAATAACATTGCTGGCGTAAATCTGATATTACCTTTCCATAAAGTTGCAAGATAGTTGAAAGTTTTTACCGCTGATGGAACCGCAATAATCAAGGTTGTAATCATGAATACACCTCCAAGGAATGGATTCATACCTGTTACAAACATGTGGTGACCCCAAACGATAAATGATAATACGGTAATACCAATTAAAGAGTAAACCATTGCATGGTAACCAAAAATAGGCTTACGAGCGTTTGTTGCGATTACTTCAGAGGTAATACCTAATGCAGGCATCAATACGATGTAAACTTCTGGGTGACCTAAGAACCAGAATAAGTGTTGCCAAAGGATTGGGCTACCACCTTCATTAGGTAAAGCTTGTCCAGCAACATAGATGTCTGATAAATAGAATGATGTTCCAAAACTTCTATCAAAGATTAATAATACTACCGCAGCAACTAATACTGGGAATGATAATAAACCTACAATAGCAGTTAAAAAGAATGACCAAATGGTTAAAGGCATTTTCCAAAGGTCCATACCTTTAGTACGCATGTTTAATACCGTAGAAATATAATTGATACCTCCAATTAAAGAAGAAGCAACAAATAATGTCATAGATACTAACCACAAAGTCATTCCTAGCCCAGAACCAGGCATAGATTTAGCAACAGCAGATAAAGGAGGATAGATAGTCCATCCAGCACCAGCAGGTCCTGATTCTATAAAGAAGGTTGAAAGCATAATCACACTAGCAGTAAAAAAGAACCAGTATGAAAGCATATTCATGAACGGAGAAGCCATATCTCTCGCTCCTAATTGTAAAGGGATTAATAAGTTTGAAAAAGTTCCACTTAAACCAGCAGTTAATACAAAGAATACCATGATGGTACCGTGTATCGTAACTAGAGATAAGTAAAAATTAGGATCTAATCTACCTTCAGGAGCAAATTTACCTAGTAAAACTTCAAATAAAGGGAAGCTTTGGTCTGGATAAGCTAATTGAATCCTAAATAGAATAGATAAAATCATAGCAATAACCCCCATCACGATACCCGTGATTAGGAATTGCTTTGCAATCATCTTATGGTCTTGGCTAAATACATATTTAGTCAAGAAAGTCTCATGGTGATGAGCATGATCATGATGCTCATCGTGATGTGTTGCAGTTGGGTTATGAATAGCAGCTGTTGCCATATCTCCTTTTATTATAATTAGTTATTTAACGCAATTTGATTATTAACAGAGTTTTGTTTGCTTAAAGCTAACTGGTACTCTTTCTTCATTTCCTCAGTAACAATTGGTTTTTGCTCTTTCAACCACTCTTGATATTCTTTTTCAGAAACAACTTTTACCAAAAACTTCATGTTGTAATGAGAACCTCCACAAATTTTAGCGCAGTACAACTGATAATTGAATTCAGGATTGTTAGTTTTCTCTTGCATTTCTGCAGTAGTAATTTTTGGGGTAAACTGGAAGAAAGTTGGCATTCCAGGAACAGCATTCATCTGAACTCTAAAATGAGGCATGTAAAAGCTGTGTAATACATCTTGAGAACCAATGGTAAATCTTACTGATTTATTAACCGGAAGCACAATCTCGTTCACTTTTAAATCGTCATTATTTCTATTATCAGACAAATCTAAACCCAAATTGTTTAGCCCATTTAAACTTCCAATAAGTTTATAATTCTTTCTACCATTTACATTATCTTTTCCGGCGTACCTAACGTCCCAAGCAAACTGGTGCGCAGTAACATCAATTTGTATTGCACTAGCCATTTGGTCTTTTGGAATATTGGTGATGCCTCTCCAAATAAAGAAACCCATTAAAACCAATACCGTTAAAGCTATAGCAGGAATAATAGTCCAGTATTTCTCTAAAGTATTGTTATGAGGATAATAATAAGCAGTACGCTTTTTGCTATGTTTATACTTGTATGCAAATAAGAATAGTATGATGTGTGTTACCACAAACACAAAAGTGGTAATGATAAGCGTAACATTAAACATACTGTCAATAGCAACCCCATGCTCTGAGGCAGACTCTGGCAATATTAAACTACCATGTTCTGCATAAGACCAATAAGCACCATACAAACCTAAGATTAATGCCGCTGCAAACATTGCACCGTTGAATTTATCCCAGGCAATACCGCTCTTCTTACCTTGAATTTTACGGGTTAATTCATAAACCTGTAAAACTTTACCAATAATACCAATAAACACACACGCTAATAAGAATAATAAGATATAGTAAGAAACAGTCTTACCCAAACCTTCATTCTTAGCAGCTTCCTCTGTAGCTTGAGCCATAACCTGTCCTAGCGATAAACCTACTAGGGCAAATGCAGTAAACAAGCTTTTTAAATTAAAATACTTTTTCAAGTTCATATCTCTAAGTATCTATAAATATTAAATGTGATGATGTACACTTTCCTGTAAGAAAGGATGATTTTTAGGCGCTAAAGCAGCTTTACTAAGTGCATTTAACATGAAGAAAGTAAATAATCCAACAAATCCTAAAAACGTTCCTACTTCAATAATTCCGAAACCTCTATGCGACTCAACAGTACCAGGCATAATCATCATATAATAATCTAACCAGTGTCCACAAATGATAACGATACAAACAAACAATAACATATTTGTCTTACGCTTAGCATCTCTGGTCATTAAGATTAACAACGGAGCAACAAAGTTTACAACGATATTAACCCAAAACCATGGTAAATATTCAGGCTCAAATCTCTTATAGAAATACACAGTTTCCTCAGGAATGTTTGCATAATAAATCAATAAAAACTGTGCAAACCATACATAAGTCCAGAAGATAGAGAAAGCAAAAACAAACTTTCCTAAATCATGTAAGTGGTTTTCGTTAATCCAACCTAAGTAACCTGATTTTTTTAGTAAAATTACTGTAATGGCTATAGTCGCTAAACCAGTTACCCACATTGCAGCAAAGTTATACCAACCAAACATGGTAGAGAACCAGTGAGCTTCTAAAGACATGATCACATCAAATGCCCAGATTGGAGTAGTAAATCCGAAGATTACTAGAAATATAGCAGAATATTTAATACTCTTTTTGTAGCTATTTAAGCCTCCTTCTAAATCCTCATTATTAGATAATTTTGGTAGAAGAACGGCAAAGATGCAATATAAAGCTAAAAAGAACACCAATCTTGTTAAGAAGAAAGGAACATTTAGGTAACCTGCTTTCCCTGCAATTAACGCATCGTAATTAGGAGAAGTTGGATCTGTTATACCCTCATGGTTCCAGTGGTGGTAAAGATTATGGCTAAATAAACCAGCTGCTACAACGATTACTAAAATAATGCTGGCAATAGGTAAAACCTTAGCAAATGCCTGAGGTATTCTTATTAAACCTGCAGACCAACCTGCCTGAGCTACGAATTGTACGGCTATGAAAAACAATCCAGCAGCACAAATACAGGTAAAGTAATAACTCATTAACAACAGATTAGCAAAAGTGCGTTCTGCGTGTCCAGTTAAGAAACCAAAAGCTATAGCAGCAATACCAATAACGATAGCTATTAAACTGTAAGTTTTGGCTTTTCCAGAGAATTCATACTGCTCTGAAAAATTGTATGTATGATGATGAGCTCCCATTTTATATCTTAATCAATTATTGTATTTTTTGTAATTCACGAACATACATTACGACTTGCCATCTTTCCTCAGGAGAAAGTTGCGAAGCGTAAGATCCCATTAGGTTTATACCATATTGAATGGTATGGTAAATTTTACCATCTGTTAAATCCTTCATGGCACCACCTCTTGAGGATACACCTGTTGAATATGATGGAGGCGCAGGATATTTACCCAATTCTACAATAGAACCATTTCCTTTACCTTGAGGACCATGACAAGGACCGCACATAGCAACGTAAAGTTGTTTTCCCTCTTCCAGATTCTTTTGAGTTACAGGAAGTGGATTTACCACACCAGCACTTGCTGCATCGTAACCTTCTCTTGTTTCTGGATAGTTAAAACGAGCATAACCTATTGGGTTGGTTCCGCTAGGTGGAACTTGTGCTGTTTTACCATCTGCGAAATTTGGGTTCTTCTGATCCGGATTGTAAGCTATTGCGTCATACATATTCGGAGCATACTCTAAACCTGGTTTACTCTTATCTTTGCAAGAGCTCATCACGGTTATAGCGGTAATGGCTAAGAATGCCAAACCTAATATACTGGTCTTATTCATAACTTACATATCTCCTTTCATTGTGCTTAATTTCTACAGCACCAGCATCTTTTAATAGCGCATTTATTCTATCATGATCTGCATTTTCATTAGCATCAACTGCAATGATGAAACGATCATCTGTTGCTCTTAAATCCATCACTCTAGGCGCTCTTCCTGGGAACAAATGTGTTCTGAAGAAGAAAGCTATACCCATACCGTAAGCACAAAATAATACGGTTAACTCAAACATGATAGGAACAAAATCTGGAAAAGCAAAGGCCGGTTTACCACCAACATTCATCGGCCAGTCATGTACCATCATATAATAAATCATGGAGAAAGCTGTAAAAGTTCCGGTAATACCACATATAAATGCTACAATAGGTAACCTACTTCTTTTAACACCTAGCTTGTCTTCTATACCGTGTATAGGCATTGGTGTGTAAGCATCGTAAATGCTAATATTATTTTCTTTTAGCTTGTCGATCCCATGCATCATGTCATCCGGATCTTCAAAATGTCCTAAAATATACTTGATATTGCTCATTGTTAAATTTTTGCGTAATCTGCCTGATCTACACTATCAAACTTGGTTAAAGACTCTTTGTAATACTCTGCTTCTTCTGGCTTAATAACTCCAGCATCTAATAGTTTCTTTTTGCTTTGTTCAGAAGAAGTTTTCACCAATAATTTTACCTCTGCCATAGCAACTGATGGTAATACTCTGATGAACAATAAGAATAAAGTGAAGAACAAACCAATTGAGCCAACAAATATGGATATATCTACCCATGTTGGATAAAACATAGCCCAACTTGATGGGATGTAATCTCTGTGAAGTGAGGTAACGATAATCACGAAACGCTCAAACCACATACCGATGTTTACAATAATCGATAGTACCCATGAAATAGGAATACTTGTTCTAATCTTTTTAAACCAGAATAACTGAGGCGTGATTACGTTACAAGTCATCATACACCAGTAAGCCCACCAATAAGGACCAGAAATTCTATTTAAGAAAGCATATTGCTCATACTCAACACCAGAATACCAAGCAATAAATAGCTCTGTTAAATAAGCTACACCCACAATAGAACCTGTTAATACAATGATTTTATTCATTGATTCTATATGGAACATGGTGATGTAATTCTCTAAACCTAAAACTTTACGAGCAATTAATAATAAGGTTTGCACCATCGCAAAACCTGAGAAAATCGCTCCCGCAACGAAGTATGGAGGGAATATAGTGGTATGCCATCCAGGAATTACTGAGGTAGCAAAGTCCATAGATACGATAGTGTGTACCGATAATACCAGCGGTGTAGAAACACCTGCAAGAATTAAAGAAACTGCTTCAAAACGTTGCCATGTTTTTACCGAACCTGTCCAACCGAAAGAAAGGATAGAATAGATTCTTCTCTTTAAACCTGTTGCTCTGTCTCTAATGGTTGCAATATCAGGTAAAAGACCTGTATACCAGAATAAAAGAGATACTGAGAAGTAAGTAGAGATTGCAAAAACGTCCCATACTAATGGTGAGTTGAAGTTCACCCATAATGAACCGAATTGGTTTGGTAATGGTAAAGGCCAGTAGGCTAACCAAGGACGTCCCATGTGAGATACTACATAAGTAGCAGCACATATTACGGCGAAGATGGTCATCGCCTCCGCAGAACGGTTGATGGAGTTACGCCAGTTTTGACGGAATAGTAAAAGTACTGCTGAAATTAGGGTTCCAGCGTGACCAATACCTACCCACCATACGAAACCGGTGATATCCCAAGCCCATCCAACAGTCTTGTTTAGTCCCCAAGTTCCAATTCCGTAATAGAAAGTATAACTTACAGCCCCTACCCAAAGTAAAGCGCCTAAAGCTGATACGATAAAACCTATCCACCAGGCTTTATTTGGTTTATTTTCTACAGGTAAAAGAACTTCATTCGTAATTCTTGCATACGTAATGTCCTTTCCTGTAATTAACGGTTCTCTTAATATTGATTCGTTATGAGATGCCATATCTTGATGCTATTATTTTAAATATTAAGCTTCCTGTAATCCAGTGTTAGTAATTTTTGTCATATAACCTACTCCAGGCTGAACGTTAAGTTCTTCTAAAACATAATAAGTTCTCTCGTTCTTTAATGCTTTAGATACCTCTGAGTTAGGGTCGTTTGCGTCTCCAAATATAATTGCGTTGGTAGGGCATGTTTGCTGACAAGCAACTTTGATGTCTCCATCTTTGATTTCTCTCTTAGCAATTTTAGCCTCTAATTTACCAGCTTGAATACGTTGGATACACATAGAACATTTCTCCATAACACCACGGAAACGTGTAGTTACATCAGGGTTTAACACTAACTGTGTAAACTCATTGTTTAGATAGTTATCAAAACGAGAATCATTCCAGTAGTTAAACCAGTTAAAACGACGTACTTTATATGGACAGTTGTTTGCACAGTAACGTGTTCCTACACAACGGTTATAAGCCATGTGGTTTAAACCTTCTGATGAGTGAACAGTTGCTAATACAGGACAAACAGTTTCACAAGGTGCATGCTCGCAATGTTGACAAAGCATTGGCTGATGAACAACAGAAACATTTTCCATTGTACCCTCTATCGCCTCAATCTCTTTCTCTTCAGTAACTTTTTTACCTTCCTCGTTGAAAGTGTAGTAGCGGTCAATTCTTAACCAGTGCATCTCACGACGACGACGAACTTCATCTTTACCTACAACTGGAACGTTATTTTCTACGTTACAAGCTACTATACAAGCACCACAACCGGTACAAGCATTTAAATCGATAGCCATTACCCAATTGTGACCTGGCTGATCGTACTTGTTCCATAAATCGTAAGTTTTATGTTTTGCACCATGATTACCACTACCATGTGTAGCGTCATGCTTATACTCCGCAAAGGTTGCTTCTCTAATCACATTTCTACCCTCAAAAGAGTGGTGAGTTTGTGTTTGAGCTAATTCTTCAAAGCCACCTGTTTTAGTGATGCTTACAGAGTTTACACCTTGTAAAGTACCATTGATATAGCTTAGGAAAGGATAAGCATTTTTACCTACCGCATCTCCTACCTTACCAGCTTTTACTCTACCATAACCTAAAGCTACAGAAACAGTACCATGAGCTTGTCCTGGTTGGTATAAAACAGGTAAGTCAATCGCATAATCTCCACCTTTTAAGGTTACGATATCAAACTGATTGATACCTAAAGACTCTGCATATTTAGGGTTAAGTGCAGCATAGTTATCCCAAGTTACTTTAGAAACCGGATCTGGTAACTCTTGTAATAATGGGTTGTTTGCTTGTGCACCATTACCAATCGCAACTGATTCATAAACCTGTAACTCTACATCTTTAGCAATTGCTTTTGATGCTTGTGCAATTGAAGCAGCAGCAGCATTAACATTTCCTGCGAAAGTATATGCAACAACTGGCTTAGCCGCTAATTGTACAGAACCTGTTTGTAAAACATCATCCCAAGTCTTACCAGAAGCAACTAAAGCTGTTTTAGCCCAGTTGTTTTTAACATAAGTATAATACTCTTGAACAGGATTATTAGACCAAACTAATAAACTTTCTTCTGCCTGACGAGTATTATATATAGGATTGATTGTTGGTTGAACTAAAGTATAGTATCCTTCTACTGGATTTGCATCACCCCAAGATTCTAAATAGTTATGGTTAGTAGCAACCACATTACATACAGCAGCTGTTTCATCTTGTCTATCAGCAAAAGAAACTTTTAAAGCAACTTTGCCTAAAGCATTAACTAAATCTGCTGATTTTGGATAAGTAAATACAGGATTGCTATCTAAGAAGAAAACAGCACCTACTTTACCTGCATTCATATCTGCAACTAAAGCGTTAAAATCTGCATCTAGACCAGTGTATTGGTAAGAAGGATTATCTAAATCTATTGTAGTACCGTAAGCACCTAATAAAGCGTTGATAGCATTTACTACAGTTTGTGTAGCGATATCATTAGAACCAGAAACTACTAAAGCAGCTCCTTTAGCATTTAATAATTCTTTAGCTGCAAGTTTGATTGCACTAGCAGCACCAGCATTACTTAAAGTAGCACCTTGTACAGCAGCACCAGTTAATGCAGCATACAAACTTAAAACTGCCGCACCTTCTTCTGAAACTTTGATAGCAATACGAGAATCAGCATTGGTACCCGTGGTACTCATACCAGACTCGAACTGAATGTGTCTAGACATTCTTTTAGCTTCCAGTGATTTGATATCACGGTTGCTAGCGTATTGCTTAGAGAACTGTGTTGGGGAGATCCAGGTACCTAAGAAGTCTGCTCCGAAACTCACAATTACCTGAGCTTTTTCAAAATGATATTGAGGCAAAACAGCTTTTCCGAAACTAGCTTCGTTTGCTTTAATGATGCCTGTGTAAGAAACTGGATCAACAGTTACGTGTTTTGTAGCAGGATATTGTGTGATAAAGTCTGCAATAACCGCTTTAGCAGAAGGACTATTAACCGTTGAGCTTACAATAGCAATTGCTTTTCCTGAAGCTTGAACTTTATTTAATTCTCCTTTTACGAAACTATCAACGTCAGCCCATGAAGCTTCTGAACCAGATAGTAAAGGACCTTTTAGTTTAGAAACATCATAAAGATCTAAAACAGAAGCTTGCGCTTGTGCATCTAAACCTCCGCCATTGATAGGGCAAGAAGGATTAGGCTCTATTTTAATAGGACGACCTTCACGAGTTTTAACCAATATACCAGCACCTTTATAACTTGATGCATAATAATTAGGTATACCAGGAGTTACATCTTCTGGTTTAATCAGGTAAGGAACTGCTTTACGAACCGGAGCTTCGCTACATGCTGCTAAAGTAACAGCACCTAAACCAAAGCCCATTGCTTTTAAGAAATCCCTACGCGGAGTAGCTGCTGCTAATCCGGTACCTTCTAATACTTCTTCTATAGGAAGCGGTTCAGAAAACTCGTTTTTATTGTTTTCTACGAATTCTGGAGTTTTTTGCAGCTCCTCTAAACCTTTCCAATATTTCTTTGTGCTTTCCATTTAAGCTATATAAGACTGTATTGTTTATGCTAATTATTTATTATTAATAGTGACACTTACCGCACTCTAATCCACCTAACACTGCTGCAGTAACTTTCTCACCTTTTTTAATCTGGTCATGAGCAGCAATTACTTTGTCATAGTAAGCGTTTCCTTCATGTTTAACCTCAGTTTCTCTGTGACAGTTAATACACCATTTCATGGTTAAAGGAGAATACTGATAAACTTCTTCCATTGTCTCTATCGGACCGTGACATTTTTGGCAATCAATACCAGCCACTTTTACGTGTTGAGAGTGGTTGAAGTAAGCTAAATCCGGAAGATTATGAATTCTAACCCACTCGATAGGACGAGGATTATCTCCGTAAGCCTGAGTTTCTGGATTATAATCTAAAGCAGTATAGATTTTCTTAATTTCTGGTGAAATTTCTCCATCATACTTTTCAGTAGCTTGTACGTATTTGTGGCAATTCATACAAACGTTAAGAGATGGGATGGTAGCATTTTTAGACTTCCAAGCACCAGAGTGGCAATACTGACAATCGATTTGGTTAGTACCAGCATGCAACTGGTGAGAGAATTTAATTGGCTGTACGGGTTGGTAACCTGTATGAACACCTGTGTTCCACATTTCTACCGTACCAAAAGAAGCTAATAAAACTACTAAGCCTAAAACCACAAAGAAAACCAGTTTCTTGTTTTTAGCCATTCTCTTTAAACCAGCAAACTTATCTTTTGCCTCTTCTTCAACCTCATCTTCTTCTGCTAAAATAGCTTCGCCTTTGTTTAATAAAAGACGTTCTAAAGTTGCAATAACACGGTTAAGTACTAAAATTACTAAGAAGGCAATTAAGATTACGGCTATAAGACCAATAATCATAAAATTGCTTACACCAGTGTCAGCACTTCCTTCTCCACCACCAGCAGTACCACCTGTAGCAGCAGCTTCTGGCTTTTTATCTCCCTCAACTTGTATATAAGCTAAGATGTTTCTAACGTCATCGTCAGAAAACTGAGGAAAAGGTGTCATGGCTGCTTTGTTGTACTCTTCGTAAATCTTAACAGCTCTTTCATCGCCCGAAGCCACCATGGCCGGAGCGTTTTTAATCCACTTAATCAAGTAGGCTTCATCGTTGTACTTTTGGTTTATACCTGCCAAAGCCGGACCAAGTACACGCTTATTGATGGCGTGACAAGAAGTACAGTTAGCTTTGTAAAGGGCTTCACCAGCTACAGGGTCTCCATTTACCGCACTACCACCTGCTGCAGGCGCTGCCGCACCAGCCGCTTGAGTAGAATCCGCAGGAGCTCCTTGCCCAGACACCATACCCGAAGTACCTAAAGTGATAGCCGTAACTATCATAATGGATCTTACCAATCTTCTAAAATCAGATGAGAAGTTTCTCATATTGAGTTTGTTATACTAAAATTTAAATGTTTCCTGATTGAAAATGCGAGTAAACTGCGTGTTCCACCTCATTTTCGAATCACAAAAGTAAAATTAAAAACCTTTTGGCTGACAATTTGATGACTGATTTTAATAATTTAAAATCATTCTAAACAAGATTAAAAATTGCGCTAGATAATATGAAAAACGCATTTTTTATTTTAGGTTGACCAGCATCACATTTTTTCATCCTAAAAATTCTTGTTTATCTAATTTATTGTTTTAAAAGCCATGCAAAGATCAATGGTGCAACTATAGTTGCATCAGATTCTACAATGAATTTAGGGGTATCAATATCTAATTTACCCCAAGTAATTTTTTCGTTTGGAACAGCACCAGAATAAGAACCATAAGAAGTTGTAGAATCTGATATCTGACAGAAATAACTCCAGAAAGGAATATTTTCCATTTCCATATCCTGATAGAGCATAGGCACTACGCAAATAGGAAAATCACCAGCTATACCACCACCAATTTGGAAGAAGCCTATACCTTTACCCTCTGAGTTTTTCACATACCAATCTGCCAACCAAGCCATATACTCGATACCGCTTTTCATGGTTGTTGCTTTCATTTCTCCCTTAATCACATAAGAAGCGAAGATATTGCCCATGGTAGAGTCTTCCCATCCTGGCACAACGATAGGTAAATTCTTCTCGGCCGCAGCCAACATCCAAGAGTTTTTCGGATCTATCTCATAATACTGCTCTAAATCTCCGCTCAATAACATTCTATACATAAATTCGTGAGGAAAATAACGCTCTCCAGCATCATCAGCATCCTTCCAAATTTTATGTATATGCTTTTGCAATCTTCTAAAAGCTTCTTCCTCAGGGATACAAGTATCTGTAACGCGATTATAGTGATTCTCTAGCAAGTCCCACTCGTCTTGCGGGCTTAAGTCACGGTAATGAGGAACTCTTTTGTAGTGAGAGTGTGCTACCAAGTTCATGATATCCTCTTCTAGATTAGCTCCAGTACAAGAAATGATAGAAACTTTATCCTGACGAATCATCTCTGCTAATGAAATTCCCAGCTCAGCAGTACTCATGGCACCGGCCAGCGTAATCATCATCTTGCCTCCTTCGTCTAGGTGGGTTTCGTAACCTTTTGCAGCATCCATCAGCGCTGCGGCGTTAAAATGAAGGTAATTTTTTTCTATAAACTGTGAAATAGGTCCTCTTTGTACGCTCATGATATTAAAATTTTGTGCAAAAGTACAATTTTGATTCAGAATTAAGCCGTGTATACAAATGATTAATCACAGAACTAAATCTTCGTCAATCAATAATCAGGTGTATACAAACAATACTTGTAAGAATTTTAGCAAAAGATTTTCTGGAAATATTCATGAAGGTCAATATTCCTTATTTCAGAAATAATTCTGGCATCATATCATAAAACTTTTTTGCTATTTGCTCATGAGCATAAATTGAAGGATGAACCCCATCTGTTAAAGAAAAACCAGGCTTCCATATTGTAGAAGATTGATTTTCTGCAACAATATCATTCAAATCTAAATAAGGATATTCATAAACATTTCTGATGTAATGATTAGCTTGATTTATAACTGCCTCATACCCTAGACGTGGAGCTCCTGTAACCAAAACAGGAACCGCATTTTTCTTCTTAATTTCTTGTATGATATAATCCATATTATTTTTCCAACTCTCAAATGATGTTTCATTTGCAATGCCATCTACAACTACATATTTGGGCGTAAATGGATATAAATCCATATCTAAAACATTAATTAAATGGTTTGTTTTAGCGCCTCCCATACCTGCTATCACAGCATTGCCCGACAAAGCATCTTTTATCAAAGAAGCGTAACGAGCTTTATAACCAGGAAAAATATTTGATAAAGAATTACCCTCTATAAAAGAGTGCCCGAGAAATAAAATTTCTGGATTTAAAGTATCTAAGCTTCTGTAAACTACCTTTTGTATTATAGTTTTCTGATTACTTTCAGCTCTTATAAAACCATACCCCCACATGCATCCGTTTGATTGGAGATTGGATCTTCCCTCGCAGGTTAAAACAGCACCGGTTTGCAAATTTTCAATTTTAATATGATTAAAGTTGACATCCTTAGTTATGGTTAAGCGTAAATTAAAACTTTCCCAATAGTTCTGTTTAACATCCCCAAAAAACTCAGTTATAGGAATAGTTTCAGATTTGCTTCCCACAACAGCATCATCTCTTGATGATGAAATTGAAGAGCTTGTTAATCTATAAAGCTCTACATATACTCCAGACGAAGTAATCTTTAAACCAAATACGGTTCCAGCTATGCCAAATAAAGATTTTCCTGTATAAATAGTAATATCTTCAAGCTTAGCCTTAAAGGGAATTTTGTTATTTTTTAAGGTTGCAAGACTTAGTTCTGTATTTGTAGTCGATAAATATTTAACATTAGGCTTAATGACAATTTCTGAGATAAATTGTACCCTATCTTGTATAGATGGTTTGCTCATCTTAAAAGGAACAGAGCGGTCTAACAAGATACCACTAGATATCACCTGCTCATTACCACCACCTTCAAGCTCCTTTGGTAATTCATTCATGCTAGACAAGCCTGTTAAATTGGTTTTGAATATGATATTTTGATCATCTTGATCTGGAAAAAATAATTCCTTTTCTGGTTCTAAAATGATGTCTTCAGTTTCTGAAACTTCTAAATTTTCCTTTTTACAAGCTACAGAAAAAATAATTAGCAAGGCAATAGAGATACCCCTAAGGGTTTTAAATTTCATAAGATGATGATATTTTTCTTCTGGATATAAAGATAAATTTAAAATTTTGAGCTTAAAATTATATTTTAAAATTTTGAGTTCTGTTCTTGAAGATAATTAGAAAACTTTCCGCTTTTTGCCTTCTGCTTTAAGCTTTCTCCCTACCATGTTCGGGACTTGTTCGGGAAATGGCCTGTTTTTCCGAAGGTGTATCGGAGAAGCTCCGGAGAAGCACCGAAGGAGATATGGATAAAACGTGGATAAAAGGTGGGGTATAGGTGGGCTATACGTGGACTTAAGGCAATAAATTTTCTTGATTGTATGGTTTATTAAGAAGGGATTAACAAATATAGAAAATATAACAGCTCATTAAAACTAAATGAAGTATAAATATGAAACCCTTAAAGTGAATTTTTACTCTCCAATCGGTATGCTGGACTTCAAATTTGACGACTTACAATAGGTAATTGCTCCCACCAGAACTTCGATAAATAAAGATATCAACTATTGTATTTTGTTGCCTTATTAGCTAACTTTGGTTTGTGGTTCAAAAATTTATTAGAGAAATATTTTATTATAAAAACTATTATCTCGACTTTTTTAATAACCTAAAGCCAGAAGTTCAAAAAAAATTGAACTGGACTTTACAATTATTATCAACTATAGATCGAGTTCCAGAAAAATATTTTAAGCACTTGACAGGTTCATCTGGTATTTTTGAAATTCGGGTTGAAGTAGGTTCAGATATCTTTAGAGTTTTTTCATTCTTCGATAAAGGAAAATTGATTATTCTACTGAACGGCTTTCAAAAGAAATCTCAAAAAACACCTAAGAACGAACTTGAACTTGCAGAAAAACTTAAAAAACAATATTTCGATGAAAAAGACAAATAATAACCTCACTTCATTTTCCGATCATTTGGATAAACAATATGGAAAAGTAGGAACAGAAACACGAGAAACTTACGAAGAAGGTTTTGAAGTCTTTAAATTAGGGGTAATGATTCAAGAACTTCGCAAAGAGCAAGGTTTAACCCAAGAACAATTAGCTAATAAATGCGGTACAACCAAGACTTATATTTCAAGAATTGAAAATAATGCTAGCGATATCAGACTGTCTACGCTAATGCGAATTGTACGAGAAGGTTTGGGCGGGCATTTAAAATTAAGTGTAGACATATAAGGTTGGCAAGAAATGTCTCTCCACAACTTTTACGGGATCAAGCGTAAAAGTTTGGGAGAGACATTAAGCATATATTTTAGCTAGTCTAAAAAGGAAGAACTTCACATTTCTCACGCCTCTGAACTGCGAGCGGAAAGCTTTTATCTTGGCATTGAAAGATTCTGCAGATGCATTTGTGCTTTTGTTATCAAAATAGTTCAATATGG
>NZ_DLHN01000027.1:229270-229419 GCF_002483235.1 Pedobacter glucosidilyticus | reverse complement strand
ACTACTGATATTTACAACAACAACTCAAGACGTAATTAAATCATGGACAAAGTTGTGATTTGCTTTCATTCTTTGAACTACTGATATTTACAACAACTACTACTTGCATTTGCAAGCAATGCCCTTTGTTGTGATTTGCTTTCATTCTT
>NZ_DLHN01000027.1:78723-229175 GCF_002483235.1 Pedobacter glucosidilyticus | reverse complement strand
ACTACTGATATTTACAACAACTAAGACTTTTTAAGAGTAGCTATAGCAGCTGTTGTGATTTGCTTTCATTCTTTGAACTACTGATATTTACAACAACGATCCGCCAGCAGGGACGCGAACGCTTTTGGTTGTGATTTGCTTTCATTCTTTGAACTACTGATATTTACAACAACATTTAGTATTGTGTGGCCACATACACAAAAGTTGTGATTTGCTTTCATTCTTTGAACTACTGATATTTACAACAACAGAGTTCATAAACGTTATACCACTATCATTGTTGTGATTTGCTTTCATTCTTTGAACTACTGATATTTACAACAACTAAAAAAAATAATATATACATTAGTATCATGTTGTGATTTGCTTTCATTCTTTGAACTACTGATATTTACAACAACAGAGTTTAACAATAACATGAATGAACTTCTGTTGTGATTTGCTTTCATTCTTTGAACTACTGATATTTACAACAACATGAGTGAAGAGGTAATACCTAACTTATAAGTTGTGATTTGCTTTCATTCTTTGAACTACTGATATTTACAACAACGTGCATTAAAGAATACTATTCAAACAAGCAGTTGTGATTTGCTTTCATTCTTTGAACTACTGATATTTACAACAACAGGGTTATTTGGGAAATGCCCTTATGTGGTGTTGTGATTTGCTTTCATTCTTTGAACTACTGATATTTACAACAACTAGAGAATCTTTTACCAGTTATATGGAGAGGTTGTGATTTGCTTTCATTCTTTGAACTACTGATATTTACAACAACTGTTTCTTGTATAGTTTGGGTTTGTAATCCGTTGTGATTTGCTTTCATTCTTTGAACTACTGATATTTACAACAACACTGTTAGAGAGTTACAACAGTATTGTATTGTTGTGATTTGCTTTCATTCTTTGAACTACTGATATTTACAACAACAATAAATCAATCGTTTGGTTTGTATTATCGTTGTGATTTGCTTTCATTCTTTGAACTACTGATATTTACAACAACATTTTTCCGCATCAGGGTAAACCCGGCCAAGTTGTGATTTGCTTTCATTCTTTGAACTACTGATATTTACAACAACATACCTTAGTATAAGAAATTGTAAATCAGTAGTTTAAATGTAAAATCAGGAATTAAAAAAATCCGGTAAGTATATCTTCCGGATTTTTTTATGTTTAAAATTTAAATGCTAGAATTTGTTTTAGAATAATTCTAGCTGTTGTGGTGTGCTGGGCAGGTTCTTTTCTTCCTTACCATAAAACAGTTCCATCATCCCAAATTGTTTATCTGTTATGGTCATGATTCCGATATGCCCTTTGGCAGGAAGCAGTTTTTTTACTCTTTTTATATGAACTTCTGCATTTTCACGACTGCTGCAATGTCTCAGGTAAATGGAAAATTGAAACATCGAAAAGCCATCTCGCATGATATCTTTTCTAAAGCGAGTATATATCTGCCTTTCTTTTTTAGTCTCTGTAGGCAAATCAAAAAATACCAATATCCACAAAACGCGATATTGATTTAAGCGCATTTCCTAAAAAGGTAATTCGGGCTCGTCTGTACTTTTTTTACTTTCATATTTTGTGGTTTTTTCAGCAGCATAATTTTGATAATCATCATCATTTTTTAGATAGCTTACTCGTCTGGTATCGAAATCTCTCATTACTGGATAATTTATTTTTCTTACCGTACCTTCATAGCATTTAGCTAATGAAGCTGTGGTATATTGTAAGCCCACCATTAAAGGGCTAGTTCCTTTTTCAAAACTTACATCAACACTGGCTATACTTAATAATTGAGATTTTATGGCAGTATTTAGCTCTAAGAAATTCTCGCCATTATCTATAATTTTAAGCACAATTTTATCTATAAAAGGGCGGTAGGGCTCCATAATATCATCGGCCAAGCAATAAGCATTATACTTATTTCTATGATGTATGCCTAGGGTTGGTAATAGTCCAGAAGAAACTAAAGCTCTGGCAACAATAGCTCTTAAAATAGCGTAACCATAATTTAACAAATTATTAGGAGGGTCGCCGTCTCTACCCCTAAAGAAGTCTAGTTTTTTAGGAAAAACGTTTCTCCAGTAATAAGCTGCTGCTCGGCCTTCGTAATTATCCGGATCTCCAGAGCGTACAGCTTTAGCCCAATGAATCATATTTTCGCAAGCAATACCTCTTTCAAATA
Organism: Pedobacter glucosidilyticus; assembly: GCF_002483235.1. Taxonomy (GTDB): domain Bacteria; phylum Bacteroidota; class Bacteroidia; order Sphingobacteriales; family Sphingobacteriaceae; genus Pseudopedobacter; species Pseudopedobacter glucosidilyticum_B. Next base: position 226,985 of record NZ_DLHN01000027.1, on the reverse strand, counting down.
AAACGGCAGCCTGGTTTAAAATCTTAGCTTGTACAGTTTGTTGCCACAATTGCTTTTTTAAAGGTAATGAGGCATCTATTTGATATCTAAAACGTTCGCTTTGCGTATCATGTCCATCAAGAGGAAGAAGCATGCCTGTTGGATGGTGGCTTTTATCGCAAGTAATTACCGCTACTTTATTCTCTAATAAAGCAGCGATGCTAGCATGTGTTATGGTTATTTGCTGATGGTCTAAAATGATAACACCTATATCTTCAATAGGTACCAATTTAACGGATTCTTCTGTTCCCAAAGTTTTTAAATGGGGGAGATCTATCTGTAGTTGCCTGTCTTTTAGATTAAGATAAGCTGGGTTACTGAAGTACAGGGTTCTTTTAATCATTTTAGTTTTTCACTAGGGTTTATTCTCATTTAAATTTCTCCTAAACGGTAAATGTCTGCTAAATCATCAGCTCTGTTTTGAGCTAATAAATTATCAATAAACTTTTCATTAGGAATAATGAGTTCTGTAAATACTTCTATAGCTAAGCTTTCATGCGGGTAACGTTGTAAGTCTTTTTGGCTAACATAGGCTTTGATGTTAACTCCTGAATCCATCATATTGGCGAGGATGATATTTTCATAAGCTGCAATGTAACCTAAACGATATTCTTGAGAATTTACTTGAATAGCAAAACTATCGTAAATGTTCTCGGGTTCGCGTAATAGTTTTAATTCATCGCCATCTTTTATTAATTTTTGTGCCTTTCTAAAATCGTAATGAGATAATCCTCTAACATAGTTGTCGTATATTTTAACAAGTTTTGTATTAATGAAATTGTTATTTGGAAGTATTAATCCGCCGGCACCTAGACCTAACGATTTTAGAAAATGGTTACGGTCCATAATATTATGCTTTTGAGATGTTGCCTAGCCAATCAATTTTTAACTTGATACAACTATCCTGAATTTTCAACGGTTTAGATGCTGATTTCTTCTCATTCTTATCTATTGTTAAACTTTTTATAAAAACTTCTCCAGCTTCATAAGGAGAACAATCTCTATAAGAACCAAATTCAACAAAGTTTAATTCATTTTTAGGAATACTTTTCTTTCCTTCATTTCTACTTTTGATATCTTCTATTTGTTCATCCGTTAAATCCTTTTTTATAATAATTGTATTAGCATAATTATGAGGAATAAACTTACAATCCTTTCCTGTGAACATAACTACTTTGTAAACACGCTTACTAAATTTACTTTTATTTTCAATATTATCTAACCATCCTTTAAACTCGTCCTTATTTAAGTTTAAAACAGGGTCATCTATATTTTCTGGAAGATAAACCAAATCATTTTGTTGTAATGTAAATAAAACTTTCTCGGGTTTGTCTTTGTGTTTTATCCTATAATCTTCGCAGATACGTTGTTTATAGTTTTCGTCTTTCTCACGCAATGCCCTTTTAGCTATATCAGCAGAATCATATAGAGAAGCAATATCAAAAACTCGTTTACCTGCTTTTTCCATAATCATAAACAGATAATTGTCGCCTGTGACAACGTTTAATTTGTCATTGTTATCATATAGACGTTGCAATGTACTTTCTTCCGTCACTTTATTACTGTACCATACTTTTACTTTATAAACAGGTGGTTTGTGTTCAGTAGGTTTCTTTGTTTGAAACCTGTTTTCATTAAATGCTTTTAATCCTTCACCCATAAAGGCTTCTTTCATAGAATCATATTTTTTTCTGTGATCATCAATCTCAATTTTGAGAACTTCATCAATGACTTGAGAAATATCCTTTGCTGTTATTTTCGATATATCAATAGTTTTGGTGTCACGCAATAATCCTGTCTTAGGGTCTTTTGTTTTACCATAATTGGTTTCTTGGTGTAAAGCCCCTCTTATTTTCAATTGAGCGTTACCCCTATCATCTTTCTTTATTCCTAATTTATCTTTTGGCTTAATAGATACTACCATTGCTTCCAAAAGTGTTTGAGCTTGTTTAACTAAATCTTCGAACGGTTTTTCAAAATGTCTTGAACTTTCTATCTGTCTTTGTATTTTCTCTCTCCGGTTTTTTTCTAAATTGAAAAATGCTTCTAGAATTGTCTCATCTTCTTTTACTTCAAGATTAAATTCCTCTTTTCTTTTTAAAAGTTCATCTTGCAGATACTTATTAAGATTATTCAACCGCTGGATATGACTTTGCTCTGTTAATGCCACAACTAACGCATCAATAGCGTGATGACGGTGGTCGTATCGCTTACTCCAATTTTTGATTTTTAAAACTTTTTTATTCTTTCTTTCATCAAATTCTAATTTTACCCAGTCATCGTTTGTTTTTTGTGTTTCTTTATTCATATCCCAAAGCTCCATTTGTTTAAATCGGTCTTGTGTCAAACGCATAAATAAATCTCGCAATCCCCAACGGCTTCTTAAAAAACTTGTTATTTCTCCTGTACTTGTTTTTACATTATCGCTTCCTACAATTTTTGCTAATTCGCTTTTTACAGCTATGGAAATATACTGGGTATCTCTTAATTGACGCTCTACAAGATTGGTCGGGATCTTCTCAAGTAATAAATTCCTCTTCTTTTTGCCAAAGTAATTCTCATTAACATGCTTCAGATAAGCATCAGTACTTTGAATTTTATATCTTGAATTTTGTTGTGAAATATATTCCCAAGCAGTACGATTGCTTTTTTCTTCATTAATATTAGTTTCACAAACTACTAAATTAGAGATCGAGTTATCGAAATATCTTGTTTTGGGAATAACATGGTCAATATCATAAAGTTTATCATCAAATAACGCACTGAATGGAATTATTTCATTTTGTGTATATGGCGACATAAATTTTTGTTGCTCATATAGTTTATATTTCAAAATATTTCTTTCTGTTAAATCAATATTATTTTCAGTCAAAACTTTTTTAATCCTTTCATTCGTTTTCTGCCCTTTGATTTGTCCTTTATAAATCGTATCTCTTTCTTTTGCACTATTTTTTAAGTCCCTAGCCAACTCCACTCTTATCTCAAGTTGTTCGGGGTTGAATTTGTATTGTTTCCAAATGGCTTTAACCACTTGCATCGTTTCATTGGTTAATTGCTCCACTATCGGATTTCGTAAATTTCTATCTACTCTCTGTATTTCGTGATAGTCTTTGAATTGTGCTGAAATTTTTTCAGCCGTATGTTTACCATAAACTAAAGAAATCGCAAAAGCTTCCATAATTCCGCCTTTTTCTAGAGCATTCGGATTGCTTTGAACAAAATCAATTACATAATCTTGTAAATCATTAAAAATTTCTCCTGTTTGTATATCAACACTCTCATTTTTATTTAATCTTTCTATGTTGTCTTTAATGTTGTCAAATTTGATTTTTATTTGTTCCGAGACATTTTTAGGACTTAATTGCATCAAAGGCAAAATATTGAGGATTGCTTTTTCAGAAAGACTAGCATACTTTCTTGGGAACTTAACACTTTGGGCAAATTTCAAAGCCAACTCTGTCGCTAAATCTTCATCATTTAGTGGGTTTAAAACTTCTTTAATTGAAGAAACCTTTAAACTATTTGGGTCATATTCATTACCATTATTAGCATTATTAAAAATAGCTTCCCAAATTTTTTCTATTGCCTTTTTATCAATCGAATTAAGTGTTTCAAAATGCTCTCCTAAAACTTTCTTAATTGTGATTTGCGTATCACAACCAATAAGTTTCGCTTTTACATTTAATCCGTTTAAATATTCGGTTTTGTCACTTTTTAGTTTTACAATTCTTGAAACCTCGCTAAAACCTAATTGCTTTTGAGTTTGGAGTCTATCAAAAATTTCTTGTTTTTCATCATTAGTCAAAAATCTATCGGTGTATTGAAAAACATTCTTTTTCTTTTTCTCATTATACACATCTTGCTTTGAAGTAATGTACAAATTGTTAATTTGCTTCCAGCATCTGAATTGCTGAAACAATGGATGAGAATTAGCTAAAACTGTTTCTTCTTTCTCAAAAGGACATTTACTGATTAATTCCGTTTGGGGTTTTAATAGTCTTTGATAATAAATTACTTGCTCTTTTATAATATATTTCAAGCCATTTTTTATTGCTGCCTGTCTTAATTTTTCTTGTGTTTCACTTTTTCCCGGAAACAAATAATTCGCTATTTTTTCTATCGTTTCTTTTGGGCAATTATTTAAAATAGAATGAGCTTTGCTCTGAATATCCCAAACAGCATCAAATTCCGCTTGATAGCGACTACGCAGAAAAACTCGATTTCTGATTTTAGTCCATTTATTTTGTTTTAAATCCTGTAAAATCAGTTGGCTGATATACAAATTCCCCTGTTTAAGGTCTTCTTCTGTTTTCTCCATTTGCTTACGCCAATTCGTTTTTTGAGGCAAAGCAAAAACTACAGATGTTATATCCCCTTTTTTATTTCTTCTGATTCGTATTTCTAATTCTTCTTCCTGATTTATTTTTTCAGATAAGTTTTGAAGTTCTGTTTCACCTTCTAATTCTTCATCATCTATCAAAACAGTTACATCGAACTTGTTAAATTCCTGTCCTTTATTTTTTCCTCTTCCTTGAAATTTACTGCCTGATAATTCAATTTTCTTTATGAGAACTTTTTGAGTAATAACCTCATAATTTTTTATAACATCATTTTCATCATCATTATCTTCTTCTTTTTTTTTATTTCTTGTGTCATCATCATTATTTCCGCCTGAATAACCCCGCAATTGATTGAAACTATACAACACCTTTCCCAATTCTTCAAGAGCAATGGGCTTTTCTAATGCATTTATCCTTAATTGGTAATGTTTCAAAGAATTTAATTGCAAAGTTCCTTTTTTAATAGGAAGAAGCTCCAAATCTTGAATTTTAGTAGGTTCAGGAATACCATTCTTGAACTGAAATTGTTCGGGCAGCATTCCTAATTTATGTAGGATATATAATAGTTTATTTCTGCGAAGTTTATAACGTTTATTCATTTTACGAATATTACGCTTTGTTCTTCGGTCAGCATTTTTAGTTATTCCTACTCCTTTCTCATAATCTTGTTTATCAGTTCCCATCGGAATAATCCTACTTCCCATTCCAAGAATTTCTCCTTTTTTATTTTCAAAATCTTGTTGAACTAACGCCCATCCAATAGAGTTAGTCCCTAAATCAAGGCCTAATATATGTTTTGTCATAGTAGTTAATTAATTTTTAAGATAAATATATAAATAATTTTTTTTACAGTTTACGGTTTTCCGTATTTGTAATTAAAAAATAAATTATACCTTTGATAGTGAAAGCAAATCACAATAAGGATTATTCCGTTGTGAAAACATTTAGCGCCTCGACTATCTTCGGGGCTTTTTTGTTTCTTGTAGTGTAAAATTTTTACTGTTTATTTTTAATCAAAGGGAGGATTAATTTGTAACTCGTCTTGACTTACAATTAAGGCTTCTCAATAACTGATAAGAATTTCATAAACAAAAAAAACCGATACATACATATCGGTTTAAATCGTTTTAATGAAGATAATCTGTAATATTATAATATCCAGCTAAATTTATATTCTAGAGTTGGGGTTTTTATTCTGTCTGCTATTCTGATTAGTCTATCGGGTAATCTCATTAAGTATTCTCTGGCTTTTTCGCCGGCTTCATTTAAATCCTTAACTTCTTCTATCTTCCAATCAACAATAAGTTCTTTTAGGATGTCTACATAATCAATAGCAGTATAAACGCCTAATCTTTGTGCTGCATCTGTGAAGTGACCAAAAGTTTGCCCCATTTTTAAGCCTATTTCTCTTAAAAAATGAGCTGGCATAACAATTTTCTTTTTCATCATATCTTCAAAAGCAATCATCACTTCGCTGGCATCTACTTCAAATGCTTTGCTGATAAATGCTTTGTATGCTTTGGCGTGTCTGGCTTCGTCTGATGCAATAACACCACACATTTTAGAAAGTAGTTTATCGCCAACTTGTTTAGCTAAACTTGCAACTCTTCTGTGCGAAACATTGGTTGCCATTTCTTGAAAAGAGGTATAAATGAAGTTTCTGTAAGGGTCATGACCAGTGCCTATATCAAAACCATCTTGAATAAGGTATTGGGTTGAGGCTTCCATCATCCTCATGTTTACCCTGCCTGATAGGTACAGATATTTGTTTAGTAAATCGCCATGTCTGTTTTCTTCTGCTGTCCAAGCTCTTACCCATCTCATCCATCCTCCTTGTTCATTTCTAGAAACATCATCAACCATGGTTAACCATGATTCATAAGTTGGTAAAGCTTCTTCGGTAATGGTATCACCAATTAAAACAGCTAATAAATCGTAAGAAAGTTCTTTGGTGTTGCGTTGTAGTTCTTTTACTTCGTCAAAAAAAGTTTCTTTGCTAGAGTCTGGTAAAAAGTCTGCTGGCTGCCACATCTCTTCCACAGGCTTTAAATATTCAGACATTTCATTTAACATGAAAGGTTCTAAATACGTCATTACTTCTTTTCTTGATCCAACGGGTAATTCTAACATAAAAATTATTGATATTATATTCAAATATAAGCATATAGCATTATAATATGTAATATCTTTTACTTATTAAGGTAATGACTTGATTACACGAGCAATTAAAGGGTATAAAAAAAGGCTACTTTTGGTAGCCTTTCTGTGTGTTATGATCAAGGAAGAATTAAGCTCCCATATTTTTTCTAATGATGTTTAATGCACCTCCGGCTTTAAACCATTCTATTTGCTGCTCATTATAAGTATGGTTTACTTCAAATGTATCTGAAGAACCATCTGTATGATGAAGAACAATCTGAAGTGATTTGCCAGGAGCGAAATGATTTAAACCGATGATATCAATTAAATCATCTTCTTGAACTTTATCATAATCAGCAGGGTTAGCAAATGTTAAAGCTAACATACCTTGTTTTTTCAGATTGGTTTCATGGATACGGGCAAAAGACTTTACCAGTATTGCTCTTACACCTAGGTGACGAGGCTCCATGGCTGCGTGTTCTCTTGAAGAACCTTCACCATAGTTTTCATCTCCTACAACGATAGAACCAATGCCAGCAGCTTTGTAAGCTCTTTGTGTTGCAGGAACCGGACCATATTCGCCCGTTAATTGATTTTTAACGGTATCAGCTTTATCATTAAAATAATTGATAGCACCAATAAGCATGTTGTTAGAAATGTTATCTAAATGGCCACGGAATTTTAACCAAGGACCAGCCATAGAAATATGGTCTGTTGTACATTTTCCTTTAGCTTTGATAAGAAGTTTTAAACCTTTAAGGTCTGTGCCTTCCCACGCTTTAAATGGATCTAATAATTGTAATCTTGAAGATTTTGGATCTACCAAAACATCAACTTTACTGCCATCTTCTGCCGGAGCTTGGTAACCTGCATCCTCAACAGCAAATCCCTTAGCTGGTAATTCCCAACCTTTAGGCTCATCAAGTTTAACTTGTTCGCCTTTTTCATTGGTTAAGGTATCTGTTAATGGGTTAAAAGTTAAATCGCCAGCAATGGCTAATGCAGTAACCATTTCTGGAGAGGCAACAAAAGCATGTGTATTTGGGTTACCATCAGCTCTTTTTGCAAAGTTACGGTTGAAAGAAGTGATGATAGAGTTTTTTTCTTGTTTTTCTGCACCATGACGAGCCCACTGACCAATACAAGGACCACAAGCGTTTGCCAAAACAACTCCACCCATTTTACCAAATGTATCTAAGAAACCATCGCGGTCTACAGTGTATCTTACTTGTTCTGAACCTGGAGTGATGGTATATTCTGATTTAGCAATCAAATTCTTGTCTATAGCTTGTTGTGCAAGAGAGGCTGCTCTTGAAATATCTTCGTAAGAAGAGTTTGTACAAGAGCCAATTAAACCAACATCTAATTTTGCTGGCCATCCGTTTTCTTTAACAGCTGCTGCAAATTTAGAGATAGGCCAAGCCAAATCAGGTGTAAAAGGACCATTGATGTGTGGTTCTAATTCTGATAAGTTGATTTCAATTACTTGATCAAAGTATTGCTCTGGATTATTGTAAACTTCATCATCACCGGTTAAGTGTTCTTTTACAGCATTTGCTAAATCAGCAATATCAGCTCTGGCTGTATTTCTTAAGTAGGCTTCTGATTTTTCATCATAACCAAATATGGAAGTTGTTGCACCAATTTCTGCACCCATGTTACAGATGGTACCTTTACCTGTTGCAGATAGTGAACGAGCACCTTCTCCAAAATATTCTACGATATAACCTGTACCACCTTTTACTGTTAAAATTCCTGCCACTTTAAGGATAACATCTTTAGCAGAAGTCCAGCCAGATAATTTCCCGGTTAATTTAATACCAATTAGTTTAGGAAATTTTAGCTCCCAAGCTAGGCCAGCCATTACATCACAAGCATCAGCACCACCAACGCCAATAGCAATCATCCCTAAACCACCAGCATTAGGTGTATGAGAATCTGTACCAATCATCATACCGCCAGGGAAAGCATAGTTTTCTAGAACTACTTGGTGAATAATACCCGCACCTGGTTTCCAAAATCCTAAACCATATTTATTAGAAACAGAAGAAAGGAAATCGTAAACTTCTTTATTTTGAATATTTGCAGTTGCTAAATCTTTATCAGCGCCAACTTCTGCTTGTATTAAGTGATCACAATGAACAGTAGAAGGTACCGCAACTTGTGGCCTGCCAGCTTGCATAAATTGCAATAAAGCCATTTGTGCTGTAGCATCTTGCATAGCTACACGGTCTGGAGCAAAATCAACGTAATCTGTACCTCTTTTGAAAGCTGTATGAGCATTTCCATCCCAAAGGTGTGCGTAAAGTATTTTCTCTGTTAAAGTTAAAGGTTTTCCTACAACTTTACGGGCAGCATCAACTTTGCTTCCGTAGTTGCTATAAACCTTTTTGATCATGTCTAAATCAAATGCCATGGTATTGAATTGATTATAAGTTTAATATACGTTTCTATGTTGGGCGGCTAATTTACAAAAAAAAGCACTTTAGAATGCCATTTATGTGTACTTTTATTATTTATATAGAGTCTAAATAGGGTAAATGATCAATTCTTGAATGGATTCTGGAAAATTATAAAAATAATTTACCTGTATAGAAGAAATTTATTGAATTGAATGAAATTTATAACCCTTGGATTGCCAAAATTCCAGTGCTTTTGGAAGTGTGTATTTAAGTCTGTCATAAGCTTTTAAACTATCATGAAAAACTACTATAGAGCCATTTTCTGTTTGTTTTAAAACATTTTTTAGACATTTTTCTGGAGATAGTTGTGTATCAAAATCTCCACTTAAAACATCCCACATGATAATTTTTAGATCCTGATTGTTTTGAAATTGATTTAATAACGTGATTTGCGACTTTTTAATTCTTCCGTAAGGAGGTCTGAAAATATTTGTCTGAGTTAATTCCTGGCACTTTAAAATATTGTGGAGGTAAGTTTTATCATCTGATTTCCAGCCGTTAAGATGGTTATAAGTATGGTTTCCTATGGCATGTCCTTCGGTTTTAAGTTGTTCAAAAATTTGAGGATGTTTGTTGATATTTTCTCCTATACAAAAGAAAGTAGCTTGGGCATTAAACTTTTTTAAGATTTCCAACACAAATGGTGTAACAATAGGTATGGGTCCGTCGTCAAAAGTCAAATAAATAATTTTTTCAGCTCTGGAATTGTTCCAAACTAAGTTTTTAGGATAGAACTTTTTTAGTAGCCAGGGTGTTTTAACCAAATACATTGCTTAAGATTGCTTTATTTATAAGAAGCAAAGATGAAATATAAATATGAAATATATTAAAATGAAGTTTTTACTTAAGAATTTTAGTGCTTTTGCCTTTTTTCTGATTCTTTCATCAATAGTAAAAGCACAAGATTCTCTAAGAATTGATCTTAATGAGGCAATTAGGCTAACTTTGCAAAATAATCTACAGGTTAAGCAGGCGCAATTTCAGACGGATATTACTTCTGAGAACCTTAAACAATCGAGATATGAAATTTTGCCCAATATTAGAGGGGCTGCTTCTGCTAATAGGCGTTTCGGATTATTCTTTGATCAAATTACTGGTCGTCTTGTTAATGACGCAGATGGTTTAAATGGAAATTTAAATTCATCCGTCACTCTTTTTCAAGGTGGGCAATTAAGAAACCAAATTCTACAAAATAAAGTAACACTACTGGCAGATAAGACCAATATTGAGAAAGTTAAAAATGACCTTACACTTTCAGTAGTTACATCTTATTTACAGGTTCTGACCAATAGAGATTTAATAACGGCAAGTGAGCAACAAGTAGCATTATCAAATGCTCAACTTAATGTTGAACAAAAGAATTTTGATGTTGGTAATAAAACATTAGCAGATTTATCTCAAGTTAAAGCCCAATTGGCAACTAATGAGTTGAATTTGACCAATGCTAAAAATGCTTATGACCTCTCAATTTTAGAGTTAAAGCAATTGATGGAGTTAAATCCTCAGCAAGAAATTATAGTGCAAACTCCTAATGTATCTCTTCAATATACACATGTTTATCGTGAGGGAAATGAGGTTTACATGAAAGCAGTTGAAAATTATCCTGATATAAAACTTGCAGCATATAATGCGGAAGCACTAAAAACAGCTATAAAAGTCGCAAAAGGAGGGTATTATCCTTCTCTTTCTTTTGGTGGCGGATTAGGGACATCTTATTCTAATATTTCACCTTTTTCATTTAAAAGTCAATTAGAAAATAACGTGAGTAAATTCATTGGTGTTGATTTAAGTATTCCGATTTTTAATAATTATCGTTCTAGATCTGGTGTTAACATCGCCAAAATAAGATATCAAGACGCTTTAGTAACAGAGCAGCTTGCTAAAAACAATTTGAATAAAATCATCAATCAGGCAGTTTTAGATTTACGTTCAGCAGAAAAGAGATATGTTTCTACGCAATCCAGCTTAACTTCATCACAAGACGCATTTGAAGTCATTAAGAAAAGGTATGATGTGGGCTTGGCTAATGCTATAGAGTTAAATACTTCTCAAACCAATTATAACAAAGCTCAGTTTGATTTTATACAGGCCAAGTATGATTTGCTTTTTAGAGCAAAAGTTATCGACTTTTATTTAGGTAATCCTATCAATTTATAAATCAATACAAAATGAATAAGAAATTAAGAAATATATTAATTGTATTAGGTGTAGTTGCTATTGCACTTGTTGTGAGTAAGAAAATGGGCTGGATAGGTAAGCCTAAAGCTATACAAGTGGCTGTAACCAAAGCAGAAGTTAAAGATGTTATTGAAACAGTTTCTGCAAGTGGTAAAATACAGCCTGAAATTGAAGTAAAACTGAGTCCTGAGGTGTCTGGAGAAATTGTAGAGCTTCATGTTAAAGAAGGTGATATGGTAAAGAAAGGTCAGCTTTTATGTAAGATAAAACCAGATATTTTAGCTTCTGGATATGAGCGAACAGTAGCTTCATACAATGCACAAAAAGCAACAGTTGCCAGTGCACAACAACAAATTGTACAGGCGCAGGCTAATTTCAAGAATATAGAAGCTAGATATAAAAGAAACCAAACGCTTTATAAAGAAAAAGTAATATCCGCGGCAGAGTTTGATGCTGTACAAGCGGAGTATTTAACGGCTAAATCAAACTTAGAAACAGCTAAGCAAAATCTGATAGGAGCTAAATTTGGGTTAGAACAATCTGGTGCTGTTGTAAAAGAAGCTAGTGATAACTTGGCTCGTACCAATATTTATGCTCCGGTGGATGGGGTTGTTTCTAAACTTTCTGTAGAAAGAGGAGAGCGTGTTGTAGGGACAGCACAAATGACGGGTACAGAGATGATGACCATAGCTAATCTAAATAGTATGGAAGTTAATGTGGATGTAAATGAGAATGACATCAATAGGTTAAGCTTAGGCGATACCGCTATTATAGAAGTGGATGCCTTTTTGGATAAAAAGTTTAAGGGTATTGTAACGGAAATTGCAAGTTCTGCAAATGTGGTAGGAGAAACAGCAGATCAGGTAACTAATTTTAAAGTGAAGATTAGAATTCTGAAAACATCTTATCAAAATTTAGCACAACAAAATGCTGATGTATCACCTTTTAAACCTGGTTTATCTGCAACAGTTGATATACAAACAGAAAAAACAAGAGGTTTGGTTATTCCAATACAAAGTGTAACCATTAGGCAAGAAGAAAATAAAGACGAGAATAAGGAGGATGGACCAAGCAATAACGAAGAGAAAAATGGAAAAAGTAAAGAAAAGCCTAAAGAATATGTTTTTGTTGCAGAGAATGGGTTGGCTAAACAAGTAGCTGTTAAAACAGGTATTCAGGATGATCAAAACATCATTATTTTATCGGGTTTAAAAGCTGGTCAGCAAGTAATTAGTGCGCCTTACTTTGCCATATCTAAAACTTTAAAAGATAAAATAGAGATTGAAATTGTAGATAAATCAAAGCTTTTTAATACCGAAAAGAAATAGTGATTGGGTTAACTTAGATCACGCAATCGTTTGATTTTCGAGGAAAATCTGTAATTTGTCCCGTTCTGCTCAAGAGCGGGACATTTTTATTTAAAAACTATTTATTCAGCCATGCAGGATAAGTTAAACAGGATAGCCGTTATAGGAGGTGGTAGTTGGGCAACAGCAATAGTGAAGATGCTGAGCGACAATTTGTTGGAAAAAGATATCTATTGGTGGATGAGAAGTGAGGATGCTGCTGAGCATATTCGTAAATATAAACACAACCCCAACTATTTATCATCTGTAGAGATTAAGGTAGATGCAAATCATATTTATACTGATATAAGAAAGGCCGTAAAAAACGCACAAATTTTATTGTTAAATGTACCTGCAGCATTTTTGAAAGATGCTTTTGCTGATTTAACTCCGAAAGATTTAAAAGGAAAAAAAATTATTTCGGCAATTAAAGGCATCGTTCCTGATGAAAATCAAATTATAGCCGAGTTTATTCATCACCAATATCAAGTACCGTTTGAAGATATTGTAGTAATTAGTGGGCCATGCCATGCCGAAGAAGTAGCGTTAGAAAAACTTTCTTATTTAACCATAGCCTCGCCAGATTTACAATTGGCAGAAACATTTGCCTCAATGATTAGCAATAGGTATATCAAAACAAATATTTCTGATGATATTTATGGGACTGAGTATGCTGCTGTTTTAAAAAATATTTATGCAGTTGCCAGTGGTATTTGCCATGGTGTTGGTTATGGAGATAATTTTCAAGCGGTATTAATTTCTAATGCTATCAGAGAAATGGAGAGATTTGTTGCTGCTATTCACCCGATTAACAGAGATATTAAAGAATCCGCATATTTAGGCGATTTACTGGTAACTGCTTACTCTCAGTTTAGCAGGAACAGAACTTTTGGTAATATGATAGGGAAGGGATATACTGTAAAATCAGCTCAGCTAGAGATGAATATGATTGCAGAAGGGTACTATGCGGTTAACTCTATCCACCAAATTAACAAAACTTATAAAGTAAACATGCCTATTGCTAGAGCTGTTTATGCCATTCTTTATGAAAAACATTCGCCACATATAGAAATGAAATTATTAACAGAGGTTTTGACTTGAAGGATTTAAGTAGAAAGTAAAAAGATCTGAAATTGGCTTTTTACGCTATTTTATCTGTTGAATGCCACAAATTATTTTTTTAGAAAGTTATTTGCCAAATCTTTTGCGGTTTTAGCCGATTATCTTAGTTTTGCGATACAAAAAATTGACCATGAGTGTACTTGTAAATAAAAATTCGAAAGTTATTGTTCAAGGTTTTACCGGAAATGAGGGTACTTACCATGCTACCCAGATGATTGAGTACGGAACTAACGTTGTTGGCGGTGTAACACCAGGAAAAGGCGGACAAACCCATTTAGACAGACCCGTATTTAATACGGTTAAAGAAGCAGTTGAGAAGGCTGGTGCAGATGTATCTATCATTTTTGTACCTCCGGCATTTGCAGCAGACGCTATTATGGAAGCTGCTGAAGCTGGAATTAAAGTTATCGTTTGTATTACTGAAGGTATCCCAACCAAGGATATGATTCAGGTTAAAGAATATATAGCAGATAAAGATTGCCGTTTGATTGGACCTAACTGTCCAGGTATTATCACTGCTGATGAAGCTAAAATTGGTATTATGCCAGGTTTTATCTTCAAAAAAGGTAATGTTGGTGTAGTTTCTAAATCAGGTACTTTAACTTATGAGGCAGTAGACCAAGTAGTAAAGGCAGGTTTAGGTATTACTACGGCTATTGGTATAGGTGGCGACCCTATCATTGGTACCCCAACTAAAGATGCTGTAGAGTTGTTAATGAATGATCCGGATACGCATGGTATCATCATGATTGGTGAAATTGGTGGTGGTATGGAAGCAGAAGCTGCCCGTTGGATTAAAGAACACGGAACAAAACCAGTAGTTGGTTTTATAGCTGGTCAAACAGCGCCTCCAGGACGTAGAATGGGGCATGCTGGTGCTATTGTTGGTGGTGCAGAAGATACTGCTGCTGCTAAAATGAAAATCATGAGCGAATGTGGTATCAGAGTAGTGGAGTCTCCTGCTGGTATTGGTGCTGCAATGGCAGAAGAATTAGCAAAACTTGCATAAACAATAATAATCTAAAATAAACTTTAAAGGCTGGAATCTCAATCCGGCCTTTTTTTATGGGCTTATTGGGATATAAATATTTACCAATGTGCCACTCCCAAAACGGCTGTCATATTCTAAATTTCCTTTTAATGAATGTACTCTGTTTTGTATGTTTTTTAATCCTATGCCAGAAGTCTGATTCACTTCCTTCACATTAAAACCAATTCCATTATCTTCTATAGTTAGGGTGATGCCCTGCGGGTCTTTAAAAATCTGTATACTAAGCTTTGAAGCTTTGGCATGTTTAACCACATTATTAACCGCTTCTTGTATGATTCTGTAAATAGCAGTTTCTATATTTTCATCAAGCTTTTCATCTAACCCTTCTGTTTCAAGACTGATTTTAAGTTTTTGCTCGTCAATTTTATTGATAAATTCTCTTACAGCAGAAGTTAATCCAGATTTTATTAAAGCATTGGGCATCATTTGGTGCGAAATAGAGCGCATTTCATCATAGCTTTCATTAAGCAAGGAGAGTGATTTTTCTGCAAATAAACTTTGTTGTTTGTCTTGCAAATTTATTTTTGAAACTAAACCATGTAAATTCATTAATGCGGCAGAGAGTGTTTGGCCAACGCCATCATGTAAATCACTAGCAATACGTCTTCTTTCTCTTTCTTCTGCTAATAAAATTTCTTTAACCATTAGCTCTTGTTGTTTGCTAGCCTCTTCTTTTAATTTCATTTGTTGTTTTATCTTCTGCCGATTGAAAAGAAGGTAGGCTGTTAAAATACCTAGTGCTATTACAATAATTGCAAACAGGAGATAGCTGTTTTTTTGTTTTAGTTGTAGCTGATTAATTTGTGCCTGCTGGTTAAGGTCTGCAATTTTAAGTTCTTTTTTTTCTGTTTCGTATTTAGTTTTAAGCTCTTCTATAATTTTTGTTTTATCAGAGTTGAGTATAGCATCTTGCATTTGATTTGATACAAGAAGCTTTTGGTAAGCTTGCTTAAAGTTTTGATCAGAGGCATCAATTTTAGAAAGCTGTTGGTAAGTTTCTTTCAGTATTTCTGTTTCCTGAATAGCTGAAGCTAAGTTCATTGCTTTTTTAAACCAACTTATAGCTGCTATAGTATCTTTTAAAAGCTTATAGGATAAACCAATATTATAATAACTATGACTTAAGTATTTTTTATCGTTTGCCCGTTCAAAAGAGGTTTTACTTTTTTGATGAAAATCAAGAGCAAGCTTATGCTTGTTGATGCTGTTATAAAGGCTTCCTATATTTTGATAGGTCATACCAAGGTTGCTTTCAGAACCCTTTTTTATTTCATAAGCCAGAACCTTTTTATAGTAAAATATGGCAGAGTCTGGTCGTTTAAGCTTTTCATAAGCAGAGCCAATATTATTGAAGCTGCTGGCAATCTCATTTTCGTCTTTTGCTTTTTGTACCAGATGGTTGTAATTAAAAAAATACTTCAATGCTGTTTTATAATCGCCCTGTATGTAGGTAGCTATTCCTAATAAATTTAAAACCCGGCCTTCACCATTGGGGTCATTAACTTTCCTGAAATATTTTAAGGCTTCTAAACCATATTGTATGCTTAAAGGGTATTCGTTTTTATGATTATAAGAAGTTGCAATATTGAGGTTTGCTTTACCAATTTCCAAATCATCTTTTAAGGTGGTAAAAATCTCTAAGGCATCCTGATAATACTGAATAGCTTGGTTAAAGTTACTTTTTGCATGCGCATATATACCTTTAAACTTTAGCGCATTTGCCTTCCCTTTGGCATAGCCTGCTTTATCAGACCATTGGTAGGCTTGTTCTGCATAAACAATCATGCTATCGGGCATAAGTAGTTTTTTTCTAGCCTGCTCGTTTAAAAGGTCTATTTTTTTCCTAAGCTCTACATCATCCGTTTCTTGTGCATTTAGAGGTATAAAATAAATACACAAACTTAATAAGGTAATTAAAAGAAGTTTTACATAAGCGTTTATCATATAGCTACAATCTGGATTTTAAACCGGTAAAAAGAAAGTGATGAGTGTGCCTTTATGTGGTCTGCTATCTAGTTCTATGGTGCCTTTCATGGCATATATCCTGTTCTGCATATTTTTTAAACCAAAACCTAGGTGCTGTATTTCTTTATCAAAGCCAACGCCGTTATCTTCTATAGATACGGTTAAACCTTCCTCATCCTGTAAAATCTGAATGGTTAATGCAGTAGCTTTGGCATGTTTAATAACATTGTTTGTTGCTTCTTGTATAACTCTGTAAATAACAGTTTCTATGTTTTCCTCTAATTTATGGTTTAAGCCAATAATTTCTAAACTTATTTTTAGTGCTTGATGATCAATTTTATTGATAAATTCTCTGATAGCAGACGCTAAGCCAGACTTTAAAAGCGCATTAGGCATCATTTGATGGGAGATGGACCTCATTTCCTCATAACTTTCATTTAGAAGTGCGATAGATTTTTCTGATAACAATATCAGTTGTGGGTCTTGTAAGTTTGTTTTGGCTATCAAGCTGTTAAAATTTAGCAATGAGGCTGATAGTAGCTGGCCTACTCCATCATGCAAATCAGAAGCAATACGCCTTCTTTCTCTTTCTTCTGCTTTAAAAATCTCTTTTGTAGTAATTTCGTGTTGTTTGTTTATTTCTTGCTGAAGCCTCACTTGATTTTTAATTTTTTGTCTGTTGAGTAGTAAAAAAGCAGATAAAACACAAAAACCAATAAAGATAACTGCGGCATAGAGGTAAATATTGGTTTGCTTTATTTCAAGTTTTTGTATGGCTGATTGTTGATTTAATTCAGTAATTCTGCGCTCTTTTTTTTCTGTTTCAAATAACACATTAAACTGATTGAGTTCTTTTTGTTTTTCTATTTTAAACAAAGAGTCTTTTAGGGTACTATAACTGATGTAATTTTCTAAGGCTAGTTTATGCGCTCCTTTAAGCTCGTAAATATCAGAAAGTAATTTTCTAGCATCCATCATTTCTGGAATAGAGGCACAATCTGTGGCATGTTTAAGAGCATTTTTGGCAAAGGCAAGTGACGAATCCGGGTTAACCGGCACATAATTTCTAGCCAGATGAATGAAGGTAAAAGCCAGCTCTTTCTTATTGTTAAATGCGGTATGGCCTTGTATCGCTTTTTTTAAAAATGATACTGATAGCTTAAAATTCCCCATTTTTCCATAAGCTAAACCTATATTTGCCCTTACTACGGGTAAAAATTTATCTACTTTTAAGTCAATAAATTTTTTTTCTGCAAGTTTTGAATAATATAAACACTTCTGATAGTTGTTTAAATAGAAATATACCGAGCCTAAATTGGCTTCGCTTGCTCCCATTTCAAAAGTTTTACCTAATTCTTTATAAATCTCATAAGCTTCTAAATAGTACTTTAAAACCTTTTTATATTCTTTTTGCGCTTTAAATAGAATTCCCAGATTTAAATTAATCATGGCAACATCTTCTTTACTATTATTTTTTTTATAAATCTCATAAGCTTGTTTATAATAAGAAACTGCTTTTGGGAAATCTCCTTTCTGATCATGAATACCTGCTAAATTGTTATAACTGTTGGCTATGCCAATAACATCATTTATTCTTTTTTTAATAGCTAGAGATTTTAAATTGAGTTCCAAAGATTTATCAAAATTACTTTGAGCCTCATATACCACAGCTAAATTATGGTAAGCAATTGCCAGTACAGGTAGGTTATTATTTTTTTGGGCTAAAGAAATTGCTTTCGCTCCGTACAACCTTGCACTATCAGGATAATGGTATCTATACTCCCAACAAATCTTAGCCATTACATCCTCGGTATCTTTTTGCTTGCTTTTAAGTAATTGTTTAAGACTATCAATTTTGGTAAAGGCTAATACCTGCATGTTGGATAGGCCTATAAAATATATAAATACGATAAGCCAAAAGGCTTTAAAGTTGATGAGTTGAGGTTTACTTTTGATAATCACGGATTTTTTAGGATTAGCGATAAAGATAAGTTGATTTTAGCTCTGCATTTCTTAATTTAAAGATAATATCTTAGCGCAAATATTTTACTCATGAATATATTATTAGTTGATGATCATATTATCCTTAGCGAGGGTGTAGAGTATCTTATTAAAGAGCATTTGAAACCACAAAGTATTCATAAGGTAACTTCTGGTGCTTTTGCATTGGCTACATTAAAGTCTACCGCTATAGATTTAATGGTTACCGATTATAGTATGCCAGACATGAGTGGGTTGAATTTAGTTAAACAAGTAAAACAATTATTTCCTGATTTAAAGGTGATTGTTTTAACCATGCATGATGAAGCCCAAATGGTACAAGAGATGGTTGCAGCAGGCGTTGATGCCTATCTTCTAAAAAAATATACACACCATGAACTCTTACAAGCCATAACCATTGTAATTAATGGCGGGCATTTTTGGAGTAAAGAAATCAGCCAGTTATTGGTAAAAGGTTATACACAAACCCCAGAGGAGGCAGAGCTTACAGATAGAGAATTGGAAGTCTTAAAATTACTTTGTGAAGAATTAACCAGTAAAGAAATTGCTGAAAAACTGTTTATTGGCGAGCGTACAGTAGAAACGCACAGAAAAAATCTATTAAGAAAAACAAAATCTACGTCTACAGTTGGCTTAATTAAATACGCATTCTCAAAAAAAATCATATAAACTACGTAAAGTTACGGATACAAAATCAGTAATTCAACGGAAAACACAGTGCCCCAACATGGTTTAGCTTTACTAAAAAAAAAGCAACCATGAAACAAATTAAAAAAATTTTAATGATTTGCCTGTTGATTTCCGGAGGAAGTCTTATGGCACAACAAATTCAGTTAGGCGAGTTTAAACCTAAGGATACCTCTTTTGGTTTAGGAAAGCTAAAAGGTAAAGCTAAAAAAGTTTATATCGCAGCCTTTAATGTAAACTATCAGGTTTATAATGAAAAGCAGGATTTTAAACAAGGAGGTTCAACATTGGGCGGAGGGTTTAAAGGAGATGCTTTAGCTGAAATTTCTGTAGGGTTAGATGGTCTTACCAACCAAGATGTTCAAAAAATTACTGATAAGCTTTATGCTGATTATGTGGCTCAATTAAAATCAAAAGGATTAACCATTGTAACCGTAGATGAAGCAGCAAAAACCAGTGTTTATGCTGATTTTGAGAAGCTTAAAGGTGGAGAAATCAGTTTAGCACAATTACCAGGTACACTATCAAGCGCACCAAGCGGATATGAGTATTTTGTTAAAAAGGTTGATAAATCTGGTAAAGCCAAAAGTGGAGGCTTTTTAGGTACAACTGCAAGTTTATATCCAAAACTTTCTAGTGAGTTAGATGACGCTATTATTGCTGAGGTAAATATGTATGTTCTTTTTATAGAAAGTGCAAACGCCTTTAAAGGTAATGGTGCAAATATTAAAGTACAAACCAACCTCAGGATATCTGGCCCCGAAGCTATAGAAATGACAAGCGATAATAAGGTGAAGTTTAAAGGGCAAAATGAATACTTTATGGCTAGTAGCGGCGTAAATTTCTATCACGGCAAGATGGGAATGGGGGCAACTACTACATATTCTGGTTCATTAAGTAAATCATTAGAAATTAATGGTGTAATCGAGGATACCAAGCTTCAAAGCTTTGCTAACAGAAGCTACGGTACAGCCAATCAAACGGTTTATGGTACTTTCTTTACGGCGCAAAACAAATCTGCTAAAAATTCTAAAATTGTAGAGGTTGACGGGGCAAAGTATTACGAGGGAGTTTACATGGCAGCAAAGAAATTTATGGATCATCATACTCAGGAGTTTCTTAAAGGATTTTAAGCAGTAAAAAATTTAAAAATGAAGGCGCTGTCTTATATACTCTTGGTAGTAACATTTGTGCTAAGCATGGTGATCAAAGAATCTCATGCACAGAAACTTGATTATGCTAAAGTAGCTGATAGTCCGGAGCAAACCATTAACCACATGCTTAATATTGCTCCTGTAGAGGGCTTTGTTTCTACCAGTAAATATACCGCCAGTTCATTAATGTTAGGTATAAATGGAGTTTATGGTTTTAACGACAAGCTTGGTTTTGAGGGTTATGCAGGCATTCCTTACTTTACAACAAAAGGCATTAAAGGAGTAAGCTATGTCCAGGGAGGTGCATTTTTTAATATTTCTACCAAAGAAAAAATGAAAGAAACTAAAGTCATCTTAAATTATAAAAGAACTCTTGATGTAATCAGCAGTACAGAAACTTATACTTATTTAGCTGTACCGGCAAAAGTTAAACATGTTTTGGGTTTAAGAGCTGGGATACAACATAACAGTAGTAGCTTAAGAACCGATGGGATTAAGATTGCACAAGCAGAAGCTGATTTTAAACTGACCGGTATATATGCCGGAATCCAATCAACATCAAGTCATCTGATTAAAACACAGCTTAAAGGAGAGCCACAGGCAGTACCCACCGGATCTATCTATAAATTATTTGCAGATGTGATGGTTTATCCGGTAAGTAAAATTGATAATGCGTTTTTGTCAGACCAAATCAGTAGCGGTAATCTAGGGGCAAGGGCAGGAGTAGTATGGGTACAAAATCCTTATGCTAAAAAGCACCAAACAGATGCTTACAATCCATTTTTGGGACGTATGAATATGGCTTTAGAAATTGGAAGCAGACCCATAGATGGCTTTTATTTTAAGGGAGGTGTTTATTGGGGTATAATTTATAGATAACTGCATAAGCTTCATGGTTGAAGACGAAGCTTTTGCAGAGCTATCACCACCAGTGTATTCTGGTGGTGTTTCTAAAAATAAATAGAAATGAAAACTAAACAAGTAAACATTTTAATCATCTTGTCTTTACTATGTACACTTACTGTAAAGACGGTTAAAGCACAAAATTTACCCTTAATTTTAGGAGATAGCGTAGAAGTATATGGACCATTTCAGCAGGTTGTTGTTGCAGGTGAAGTACTTAAAGTAAGAACAAAATTATTAAGACATTGGGGTACAACCTGCCAATACGATGTAGAGATTACCAATACCGGTACTAAATTGGTATCAGCCAGAACAGGCTTACTGATGAATAATACCAATAGTTTAAATATCAATACTTCTGTTAACTTAAGTCTTAAGCCTAATTATTATGTGATTTATAAATTGGAGATAAGAGAATGTTTAAAAAGAAGAGAAAAAAATCCAATCATCAGTTGTATGACATGTCCTCCGGTACTAGGATTTTATCAAGCCTCATCAAAAAAATAAGATATGAAGAAGAACCTTTACCTTTTCCTAATTTTCATGCTATTATCTGTTATAACAGGATATGCACAGAGTTTTAAAGACCTTAAAAACAAAAAGAATAAAAATCCATTTACAGAGGGAAACATTAAGCTTTTTGTAAGATATACCCATTTGAAAGGGAAATTTACTGAACCTTTATCTGGGCCTACTGTAAATGTTGCTACCAAAAGAGATCGTTTTCAGGCAAACCAGTTTAGATACAGATTTGAAAACCCTACACTTGGTGATGGTATTTTTACCATTGTAAGAGGATTTAAAAGGTTAAGTAACGATGAAAGTAGGGTTACAACCAATCGCTCTGAACTTACTTTGGCATCAGGCTTTGTAGGATGGCATCAGGCAAGTTATAATGTGCTGGCAAAAGACAGGCTTATTGTTAGTCCTGGCGTAAGTTTTGGTGATGTTTTGCTAGGTACAAAAAGAAGAACCAATACGCAATCTGGCTCTTTGGTAACAGACCCTGCCGGATATTATTTTTATGCTGGACCTCATGTTTTGGTAAGTTATCTGGTTAATAAATTTATCTGGATTGATGCTTATCTAAACTATGATATCACCTTTGTAAAAGTAGCAAATCCTAAAAATGATTATGTAGAAAATCCCGACTATGCTTTACCTACCTTATTTACCATTGGTGGAGATGTTTTTACTTCAAAAAGTAAATTGTATGGTGGGGCAAGATTAGTGAAAATGATGGATACTGGAGAAAATAAAGACTCTGGAACTCGCTTTGATCTTTCGTTGGGCTTTGTATTTTAAAATGAAATAATTTTTGTAGAATAGTTTATTTTGTTGAAAGAGGAATGATAATATCTTCCTCTTTTTTGTTTTAGGATAAAACTAAGTGCATAAATTAACGTTATTTCTATGATGAATTACAATAAATTAACACCCGAAGAAGAATATATCATTTTACATAAAGGTACAGAAATGCCTTTTACCGGGGCATATACCAATCTTAAAGATGCTGGTACTTATGTTTGCAAAAGGTGTAATACCCCTTTGTATAAATCTGAAGATAAATTTGAGTCGCACTGCGGATGGCCAAGTTTTGATGATGAAATACCTGGTGCGGTTAAAAGGGTAATGGATAGAGATGGTAGAAGAGTAGAAATTGTTTGTGCAAATTGTGGCGGACACTTGGGGCATGTATTTGAAGGGGAGCGTTTTACACCAAAAAATACACGCCATTGTGTAAACTCATTAAGTATGATTTTTTTACCTAAATAAGCTTAGATTTTTATTTTTAAACTAATTCTTCTATCTTCGGATAATTTCTAATTATCTGTTAATCAATAAGTATGAAAGTTTTACTTCTTTTAAGCGCTTTTTTACTGATGAATTTTAGTGTTTCATTCAGTAATGATAAAGAGAAAAATCTAGTACAAAAGCAGGTAAGAGCTACCTATTACGCCAGTAAATTTGTGGGTAGAAAAACCAGTAGCGGACAAGTTTATACTCACGATAAATTTACTGCTGCACATAAAACTTTGCCTTTTGGCACTGAGGTTACGGTTGTAAATCCCAAAAACGGAAAATCAGTTATTGTTGTGGTTAATGATAGGGGGCCATTTGGTAAAGGCTTAGCTATCGATTTATCTCAATCTGCTGCCAGAGAAATTGGTATTATGGGGCAAGGGATAGCTACTGTTGAAATTTCATACTCGCTTCCAGAGGCTGAATAGAAATTTACCATTCATCATGAGTTTTCAAAATTTTACCTACTTTTTAGTTGTACTCACTTTTTTAGGTGCTTGTTCTCCAAAAGTTACACAAAGTGGAAAAGCATCATACTATGCCGATAAATTTGATGGCAGAAAAACAGCAAGTGGCGAAGTATTTAGGAATCATAAACTAACAGCTGCTCATAAAACTTTACCTTTTGGTACAAAAGTTAAAGTAACCAATCTAAATAACGGAAAGACCGTGAAGGTAAGAGTTAATGACAGAGGCCCTTTTGTTGCAGGTCGCATCATTGATCTTTCTAAACAGGCGGCTAAAAAGATAGACATAGATAAAGTAGGTGTGGCCAGGGTGACAATTTCCTACAAAAAGAAAAAGTAAAAAACTTTTGAAATAAAGTATGTATGGCCTATAGTTTATAAAGTCATCTATCAAACTTATACATCTTCTATTTATAAATTTTAAACTATCTTCAAATATTAAAGTCCTAGAACTTTAACCTCTTATTAAACCTCAAATACACAACCAATTCATGATGAAGTACAAGTTCTTAGTTTTAATTTTTAGTATAGTAAATTATGCTTACGGGCAGCCTAAAAACGAAAGCGGAAATATTAGCATTACCTCAAACAAAACGGCAACAAAAGTAAGTATTCAAGATAATGGAGAGCTTTTAGTTAATGTTTCCCCTCAAGATTTGCAGAAAATTAAAAGTAAGGCATTTGTTAGTTATAGCGATTTTGGCGCAGTAGGAGATGGGAAAACAGATGATATAGATGCCATAGCCGCAACTCATGCTTTTGCTAATCAATACCAAATCCCTGTTAAAGTTGATGGTAAATCAAAATATTATATCAGTGGTAAAGGGCGTACGGCATATATTCAAACCAATACCAATTTTGGTGATGCGTCTTTTATCATAGACGATACTCAGGTACAAAACCGTAATCTTCCTGTTTTTATGATTAGTTCTACTTTTAAACCCTTTAAATTAAAAGGGATAACTGCTCTAAAAAGAAATCAAGATAAAATAAATGTTAGTTTAAGCGGAACACATTTAATAACCGTAAGCAATGCTACCATGAAGCAATATATCCGTTTTGGGGCAAACCAAAACAGTGGAAAAGCCCAAACAGATATTTTTATAGTCGATAAAAATGGGAATATCGATTCAAGAGCACCTATTATTTGGGATTTTGATACCATTACCGATATCACAGCTCTCCCAATGGATAGCACTATGTTGATTTTAAAAGGTGGACATTTTACTACTATTGCTAACAAAGAAAACTCAAAATATAGCTATTATAGCAGAGGAATTTCGATAAGACGTTCTAACGTTTTGGTAGAGGGTTTAGAGCATCGTGTTATTGGTGAAGGCGAAACCGGGGCGCCTTACGGCGGATTCATCAACATTGGTGATTGTGCAAATGTGACCGTAAAAAATACGCTTCTTACAGGTCATAAAGTATATAAAACCATTGGTGCTGCTGGAGTTCCGGTATCTATGGGTACTTATGATCTTTCTGTTAACAAAGCTTTAAATGTATCTTTTATCAACTGCAGTCAAACCAATGATATTAATGATAGTGCTTATTGGGGTATACTAGGTTCTAACTATTCTAAAAATTTATTGTACGATGGTTGTTCTTTTTCAAGATTTGATGCGCACATGGGTGTAGCTAATGCAACCATCAGGAATTCTAAATTAGGTCACCAAGGTATTAATGCTATTGGGAGTGGAAAGTTTTTAGTAGAAAATTCAACTATTTATTCAAGGCATTTAATCAACCTACGCCCTGATTATGGTAGTACTTGGGAAGGCGAATTTATCATCCGTAATTGCACTTTTGCACCCTCAAACGTTAAAATGGCTAGTCTTATTGGAGGGGCTTATTCTGGTCAACATAATTTTGGATATACTTGCTATATGCCAGAAAAAATCACGATAGAAAACTTACGTATTGATGATACAAAGTCTCCATTAGATTATGAAGGACCTGCAATTTTTGCAAATTTTAATCCCAAGATGAAAGATGAATCCTATCAGGAGAAGTTTCCTTATGTGAAAACCAAAGAAGTTAATATCAAAAACCTCAATATTTTAAGCGGAAAACCTTTAAGAGTAAGTGATAATACTTTTATGTTTAAAGATGTTAAAGTAAACAAGCAATAGTTTTTTTGATATTCTTTTTATCATGAAAAAAAGCGAAGTCGAGGTATTA
Source organism: Pedobacter glucosidilyticus (assembly GCF_002483235.1). Classification (GTDB taxonomy): domain Bacteria; phylum Bacteroidota; class Bacteroidia; order Sphingobacteriales; family Sphingobacteriaceae; genus Pseudopedobacter; species Pseudopedobacter glucosidilyticum_B. The sequence goes on along the minus strand of NZ_DLHN01000027.1, from coordinate 201,144 downwards.
TTATACTTTGACTCCGCTTAGATGATATTTTGAGTAATCATGATGAATAGCTGTGGCTAAATCTCAATCTCATTTTTTAAATAAAGGATGATTTAACATTTAATGTCCACCTTCGGCTTCTATTTTATTGACATCAAAACCTTGCTTTTTTAATTCGTTTGATACTTTCCATGCAAAGAAAAGTAAGTATACAAAACACAATACCGGAACAATGTAAGAGAAATGTATTCCGCTACCATCCGCTAAAATACCTTGTACCGGAGGGATAATTGCTCCTCCTAAAATCATCATGATTAAAAAAGAAGAACCTTGACTGGTATATTTACCTAAACCTGTTATCGCTAAAGAAAAAATGCATGGCCACATAATAGAGCAACACAAGCCTCCGCTTATAAAAGCGTAAATGGCTATTTTACCTTCGCTTAGTAAACCAATTACCATTGCAATCACGCCTAAAGCCGAGAATATGGCTAACGTTTTCGCTGGCTTTTCTTGTCCGTAAAAGAAAGCAGCAACCAATACGACAACAAATACAGCATACATATACATCTGGCTAATATCTGTACCCGAAATATGATTGAAAAATAAGATTGCACCAAAAGCAACAAAAGGTACTACAATAGTTAATATACGTTTAGCAGTTAAACTGAGTTTGAAAGCACTTACGGCACCTGTCCAACGGCCAATCATTAAACTACCCCAGTACAATGAAATAAAAGGAGAAATTGAGGCATCGTTGTAACCTCCAAACTCAGGCAGTACTAATAGAGCACCCATATTACTTTGAATACTTACTTCTACCCCAACATAAGTAAAGATAGCTAGCATCCCTAAAACCAACTGTGGATACTTCATGGCGCCCCATCCTTCTGGACTTTTTTTAGCTGCTGATGAAGCTATAACCAAAGTAACAACTATGATAACCAATGCTGTATAAACAAATATGGGTGTAGATATACTGGTTAAAGCTTCTAGTGAATCTGAGAATAATATCAATAAGAAAGCAACAAACATAATCAATAAAGGAAGATTGGTCTTTTTGCTGGCTTCAATTTGTTCATCGCTTGTAACCTTAGGAAGTTTTGATATAGAGAAGAAAATTGCTACCGCGATGAATAAGCCTGCTAAGATGTAGTATAAATTATTGATGGCGCCAATTTCTACTGCTTTAGGACTCGCATTTGCAGCACTACCAAAAAGTACTAAACTTACGATGATTGGCCCTAAGATAGAACCAAAATTATTAACTCCTCCTGCTAAGTTTAATCTATCAGCTCCGGTTTCGGGGGTTCCTAAGGCCACAGCAAAAGGGTTTGCTGCGGTTTGTTGTAATGAAAAACCAATAGCAATGATGAAAAAAGTAGTTAGTATAAAGGCAAAAGAACCTGAATTTACTGCAGGAATCATTAATAATGCGCCAATAGCTGAAATGACTAAGCCATAAATGATTCCATTTTTGAAACCAATTTTATTTAATAAATCTACCTTCAAAATTTGAGAAGCATAGTACAAGATTAGTGACCCTATAAAGTAACCTCCATAAAAAGTAAAGTCAATTAATTGAGATTCAAATTGGGTTAAATTAAAATGGGTCTTACAAAATGGAATAAATATACCATTTGATGCGGCTACAAAACCCCAGAAAAAAAATACTGTTATAAGGGTATATAGGGCCGAATTATAATTCTTTTGTTCGCTCATGCTTGTTATTTGTAGTTTATAATTAAGTTTTTATAAGTCGTTTTATTCTAAATTACGCTATTTTACTTCCAATACTGGATTAATTTTATTGGCCCATAAATTTGCAGCACCCAATAAAGCGGCTACCTCATTTAGTTTTGAAAGATGAATACTTGTGTTCATATTTGATTTGTTAATGTGATTCATCATTTCACCTTTAAATAAATGAAAAGCGTTTGCAATATTGCCTCCAAGGATAACCACTTCTGGATTGTCTTTTTTGATAAACTCCTCAATAAACAAAGCCAGATTTAGTCCGAATTCTTCAAATATTGATTTTGCAAATTCATCCGTCTCATAAATTTCAGCCAATGCTTTAACGTCTTTTATGGCTAAACCACTTAATTCTTGATACCTATTCACAAACCATCGGGTAGATATATAATCTTCGGCAATAGAATTTTTGAAAGGCATGCACCATAAATTAGCATCATCGCCAACACCATCATGGTAACGGGCTGTTCCTAAGCCTGTACCTAATGTTAATCCAATAACATGGTTAAATCCTTTTGCCGAACCTGCATAAACTTCGCCCTGTAAAAAGCAACCAGCATCGTTCATCATTTTTATTTGTGAGGCTGCTACGCCTAATTTATGGGCAAGCATTTCCTTCACATTCAAACCATAAAGCGAATTAAACTTAGAGACATTGTTAATTTTTGAAATACCTTTTTCGTAATCAAACGGACCAGGCATAGCAATACCAAAGTGTTGAACTTGATGTTCGTAGCCCTTGAGGGTTCTGATAATACAGCTGCTCCAATTGTCAATAATCTCCTCTGGTGTACCCTGCGGATTTACTCTTTCTCTGATTAAGGTTTCCTGAAGAAGGTTTTGTTGGCTAATGTTTACAAGCGCTGTGGTTATATGAGAACCACCAACATCTGCACTCATCACGATATGGGATGTACTTTCCATTTGTTTAAAAATCAAAAAGACGATTTATAATTAGTTTTTTAGAGCATAAAGCCTAATCCAGAATTACGTTCTTACTTTAGTTTCTTGCCAGCATTTTTTAAAATCTGATCAAAATAAGTCATCGCCAGCCCTATGGTTCCGTCTGGTTTAATTAGCCAAAGGCCTTTTAAATCTGCTTCATTTCTGGTAAACTGAGGTTGCATAATTTTTTTATCTGTTGCATTCTCATTACAATAAAGCTCCCATTGCACCAGATACTTAACATTTAGCGCTAAGCATACTGCTAAGTAATTATCCCAAGAATCTTTAACTTCTTGAGGTTTTCTTTTAGTTAACATTTCTGGGATACCAATTTCTCCTAAAAATACAGTTGGCTGCTTCATGTAAGCAGTAGGTTTCATTTGCTCTTTTAGAAATGATACTCCTTTGTATAACCTCATACCAGTAGGGTCAGGCGCTGTTGCATCATAAGCAGACCAAGCGACCATATCTGTTTCAACAAAAGGCAATACATGTGTAGCCAAACTCGGAACTCCATTCATAGCCTCCATTACCTTGTTAACTTCTATAGCGTGATAAACTTTACATTTTGTATTTTTTATCTCAGAGCGAGCTTTGTTTACTCCGTCTTGTCTTGCTTTAAAGATATTTTGCATACTCTTTACTCTTTGATCAAGATTTGCTGGTAAATTATCTTTATCCCATTTTATTTTCGCTGAAACACCACCTCTAAGAATCCAATCACCTTCCCAATTCTGAAATACAAAACTTACTGATCTATCTTTATACTTTTTTAAGAAATATTTAGCTAGCTCATAATACTCTTGTTCTTCAATTTTTAGCTCCTCTTCTTTAACATTAATCATGTTTTTAACAGATCCTTTTGTACTTAAAATGAAAGTAGAGAATGGTAAATTAAATGCTTGTTGGTAATATGGATGTTCTGCTAATTGAGTTAAACTAAACTCAGCAGGTAAATTCCAATTAGAGTTGTATTGATATCCTTTAGGGTCTTTATAAAACCATAGCTTACAAACGCCAAAACCTAAACTATCTAATTTTTTTGCACCCTCTACCAAAAAGGGTTCTGTAGTATGAAAGTATTTACCTCCAACGTGGGTTGCGCCTATCCTATGTTTAATATCTTCTGGGATTAATGCACCTTTTAAGGGTTTATTTTTTTCAATAATACTTAAAATATCTGCATCATTAAGCTTCGCTTTGTTTTGAGCTAAAGCATTGAAGCTTAAAAAGCAGCAGTATAGTGCTAATATTTTCTTCGTAAATTCCATCATATTAATTGTTTAAAGCAATTTTAGTATTATTTGTATTTTGGATGTTATAACCATCCACAGCAATTTCTACCTCTTTATTTTGATTTGGGTATTCAACCTTAATTTTACGACTTTCTCCTGGTAATAAATTAAAATATCCATCAGAAAAATAAGCAGGTAAAATAATCTCTTTAGTTTGATCATCTTTAAGGTTAAGCTTCACCGCAATTGCAGGAACTGATGATTTATTTGTGATTGTAAAATAGGTTGCTAAAGATTCTAACTTCTTTGTCTCCGTTACTTTAATAGCTAATTTGGTACTCTCTAAATCGTTAAAAGCTAAGAAATTACCTGTTTTTTTATTATTCTTCCAGTAATCATTATCAGATATAATATTTCCGTTTTTATCTTTTAAAATTAATCTAACCAAATAATTGTTTGGTAAATCAGCTGGTAATGTAGCTTTAAATGCTTTATTTAATTGATTACTTAGGATATTTAAATCTGCTTTTTGTGTAAAGATTGATTTGCCTTTCAAATCATACACTTCTAAAGTTACTACTGCATTTTGTATAGATTTTAAAGATGTATTTACAACAACAACCTGATTATCATTCAAATTCATTTGAACATGTATAGGTTCGCAAGCTTTTTGAGAGGCAAAGTAAGACCCAAAAGTTTCAAAATCCCATGAATAAACTTGCCAAATCATACTTGGCCATGCTGGATGAGTCATCCATAATAGTAAACCACTCGTGTTATTCCATAATTTACTATTCCAACCTTCAAACATGTTTCTATGGCTGTCGTAATTTACCATTTGTGCTTTTTTAGTAAAATCTTCTAAACTTGCAGAAGGTCCATAAAGTGAGTCAATGGTTCTAAGATATGGTTTTTGTCCAAAATGTAAATCGTGATAGTACCAAACATCACTAATAGGCCAAACATCTTCTTTGGCCATCATTTTACGCATAGAGGCTGCTGTAGGGATAGATGGAGTACCTAATTCAGTACTAAATCCATCGGCTAGTTTGTTAAAGTAAATCATAGGATGTTTTTGAAAATCCCATGGCCCACTATTTCTTAAATTCAATGATCTTGAGTTTCCTTGGTATAAACGAGTTCCGTCTTCTTGAGCTATTAAAGTAGCCAATTTTAAATCTAATTCTTTAGGTGCATAACCTTCGTTTCTTGGACACCAAACTGCAATTGAAGCATGGTTTCTGTAACGCTTCACTACATCAGTGGCATTATCCATAAACAAATTTTCATCAGATACATCTAAATTATAGCCTAAGGTAGAAATCCAGAAGTCGTTCCAAACTAACATTCCATATTCATCACATAAATCAAAGAATACTTCTTCTGTACTTTCGCCAGTCCAGTTTCTAATCATATTAAAATTAGCATCCTTATGCAGCTTAAAAGCAGGTTCTAGTTGTGCTCTAGACACTCTTTTCATGGCATCATCCATACCCCAGTTTCCACCTTTACAATAAATTTTTTGTCCGTTTACCCTCAATACAAGGAAAGGAGCAGTACTGGTTTCATTACTTGGTTGTAAAAGCTTGGGATCTACATTGGGTAATAAAGACGGGATAGAAACTTGTCTAGCTAATTCTCTTCTATTAGCATTATCAAAAATTGGTTGACCCGATTTAAAAGCAGTAATAGGATTAAATTCAACTCTTTTTGCTGGTTCTGATGGTACATCAACAGTTAAATCATAAGTATATTCTCTTACTCCAAACCGAACTGATTTTTCATCAGAAATCTTTCCGTTAATGGCAACTGTTAAGTTTAATTGATATAACTCTGGTTTGCCATAACCATTTGGCCACCACAAACGTGGGTTCTTCATTTTTAATTGTGGAAATTGATCTGGTGAAAAAGAAACCTTTTTAGTTTCATCAGCTTTTAATTCAACCTCTTGTGAAAATTTTATTTCTCCAATTTTACCCGTTATAACAACTTTTTGATTCGTTTTTGATTGGTTTACAAGCTCCGTACTGATAAAAACATTAGCTTTTGTAGTATCAGGAAGTGGTAAATCTGTTACTACATGAGGATTTAGAATGCTTACCTCATTAACCAATTTAAGTCTTACATCTTGCCAAATTCCAATATTTCTATCTCTGATACCTGGCATCCAATCCCAACCTTCTGATGCAATAAAAGTAGGCCCATCTAATGTTAAAAGACCGCCGTTTGGACCACGCCCAGCTGTAGGAGATTCTTCATGAGGAATACCAGGATTTTGCGGAGGAATAATTCTTACCGCTATTGCATTTTCTCCTTTAGGGTTTAAATATCTCGTAATATCATAACTGCCTCTTTTAAAAGCGCCATTAATTTTTCCCAATAATTTGCCATTTAACCAAATATCGGCTTGGTAATTTATCCCATTAAATACCAGCCATAAATTCTTTTTATTGCTTAGGTCTGGAGTTTTAAAAGTAGTCCTATACCACCAGTTTTGTCTTGATAAATCTTCTGGAATGGCCAAATTGTTTAAACCAAAGTAAGGGTCTGGATACACACCTTGGTTTACTAAAGTGGTTAAAACAGTACCCGGAACAGTTGCATTATACCACTTTTGCGTACTTAAGCTTGGATTAGAAACATACTCGCCAGAGCCATTAATTTCTGATGCCTGTATCATTTCCCAACCGCCTGAAATCTCAAATTCGTTATTGTTTAAGGGCTTTAAAACAGTAACTGCATTTATTTTCTCTTTTTTTTGAGGAAAAACAACAGGTACTTTGGATTTAGGAAGTGTTGCAGGATCTTGCGGCTGAGACAAGCCATAATTTAATTTGTCTTGTGCTACTGCAAATGAAAAAGCAAACATTAAACAACTAGAAATAGCTGTTTTTTTGAATTTAAAAAAGTTGTCTTTAAACATGGTATTGGGAAAATTATATTTAAAAATTTAGGGAGACACTGTTTCAGCCTCTTTTAAAACATCAATAAGGTTTAATTTTTAGGTTATATACTAATCAAAATTTGCATCACACAAAATCACTGATCATGTCTTAAAAAGTCATTCTTTTAAATTCAGAACTACTTTTATTTTAGATTTAATTTTAATGTTGCGCTCCCGGAGCTTCTGTTTTTTCTCTCATCAGATAGGATGGAAATTTTGCTGCTGGTGAGCCATACTCGTACCTTAAAATACTTTGACCTCCGCTATCAGGATTTAGTGGAATATACATGCCTCCCGTTTCGGTTAATTGCTTAAACAGCTCGGTATTCATCTCTTTCACAATTGATTTGTATTTAGGATTTCTAATGAGGTTTTTAGTCTCTAATGGGTCATCAATCAAATCGTATAACTCATCAGTATCCCAAATTCCGGTGTAGTGAATGTATTTGTAACGCTCGCCTCTTAAGGCATGAATGGTAGGTGTTTGAGGATAATTGCGCTCCCAGTAATATTCATACAATAAGCCTGTTCTCCATGGTTGATCTTCTCCTTTTAAGAAAGGTAAAAAGCTTTTTCCATCCATATAGCTAGGGGATTTTAAACCAGCTGCTTCTAGGAAAGTAGATGCTACATCAATATTTGCAACTACTTGTTTTACCACAGTTCCTGGTTTAATCATTTCTGGACAATAAGCTAACATAGGCACTCGCATAGAAGCCTCGTAAGCAACACGCTTATCAATAAGTCCATGCTCGCCAAATTGGAATCCATTATCTCCCATATAAATAATTAGGGTAGACTCAAGTAAATTCTGCTTCTTTAAATATTCGATTACCCTACCAACAGACTCATCTACACTATAAAGCGTTTCTGCATATCTTTTATAATACTCTCCAATATTTAAGTTGCTGTGATATGGATATTCTACACCATGCCAAGAATTACGCTGATTTTGTAACCACATGGGTGCACCTTGGTGTGTGCCAACATTCATGTTAAGCGGAGGATTAAAGGCTAAATCGCCTGACATTCCTTTGTATTTATCCTCTGGGATAAAATCTGCATGCACACCTTTATGCGATAAATAAAGCATAAAAGGCTTTTTAGCATCTCTTTTATCTAAGAATTCTAAAGCATAATCGGTTAATTCTGTAGTGATATATCCTTTTTGTTTAACACGATTACCATTTACATTTAATCCATTTTTTTCTGGTAAATAAGAACCTTGTCCTTTAAAAGAAACCCAATAGTCAAAACCTCTTTGCGGACCATCAAATTCTCCACCCATGTGCCACTTACCAATCATTGCAGTTTGATAACCTATTTTTTGCAAATACTGAGGGTAAAAAACTAAGTCTTTAGATACAGGATTGTTATTGTCTACTACTTTATGCTTATGTGCGTAAATACCAGTTAAAATTGATGCTCTGGATGGCGAACATAAAGATGTAGTCACAAATGCATTAGGTAAATAAGCTCCATTTGAGGCTAAAAAATCTAGATGAGGAGTTTTGATAAATGATTGCGCTTTTAGAAACCCTAAAGCATCAAAACGATGGTCATCAGTTAATATAAAAACAATGTTTCTTGGTTTTACTCCCGAGTTTTTAATCAGTTTTAAAGAACCATCTTTTTGTTGAACGGCTGCAGATTGCCCATTCGCAATTTTGAACTGGACAATGAGTAAAGCAATGTAAAACAATTTAATTCTTAAGTGTTTCATATTTTTCGTTTAAAAATTTTCTATCATTTGATATTTAAATGAATAGAATAACTGAATAATAGGTTACTATTTTAATTTATAATGGGCTTTAGAAAATGCAGAGACTAAATGTTTATAATTTTTGATTTTATCTTTCTGTTATAAAAATTTTATTCTATCATTTTAATGAGAACAATTTTACGTTTATCCTCAAGTGAATGATTGTACTATAGTATCTAAAAGTTATATATGAGTCTAAAACAATAATCCTTAAGCAAGTAAATCATTAACTTTAATTCCCGATGAGGAAGGTTAAGTAAAGGCATGAATAATATCTATTATGTGCAAGCCAGATTCTTACTAAAAGTGGTATAAAAAGTCTATCTCTAATGAAAAAGTATAATTACCCTTAAAATTTGTAAAAATATCTAGTCAAATTGTCCTGTTTCAGGGCTTAAGGAAGAAATCTCATTTTAGTTCTTAAATTATGCTCTTTCTCAGTAGTCCAGTACTTACAATCCAATTGGATAAATACCGAAGAATAGGGTATTACTTCATCTGTTTTTAAAACAAGCACCTGAAACAATTTGGAAGCTTTATAAATATCTACAAAAACAGAATCATGCAACATACTTTTAGGCTGATATTTTCTAATATGTTCTAACAACGCAGTTCGGTAATCACCAATATCTTCAACCTGCTCTTTGGTGATATAGTTGAGTTCTTTATCTGTAAAGATTATAGGTTTTACATGAGATAAGCTATCGATTTGACCTAAAGTATAATCAAGTACTTTTAGCAAGCCTTCATGGGTATCAATTGTTACGATACCAGTAGAATTCTGCAATGGAAAAGCTTTGTCAACAATTAAAATCCAGTTCCTGTGACCGTACTCTGAAAGCTTGTTTTTAAGTTTTGGTTTCCAAGAATCTGAAGTTGATTTCTCTATTTTTGAAGCCTCATTTTTACAACCCATACCACAAGTAGCTATCATTAAAACGGCTAAAAAGTATTTTAATATTCTTACCATATTTACAGATTGATTTCTTTATGTTGGCCAGCTTCCAAAATAATGGGCTTTATTTTCGTTGATATATTACCTAAACTGAACCTTGAAAATGAAAGCGTACCATTTAAAACAGTTATTGTTGCTTTTTTATTTTCTACTTTACAGGTACCCCAAGCATATCCATTACTCCAGAAATAGGTGCCAGGATTTGAAGTGAATGAAATACTGCCTTTTACTCCTGAATATTGAAAGCCGCTTAGCGCTAGAATAGAGGCCCAACTAGCCATGGCTCTACCATAATGATGACCACATTCAGGCTCATCATAAGGATTTCTTTTTCGTCCGTCAAACCTTTCTCTGATACTATTAACACATTTTAATGCATTGTCTGTCTGCCCTTCATACATCATCCCTACGGCAGCGGTATATTCAAAACCGGTCATAGACTCAGAAAAATAAGGGAAAGGAACTTTTTCTCGTCCGTTTGGCCAGCTCGCCATAATCAGTCCGCTTTCCTTACCCATTACGAAAGAGCGCATGTTGTTAAATGTAGAAGAGAAATCTTCAACGTAATTATATTTCATAATTGATTTTAGCGTAGTAGCAATATTTTCCTTCTTAGCTAGGTAACCCAATCCACAGATATGTGCCATGTATTGCCCAACTAACTGATCAACCAGACAGCCTTTTCCCAACTGAAAGTTTGGATTTTTCATTTTACTGATATCTATTTTGCCTCCGCCTCTTAGTCCTGGAAAAATGTCAGTTGTAGGTAGCTGAATTTTATGGATATAATATTCTCCATTGAAAAGGTTTGCATCTGTCCATGCACTTCCTTTTTTAAACAATAGGTTACACTTTTTGGCAAAGGCATCATCTTTTAAAAATTTGGCCATTTCTTCTGCTGCCCGTAATGCTCCTAAATACCAAAACTGCATTTGCGGGTTTGACCCATAGTACTCAACATCCATGGTGTTATGCTGGCATCCTTCCATCACGCCATCTACATCACCGTCCCATCCGCCTTTAACCCAAGCAAAAGCCAAAGCATTTTTTACTTTAGGCCAATTATCCTTCAAAAATTTATTATCACCAGATAATTGCCATTCTCTATAAAACTTCATGATGGTACCCATTTGCCCATCGGCAGCAGCTATGGGGCCTTTAGATGCTTCCGATAATGGTAAATTTGCTCTGAAGGACATAAAACCATTATCTCTGGAGGCATAATTAAATTCTACATCCCTCATAGTTTTTGCTAAATCACCATAAAGGAAAGGAGTGGCTACCTCATAATTCCAGACATGGGTACATGAACCTTTACAAGATCCAAATTCGTCCATCACGCCTTCCCATGCCATCATGTGTCCATCCTTTATCCGAAACACCGTTTGAGAACGGAGCGTACTGAGGTTAAAAAGTGCTGCTTCTTTTACCGTTAAGGGTAAGGAAGAATTGATAAACGCATTTAAAAAGAGTTTTGTCTTTTGCTTTAAAGCAGGAATTTGTGGGATAACTTTTTCTGCTACATCCCAAGCATTTTCATATTTAGTGCTATAATAATTACCTACAACGGTTTTAGACCATGCAAATCTGTTGGGGAAATTCCAAGTGATATAAAACTGAAAGGTTTCTGTACTGTTAGGAGCTATTTCTTTTTTAACCGCCAGAGATGCCATGGGGTCATTGTCATTTAATTTTATTTTGTCGGTTAGTTCGCCATCTACGCTAAAATCGTCCCAAAAATCTAGTGTGGAAAGCCCCACCCAGCCGTCGGCTAAAGAAGACCTACGGTAGCTTACTCCAGATTTTTCATCGGTTAGCAAACCAATGGTACCAAAAGCAGGATCAGCTTTATTTACACTGTCAGAGTACATATAAATGCCTCTAAACTTCCCATTGTCTTTAAAAATATTTTGGTTTTGTTTTGCGCCATCAGGAATAAAGTCACCTTTCCAATCGCGATGATAATTGCTGCCATCTCTTCCCACAAAATTGCGCATAGAACCACAAACAGAAACGGTCATTGGCTTTGATGTTAAGTTTGTAACCTGATAGGTAAGTACAGCAATTGGAAGTCCGCTTGCATCTGCATCTCCGGGAACTAAAGGGTTAAACCCGATGATTTTAACTTTTAATGGCAAATTAGGGTCTGATAGGTTGACCATCCCTACAGGATAAGAAGCATCAAAACTCGCATTTGCAAATCTTGGGAAACCATGCTGGTTAACGGGCCTACCTTCGTAATGCTGATATTCAGTATCATCTACAGGACCAATGAGCGCTCTGGTAATAGGTTTTTCATTTGCAGGCTGCATAAAAATAGCAAAGAAAGGAGCGTTGTTTCCGGCAGTTACAGTGCTGTAGCCAATCCCAGGCTTATTCATGATCTGCCAATCACGCAGCTCTCCACGTCCTCCTAAAGAAACCGTACCAGTACCTATACCTCCCAAAGGGAGTGCAATATTTCGGAGGTGATTTTGGTCGTAATGCTTTAAAATAGGCCAGTCATCTTGATCCTGAGCCCTAAGTTGTAGACCGGAAAAAATTATGAATAGTGATACAAGACTCTTTATGTTCATTTGATTATATTTCATTGGTTTCTAATAGTCCATTAATTTATGAGACCATTGGGAGTGTGTAACTAGTTTCTGTAAGTTTAAAATTAAGATTCAGTTATGCTGGTTTCTTCTCATCGGTACATTTAATAAGATATTCGAAGAGCTTAAAAAAAAGTCTAAATTTCTTCTCTATATAGCCTTTATCTAAGTTTAGTATAGAGGTTTTAAAATATTTTAACCGAATTAACAATCTTATTTCTTCTAATTTCTAAATGCACAACAGGTATAATTACTTAATTATAGAAACTCATTATCCTTTAATGGATGAGAGATTTTTTTTGAAGATCAAATTCATGTATATAAGATGTTTCAAAAACCACTAAAATGTGAGTGTGGATAATACTTCTATAGCTTTAGTTCTAAATTGTTCTGAAGTTGGATAAGTATTATTCTTTAACTTTTCTTCTTTAAGGTAAGCATTCATTTTTTGGTAAAAATCCTGATGAAGGCTATATAACCTTGTTTTCTCTCCTTGTTCATTAATCAGCGACATATTTTTGGAGGCTTTGGTAATATTATCATATTCATTATTATACATTTGCCAGTGTAATGCAAATGGTAAATTGAGCTCAAAGGCTATTTTCATTATTTCTTTGCTTTGATTGAATTGCTGTTGTAGCGTGGTAGGTCTTGTGGCATCTGCCTGAAAACCGTATTCTCCAATAAAAACTCTTTTAGAAAATGGTAGTGAAGGCTTTGGCTGAAGCTTTGATTCTAGATAATTAAAAGCAGCTGTTAAATCATTCTTTTTTGCATCATAGTTTGGACCTTTGATTGATTCATAACTGGAATATGAAATTAAATCTACATTTACTTGAGGTATTACAGATTGTGCAACACAGGGTTGGCCATTCATACCCTTCTTAACTAAATTAGCCTCTATGTAATGATACATATAAACATTTTTAGATGTAGATGCCGCTTTAGCATCATCAATGGCCCTTTGTCTTATCTGAAACCACTTAGCCATGTTGTTTAAAGAAGCTGCTGATGGTGTTACGCTAGCATCATAATTAGGAATCAATAACCAATCACCTTCCCAATTTCCTATAAAAAATGTTTTTCCTGAATTGTCATACCTATTGAGAAGATAAGTGGCAAACTTGTACATTTCATCGTATAAAATTTTCTCATTCTTAGGACTAATAGTGCTCTTCCAATCAACATTTGTTAAAGTATGAACCCAAAGAAAGATATACTTAAAATCCATGTCACAGGCTATTTTATAAGCTGCATTATTGGAGAAAAGTTCTAATGTGGTTTTACTAGGAAATGTCTCATTAATTTTATAAATACTAGTAGCGTCTTTACCTAAAGAGATTTTAAGAATGTTAGAGCCCATCTCTCTCACTTTTTGTGCTTGTTCTATTAAACTAACATTGGTTGTAAATTGATAGCTACCTGATATAGCATGTGTGCCTAGAATAAAATTATAAGGCTCGCGTTCAACAAATAAATCCTTAATAACTAGCTTTTTATCTTCAGTAGGAGCTGTCTTTTTACATGAAAATAATACCATTGTTATGGTTAATAGTAGTATTGGAATTAATTGCACACGATGTTGTACAGCCTTTTGGAAAGGAGTGATTAGCATAAGAAAAAATTTTTGAAAAAACATTTTTAAACTTAGTTCAACTGGAAAAAGTTTACTTAAAATCTTAGAATCATTAAAATGGCTTATTCGTCGCATTAAGTTTAATTTAGGTTAATAGTTAGTTTTCTTTAAAGTCGCAGAATTAGTTATCTCAAAAACTTCTGATTAATGATTTCGCTTTCTGTTGTATATCTTAAAATATGTATGCCGCTTTGAAGTGTTGATGGTAGAGAAAACGTATTGTATCCTTTATTTACGTCAACTGTGGTTTCTGATAATTTTCGTCCTGAAATATCAAAAAGTTGTAATTTACCTTTTGTATTATTTGGTGATGAAAGTGTAATGTTTACATCTGTTGAAGTTGCATAAGCAGAAAGCTGCGAAGCCGCAATTTTTGAACTAGCGGATGTGATAAACTCAGAGGTTTTACCATCAAAATCATGCTGTATTAATTTGTAATAATTAGTGCCAGCAAACGGGTTTTCATCTGTAAACGAGTAATCTTTAACAACTTTAGAAGTTCCTGCTCCATTGAGTTTACCAATTGTGGTAAAAGATTTTCCATTAGCAGAGTGTTGAATCTCAAAATAATCGTTATTTTCTTCTGAAGCTGTTGTCCAGTTCAATAAGATGTTTTTATCTACCGCTTTGGCTGTGAAAGAGGTTAAAGAGATAGGTAAAGTGGTTGGTAATGATGTTACAACTATATTGTCAACATCAAACGTTGCAGCTAATGTATTGGCAGGCAATCCAAATTTAAATTTTGATAAGATATCGCCGGTATTTAAAGCGGCTAAATCATTTACCTCTAAAGTAGTACCTACCCAAATATCATAAGCATCATTAGCAACTGATGTAGTTGAACCGTCAGGCGCAATGTAGGATTTTACTGCTCCAGAGTTGTTGGCAATTAAGGTAATGGTCTGTGTTCCGCTATAAAGCGTATTACTTGTGTTATTATTTGCAATATACCAGGTAAATGGAGCTGTTGTAGTATTGGTATGAGTAATGGTTACTTTACTATGGTAATTTACGGCAGCAGCATCATTTGTAACTGAACTTCCAACCAAAAAATGATAATTCGGTATTCCAGTAGTAGATATAGTGGTAATGTTTGAAACTGTATAATCAAACTTGTATTGAACTAAATCTAAATTTGAACCACTACCTATTGCTGTACTACGAATAGCATAAAAAGTATTTGCACCACCATTAAAAGCCCCTGTTTTTACTAGTCTTAATGCGTTATTATTAATTGATATAGCAGCATTAGTAGGATTGCCACTAACAATATTATCAAACTGGTTGGTGGTAGGAGATACATTGTAATAATCTGTTAGTACTGCACTACTATTAAAATTTTGAGAAAATAACGTTGTTTGCGCATGAGCTTTAATTCCGAAATAGCATGCAAGCGCTGAAATAAGTAAAGTTTTTTTCATTTCTTTTAGGATTAATTGGTATGGTTAACATTAAAAAAAAAGTGTTTTTTAATGAATACAATGTTACGTTTATCCTAAAATGACTTATTGTACTATAGTATTTAAATATTATATTTTAGTCCTAAAACTGTGTTTTAAAGCCGTTTAATATTGAAATCTCGAAAGCTAATTTGAATAATACAGAAATGCTTTTCTAAAACTTAATGTAGGGGTAACTTATGTTTTGCTCTGTATTCTGCTGGAGAACAATTATACTTCTTTTTAAACTCGCGGTAAAAATAAGATAGATTACTAAAGCCTGTTTTATAAAATATTTCTAAAACTGTAAGCTCAGAATTTTTTAATAATTCGCTTGCTTGTTGTAAACGAATACTCTTAATTAATTCTCCAGGTGTCATGTTCGACAAAGCTTTTAACTTTTTATAAAAGTTTGCCTTACTCATTCCTAGCTTGTTTTCCAGATAAACGGCATCTAAACTTTCATCGTCCATTTTCTCTTCTATTAAAGCAATAGTTTGCTCCAAAAATTCTTTGTCATTATGTTTCATTCCAACATCAGGAATTTTTATTGGAGATTGATCTTTATTAAATAAATCATGTAACCTTTGTTGATATTCCAACAATTTTCTTACCCTTAACAGTAAATTCTCTGTATGAAATGGCTTAGGAAGGTAAGCATCGGCGCCAGCCTCATAACCTTCGTTTTTCTGTTCAATAGTTCCCCTGGCTGATAGGATAATAAATGGAATATGGCAAGTTTCGGGTGTGTTTTTAATGATGTTACAAACTTCTAATCCGCTCATATCAGGCATCATAATATCACTTATGATAAGGTTAGGGATTATTTTCCTTACAATATCTAATGCTTTTTTTCCATTCTCGGCCTCATAAACATTATAGACATCTTTTAGAATATCTTTTAATAAGTACCTAATGGAAGGCTCATCTTCAATAATTAAAATGCTTTTTTTGTCTTGATTTTCAACACTATTTAGAACCGCTTGCTTATTATTATCAAATATAATTTTCTCTTCAGTGCCATCTTGTTCAATAGCCATAGAAGTTAGTAAATAAGATGGTTTATCTAATTTATCAATACTGTGTTTCAGTTTTTCTTCCTCGGCAGGAATGTAGTTAAGTGGTAGTTTTACTGTGAAAAAAATCCAGTTATTTTCTGATGAAACTGCTATATCTCCTTTTAAAAGGTTAACCAGCTCTCTGGTAAATGCTAAACCAATACCCGAGCTTATTTTGCTTTGCTGGGTATCATCAACAACAAAAAACCTGTCAAACAAATTAGATAATTCCTCTTTAGACAAATTATACCCAGAATTTGATACCTTAATTTCTAATTGCTGATTTTCTGAATTTTTAGTTACAGAAAATTGGATAGTATTACCAGCATGAGTATGTTTAAATGCGTTTGAAAGTAAATTAAAGATGATTTTTTCTAGTTTATCTTTATCTACCCAGGTTTCTATATCAGGTTCTATATTCGCAGTATAATAAAATTTATCCTGATCATTTACATGCAAAAACAGCTCAGAAATATTAGTTAAAAGCTTACTAATATTTACATAACTATAATGATTTTTAAGATGCCCTGCTTCGGCTTTTCTAAATTCTAAAAGCTGATAAACCAAATAATTTAAGCGAGAAGCCTGCTGATTGACAATAGAAAGAAAATAATTATGCCCTTGTTTAGTATCTGTTTTTGCTTTAAGAAAATAGCGTTCAAGAGAACCTAATATCAGTGTTAATGGTGTTTGCAATTCATGAGCGATATTGGTAAAGAAATTAAGTTGTTCTTGATGAACTTCTTCGTCTTTCTCTCTCAACATGTGCTCCATAGATAGCTCATATTGCATTTTCACCTTATTTCTTCTATATCTATAAAAAACATAAAGTCCTGATGCGGCTATAATAAAATAGCCTAGAAAAGCTATCCATGTAAGCCAAAAATATTGCTTTATTTGAAGGTTAAAGGCTATAACTTCGTTAGTCCAAACGCCACTTTCATTAGACCACTTTAATTTCAAGGTATAATTACCGGGTGGAATATTACTGTAGGTGATTTTATTGTCTTGGCTTAAATAATGCCACACTTTATCATTTCCTTCTAAAAAATAGGTGTAATTAGATTTTTCAGAACCTGTATAATCTATTGCTTTAATTCTGAGCTCGAAAAAGTTATCGCCCGGAGATAAAATATATTCTTTTGGACGAGCATTATTTTTTGCACTTAAAATGTTAAACTGTGATACTTCTTCTGACAATCCAGCCATTTGAATTTCACTAAGCAGCAAATTAGGCTGATAATTATTGGTTTTTATATTCTTTGGGAGAAAATAATTAAAGCCATAAATCCCACCAAAAAACAG
Source organism: Pedobacter glucosidilyticus (assembly GCF_002483235.1). Classification (GTDB taxonomy): domain Bacteria; phylum Bacteroidota; class Bacteroidia; order Sphingobacteriales; family Sphingobacteriaceae; genus Pseudopedobacter; species Pseudopedobacter glucosidilyticum_B. The sequence continues at coordinate 183,537 of NZ_DLHN01000027.1, read as the reverse complement.
ATAGCCTTCACTGTTTTTCCAAACAGCGTTATCACTAAATTCATCACTTTGTAGGCCATCTGCTGCTTTAAACCTTACTATTTGTAAAGATGTTGGATTAATCTTCACCAGACCTTTATTTGTACTTGCCCAAATAAAACCTTCGTTATCTTGCGTAATGGTATGAACGGTATTATTTGGTAAACCATTCTCTTTGGTGATTTTCTTAAAAACAGGCTTGTCTTTAATTAAGTCCTTTTCTTCAATATAATTCAGGCCATAACTGGTACCTATCCAAAGTTTATTGGTTTTATCTTTATATAAGGCCAGAACATCATTATTTGAAAGGCTATTTTTATAAGAAAAGGCGTTGATGGTCCTAAAAGTCTTTGTTTTTTTATTAAAAATGCTCAATCCACCATATCTACAGCCAACATATAGCTGGTTGTTATTGCCGTTCTCTAAAGTATAAATCACATTATTACCAGGTCCAAATCTATTACCTGTATATGGGTATTTTCTTAAGTATTGGATGGTAGGTAAGCCAGTCTTATTTCTTTTTATTTTAACATGAATTAATCCAAAAGTTTCTAATCCTAACCAAACAGAGCTGTCTCTATCGATTAAAATACTATGAACAGAGTTAAATGAGTCGTATTTATCATGTTCTAAGATTTTGTCCCAAGTGTACCATTTTTTTTGCTGCTGGTCATACAAGGTAACGCCTAATGCATCAGAACCTACATAAACAAAATTATCTTTCCCTTTTTGGATAGAATAAACACAGTTATCTAATAAGCCATAAACAGAATAAAACGTTTTGATGGAACTGCTAGAGGCATTAGGTTTACCCAAATTGCTTATGGTGATGATACCATTTCCTTTAGTTCCAATCCATAATTGATGATCAACTTCATTAAAGGCTCTAATAGGAGTATTGATTTTTCCTCCTCCTGGCAATTGCTTTACCAAACCAAAATGATTTTGCTTTTCGGCAATTTTAACTACTCCACTTCCATCTGTACCAATCCAAAGTATGTTTTGACTGCCTACATATAAAGAAGTAATTCTTGTATTTTGTAAAGGCTGCAGCTCATCTTCTAAATTATTAGAAGGCTTAAAATCAGTATTATACTCAGCTAGTCCTTTAGAAGACCAAGCTAGGATATAGTTGTTTTTAAAGAAAGTAATGGCTTTTAAAGCATTTGGTAAAACAGCTACTTGTTTAAAATTAAGTTGCTCATTTGCTTTAAACAGTTGTTTATTAGAGGTGGTATAAAATATAGTGCTGTTGACATCATAAACATCTACTACATCATCTGGCAGGTTTAAATTTTTAATTTTGGTAAACTTATTGTTCCGCTTTTGATAAGCCTGCAAACCTCCGCCTCTGGTAACAATCCATAATCTATTGGCATAGTCACTTATGATTTTTGATATTTTTCCTTGCTTAAATTCAGGTAAATCGCATCTCTTAAAGTTAGAGGTTTTGGTATCGTAATAGTTAACAAACGAATCAGTTTTCTGGATACCGTAAATTGTTCCATCTAAATCCTTTGCTAAAAGAAAGCCCTTGTTTATAACCTTATCATTAAGGTCTTTACTATAAAAATAGTGTTCAAAATTTCCAGTTAACTTATCATACTTAGATATGCCTTCAATTGTTGCAATCCATATATTCTTGTTTTTATCTTCCTTTATCTGATAAATTATATTGCTTCTGATACTTTTTTTAGTATTGCTTTGGCTGTATTCAAATATGTGAAAAGAGGAGCCATCGTACATACTTAGGCCGTCCCAAGTTCCAAACCACATAAGTTTATCAGAATCTTGATAGATAGAATTTAAACAGCTGTTAGATAAGCCTGTACTATTGTCTAATTGCTGGCTAAAGAATCTAGCCTGAGCATAACTAGTTTGCTGTACAAGTAATAAAAAAAACAGCAATAAAGTGCCATTAGATATTTTTAGTTTAAAAATATCCTTGTAGAGAGAAGTAATTCTCTCAAAGAGTTTAATTAAAAATCGACAGAAAAAAAGCAATGATATTTTACCCGTTTATGTTGGCTTGCACTAAACTAATAAAAAAAATGGACTCGGCTAAAGTTTAGCTTGTATTAATTTCTTTTGTTTGAATTATTTTACAATGAGGGATATCAGTATAATTCTTAAATGGTTAAAATTATTTATTCCACCAAAAATATAGCATCATTATGTCTTTCAGTCATCTCTACATAGATAAAAAAAGAGGCTGTCTCAAAAATCATATTTGTCACATTGAGCGGAGTCGAAATGTTCTCTGATATACTCAGAAAAGGCTTCGACTCCGCTCAGCCTGACACAAAGTGGTGATTTGAGACAGCCTCTAAAACTATATTTCAGATATAATTATCTGATATTAAATGTTAAGTTAACTAACTGATTATATATACCTCCTTGGAAATCTCTAGCCTCTAAAATTGCAGTATCTGTACTTGGGGCAGTGCCATTGTACAAGTATTTTACTACACCTTTAGCTATCTGCTCTTGTGTAAAAGAAGCGTTTACAAGTAATGGGATACCATTTAAAACTAAGAATCCGTTTTGAGGAGCCTGAGTTAAAGTGTAAGAAATGTTTTTATCAGCAGTACCTTGAAATCTAAGCTCATTTAAAGACAATACTTTAACTGGGTTTGAAACCTGAACTTCTATTGGATTATTTGCTGCGGGACTAATAATACTAACCGGTGGACTGCTAAGAATTAATCTTGATCTGAAAGCCCCACCACTGAATTCTTTAGAACGGAAATGTGTGTTTAAATCTGGAACAACAGCACCACCAATATTTACAAAGGTTTTACCTTGGCTTAAAGCAGCATTATAGAAAGAAGTAATGTCAATATTTGCCCATGTATTTCTCATGGCTTGAGTTAAACTTAAGCTACCAATTGAAATAGAACCAAAAGTTGGTGCAGTTACCCAGCTTACTGTGCTTTCGTTCCAATCAACATTTTGCTCTTCAAAGAAATTCATGGTAGTAGGAGTTTGAGGATTGTTAATTTGAATAGTATTGAAAAACATTTCTAGCCTTACAGTTCCAATTCTACCATTAAAACGAGGTCCCCTAACAGCATACTGAGTTAAAGTCCTTTTACTAAAACTTGCGGCATTACCTGTAGCGCCAAACAATTTAGTTTGTACGTCTTGTATACTGCCATAATTTAATGTTCTATTAGCAGTTCCATTCTGAAGGTAAGTATCTTTAGTCACGTAAATGGTATCAGTTAAAATAGAAACATTAGCTGGGTTTACTTGATCCTTAGGATTTGTTTTAGCTGTATAATAGGTGAAAGTGTTTACCACATGAGCTACCCCATTAATAAATTCTAAATTTTGAGTTCTAACGCTAGCACTCACGGAGCTTGCATTGGGTGATGAATTAACGGTTAGTACATACTCGTTGCCAACAGCAATACTACGGGTTAGGTATAAGCTATCATTACTTAAACTAGGGTAAGAATAATTTACGCCTGCTTCTAAATCAAAAGATCTTACACGTCTCTCAATAATATTGTTTAGTAAGATATTCTTCAAAATAATAGCTGGTACATCTTCTACTTCAGTATAACCTAAACCTTCAATGAAATTTTGAAGTACATCATCATTAGGAATAATTACCGTTAAGTTTTGTTTAGAATCATTTAGTAAATCTTTTAAACCTGCATGTTGTATAGCTTTACCAAATAAACCAATCTTGGTAGGGTCATTTTCATGGAAGTTATTTTCTGATATAAATTCCCATACGGTCTTAGTTTTAAGATTTACACCAGCTGAAATATGCTCTACATTTTCATTTTTAAGTAGTGAAAATTTTTCACAAGAGGTGATACTCATACTGAGTATCATTGTACAGATTAAAATCTTTAGATAAGTTATTTTCTTCATCATTTCTTGATTTTATTTGTAAAAATTATTTTGCTCGATCAATGGGTTTAATCTAATCACATTTAAGTTAATCGGAAATAAGATGTTTGCTGCATTAACTACAAGAGGGCGTTCCACACCATTAGCGGTAACTTTGGCCGTTAATACTCTACCAGTTCTTACCAAATCAAACCATCTTTTACCCTCAAAACATAGCTCTTTTTGTCTTTCTTCCAAAATAACATCAATTGCTGCACTTCTTGAAAGCGCCATAAATGCAGCCATTTCATTACTACCCGTTGGACCAGTATTAAATTTGTTATTGGGATTTGGATTATTAATTACATAACCTGTTGGTGAATTTGCATCCGGAGTTTGTATTTCTACAGGTCCAAATGTTCTTTCTCTAATTCTCTTAAGTAAATTCCAAGCAGCAGCTCTATCTCCTTTAGCAACAAAGGCTTCGGCTCTTAGCAAGATGATATCTGCCAATCGGTACAGGATTACATTTTTGTCGTTTTGGGTATTTCTATCAAAAGTTCCTTTAGGGAATTGTTTAAATATTTGAACACTAGATCTAAAATTAGCCAAATTCCTTAAGTCTGTTGATGAAAATTTTGAAGCAAAAACAGCATTAGCTACAAACTGGGCTACACCATCGCCACCAGCAAATAAAGCTAATAAACCAGAAGTAGTACCTTCATCAAAGCTGTACTCAATCTCAAAAATAGATTCCGGACTAAATCCATCAATAAACATTTTGGCATATTCTGTATTGTCAATATCTACTTGCGGTCTGCTTAAATAATCTATGTTAGGATCATGTAATGCGGCTAATCTGTACTGCGTAGTATTGTCTAAGATATTTCTAGAGTATATTAATGCGCTATCAACATTATTGCGCCACATGAAATAATCGGTAAGAATAGCGTCAATTCCTCCTTTAGTTAGTGTGGCTCTGGTTCTTCTAGCATCTGTATAAGATGCAGGTAGTAAATCTCTTGCTTGCAATAAATCTGTAGCAACCTGATTGTAAACTTTCAGAGAATCTGTTCTTGGGGTTTTAAAAGAATTAATGTCTCCATTGCTTAATATAGGCTCGGTAATAAGAGGTACATTTCCCCAAACTTTAGTCATCAGCAAATAGCAATATGCTCTTAAACCTAAAGCCTGCCCTAAAACTCTATTATACTCGGCTGTTTGATTAGCATAAATGCCTCTTTCCCTCATTTCTTTTACATTCTTGATAATCAAGTTGGCTTGACCAATCACCCTGTAAAAGTTAGACCAATCAGATATCGCTAAATCAGGACTTAACCTATTTCCTAAAAGGGCCAAGTTGGTCACATTGTCTTCTCTGGGTACTGCAAGCATGTCTGCTCTGGCTTCACCGTATAAGACAAATTCAGTATTTAAGGTAGATTGTAATCTGAAATATGCTCCACTTAATGCCGCACTAGCTTGCGAAGGCTCATTCCAATAATTATCGTAAGTATATTCTGTTAGAGGGTCACGATCTAAAGCAGATTTACATGAACTAATAACTGTTATAAGACAGCCTAATCCGGTTAAAAGTTTGATGATATTTTTCATGTAATTAAAATTTAATGTTTAGAGATAGGTTATAAGATCTGGTTCTAGGAAATGAACCATTGTCAACACCAAACCCTAGTGGGTTGTTTCCGGCACTTACCTCTGGGTCATAGCCGGTATAACTACCAAAAGTGAATAGATTTTGAACACTAAAACCTAAATTAGCAGCGTTTAATCCAATATTCTTTATGGTCTTTGGAGGTAAATTGTAACTTAAGGCCACATTTTGAACTCTGATAAAAGAGCCATCTTCTACAAACAAACTACTTACCGAATAATTTCTCATACGATCACCTCGTTCTAGTCTTGGCACATCTGTTACATCACCTTGTTGTCTCCATCTTCTTAATTGCTTAGTAGAATAGTTAACGTCAAATTGGTTACCATCTAAACGTCTGTTTAAATCGTTAAAGATATCGTTACCAAAAACAGCATTGATAAATAGGTTTAGTGTGAAACGCTTGTAAGAAAAAGTATTTTGAAATCCGCCAAATGCTTTAGGTGTTGGATTTCCTATAATTTGCTGGTCATCAATATCAATAATGCCATCATTATTGATGTCTTCAAAAATAACGTCACCACCTTTATATATGTCCCCATCTGCAGAGCCTCTTCTATACTGTGAAATCTGTCCGTTAGCATCTATATATACATTGTCTTCATCTCTGGCATAAATTCCTAAAGCTTTAAAGCCATAAAAAACACCAACAGCTTCGCCAACACGAGCTAAACTGAAATTAGTTGGTCTATAATCCTCATTACCAGGTAATGAAGTAACTTTATTTCTATTTAAACCAAATGTTATTGTTGATGACCACTTAAAAGCTTTATCAATAACTACTCCGTCTACAGATAGCTCTACACCTTTATTACTTAAACTTCCGAAGTTAAACGGAATAAAGCTATAACCTGTTTGGGTAGGTATTTGTACGTTAAATAATAAATCGTTACTGTTTTTGGTGTAGTAATCTGCTGTAAAATTTAATCGTCCTTTAAAGAAAGAAAGATCCGTACCTATATCAAATTGTTTGGTGGTTTCCCATCTCAAATCTGCATTTCCAAGGGCATCTGCGGTAATAGAAACTTCACCCAAATAAGAGCCGGCTCTTCCTAAAGAGCCTTTTGAAGCATAATTAGCAATATTTTGATTTCCAGTGATACCATAACTCGCTCTTAATTTACCATCATATAACCAACCTAACTTTTTGCTCCATTTTTCTTCAGAAAAACGCCAGCCTCCGGATACAGAAGGGAAATAAGAGTTTTGATTAGCAGTTCCAAATCTCGAAGAACCATCTCTTCTCATTAAGAAAGAAAACAAGTATTTACTTTTATAGTTATAATTTGCTCTGGTAAAATAAGAAAGCAGAACGTTCTCTTGCATACTTTGGTTAAAAGTTGAAATACTTGCCGAGCCGCTAATAGCAGTAATTTGGTTGTCGATATTTCCTATTCCTCTAACAAAAGTGCTATTGGTTTTAAAAATTTGATAAGATTGGCCCAACAAGAAAGTAAGGTTATGCTTTTTCTTAAACGTCTTTTTATAAGTCAATGTGTTCTCATTTACGATTGAAGATCTCAATTCAGGACGATAGTCGCTGAAAATGGATTGAGCTGATAAATTGGTGGATAAAATAGGAGGGTTGTAGAAAAAACTTTCTGTATTACTATAATCTAAGGAAATATTGGTTCTAAAATCCAATCCTTTTAAAATAGTAGCAGTAAATTCTTGCTTACCTAAAATACGCCATCTTTTTACATCATTGGTCATGTATAAAGCTTGCGCCAAAGGGTTGGGTCTAGAGGATTCAAACAAAGGGATAATACTTCCAGTAATAGGATCATAAGGGCTATACACCGGGAAACTTCCTAAATACCTAAAAATAATACTATTGTCTTGTCTGTTATAATTATAGTTTGACAAATTAAAGTTAGTAGAGCCTTTAATAAATTTACTGATGTTATAATTTACTTTGGCGTTTCCGAAAACCTGTTTGTACTGTGTTTCAATAACAATGGGTGCTAAATCTCTGTAACCGGCACTAATAAAATAATCTACATTTTTCTCTTTAGAAGTACCACTTACACTTAAATCTAGCTTTTGCTGAAAGGTTTCGCGATACATGATATCCTGATAATCATAAGAATCACGATAGTAGGGATGTAAAGAATCATATAAAGGAATACGGGTTGGTGGCAAGCCAGTAGCATTGATAGCAGCATCATAATTTGCGCTTCTGAATTGAGTAGCATTAAGAATCCCTATCTTTCTGGAAATATCTACAAAACTGCTATTATATGCCAAATTAATTGTTGGCTTAGTGCTTGTTCCCGTTTTAGTAGTAATTAATATAACGCCGTTAGAAGCTCTTGAACCATAGATGGATGCGGTTCCAGCATCTTTTAACACTTCAATAGAAGCAATATCTGCTGGATTGATATCATTTAAAGGACTAAAAGAGGCACCATCATTTAAAGATTCAAAGGTGTCATTATTTACAGGAATTCCATCAATAATAAATAAAGGCTGACTTGCTCCATTAATAGATGAAACCCCTCTTAAGGTAATGTTGGCACCAGCCCCAGGCTCGCCAGAATTGTTTGTGATTTGTAAACCTGCAATTTTACCTTGTAAACTGGTATTGATAGAACCTCCGGCAAACTGATCAATTTGATCAGCCTTTATGGAACTTGCAGAACCTGTGATTTCACTTTTAGCTTGTGTTCCATATCCTACAACTACTACTTCATTTAGGTTGGTATAATTTTCACTTAACTGAACGTTGATAATGGATTGATTACCTATTTTTCTTTCTGTGGTTTTAAATCCTAAATAAGAGAAAACGAGGATAGCATTTTCATCGGCAGCTTTGATACTGTATTTGCCATCAACATTAGTTTGTGAAGAAATATTAGTGTTTTTTACTTTTATAACTACACCAGGTAAAGCATCCCCATTTACATCTGTAACTTTACCAGTAACCATCACCTGTTTTTGTACTTGCTTAAAGTTCTCTGTTTGATGAGAAAGAGTAGCTTGTTCATATCCAGAGGCACTAGCCTGTAAGATGGTTGCTAAGGTTAAAGTAAGTGTAATTTTCACTATGGGTAAACTTCTTTTAAAGGAGGTATAATTTTGCTTTTTACGTATAGTGCTTCTACCATAGAAATTCATACTTCTAAATTTAGTTTGGTTTATAATTAGGTTTATTATACTCAATTTTTTCGAGGTAACTCAAATTCATTCTTTTCGTATTTAAACAGCGAAATGAGTTAAACTGGGCTATACGTTTAATTTTTGAGATACCTTTATAATCATTAAACAGATAAGGTATGGTTAAATTAAAATTTTCGTAGTCCTCATGTATGCTAGTTTCTCCAGTAAGTTGCCGCTGTTTAATATAAATAAGCTTTGTAGTCATGTGCGAACCGCCAAAATCTGCGTTCATCACAATATGAGGTGCGCTTTTCATTCGTTTTAAATTTTTAATAATTGGTTTATTTGGTTTATAAAGCAATGTTAGATAAAACATAAGCTTTAGCATTGTACTAGAGTCTATTTTGATTGTACCAAAGTCTAGCTTTTTAGAAAATGCTTGTAATAGCCTTGATGAGGGGGGTATTAGTAGATAAGAAAATACATATTTTAGTTCGAAATCGCTAGACGAGATAGGCTATAGAACCTTCTTCTCCGATCTATGAGATAAACTTTAAAAGTATGATGATGTATTTTTCCATCAAGCTTTTAGGCTAAACCTCTTTTAAATTGTGGATGGCTTGAATGCTTAACTATCAAGATGGTATTTTCGAAAATTCCATGAACTGTTTAATCAAGAGGATGATTTATCATCAGCATGTTGATTCGGATTTTGAATAAATCTATTCTAAAAAAAAATATTCAGTAATCTGCTACAGAATATTTTTTAATCAGCTTTAATAAGTGTTATTTCTGCTAATGATGCTTTAGGATCTTTAGGGTTAAAGCCATTTAAGGCAACAAGTTTTAAGAACTTCACTGCTACAGGCTCTGGAAAAAGAATCGTCTTTATTTTATTATCATAACTGAAGGTACCTTCAACTAAAGACTTTTCCCATTTTTTACCATCATCACTAACAAATATGGCGTAATCTTTAATCCAGCTTGCTTTTTCTCCGGTATATTCAGGGTCTCTTGCCGGAAGACAAGTAAGTCCTTTTAGTTTAGTAGGATGGTATAGTTCTAAAACAAGTTCATGCGGATAAGGAGAGACAGGGTCTTTGCCTTTACTCTGCCAAGAAGTTATCGGATCACCGTCAATAGCATTCTCTGGTTTAAAGGTTTCTCTTTTCCCAACGGCATCAAAACTATCTGAACTGATACTGGCAATTTCAGGTGTAAAAAGCTTATCAAGTATTTCTAAATTCAGCTCTTGCGTGGGTACAAATTTATCAGAGCCGGCGTAATCGTATAAATTGCTTAAAAATTGGCGACAAGCAGCATCCTGAGGTACTGCCGTTGGATCAAAACCACAAACTAAAAGCTTACCCTTACCAACTGTAGCTTCAAAAACAACTCCGAGTTTATGGTTTCTTTTAAAATTATCAATAACCTGAATTATTGGACGATAAGCGGCTGGAGTACTATCTAAATTGAAAAAACGAGCATGCTCCATAAGGTTAAACCATTGCCAATTGCTGTGATTTTCAGTTGGAAACTTTGCAAAAAACGGTTCATCCGGATTACACAATAAGCCCATTGTATTTGGCCTTTGCGTAGGAAACCATATCGGACTCCAAAAAACGGGTAAAAACCTACCAGGCATAGAGGATTTGGTATAAGTATGATGCGAAAAAAACACTACTTTTTTGCCACTTTCAAGCATTTTTTTGGCAATATCCCATCTGTTACATACCGTTACGGTTGATGGTGCTTCGGTTACAACTTTTGTTGGATATACCCAAATATCCCAACTGTTAATTGCTTTTGCTCCATTTGTTAATGATACAGTTACCGTAAGCTTACAAGGAGCTTTTGCACTAAGCAATGATGCTTGAATATTTCCTATAGAACTTAATTTTCCAGTTGGTAAAACATCAGATTTAAGATTTCCCTCATCTATCAAATGTCCTCGCTCATCTTTTATCTTCCAATGAACTTGTGCTTTTGATAAATCTGTAGAACCGTAATGTGCCACATCAATACTTGCATTAAAAGATTCATCTTGCGTATAAGTTCGTTTAGGCATACGTAATAGCGGGACAGTACTAGAACAATATTCACGAAACTTTTTAGGCGTAACAAAGCCTTTAGATTTCCAAAAAGCATCAAGAGGCCCCACCAATGCTGTTCCTTGAGTTGGATAATCATGTAAATCTAACAGTTGAAATCCTCCATATCCCGGAGTACGCAAATGCACTTCAATTTCTTCTTTATACAATAAGGTAGAAAATTTCCCGCTTGCTTCTACATATTTTGGTGCTTGGTCAAGAAGATTTTTTTTATTGAGGTCATCACGAATCATTTCATAATTCTTCAACTCCATCACTCCATTCCATTTTTTTATTTCTTTAAAATCAGGATAATACATCCATTCTCCAATTTCATGGCCTATTATTGGAATTTTCTCTTTAACCACAGCATTCCTTAAATCTCGAAAAGTACCAGGCCCAAATATCCCTCGGCCGCCAACGGTTACCGTAAACTGACGATTTTGAGTCTTTTGTGCATTAGAAGGAGAGGAGTAAACATGACGAGAATCATGCGTTATAAGCATCTGAACCCATCGTGATAATACCTCATCTTTGCCACCATATTCATTCCCTGGTGTCATTAAACAAAAGGATGGATGATTGCCATAGGTATCAACAATACGTTTTAACTCTGCTTCAATGAATTTATCTCTTGCAGGATCCTGACCTGCTGCTACATTGGCTTGTGGGGCTTCTGTTTGTACGATGATGCCCTCCTGATCTGCTGCAATAAATGCTGCTTCAGGTGGTGTCCAAGAATGAAAACGAATGCTATTGAGACCGTAAGACTTCATGATTTTATAGATACGCTTCCAGGCTCCAATATCAGTTGGTGGGTATCCTGTGAGTGGCCAAATCGAACATTCTAAAGTACCACGCAAGTAAATTGGTCTGCCATTTAAAATAAATTGCGATTCTTTGATTGCAAACTCTCGCATTCCAAATTGAACAGTGCGTTCATCACCACCCAATTTCACCGTAACCTTACTCATATTTGGCGTAAATTCATCCCATAGCTTTGCAGTACTCATAGCTATTTCTACTTCGGCTTGCCCTCCTTTTGTATCCCAATAGGCTTTAATGTTTTTTCCATTGATATACATTACACCACTATCTGCCTTGCCTGTTGCATTGCCAATCTCTACTTTTACCACTGCATTTTTTTTAGCAATATTTGGATAAACCTGTATATTATGAATCCATACTGGTGGTGTTGCATCTAATGCTATACGGCCGATAATGCCATTCATATTGCCCCATGTACCACCAAAAAGTGCAGAAACAAAACGACCAAGATCTAGCTTTACCGTATTATCTACACAGATGGTGAGTTTATGTTTCCCAGGTTTAATATTTGTCCCAAATTCATAAGTATGAGGTGCTACAAGACTCTCCTGAGTTCCTAAATATTGATCATCAATCCAGACCTTGGTAGTCCAACGACAACGTTCTAAAAACAGGCTGATTCGCTTTCCTTTCCAATTTTCAGGTATTTCAATCTCTCGTTGATAATAAACTGGTCCTGTATAATTAAACTTCCTGTAAGGTCCTTCAAGCGTAGCTGTTGCAGTATTTTTTGGTCCAATACCGGCATCATCAATAGTGCCTGGTAAACGAATTTTCCCCTTTAACGTTTGGGTAAAAGCCGGATAAGTTGCATCTGCAATTTCAAATCTCCATTGACCAGCAAGAGAAATAGATTTTTCTTTTGCTATAACGTAAGAGCTAATGATACAGAATAAAGAAAGTGAAAGAAGCAGTTTCATTTTTGATGGTTCTATACTTGGAAATTTATGTCTTAGAGCGGGTTAAATATACCCATGTAAGAACACTATTAACATGTACAATTAAATCAAAAAACTAGATTATTCAATCATGCTTACCAAGCTGTTAAACATCATGATATTATTTTTAAGATTATCCTTAATGATTGAGACCTCAACATAAAGTTGATACAAAGCAAATATTAACAGAGTAATAATGCGATACTAGCAAGTAAATTAAAAGGTCTTTATAGGGTTAATTATCTTGTTAAAAACGAGTAATGACCCTGTTAGCACCCTGTTAGTACCCTGTTAAGTAGGGTATTTAACCAGTTTAGCTATAGAAGTAGAATTTCTTAATTGGTTATTGGAGTGATTAAATAATGCTATATACATTTTATAAATGTCTACTTCATTAGTTCTAATTAAAAATATTGAGCTGATTTAAAATGTAAATACTATTTTAGTGGCTAAGCTTAATACCTAAGAATAAAAATGGGTCTATCTAATTTTGAGTTTTTAGAAAATGAATTTCCGTTATTGTACAATTTGGCACAATCTGCCGAGTATAACTTACATACTGATTCTACCATAACACTCATCAAATTAAGGCAATTTGCTGAGCACATGAGTGAGTTGATTTTTAATTAAACGATAAAATAGAATCCCTTTAAAGCCTCAGTTACCACTTTAATGCGGACTATGTTTTCATGCATATTGTCTATTAAATAACTGTCTTAAAAGTTCTAGCGCTTTTTCACACTCTCGGGGCTTTCCAATTCTTATGGCATCAACAAGTGATAACATTTGATATAGGTTTTGGTCTTCCAATGCGGCTTTTACTTGATTAGGATATAACGGTGCCACCGCTTTGCCTTTTGATTTTCCTTGTGGATCTGGCCAAACATAAACTGTTTTGGAAACAAATAATTCTTGGAGTAAAGGGGAGCTATGCGCAGTGGGCATTCCTCTAACGATTGCACCAATTTCTACGGGGAAGACAAAACCAATGCCATTCTCGATAAATTTCAAGAGGGCATTCTTTTGAACTTTTCGCTTATCGGGACTAATCAAACGGGCAATCATCGACCTGTTCAACGATTCGCTGATTTCCGAAGGACTGATAAAAAGTCCAGATGACAAGTCTTTTTTAAGCCAATTTTCACCTGGCAGAGCTATGATCTTCAAGAGTACCACCACATCATGTGGCCTCATGCCATTATGTGCTTTCATACTTAAAAGTAATACATCAATTCTCAATTCGCGAACTGAGAATTGATTTTTCTCTACTGTGGGGAGAGCTGTTAAAGAGCGTTAAATCAACTCTATATTTTATACTAACTTACATTGTCTTTGTAAAACTCTAGAGCAATTTTTAAAATTTCATTTTCAACAAACAGCAGCCCTTTTAGCGTTAGCTGGCCTACTTTTTCAAAAGGTCTCCAATCAAGGCTTTTAAAAAGTGGATTCCCCACAATATGTATATTACATTTCCTTACATAAGGTACGCATGACTTTACCAATTGAATGTCATACCTTAAAAATCTTATTATTTTAAGGTGAAATTAAATTTCTTGACTTTAAAGTGGGACTGCTTAAGCGTGAAATACCTTAAAATTTGGCCTTTTTAAAGCTAAATAGGAATTCGACCTAAGAATAATTTAGTAATAAGCAATATGACTTAAAAGTATGGTATTTTAAGGCTAAATAGGGAATACGAAATTATTGAATCAAGAAATGACAGGCTTACACAGAATTGTTTATTTCAACATAAATTTTAAATTCAGTCTTTTTCCAAGTATAAGGAACTTCTTAGCTAGAATTTTTGAATTAATAAAATAAAAGAATCTATCTTTTTTGCTTATTATTTGTATTTCTCAAAGAAAGTATCTACTATTGTTTTATAATTACCAAACCAAACCAAACCAATTATAGTTATTTAAGTTATTTATTAATCATAGTTATTTGTTTGAATTGGAAGAAATAAATCTATTAACCAATTACTAAATATTTTGACCTCATTTATTAGGAGTTAAGAATTGTATAATATATCAATTGGTTAAGTATTTCATAATTATACTTAATTTATAAAGTAAACCAAAAACCAAAATAAACCATGAACTATATGATTAAATCATTACCAAAAAAAATGTATAGGATTTTATATCTTATATCATTTTTACTATTCACCTACAATTCAATGGTGTTTTCACAGCAATTAAAATCTATAACTGGTATTGTAATAGATGGAGATAGTAATGAAAGTTTACCGGGTACTTCTATTACGGTAAGAGGAACAAATCGTGGGGTAGTTACTAAAGCAGATGGGAAATACGAAATTCAAGCAAAAGCTGGTGATGTTTTAATTTTTAACTTTTTAGGTTTTATAGAACAATCTATAACTGTTGGCGATAAAACTAACATCGATGTCAAACTAGAGTCTTCAGCTAGTTCTTTAAATGAAGTGGTTGTAATTGGTTATGGTTCAATTGCAAAAAGCGACCTATCAGGCGCAGTTTCTTCAATAAATGCTAAGGATATAGGCGATCAAAGCTTCTCAAATTTTCAACAGTTTTTAAGCGGGCGAGCCTCTGGTGTTGTAGTTCAAGAAGCTTCGGGTGCTCCAGGTGCTGGTTTAAGTATTGAAATTCGCGGTATGTCATCTATTTCTGGTAATTCTCAACCTCTGTACGTCATCGACGGATTGCCATTTGATGCGATTGAATCTAGTGGAGGAAGTATCTATGCTCCCAATACAGTAACAAATCCATTGGCTGATATTAACCCGAATGACATTGAAAGTGTTGAAATTTTAAAGGACGCGTCAGCGACAGCCATCTACGGCTCTCGTGGAGCTAATGGTGTAGTGCTTGTGACAACAAAAAAGGGTAAAATTGGTGCCCCACGTATTAATTTGAGCTATAATTATTCTTTATCTGAAATGAATTTCCCTGTAGATAGGCTCAATCTGGCAGATCAAATTACTGCTGTTAATGAAAGATTAGCTTACCGAGGCTTCGATCCAGGATATACCCCTGAAGAAATACCAAATGTCAAATATTATGACCATTTAAGAGACGTTAGCCGAACAGGTAGTATTAAAGATGCAAATCTATCAATTTCGGGAGGAACAGCCATGGCTAAATACTATATCTCTTATCAGAATTTTGATCAGCAAGGTATTTATAAAAACTCTGGTTTAAACAGAAATAGTGTTAAAGTCAACTTAGAAAGTAATATTTGGAAAAATTTAAAACTTACTTCAACAGCAACATATAATAGGACTGTTAATACCGGTTATCCTGTTACTTCTAGTTTGGGTAGTGGGCTTTTTACAAGTGCTCTAGCGTATTCCCCATTAGTCCCTATGATCAATCCCGATGGATCTTATAATAAATTAGGTGATTATAGATATGGAGATAGCGTTTATGAAGATCCGCTCTTAGGGACTATTTATTATAATCCTCGTTATGATATTGAGACTCAGATTTTAGGAGCTATTAGTGAAGAACCTTCAAATAATACCATGGTATTGATTAACGACTATAAGTCCTTAAATACGGCTCAGACACTTGTGGGGAATTTCGGTTTAAGCTATAAAATCAGCAATAAATTTACATTAAATGGAAAATTAGGTGTAATAGCAAGGCAAGCTTTAGCTCAAACCTATCGCCCTCGTTCGCTACCTGTTGAACGAGCCTGGAAGGGTATGGCTCGACTTGATAATGGACAATCAAAGAAATTATTATACGAATCAACTCTTAATTATAATACCAAAATTGGAAAACATAAAATTGACGGGGTAGTAGGTGCAACCCTTGAGAAATATGAAGGTGAATCTTTTTTTTCGGAGACCAGAGAGTTCCCTAATGATCTAACGGGTTTCTACGATATTGGGGCGGGAAGTAGTCCTCAAGTGCCACGAAGTGATTATGACGGCAATCAACTGGCCTCTTATCTTGGTAGGTTCAATTATAATTTTGATAACAGATATTTAGTAACATTAACTGGAAGATATGATGGATCTTCAAGATTTGCAAAGGGCAATCAGTTTGGCTTCTTCCCTTCCGCCGCTGTCTCTTGGAGAGTTCTCAATGAAAAGTTTATGAAAAGCGTTAAGTTTCTTTCAGATCTGAAACTCCGGGCCAGTTACGGTGTTGTAGGCAACCAAGCTGTGGGTAATTATTCTACATTATCAACTTATGGGGCAGGGTCAAATTATAATTTTGGAAGTGTCATAAATACGGCATATACATCCTCTCGTCTACCTAATCCTGATCTTTCTTGGGAAGAAAGTAAATCTTTAAACTTAGGAGCAGACGTTGCAGTACTAAAAAACCGGATTACCCTAGGTATTAATCTTTATCAAAAAGACACAGAAAAACTGCTCTATACTGTAATAACTCCATTAACTACGGGCTTTTCAAATACGGTTCAAAATGTTGGTGCAATGCAGAATAAGGGTCTTGAACTTGATATTTCAGTAATCCCATTTAAAGGGAACTTCTTTTGGAAAAGCGATTTCAATATAGGCTTCAATAGAAATAAAATTGTAAAGTTTGCAGGCGACTTAGATTATATTCAAAGTGGAACAGAAATAGGAGGTTTTACCCGATCTTATTTAGGAAGACCTATCGCAGAGATTTATGGGTATAGAACTTTACCTGTTTGGAATCCAGAAAGCCTTGCAGCAAAGCCAGCAACTTTTCAACCAGGTGCTAGAGAAGGCGATGCTAGATACGAAGATGTAAATGGAAATAATGTTTTGGATAACGAAGACCTTGTGCCGCTAGGGAATTCGCTTCCGAAGTTTACTGGGGGGTTTGGAAATAACATATCCTACAAAAGTTTTGATTTTAACATATTTATGAGCTTTTCTTATGGCGCTTATGCTTATAATGCGTTTGTTGCAAGAATGGCAGATGTTGGAGGAAATAATACAGCGAACAAATTTTTCGAAAACAGATATCGTACGATTACTCCGGATATGGACTTAGAAACTGTAGAAAAACTAAGGGCTTTTAACCAAAACACTCATTATCCACGGGCAGGAGCCTATACTGAAATAAGAACTTCAAGAGATTATTACGTTGAAGACGCTTCTTATATAAGAGTTAATAGTATGACGTTTGGATATACATTAGACTCTAAATTAGTCAATAGAATAAAAATACAGAGTGCCAGATTATTTATAACTGCACAAAATCCATTTATAATAACTAATTACTCAGGTATTAATCCTGAAGGTGCATCTTCTAACACTACGATTGCTAGAGGAATAGATAATGGTAGTTATCCATTATCAAAAATATTCTTGTTTGGGGCTAACTTAAGATTTTAAAATAATTAATATAAATTATTATGAAAAAGCTATTAATCTATTTCCTGTTATCATCTGCCATATTATTTCAATCTTGCGAAAAATTTCTTCAGGAAGACCCTCGAAGTTTAGTAACGCCAGATAAATTTTTTAGAACTCCAGCAGATGCAGTAGCTGCGGTTAACGGAGTTTATGTTGCTTTGTTAAAAAGCGAGGTAATAAGTAATCAGAATTTTTTCGTTTCAGAATTAACGGCCGATGATGCATTTTATGCAGGAACTCCTGTTTTTGAAAGGGATCAATTAAATTTATTGACTTTTGATGAGAAAAGTACATACTTTCGAGATGTATGGGCTAATCGTTACCGGGCTATCAGTCGGGCAAATGAAATCTTATTATATGTTAATTCATCTAATGCTGGTGCATTGGCCGATAGGGTAAGAGCAGAAGCTTGCTTTCTTAGAGCTTTTTCTTACTTTGATCTTGTGCGTTGGTTTGGAGATGTGCCTTTAGTTACTAAGGTTGTATCTGATCCTTTTCCTGCAAAAACTTCTTTATCGATAGTTTATGATCAAATTATTGAGGATTTAAAGTATGCAGAGCAATACCTTGATGATAAATATGCATACATGGATCCTAATGGAGGGCGTGTAACCAAGGCAGCAGCAAAAGGGTTATTAGGAAAAGTTTACCTTACTATGGCAGGAGAACCTCTTAAAAAAACAGAAATGTTTGCACTGGCAGAGCTAAAATTAAAAGAAGTTATTGATAATAGGGTTCAATATGGCTTAGCTTTTCAACCAGTTTATAGAGATATGTTTCCAATATTACCAACTGATGCAACCAAAGCTTTAAACACAGAGAATATGTTTTATAGCCGTAGCCATTCTACTTTGTCATCTGTATCAGGTAGCTGGTCGTTTAACAGAATCCAAACATGGACAAGGCAATTTAATTTTCGTGCTTCATCTGATATTATAAATCCTACTGAAACTAATGCCACTGGTGTTTATCAAAGAAATGATCTAAGAAGAAAAACAAACGTTGGTAGAACCCGAGGAACTACATTAGTAGATATAGATGCAACCGGTTCAGCCATATCGGGAGCAAGTGCAATTGTTGTAACTAAGTATATTGATTTCGGAAACACTAGTAACTCAGCAATTGACCTCCCAATATTACGATATACTGAAGTTTTGTTAATGTATGCTGAAGCATTAATTGAACAAAATAAAGATTTGGATATAGCCAAAGGATATATTAATATGACTAGGGGGCGTGGTGGAATTGGAAATACAACTGCTGTAGGACAGGTAGCTTTAAGAACAGAACTTCGGGCAGAACGTCACAGAGAATTTTTCTTTGAAGGGATAAGAAGAAATGATCTTGTTAGATGGGGAATATATAATCAAACTGTAAAAGCAGCTAAACAAAGAAGCTTTCAATATCATAGAAATTCAAGTATTGGAAACATAGATTATATGGATGATTTAAAATATATTTTATTCCCTATACCTTATAATGATCTGGTAGCAAACATCAATCTTGTTCAAAACACTGGATATGTTGGTAGATAAGAAATCTTATTCTTGATAAAAATCATTAGGAGGGTAATAGCAATAATCATTCTGTTATTCTCCTTTATAATATTTTAAACGAAGATTTACTTGATCGACCCTCAAATAATGAAACAGTTAATACAACTCCGACCTTTATTCCTCCTTTTTATAAGTTTAATTTTTAGCTTCGATATAGCTATTGCTAAAAAAGTAACTACATCTTTAGAAGCAGCTTCTTCAAAAGCTCATTTATCGAGAAAAAAAGTTATTCACTTAAAAAATGAATTTATCGAAATAGACTTTGTACAATGTTTAAAAGAACAAAAAGCCAGTTACACTCCTGTAATAAAAGTTAAAACTTCTTTAGGTTGGAAAAAGTTAGAAACAGATCCAACAGCCGAATCGTATCAAATAGTTTCAGCCGGCGAAACCTCTACAATGGAAATTTCCGGCTTCTACCCTAAGTGGGTAAAATGGGTTTCTCCTAACGAGACGAATATCACAAAGAAAAAAACATTTACCAATACAATTTGGGAGGCTGGAAAAAACTATGAACCTATTATTTCGGCAGTAAAACAGGACGGAAAAAACAGAGTTAGTCTAGAGTTTTACCGTTTAGATGTAGGTGTATTCAAAGCCGTGTGGGAACTTTTTCCTAATGAAAAAAATATACGTGTACAGCTACAATTTACTCCACAAAATTCTGGTCAATATTCGTTAGGTTACTTTGCATTCAATAGAAAATCTCTTGATGAAGTTGAAGAACTCTTAATGCCGATGACTGTCCAACGAAAGCGTTTCCCAACCAAAACATATACACTTTTGCAAGCAGAGTGTCCCACTCCTATTTCACTAATGCAGGTTTCAGAAAACAAACAATCAATTATTTATGGAATCGCTGCGGATTCGAGTGAAATCCCGTATGAATTTCCAATACCGATTAAATCAAGATTTGGTATTCATATTCGGAATTCTCAAGGACAGGTACAACCCTCAATCTACGGACCGCTCATCGGCACCACTGGTTCTCAGAAAAAATCAGGTGAAACCTTAACTTTCTCATTCAGAATCCTAACGGAGTCAGGAGATTGGTATAGTTCTTACCGTAACGTTTGCGATGAAGTGTTTGGTTGGAGAGATTATAGAACAAACGGGGAAATTTCTCTTACAAATGCAGCTTATAATATGATTGATCTTTATATGAACGATGAATATAGTGGTTGGTGGCAACGGGCTAAAGGATTTTATCAAATAGAATCTAAAAATGGTGCAACTCAAGCTTCTCCTCTAACAGCGGTATCTTTATACTATCTTACCGGAGACACTAATCTTTATAAACGCCGTACTTTACCCACTTTGGAATATTTCCTATCGCGTAGTGGACCACACTTTTCTCCCATCCCAGAAGATACAGGAAGTGGGTATCCTGCTGGTACAATGAACGGACCTCCAAGGTATTTTGGAAAATCTGTTTATGGAGATTTAGAAAAAATGTTAAATGGCAGAACACTAGCATTTAAATCCGCTGCATTAAAGGCTTCAAATGTAACAACACCTTATGAAGGAGGGCACATTCAGCCATTTGATGATTGGTTAGGTCGTTATTTATATAATGGAGATAAACATGCTTTAGATAGTGCGATTAAATATGCAGATAAGTACATAGACTCGGCTATAAATAAAGCACCTCAAAAAGACTTGGGAATTAATCCTTTTTTCCTTGTTTCTTTTGTCCCGAATTGGGAGGGACTTTTGCGACTCTACGAGGTCACCAAGGAAAAGCGATTTTTAGACGCTGCTAAAAAGGGTGCACAGCTTGTTATGACCGGTATTTGGACTCAGCCTATGCCTCCACAACGTAATACTACCATCCACCCCAACGGGATTGTACACGGAGATAAAATGGATAGAGAATTATATAAAGGATCAATCAAATATCGAATTGGCTGGCCTAAAAGAGAAGACGATTCCCCAGAAAAAGAGGTGCCAGCTTGGTTAGTATCAAACGCCGGTTTGGGTTTTGAGGCACCTACCACCTATACATACAAAAGTAACGGTGGACGGATGATTTCAATGTCCTCTTGGAGTGGGGCTTTTCTTAGATTAGCACTATATACTGGCGATAAACAGTTTGAAACGTATGCCCGTAATGCGGTATTGGGACGATTTGGCAATTACCCAGGTTATTATTACACCACCTTTACTGATTTGATGCAAGACCCAAATTATCCCTATAAAGGCCCTGATGTTGGTTTTATATACTATCATCATTTGCCAGTACATCTTTCTTGGACAATTGATTACTTAGTAAGCGAAGCAAAACTACGTTCAAAATCAAAAATAAATTTTCCAGGGTTACGCCAGTTTGGATATGCTTTTTTTGATTACCTAGTATACGGCAATCAGCCAGGTGATATTATGGGAATTAAAGATACGTGGTTATGGTTACGCAAAGGCCTAGTCAATGTTGATAATAATCAAATTAATTACCTAACTGCTCATACAGATAATAAGTTTTTTGTGATTTTGATGAACGAAAGTTCAGAGACCCAAAAGACAAATATTACGTTTTTTCCATCTGTAATTAGTAAGTCTGCCCAAATCTTTAAAAGTTTTAAGGTAATGGGTGAAAATGGAGAAAACTTTGCCCTTAAAAATAACTCCGGACAAATTGAGATAAAGCCTAGAGGTCTTCAGGTTATTGAAGTTGATGGCTTAGATATCGATGTTCCTTTGCATAAAAAGCAATTAGGTACAATCCCGTCCAAGTTGGGCACAGCAGAACTAACAACTAATAATGGAATGAAAGTGAATGCTGCCGCTATTCAAATTTTGCCAGGTAGCTGGAGTGCATACATATGGTCCAACGCTAATTCAAAATCCTTGAATGAAATATCCGTTTCATGGACTTGCGGTGATAAGACCGGCGTATTAAAAGACCTAGAATATCCTTACGAATTCTCTATAGAAGTTCCAGATAAGGAAAAGCAATTCCGTTTTTCAGTAAGTGGGATTGATGTTAATGGATCCGCATTTCAAACTAAAGAAGCTGTTATTGGGGTCGTAGATTAATGATTAAATGTATTTGACTCAAATCAATTTATTAATAAAAAACATAAGTTAATAGGTGAAAAATCATGATAAATAAAAAACAAATTCTGTTATTTATATGCCTATTTCCTTTTACCAGCTTAGTAACTGCTCAAAATAGTTTTAAGACGAGTGATAAAAAAATGATGTGTACTTCAAATTATAACAAAAGTGAAGTTTTAATAAAACAGGCAAATAAAACAGACTTAAGAAGTTTTGAAGGAGTAATAAGAAAATCATTTGAAATAGATCTAAAAACTAAAAAATCTTTTACATATAAAAATGTGGAGGGAAAAGAATTACAGATATTCGGTTTCTTTCCTAAGAAACAATTGAAAAAGCAATCTTGTGTAGTATTTATACATGGAGGGAGTTGGAGCGGGGGCAATATTCAAGGTTCTATGAAATGGTGTAGGTATCTTGCAGAGCAAGGCACTGTAGCATTTACAATTGAGTATCGTTTGTCCACTGATAAGCCTTACAAATGTTTAGAAGATATCAAGTCTGGTGTCAGGTGGATTCGTAAAAACGCCTTACAATTTAATATTGACACCACTAAAATTGCGCTTTCTGGCAGTTCAGCAGGAGGGCACCTAGCTGCAGCAACTGCAACCATTAATGAGTTTAATTCAGCTAATGATGATTTGAGCATCAGCTGTAAACCGCAACTTTTATTATTAGTTTCTCCCGTTATAGACAATGGTCCTGATGGATTTGGTTATGAGCGTGTTAAAGACTATTGGAAAGAATTTTCTCCTCTACATAATATGAATGATAATTTACCTCCCACCTGTATTCTATTAGGAGAAAAGGATCCTCTGATTCCTGTGAAAACCGCCCTAAAATTTGCTGAAGCGGTTAAGAAGTCTCGAAGTGATATTAAATTCTATGTTTTTAAAGGAGAGGGGCATAATATTTTTGATCAGAGTAAAAGTGAACTAGCAGATCCAATTATTCAAACCTACTACTATTGGCAAAAATTTCTAGCTCAACATAAATACGTTACAAAGCCCAAGAAACTTAAAAGCGGGTATAAAATACCTACTGAGAAGTATAAAATCTAATCAATAATATTCCTTTAAAGGAAAAATATCAATGATAATCATCAAATTGATCAAAAGTAAAATGAAGAAATTAGCTATACATTTAAGTTTATTATTGAATGTTTTATTCTTTTTCAACACTTATGCTCAATCTGGTTCCTTTACGGTAGAGGAACCTACTACTTCCATGACAAAAAGCTGGACTTATACTGTGCCAAAACAAGGTAATTATCAAATTGGTTATGCGTGGATTTGGGTAGGAGGAACAGACAAACAGGTGGATTTAGAAATTAAAGTAGGAGATGAAATAATAAAAAAATTTACAGCAAAATCTGAAATAGCACCTTATAGATTTGAAACACGGTTAGAAAATCTTAATCCGGGTGATGTTGTATTAGTAAAAGCTACACCGTTAAATGGTGGATCGTATAAATTGAATTATCGTTTGGCTTATGCAACACCAACCTTTGAGAATGCAACTAGTTTCAATGTGGCCTCTTATGGAGCAGTAGGGAATGGTGTTACCAATGATTATAACGCAATTAAAGCGGCTTGGCAGGCTGTTAAACAGACGGGCGGAGTTCTTACATTTGATGGCTCTAAAACTTATTACGTAGAAGGCCCAAAAGATTATGTAGTGTTCGATCTTTTGAATAATTCTAATATAAAAGTTGTAGGAAACGGAGCTAAAATTATCCTACATCCTTTGGGTAATTTTATCCGTATTGATAATTCAGAAAATATTCAAATAGATGGTTTCACTACTACTTACGGCCCTTTACCGTATTATCAGGGAGAAATATTGAATATAAACCCCAGTGAGCTTTATCTTGATATGCAGGTAGATCCAAGATATGAGGTTCCCCAGATAGGAAAATATATATCTCCTCAGGAAAAGTTCGGACGTTCATTTTGGGTAACTATTCCCAATACAAAAATTGGAGATGGAAGACATCTTGGTGTAGATAGTACAGCAAAAATAGGTGATAATAGCTATAAAATAAGGGTGTTCTTTAAAGAAGGTGAGGGAAACGATTTGCTAGTTTCCAAAAATTCAAATGCAACTGATTTTATTTTACCTCATAAAGAGTATGCACAAGCTGTAACTGGCAAATATTCTTATTATTGTTCAATTTTGCGTAGCAGCAGAATTAAAATAAGTAACATCCTAACACATTCTATATGTCATTTCGGCTATTCTATAGGAAGTAATTATGGCCCAGTAACTTTTTCAAATGTTGATATATTGGCACCTAATGAAGCAGATATGCATGTAGCTTGGAGAGATGGCTGGCATGTTTGGGGCAACCGCTACGGAATAATGATAGAATATGGGGATTTCGATGCAGGTTATATGTATGATGATATTTTTAGTCCGCATATGAATGTTCCAGTTGTTGATAATATATCAGGTAGCACAATACGTTTGAAAAGCAAACCTGGAGAATCCACAGAGAAATATACTGATTCCAGACTATGGTTGTTAGGCGATTTGGTGAGTTTTTGGAATGATGAACAAACAGTATACTATGGAATGGCTCGTATAATCAACGTTTTACAAACTTCGGAATCATTGGTAAGCATTACGTTAGATAGAGTTTTAGATCAGTTAAAAGCAGGCACTTACGCTATTAATGAAGAGAATATTAATAGGGATATGGTTATTCGAAATTCAACTACATCACCTAAGGGAAGAATAGTAGCAGTAAGGCAGCGTACACCAATATTATATCAAAACTGTCATTTTCAGAATATTCACTTTTGGATTTATGCTGGGGAACCTTGGCGTACACGCCCTCGTAATGTTGTTTTCGATAATTGTACTATTGATGAAAGGCAAACATTTAATGTAGATGATACTTGGAATTTAACCCTTAAAAACACTACCATGAATGGCCAATTGGATATTGAGAATTGTCCTAGGTTAGTACTGGATAATGTTAAAACCACAAGCTTAAAACTAAGAAATAAGAGTATAGCTTATATGTTTGGAAATACATGTGATGGCAACATAGTTCAAGACTATGATAAAGATGCTTCATCAGTCATTTTTACTTCCAAGCCGGATGAATATCCGTTTTATAATCCTCCTTTTTTGATAAAATAATTAAATTACTTCTAAAAAAGAGAATAGCAAGTCATCCTTCTACTACTCTAAGCCAATATATTTATTGAATAGGCTAAATATTAACCAAAGTCAATGGTTTAAGCAAAAAAAGGGCTATAAATGTGTGTCAGGGATTGGATAATTAATGATTATGAATAGTAAAGAAAAAAGACTAATGTGAATGATATAATTTTTTTGAAAGTTTTTAAAGGGATTTCCTTAAAATAATCTTGGCCTTATCTCTAATTTTTGCAGTTTCTTTATTAAGAATCGCTAAAGCTGCTTCTTTTCCCATCATATTAAAGTCTGTACTAATTACAGTTATTCCTTTTTCCAGCACCTCTTTAACAGAGGTATCATTATAAGATAGCAATCCAATATCTCGCCCCAACTTCCAATTATTTTTATGCGCAATTTTAATAATTGATACATCATCCTGATCATATCTGCTAAAGGTGATAAAGGCATCTCCAATACGCATATTACTTTCGTCTACAGAGTTAAGAATGACGTTATTTTTATTAAATTGCTTCGTAAATTTTTTAAATCCTTTAATAATAGCATCACCATGGTAAGCTTCGCGGGGAGCAACTAATACCAATCTAGAATATTTCTCTAATTGAGGTAGCAATTCAGTCAGGCATTCTTGAATGTCAGATTGATAATCCTGAAAAATACAAGTGTAATCGCCTTCCAATTCTGATTCATTATAATCTAGTATTATTCTTTTATTTGCAGGAATCCGATTCAGCACCTCTTTTACACTTTCTTTAAAGAAAGTTGTGATTACGAAATGAGTATAGTTATTAAGGTTTTCATCAATAAGTTTCTCAAATACTTTAAAATTGTGATGATGGAAGTAAACATCCACTTCCGCAAAATCACTTATGTTTTCCACAAAAGATTGGTATATTCTGTCTCTAAGAATATTCATCTTGTCAAGGATTAGGCAAATGCGATATTGCATATGCTGACTCTTCTTCTTAACATAATAGCCTTTTCTATATTCAGACTCAATAATACCTTTTTCTGATAAGTAATTTAAACCCTTTAAAACGGTTTCTTTACTCATCCCTAAATGCTCTGTAAGCTTATTCAATGAAGGCAGTCGGTCATTTATTTGCAAATCATCCGTTTCTATCTGGTTTGTGATAAATTCCACAAGTTGCATATATTTTGTACGATAATTTCGACCAGATCCAGTTGAAATATTATTATTGGTAGTTTTCAATTTTCGACTATTTTTTACAAAGATATTTATTTTGTGTAAAAAAGGTCGTAGTTGTTGGCAAGAATCTAACCAGCTAAAATTTTTAAAAGAATTATAACAACAGTACTTTTTAATCTATGCATTCTCATTGTATTTAATTTTTAGCAGGAATATACTTATGCCTACATAACGCTATTTTAGAATATTTATAAAGGCTTGATATGAAATTTATTGAGTTGTCAAATTTCTTTATACCCTAAATTGTTTTAATTATTAATCGGATAACCTTGAATAATAAATTAGATAAAAAATTTGTTTAAATCATTTAACTTGCTAGTTTTGTAAAACAAACCAGAACAGACCAGACTAAATTAAATTTCATCTCGTCCTAAATTAATTTTAGTAATACCTGTATGATTAAGAGGTTAACGCAATTTGATGATATTTTGACAATTAAATATGAAATTAATAAATCAAATAATGATAAAAAGAATATTAATACCATTCCTTCTTTTTTTATGCTTTACCGGATCATTAAAAGCTCAAAGCATAGACAAAAATTCAGTTTTAGCATCTTCAATTACTAATGAAGGTATTATTAAGTTTACTGATAGCGGTATAGAATACAAGTTTTTACCCTCTTTTACAGTAATGTACAATAATTCGGATCCCAAAATCAATACATCAGGGGCGTCTGAATTTAATACACTGGTTCCATCATGGAAATTATATAACAATGACAAACTTCGTGTGAAGGATTACTATAAAACTGCAGAATTATTTGCAATAAATCCTACAACTATTAAGAAAAATGGTAATGAATTTCATATTAGCTATCCTGAGAATAGTTTGTTTAAATTGAGTGCAGTTATAAAAAAAGATAGTCGAGGTATTCCAGAATTATCTTATACCCTTCACGTTAAAAATGATGGTTTTTTTTCAGTAGGTTATACAGGTGCGCCAACAAGTAACCAAGCAGATTTGCAGCAGATATGGCAACCTTGGGTGTGGCAAGCACTTCGCTTCCCTGATCAGTCTTATTTAAGTATTGATGATGCTGCTCCTATGCCTGCAACTATGTTTACCAAAGGCGGCATTACCTTTTCTGCTTTCGTTAGTCCTGATGCTATTCCTTATAAAATGCCACATGGAAGCGATGCAAAATTCGGGGTTTTATTACGAAATCAGCATGGTGATGCTCAACCTCAAGTTTTTTCTCCTGTTCTAGGAAAACCAAGTTCAAAATTATTAAAAGGTGCTGTATTTTCATATAAAGTTAATGTTTTAGCTTATAAAGGAAATATTGATGACTTGCACCAATATTTAGCTTATAAGGTTTTCGGATTTAAAGATTATCGTAAAAACTCGGTTGGTACTTTAAATGAAACTATTGAAAATATGGCAAATTTTGCCATGAATGACTATTACTCTGGTTGGAATGCAAATTTAAAAGGTTTTGATTATTCTACAGATGTAAAGAATTCTGTAAAGATGGTTTCAGCATTAGATGCACTTTCTTATGCTATAATATCAGATAATGATGAAATATTTAGTAGAAGAGCGAAACCAATGATGGAATACATTTTATCAAGAGAAAAATTTCTGTTTTCTCAAAAAAATGAGGTTAAGGCTCAAAATCCTTCACACGCAATGAAAGGCCCAACTGCAGAAGTGTCCGAATTAACCTCTTTGTATAATTTTTCTCAAAAACGCTCTCCGGTTTTTAAACATTACACAGAAACACTATATGATAAAGATAGGACATTAAATTTATTAATGCCAAGCAAAGGTAATACATGGCAGAATTTTTTAGCTGTATATCGGGCTACTGGAGATTCCGTATTTTTAAATAAAGCAAAAAAATCTGCTAAAGACTATATTGAGAAAAGGATTAATAAACTTGCTACAGATTTTTCTGATGCGAATGCTCATTTTGGGGCTGGTGGGCAGTTTTGGACAGATTTCACCCCTAAATGGATAGATTTAATTGAGTTGTATGATGAAACTAAAGACCCCATTTATTTAGAAGCTGCTGTTAAGGGAGCAAAAGAATATGTAAAATATATTTGGTTTCATCCACGCATTCCGGATGGGACGGTTAAAATTAATGGCAGCGGAATGCTCCCAATTGGAGACCGTCATAACAAAACTAATCCAGAAGCTATGAAAGCAGATCCTATGCAGGTAGAGGCGTGGCGGGTATCGCAAATTGGATTGACACCAGAAGCTTC
This sequence comes from Pedobacter glucosidilyticus, assembly GCF_002483235.1. Classification (GTDB taxonomy): domain Bacteria; phylum Bacteroidota; class Bacteroidia; order Sphingobacteriales; family Sphingobacteriaceae; genus Pseudopedobacter; species Pseudopedobacter glucosidilyticum_B. The sequence goes on along the minus strand of NZ_DLHN01000027.1, from coordinate 154,510 downwards.
CAACACTTACACTGTCAATCAAGGTATATTTATGACAAATTATGCTCCTTATTTGCTAAGGCTCTCATACCTTACAAAAGATTCTTTTTTTCGTGACATAGCCAAAGCAGCAGTAATTGGGCGATATAATAATTTTCCTGGTTATGACATAAACATAGACTTTACTACGCATTATGAAAGACCTGATTATCCGCTTCAGGACTGGCAAAAGCTTACTTATAACCAGATTTATTATAACCATGTTTGGCCACATATTGCCTTACTGGTAGATTATCTAATTTCTGATGTAACGGAAAAGTCTGGTGGTAAAATTTCATTTCCATCTCAATATAAACAGGGTTATGCTTATCTGCAAAGTAAGGTATATGGAAGCTCGCCAGGTAAGTTTTACGCAGATGATCAAGTTTATTTATGGATGCCTCCAAAACTTTTAAGACAAAGTAATATACAAATCAATTACATTTCTGGTTATGGAAATGGCAATTTATACTTTGCATTTATGAATCAAAGTCCGGCAGCCGAAGAATCTGACTTCACAATAAATCAGGAAATAGCTTCCTTTGATATCAACAAAGAATATAAAGTAACAATCTTGAATAGAAAAGGTGAGAAAACATATGGTACTTTGAAAAATGGGCATATTAGAATTAGAATTCCCGGCAATGATATAGTATCTATAATAGTTAATGACTTAAAGATCAAACCAAATTTTCAATCAAAAGTATATGACAAAAATGAGGTTGCTTTAAGTGAAAAATCTTTTCAAGACACTAATACGTCATGGGGAAGAAGTGTTGGAATGATTTATTCTATGGGAAAGAATCTAGAAAATGCATTTTTCTGGTTAGAAGCAGATGAGGAAAAATTCAGTCAGGTAATATTCAGCTATGATGTAGGAAATGGGTGGATAAAAAAAGAAGATAATGAATATCCTTATGAAATCGACTTCCCTGTATCTGAAAAATGTACCAGCGTAGCTTATAAAATAGAAGGAATTGATAAAACTGGAGTAAGAACTGTGATAAACTCAGGGGAGTTAAAAAAATATTAATTTAAAAAGGATGAAAAGATTTATAATTCTAGGTTTTGTTGTTTTGTTTAATTTTTCGTTATTAAGTGCGCAACCTAATACAAGTAGTTGGATATGGAATGCAGAGGCAACTGAGCCTAATACATGGGTAAGTTTCCGTAAAGAAGTAGATGTTAAATCAATTGGGCAAGGAGGAATACTAAATATCGCAGTCGACTCTAAATACTGGTTATGGATTAACGGTACTTTGGTGGTGAAAGAAGGTGGATTAAAACGTGGTCCTACTCCTAAAGATACATATTACGATGAGGTCGATATTAAAAATTATATTACCACTGGTAAAAATACTATTGCGGTGCTAGTATGGTACTGGGGAATTAACGGCTCCTCTCACCATTCTAGTGGTAAACCTGGCTTTTATATGGACGGATTTGTAGGAGATAAGCAGATTCATACAAATTCTACATGGAAAAATATTCAGGTACAATCCTTTCAAAAAAGTAAGATTCCAATTTTTAATAAACAAAATATTTTATCTGAATGGGAAATATCTTACGATGCTAACAAGGCGATAGCTAACTGGTATGGAATTCATTTTGATGATTCGGAATGGAAAAATGCTCAGGAATTAGGAAAAAAAGGAAGTGCACCTTGGAATAATTTATTAAAGCGTGAAATACCCCAATGGAAAAATAGTGTACTTACACCTTATAAAAATAATCTTACGTTTCCTTTGGCTATTTTAAAAGATACTGTTTTAAGGTGTTTTCTCCCTCATAATATGCAGTTCTATCCCCATCTCGAAATTCTAAGTGATAAAGGGAAACTCATAAAAATTAAAATGGAAAGAGATTGGAAAGTTAATAAATATGTAACTACAGATGGGCTTCAATCATTTGAAATACCAGCTTGGGGAAACGGAGAATTTGTTGACTACACTATTCCTGCTGGCGTTACTATCTTAAATTTAAAATATAGAGAAACCAGCTATAATACTTCTATTGAAGGTAAATTCAATAGTTCCAGTGCCGGACTAAATAAATTGTGGGACAAATCCGCCCTAACTACCTTAGTAAATATGAGGGATAATTATATGGACTGTCCGGATAGGGAGCGTTCACAATGGACTCATGATGCAACAAGCATTTCTGAGTTTGCTAACTACACACTTAGCACAAGTTCTGCCTTATTAACACGGAAATTTTTAAGGGAGTTTATAGATTGGAAAACGCCAAACGGAATACTATGGGGTGCTGTACCAACAGGCAGATTTGAGGGATCTTATCGTGAATTTGCAAGTAGTCCATTAATTGGTATTGGTGTAGGGATATATCAGTATTTTATGAATACTGGTGATACAACTTTTATCAAAGAATCTTATCCTGCTGTAAAGAATTACTTATTACAAACGTGGCAGTTAGATCCAGCCACTGGATTGGTACTACACAGAGGAGGCTGGGTTAAGGAGCAGTGGGGAGAAGGCACTCATAATTGGTATGATTGGGGTGATCCTAGCCAGGATTGGTATCTTATGGAGAATTGTTGGTATTATTTGGCTTTGCAAAAGGCTAATTATTTTGCAAAAATTTCTGGTAATAAAAATGATACCAGAGCCTATGAAACAAGGATTAAAAGTATAGAAAAGCATTTTGATTCCTATTTCTGGACGGGAAAACACTATCAATCTAAAAACTTTAATGATGTAGATGATAGAGGAAATGCACTTGCAGTGTATTGTGGTTTAGCAACTAAAGATAAATTTGATAAAATAACAGAAGTGCTTGAGAAAAGCCTTAAAGCAAGTATTTATATGGAAAAATATGTGCTGGAAGCTCTTTACCAGATGGGTAAATCATCAAGCGGTTATAATCGCTTAATGAAAAGATACGATAATGAAATCACTTCAACATATAGCACTCTTCCCGAACATTTTGGTAGAATTGGAAATCATGGATGGAGTGGTGCACCCGCTTTAATAGCAGGCAAATACATAACAGGTGTAAAACCAGTTGAACCAGGTTATACTAAATTTTCTATTACACCTCAACTAGGAGTTCTAAATTATGTCTCTTCAGTTGTTCCATCTAAAATGGGAGAAATCAAAGTTACAATTGCTAAATCCACAAAAAGTGTTTCCATTAATGTTTTAATTCCACATGGAACACAAGCAGTTATTGGCATACCCAAAAATGAGGAGAGTATAGATTTTAAGAATGTTTCAGTAAACAATCTATTAGTTCTCCAGAATAAAAAGACTGTAATCCCTTTAAAAGGTATAAAATTCATCAATGAGAATGAGAGGTATTATTTATTTAATGCAGAAGAAGGCGAATATCATTTTTTAGCTAATTAAGCTTCGGACTTAAATACAGAAGATTTAAAAATGAAAAGGCACTTCAAACACATAATTGCCATTATATTTTTATGTATTATAACACATGCTGAAATTTTTGCCGAGATTAAATTGTCTGCAATTTTTAACGATAATATGGTGTTGCAACAGATGAGCAAATGTGCCATTTGGGGCAAGGCATCAAAAAATACAAAAGTAAATATTACCACATCCTGGAATCAAAAAAAGTACAGTACAATTAGTGCTGCCGATGGAAGTTGGAAAGTAAAAGTTTCTACACCTGTAGCTGGTGGTCCTTATCAAATAAACATTAGCGACGGTAGAACGCTAACCTTAAAAAATATTTTAATTGGTGAAGTTTGGGTATGTTCTGGCCAATCAAATATGCAGATGCCTTTAAAAGGTTTCAGCAACCAGCCTATAAATGGAGCCTTAGAGACAATTGCATTTTCTGAAAATCCTCAGATAAGATTATTTACTGTAGAAAAAAATAGCAGCTTAGAGCAATTAGATAATTTTAACGGGACATGGAATTTGTGTGAGCCACAAAACGTTGCTGAATTTAGTGCCGTAGCTTATAATTTTGGATTAACTTTAAACAAGGTACTACACATACCTATTGGCTTAATTAATATAAGCTGGGGAGGAACTCGTATTGAACCTTGGATTGGAGAAATAGGCATCAAAAACTTAGATTTTGTAAAAGTCCCGAATAAGAGGCCAGTTACTAATTTATCTGCACAGACACCTACAGTTATATTTAATGCAATGGTTAATCCAATGGTTGGATACCAGATTAAAGGAGTGATCTGGTATCAGGGAGAATCTAACACTAAATCGCCTAGTGAATATCAAAAATTATTACCTGTTTTAATTAAAGATTGGAGAAATGCATGGGATATCGGAGATTTTCCTTTTTATTATGTGCAAATAGCACCTTACGATTATAAAAGGCCAAATGAAAATTCTGCTTTCTTTCGCGAAGTACAATTAAAGGTCTCTACAACTTTACCCAATATAGGGATGGTTTCTATCCTAGATATTGGGGATAAAGGGGTTATTCATCCACCAAATAAAAAGCAAGTAGGAGAAAGGCTTGCATTCTTAGCATTAAATAAATCGTACAATCTTAAGGGCATAGCAGCAGAGAGCCCTGTTTATAAAAGTATGAAATTTGTTGAGAGTGACATCATCCTTACTTTTGATCATGCACCTCTTGGCCTTACCTCCTTTGGTAAAGGCCTCCGAAACTTTGAAATTGCAGGTGAGGATCAAACATTTTATCCTGCAAATGCATCAATCACTTCAGAAGGTATTAAAGTTTCCTCATCATTAGTAGCATCACCTTTAGCAGTAAGGTACGCTTTTAAAGATTTTGTAATTGGTGATTTGTTTGGTTTAAACGGATTGCCGGTATCTTCTTTTAGAACCGACGACTGGTAGTAATAAAAAAAATATTCATATTAATGATTTTATCAATATTTGTCTTCCTATAAACGGCCAAAATGATGGTTCTCAAAACCCCTAATAGAAGTAAGCAAAGCTGGTGATATGCCTATATTTTTTGATGTAAATAGAGATTATTTTAAGATAGAGTAGTAGAATCAGTAGATAGAAATTTTGCCTAAGAAAGTGGTCTCTAACTGTTAAACTTTAAATTATAATAGAGGTGTTTATTGGTAAGTTTTCTTCATATTAAACTGTTTCTAAAAAAATTATTGAAATTAAAGAAAAATGTGAAAAGCGATTTATAGCGAACAATTATATTCAAACCTTCAGATGTCTTTTGAGGAAGATTTTGGCAGTTGCATTTAAGTTGGTTTGTTACTATATCGATTTTTAAGAAGCTCAAGCATGAATATATTTATGTCCCACTGATTAGAGATTGGGATTTGAGAGTATGGTTGTAGTGGCATGTATGGAGCGGGGCCAAATTCTGTTGTAATTGTTAGACTTCTCTTATTTTGCTTATTTATTTCAACAACTTTATCCCACCAAAATAAATGTCTTTCAAGTATTGATTGCCACTCCGGGGCTCTTGGATCATTAACCTGAGGCCCCTCTGGAAATCCAATTCTAGAGTGTATATGAACAGACCTTTCAAATGCTAAATTCAAAGCTTCCTCTTGATCTTCCAATAAAGATTCATGTACATTGCACCAATGAGAAATATCTAAACAGATTTTCAAATCTGGAAAACTCTCTAAATACGATTGAGTGATATGCGCAGCGAATAGACTTTTCCCTCTATGAGTTTCATGAATAATATTGATTCCTGAACTGCTACTTAGTCTTTGTGCCAACATAAACAATTCAAGATTTTCCTTTTTAGAAAAATAGTCTTTACCAGTCTGACAATTTATAAATAATGGTTCTGCTTCTAAAAGATTGTTTAGATGTTTCTCATAATTATATTTATGCAACCTAAAATCAGATTCATAAGACTGAAAATATTGGCCTATAAGTTCTAACCCATTACTTTTTAAAGACTTTAAAATACTTTTCTTTCTTTCTGATTCAAAAGGTAGGCTCATTTCAATACCATTGTATCCAAACTTTTTTATATTTTCTAAGAATTCATTTATTGGCAGACTATTGCCCCATTCTGTTGCAAAGTACTTTATTTCTATATTATTTTCCATCATTTTGTTCTGAAGTGAAAAGACTATAATTAGTAGTTATGAATTGATTCTTAATTTGGTATGAATAAAATAATTGAGGTTATATGACAGCTCTGTAAATGTAAAGTCTGCTACATAAAAAAATATTCCAATTTCTTTTTTTTACAGCGAAAAACCGAGTTTATAGTTGGAAATAAATCATAAAAAGCTGCTACTATACTTGAATAAAACTATAGGAAACTTTAGTTTAAGAAGAAAATTAAAATAACTTTCTTCTTAAACTATTTTTAAAATTTTATAAATGCTAGTATCTAGTATCCCCTGAAGAGTTATCCATATTTATAGATGTTTTTAGTATCCAAGCATTTGAACATAAGCTTTATCAAGATTCCAATAACTTTAGTTTTGATTCATTTTATAAATTTGTTAATAGCTTTTTTATAAAACTTTGAATAGGTGCTTTATTTAGCCTTTTAGCGATTCATCTACCTTTTTAGATGAAAAATCTGTCATTTCATTTAAACTCTTTATCTCAGCTTCCAAGAGTGCTTCGTCTTGCACAGGTGAAATTGGAGTAATACATGATTTTGATTTTTCATTGTATGGAATATTTGTTTGTCGGTTATAACAAGAAATTAAGCTCCATCTAGCATTATCAGATAAATTTGCTTCTGAACGATGCAACAAATTACTGTGGAAAAACAAAACATCCCCAGGTTTTAAGGTAACATATACTAGCTCCATAGTCTTTAACGCCAAGTCTACATAATGTTGAGATGCACCAACCTGTTCTCCTGAAAATCCGTGTTCTATCCTTCCAATTTTATGGGATCCTTTTATAACCTGCAAACATCCATTTTCTACAGTTGATTCAGTAATAGCAGTCATTACAGAAATCATTTGATCTGGATATAAGAACTCATTTCTATACCAATAACCATAATCCTGATGCCATTCCCACGCACCCCCAACTTTTGGTTCTTTCTGCATTAACTTTGAGTGAAAATGACAAACCGGTGCATCACCATCTAACAAGAAGTTCACAGCATTAATCATCCTTTTACTTTTTGTCAGTAATCCAAATACATCATCTCCTGGTGTAAACCATAATGCTAGTTTAGTATTTTTTCCAGATTTATCTTTTAATTCATAGGAGTTGTTAGTGATTGCCTCGTCTTGAACGGTAGCCTGATAAATTTTGTTTACCTCTTGAGTGTTTAGAAAGGACCGAATTATTAAAAATCCATCCTCTAAATAAGCTTTTTTCTGATCATCTGATAATTGATTTTTCATCATATCGTTTAAATTTAGTTTATCAAAAGTACCCTGAGATTTACTTTATTTACATACTATGTAAACTAATAGTGATACTTTGTTATCTTAAATATAACTAATTGACTATTTTTATAGTATAAAAGATAATATATGAAAAAGAGAATTATCCCGATTCTAGAGTATTTAAAACCCGAAGAAGAAGATACTTTTGTTATAAGAAAATTCGATCTTCCGTATTTTAGTACTCCATGGCATTATCATCCAGAATTCGAACTTGTTTTTATTATTAAGGGAGAAGGAAAGCGAATTGTTGGGAATTCAATTTCTGATTTTCAAGAGGGACAGCTTTCATTTTTAGGGCCTAAAATACCTCATATATATCAAAACCCGTCTGCATATTACCAACATAACTCCTCGCTCGGAGTGTCTTCTATCGTTCTTCACTTTTTACCAGAGGCATTCGGAAATAGTTGGTTTTCCTTACCTGAATTCAAGAAAGTACATCTTTTATTTAAAAAGTCAAAAATGGGCTTAGACCTTCATGGGGAAGCTAGAAAGTTAATTATTGAAAAAATGTTTTTATTAGTTGAGGCTAAAGGAATTAAAAGGCTTATTTATTTTTTCCAGATTTTGGATATCTTAATCGAGACGAAGGAGTTTACCTATATTACAGATGAAATTATGATAACTGAAAACGTAAACGACGCGAAAAGATTAAGTAATGCTTTACTGTATATCTACAATAATTTCCAATACGAAATTTCCTTAGATGATGTAGCAAGAACAGCCTTTATGACTCGTAATTCTTTTTGCAGATTTTTCAAACTCAGAACTAAAAAGACTTTTTCTTCACTTTTAAAAGACCTAAGATTGAATCATTCTGTTAAATTAATGTTGAATGAAAACTTAAGTGTAAGAGAAGTAGCTTTTAGAAGTGGATATAGTAACCTGGCGAACTTCAATAGGCATTTTAAAAAAAAGTATGAATTAACTCCTCTTGAATACGTAAAAAAGCATAAAATTATTTGATAAAACTAATATTACAAATAATCTAGTTGTACAGTAACATGGTAACTTTTCCGAATTTAATTCTTATATTAAAGGTTGTCGGTTATATCATTGTTGCTGGTTAACCTCCTCTGGTTTACTCCTACTAAAGAAGGTGGAAATTTATATTCGTAGTAAATATAAATAACACCCACTTCCGCACTAGCAGAATAAAGATTTCCCCTAAAATATTTTATAACTAAGAGATTTTATCTGCTAATTCATAAAATATAATTAATCATTCATAAAAATATAATCAATCTGTTATCTAGTTAAATGAGATATTAATAAAGTGGGTGCCATTAGAACTTTAATTCAAGTTAATACAGTAAACTGATTCTTTTATGTAATAAACTTTTATTTTTATGAGTATAAATTACAGTTGCTAAGGTGTTTAATATATATATATCTGCTGTATTTGTAGGCCTTTTCTTTATTTGGTGATAGCTATTTATTTATAACAACGAATTGAGAACAACCCAACTGGTATATTTTCTGAAAATTGTTCAAACTGAAAGATTAGATGTTTTGTAATTACGGTTTGTGGTAGTACAATTTGGTTAATAGTTTGATAATTTCCATTTTTTTCAAAGATTATATTTTCCTTATCATCCTTTATTTTATAATTTCTAATACAAAAAGGCATTACATCTTCTGGATGTCCCATTAGTACACTTTCCATGGGATGATCATAATCTGTATCAAAAAATAAATCAATCTTAGTAATTTCTTTGGCTTCTGTCCAGGTTAACGTTAATGTTGGGAAAGAATCTTCTAACGCAGCTACCCAAGCGTTAGGTTTTGTAGTTGGTCTATAAATACCAGTTTTAATATTTTTCGCATCGAATTGTTTAATAGGTGGATGAATCTTTAAGGCAAGATTATGACCTTCCGGACGACGCTGCGGACACCAAAATTCAAATGAATCTACACCGATATCTTCCTTAGGCTCCTGCTTTCCATAATTTGATACTGCTTTATTAACTGAATTAAATGCAGATAAAATACCAGTTATCCTACGATGTGTACGAGATAGTGATACTTGAGGGTTTTTATGAAAAATAATAAATGCATAGGCAGAATGCGGTACAGGAACCTTAAATGCAATGGTTTGTATACTTTTTCCTGTAGGTATACTCAAGTTTATCTTTTCTAAAGTGACATCTGGAGTATAGTTTCCAATTTTCTTGCTAATACGTAACTCAACTTCAATATTTGTTGTTGTGGATGCAATAGTTTCTATTTGCAAATTTGGTACTACGCCTAAGTTTAAAGGCAGAAGCTGTGCTATAGATAAATCTAGTACTTGATGAAAATCTGCAGGCATATTGTTTAATGCCAATTCACTAGATGCAATAATAGATGCCTCTTGTACTAAATCTTGAGGGTCTTCCAGTTCAAAATCAGGAATATGATGTCCACTTTTTAACAATTCAAATTGTAAATCCTTTATATAACCAGCTTCCAAAATTTCTCTTGGACTTAAGTAGTTTTGTTCAATAGATGTGATGTGTGAAGGGTAGTTTTTTATTTCACAATTATTGCTTACTTTATTTTGTAAGTGTAAAACTTCGTGAGCGTCTACAGATTCTACCAGTTCGTTAATTTCTGCTCCTTTAATCTTAGAAATATATGCCGCCATACCTACTGCTTGCCCAACATGTGCTGCAGTTGCCATCACTCTCGTAGATGCAAATGCCACATGGCTCGCACTAATAATTCTACCGGCTAAGAAGAGATTTGGAATATTATTGCTATAGAGTGTGCGATATGGAATTTGATAAACCCCTTTCCCATGCCATTGATTACAACCTGGTTTCTCACTAAATACTCCATCTGCGGGGTGCAAATCAATTGACCAGCCACCAAATGCTACTGCATCCTCAAATGTGTTTTGTTCAACAATATCTTGTTGGCGCAACATATAATCTCCTTCAAACCTTCTACTTTCTCTTTTTCCGGGTATGGTACCTACCCATTCCAGTGTAAGGTTTTCTGCGTCCGGGAAATCGCCAGAATTTTTAATATAATCCCAGGCACCGTAAACAACTTTCCACAGTTCCCATTTTATTTTTTCCGTATCATGTACTGTATCTAACCTACCACCATACTCTAGCCACCATAACTTACAGCCATGTTCCTTACTATTAAAACTTCTAAATCTTGGAATCTCTTTTGTAACATCTGCTGCAAAAGACGGAGCCGTAAATTTTACAGGCTTGCCGGTGTCTTTACTATAAAAATATAAGCTGTGTCCTAATAGTTCGCCATATTCTTTTGTAGGAGCGAATTTTTCGCCAAATTCTTCTACACTTTCAGCACCCATTCTAAAAGCAGCTCCAGAAAGAAAACCTACAATGCCATCACCAGAGGCATCACAGAATAACGGTGCTGCTACAATATATTCTGTTGAGTTTTGACTACAAAATGCTTTGACTGACTGTATAGTATCTTCTGAAGTTTTTTGAACTTCATAAACTGCTGTATTTAGTAATAATGTGATGTTAGCCTCTGATTTTACTTTATCCAAAAGGATAATATCTAATATCAAAGGGTTTCCTTCTTTGTTTTTATATGTATTCTCAACTAAGATTTCATCTATAACACCTCCTTCTCGGCTCCAACGATTGTTGTTACCCAGATGTGAAGTTGCTCCTAATATCCACAAACGAACTTCGCTAGATGAATTTCCTCCAAGTACAGGTCGGTCTTGGATAAGTACAACTTTTACTCCTTTTCGGGCTGCTGTTATAGCAGCACATACCCCAGACAATCCACCTCCTATTACTACTAATTCTGTCTCAAACTGTTCTTTATTTAATTTTCTTTTTTTGGCGTAGTCTTGTTTTATCATTTTGTATTTTTTTTGCTTTACAGTATCATAAGTATATAAACTTGTTTAAATTAATCTATACTTAATATAAAAACTGGTTTGGTCTGGTTTGTAAAGCAAATATAATTACATTATTCACATTTCTAATTTTTTTTTTGATTTTTATTCTGGTTGGATTCCTTGAGTATCCATAATTCCCAATTATACTGCGGTCAGTATCGCTCTAAAACATAACCACTAATTATAAGATCATTTGCGGAAATTATTTTTTATGCATTAAATAATATCAAATCAGATTGATCTGCCTATTATCAAAATTATAAGGTTGGTAGCATGGTAAATACTATTGTTAAACTTAAATCATAAAAAATTTGGAATATAAAATTATTATGATTTATATTTGTTAACCAGACTAGACCAAACCAATTATTAAGTCTAAAGCAATAAACGTCGAAATACTTTTTTTGGAGTCTTCTGAATTTGTTGTTTGACAATTTACAGCTCAAATAAGCATAACTAAATTGTCAAACAGGTTGCTAGCAATTAATTAAACTTTAATAATATACAAGTATGAAAAAAATTCTCCTTCTTTTTATTGTTTGTTTATCTGTAATAGTGGCATTTGGGCAGCCCACAGAAAAAAAAACCGGAATTTGGTATTCCACTTGGTTCACCAATCAAGGGAATTATGATTGGCTCAAAAATAGCACTTTCAAAACTAATACATTTTTGTTGGGCGATGTTAATGGTGACGGAAAAGATGACGCAGTGTCTTGTAGTGAGGATACTTGGTATGTGGGACTTTCTACCGGTGAGTTGTTTTCTTCGCCACAGATATGGAAAAGTTCGTTTGGTGGTAGCTTGAAAGTAATGCTTGCTGATATTAACGGAGATGGTAAGAAAGACGCTGTAGTAGTTTCTAACACATATGAATGGACTGTTGCTTTATCTAATGGAAGTGGATTCGGAGTACCATATATTTTAAATACATCATTAGGTAATGGGACTACGGAACAATTTTTCGCCGATTATGATGGCGACGGAGATGATGATCTTTTTTTGTATGCTAATGGAAGCTGGAGTATTTCTCTAAATAATAATGGATTTTTAAGTTCGGCTTCAGTAAAAAAGACAAACTTTGGCGGTACTTCTACTAGCCGTTTGGTTGGTGATATAAACGGAGATGCTAAAGCAGATCTTATTATATATTTTAAATCTGGTGGTGTATGGGAGTCGGCTTTGTCTACAGGGAGTGGATTTAGTACCTCATCGCAATGGAAAAGTAACGTTGCGACTGATTCTGATGTAAAAGAGGTATTTGTAAGAGATATTAATGGAGATGGCAAAGATGATGCTGTTTATTATCAATCGACCACAGGTAAGTGGAAATATTCTCCCGCTACATCAACTGCAATAAGCCCCATAATAATGGATAATCATTCTGGAGATGTTCTTTTGATAGGCGATGCTTACGGATATACTAAAGATCCAGGCGATAGTCTTTGTATAGCGCCTAGAATGAAGTATGTAGCCATTGATACATCTGAAAATGAGGAAGTTTGGAAGGTTACGGATGTTTTGAGGTGGAAAATTCCAAAACTTCAAAATAGGTGGCAAGCTGTAAATTACAAGGATGTTCCACTATATTCAATAAACGGAACAGATACAACATATAAACAATATGATAGTTCTGACCCGCTCATTATCGATATGCATTTGCGTATGTTCAGTGAATCAAAAATCGATTATATTATTTTTGATTTGTCCAATAGTATAGATGCTGATGGATCTATTATAAGAAAGGGAGCCCAAGCTGTAGCAAAGAGAATTAAACTTTGGAATGAAAATCCTGAAAATACTAATAAAATTTATTTTTCTTGCGCTCTTGGTGGCTTGAACTATCAATCTACTAATGCGTTAGCTGCAGAAAATTTTGAAATGGAATGTGGCCTTATAACCGATTATTTTCTTGATGAACCGGGTATAAACTCAGAGGATTATTTTAAGGTAGATGGAAAACCTTTGATAATAATGTACACCTTTTATGCTAGAAGAATGGCTTGGGAGAATGCTCAAATAGATAAATCAAAAAGTTCCGTTTATACAATACTACAAGCTCAAGGAAATTTTACTGCGAATGCACCGCTTGCCGACCAGCTAAATGGGAAATATTTTGGTTGGTATGCCTCTAATAATATTTCTCGTCTTCCAATTGGAAATAAAAAAAATATGGTGGTGCTTCCTGGGCATAAAGATCAAAGTTCAGCTTATACAAACAGAGTGTTAGGAATGGACCCAGAGGGGTATTACAAGGCAAATTGGGATTCTGTTTTGGTTAATTCTCCAGACATGGTTACTATTGTTGGGTTTCAAAATAACGAAAATACAAATGTAGAACCTGCTCTTAATCAACACCTTACAAATGAAGACTGGACTCCTTATCCTAATCCTTCACCATGGACAAGTCCATGGGTTTTTTGGAATATAACCAGACAAAAAAATCTCGCTTATAAGGGAATATCAGAAATAAGCCAAGTTAAAACTTCCTCTAATAAGACTACTAATTTAACTGGAATTAATGTGTTGGGGGCATCTTATTGGTCAAGTTTAACTCACAGTGGACCTAATTACAGTGAATGGATATATATAGATCAAGGGGCGTCTAAACTCGTTCAAAAAGTAGCCTTAAATCCGAGATATTTAAACGGCGTTCCTGTAGGCTTTCCTAAGAATTTCGTCATTCAATATTCGCAAGACTCAACAAATTGGGTACAAATCCCTGGTCAGAATTATGAAAATTATTCTATCAAACAGAGTACTAAAGGATTTGAAAACTTTATATTTTCTTCTCCAATTAACTGCCGATTTATAAGGATTTTAGCTACAAAGCTATCATTATCCGAGGGGAGTTATAGCTTTCAATTGGATGAGATAGAATTAAATGCACCTGAGCCAAACCGATTATTTAATTTAGCTCCAGATGGATCTATTAGCTCTTTTTCTTCGGCAGAAAGCGGTAGACCTGCTGGTAATGCTATTGATGGCATCGATTACGATAATGCTAATCTTTGGACAGGAATTGGATTTCCTCAATTTATAGAAATTGATTTAGGTCAAGATAAACTTATTCAAGCTACAAGCTTGTTTGCTTACGCTGACCGAGCTTACAAATATAAGATTGAAGCCAAAGCAGACGGTGAAACCTATAGTTTAGTGACAGATCGATCATCAAATGAACAAAATGGGCTTCTTCAAGATAATTTCGATAGGCGTAAGGCTAGATTTGTCAAGTTAACCATCACGGGTGCTTCGGGCTATACTGGAAATGCTGTAAGTATACGTGAATTTAAAATTCTTGGACAAAATTTATCAATTGAGCCAAATTTATCTGTTAAAGGAACTATCAGTGCTTTTTCTTCAGCAGAAAGTGGAAGAGCAGCTAGTAACGCAATTGATGGCGTTGATAGTAGTGATTCTAATTTATGGACAGGGATTGGCTTTCCTCAATTTATAGAAATTGATTTAGGTGCAGATAAATATGTACAGGCTTCAAAATTAACATCATTTTCAAATCGTATCTATAAGTATAAGATAGAAGCTCGTAAAAGTAGTGGTACTTATACTACTGTGATAGATAAAACAAATAACACTGCAGCTTTGGGAAATGACTTTTGGTTTAAAGAGGCAAGATTTGTTAAGTTAACAGTCACAGGGGCTCATAATTATACTGGTAATGCTATAAGTATTCGTGAGTTTAGTATTTACGGAAAATCTGTTCCCCCCCAGCTAACTTCACAAATAATTCAATTTCCAACTTTAGATAGTGTGGAGTTAGGACAGCCTGATTTTACTATAAATGCATCTACAAATTCTGGTTTGCCAATTAATTTCACTTCCTCTAATCCTAACGTTGCAAAGGTAGTTAATGGAAAGATAAAGGTTATAAGTGCTGGAACTACAGTAATAACTGCTTATCAGGAGGGAAATTCAAGTTATTCTCCTGCCACTCCGGTTAACCGTCTTCTAATAGTAGAAGGTACAAACTTATTAGGTGCACTGTTTGATGCTTCGAGCATGAACGATCAGCATATTTTGCCAATAAAAATCACTTCATTTACAGCAATAAGTAGCAATAATTTTATTGCCTTAAATTGGCAAACTCTAAGTGAATCTAATACTTCTCATTTTATTGTTTACCGAAGTATTGACGGTTTAAACTTCCAAGAGGTAACTGTTTTAAAGGCAGCAGCCAATTCTGCAGAGACTTTACATTATAATACAAAAGACAGCTCTTATCCCAAAGGATATCCAGTAGTTTACTACAAATTGGTAACTATTGATTTGGACGCTAAGATAAGCTACAGTAAGATAATTTCTGTAAACGTTAATTTAGAAGATTTTTCTTCAAAAATATATCCTAATCCCACTAAAGATAAAATAATACTCGAGCATAACTCGCTAAAATCGGAAATTATCAATATTCAAATAATTGATTTAAACGGGAAAGTCATCAGCTTTCAGGATCAGGCAGTTGTGCAAGGCATTAATAGGATAGTGTATGATGTATCAAAATTAAATAACGGTACATACTTGATCAAATGGGGGAAAAACACAAAAAAGTTTATAAAAATCAATTAATCAACATAAAGAGACAATAAAAAGGAAATGCTAAAGATTGGCTAATTAGGTTCTTTATATTGAGATAAAATTAAGTTAAAGCAGCTTAAAATTCCCATCAATTTATATAAATAATTATTTAGACAAAATAATTGAAATTATGAAAGTAAAACTTACCCTATTATCTACCTTTTTTTATTTTTTTACTCATGCGCAAACTTTGCATCCTAATATATCAACTGTTGCTAATGGTGGTTCTATTAGCTTTCGATCTTCCGAAGTTACAGGAGCTGGTGCGAGGCCAGCAACTAATGTTATTGATGGTAATGAAGCAAGTAATGCTCCAACATGGACTGCTACAACAACAGACGGCATTTACCCTCAGTCTGTAGAAATTGATTTAGGAGTTGATAAAAACGTACAGGCCTCTAGGCTTTTTTCTTTTGCCAATAGAGGTTATTACTATAAGATAGAAGCGAAAGAAGATGGTGGTACTTATAGTACTATAGTTGATAAATCAGCTAATACAGTAGCTCCAGTTCTTGAATATTGGTCTTCAATTAAAAAAGCTAGATACGTTAAATTAACTATTTTAGGACACAACAACGTTACAGTTACAAGTGTAAGTGTTGTAGAGTTTGCGGTTTATGGTAAATCTATAGGAAATGCTGGAACACTAAGCGGTTCTCAAAATATTACTCTTCCAGGAACTACTACTTTTAATTCAACAATAAGTGGTGGAACCTGGTCTTCAAGTAATACTAGCGTAGCAACGGTGAATTCCTCAACCGGAGAAATTACAGGTGTTGCTGAAGGAACTGCGACAATAACTTATACTGTTACAGGTAACACTACAACGTCTGGTGCTACAGCAACAAGAGATGTAATTGTTAGTGGAACTTTGCCAATAACGATAACTTCATTTACAGCAACACAAACCAGTAATTACATTGATTTAAAATGGCAATCAAAAGGCGAATCTAAGACGTCTCATTTTAGTATTTATCGCAGTACTGACGGGCGAAATTTTAAAAGTTTAGTTGTTTTAAATGCTGCTGGTAATTCCACAAAACAATTAAATTATAATACAAAAGATAGTTTTTATCCAAAAGGATATCCAGTGATTTATTATAAGTTAGAAACTACGGATTTAGATGGTAAAGTAAGCTACAGTAACATAATTGCTATAAATGTTTCTATAGGGAACAACCTGTCTAAAGTATTTCCCAACCCAACGAAAGATAAAATAACTTTAACATTTAACGCAGAGAATCCAGAGTCTATTCGTTTTCAGATTATAGACCTAAACGGGAAAGTTATAAACTATCAGGATAAACCCGTTGTATATGGCATTAATCAAATAGAATTTAATGTTTCTCAATTGACAGATGGAACATATTTAGTCAAATGGGGTAGTAACTTAGAAAAATTTATAAAGACTAACTAGATATTAAAAGTGTAATAGGTTTATGAGCTAAAAGCTTAAATCCATTACATACTTTAATAATTAAAGGTAGAATCTTTATAATAACCTAAATGTGACATGCCGTATACTATTCCGAACTCAAATAATATATTATCATTTAATAATTCAAAACTAAAAATCATGAAAATCAAACTATCTCTATTATTAAGCTTTTTGTATTTCTTTACTTATGCTCAAGATTCGGTTTTAAAGCCAAACTTGGTCGTAAATGGTAAAATTAGCGGTTTTTCTGCTGAAGAAGCTGGTAAAGCTACTAACGCCATCAATGGTATTGATAATAAAGACAATGATTTATGGAGCACACTCGTCGGATTTCCCCAATTTATAGAGATTGATTTAGGTGCAGATAAAAATATCCAAGCTTCAAAAGTAACATCATTCTTAAATAGAATTTATAAATATAAAATAGAGGCTAGAAGTAGTGATGGTACTTATAAAACAGTTATTGATAGAACACATAACGGTTCTCCTCTAAAGGTTGATTTTTGGCCAAAAAAAATAATGGCTCGTTTTGTTAAATTGACAATTACTGGTACACTAAACCCTTCGGTTACAGCTACAAGTATCCGAGAATTTAGTATTTATGGCGAATAGATAGTTAAGAGCGTAATATATTAAGAAATAGAATTAATTATATCAATTTATAATTGTAAAATAAATTAGGATAAACAATGAAAATTAAGGGAATGAGATGGTGGATAGTTGTGCTACTATTTTTTGCGGCGGTTCTGAATTACATAGATAGGCAAACCCTTTCTGCTTTAGCACCTACTATACAACTTGATTTAAAAATGAATGATAATGATTATGCTAATGTAATCAATATCTTTCTGGTAGCGTATACTATCGCTTACTTAATTTCAGGTCGTATAGCGGATAAGATTGGAACCCGAAAAGCTATGTTAATTTTTGTAGCTTGGTGGTCTTTAGCAAATATGTTTACAGCGGCTGCAAAAGGTGTGACCTCCTTAGGAGTTTATAGATTTATGTTAGGATTAGGAGAAGCCGGAGTTTGGCCAGCAGCGAGCAAAGCTGTATCTGAATGGTTTCCTGCAAAAGAAAGGGGAATTGCTATTGGTTTATATACCATGGGTGCTACAATTGGGGCAACAATAGCTCCATATCTCGTTATTCCATTGGCAACCCATGCCTATACGGAAACCATGCCTGTTGTAACGGGAATATTAGGCCAAGGCACAGGTTGGAAGTTAGCATTTATTTTAACGGGCTTAGCGGGATTAATTTGGTTAATACCATGGCACCTTACTTATGCAAAACCAGAGAAAAGCACCCTTATTACTTCTTCTGAATTAAATATGATTCAAGCTGCTGAAGCTAATGAGAATCCAGATGATTTGGTAGCTAAAAATGCATGGTCGTGGAAAGCAGTATTAATGTTTAGAGGAACTTGGTTATTATTAATTGGAAGATTAATTACTGACCCAGTTTGGTATTTCTATCAATTTTGGTTTCCAAAATATTTAAGTGCAGATAGAGGGTTAAGCCAAGAATCGTTAAAGATAACATGGATTATTTATGCAGCGGCGGGGATTGGCAGTTTATTAGGTGGACTGCTTTCTGGTTATATCATTAAAAAAGGAGGTAAAGCTCCAAATAGTAGAATGTGGGTAATGTTAGGTTGTGCATGCATTATGCCATTATCCCCTTTTATTGCCAATGTTACAAATCTAAATCTTTCTATAGTTTTAACGTTTTGTACCGTCTTGGCTTCTTTGGCGTGGCTTACTAATATTGGCTCTTTGGTGGTAGATGTAGTTCCTAAACATTCTTTAGGAACTGTTTTTAGTGTAGTTGCGGCTGGAAGTACTATAGGAGGTATTATCATGAATATGATGGTTGCAGCTATGGTATCTCAAGACAATTCAACTTCTGCAGGCTTTTTAGACCAAGGGCTTCATGTAATGTTTAGTCCCTTTTTAAGTTTAGTACAAGGAAATGGTTATTTACAATGGTTTATAATTATGGCTTTTTTACATCCAATAGCTTGGCTAGTTTTAAAAGTTGGAGGGGTTCACACTTTGTCAGCCTTAAAAAAGTAAAATAAAGATTTTAGGTAACTTTTAATAACTTTATATTTATACACTATTAAAAGTTACCTAAATTATCTAATGAATTAAAAAAAAACTTATTTTCAAAACATCGGTTATAAACGTATACAACAAAGCGTTTACTGGAATGTTATTAATAGTAAATATTTTACTGTATCATTTGTTATTTGGATTAAAAGGTTGACCACAACTTTTACCATCATATCTTTTTCATCGGGCTTACTTTCGGTAATCATCAGCGTTAATGCGACTAAGGCATTATCTGCTATACGCTTTGAATCATCCTCTCGGTACAGAATCTTATTTTTTTTCCAAAAACCATACAAACATGTAAGCAGCTATGGATCAAGCGTAAAAGTTGGGGAGAGACATTAAGCATATATTTTAGCTAGTCTAAAAAGGAAGAACTTCACATTTCTTACGCCTCTGAACTGCGATCGGCAGCTATTCGTTTGTTACCGTCGGAAAAGGAATGATTCTTAACTACAAAATATAATAGGTTAGCTGCTTTTTCTTCAATGGTTGGATAAAATTCAACGCCGCTAAAAGACTAATAGATAGTTCCTATTAATCCTCAGAAAGAATATCCTTGTCATTGCCGAACAACGAAATACCACCAAATTTTTCTTTCAAATCCTTGATGGCCTGCATAGCTTCTTCGTAGGGCGCTAGTAAATCTTCATTATTAATCAATTTTCCCATACAGCCTTATAAATTAAACCCAGAGGAGAAACAATAGGGGAAATTGTATTAAATTTGGTAGTAAATAATGATACAATTTGAGACCACCTTTGTCTACTTCTTCCTTCAATAAACATCGGTTTTCTTTTTGAAAACTTTTGTTTATCTTTGTTATTCATGAATGTCATCAACCGTAAGACAATTATTTATTACACGGAAAAATATCCGCAAGCTAAAACGCAGTTGTTGGTTTGGTATAATGAGATTCTAAAACAAAGTTTTGGGAATTTCAACGAATTAAAAGCGGTATATGGTAATGCCAGTTTGGTAAATAACCAACGGGTAGTTTTTAATATCAAAGGCAATGATTATAGGTTGGTGGTCTCTATTAATTTTAGGCAGAATGCTTGTTACACTATTTGGTTTGGTACACATAAGGAGTACGATAAAATAGATGTAACAACGGTTTCTTACAATCTTAATTTATAAAGCAATGAACTGGAAATTGATAAAAACAGAAGAAGAACACCAAAAGGCAGTTGATAGGGCTATGGAAATATTCCATGCGGAACAAGGTACGCCAGAAGATGATGAATTAGGTGTATTACTGCTTTTAATCAAAGATTATGAGGATAAAACTGTAACAATGCCCGAAATAGATGTCTTGGAAGTCATCAGAGATAAAATGAATGAGCAAGGCTTGAAAAATAAAGACCTTGAACCGCTTATTGGCAGTAAAGGTCATGTTTCTTCTGTGCTTTCAGGTAGAAAGGAAATTACGCTGAGAACGGCTCAAAAATTAAGGGATTTCTTCAATCTGCCAGCAGAATTATTTTTAAAAATCGGATAATTATTTGGGCTCCAAAACAAAAAATCCCACAAATTTTCATTTGCAGGATTTTAATCCGTAGCCCAAAAACTACAAAACTCGAACTCCTTTATAAATGATTTATGCCTTGTAGCGCATCTAGATGATGAGTTTAATTTAATTCTCATGTCATTAAAAGGGTGGCTATTCCAACCAGTCTTCAGGAATCAATTTTGTTCCATCTCTCCAAATTTCTAATACATGACTTGAGAATTTGTTAGTTTTTAAATAAGCATGATCTGTTACGATTACTTGAAATTTACCTTCAAGGGAAGTTGTTGAATCTATGATAAAGTCGAACATCTGACGTACTGCTATTTCATCAGCACTTTCTACAATCTCTCCTGTGTTATTTATATCTTTTTCAGGTGGAAAATATACTTGTGATGGCTGGTCAAGCATTAAAAAATGAGGAACTGGACGTTGTGCTTGTATAAAATGCTGATGCAGTGCAAAATGAACAAGCAAATGATAAGATACCCAGTTGGCCCCACTACCCATTTGAGCTAATCCAATCGGCTTGGTTGCAGTATCTGCAAAAAGCGTAAGCTTATTAATATCAAATCGAATTGGTGAATCTTTGTATTCCACATCAAGGCGTTCAACCCATTTTGTCATTTGTAAATTTATCTTGCTAAGAATTGATACTAACTTTTCATCTTTAGTCTCTTTATCAATGCCTGATAACAAGGTGTCTATTTCATTTTTTAATCCTTCAATTTTTGTATCAATGCTTTTGTCTTCAGTAAAATCTACGCTTTCTAAAAATAGACTTACACGTCCTATCACTTTTCCTCTCCTAAGATTTAAATCCCTAAGCGTCCTGGCGTTTTCACGTTCATTATATAATGCAGCAATACCTTGTTCTGTCTTAACTATTTCAGCTTTAAGAGCTTCTTGTTGTTCAGCCAATGTCTTTAAATATTTGTTCAAACGTGGTTTTTCTCTTACAGTAGATTCCAGACTCCTGTTTAGTAAATTTAGTGATTGCTGTATAGCTGATACACTTGGTATTTCTACATCAAGTGAATTATTGCATAATGGGCAGGTAGCATAATCATGATCAGTCTCCCCATAAAGACCAATTGTTTCCAATCTTATTTTATGATGCTCAACTTCATCTGAATAAGAAAAATTGTTATCTACAAAACTTTGTGTAGCGCTAATAGTATCATCAAGAGTACCCAATTCTTCTCTTAATTGACTTCTTTTGTCGATGAGTTCTTTTAAAGCAGAATTTTCACCAACTGGTTCAATTTGAACTTCATATTCCCAGTCTTTTATCCCATCTAAAGTCTTAAGTGCTTCAGGTACAGTACCTACAGTAACTGTTCTTCCTAAAATACCAATCTGCTTTGCTTCTTCGACCAATGAGTATGCTTTACTTACGCCTTCAACTTTTATTTTCTCAGCTTCGTTTTTTTCTCTAATCAGGCGATATAGATCCCTTCGTTTTTGAGTAATTTCCTGTTCGATTTTAAGACTATCTTCACGTACAGCGCCAAGAAAGTAAGGTAAGCTGTCTTTTATTGCTTGTGGTACAAATTGTTCAGTTTGATTGTAAAACAAATAATCTCGTTGAGCAATAAGCCCTTGTGGCTGATAGCAAAAAATTCTTGAATGTTTGAAATTAACTTCTAAAGCATCTCGTGTGTTACTCTCTGCTACCTGTAGATTCTCTGCGATATTTAACTTACGAGATAACAACTCTTTTAAATTAGCAATGTTGCTATTGCTTTGTATTGCATCAAAAGCAGGTGAGGTTTCAAATGGTCCTTCTTCAATATAAACTTCAGTAACCGATTGTACATCCCGGATATTAGGATTTAGTCTTGCGATGAAAAACTCTTCATTACTATCAAACACTATTGTTATTGCAAACCAATAAACATGATCCTTTATGACACCTTCTGCAACTTTACAATCTTTACTTCCAAGGCAATAGTCAACAATATCGATTAACGCAGTTTTACCTGACTTCGATTCTCCAGTAATGATATTCACCTTTCCAAGTTCAAATGGAAGTACACGAACGTGATCTGCGTCTTTGTATAATGTGATATTTTTGATTTGCATTAGGGTCTTATTTTTAAAAACATAAATATTGTTTGTGTATTCCCAGTCATACGAAGCCACTTTCCAAGTAATTCGGCTTTTTTATATATCTCGGTTATTTCTGTAACATTTTCTCCCTTTGGTGTAGCTTTTCGATAACTAGATATTTCG
Organism: Pedobacter glucosidilyticus; assembly: GCF_002483235.1. Taxonomy (GTDB): domain Bacteria; phylum Bacteroidota; class Bacteroidia; order Sphingobacteriales; family Sphingobacteriaceae; genus Pseudopedobacter; species Pseudopedobacter glucosidilyticum_B. The sequence continues at coordinate 131,404 of NZ_DLHN01000027.1, read as the reverse complement.
ATAACGCCATTATTATCAACTGACATAGCATTATGTACCATTAAAAAAGATATTGCCTCTTTAGTATAGGGTAGCATTTGTTTAGCTCTATCTGCAAAACCTAAAAATAAGTATTCGTTTTCCTCAACCCAAGCATGAAAATATGTGCTTGAGCGTAGTGGCATTTTTTGCCTAGTTCTTTTGTGCAAAACGATAGGCAGCACAAGAAAAGCTAAAATAAACGGAAACTTTAGATCTTTTTCGTTATCATTATAGCTAACAATAGCCCTCCGAATAACTTCTCCGCAAAATGCCGGATTTAATAAGTTTGCCGTAATAAGTGATCGTTCTTCCCAGTTTCTAATCATTGGCTATAATTATTATAATAGATTATCAAATTCAGGATGCCAGCCAATTTTTTTTATGTCTGCGAGCATATGACAACTTCCTCTTGTTAAGTATTCTGATGTAAATCTTTCCCTGATTTTAATTGGTGGTACTTGTTCGACGTAAAATTTTTTATAAAAATCATAGCCAACTTTTTGGAGAACAGCTTTATCCATTCCTTCGCAGTCATCCTTCATAAGCGAAAAAATATTATTCCAGTGATCTTCTAATTTTCTTTCAAATGCTTCTTCGTCATTTATACTTGTCAACTCCTCTCTCAGCCATTTCGATCTTTGTTTAAATGCTCTGTGAAAATCGTTAATTGCATTTCGGAGTACATTAGACTTTACTGCCACTAATTTTAATTGAGAAACAAATAATCGATCTTGATAATTTTCAAGAGATTCTTCGTCTATTTCAATAGGATTACCAAAATCATCTGGGAGATTATCTTCTTTTAATGTATCGTTAATCCCAGCAATTTTTATCCTAACCTCCTCCTGAGATATATAATCTATGTTTCCTTGAAGCATGATGATACATTTTTGAAACCACCAACCTTCAAGACGTTCAATTAATGATTCAAGCTTTTTGGGATGAGTTGAATATTTCAATTCAGAATGAAGGGATTTTAGAGACTCATCAATTGATAAGGTCTGATCTATAACTGTAATGTTATTTATCAAATCAATTTGCTGATTTTCTGTCAGTTGATTAAAAGAAGAATAACCAGCCGCATTCGTCTGGCTGGTCGATTCCTCAGTAACCTTAAGCATTGCTTTTAGTATCTTCCCTGAATCACGGATAACTAACTCAGGTTTCAAATCTTGTATAAAGGAGTTATCGCCTATTTTAGCAGTAGTCATTAAAGTAAACAGTGTTGATTTTTCATCAACATATCCATTAATAATATTTTCGCTCCAAACTCTTATTGTTTTCCAAAAGTCAGAACTCGAATCGGTGAGATTCGCAACGGAATTAATGTGAAGCTTGGTTTGAAATAGATCCATATTATCTAAATTATCTACTACTATATCGTCAAGACTTTCAATTTTTATGATAGCATTTGATTTTTGACTTTTGAGTATCAAATACAATCCGAGTCTTAATTGATAATAATAACCTAATGAAGGTTCTTTAGCTGAAAAATTTGTATTGTTCATTTAAGATCTTAAATACATAGATATATAAGTATCTAAAGTACATAGATTTACGATAAGGCACTTCATCTCGTATAAATATTTTTAAACATTAACAAAATTAATTAACATTAACTAATAATGCTAACTATATTAGCATCGTTAAGTGTTAGCTAATTAAAGTAAGAGCTTTATTTTTAATAATGCATATCTGCACATGATGAAAAACAACCAAACCGAGGATATTTTGAATTCGATAAATCAAAATGTATTTTTTAAGGAGTTTACTTTTAGCAAAAATGACTTTATAATTCAAAATAACAAACTGGAATTTTCGGATCATTTGGTCTGGCTGGATGATATTTATTTCATCTTCGAAGTAAAAGATCGACATCCAAACGAAAAAGGGGACGACCAGAAATGGTTTAAAAAGAAGGTACTAGATAAAGCTGTCGGTCAAATTAAAAACACTATTCAGTATATAAAAGACTATCCTGAAATTACACTTAAGAATAATAAAGGGCATCAGTTAAATGTAAGCCAAGTAGAAATTCAGCATATAAAAAAAGTGATTATCTACACTCCAGGCATTGATTTTCCTGAACAAAAGCGTCAGATCAAATTTTACAATAGCCGTAGTGCAGGCTTGATTCATTTGTTTCATTCAGAAGACTATTACTGGGTCTGTAAGTATTTGATCACACCATCAGAAGTGAAGGAATATTTAGATTTCCGGGAAGATTTTTATGAAGCACAATCCAAAGTACTTGATCTTTTTCCAGAGCAATATGTACTCGCTCATTTTTTAGAGACACTCGAAGTTGATCATATCGAGCCAAGATATATCGAAAATCTAAAGATTATTGATAAGGAGTTACCAGATTTTGATATGGCTGGTATCATTAAAAATTTCACAACGCAACTAACCTTGACTAATGGTGAGACAGAGTATTACGCTATTATAAAAGAAATTGCTAAACTACAGCGTACTGATTTAATAGAGTTTAAAAAGCGTTTTATCAAGGCAACTGAGGTTTGTAAAAAAGACAATTTAGTAACACCATACCGAATTTACGTTCCACGTACAGATTGCGGTTTTATTTTCATTCCGTTGCCAAAAAGCAAATCTGCCAATTGGAGAACAGCAATAACCAATTATACACTGGCACATAAATATGACCAGAAGGCTCTAAAATGTGTAGGTATCGTTGTAATAGATCTTATAATAGAGGCCGAAACTTATTTTAATTGTTACTGGATGTACGTCGAATCACCATGGAATTATGAAGAAGAGATAGAAAAAAAACTTGCTGAAAATTTTCCTTTTAGAAAGATGAATATGAAGAAGATTGACAACCGTTATAAAATATAGCACTTATAGAATAGTAAGCAATCACTTTTGCCCCGTAAGGGGCCGCCCGGAATTTTAGAACAGCCAGATGAGATATTCATAATATATCACCTATTTATTATAATTATCCTAAAAAGGGGATTGCTCCCCTTATCCATTAATTAAGCCCTTCAATACCATGTTTAGCAAATCCCTTGCAAAGATTAAAAGCCGTCTGACTTCTTTGCAATCCTGTACCATACATGATTGATTTGAACTTTGCTTCATCATCTTTGAAGTTCCGTACATTTTGGAAATAGCCCGTAACGGCATTGTAGGCTCCATACAAAGTTCCTTTTGTTGTCACTTCCTGTTGTGTAGGGCTTGTTAATGCGTATTCCATTACACTAGTTACCATATTGTTATAGGTACTTGATAACTCGTCCAGTTTGCCAGATTGAAGATTGTTTAATACCTCCTTGCTAGGTGCCATTGCAATCTGTATTAAACGTTTAACGGCATGATCGGTGATTCTTATTCTCGACCAATTATTAAATACTTCCTCCAATTCGTCAGCCAATAAATTGGTAAGCCCTAACAATTGATGCGCTTGTTTTAACCGATCTTTTGCACTTGCTGTATGCCTGATTTTAATCGAATTACTATGATTGTTCATGGCAGCGTTTAAGGTGTTTGCGCAAACTATCCTCACCGGGGTAAAAGCTGCGGTTATACTGCCGTATCCATCATGAGAAGTAGTTAGAAATAAGAACTGTTCAATTAAATCATCTTTTCCCACACGTATATAATCAGGGAGTTTTGCGGTGATGAAAATACGTTCTCCATTTCCTAATGCGCCTGCTGTTTCATAGAGTATACCATCTTTACCACCTACAATAGCATCAAAAAACTCAAAAGCATTTACATTTTGTACAACTTCATAATCATTACCAACAACGCCCAAAACCTGTTCTGTATCAGTTCGGACGGTGGCGTAATAGTTTGGAACTTGTATTTCAGGTATAATTAAATCTGTATTCCCATGATGATTTTCACTGTCGTACGTAAACAAAGGGCGTTTTTCTACATGGTAGTCTAAGCCTGCATGTTTAATTGCTTCTGCACTGGTTGGGTAATCGCTGATAACCTGCCCTAAATTATGCCAGGCTTTTTCTTTTACACTAAAAAAGCTATGTTTACTTGTCTGCTCGTTATAATTAAGATTGTGTGCCATGGTTGATGTTTTTAACGTTTCTTACTCTGGTTAATAGTATTTCGGTTTCCAGTATTTTAACTGCCGGAGTATCAGTCAGCGAAAAGGCTGCCTGTGTTTCTACCTCGTTTACTGTGTTTGCTATGTCTTGGTGATCGGATTGTACCATTACCCGAATCATCAAATAAAGAGTTTGATATTTCATTCCTTTGTGTTTTATAAGTGTCTGTAAATGCTGTTAATTGCTGATGATAAGAAAAGGGATTATCCTCTTTAAGGGCTTCCCCGTATCCCTGCCAGTAAATCTGGTCAAGGTGTTCTATAAATACTTCTTCCATACAGTTATGATTGATAAATAGATAAATTACTCCCCGCAACAATAGCAGGGAGTATATTTAATCAGGCAGGGATTGTAATTCCCGCCTCAATTTCTGCAAGCCTGTTTACGCACATGCTGTTGACAAATTGAGCCACGGCCTGAATAATTACTGGGTTTTTAGTGCTAAACTTCCTGCGTTCATCATCTTCAATAGTCAGTACACAACCCTGAAAATGATTGCTGTCGGTTTCTTCTGCATCTTCCTGTTGTGCAATTTCAAAGGCTTCTAAAGTGTCTATGGTATCTAAAAGCCTATCACGCTGAATTTTCCTGCGGTGCAGTTCTTCCACTAGTTTTAAAGTGCTCTCCAGATTATAGGCAACTTTTACCGGTTTAATTTCTTCTTTTACATCAACTTTATCTTCCGGTTTAGTTTGTCCAGTTTGTGATTTTGCTTTTTCTAATGATAGGTGATCTGCTTTTTTCAACTCTCCCTTTTTAGTATCATCATTAAAAACTGTGCTTATTGGCATGTTGGTATGGATTGCTTTATTAGTTACGTTTGCTGTTTTTAATTCTGCTGTTTTCATGATTTTTGTTTTTTATGGATTGAATAATTAAATTTTCTATCACACGGATAGGTGCTGTATACTTTAGTTCTGCATGGCGGACTTCTTCCTCTTTTTGCCTTCATAATTCTGTTTCTAATTCAGTCGGCAGGGCCTCCTGGCTTTTTGTTAAGCAACCGCACCTGAATGCAATCCTTTTGTAAGGCAAGACTTTGCGAAAAAAAATACGCTCTGAAGCGCAGCGGAAGAGGAAGATTTTTTTTCAGCAAACCCACAGGGCCCGGTCTTGACGGCAAAAGGATTGTTCAGAAATTTCTTAACTAAAAAGCTGGGGGGATTTTTAACTGCTGTTTTACAGGAGGTGCTGTAAAATTGAAAGAAGTTTTTTCTTATTGAAAAAGGAAGTGTGAGCGAGGAACGAGCTCACTCTTCCATATTGCGGGGAAGCGGCTGAATGGAGGGACGAAATGAAGCGGCTGGGTTCTGCTGGCTTATGTGACATAAAAAACTTGAAAGATTCAACTACGTTTTATAAAAGCCGCTAAATAGTTTGAAAGAGGTTTTCCTTATGAGTGTGAGAAGTGTGAGCGAAGGAATGAGCTCACTCTTCTATATTTGCAGGGAAGCGGGCTGAATGGAGGATACGAAATGAAGCGGCTGGTTCTGCTGACCTGATTGGTATCAAACAAAAAACCCGGCCATTTTACTGCCGGGTTTTAAAGTCTTAAACAGAAGCTATTATTTAGCATTCTTTTTAGCGGTGACTTCCTGACGTACCTCCTGTGCAACTACTTTTAACTGCTGCATGGCATTTCGGATACGTGTACCCGCGGCTTTATTCCCTTTTTCATAAAAAGCTACGGCATCTTTTTCTACTGACTCTACCAGTTCTTTAATCTTCTGAATTTTTTCCATGTTAATAATGAATTTTAAATTGAATGTATAAATATTATTTAATAAACCTAAAGCTTCATTTCAGTGTTGTTACTAAGCTCTTTTTCCTTAGTTTTATCTTTGGAAAAGCTTGCTGATAGAACAGGATCTTTCAAAAATTGCTCCCGTTTTTCGGGTTTTCCGTTTTCTGCATACAGGTTAATCTGGCTATAACGTGGTACAGCTTCTATACGCAGTTTCATCTCCTGACCATCTTTTACGACAGTAATCAGCGGTCTGTTACCATTTTTTAATGATTCTTCTAACTTTCCTTTTGCCTTCGGGTCATCCAGTTCTTTAATTTGGAATTTTTCCAACGTCTTTTTCAGATCAAAACCATAACTTGGATCATGAAACTGGCGAGTTAGATAATTTTGATGGCGATCTTTAGGTTTATCAAAATCCAGAGCTATCCATGCTTTATACGGTTCTCCACCCAGGTTCAATAAATTATCCCGATGCACTGCTCTGCCCTGAATCAGGTTGGCAGCTTGCTCTGCAGTAAAACCATTTCCTTTTTCTACATATATGGTCTGTGATTTAGCAGGAGCGTAAAACGTTTTCTGGAAGTCTTTGGTCACGAAATTTACCTTGTCTTTTTCCATCGTGGCTAAAGTCGTTTTGTTTCCAGGATCTTTACCTGCTGCCAGTTCAACGTTTCCTTTTTGCTCTTTAAAATAAGTAATGGCCTCGTTGGGATTTTCAAATTTCCGGAATATGAGTTTACCCTGCTCCCCTGGAGAGATCACCAAATACTTCTGACCTTCTGCGAGTGGTTTAGCTGTGTTAAGCGATACGTCATACTTATTAAAATAGTAAAAATCAGATTGGCCCGATTGTTTAAAATGCAGTAAGAAATCCACTTGTCCTTTGTCGGCGGGCAGATGCTGGCGAAGCTGGAATTCAGGCAGATTTTTCTGCATGTTCTTTTCCATTTCTTCTGATAATTTCTTATCAAATCGAAGCTCTTTGAGTTCGTCCTTGAGGCTTTCTAAATTGTTAAGATTCATATTGTTATACTTTAATATTATATTATCCTTATTTTCCAAAGTCATTTTTGATGCCTGCTCCAATTCTTTCAGATTATAGAGCAGGTCTGCTAGTGGGACAGCCTCATGCCAGTTCCATATCTGCTGGTATTCCCTTGCATAGTCAAGCGCTTCCCACTTATCGTGAAAGCAGTGCAGACTGTGAGTTGTGGTGATCTGGTTATCAGTGTCATATACCACCCATTTGTGGCCTTTTAGAGCTTGTTGTTCCAGATACTCACGGAACTGTCTGGCCTGTTCAGGTTTTGCGATCATCTGCGGCATACAGCAAATCTGCTATCAATTCCTGAGCTGGTTGTTACACAACAAAACCGACTGTCCGGCTTTCAGTTTTACCTTGATGCGCCTGACCTTTTTATCAAATAAATCTTTAGCAGCATCGATACCGGCACCGGCAACCTGTGCAGCGATGGACTGATCTATACCGTACATCCCGATACTTCGGACTGCATCAACCGCCCCATTGCCAGCCGCATCAGCAAGCATCGCTTCAGGAGCATCTATCCCTACCATCCCGTCAAGGCTATATACCGTTAAGTCAACTGGAATGATGGAATTACCCAGGCGAATGTTTTGAATATCCAGAAGCAAACGCTGGTTAGTAATCCTACAGGTTCCGAAAATAGAATGTCCTTTGGGGATAAGCTGCCCATTAATTGTAATGGTATCCTGCAAACACAGTCTGATGGCTGCACCCTGTACCGCCTTCTGAGCATCTGCAATTACGGCCGGTATCGCCCGGAACTTACTGTCGGGTTTAACGGTATTCGCTTTGCCTGGGTGCCGGGTAATCAAATCAGGGTTTTGTATGGCCAGTATTTTATCCAGCATACCGCTCAATTGCTGCATCTCCGGGTCTTCGGTTTTATCTTCCTGCATACTGCGCATGAGTTTCTCCAAACGATCAACATCTTTACTCATAGCGGCAGTGCTTCCGGTGGATGGAGCAGAATATATTTTCGGCTGTGCGGGGCGATTGATCTCTTGGTTGATCTGGGCCAGCTTTTCATGAATTCGCTGTTCGTTCGGGTCTGGAATAGAAGTTGTTGCAGCAAAGCTTTGCCCGGCAACTGATAAAGACAGGCTATCCGGCTCTCCGGCTGATTCACTTTTGGCCTGCTCATAGATACTCCATTTATCCTGCGGCTCCTCTTTTTTAAACTGCGCATCAGGCAGGCTGGTATTAATTCCCCGATTAGCATTTAGCTCCTGTGCGGAGACGTCGCCTTTACCGCCACCCAGGGCGTAAAATGCCAGTGCCATAAATGGCAGGATCAGCAAGGGCAATACCCAAAGCAGCTTGCGCTTGTTTTTTTCATTGGTTTCCATAATATTTTTTTTATTAAATTGAATGAATGATGAGGTAAGTATTTATTGCAACAAACACCACACAGAACACCAGAAGCAAATACAAGCTTGTTTTTACTGACCAATTCCGTGTCCTGTGATTCAGGTAAGCTGCAATGCGTGTTTGCTGGCAGATGATTGCCTTTGCCATCCTTCCCGCCAGTTCGTCCTGACGGTTATTACCTGCCTTTTTACTTTTCCTGAATAAACTCATGGCTGAACATTTTTAGAATCGGCATCCTGGTTTTCCAGGGTTTCCCATCGCTGGATTAAAAAGCCATGCGGATTATTGTCCGTTTGGGTCTTGATACTTCTAACCTGACCTTGTGTAATCAATTTCCGGGTAACCGTACTGCTTGATCTGATCAGTTTTTGTGTGGCATAACAAGTGAAGAGGTAGGGATATTCGTTCATATCCAGCGTGATGCTGTCTACGTCAATCTCCTGAGAGATATTGGCAGAAATCAGATTATTATAATAGCCGGATTCACGCAAATTGTCGTATTGTTTCTTTGCAGATTCATCTGCTAAATACAAAGCTTTCGCAATTTGAGCCTGTATAGCTTTTTCATCCGGGTCAAGGTTAAAAAAGTAGTGATGGAACGTTTTGATATGATCCCTTAACTCTACCGGAAGGTTGCTTTTTCTATCAGAAGCTACAGCTTCCAACACTTTGCCATTATACAAGATGTGTACCCGGTTTTGTGCTTCATCAACCATTTGGTAACTTTTAAAAATGCAAAAGCTCATGGTCAGCATATTAGCCAGGATTAAAAAGATACTGAAGATTTTGATGTGCTTAAAAGCAGTATCGATATTTTTGAATTGTGTAAACATGTTTTTAGTATTGAGTAATGAGTATCAAGTATCAAGACTTGCCGGAAAGGCGGTCATGCTGGTGCTGTGAACCAGATGATTTTTCGGAAAAGTAATCTGCGTTTCCAGAACCGGAAAAGCTTTGCATCACTTTTCTTGCACCGTCGCCTAAGGCATCGGTAGCCATACCTCCACCTGCTATTGCTGCTCCGCTTGCCATCGAATGGGTATTGCTCACCAGGGTATTGACCCGCTGCAAAATCGTATTGCCTCCACCAGCATTCACTACATAACCTGCTACATTAGGGACAGAAAAGTAACCTACAATCCCAATCACCAGGAAGATCAAATATGCGGTATCGGTGCTGCTAAAGGTGGTATCGCCTTGCTGTCCGATTTGAGAAATATCAAGTTTTAACATATTTTCCTGAATTTTTCCCAGGATGCTGCCGAAAATATTGGCAATAGGCAACCACAGAAAAATGTTAATGTAGCGGGCTAACCACACGGTAAGTGTATGCTGAAAACCGTCAAATACGGCAAAGCCAAATACCAAAGGGCCAAGTATGGCCAGCACAATCAGAAAGAAAGTACGGATGGTATTGATACATAGGGCAGCGGCAGCATACAACACCTCTAGCACCTGACTAAGCCATTGCTTAATACCATTTCGGAAATTATAGGATTGCTTTTCCATCCAGAACTGCATGTCATTGCTTAAGCCATCCAGAAAAGATTCATCTTCTCTGTTTGGATCTTTAGGATGGGTGTATTTATACCATTTATCACTATCTCCGTTGCCGTTCTCGCCAACATACATTTGCCAATGAGTGGATTTTTTGATTGCGGCTTCTTTCTGTTTCAATAGAGCAGCAATGGTTTTATTACTGTCTTTCACCATGGCACCGGTAGCAGATACAGTTGGCTGTAATACTCCGTTCATCAGCGCAATTACTGCTGGGAAAGCAATAATGGCCAGTCCCAATGCAAAGGGGCGCAATAGCGGATAAAAATCAATGGGTTCAGCCGCTGCAATCTGCCGCCATACTCTTGAGGCGATATACCAAAGTGCACCAAAACCGGCTATGCCGCGGGCAACACCAATTAATCTGGAACATAGGGGCAGCATCTGGCTATAAACTTTGTCCAGCTCAGACTGCATGCCGTTGATCTCGCCAGCGATGCCCTGAGCATGGGAGAGAGCCGGAATGAATAACAAAAGGAATAGGCCCCCTAGCCGCCTGAAGAGGGAGCTTTCGAGCGGTTTTAATTTCTTAATCATGATAAAGCTTTTGAAGGGTTTTGATTTCAGACTTTTCTTTCGCTCGTTGCAGATTCAGGATATTGGCCTGCTGATTAAAACTTCGCAAGAATTGCAATTTATCCTGGGTGTCGGCAAAAATTCTGTCAATAGCCTGCAAGCGTTCATCATCGCTCATGCGCAGCTTAGAAGAAGTAATCACATTAGCCAGTTCATCCAGATTATTCACACTCTGATCAAACAGCTGCTCATAAACATTACCTAAATAATTGATCTCTCCTATATTAAAATTTCCCGAAGCCTGAAATCGCTGAAAAGCACTTTTGTATTCCCTAACAATATCTTTTTGAGAGGTGATGATACCGGCTACCTTGTGATACTTTCGTATTTCCGGGCTCACAATCATCAGGCCATCGATAAAAACTTCATGCAGGGAAAAATTTCCTTGGGATATGTTTTTTACTGCATTATAACCGTTACTGACAATCTGATAACCTTTCTTCATATCAGTAAGAATATTCTTGAGCTGGCTAAGCTTTTCTACATTCAGCAGCAATTGCTGTACTTCTGTAGATTGAGCTTTGGAGTGATTTGAAAAAGCGATTAAAAGCGATAGTAATCCGAAAACTCGTAATTGAACGAAAAACGATTTTAGGCTTTGCATTTTTTCTTTGACTTCATTAATTGATTTCATAGCTTAATTTTTAATTGGTCTACAGATTGCTGTTCGTTTGCTTTTTGAGCAATAAGCAGCCTGACTTCACTAATAAAGCTCTGGGTAAATGCTGATTTGCTTTTCATATTGCCATACACCAGATCAATGCGTTTCATCCGCTCGTCATCCTTCATTTCTACCTTGCCGGATGTGATGGCCAGCAGGAGTTCTTCCAGGTCTGCAGCACATTCATCCAACACTTTTTTTCTGACGGAATGGATGTACTGCTGATTTTCAGTGGATAATGAAACGCTATTCCTAATCCCGTTGAAGCTTTTGCTCATAGCCAATTGCAAGGCGATTATTTCAGCAACCTTACTGCTATTGCGGATGGCAGGCTTAACGCTTTTTAGTGAACTGATAAAATTTTGATGCAAACTGAACTCACCGTTTTTGAGGTCTTTTACTGTACTGATACCTTGCCCTGCTATATCATAACCCTTTTTTAAATAACCGGCGTAGACTTTTAAAGCAACAAGTTGTTGAAAAAGATATTTTTGCTGTGTTTTCTTCTGTTTAAAGAATTCGTCCCAGGTTTGAGCTTGCGCTTTATCAGGAACAAAGAATAAGGAGTGTAGACATACCACCAATAGGAGTTTCCATCTTGATAGAGTCTTTATTCTTTGCTCTTTAATCCTTCTACACAGATTATTCAATTCCATAGATCTCTTTTAAAGTGGCTACTTCATCCAAGGACTTGGAGCGTTGTATACTCAACGATATATTTTGAGCATTGAAAGCTTTCAAGTCTGCATAATTAGTGTCCATCTGGTCTGCGGCAGCATTAATGATTTCCATTCGCCTAGCATCATTCATTTGGGTTTTAAAGCTGTTTACTACCAGCAGGATCTGATCGAGGTTTTTAATACTGGCATCCAAGATGCCCGAATAAACACTTTCCATGTACTTTAATTCGTCCGGGTTGAAGTGCTTATCTTTATTAAACAGCCCCCAGGCCCAGCGGTATTCATCTACTATAGCTACCTGTTTTTCCGTAAGGTCTTTAATTCGTTTATAATAGGCGATAGCGGATTTGATCTGCCACAATTCATTATAGTAGCCTGCATAAAGTTCTTTTTGCTTTTCTGTCCAGTCGGCTATTTCTGTAAGTTTAAGTTTGGACAATTGATTTTCCAGCACTTTTTGTGCATTTTGAAGCCAGATCGTTTCATTCTGCAAACGCTGTACTTTCAGGTCTACCGCTTTGATTACTTTTTTTACTCCCGCTTTAATCACCTCCACGACCGCTATTTGTGCATTCGCCCCCTGGGGCAGCGAAACAAACAGGGTCATGGCGCTCATAGGCAGAATCACCATATATTTTTTCATAATTTTTATTAATTTCATGATTACACTGATTAATTTGATTACACCGATTATTGATTAATCTTCTTGTACTCCCGCTTACCAACCATAAGTTTGTTGGCTTCGGGGTAAAAAGTAAGGAGCTTCCCTTTACGCGTCTCCGTAAGGGATTTGGTTCCTTCATCATAAATTGCTTGCCATTCTTCGGTTTCATATTCACGTTTACCTTTTTTGCCATCGGTGATGATGCTAAAGCCGGTCTTACGGTGAATGAGATAATTGTTGCTTTCAGTAGCTTCAATCACCAGGGTATCGTTAGCGATGCTGAATTCACTTTCCGCTGCATTTACATAGGTGCCAGGGATAAATTCTCTTGTTTTGTCTACTGTACAGGCAGTCATCAGCCATACTGCCATTGCACATAAAATGATTAGATTTTTCATATTACTTGTTTTGGGTTTTTAATTCTTCTACCAGTACCGCTATGCCTTTTTGCATACTTCCGTAGCGTTTAGCATATTCCTGTACCTTCATCTTTTCGCTTTCTTCTGTGGTATAAACATAATATTCCTGCATACTCACTTCTGTGCGATACACTTTGGATAAAGTTCCGCCCAGCGAAATGAAAACTTCTTTGTATTTCCGTTTAGGATCGTTTGCTTTGTTCATGCTCAGGATCTGAGCTTTCTCTTTTTCAGTCAATCCCAGAAGTTCCTGTATTGCATCAAATTTGTTTTGGTATTTGGATTGGTCAAGCAGAATTTTACAGTCGCTGTTATTAATGATAGCTTGTTTTACAATAGGCGAACTGATAATATCTTCTACTTCCTGGGTAACTACTATTGCTTCTCCAAAATGCTTACGGACGGTTTTGAATAAGTATTTTACGTATTCGGCCATACCTTCTTTGGCAATTGCCTTCCAGGCTTCTTCCAGTAGGATTGCTTTACGGACACCTTTCAGCTTCCGCATTTTGGAAATGAATACTTCCATGATGATAATGGTCACAACCGGGAAAAGAATGGGATGATCTTTCAGCGCATCGAGCTCAAAAACAATAAACCGTTCATGCAGCAGATCCAGGTTTTCAGTGGCATTCAGCAAATAATCATACTCGCCGCCTTTATAATACGGATTGAGTACGTAAAGAAAATTACCAATGTCAAAATCCTTTTCTTTGACTTTGCCATCTTCCAGCACTTGCATGTACTCCTGTAATAGAAATTCATAGAAAGAATTGAAACATGGAAAAACTTCCTGATGCTGATCTAAATAAGCAAAGTAGAGTGTGAGCGCATTGGATAGTGCTACATATTCTGACCTGCGAAATGTCTCATCATCTTTTTTCCATAGCGCCAGCAGCAAGGTTTTGATACTTTCTTTTTTCTCTGTATCCAATACATCACCGTCAGTTAAATAAAAGGGATTAAATCTGATGGGATCACTTTCTGAATAAGTGAAATAATAACCGCCCACCAGATCACATAAGCCTTTATAGCTATGGCCAACATCAACCAACACGACATGTGCGCCCTGCTCGTAATAGCTTCGTACCATGTGATTAGTGAAAAAGCTTTTCCCGCTTCCACTTGGACCCAGGATAAATTTGTTCCGGTTGGTCGTATAACCAAGTTTAATAGGTTCATCAGATATATCTACATGAACCGGCCTGCCGGATAGCCGGTCGCCCATACGAATACCGAAGGGACTGACCGACGAACGATAATTGGTCTCTAAATTTAGAAAGCAGGTGGACTGTTCCAGGAAGGTATCAAAGGTATCGTTCATCGGGAAATCAGCTTCGTTTCCGGGCAAACCTGCCCACCAGATCTGCGGGGCCCCATCCGTTTCTTCTTTCGGGCTGGCATCAAGCTGCGCCAAAGCAGAACTCACTTTGTTTTTCAGGTCTTTAATCTCGCTTTCATCTTCTGACCAGGCCAGTATATTGTAATGTGCTTTAACCGATAAGCGCTGTTGCCCGATGGCTTCATTCAAAAAATCGTTGGTAGCATCTCTTGCTATGGCGTTTTCCCTGCTGTATGCTGAGAGGGATTGCAGGCGTAGCTTTTTTGCCTCCAAACGTTTGAGCGTTTTCTGCGCATCGCCAATGAATATGTATTGATTGTAAATGTGGTTGCAGGGCAATAGCTGGCCTAAAGGTGAGGCGAAACCGATACTGAACTTGGTACGATCGGTACTGTATTTATCATAATTAATCCGTGATCCGCACATGGCAGGCAAATCTTCGGCATCTGCCAGTGTAAAGAGTTTGCAATGCGCTTCACCAATTCGAATTCCATCTTTTACTTGAATGTCGCGAATGGTTTTCTCGCCTTCTTTTTGCAAGAAGCAATACTTTTCAATGATTCCCGGGCGGTTACCTGTACCGGCAAGTTCTTCATCTGTCAGACGTTTAAGCTGCACAAAGCCGCTGTCTTTTAGAATGCGTTCAAACTGGCCTGCGCTATCCATAAAATCATTAAACAAAACAGCGTTTAGGGTTTGCTGTGGTACGATAGCCTTGCGGAGGATATTGGAATAAACTGAACTTGACAATTTCCTGCCAGCAGGTTTTTTAGTTAGGAAGATGTAGCAGCGATGATCTAAATAGGGCCTTTCATGGAAAAACTGTTCGCTGGAACGGCTTAGAAAGCTGGAATCTTCCTTTCCAAAATCGGCTTTGTACTTTCTTTCCGTAAACCAGTCCTGTTTATGAAATATACTGTGCTGAGGCAGTAAGCGGATGGCTTTGATTAGTGTTTGATGATAAGCTTCATAATCACGGTCCGAAAGGCTGAATATCTCCGGTAGTGTAGCTTCATAAGCAATCGTAATATCACCTTGTGCAGAGACTATGGCATTATGCTCAATTGATCCTTTGATTTTATGGATAGGAAATATTTTAGCGGCTTCCATGTGTTTGCTTTTTTAAGTGGGTAAATAGTTTCCTCGATCTGAAAGTGAGGCAATCGGGTAATTGATTTTTAGCAAAGTATTTCATCAGGCCGTGTTCCCCATACCGGTGGCTTAATCTGAATACGGTAAAAAACAATGCTGTTCCCAAACCAATGATCACCGGAAGAATAATAAACAGGCTTAGACCGGAGATGTACAATGCTGCAAAACCAATGAGTAGCAAAATCAATCCTACTGCCAGGTAAGCAATGTATTGTGCCTTTAACCCTTTAAATTCTATGGGTTTATTGATGCCTTTATTGATATGATATACTGAACTCATAGCCTCCTGATGCTTTCGACTTAATATTAGATTCCAAAAAATGATTGTAAAACGGTAGCCACTACAACTAAGAAAATACAGCTGCCGAACCAAGCTGCGGCAACTTTATTGGTATCAGGCTCGCCTGCATTCCATTTATTGAATACTTTAATGGCACCGATAATGCCTACTACTGCGCCAATGGCGTACATCAGGTCGCAGCCAGTATCAAAATAGCCTTTCACTTTATTGGTAGCTTCGGCGATTCCTGCATTGCCATCCTGTGCAAAAAGGGAGATGGAACAAATCATGCTGTACATGCCAAGCAGGAGAGTGAGTAACAATGATTTAGCAACGATTTGATTTTTACATTTACTGATTTGATTTTTCATACGACAATATTTTTAATGTTGATCAATGATCTTTAGAAACTTTATAATTTGATTAATGGAGATTATACTAGCTATTTTAGTCCCACAAGTTTTCCAGTTCTTCCTGGTTAAGCTGAAAAGGTAAATGATCCAATATATGCTCGTTAATCTGTTCGATATTCGAGTTGGAACCTATATCAGGGTATTTCCCTTTAACCAGTTGCAACAGCGAAAAGAAATCTGTTTTGTCACCGTTTTCCTTTTCCAGGATGTTGAATATGGTTTTCAGCTCTTCCAGCACATCAGGTATTAAACCTAACTCTTCGTCTTTCTCTGAAGACTTTGCTGCAAAACGAATCGAATCCATAGGTAAACTGCTGGCTCCTTCGGGTTCAGCAGGTTTGCCCATCATGTTTTCTACTTCTTCGTCTTCCAGCTCTTCTTCCCATTCTTTGCGTATCCTTTCCGGCTGCTCTGGCTTTCCATCTCCAGATAAAAAGCTAGCAACACTGTGGCGGTAATACAATAGGATGATAGCCAAATACCAGATTAGTGTGAGGATGAGTGCGGCAATCAAAAATTGTTGCCAGGTGAATTGATGTAACATAATTTTACTTTTTTATCCTGTCACTCCATTGTGGCAGAATTTCAAAGGCAAAGGTTGGCAGACCTCCAAAATTCATTTCACACGCCGGACATACGGTAAGTAATTTTTGTTATTCCCGGTTTATTCCGGCTTATTCCGTAATGCAATACCGCGGTTGGGTTTATACTCCAAATCTTCCTCTATACGCTGAAGAATGGCTTCACGCATCTTATCCAGGTAGGCCGTTGGACTGATGCATTTTCTCCTGCGGATATTACCAAAGGTGTGATAAGGAGATTTGAGTTTAACCTGAAAGATAGTTTCTATGACTTCGATAATATCTTTCACTTCTACATTACCATGGTTAAGCTGCCCGGTGTAGTAAATGCCATAGATCAGTTCGATGAGATTTACCTGTTCACCTGTCCACTTTAATGGCAGTTGTTCCTCTTTGGTGTCGGGTAAAGTAATATTAGCAGGGTCTATTCGATTAATTGCTTTTACCAGATAGGTTTGCAACAACTCATAGGCTATAAATTTGGAAAACAGATAATCGCAGCTCGTTGAAAATTCAGGATGTAATTCGGGAACTTCAGGTAGTAATATGTTTTGAATGGTGGCTGTTCTTTTAAAATACAGGTTGTCCAGCTCCACCATTTCATTGCGATAGTACTCATATAAAAATTGATTTTGCCGAAAAAAGCGACGAATGATATTGAGTTCTTCTTCATAATATTCACGGATGGTTTCTACTGTACCATAAGGTTTGGCATCTTCAATTTTATATAACTCAATATGGTAAATTTGCTTTGCGTAAAATTTAGGTTTGATATTCTTAAAGAAATGAATTTCTTCGGTATCCGTAGCAAAGGGGTGCTTGCTTAGATACTCTTTCAGGTTTTGCAATGCTGACCGGACCTTGCTTACAGTAGCCGTCATTCGCTTTAAAGGATTAGGTTCATTTGATAAGATAGCTTGTAATTCCTCATCAAGTTGTTGGTACATTTTTTTACTTAAAAGATGTAACATAAAATGAAATTTAAATGATTCCTGCTCTGCCTGTTAACTGGCTACAATTATCACATGGAGCAGGATGATCGTAGAGGTTTATCCATATGGCTTTCAATTTCTTAGGTCAAAATTGATGAAATGAGGGGCTGTTGTAAATACGCCAAAGGGAGTATTTAGCTACTTCGAAAGGAGTATTTTATGCTTTTTAGAGATACAGGTGGTGGAATTTATTACTTTTCCAGCTTATGAATCAACTCTACTTTATTAGTAGCACCAACTTTTTCAAATATGTTTCGGGCATGTTTTTTTACGGTCAGTTCAGAAATAAAGAGCTCATCAGCAATAGTCTGATACCGGTAACCTTGCCTCAATAATTGCACAATCTCAACTTCCCGATTGGTTAATTTGTATAGTTCACAATTTGCCTGAAATGACGAAGGTCGAATGCCGTTAATTGTTAGATCAGTAAGTTGTTGATATTCAATCCTTGCCTGTGATACAGACTTGTATATAAAGATGATGGTGATTACCACAAATCCACCATTGGTGCAAATAACTTCAACAGCCTGGCCTAAATTATAATAGGCAATAACAGTCATAGAAACCCAGGGGATAACGGCCAGGTAAACGGCAATTACCTCCAAAAAATTCCCACGGCTTTTATTGCCCTGGTATTTCGTTCTTATAGCCCGCATAATTGCCCACAACAGGACTATAGAGTAAAAGAATGGAATAATGATACCGTATTTGATAGCAAAATCAAGATGATGATTGATGGAGTAACCTATAACAAAGAATAAAATGTAAGGCAAGATGAGGAACAGCAAAACACCGTAAATAGCATGGAAACGTAGTCGTTGTAAATCAAATCCTTTATAGAAATAGTAGGGGAAATAGGAGGCCATGATAAAGCCGCTGCCATAAGCGATGATATTTTGCACTACAATGGGAATATCAATTTTCGGATCGGGAAAAAGACCGCCGGTGATATTGTAGACAATAAGTAGGCACAATAGTATCAGGTAGTATAATCGTTGTTTTTCCTGTGGTCTTGACAGGTAATGTATAAACTGATAAAAGAACATTAAAATTTCAAGCATCGCGAATACAAACGTAATCACAAGCATTTCAGAACCGAATACTTTCATGGATTGCTTACGATGCTAAATTTCTTTTTAGAAAATAAAGCTTGTAGCTTAATTCCAGTTCATTATAAACTTCAAAGCCGAACTTTTTATACCATGGCAGGTTCTTCAAAGTTGAAGTTTCCAGATAGATTGGCCGTTTTAGCTCTTCACTATGTGCTATCAGCTCTGTCATTAATTGATGGCCAATGCCCGAGCCCTGATATTCGGGATCAACGCCTATAAACCACAGATAATACATCAATTCCTTGGGCTGCAACTTCTTGATTTTAGACTCTCTGCCCAAAGCTTTACTTATATTTTCAATACCAATACTTTTAAACATAAGTTTAACATCCAGCAATATGGATTTCAATGTAGTTTTCTTTTGGTCGGGATACAAAACCAAAGCGCAAGCTTTTCTGTCGTCGGATAAGAAAACTTCTCCAAAGAGGTAACATACTTCGAAAGAATAATTCATTAGGATCTTTATTCTTTGTTCCCGTTTTGAATCTTGTTTTACAATGTAATTTACGCTTTGGTTGGCATCAAATGATTGGGTGAGAATGTTGATTATTGTAGTTTTATTCTGGTAGTTAGCTTTTTTCATCGTATAATTTATAAAAATTACTTTAATATGTGTCTTATTTCTGGTGAAATTTATGTAATCATTGTATATTCGTGATTGATTATTTTATAGCTATACTTAAGTTAATTTGTATAAGACATTAACTTTATATTTAATTATTATTTTTATAGATATTTACACTATTATAAAGTTATCAGCATACAATCATCACTTAATGATTTTAAAATTCGATAATATATGCCAATCTATTATTCAAGTCATTTTCTTTAAATCTTCATATTTCTTATTACTTACTTAACTGCAAAACAAGTGATATATTATAAAATTTCTTTCTGTATAACTGTTATGAATAGAGTACAACATTTACAGCAAACATTACCTATTAATATATTAAGCAATCAAGATTATGAAAATTGTGAATTTGTTGTGCTCGATTATAACTCTTCAGATAAAGTTGAAGAATACATAAAAGAAGAACTATACGATTATATACAAAACAAGAAACTTGTATATTATAAAACTATTGAACCATCTTATTTTAAGAGAAGCCATTCTAGAAATTTGGCCTTTAAATTAGCTAAGGGTGATCTAGTATGTAATTTGGATGCTGATAACTACACTGGACAAGGATTTGCTACTTATTTAAATTCTATTTTTAACATACACAAAGATTTCTTTTTAACAGGGATGATGTTTAATAATTCAGAATTTTCTAAGGATGTATTGGGTCGTGTATGTCTAACCAAAAATAAATTTAATGAGCTGAAAGGATATGATGAAAGAATGGAGGGATATGGATTTGAAGATATCGATCTTTATTCTAGACTAGAATTAGCTGGATTAAAAAGAAAAGCAATAGATAGAAAATATTTAACATCTATAAAACATGGAAATAAGTGTAGAATTTTAAACGAATTTGCACATAATTTTTTAGAGGAAGTCTTGGTAAGTTATTTAACACCTCATGCAACAGAATTTATTATTTTTTATAGCAATTTTTGTTACAATAAGTTTACTTTAATCGATAATAAAAGAAATCATTGTATTGAAGGATATAATGAAAATTTGTATTCTTGCCCTTCAATATATAAATATGATTTTTCTTTCAAGGATGATAAAGTAGAAGAAGGTACTTGGATGAGGTCTAGATCAGGTATTGATATTTACAGTGAGAAACTTGAAAAACTTAAATATGACAATTCCCACACTCAGTATATTTTTATTAATGGTGACAAGAAGCAGCGTTTTTTTGAATTAAAAAACTCAGATTTGATTGATGCAATAATA
The DNA here is from genome assembly GCF_002483235.1 of Pedobacter glucosidilyticus. Taxonomy (GTDB): domain Bacteria; phylum Bacteroidota; class Bacteroidia; order Sphingobacteriales; family Sphingobacteriaceae; genus Pseudopedobacter; species Pseudopedobacter glucosidilyticum_B. Next base: position 110,857 of record NZ_DLHN01000027.1, on the reverse strand, counting down.
ATGTGTTTTAATCAGATAAAAAATAGAGTAATTATGGACGAAAATCAACTAAATAATCGCATTGTAGTTAATGAACATGGATATGGAAACGGGAAAGTATATAAAAACTTCCAGCCAGAATCATTTATTATTTAAGTAAAAAATTATTTAGATTCCATTACTTTGGCGTTAAAAAAAATATCTACTATAATTTTAATATCAAACTCACTTTTTGCTACTCCAAATAGTCGAGCCTTAAAAAAGAAGGATAAGCTGCCCCTGTAAAAAGGAACTGGTAAAGATGATTTCCATTTATTCAATATCCTTTTAAAGTTAAAAACTGCTGCTGCAAGCATAATATTGATGTTATCGCCAGTATTCCCTTGTAAAACTTACGATTAAGTCTGTTATTTTGTTTGAAATGTCCGGTAATTGGTCCTATAGATGCCCTTTTGTAATCTTTCTCTATTTCCAGGTCAATCAAAGTAGAATTTCCTCTTTAAATTTTCAGCAGCAAATCTGCGGGTATTTTAAAGTTTAGTGTCTTGTGTGGACGGTGGTTATTGTAATCCAGCATCCATTCTTCGGCTTTCTCCCTCACTTCATTCAGTGTCCTGAATACATAAGCGTTTAGAAGTTCTCGTCTGAAAGTTCCATTGCATCGTTCAACGTAAGCGTTCTGAGTTGGCTTTCCAGGTTGAATAAAAATCAGATTGATGTTGTTACACTTGCACCATGCATCCAGTTTTTCTGATATGACTTCAGGGCCTTCTCTTAGAGATGCAACAGGTTTCCGGATCATGTAGCGAGTAAATCTTATCCTTATCTTCTCTTTTTTGAGCCAGCACCTTTTTGTACAATGCCAGACTCGCAAGATATTTAAAGCCAGTCAGTAAATTTCTTTCTAGTTTTGTTACCAATCTGTCTGTCTTTCTTGCCTTAATTTGTTTTAAGGATGCTTTCTGAACCTTTAGTCGCGGCTTACTGTTTTCAGAGTACGGGTATAATTTTGGCAAACAGGAAAATGATGCTCGGATGCTATTTACTGACATTTGATGATAATCTTCTTGTGCAGTTTTGCATCAGTAGGATAGGTCATGTTTTTTTCTTTTACCGTGGTATCTAGGTTCACTGAATTATCATGACCGTATTTTCCGTTAACCATGATGCTTTCCTGTAAAATTAGTTCAACTCCTTTTTTCCAATAAAATGTCTAAAATAAACCAGCTCTGATGCCTCACAGAGTAAGCCACATACAAAAGTAGACTTTCCACAAAAGTATTGATAATAATTGTTTTCGCTCCATTGTTCCACTACGCTTTCATCTGATACATTACGGATGTGTTTCAACATCAGTAAACCAATCATTAAGCGTTAAGGCTTGGCCGGACGGCTGAGCTCCTTATAATAAAGTAGGGCATGGATCTTAAGAAACAGTCCAATCTATTTTGAAGAAAAGCAAAAATAAAGGATGACGACGATTTAAGGTGTACTCTAAAGTGAAAAAATGATTTGGTTTGATTATCTGGTTTATTGGGAAGCATTAGAAATATTTGCAAGTTTTATGTTATAAATATAACAAAGCTTGCAAATATTTCTCAAAAAAATCAACATAAATAACTAATTAGCAATCGTTTATGCTATTTTCAAAGACTGACTAAATAATTATGTGTATGATTCTAATAAAAAATACACGATTATTAAATCAATAATTATTAATATGAATCAATTAATGCCTTTATTTGTAAAAATTTACTATTAACAGATTAAACACTTATTATTAATAAGTCATTTATTACAATATTAATAATTGCATTTCTTCATTATTTAACCAAAAATTATTAACAAATTACTGCTAAATGTTTTGGTTTCTTAAATGTGCTAAAAAAATCGTCAACACCCCCATTAATATCATAAAAATCCAGGCACAAGTCTCTGTTGCTTTTGTAATATTGTATTTTGGTAAATCTCTACCATCTTTGTGAATTTTGTAAATATTATATAATAGATAATAAATAAAAACAGATGGAATAATTAAAAATATAATAAAAAAGAGAGGACTCCCAAGATGGAAGATTCTCAATTTTAGATCCAAAAAAAATTCTAAACTAAAAGCAATACTTATATTAATAAACATGGAAGTAGCGCAAACTTGAAGAAAAACGTATCGCCAAGCTGGGTTATCATCGCCATAATTGTTAGATTTGTTTTTTATACTAAATAAAGCAAAATAGTATTTTAATAAAATTTGTTTTAACATTATACATTATTATGGAGCATAATAAGGAGAATTAGGGTCGGTTACCATTTCATATAATTCGCTTGCAGCAAGCAATGCCCCGCCAGCAATTAAAAAACCGCCACCTGCCCCTAAAAGCATTAGTCCTGCCCCAGCTTGAGCATAATCTAAGGCATCTCCATCGCCACTAGCTATTTCGTATATATTTTGTCCGACACTTAAAACTCCAAAAGCAGTACCTGTGATTTGTATACCCTTGGACGTTATACCTGCATAAGCTGCAGCAACCTGAGCGTGGTCAGCAGCTAAACCTAGTGAGGACAACATCAAAGAAATTGCATCATATACAGAAGAGCTATTACTAGAGCTTCCTGTTACTATAACTTCTGCAAGAGGCAATGGATTGTTTGGGGCTCCGTAACCTCCATAATTACCCCAAGGATCTTGAGAATAATAATTTGTATCATACCAATTATCTACAAAAGCACCAGAATAAGTACCTTCACCATGAGTATTATAAAAGTTATATAACCAATCATAACCACCTTTGATCGTTTTTAACTCTTTATTTTCAATAACTTCACTAATTAATTCTAATTCTGCTAAATTAAGTTTGAGTTTTTTCATATTAAAATGATATAAATTTAATTTTAGTATTTGAGTCTAAATATATACCTTTTTTTTAAATTTTAAAAACAATTTTCATGTTAGTATTTTTTTAAATATATGAGTATAATATTTAAGGCTATGTTACAGGGCTGTAAAATATTAAGTTTTGTTAATTTTAGTCTTAGTTTATTAATCTTAAAATAAAGTTGAAACAAAATATAATTAATTGGAAAGGTTTTTAATCATTATAAAAAGATGTCATTTTTAGATTTATCATCTATTAGAGTAGTTTTAATATTAAATACCTATTTTAAAATCATAGCTTTGATAAAAAACGTTAGTTCGGTTTAAGCAGTTAAAAGGAGTTGTCTATCGTAATCTTTAAAAATAGTATTAATAGAAGGTTTTCTAGAGAAGAAATGATAAGCACAAAGAAAACCCATAGTATTAATCAAGAAGTTATTAATTGAATGATGACGAGTATGCTAGAGCTTGCAGATATTTTTTTAGTTTATTTACACATTCTATAATAGCCTTCTACGAAGCATTATTCTGTAGGCCTGAGAGATATTGAAGTCTTTCATATTTTTACAAGGTTTAGTAATCATTTGGATTCCGTTACTCCAGAGTAAAGCAGCCAAGCTATAGATATGTAGACCTTATCACCGAATAATATACCCAAACTATCTTGAGTCATAGCGGTTATTAATTTAATATTTCGATTGTCCATATTACCCCTTTGTAAGAAAAAAAGACAATATTTGGTCGAATCTTAAAAGTCAAATTTAATTTTTCAAGGTATAATTTATTGGGATGATCTTGCAGATTTTTTTTGTCAGTTTATAAACACCCACACTAGAAGGAGCTGCCATTGTAAAAAGAAGCTACAAAAGATAATTTCCATTTATTCATCATCCTTTTGAAGTTAAAAGCAGATGCAGCAAGCATGATATTGATGTTATTGCCCACTATTCCCTTGTAAAAGTTGCGGTTTAACCTATAGTCTTGTTTAACATGTCCGATAATAGGTTCAAACCTGCCTGCAATGGTTCTTATCTTTTTATCTGCCTTTCTTGCCTTTGCTTTGTTTCTGGGATGATTTTTGAACCTTTGGTCTCTACTTAATTTCTTCAAAGTCTGTGTATAACTTTGACGAACAGTAAGCTGCAGATCTGAGGCAATCTGCTGACATTTGGTGATAATCTTTTTGTGCAGTTTTGCATCAGTGGGATAGGTGATGTTCTTTTCCTGTACCGTGGTGTCTATACTCACGGTATCATCATGACCGTCTTTGCCGTTAACCCTGATGCTTTCCTGCAAAATCAGTTCAACTCCTTTTCCCCAATAGGATGTCTAAAATGAAACAGTTCTGAGGCCTCACAGGGAACTCCACAAACAAAAGTAGATTCTCCACAAAAGTATTGGTAATAATTGTTCTCGCTCCATTGCTCCACAACGCTTTCATCTGATACGTTACGGATATGTTTTAACATCAGTAAACCCACCATTAAACTATGGGCTTGGCCGGACAACCGTTATCCTTACAATAGAGTGGGGCAAAGGCCTTTTCAAAAACACTCCAATCTATCTATTGGCAAGTAAAAATAAGGTATGGTGGCGATTTAGGATGTGCTCAAAAGTGAAAAATAAGCTGGTTTGATGCTTTGGTGTTTAGTTGGAGGCATTAGAATATTTGCAACGTTTACGATAAGAATATAACAAATCTTGCAACTATTTCACATTAAAATCATACACAAAGTATTGACAATCATAAATATATATACTTTTTAAGTACCGACTATTTCGCCTTTATCGTTAATATCAGATGTAGTTTGAATCCATAAAACCAACTAATATAACATTGCCCCCATTCTACTACAGCAGCAAATACCTTGTGGTTGTGGACTCGCCGATTATGACAAACTTTAATATGTGTGGAATCAATAAAATTTATTCCTCTGGAACGTCATAAACAGTGGGTTTTTAAGAATAATATCATAGGTACTGCTACACATTGTTGTAGTTCTACAAATCGGTTATAGGAGAAGACTACATCAGCAAGGGATGCCTTCCTGATTTCTAACCTTATGATTACCAGCATCTAATTGATGTTTATATATTTCAGCTTCAAATTCTTTGCAGAAATCATCAACTTTTACAAAAATTTCAATAGTTTTATCAGAAGTAAGTATGGATTGTAGTTCCTAAATATAATATAATAAATATTCTTACTGTTTGATATACAGATTATTATGTTTTAAATAATCTAAATTAATCTACTCTTTCTTATCTTGCACTCACGTTAAATATTATGATACTAAAAAAGTTTCCACATGAACGACAACTAGATATGATGGACTGTGGTCCAGCTTGTCTAAAAATTATTGCAAAATTTTATGGTAAATATTATTCTTTACAACATTTTAGAGATAAATGCGGGATTACGAAAGAGGGAGTTTCTTTTTTAGATTTAAGTTATGCAGCAGAAGATATTGGTTTGCGTACATTATCTATTAAATCTTCTTTTTTAGATTTATACTCAAAAGTACCTTTACCTTGTATTATACATTGGGCTAATAGCCATTTTATTATTGTTTATAAAATTACAAAAAAAAGAGTTTATGTTTCTGATCCTGCAAAAGGACTTTTAGATTACTCACATGATGATTTCCAAAAAAAATGGCACCAACCTGGAGAAAGCAAAGGAGTTTTATTAGCGGTAGAGCCTCAAGCAGATTTTTTAATAAGAGAAGGTAGTGAAAATGCTGCTAAGAAAAAAAGTCTTCAGCATATCATCGGTTATTTTGTTCCTTACAAAGCAAGTTTTGCAAACCTATTTATTGTAATGTTGATTGTAACAGCGCTACAAGCACTCCTTCCATTCATTTCAAAAGCTGTTATAGATGTTGGTATTCAAACGCATGATTTAGATTTTATCAATATTGTTCTTATTGCGAATATTGTTATTTTAGTTAGTATTACATTTTCAAATGCCGTTCGAGATTGGATTTTACTTCATGTAACTGCTAGATTAAATATTGCTTTGATTTCTGATTACTTAATCAAACTAATGAAATTGCCTATAACATTTTTTGAAACAAAAATGACGGGAGATCTTCTACAACGAGCAAATGACCATGAGCGAATAAGGAATTTTATAATGAATAATTCCTTAAACTTAATTTTTTCAAGTATTACATTCATTGTTTTTGGAATAATTTTATTGATATATAATAATTTTATTTTTTATACTTTTTTAATTGGAAGTATTTTTTATGTAGTATGGATACTTGCCTTTTTAAGTGTTCGGAAAAAGCTAGATTGGGAATATTTTGAACTTGTAGCAAAAAATCAAAGTTATTGGGTAGAAACAATAGAAAGTATTCAAGACATAAAAATAAATAATTATGAGAAGTATAAGCGTTGGAAATGGGAAGGCATACAAGCAAAACTTTATAAAGTAAATTTAAATGTTCTATCGGTTAATAACGCTCAAAATTTAGGAGCGCAATTTATTGATAGTTTAAAAAACTTGCTAATTACTTTTTTTTGTGCAAAAGCAGTAATAGCTGGAGAAATCACCTTTGGAGTAATGATTTCTACACAGTTTATAATTGGTATGTTGAATGGACCAGTTCAGCAATTTATTCAATTTATAATATCTGCTCAGTTTGCACAAATAAGTTTACTTCGTTTAAATGAAATTCATGAGCTAGAAGATGAGGATTTAAATGTGGTTAATAACAGTATACAACTTCCAGCAAAGAAAGATATTATTTTGAATAATGTATCATTTCAGTATGGTCCTAATACTAATTTTGTACTAAAAGGTTTAAGGTTAATTATACCTCAAGGAAAAGTCACTGCTATTGTTGGAGATAGCGGAAGTGGTAAGTCTACTTTACTAAAACTACTATTAAGACTGTATAAACCATCATTTGGGGAAATTTCGATTGGAGGCATGAATATAAATAATATTAGTTTGAAACAATGGAGAAGTAAATGTGGTGTAGTTATGCAAGATGGCAAAATTTTCAATGATAATATTTTGAATAATATCGTTTTAGATGATGAACAGATTGATTACAATAGATTAAAATATGCTGTCGAAACTGCTAATATTGCTGGTGATATTGAACGCCTTTCATTAGGTTATAAAACTATAATGGGCGAGACAGGAAGAGGACTTAGTGGTGGGCAAAAACAACGTATTCTAATAGCAAGAGCCTTATATAAAAACCCTGACTATTTATTTTTTGATGAAGCCACAAACTCTTTAGATAGTATTAATGAACAAAAAATTGTTACGGCTTTAGAAGATGTTTTTAAAGATAAAACAGTGGTGATCATAGCACATAGGCTAAGTACAATCAGAAAAGCTCATCAAATAGTAGTAATGCAAGGGGGGATGATAGTAGAAATTGGAAATCATGAGGAATTGATGAAAAAACAAGGACGATATTATAATCTAGCAAGAGCACAAGTAGATTTAGGCTCACTTGAAGAAGAAATAAAAGTAAATAATAACTTATTATCCGAAAAAGCATAAATGAGCAAAAAAATATTTGAGTCAAAGAATTTCGAGAGAACAGAAGAAATACAAACTATTATTGAGAGAATTCCAACAAAATTTGGGACTGTCGTCACTATTTTCGTATCAATATTAATGGCTGTATTATTCATTTTTGGATGGATAATTAGATATCCAGATATTATTTCGGGAGAAATTACAATTAATTCTAATGTTGCGCCAATTAAATTAGTTGCTAATTCATCAGGTAAACTCTATTTAAATAATATTAAGTCTATGGATATTGTAAAAGAAGGTGATTATCTAGCAGTTATAGAAAATTCAGCTAACTTAAGTGATATAAGGAAATTATATAATATAATAAAAAAATTTAACATAAATATAATAAATGATAACAGTGATTTAGTTTATCCGAGAAATTTGGCAATAGGAGATCTAAATCTAAAATATTATGCATTTATAGAAGCTCTCAATCAATACTTGAAACAACATAAAACAAACTTACTTATAAAACAAGAAGAAGTTCTTAGAAAAGTTCTTGTAGAGCAAGAGAATATTTTAAAAGTGTCTAATCAGAAGCTGATAATAAGTGATGAAAATGTTCGATTAATTAAAAAATTTCATAAAAGAGATTCTGTTTTATATAGTCAGAAAGTATTAACAGAAGCTGAAATTGATAAATCAGATATGAATCTATTATCAGCAAAAGACGCTTATCATACTATGCATAACAATTTAACAACTATTCGTGAAAAAATCCAAGAATCAAATAGTAAAATTCAACAAATTAAAATTCAAAAAAATGAAGAAGAAGAAAAAATAAGATTGAATCTTTTGAGAACTTATACTGATCTTGCTGATAATTTTAAAGTTTGGGAACAAAAGTTTGCGTTGAAAGCACCTATAGACGGACGAGTACAGTTTTCTAAATTCTGGACTAACAATCAATTTATTCAAGCAGGTGAAAATGTACTAACTGTGGTGCCTAAAAGTGGTAAAATCATAGGTCAAATGATGTTACCTGCTCTGGGAGCTGGAAAAGTTAAAGCTGGTCAAGAAGTCATAATAAAACTAGATAACTATCCTTATAAAGAATATGGCAGTATAAAAGGGAAAGTTCTATCTATTTCATTAACTACAAATAGTTTCAAAACTGAAAACGGAGAGATAAGTATTTATCTTGTATCAATAGAGTTGCCAGATAAACTAAAAACTAACTATGGGACTAGTTTAGATTTTAAATTTGAAATTAAAGGCAGTGCTGAAATAATTACAAATGATAGAAAGTTAGTTGAACGACTTTTTGACAATTTAAAGTATTCGTTAGTTAAATAATACTTTTAAACTTTCAAACTATTTCTATTTTTAGTTTAAAAATTTCATTAATTTTAAACTAAAATATCTTTAACTAAAATAAATAGATATACAAATCTCATAACTAGTGCTTTAAGTATTAGTTTATTTATTGTATCTCTGCCTTTATTAGTAAAATCTAAATGGTCAAATATTATACTATTAATTATTGTAAAAGATAAATTTATATTATTATTTTTTTTTATAAATCTATTACAATAATATACCCAGTCACCTAACCACTCAAAATCCTCATTAAAATTATCTCTTAACCAAATGTCGTCTACAATTTCAGATAGAGTTTGAAAATTGTTTTTGAAAAAATATTGAAAAAATCTTCTTTCTTTTTCTATTTCAAGATTATCTTTATATGAGTTATAAATTGTTTTTTTTGATCGATTAATAAATTGTTCAAAAAAAATATAAGCTTCATTTATATCTGATTTCACAGCTTTTAAAACACTAGTTTGTAGATAAATCATCAAAGTAAATAAATCATCATCATTAATAATTTCATTTCCTAAAGAAAAAGTTATTACTTTAGAAATTACTTGTTTTAATTCTATTTCATCATTAGTGTATTTTACTGAAGTAATTGTAGATTCTTTTTCAAACCAGTAGCTATTATTTGGGTAATTTATAAAAAATGTATTGATAGGGAGATTTATTGGATCTGTTTTAGACGGGTATTTGGAAATAAAAAGTTCTAGCGCTTTTGAAAGATTTTTTTCCAGTATATTAGAGTCTGCATTTTTAATTATAGTCAACAATATATGGTCTCCTCTATCTTTGCTGAAATTTATAAACCAATTCTTTATGAAGTTATTATTGTTAGACATATCTTCTATGAGATGGGATTTAATGAAATTACTCAAGAAAAAATGCCAAGAAGTTCGATTTAAAAAAATTCTTATTTTGATTTGTACATTCTCATTTTTCATGAAAATTTTTAAATTAATATTTATATTTTATTCAAATTAATATACAATATTAAGATATTTGGGCCATTTGATGGCTATGATTTTATAGGTAAAAACATTGAAATTTATATAATGCCTTGTTTTCATTGGGGCTAAATTGATCTAAAAGTAAATTAATGAAACCTATTGCACATTTAGTAATTTAAAAAGCCCTTCAAATTTTACTCTGTATACACGAATATGGAAAACTGGCATAACTCTGTTGATTTTTCCAGCATTAGGTCTAAAATGAGAGTAAGGCAGTTAATTTATTAAACTTATGCTAGTTTAATTGTGAAAAATAACTTATTAAATATGTTATAATGATGAAATTTGATCTAAAATATAATATAAACAATATTACATTTGGTGAACATAGAAGTGGATTTAAATTTATTATGGAATTATTGCAACAGTTTGAATGTGCTGATGGAATATTATTAGATGGTTATTTAGATTACAGCTTTGGATGGAAACTGAATATCTTAAAATCTAAAAATTTACTTCCTTATAAACGTTCTTGGATTGGTTTTGTCCATAATCCCCCTAATATACCTCCTTGGGTAAAGACTTTGTCAACAGAAGAACTCGTAGACTGTAAGGACTTTAAAGAAAATTTAATTCTCTGTAAAGGTATTTTTACATTTTCAAATTACTTAACAAATAAATTAAAAGAGCGACTTGATGTTCCTATTATAACATTAAGACATCCAACAGAGTTTCCAGATAAGGTATTTAATTTAAATTCTTTTCTAAAAGAAAAAAAAATTATTCAAATGGGAAGTTGGTTAAGATGCAGATCAATATTTCATGAATTAAAAGCAACCGACTACATGAAGATTCAAATAATACGTAGAAATTCTATTAAAGTTTTCCTAGATGAATTAAAATATTTCAATATTACTTTTAAAGACATAAAAAATAGTGATACTTCAATTGTTGATTTTGTTGATAATAATCTATATGACAATTTATTAAGCTCTAGTGTTGTATTTGATAATATATTCGATAGTAGTGCAAATAATACTGTAATTGAATGTATTTCTCGAAATACTCCTATCTTCATAAACAAACTTGAATCAATAGTTGAATATTTAGGTGATAATTATCCATTATACTATGAAGATATAAATGAAGTATCAGAAATGCTTAAGGATGATTTGTTAATTGCTAAAGCAAGTCTATACTTACAAAATCTTCCTATTAGATATGAACTAAAAGGTGAGTATTTTCTTAAAAAATTATCCGATTCTTTGATATTTTTATAATTACATTATTATCTTCTATCAAGAATTTCTTTGATGATAAAATATATAGTTCTGTTAGTTTGTAAAAATATGTTTTTAGTGAAGCCCAATTGATTAATAAATATTAAGCATAAATTAGTATAAGATTCTATGAAGTTTGAATGATTTATATTTGCCCTGCAAAACATATACCACTCGTACATCCATTTTAGCTCTTCTTCTTTTGGGTCTAAGTAGAATACATCATTTAAAATTTCCTGAAAAATTTCATTTGATTTAATGCTCTCTAATTGTATTTTTATGTTGTTTTTATTTTGTTCTTCTACATCAATTTCATCACATATAAACTTATTAAGTTGTTCAAGTTTCAGGTCGAAAGCTTTTAAAGTGCAAAGCTGCAAATAAAAAATTAACGTAATAATTCTTGCTTTATTAATTGTTTCCTTACTAAAACTATTAACTATTATTTTAGATATAATATTTTTAGGATTTAATGATTTAAATAGAACAGGTAACACTTCTTTTTTATTAAACCAGATGGAATTATTAGGGAAATTAATAAAATAGCGATTCTCCAGAATGGATTTTTCTTTTGTGATAGACTGATGATTTTCTAAAAAAACTATACATTCTTTATATAATTGGCTTTTTAATTTTTTAATATCTCCAGTTGTTATTATTTCTAATATAATATGCTCTCCTAAATTCTGGCTAAAAGAAATACTCCAATCTTTCATAAGGAAAGCTTCTTTATTTTTATTTATATAATGAGCTAAAAAATCAGTAATAAGAATATTCCATTCTAATTGATTATAATAAATTCTGGCTATAAGGGTTTTACTTTGAAATAGATACATAAATTCAAATTTAGTATCTTTCAAAGAATTTTATTATTTTTATACTATACTTATCATTAATTAATGTCTACAAATATTCCTAAAGCAGTTATTATAACTCCCACAATAGGGACGAAAAAATTAAAAATGGCTGTAGAGAGTGTAATAAATCAAACTTTTGAAGATCTAATTCATCTGATTATAATTGATGGGGAACAATTTAAAGAAGAAGCCTACTCAATACTACAGAATTTTAATTCATCAAAGCACAAAATAATTGTCCTTCCCTATAACACGGGTCAAAATGGATTCAATGGACATAGAATTTATGCCGCTTGTTCTTACCTAGTTGATTCTCCCTATGTATTTTTCCTTGATGAAGATAATTGGTATGATCCTAATCATGTTGAGTCTTTAATTGATATAATAGAATCTGAAAATTTAGATTGGGCATATAGTCTTAGAAAAATATTCTCAAAAGAAGCTAAATTTATCACCAATGATAATTGTGAGAGTTTAGGTAGATGGCCATCTTATTGGTATAAGCAAAGTTTACCTCCATATTCTACCTACCCTAATGTTGTTGACACAAGTTGCTATGCATTAAAAAGTGATATATTAAAAAAGATAGGTCATGCATGGAATTATCCATTAGGAGCAGATCGTATTTTTTTTAGTGCAATAAGTTCATTATATCCTTACTTTACTTCATCGTCCTTATACACACTTAATTATAGATTAAAAAAAAGATCACCTAATGGAATACTTCTAGGAAACAAGGCTGTAGAGAAATTTTATAAAGGTGAATACCCGTGGCTAATAGTTTAATAGTTTCTTTTGAAATTTAAAACGTAAATCAAAATTGTTAAGAAAGAACTTTAACTAAAATAAATTTAAAAAATGAAAGGTCTTTTTGTGCCATTTTTCTATGCTAATCCATATCAGTCCGAATTAAAAAAAAAATTATTTTACGAGGGTGTTTTTATTGAAAGTTCAAAGCACTTAGAATCCTTGTCTGTATTAAAAAATATAAAATACTATAGGCAATTTGATTTTGTACATATTCACTGGACACATACTTTTATGATAGATGAAAAGCAAATTAAGACTATTTTTAAATCTTTAAAATTTATTCTAAATGTTTTATTTCTGAAAATACTAAAAGTAAAATTATTTTGGACAATACATAATATAAGTAATCATGAAAATAAAAACACATCAATAGAAATATTTTTTTTAAGAATTTTAGCTAAGTATTTAGTAGATAAAATTATTGTACATAGTAAATATATTAAGCCTGATGTAATAAAATCATATAAATTATCTCCGTCAAACTTTGATAAAGTTGTAGTAATTAAACACGGAAATTATTGTGATTTCTATAAAAATGATATTTCAAAACAAGAGGCTAGGAAATTATTGGAATTAGATAATAGTGATTTTATATACCTTTTTTTTGGAATGATAAGAGAATATAAAGGTATAGCAGAGCTAATTTCTATATTTAACAAAATATCTGATAATAAAGTCAAATTACTTATTGTGGGTAAAGTTTCACTAACAACTGGATTGAAAGATTTTATAGAATTAATAAATGCTTCAAATAATAAAATTCTGGGAGCTTTTGATTATATTCCCAATGATCATGTTCAATATTATATTAATGCCGCAGATGTTATGGTTTTGCCTTATAAAAATATTTCTACATCAGGAAGTTTACTTCTTGCGATGAGCTTTGGAAAGGCTGTAATCATACCTGATTTTGGTTTTGTTTCAGAGTATATAGATTCAAAAGGCATTTTGACTTATACTCCTTCATCATTAAATGGACTAATAAATTCTATGCATAATATCCGAGGGCTGAACTTTAGTAAAATGGGAGAACTAAATAAGGCGTTTGTAAAAGCTCGATATAACTGGGATGTTATTGCGAAAGAGACAAGCGAACTTTACCGTTCAGTAGAAAAAAAACAGACTAAAAGAAAACATTATTATAGATGGCAGACGAAAATAAAGCTTTCGAAGCTATAGTCAAAAAGCAAATTTTATTAACTGGTTGCTATTTCTCAAAAAAAGAAAACAGAATTTCACATCTAGCTGACTCACTTAATTATTACGTAAGCCTATTTAAAATTACAGGTAAAAGACACCATTGGTCTAGAGCTTTTGAGATAGGAGATTTATTAGTCAACCATCTTTTATCAAAAGATTATAAGTCAAATTGTAAAAATATAATAGAGGATTTAAACTCGCTTATACAATTATATTTAATAACAGAAAATGATAAGTTCTTAATACATTTAAAGGTTATTAAGAAATTTAATGAGGGTTTAATATATAGGGAAATTTCTAAAAATGAAGCTGATTTGAAGAAATTTAATCTGCTTTTATTAAAGTTAAGCTTTTTTGATTTAACTGGAAATAGAACTTTACTTTATCAGATAAATCAAGATATATCAAATTTTTTAAGGAGTTGCTTTTTCTACAAAAGAAACATAAAGTCAACCTATAGATTATTTTATGATGAAAAAGATAGGTATAAAGCTTCCGTATTATTCAAGCGTTCACTTATTGAAACTGGTGCTTATTTTCAGAATAATTCTCTGCTTGAACTTGCAAACATATTTTTTTTAGAAAAAACAAAATGTATTAAAAAAAAATACAAACTCTCTGCTATAAGTTTAAAATCTTTATTAGAATGTGAAATTTCTGTATTGGAAAGTGAATTGAAGTTAGAGTTTTTAATGAATAATAAAATTAATCCTTTATACATCCAAAAAAAGAAAAAAGAATATAAACTCAAATATTCTAATTGTATTGACTTAACATTTATTTATACTTATTTATCTGCTGTAATATTCCTTAAATTATCTGAATACACAAATATACTTAGCTATAAAAGAAAATGTGTTATATATACAAAAAAAATTATTTCTTTAATTTCACAAAAGAGTGTTTATAAGAAAGTATTTAAATATACGAATATAAATAATCTCTTATTTAAAGTAATAAGTTTTAATAAAATACATAATAAGTCATTATCAGGTCAAAAAAAAGAGATCTCCTATGAAGTAAGATCATATTTCCCCTCTATCGATGTTGATGACAAAAATCTTAAAATGAGCCTTCTTTATAACTCTTTTCCTAAGACCATCTCAATACTTGGTAATCTAAAATTTAATCTTTATTTTTACTTGAGTCATGATATAAGGTTAAAAAAAACGCTGTTAACTTTTTTTGATGCTATAAAAGATATAATTGAAAATAATGCTTTTCATGTGTTAAAAAGTACTTTTAAATCTGAATTGACTAAATTCAAACAGCTATCCAAATTTGAATTAGGAGATGAATATAGAAATAGAGAAAATCATTTTTTATCAAACTCTGTACTCATAGAGAACGGAGATATTTTCTTATTTAAAAAGATTTCGATTCATCCTTCTCTAAAATATCTGAGCGTAAAGCAGCATTCAATCTCAAAGGCTATTGATTTTACTTTTAAGGGCTTCATTTGTAATTTAAGTGAGTATGAATTTATTGTGAAATTTAACTTGAAGAATATTGAATTTGAGGAAATTATAGTTAATGCTGTTGATAAAATTATAGTCAAATCTTTAGTTAATAAGCATTTTTTAGAAGATTGTGTGATTAAAATACTTAACCAAATAAAATACAATGACAATCAATATGAATCATTTAAAAAAATAATTATCAATAGAATTTTTATTTTATTAAAAAGGGGGGCTTTAGTAATCTGGAATTAAATTATGAAAAAAATTTCATTCTGTATAACCTGCAAAAACAGATTTCATCAAATATCTCAAACTCTTACTAAAAATCTATCCGACAATAGGCATAATAAGGACATTGTAGAATTTGTTCTTATTAATTTTAATAGCAATGATGGGCTTCATGAGTGGATTGTCCAGAATTTTAAAGATGAATTAAAAAGTGGTTATTTAAAATATTTACTTTCTAAGACTTTAATAGAATGGCATGCATCAACAGCTAAAAATATTGCTCATTATTATGCTACAGGGGAAATTCTAGTTAACTTAGATTGTGATAATTTTACCGGAGTAGACGGTGCTAGCTTTGTTATAAAGCTATTTGAAAATAATTCAAAAATTATACTTCATCAGGCGAGTAATAACCCTTTAGACGGTTCTTTTGGACGAATTTCAATTCTTAAAAAATATTTCATTGGAATTGGAGGATATAATGAGAATTTTAATCCAATGGCATATCAAGATACAGATCTTATACTACGTGCAGTAGAATTTGGATTATTATATACATTAAAAAATGATGCAAAATATAATGAAGCTATACCAAATTCTAAGAAAGAAGGATTAAAATACACAAATTCTAAAAAATCATATTTGACAATGTTAAGTGAAAATAAATTGATATCGCATATTAATATATTTAAAGGAGATATTTTAGTCAATATTGATTCTCTGGGTAGTATATCATAGGTTTGTAAGTGAGGCTATCTCAAAATAATTAAGGCAGTCTTTTATAATTATAGAATATTTTACGACTATTTTTCACCCTGTATTAGTATTGCACCTTTATCTGTCTTACTATAATTGTTGTGCTCTGCTAAGAATAGTTTCCTGCTGCTCGTACTTTTTGATGTGTGATATACCAAACTTTAAGTAATATAATATCACATAGAAATCGCTCTGCCTTCAAGGCCCTCCTCATCTTCTTGTTTCGGAGGTATCTCTCCCGGCTCAGATAATTTATTCTTTGCATCAAGCAATAACAGCTCCGCATTAATCAAATCTTCAACTTCCTGCTTTACACGCTTGTAATTTTCAATCACATCTGTGGTACTTACTTTTTCAATCACAGGAATAGGCTTGTAATGTTCTTCTTCCTTTTTAATTGCTGCATGATCGTTCTGTATTTCGCTATGGAACACCTTAAGTTGAATTTTGCAATCAGGATTATCAGCCACAATGCCTACAAACTCACCGGATGAAAGAGCTGCGATTTTAGCAGCCGGTATGGCATAATCTAATTGTGTGGCTTTGGTGGTAGATGTATCGCTGCTATTAATGGTCATGCTGTTTTTATCCTGAACAATCTTGCCGAAACTTTCAGATAATTTTTTAGCAGTATCACCCGTAACCTGCCCGCTGATGATGTTTCCAACTATACCGGTGATTACATCCGCCTGCTCTGCTCCGTAATCTTTCTTTAGCTGGCTAAAGTCCTGCACTGCTAAAGTTGTGGCAACTTTATTACTTCTGGCGGTAGCAATCAGGCTATCCATGTTGTTGAAATAAATCGTGGGGAACTCATCAAACACCAGGCTGCATTTCTGCTGGTTCTTCCGATTAACCAGCTTGATCATCCTGGATATGTATAGCGATAATACCGCTCCATAGATCTGCAATTTCTGAGGATTATTGCCTACGCTGACTATCTTGGGTTCTTCAGGATTATTCACATCCAATGTAAAATCGTTCCCACTCAATACATAATATAATTGCGGGGAGGATAAACGAGCCAGGCCAATCTTTGCACTGGCAATCTGACCTTCCAGTTGCGCCATTGCCTTGTTATGATAAGCAGATATAAATGGGTTGATCAGTACTTTAATTTCTTCCTGTTGCTCTAAAATGGCGAACAATTTATCGTAATCTGCCTGCATCAGTTCAATTACGTGAGGCAAAGTACAATATTTCCCATCCTCGTATTTACGCAAATACCAGATGATGGCTGTTAAAAAATTAATGGGGGATTCAACAAAAAAGTCGCCCTGTTTCTTGATCCATTCCCTGTTAAGACCAAACATGATGGTACGGCTGGCTTCCGTTGCATCTGTAATATCTTCCATGCCTGCCGGATCTAAAGGATTACAACGATGTGTTCTGGATAGATCATCAAAGTTGATCACATAAAATGATGGCTTGATTTTATAGTTCTTCTGGTATTTGAGTAGCTTATTATAGGCTATCTTTGTGAGGTCATCATATTTGAAGTCGTAAAGAAACATGGTAAAACCTTTCCTGATATGCTGGTCGATAATATGACGGATGACAAAATAAGACTTACCCGCACCCGGAGAGCCAGCAATCAGCAATCCCCTAAACATATTGATAAAGTTGATCCAGCTTTTTAGCTGCTTTCCTTTTAAGTTATATACAGCTGGCAGATTCACAGAATATTCGTTTTCCAACAGCCGTTCCTCCTGCGGAAAGCTTTCATTATCCCGGTTAAAAATGTCCTGCTGCATCACTGATTTGAGCAACCTGGATAATCTGACACCGCCTGTTAAGATTAATAAGTAACCCAAGCTGGTTAAGCCGATATAGCTGAACGCAATAACATTCCTTTCAGCATCCAGATAGAAAGCCAAAGAACTCATAGAATAGAACAGCAATCCGGTTAGGATATAAATCACAATACTGTCTTTCCTGATCTGCTCATCTTTTTTGCCCTTAGCACCAATCAGGGAAATCAATAAGAAAATTAAGGCTGCAATCTTAGCTTTAACTATTCCGATGAACAGCCCCGTTTTGGCAATATTCATCACCATGCGATAAGTAATCTCTGCTGTATAGCCCCATTGAGAAAATGCTGAATAACAACTGATATAAAAATGAATACTTAAAATCACCAGACTGATCAGCCTGGTGAAATCTATAATTTTTCGTAATCCTTGAGTGTCTTCTCCTGTTTGCATATGGTTTTTTATTGGTTAAAAAGATTGTTGCTGTTCCGGCTCTTGTCCTTTTTTCTTTCTTTTCCTTTTTCGAGACATGCTGCTCCCGTAATCTGTAATAGATTTATCAAGTAGGCTCTTTAAGTAAATGGTTGGCTCAGGTGCTTTAAGATAGCTATTACCCGTTCGTTCACGTTTGAAATAGTTGTTAGACGCGGTCGGCTTGAGGTACGTTTTCTGTTCCGGTTTTAGTAATTGGTCATTTGTACCTAATCTGTCCACAATTGCTTTAGCACTGTATGCTTTACCCAGATCACTACCGTTGAAAACGGTTTTATTATTGTTATCCACAAAGGTAATTCCATAAGTAAAGCCTTGTTTATTGGTGCGGAACGTGACACTGATCTTCTGTTTTGCCAGTTCTGCTATAAAGGTGGACTTACTTAGGGATGTATACTTCTGAAATACATGTTTAATCGCTTGTTTTAATGGTTCTTTAAATACCTTCCGTTTTTCAAGATTTTGCTCAAATTTCTTCTCCAGATTTAATAAAGTCGGTTTGCCGTATATTACACTTGCTTTGATGGGTACACCCACCTGTTCGCCTTTCTGATTGATGATGCTATACATCAAGCCATTTTTTTGAAACATCATGGTATTTTCCCTTCCAGGGTCGGCAAGCATATTAAACTGCTTTAAAACAGCATTCATCTCAGCCAGAGAGGTAAACTTATAGTTATTGATCACTGCATTCACGATATTGGTAATGGTGCGTTTAGTTGGTGTCTTTCCATAGATTGCTTTTTCTATGTCTGCTGCTTTGATGCCTAAGCCATTACTTTGCTTTCTACCTTCCGCTTGGATAAGTTTAAATTCTTTTTCTATAGCTTTCCTTGCTACTTCCGATAATGTTCTGCCTATACCATGAATGTCTATGCGTTTGCCATCTGCTTTGATATTGGTGGTAGCAATATGCACATGTGGATGTGCAGCATCCTGGTGTTTGTATGCCAGGTAGGGCTGATCGCCAAAGCCAATTCCATTCATATAGGTACTGATAATCCGCTGTAAAAGCTCATCATTCAATTTATCCTGCGTATCGAAATTAAGGGTGATATGTATGGCATTGGTTTTCACTTTTCTGTTCAGCATGGTAAGATGTTCAAAGCGATGAAGCTTCTGGTTTACGCTCATCTCATTTACCTCTGTGGCAAAGCCACTGGCCAGGATGAGCTTTGCCTCCTTAACCGCTACTTTGTTTTCATTGTAATGGAGTATTCCACGGATACTTTTACCGCTTACGATTTTGGCAACCATTTTTCCGCCAGTTTTGAAATGATGATTAATAACTCTTCTACTTTGTTCCCTACCTTCTCATACAGGTCTGCAGTTTTAAGAACATAAAATGCCCGCTGTGCCTCGTTCTCACTGGTATGAAAACGGTGGGTTTGCTGATTAATATTGATACCTATCGCTTTGAGCTCTTTACGGATTAAAGCCATTTCTTCCATTGGAGCATTTAGTGATACATCCCGGTAAAAGCAGTTGATCTTTTTATTGGAGAGAATTTTACGGGCAACTTCTCCTACGCTTTGGCAGTCGCTTTCCAGACAAATCTTTTCCAGTCTTTTAAATACTTTTTCCGTCACCCTGATGATAATTGGATGGCTTAAAATTTCATCAGGATTAGCAAGTTTCTTTCTTGGCATTTGGATACATCTTTAAAAAGTTTCAGACTTCACGAGTTGCGAGTGAAGTCCCGGCCTTAAGGACGGCAAGATGTTTTCGTATACGAAAATACATCTTGCTGCACACCCACGTGGGCCAACGTTGACCTTCCGAAAGTGCTTTTGAACTTTGGTTTGTACTCTGTTAATTGTTTAAAAGTGTCTATAAAATACTTTCAGTCAAGGCTGGCTTTTTTGACCGGTTTGGGCTTCGTTTTCCGGTTGGTTCAGTGGGATAAACGAACGCAAAAGCTGCCGGATTTTATGACCTAATTCCTTACTGACATGTTTGATCTTGGCGTAGGGCGTACCGTTGAAATCACGACCTTTTAAACTAGATATTCTTTTGTTACTGTTCATAGCTCTTTAAATATGAATTAGCCAAAGTTTGGAAAGAATATAAGAAGAGCTTGTTACGCCAGACTTACGGTAAGCAATTTATTTTTGTCCTTAGTTTAAATTATTACTTTACAAAAAAGTATGGAATATGAAAAGTTTTAATCGTGTAAGAAAATATAACAAACTGCTTGAACTATGAACTCGAGTGATTCATATTTTATGTGGAAGTAAATTCATAAGCGGTTTTAGAAAGTTGTTTTCAGAAACCAAACGACTTTTATCTAAAAAGGAGATGCAAACACAGAAAAATGGCTTGAAAATGAATATCTTTGATAAAAGTGAACGAGAATTGATTTAACAGGCGAATATGATTTGAATAAATCTAGTGACTCTTATTTGATTTTGCAGCTTTTTTCTTCACTAAATAGTCTTTCTTTCAAAGCTGATAGTTAATTAAATAAAGCGACTTAAATGCCTTTCACGATTTTTCGAGCAATTCCGTCCATGGCGCGTCTACATCCACTTCAATGAATAATGTCCAATATCGTAGGCGGTTGCTGATAATCAGTATCATTCATCTTCTCTATTTGGTATAGCATGAATTTCCTAAACACTTGAAAAATGGTACTAGTCTTGTTTTCGAAAAATTATCTTTTCTGCCCGTTTAGGTGCCCCGAACCAAAATACTTAAACTTTCCTAAACCTTTCAACTCTATAAACACTGACCAGAAGTCATCTGTCATATACCTTAGACTACCCGGATACATGATAAAAGAATCCATATAAAATTCATTTCCAGCCAAGCTCCAATTAAATGTTATATCCATTTTTTCTGATTTCAGGAGCAAGTTTTGCCCTGAGTAATTCAGATTACATTTTGAAGTATCCCACTTATCCTTAAATTTTCCGTAAACAAAAAAGCTAGATGCTATATCTATTAATAACTCGTTGGTCTGAAAAAATATCCGTTCGTGTTCTTTTTTATTTATATCGTTAGGATTATATTGGGCAAAAAATATTCTTCCAACTGCTTGTCCCACACATCAAAATTTGTGTTGCCTGATTTAAATATTTTTTGATTGACATAGTTATTAGTTTATCAGCTGTTATGTTCTAAAGAACTTATTTTTTAATTCTTCCGATGCTGACTCCATTTTGTACCATCCCAGATCATTAACATTTGCTTCTACGATACCTGTTCGATATAAATTATCGAGGAACACCTTTTTACCTCTGATTTGAACGTGAACGATAAGTGCTTCTTCAAATTGCAAATGTTCATCTACTGTTTTAGGCAACAATGCGACGTTACTACCCTCGTAATCAGTTTTCACACTTGGATAAATAATGCCTTGAATACTTCCAGTTTTAAATGCGCTTTCAGCGTAAGCAGCACTGATCTTGTAATCAGAATCAGTAACAATATCTGCTTTCGCGAATTCCTCCGAGTAGAACTCCAAAATTGAAATCAACATTTGCACCTCCTCTTCTTGCATATTTTCACGAAATACTTTTAAATGGAACTGATATGCTTTTTCAATTTCCGGAGTTGTGACTATTCGGTCCTTTTTAAATACCATTTCAGCGAGCCGCATATTCTTTGTGATCTTCCACTTGCTTACAGTCGTGAAAATATCCTTATCAACTTTACCTTTTTCTTGGCTTCTTAACAATTCATCTGTTTCTGCTAAGGCAACGATTCTTGATAATTGGATCGGACTGCTGATTACTGTACCATAAAATATAGAAAAACCGGGTGAGTTGGCCCTACCAAAGGTCTTGATATTTTCAAAATCAGTACGATAAGACAACTCCTGTTTAGAGGTAAATATTTCGTCCTCCTTATTAATCCGTATCCGTTCAATATAGTTACCAGCACGAACTTCTGTCACGAGGATGGGTAATACGATCTCTTTATTCATAATATCGATGATCTCTGGGTAAGAGATAATAGACAAATCCAACTTTCTAAGCCTGTCTAAGCATTTTTTTAGATTATTGAGGTTTATTTTTGGAAGCATATCAAATCATATTTTTTAGCCTTATTTTTCAGATAGAGTATGCTTTTTTGATAAGGTAGCGTTGATTCTGTACCAGAGTTTCATTATGTGTTATAACCTTTTCAATGAGATCGTTTTTGTCGTTTAATCCAATCAATACCCAACAATGATCTGCATATCGTGCAAGTCCAAAGTTAAACCCTGACAGATAGCAGAAGTTTCCCTCATTGAGTAATTTCATACTTTAAATTTATATTCTACTGCCCGATAAAATGGTGCCCATTTTCTGGTTTGTGCTCTTTTTCGGTCCGTATCCCAATTTCCATCGATAGGATAATAGTCCCGCTCACCCCAAACGATCTGGAACAGGGTCAATTCATTATCCTGGAGATATTTATTTAATAGATCTTTTCTCAGGTAGGTGAAAGTTTCCTGGTCAACATATTCTACTTCATAGGTATAGTTGAAGCTGGCCAGTTCACCATTCCGGTCATTTAGATCAGCGATCCCGTAGGGGCTTGACAATTCCAGTTCATCTATCATGTTTTTACACAGGTAAACCTTGTCTTTATGATAGCGAACAGGTATAAAAACATCAATGGTTTTATCTATTTCGCGTGGCTCCTGTTTGGTGAATTTCTCTTCTTCCAATTCAATATTCAAACGCTTGAATGCATCCTCCAAACTCTCATCTTCATCGGATTCAGGTGCCTTAAACCGGATCATGGGCATGGAAAATCCTGATATGTTCGTCCTGGGGTGATTTAAAAAATGTAATTGCCTTATAATCATGTCCCAAAGCTGGTCTGATTCCTTTTCCATCAATCGCTTACCATTTTCAATCAGAACGATCTTGGTATATTCCCTGTCAATAATTTCAGATTCCAAACTATAGTTCCACTCTGTAAATTCATTGTACGGGATGCTATCTGCGTCGGGGATCTCGGATTCATGTATGTTATTTGTATAGGGAATGCTGTTATTGGCGCGCCCTAATTCTGTTTTATCGCTGAAAGCCAGCCTTGCTTCCGCCAAATCTTTATTCCGCACAAAAACAGTGTCTACTTTGAAATAGAACTGCCTTTCCTTAAGCTTTTTATGTTGGTGTACCAATCCGTGCAGTAAAACCCAATTTCCAGTTTTTTCCTGAAAGGCCGTCCTTTCAAGAAATTCCGAGACATCAGGTGCGGAATGATCAGCACACCATTTAGATAACGAGATATTGGCATCAATAAAATCCCTTTCAACAAATCTCGTCGATGGTAAGGGCTCGTCGATATCGCTCGGATCATGTTTAAGTTTAAATGTGCGCAGGTAGCCTATATCATCATAGGATTCCAAATCATCCAGGCCGTCAAGATACCCGCAATATTCAAGAAAGGCGATCTCGATATATTTATCAGCATATCGTTCAGTGCTGGCAAATGATTCGCCCCAGTGCTTATATTTAGCAATTTGTATATCAGGTTCGCCAAACAGTTCAAATTTGTAGCCCAACTGATAAGCGCGCCAACGCAACTTTGCCTGAACAGCAAGGTATTCCGGTGTTCGATTATATTCATTGCCACGGCCACGCGAGATGTAGGGCATTTTTTCTTTATTGAAATAGTAGTCAATAAGAGCATTGCCATCCCGATATTCTCCTTCATTCAGGTCTTCGGCCTCCTCCCAGATTATGGTGCCTATATCCTTAAAGTTTTTTCTGATGTCCTTAATATCTACCGCTGCTTCAGGGAACTTGCGGGATAACAATTTTAGAATGCTATAAGCGTAGTTCCTGGTAACCAGATGGTTAGTTGCATGAGTTCCTCCTATACCGAGTACCTCTTTTTGGAGAAATACAGAAAGTTTGAGCAAGTCATTTTTATGATTTTCTTTATTGCTTTTTACTAGATAGATACAGGTATTATAAAGAATAACCATCATCCATTCAAATACGGATGGGTCATTTATTTTCGCCGAACTGTAGAATTCTGTGAGAAAAACTGAGGGGAACTTTATCGCGAACTGATATAACGCATCTCCGGCTTTACCTTTAAGATTCTTATTGGTTGAAGTAAATGTCCATTTAAGATAGTCGGCAACCAGATATATCTTTTCATTTTGTTCCTGTGTAAGTGAAGCGCTAGTTTGTAAGGCTTCAAATTCTGTGATCAGGTCATCTAAAAAACCCTCTCTCAAACTTCTCAGGTATTCAGACCATACAGTATCCCTTTCATTCATAGGTAGTCCAGCGAGCTTTACTGACCAAAACTTAAAATTAAAGGGGTGGTTAGAAACAAAAAGCACGTCCTCACTTAGGCCAATCAGTCTGATCAGATTTTTAGAGTGCCCAGATAATGCATTAAAATATATCACCTGTTCAGGTGTAATATATTCCGGCGAAAGTAAAATAGTAGCAGCAATCGACCGTTCGAATAACCTCTTTTCTATAGGGGACTGGGCTTGGTCTTTTCCCGGCTTGGTAATCAGGTCGTGTACGAAGATGCCTTTCTTGATCGGCAACAAACTACATAAACCATCGATTATGTCTTCGTGGTTAGGATGGAGTTTATGATAATCATCACCGATCAGCGACTCAACTTGCTCATCTTTAAAAAATGTGGTAAAGTCCGTAACGGTATCCACTAAGTGCTTGGCGATAAAATAACCCGCCATCAGATCGTACGTCAAAAAAACATGCTCCTGCCCATTGTGCCAGTTACGGATAAACAACAACTCTTCATCCAGTAAGGCTTTGGTCACCGAATCCTTGTAGTCGGGTTTTGTTTGACCATCAGCAATAGCCATTAGATCATCCAACAATAATGCGCGCTGATGTTGTTGCCATAATATTGCAGCGATCTCGGCCATCACTTTTGAAGCCAGCTTTTTATTGGCAGCGGTAGGTGCTATCCTGCCTGCCTTTTGTATTCTT
Source organism: Pedobacter glucosidilyticus (assembly GCF_002483235.1). GTDB lineage: Bacteria > Bacteroidota > Bacteroidia > Sphingobacteriales > Sphingobacteriaceae > Pseudopedobacter > Pseudopedobacter glucosidilyticum_B. The sequence goes on along the minus strand of NZ_DLHN01000027.1, from coordinate 85,442 downwards.
TTGAAAATATTGTCATCACAGAGACTGACAAAATTATCAAAAATTGAATAGATGGAGTCAAAGCCTAGTGTAACCTGTTTAATTTCCTTTCTTTCGCTATTGACAGATTCACAAAAAAGTTTCAAGTATAAAGGCTTGGTGAACCGCTCCAATGAGAGGAAAGATAGGTCTGCCTGTATCTTATACTGGCTGAAGTAATTCCTGACCAGCTTCTTTTTGTCCTCTTGATTTGTAAAACCATATAGTGAATGAAATCTCTTGTCATCATGCTTTATATCGCCCCATATCGCATCTTTATAGGAAGTTCGGCAAGTGGTCAATAGTACCAAATTTTTTCGATGCAGGAAATCAGCTTCCATTTGTGGCAGGTCCAAGTTAAGCCGCTCATTTAGAAATCCTTGCGCATTGATGGCTTCATTTAATCCATCAATAACTATAGGGATGCGTTTGTTATGAATTTTTCCAAGTTCATCCAGGCAATCCAGTAAATCACTAAAACTGTAATCCGATTTGATGTCAAGCATCATTAGTATCTGGTCACTTAAAGGATTAGGTCCAGTAAATTGAATTGCAGGAATGTAAATAGCAGGAATTTTTGATGATAGGTATTCCTTAACTAATGCTACAGAGAAGTTTGTTTTTCCGTCGCCGCCATTTCCCAAATAATGAGCAGAACGCCATCCAACAGGTATTCTGCTATGTGAAACATAATATTTAAGTTCTTCTATAAATTCTTCATAAACATTTTCTACCGGCCATATCTTTTTTAATTGCTCTAAATTGCTTTTCTTTTGATCTTCAGTAAGTTCTTGGGCGTTATTTTGCTGCCAGTTCCTGCGGAACTCTTCAAGACCGTTTTTGATCGATTCAAAATATGCGATCTCATTTTCATATTCGTCACCGATCAATTTTTCAAAATTATTCGGTGTGATATTTCCCAACCGGGCTTTCAACACCGGTAGTAAATTTTCGGCCGCCAGATTGAATTCAGTATAACGATCTATATACTTTCTCAATAATGGCCGCCAAAGATCGGTCGTGTAATGCAGGCTTTCCAGTTTTTCCTTTGCATCACCCAGCAGTTCTTCTAGTTTTCTCGGATAATAAGCGATCCTCTGTTCGACGAACTTATCATTACAAAGAATAGGATTTACATAATAATATTCAAACTCTCCATTAGGTACATACAGCAGGTCATCAAACTTGTTCTTTACAATGCTGAACGACTTTTCGAATGTTCTTGAAAACCAATCTACTGGCAATTCCAGTTTGTTAAAAAACGATTGCTTTAATCCGTTGAAAGCAGGTTGATTTATTTTTTCATGTAAAAAACTCTCATTCCAAACTTCTATTTTGCCAGGATGACTAACCGGGACATGGTTTTTAAGCTCTGTATTTACCCAGGTTTGTTCATCTGGCGTAAGATTAGTGGTCAAGCATAAAAACCATATTTCCATTTTAGGATGGTTGTTTACTGCTCGTTGAAGTGAAGAAATGATCGCTGCCTTTCTACCACTGACGCTTAATCTTGCCGAACCTTCGTAATATTTCGCTTGCCATCCCCATTCCATGCCATTGGGCATGGTTAAATAAAATTCAACGCCATCCCCACCGCCGCTATCGTCGACTGGTGTGAAAGTACCTTTGTCAGAATATAGCTTTGAAGCTATTTGATAACAGAGCTGCTCAAAACTCTTGGATTTAGTTGTTTTATAGGGTTGTAATTTGTTCCAATCGATAATCATCAAGTATATAGGCTTAGAGATAAATTCAAATATACGTGCAGTTACAAGCTATTGAAAATACTGTTAATCTTTTTTTGACAATAATTTATGCTTTATTAGTGTTACTTGACCTCTATATACTGGATAATTATTGGGTATTCTTCTAATGATACTCATGGCTTTAGATTTGAATAGCCAAAAGTTGCAGAAAGAAATTATTGTGTTACACACATAGCACAACATACGGTATGTGATTTTTTGAAAATCTACCAGAACTAAATTTAACATACCGTATGTCTGGCGGTTGAGATGGCTTTATCGAAGCTTTGCAAATTGCTCTTTTTGAAAGGAGCGTAAATGAAATCAGAAAATAACAAAGACATTATTAACCCAGAAATCGTAATAGAAATTCTCAAAAAGAATGGCATCATTATTACCATAGAAGAAGCTAAAAACATCTTGGAAACCATGGATTTTTTGGTTAACTTGTCAATAGATCAATTAGTTACAGAATGAAGACGGCAGATTTATATATCAGGGTAAGTACAGATGAACAGGCAGACAGAGGATACTCCCAACGCGATCAGGAGGAACGTTTAAGAAAGTACTGCGAGATCAATGCTATTGCCATTCATAAAGTAATTTATGAAGATCATTCTGCAAAAACTTTTCTTCGCCCATCCTGGATTAAGCTGTTAGCTGAGCTCAAAAAGACTAAAGGAAAACGAAATATTATCCTGTTTACCAAATGGGATCGTTTCAGCCGAAACACAGGTGATGCTTATGCAATGATCAATACCTTAAGAAAGCTGGGTGTTGAACCGCAGGCAGTAGAACAACCCTTAGACCTGTCTGTACCTGAAAATAAAATGATGCTTGCCTTTTATCTGGCGGCTCCAGAAGTAGAAAATGACCGGAGAGCATTAAACACTTTTAATGGTATGCGAAGGGCAAGAAAAGAAGGCCGTTGGATGAGTACTGCACCATTAGGTTATACCAACAAAATTACCTCACAAGGTAAAAAATATATAGAACCTAAACAGCCCGAAGCGGAGCTGATGAAATGGGTGTTTTCTGAAATTGCTAAAGGAGTATATGCAGCCGATCAAATTAGAAAAATGGCGAATGAAAAAGGATTAAAATGCCAGCGAATGAACTTCTGGCGTTTAATCAGGAATCCGGTCTACTGTGGTAAAATTATTGTACCCGCATATAAAGATGAAGATTTAAAATATGTAGACGGACAACATGAACCGATAATCTCTGAAAGCCTTTTTTATGATGTACAGGATATTTTAAATGGAAAGAAACGTAAGACCGCAGTAAAAGCTGTTTCGGTTGATCTCTTGCCCTTAAGAGGATTTATCAATTGTCCAAAATGTCATCGGATGCTTACAGGCAGTGCTTCTAAAGGAAAATACAATCATTATTACTATTACCATTGTACCTCAGCCTGCGGTGTGAGGTATAATGCAGTGGAAGCCAATGAAATTTTTATTAAACAGTTGCGTGATTTCGTTATTAATCCTGCTGCTGTAGAAATATTCAGGCTTGTAATCAGATCAGTTTACAAAAGTCGAACTAAAAATGAGTTTAATGATAAAAGCTCAATCTTAAAAGATATTACAAAACATAACGAAAAACTTAGCAAAGCCAGGAATCTACTCTTGGAAGGAGATATTGATCCCACCGATTATAAATTAATAAAAGCAGAGTGTGAAGATCTGATCAATCGCTTAGAGGCGAAACTCTCAAATACCGTCATTAATCCATTAGCAAAATTCAACATAGACGAACTCCTTGAAAAAGTTATTGATAGCTTTTCTAAACTGGATGAATTGTACCGGAATGCAGATGTAAAAAGGAAAAGAAAGCTAATAAGTTCGATCTACCCCGGAAAATTGGATTTTGACGGAATTCGATATCGAACTCTTCAGACCAATGTTTTTACCGATACTATCTTGTTGATAAACAAGAATTTAGAAGGCATAAAAAAAGGGAAAGATTCTGATTTTAAGAACCTTTCCCTTATGGTAGCCCGTAGGGGAATCGAACCCCTGTTTCCAGAATGAAAATCTGGCGTCCTAACCCCTAGACGAACGGGCCAAATCTCTTTGGGTGTGCAAATATAGAAAACAGCCTAAAACTCACAAAAAAAATTAAATATTTTTTATCACACACATTAGGTAAATTCGCTGAAATTTCTGAGAGCATATATGAGGGTAGCCATTAATGGTTTTGGGCGTATTGGACGCACCGTTTTAAAATTACTATTACAAAAGCAAGATATTGAGGTTGTTGCCATTAACGATTTAACAGACACAGCAACCTTAGCGCACCTGTTTAAATACGATTCTGTGCATGGTAATTACAAAGGAACCGTAATTCATCATCAACAAGAAATTGTTGTGAACGGAAAAAGTATCCAAACTTATGCAGAGAAAAGTCCAGAAAACTTACCATGGAAGGCCTTAGGAGTTGATTTAGTGATAGAGTCGACAGGTAAATTCTTATCCAGAGCTTTAGCAAATAAACATCTAGAAGCAGGGGCTAAAAAAGTATTATTATCAGCTCCAGCTGTAGATAAAGATATCCCAACTGTGGTACTTGGCGTAAATGATGAACAGATAGATTGGTCTTCAAAAATCATCTCGAATGCATCTTGTACCACTAACAATGTGGCTGCAATGGTTAAAGTTTTAAATGATAACTGGAAAATCAAAGAAGGTTATATCACCACAGTACATTCTATGACAGGCGATCAAAACCTACATGATGCCCCACATCGTGATTTACGTAGGGCAAGAGCGGCATCATCTTCCATCATTCCAACTACAACAGGTGCTGCAAAAGCTATCACCAGTATCTTCCCTCAATTAGAAGGGAAACTGGGCGGGGCAGGTATCCGGGTACCTGTATTAAATGGTTCTTTAACGGATTTTACCTGTATTTTAGAGCAACAACCAGCATCTGTAGCACAAATAAACGAAGCTTTTAAAGCAGCAGCAGAGGGCTCACTTCAAAATATTTTATATTATACAGAAGACCCAATTGTTTCTGTAGATATTATTGATAACCCACATTCCTGTGTATTTGATGCACAGCTAACTTCTATAGTAGGTGGCATGGTAAAAGTGGTGGGCTGGTACGATAACGAGTTTGGTTACGCTAGCCGGTTGGTGGATGTTGCCCAAAAAATGGCGAAAAAATAAAGCTTATGATCAAGTTTATTTCAGCACAAGATGTTTTGCCTTTGCGTAATAAAGTTTTAAGAGAAGGGAAACTTCAAAACGATGAATGCGCATTACCTCTAGATAAAGAAGAAGAAAGCTTCCACTTAGGCTATTTCGTGGCAAATGAATTGGTTTCCATTGCCACCTTTCATATCGTCCCAAAAGAAGGATTTACAGGTTTAGGCTACCAATTAAGAGGCATGGCTACAGATGAGGGTTTTAGAGCTAAAGGTTATGGTAATATGCTGATTAATTTTGCAATCGTATATTTGCGAGGCAAAAAGGCCAACTATTTGTGGTGTAACGCCAGAAAAGTAGCTTATAAGTTTTATTTAGGCTTAGGTTTCGAGTTCATTTCTGATGAATTTGAGATTCCCGGTATAGGGCCTCATAAATGCATGTATTTAAAAATTCAATAACAATCCAACACAATAATAAATATGAATACCGTAGACAAATTAAATTTCGCAAACAAGAAAGCTTTAGTAAGGGTAGATTTTAATGTCCCTCTGGATGCTGATTTCAATATAACCGATGATAAGCGTATCACCGCTGCCTTGCCAACTATCCAAAAGATTTTGAATGATGGAGGTGCAGTCATCTTAATGTCGCACTTAGGCCGCCCAAAAGATGGTCCTACCAACAAATATTCTTTACAGCATGTGGTTAAGCATTTATCTAGTTTATTAGGTAAAGAAGTGGCTTTCGCAGATGATTGTATAGGCGCAGAAGCAAAAGCTAAAGCCGATGCTTTACAAGCAGGAGAGGTGTTACTGATAGAAAATTTACGTTTCTATAAAGAAGAAGAAAAAGGTGATGAAGCCTTTGCAGAGAAATTAGCTCAATTGGGTGATGTTTATGTAAACGATGCCTTTGGTGCAGCACACAGGGCACATGCTTCTACCGCTGTAATCGCTAAATTTTTCCCAACAGCTAAATATTTTGGTTATTTAATGGCTTCTGAGCTAGAAAATGCAGAAAAAGTATTAAATAAAGCCGAAAGACCATTTACCGCTATTATGGGTGGTTCTAAAGTATCTGATAAAATTCAATTGATAGAAAGATTATTAGATAAAGTAGATAATTTAATTATTGGTGGCGGCATGACTTATACTTTTGTGAAAGCTTTAGGCGGTGAAATTGGTAAATCTATTGTAGAGTTAGACAAACAAGAACTAGCGTTAGAGATTTTAAAGAAAGCAGAAGCAAAAGGTGTAAAAATTTATATCCCTACCGACTCTTTAATTGCGGATGATTTTGCAGAAACAGCCAATACGCAATATGTAGAAACCAAAAATATACCTTCAGATTGGGAAGGATTAGACATTGGTTTAGAAACCCGTAAAAAATATGCAGACATCGTGATGAATTCTAAAACTATTCTTTGGAATGGTCCAATGGGTGTTTTTGAAATGAAAAAATTTGAAGAAGGCACTAGGGCTGTAGCAGACGCTATAGTAGCTGCTACTAAAAATGGTGCATTCTCTTTAATTGGAGGTGGCGATTCTGCGGCAGCTATCGCTAAATTTGGCTTAGAAAACGAAGTAAGCTACGTTTCTACAGGTGGTGGCGCTTTATTAGAATATATGGAAGGCAAAGAACTTCCAGGTGTAAAAGCTATACAAGGCTAAGACTTTTATGAATCACAAAAAATAAGACTATAACATCATTTCATGTCAGGCTGAGCGAAGTCGAAGCTTTTTTATCCTTCAACTTCGCTCAGGATGACAATAATCCTATTCCCTATTGACCAATAACTATT
>NZ_DLHN01000027.1:31938-78655 GCF_002483235.1 Pedobacter glucosidilyticus | reverse complement strand
TTGACCAATAACTATTCCCTATTCTCCCATTCCCTAATAACTATTCCCCATCACCCATTCCCTATCACCCTATTCCCCAACTACCCATTCCCTATTCCCCAACTACCCATCACCCATTCCCCATCACCCAACAAAACTCTCCAGAATCTTAAATCCCTCGTTAGTGCTAAGCTCTATTTTTTGTGTGCCAGCAGGAATTAAAATACAATCTCCCATGCTAACCGGTAACTCTTCCATACCATATTTTAAAATATAAGAACCTGAAACACAAACATGAATCACAAAGCTATCCAGAGCACTATAATCTCTCATCACAGAAGTTTCAAAGTCTAATACATGCGTGGTAAAATATGGGCAAGAAACAAGTGGTGTTGGCGTATTTTTTTCTTTTTTGTAGGCTGTTTTATAAGAATCGTAGAAGTTGTAATCAATTGCATCTAAAGCCTCTTCTACATGTAATTCTCTTTTATTGCCTTTATCATCCACACGGTCAAAATCATAAATGCGGTAAGTGATGTCTGATGTTTGTTGTATCTCAGCAATTAAAAGTCCTTTTCCTATCGTGTGCACTCTTCCGGCTGGTAAAAAAAACACATCATCAGCTTTTATATCTTCCTTGTTTAAAATATCTGTAAGTTTACCTTCATTAAATTTTTCTAAATAAAGTGCTCTATCAACTTTTTGGTTGAAACCGGCAATCAAAGAAGCACCTTCATCAGCTTGTATCACATACCACATTTCTGTTTTACCAAAAGAGTTATGGCGTTTTTTTGCTAATTCATCATCAGGATGAACCTGTATAGATAAATCTTCATTAGCATCTATAAATTTTACCAATAAAGGAAACTCATCTCCAAACCTGTCATAAACACTTTTACCTACCAGGTTTTCTTTTTCTGAAGCCAATAAAGCGGCTAATGATGTGCCTGCTAAAGGTCCATTTGCGATAACAGAAACATCACTTTTTACACCAGATATTTCCCAAGTTTCGCCGCAATTAGGCAAGTTTCCAAAATCTTTCCCCAAAACTGTTTTGATTTTTTGTCCGCCCCAGATTTTGTCCTTAAAAATGGTTTTAAATTTTAATGGATATAAATGATTCATTTTTTTAATTCAGTTAACAGGTTATGCTATAAGTGAAATGTAAAAATACAATTTTGAATGTACTAGGGCTGCTATTTATAAAATTCTTTTTTGCAGCATCAGTTAGTAAATGTTTAATAAATAGATATTCATCACTTTTTTGTGATGTAAGACATATTTATTTGATAATCCAAATATTTGTTATAAATTTATTTTATTATGCTTGCATAATATCAACCAATATAAACTATAAAAAATAATTAAGATGAAGAAACAGATACTTTTAGGCATCATGGTGCTTAGCTTTTCATTTTTTGCGTTGCCTGCATGGGCACAAAATGTTAAGGGGAAAGTTGTAGCGTCAGACAATAGTAGTTTACCTGGGGTAAGTATTATTGTACAGGGTTCTTTTGTTGGTACTTCTACAAATGGAGACGGTGCTTTTGCTTTGAATGTAAATTTTGATAAAGTACCTGTTGTATTAGAAGTTTCTATGCTGGGTTTTCAAACTCAAAAGGTTTCTTTAAATAAACCAAGCTCAGATTTGAAAATTACCTTGCAAGAAGCCAGCATAAACTTTGATGAACTTGTTGTTTCTGCTTCTAGGGTAGAGGAACGTATTTTGGAAGCCCCTGTAACCGTTACGAAGATTAGTTCTAACCAAATATTAGCTGGTGGTGGTCCAGAGATGTTTAGTAACCTGGCTAAATATCAGGGTATTGATGTTAACAGTTCTTCTATGCTTTTAACCACTATTTCTACCAGAGGCTTTAATAGCCCCAAATCAGAGCGTATGATACAACTTGCAGATTATGTAGATACCCAAGTACCAAGTTTAAATCTTAATGCAGGTAATATGTTGGGTGTTGCCGAGCTGGATGTAAGCTCTGTAGAAATTATACATGGTCCTGCTTCTGCTTTGTATGGTGCCAATGCTTTTAATGGTGTCTTATTAACCAATTCTAAAGATCCGTTTTATACAGAAGGTTTATCATTAAAATTAAGAGGAGGCAATAGAGCTTTATTTGATGGTCAAATCAGATACGCTAAAAAATTGACTGATAAATTGGCTTTTAAAATTAATGCTTCTTATTTTTCTGCTGATGATTGGTTGGCTAATGATCAATCATCTAAAAGAATAACTTCGGCAAAAAATTACGGACCAGGTTCTGGTTTTGGTTATGATGCTTTAAATACCTACGGAGAAATTAGTACAGTACAAGCTGGTGTAACAACTCCTATTGTTCCTGGAGAAGTCCTTTACACACCAGGATGGACAGAAACCGCTTTAATTGCTAATGATAACAGAACTTTAAGTTACAGAATTAACCCTAGCATCTCTTATTTAATTACCGATAAGATAAAAGCAACTTTAGATTATAAGAGAGCGGGCGGTACAACTACTTACCAATCAACCAGTAGATATCGTTTCAAAAATCTAAGTGTAGATCAGTTCAGAGCCGAGTTAAAATCTGATAGATGGTTTTTAAGAGCCTTTAGAACAGAAGATAATGGTGGCGATACTTATGATTTAAGCTTTTTAGGAGCTAGAATGGCTACTTTAAACCCAACGGCAGCAGGATTACCAGCGTTGCCTATAAATCCAACCACTATTACACCTACAAATCCACAAGGAAGACCATATTCAAATCATACTGAAATGTTTTTCACTACTTATGGTGGGGCTTTACAACAAGGCGCAACGCCAGTACAAGCTTATGCTGCTGCTAGTGCAACATGGCCAAAAGAAGGTTCTGCATCTTTTAACGCTTTACGTAAATACAATGCAGAGCTTAACCAGCCAGCAGGTTCTAGATTACCAGTTAACTCTGTTATGACAGATGTGAGCGGACAATACCAATTTGGTTTCAAATTTGCCGATGTTATTGTTGGTGGTGCTTACAGAGCATTTGGTCTAGCTTCGCAAGGTGCTGTTTTTGAGGATACTCCGGGTGGCGATAGAATTAAAAATTATGAATATGGTGTTTATAGCCAGGTGGCTAAAACTTTCTTTAATGATGCATTAAAGCTACAAGTTGCTGGTCGTTTAGACGATTTCCAAAATTTCGACTCTAAATTCTCACCAAGAGCATCAGCAGTTTATACTTTTGGAGAAAAAAGACAACACAACTTCCGTTCTAGCTATGGCGTAGCCTTTAGAAGCCCTACCCAAATAGACCAATATATCCGTTTAGATATTGGTAGTGCATTATTATTAGGTAACGTTAGAAATGGGTTTAATGGCTATACCGCTAGTTTATTAGCTGGAAGTCCAGCGGTAGTAGGGGCTAACATTGCAACAGTTGCAGGTGGTTCTACCGCATTTAATTACACAGCACCACGCTTAGATTTAGAACAGGTTGCCACTTTTGAAGTGGGTTATAAAACCATCATTAAAGATAAATTAACTTTTGATATTACCTATTTCAGAAGTAATTACGATAACTTTATCGGGGCCCAACCCTTTGTAGGTAATACAGATGGCTCAAGACCAACAGCAGGACAATTGGCAGTTGCTGTGGGGGCAGCACCTGGTTCAGATAATCAAACACGTAACCGTTTAAATGATCCAACAAGCCCTACCCGTATCATCCAAGTTTGGTTTAATAACCAACAAGAGGTAACAACACAAGGGGTAAGTGTTGGTTTAGGATATGCTTATAAAAAAGAGTTAAATTTTAATGCTAATTACAGCTACAACAAAATTGGTGATTTACCAACTGGTTTCTTGGCCTTCTTTAACACACCAGAAAACAAGTTTAATGTAGGTATTGATGGCGAGTTTAAGAAGAGATTAGGCTATAATGTTAATTACAGATGGCAACAAGGTTTTGTATATGAGTTCCCTTTTGATGTTGGTCCAATAGAAGATATTGGTACTTTAGATGCTTCTGTTTCTTACAAAATCCCTAAAGCTAAATCAACCATTCAGATTGGTGGATCTAATTTAACCAATGCTTATAACACGCAAATTTGGGGCGGTCCGCAATTGGGAAGAATGATTTTTGCCGGAATTTTGGTTGATATTAAATAAAACATAAATAACACACTAACTAATAAAATGCAAAGCTGCTGATGATGTATATCATTGGCAGCTTTTTTTTAGAGCATTTTATATTTTAATCTTCTTCCAGTATCTCTTGTACACGACCAACTTGTCCATCATCCAACATCACTTTAATACCACGATGATGTTTTGGAGCACTCGTTAAGATCCTCTTTACAATACCTTCTGTAAGTATACCTGTTCTCTGGTCTTTCTTTAAAACGATATTTACCAAAGCTCCAATTTTGATGTTATTTCTTATTGTTCCATCCATCATAAAAAAAATAGAATACATTAAAAAATCCTCAATATAAAGCTTAAAAAACTTTTACATTGAGGATTTATAAATTTTTAGACATAAGTTAAAGGTTAAACTTATGCGTATATAATTTAGCTGATTAGCCTAATTTAGCTTTTAAATTCTCATCAATAGCAGCTAAGAATTCTTCAGTATATAGGTAATGTGTACCATGTTCTACTTTATTTCCATGGATACAAACCGCTAAATCTTTAGTCATTTTACCACTTTCTACAGTTTCAACACAAACTTGCTCTAAAGTTTGGCAGAAATTAATAAGCTCTTGGTTGTTGTCTAACTTACCACGGAACTCTAAACCTCTGGTCCAAGCAAAAATAGATGCAATTGGATTAGTAGAAGTAGGTTTACCTTTTTGATGATCACGGAAGTGACGGGTAACCGTACCATGTGCAGCTTCTGCCTCCATCACTTTACCATCAGGGGTAACCAAAGTAGAAGTCATCAAACCTAAAGAACCAAAACCTTGTGCTACGGTGTCAGACTGTACGTCACCATCGTAGTTTTTACAAGCCCAAACAAAGTTGCCATTCCATTTTAAGGCAGAAGCAACCATGTCATCAATTAAACGGTGCTCGTAAGTAATACCAGCAGCTTCAAATTGAGCTTTAAATTCTTGTTGATAAATTTCTTCAAAGATATCTTTAAAACGACCATCGTATTTTTTCAAAATGGTGTTTTTAGTTGATAAATATAAAGGCCATTTTTTGCTTAAAGCTTGGTTAAAGCATGATCTTGCAAATCCTTTAATACTCTCATCTGTATTGTACATAGCTAAAGCAACACCATCTCCTTTAAAGTTAAATACTTCAAATTCTTGAACAGTGCCATCTTCACCTTCAAATTTGATGGTTAATTTACCTTTTCCTTTGGTAACAAAATCAGTTGCTCTGTATTGGTCTCCAAAAGCATGACGACCAATGCAGATAGGTGCAGTCCAGTTTGGAACTAAACGAGGAACATTTTTACAAACAATAGGCTCTCTAAATACTGTACCATCTAAAATATTTCTGATGGTTCCGTTTGGAGATTTCCACATTTGCTTTAAACCAAACTCTTCTACTCTGGCTTCATCCGGAGTAATGGTAGCGCATTTAATACCAACACCATATTGTTTGATTGCATTAGCTGCATCGATAGTGATTTGGTCATTTGTTTGGTCACGATATTCCATTCCTAAATCATAGTATTTAATATCTAAATCTAGGTAAGGAATAATCAATTTGTCTTTAATGAATTTCCAGATAATTCTGGTCATCTCATCGCCGTCTAGTTCTACTACAGGGTTTGCAACTTTGATTTTGCTCATTATTTATTTGTTTTTGTTTTATCCCACTAAAATGAGGCGTAAATATAAGAATTGATTTTTAATGCGAGCTTTTGGCCTAGCTGTTTTTTGTAATGTTAAGGTCTTAATTTTTGTGTTTTGGCATATTTATAGTACAACATGATTTACAATTACTTAAAATGATAAACCATGGAAAATAAAAAGCAAATAAACCACGATAACGAGCGGTTTAACCGTAACCAAGAGTCTAATCTAGTTGATAACGAGGCTCAAAATCTAAAATATAACCCTAAGGAAGGTAGTTTTGAGTTGGATGTAGATCCAGAAGAAGCTCAGGAAGTAGGATATGAGCATCCAGACCCTTATGATACTGCTGCCAATGATTATAGTTCTGATTATGATGAATCTAATCCTTATGTTGGCGATGAATATGATAAAAATGCTTCTTTAGAACACGATGCCGATAAATTAGGGATGCACATTACAGGGGAGGAAAATCTTAAAATCAGTAAAAAAGATGAAGAGATTGCTCGTACTCCAGAAGATAGTCGTGATGATTTAGATGAAGAAGGTTATCCTAAATTCTTAAAGTAATTTAGAAATCAATATCTAGGTTGAAAATTCTTCTAAAGTCTTCTAGTTTAGGGTTTTTTTCAACCAGATGTTGGTATTTATCTCTGCTGGTATATAATTTTCTTTCTTCCTGCTTCTCGTTAATAATAGGTTCTAAAGTAATGGAGAAATTATTTAATTGCTTGCGCAGATAGTTTAGAACGTCTATTCGCTCATTAATCAACTCGTTAGCTTGCAACTTATTCTCTACCTCTAGCTCTATTTGATAGCCTGCCTTTAATTTGGGTGTATAGTTCATCATTAAAGCGGCCAAGCTCATTTTACCATCAGCTTTAGCTTTAAAAGAGAAATTTCCCCAAGCTTCAATAAACTGCGCTGCTGTAAAATCATCCTTAGCATCACCAGTTAGATAGTCTATAGTGTCTTCCAGCTGTTCTTTGGTTTTTATAGCCGTAGGATTTTTTAAATTAGGTATTAAAGTAGCACCTAATTTTGGAATAAGCGTTTTAGGATTGATATTTATTTCTGCCGCTGGTGTTTCTGTCTGAGATACCACCTGATTTATCGCTTTTTCTGATGTTTGTACAGTAGGAGCGACCTTTTCTAGTACATCCTGTTTAGGAGCAGTAAGAGGTATGTTTGCTTGAGGACTGGCTAAATTTTCAGGTTTTTTTTTTAGTTGCTCAGCTATTTGCTGAACATGAGGGTTTTGGCTTAAGCTTACCGCTTGACTGATGTGGCTTATCTTAATCAGCGTAAGCTCAACCTGTAAACGTTGGTTTTTACTGATTTTATAATTTAAATCGCATTGATTGGCAATATTTAATGCACTTATTAAGAAAGATGCTGAAGCTAATTTAGCCTGCTCCAAATATTTTTGTTTGATATTCTCGCTAACTTCTAATAATTGAACCGTTGCGGCATCTTTACAAACCAATATATTTCTAAAGTGCGATGCTAATCCAGTAATGAAGTTGTTCCCATCAAAACCATTGTTTAAAATCTCATCAAACAAAAGTAAAGCGGCTGGCGTATTTTGCGCCATTAAAAACTCGGTAACCTTAAAATAATAATCGTAATCAAGAATATTAAGGTTATCAATAACAGCTTGATAATTAACCTGTCTGTTAGAAAAACTAACAATTTGGTCAAACATAGATAAGGCATCTCTTAAACCTCCATCTGCTTTTTGGGCTATCAGGTGTAAACCGTCCTGATCATAAGCTATTTCTTCTCTAGTGGCAATTTTAGCCAAATGATTGGCCATATCCTCAACCTTTATCCTGTTAAAATCGAAGATTTGGCAACGCGATAATATAGTTGGTAATATTTTATGCTTTTCTGTAGTTGCTAAAATAAAAATAGCATAAGAAGGTGGTTCCTCTAAAGTTTTCAAAAAGGCATTAAAAGCACTTTGAGAAAGCATGTGAACCTCATCTATGATATAAACTTTATATTTTCCGGCTTGTGGAGGTATCCTTACCTGGTCTATTAAATTTCTAATATCATCAACAGAGTTGTTTGAGGCAGCATCTAATTCATGAAAATTAAAAGAATTACCATTTTGGAAAGAGATACAAGATGCACAAGTACCGCAAGCTTCTGCTGTAGGGGTTAAATCCAAGCAGTTGATGGTTTTAGCTAAAATTCTGGCGCAAGTAGTTTTACCTACCCCTCTTGGCCCGCAAAATAAAAATGCTTGTGCAAGCTGATTGTTTTTAATAGCATTTTTTAAAGTATTGGTAATATGCAGCTGCCCCACAACACTTTCAAATGTTACAGGTCTGTATTTTCTTGCCGATACTATAAAGTTCTCCATCAGGTTGCTAAAATAGAAAGATGTATTTGATTGTGCAATTTAAAAATGATTAATCCTGGATGCTTTGTTTGAATTATATTTTGGTTTGTTAAATTAATTTTTTCATTTTTAATATACCAATTATTTAAGAATGAATAGGCTTTTATTTTTTGTAAAACTATTACCCGGCTTTATAACTTTTTTATTTAGAAAAGTAATAAAATGAAGGCATTATAAATCTTCCACATCGAGTTCTTTGAGATAAAATCCTTTTAATCTCTTGTTTATCAATTAAATGTTTTCTACCTTTGCAATCCCGTAAAAGCGGGTAAAACAATAGTAAGAAATGAATCAATACGAAACCACTATCATTCTTACCCCATTGTTATCAGAAGAAGTAGCAAAAGAAGTGATTGCAAAATTCACGAAAGTGTTAACTGATAACGGAGCCGAAATTGTCCAAGAGGATAATTGGGGTTTGAAAAAACTAGCGTATCCAATTGAGAAAAAATCAACTGGATATTATCATCTAACTGAATACAAGGTATCAGGAGAGGTTATCGGCAAATTTGAATTAGAGTTAAAACGTGATGAGCGTGTTATGAGATTTTTGACAGTACGTTTAGATAAACATGCTGTAGCTTATAACGAGAAAAAACGTAACGGCGCATTTAACAAGAAAAAAGCGGAGGCAGCAAACTAATGGCACAAGATCAAATCCAATATGTTACTGCTCCCAAGGTGGAGGATAACAGAAAGAAATACTGCCGTTTTAAGAAAAATGGTATCAAGTATATCGATTACAAAGACGCCAACTTTTTATTGAAGTTTATCAATGATCAAGGTAAAATTTTACCTCGTCGTTTAACTGGTACTTCTTTAAAATATCAGCGTAAAGTAGCTCAAGCAGTTAAAAGAGCTCGTTTAATTGGTATATTACCTTTCGTTACAGACGGTTTAAAATAAGGAGGCTAAGCAGATGGAAGTTATATTAACACAAGATGTAAAAAACCTAGGCGAGAAAGACGATATCGTTACAGTAAAGCCAGGTTACGGCCGTAATTATTTAATTCCTCAAGGTCAAGCTATTTTAGCTACTGAGTCGGCAAAGAAAGTTTTAGCTGAGAACATCAAACAAGCTCAGTTCAAACAAGAAAAAATTAAGAAAGACGCAGATGCTGTTGCAGCTAGATTAACTGATGTAAGGTTAACTATTGGTGCTAAAGCTGGCGAAAGCGGTAAAATCTTTGGTGCTGTTAATACGATACAAGTTGCAGATGCATTAAAGAAATTAGGCTTTGATGTAGACAGAAGAAGAATTACTTTTGATTCTGATGTGAAGTTTGTTGGTGAGTACATTGCTAACTTAAACTTACACAAAGAAGTTAAAGTACAAGTTCCTTTTGACGTAGTTGCTGAGTAATTTATCGGTACATGAATAATTTAAATGCTTCCTGATAATTTTCAGGAAGCATTTTTTTTGAAATCATATATGGCAAAATCATCTTCTTTGCTCCAAAGGCTATCCAAAATCATCCTGAGGTTGATGTTATGGTTTTTCGGTATCAGCATATTTTGGGTTATCCTGTTAATATTTGTAAATCCTCCTGTTACCTATTTGATGATTCAGAGGGGTTTTGAGAGAAAAGCAGAAGGTAAAACATGGAAACTTAAGAAAGACTGGAAAGATTTTGAAGACATTTCCATGAATCTTAAAAAAGCAGTTTTAGCAGCAGAAGACGCCAGATTTTTGATTCACCATGGTTTTGATTTTGAAGCTATAGAAAAAGCTTATCAGAAAAATAAGAAAGGTAAAAAAATACGCGGAGGTAGTACCATATCCCAGCAAACAGCAAAAAATGTATTTCTATGGCCGGGTAGGTCATATATCAGAAAAGGTTTTGAAGCTTACTTTACCTTGCTGATAGAGATTTTCTGGTCTAAAGAAAGAATTTTAGAAGTTTATCTTAATGTTATTGAAACCGGAGATGGTATTTACGGAATGGAAGCCGCTACCCAAACTTATTACGGTAAATCTTGCACAAGTCTATTAAAAGGAGAAGCTGCTTTATTAGCTGCAGTTTTGCCTAACCCAAGAAGATGGACACCCCTAAAACCAACCACTTATATTTATTACAAACAAGGTCTTATTTTAAGAAATATGAGAAATCTAGGAAAACTTAAGTTTTAAATGCTTTGAGGTAACGAAAATACCCTTTGATGCCAGCTATTTATAAACTTACCTTCCCACTTATCCTGATATTCTTGATAATTTTGAACTAGATTGTTGAAAACAATCGTGTTTTGATTAATTTTTCCTACCGCTATAAGAGCCTCAAAAGCATCACGATTTACAGTTTTTACTTCCTCTTGTTCTTTATAAGCTATATTAAACCTGTCGAAAAGATTAACTTGATATTTTTCCTGAATTTCTTTCATTAAATGAACAGATTTATCAATAGAACAGCCACTAGCTCCAGCCTCACGCTCATCCACAATTAAAACAATAAAACGATTATATTTAATTTCAAAGCCAGCTTTTAATTGTTGTTGATGCGCTTGCCAACCAGCGGTAAAATCTGCTAATAATTGCTCTAGTTCTTTTACTTCAGCATCAGTAAAAACTCTGTCTGATTGATAAATCCAAACTCTAGAAAGTGGGTGAAATTTCATACCGTAAAATTAGTAATTCTAAACATGATCTGGATGATGATTGTAAGAGTTTACATTAAGATGGAGTTAATAAGTGGAAAAATATATTTCTTGTTTTTTTAATAGTTGCATTAAATTTAATGCGTGAATTTACTTTATGTCTTAAGTTTTGTTTTCTGGAGTTTCCTTGGTGTTCTGAATGATACCGATGAGCTTAAAAGTTTTTATAGAAAGCAAATAGAAGAGCTTCTTAGAAAATACGATGCAGACCGATTCATTGGGAGTAAATCATTTACGCTGGAAGTTAACAATAATGGTTTTTTACGTTACAAAAGAATTTTAGCAAGTAACAAAACAGAGTACTATTCCGTAAGAATAGAAAAAGTTCAAAAGTTAAATTATTTTGGAAATGAAAAATCGGGTTGGTTAAGCGTAGTTTGCGAACCATCTTCTGTGATATTTCAAAGCTATAGAGATCCATCTGGTGACGTTGATTCCATGGCTCATGAAATTCATCTTCCTTTAAGAGGGATTTCAGAAGAAGAGCTTAATTCATTAAATAAAAGCTTTGATTTTTTAAGAGAAAATTATTAAAATACTCTTTAATCATGCTTTTAATTGATATTTTTTCTTATTTTAGTGTTATTATTTATAACGATTTAAATGAAGTTCGGTAAAATAAGTTTTATTATTCTGATTTGTGCACTACTGATTACGCATACCTTGGTTTTAAACATTTGGTTAAGTGAAGATGTTGCTCAGCAAAATCAAGTAAGTTATAAAAAGTATAAGAATGCCAAAGACAGTTTGATGCAAGAAGATGGCAGATTAATAAATTACAAAAACTCTTCAGCTCCGAAAATAGAATCTATTTCTGTAAGTAGGTAAAAATAACCCAGCACCTTTTACAAGATGCTGGATGATGAGGGTTTTTAAATTAGATTATTATTTCTGGCGGTAATTTCGGCAATATCTAATACTTCAATTTCCTGTTCTTTTTCAAAATGTTTAACGCCATCTTTCATCATAGTCATACAAAAAGGACAACCCACCGCCACAACCGATGCTTTGCTTTCTAACACATCATTCATCCTTTCAATATTTACATCTTTTTTGCCTTTTTCTGGTTCTTTAAACATTTGGGCACCACCTGCGCCACAGCAAAGTCCGTTTTGCTTGCAACGTTTCATTTCTACCAAATCGGCATCTAAAACTTCCAATACTTTTCTAGGCGCTTCATATACACCATTTGCTCTGCCCAAGTAACAAGGGTCATGATAGGTTATTTTTTTACCTTTAAAAGGCTCTCCGTTTTCTGCTTTTAATTTACCAGCATCAATAAGTTCTTGTATCAATTGCGTGTGGTGAATCACTTCATAATGACCTCCTAAATTTGGATACTCATTTTTAATGGTGTTAAAGCAATGTGGGCAAGCCGTCACAATTTTTTTGATATGATAACCATTCAAAACTTCGATATTCATCATGGCCTGCATTTGAAAAAGAAATTCGTTACCTGCTCTTTTTGCAGGGTCTCCGGTACAGTTTTCTTCTGTGCCTAATACGGCAAATTTAATATGACAATGCGTTAATATCTTAGCGAAAGCCTGTGTAACTCTTTGTGCTCTTTCATCATAACTACCGGCGCAGCCTACCCAAAATAAAATTTCTGGTTCTTCGCCCGCAGCCATCATCTCTGCTATGGTTGGTACTTGTATCATTGGTTATCTTTGTTAGTTGCCAGTTATCGGTTTCTGTGGTGAAATCTTTAACATCGTTAAGTGTCTTTACTCTTTTATCTATCTTCTCTTTATCTTTTTGTCTTAAAATTTAATCCTCTTTATTTGCCCAATTAAATCTATCTGCAGGCGAATATTTCCAAGGAGCACCATTATTCTCGATATTAGAGAACATCGCGTTTAAGCTTCCCGTTACATTAGATTCTTCCATTACTGCATAGCGTCTTAAATCTAAAATGATAGAAAGCGGATCTATATTTACCGGACAAGCTTCTACACAAGCGTTACAAGTGGTACAAGCCCAAATTTCTTCCCTGCTGATATAGTCATCCAATAAGCTTTTACCATCATGATAATCTTTACCATGCTTATCTATATTTCTGCCAATCTCTTCCATTCTGTCTCGGGTATCCATCATGATTTTTCTGGGAGATAATAGTTTACCTGTTATATTAGCCGGACAAGAAGAGGTACATCTACCGCACTCTGTACAGGTATAAGCATTCATCAATTGCACCCAGTTTAAGTCTTGTACATCTTTAGCCCCAAATTTATTGTTGGCATCAAGAGCAGGAGGTGTATAAGATGGATTTAACATAGCTTTTACTTCGTGAGACACAGTTTCCATATTGTTAAATTCACCTTTTGGAGTAAGTTTAGCATACCACGTGTTTGGAAATGCTAAAATGATATGAAAATGTTTAGAAAATGGCAAATAGTTTAAGAAAGCCAATATACCTAAGATATGGAACCACCAGCAAAAGCGTTCGATTAAAATTAAAGTATCCATATCTGTAGGCAATAAAGGTAAAATAAACTGCGATACAGGGAAGCTGCCTGCAAGGGCGTAATGACTAGCACCTGCTTGTTGTAATTTATAATCTGCTGCATTCATGGTTAAAAAGGCAGACATCAATAAAACCTCAATCACTAAAATATAAATAGCATCTGATTTTGGCCAGGCAGTCATTTCCACACCACTGAAACGTTTAAGCTGTAATACCAGCCTTCTCGCCAAGAAAACAAATACGCCCAAAAGAACTAATAAGGCTAAGATTTCAAAGGAAGCTATCAAGAAGTTATAGAAACTCCCTAAAAAAGAAAACACGCGGTGTGTACCAAAAATACCATCAATTACAATTTCTAAAACTTCTATATTGATGATGATGAAACCCACATAAACCAAAATGTGCATGATGCCCGCCACAGGCCTCGCAGTCATTTTACTTTGCCCAAGTGCTACCTTAAGCATGTTTTTCCAGCGCTCTGGTTGATGGTCTGTACGGTCTATAGGTTTACCCAAATTAATATTCCTGATAATTTTCTTAATGCTAATGGTAAAAGCTGCAATGGCTACCATAAGTGCTAAAATGAAAATAATTTGTGCCAGCATAGTGTTTAAATTGATGATAGAGCTAATATAAAGATTAAATTTAAAAAACTATGCAAGCATAGTAATTTTCTTCTTAATCCTACTCATTAAGGTATGAAATGTTTTTATTATCAATAATAATACCTGTAGAATTATTTTACAGGGCTTTTGTAACAAAGCTTTCATCAGCCTCGTCTTAGTATACAAATATTAAATTTATGGAAGAACAACTATTAGAAGAAGCTTTACAACTGATGCTTGCCGGAGAGCAGGAAGATGATTCTGTATTGAGCGAAGTATTAGCCATAGTACAACAACTTTTAGCATAATAGGGTTATGATTTTTAAGTACGAAAGAATATTGATTTTCTTTTATCGAGCTTTAATACGGTGACTTAAAGAAGTTTAGTAATTATTTGAAAATATTATTTGTATTTTATCAAAAAGAGGCTACATTTGCAATCCCGAAACGAAGCAACGTTTCCACCAAAGATGGTACGGTAGCTCAGTCGGTAGAGCAATGGACTGAAAATCCATGTGTCGCCGGTTCGATCCCGGCCCATACCACCAGAAACCCTTTCAAGTTTATCTTGAAAGGGTTTTTTGCTTTAATAGCTATCTTTGTAAGCATTTGGATTTTTATTTTCATCTTTAAAAGATATAACGCTTAGGTTTTCTAATTTTGTTCCTTAAGAAATAGCATGGCCACATTCCGTTTATTACTTTTTCCATTCTCGCTGATTTACGGAATCATTGTTTGGCTGCGTAACAAATTTTACGATTGGAATTGGTTGAGCAGCACTTCTTTTAAATTACCGCTTATTGTTATTGGCAATTTAGAAGTTGGTGGGGTTGGCAAAACACCTTTAACAGAATATATCATCAGACTGTTAAAGTCTGATTTTAAAATGGCAACTTTAAGTAGAGGTTACGGACGCAAAACTAAAGGCTTTAGGCTGGTAGAAGAAAATGAAAACGCATCCTTAAATGGTGATGAACCTCAACAATTAAAAAATAAATTTCCTGATATTACAGTTGCAGTTTGTGAAGACAGGGTTTTTGGTGTGGAAAAACTTGAAGATGCACATGAGCTTATTGTTTTAGATGATGCCTATCAGCATAGGGCTTTAAAAGCCGGGATGAACATTTTATTGTTTGATTATCATCGCTTAAAGCATTTTAAATTATTGTTGCCTGCCGGAAATTATAGAGAATCTTTTGCAGGTAAAAGTAGGGCTCAAATGATCGTGATTACCAAATGCCCCTTAGATTTATCCGAGACTGAGAAAAATAAAATCAAGGAATCTTTTTCCTTAGCTCATCATCAAAAAATCTTTTTTTCTTCCTTAGCTTACAGCAAGCAATTAAAAAAAATTGATACTGGAGAAAGTTTGGCTTTAGAAGAAATAGCAGCTGATACACCCATTTTATTGCTCACAGGTATAGCTAGGCCAGCATTATTGCGAAAAGAAGTAGAAAAATATAGTTCGCATATTATTCATCATAATTATCCAGATCATCATCATTTCAGCCGAAAAAATATGCTTAAACTTGTAGCAGATTTTAAGAAATGTGGTACAGGAGCATTAATGATTACAACAGAAAAGGATGCCGTACGTTTAAAATCTCAGGCTAATAAAGAACTGTTAGCTGGGCTACCTATTTATGAATGGCCTATTGAGGTTATTTTTAAGCATGATGAATTGATTTTTAAAGAAGAAATTTTAAAGTATGTTAAAGCAGTTAAATGATTCTGTAGAATTTATTAAGAAAAGAATAGGCGAGTTTGAGCCAGAAATAGGTATTATTTTGGGCACAGGTTTAGGCGGTTTGGTGAAAGATATTGAAATAGAATATCAATTATCCTATGCGCATATCCCTCATTTTCCTATTTCTACTTTAGAGTTTCACTCTGGCAAATTGATATTTGGAACATTATCAGGCAAAAAAGTAGTAGCCATGCAAGGGCGCTTGCATTATTATGAAGGCTATAATATGAAACAAATTACTTTTCCGGTGAGGGTTTTAAAACTATTAGGAATTAAAACTTTGTTTGTTTCCAATGCAAGTGGGGCTTTAAATCCGGCTTTTAAGAAAGGCGATTTAATGATTATTGAAGACCATATTAACTTACAGCCAGAAAATCCACTAACAGGAACTAATTTTGATGAGTTGGGTCCGAGGTTTCCGGATATGAGCGAGCCCTACAAAAAGCACTTAATAGAAAAGGCTTTGGCTATTGCCGCAAAAGAGCAGATTACTTGTCATAAAGGCGTTTATGCTTCTGTTACCGGGCCAAATTTAGAAACCAGAGCAGAGTACCGATATTTAAGAATTATAGGCGCCGATGCTGTTGGAATGAGCACTGTACCTGAAGTTATTGTTGCCAACCACATGGGCTTACCTGTATTTGCCATTTCTGTTTTAACAGATGAAGGTTTCCCCGAAACGTTACAACCTGTATCTGTAGCCGAAATTATCAAAACAGCAACAGAAGCAGAACCACACATGACCAATATCTTAAAACAGTTAATTTTATTGGTGTAATGTTAAAAAAGCTGTTCCTTTTCATCTTACTGGCTATTGGATATGTTTCTGTAATAGCACAGGTACGCCAAATGCCACGTACCATTGGAACGGGTAATACCAGGTTTAATGATCCGAACCAAAATCAGCCAAATGGACAACAGCCTGTGCAACCTAAAGAAGAAATAAGTGTTGATTCTTTAAGAAGGCAGTTAGAAACCAAGAAGGACTCTATCATTTACACAGCAAAATTTATAAAAGTTACAAAAGAAGAGTTTTTAAGAGATAGCGCCAGGTTATTTCCTTTAGACACCAGTACCACTAATTTTCATAGGTTTAACCCTTTGTATGACCCTAAAAGCCCAACCATGAATACCGGAGCTATGGGTATGGCTTACAGGCCCATGTTGTTTGAGCCCTTAAAAAATATAGGATTTGATTTAGGCTATCATTTTTTTGATAGGTATTTAACCAAGCCGGAGGACATTATATATTATCAGGCAAGGTCTCAGTTCACAGAAATGTATATGGTATCAACCACATTGGGGGTAAATGCCGAACAGGCTTTCCATGTGATCCATAGCCAAAATATAAAACCTAACTGGAATGTTGGAGCAAAATATGCTACCAACCGTACAGAAGGTTACTATTTTGGGCAAACAGCAAATAATTTAAACGCTTCTTTATGGACATGGTACGAATCTAAAAATAAACGATATACGCTTTTAGCAAACGCTATTTTTAATACGCTTAAAAGTGGTGAGAACGGATCTATCAGAAATGATTCTATTTTTACAGTACCTACAGTTGTGCAGCCCGAGTTTGAAGCTACCCGCTTAAATGGAGCGCTGCACAATTGGCGATACAATACCATCAACATCAAACAGTTTTATAATATCGGTAAACAAAGATTTGCTTCGGCAGATAGTACATCGGCTTTGCCAACACAAAGGGTGAGCTATAATTTTACTTATAACAGGCAGAAATATTTTTTCAGAAATGCAGGAGTTGATACTACTGGCGTACTAAATAACTATTATATTTTTAGAGACTCTACTTCTGACTCTACCTTGGTAAATCATTTAAAAAATGAATTTGCTTATAGTTTTTATTTAAGAGGGAAAAAGCTTTCTTTTTTAAAGAATGAGTTGAAGCTGGATGTTGGCTTGGTACAAGATTTTTATGACTATAAGCAGGTTAATTATCAATCTCAATTCCAAAACTTAAGCTTAAAAGGAACTTTAAATTATAGCTTTAGCGATAAAGCTAGCTTAAAAGTAGATTTACAGCAGATTTTCCAAGGCAGAAATATTGGCGATTTCTTGTATCAAGCGCAATCAGAAATAAAGCTGAGCAATTCTGCTGGTAGATTGGTCTTGGGTGCTTACTCTCAAAACCAAAGTCCGGCGATTATTTACGAACGTTGGTTTTCTAATCACCACCGTTGGAATTTGAATTTTGATAATCAAAAAACACAAAACTTATCTTTTGCTTATGTAAACCCAAAGTTTCATTTTCAGGCTAAAGCCGAGTATTTTTTAGTGTCTAATCATCTTTACTTTTCATCAGAAAATAATATCATAGAGCCTAAACAATTAGGTAGTAATATCAATTTATTGAAACTTAGCGTAGGTAAGGATTTTAAGTTTGGCAAATTTACTTTTGAGAATTATCTGGTTTACCAGAAAACAGATTTTGAGCAAATTTTAAGAACACCAGAAGTATATACCTTCCATAGTATATATATGCATCAAGATTTTTTTAAGGTTTTAAAAACCGAGTTTGGTTTTGATGTACGTTACTTTAGCGAATATACCGCACCTTCTTATGCACCAGCTATTGGGCAGTTTTATAATGGCGAGGCAGTAAGGTTTAATACCTGGCCTGTTGCTGATGCTTGGATAAGAACCAATTGGAAAAGAGCCAACTTATTTTTAAGATATAATTATGTAAACAAAGGGCTTTTCTCTAACGGATATTATACGGTAAACAGGTATCCTATGCCTTATTCTGCAGCTCAATTTGGCATAAAATGGAATTTCTACGATTAGGTTTTTTGTTTTTTCTTTTTAGCTGCCGGGAAAAGGATGTTGTTAAGGATAAGTCTGTAACCGGGCGAGTTCGGATAAAGATTTAAATCAGTTGGCGGATCGCCCACAATATGCTGATAATCTTCTGGGTCATGGCCAGCATAGAAAGTCCATTGCCCTTTTCCAAACTGCCCATGAATGTATCTGGCTTCATTTGCAGCTTTTAATTCGCCCATCACCAATACATCAGGTTTTATGGTTTTATTGTTAAAGGCAGTAGTTTGCCCCATAAAACCTTTGATAACTTTTTCATGGTTCTGGGTTAGCATGGCTGGTACAACATCCCATTTTGCCGAAAAATCAAATAGCGTAAAGAAATCTCTTGTTCTTTCTATATTTCTAAAACTGGTAGCATCAATATTTGAAAACTCATAATTAGATGGGTTTAAATCCAACAAGAAATTGTGGAAAGCAAAAGTATTGTCGAATTTTAGCTTTTGCTGAGCCTGTGGGTCGGCTGGGTCACCATCAAACATGCTTTCGCAGATGTCTGTTCCGGCAGCGGCCAAAGCGATATCAAAACTATCTGTACCAGAACACATGGCAAATAAGAAACCACCTCCGCTACAAAAGTCTCTAATTTTTGAAGCTACAGCCAGTTTCATCTGAGATACTTTTGTAAAGCCCATCTTTTTAGCGGTGCTTTCTTGCTGTTGCACATCATCCCTGTACCAAGAAGCCATTCGATAATTGGCCCAAAATCTTCCGTATTGCCCCGTAAAATCTTCGTGGTGTAAGTGAAGCCAATCATATTCTGGAAGTTTGCCATTTAAAACCTCTTCATCATAAATAACATCGTAGGGAATCTCCGCATAAGTTAAAACCATGGTTACGGCATCGTCCCAAGGAAGCTTACTTTTAGGAGTATAAACAGCTATTTTTGGCGTTTTTTCAAGTTTCACAATATCCATATTAACCTCCGGATTAGAAATCTCCGTAAAAATGGCTGTTACTTTAGCATCGGCAATAACCTCATAACTGATGCCTCTTATTTTAAGCTCTTTTTCAATAGTAGTATTATAGTTTGTTAAAAAGCTCCCACCTCTATAATTTAATAACCAGTTTACTTCCTGCTGATTTTTTAAAACCCAATAAGTAAGTCCGTAGGCTTTTAAATGGTTCTTTTGGTCTTCATCCATAGGGATAAGGATAGAAGCTGCAAAGCCTTTAAAAGTGAAAATTAATAAGAATAAAAGAAGAAAGTTTTTTTTCATTTCTCTAAAATTACGCATATAGAATGAAAACGATTAGTGGAGGCTAAAAATTTTATTAATTTTGCGTTCTTAAAACCAAGAATATGAGTAAAGCAATCATTAAAACCGAAAAAGGAGATATGACTGTAGCCTTCTATGATGAAGACGCACCAAATACAGTAGCCAACTTTAAAAAATTAGCGAAAGAAGGATTTTATAACGGTGTAACTTTTCATCGTGTTATTCCTGATTTTGTAGTACAAGGCGGCTGCCCTTTTTCTAAAGACGCTGCAACATCATACAAAGCAGGTAGCGGTGGTCCGGGTTATCATATAGACTGCGAGTTAACTGGCGGTAACCAATATCATGAGCGTGGAGTATTATCTATGGCGCATGCAGGAAGAAATACAGGTGGTTCTCAGTTTTTTATCTGTCACAGTCGTAACAACACAGCTCATTTAGACCGTAACCATACTTGTTTTGGTAAAGTTATAGAAAATGTAGATGTTGTTGATGATATCAGACAAGGAGATAAAATTTTAAGTATAGAAATAGTAGAAGATTAATTAGAGCTTCAACAAAAGATATGAATTTAACAGGCTTAGTAGCTGTTTCGGGTAAACCGGGCTTATACAAATTAATAGGGCAAAACAAATCGGGTTTTATTTTAGAAAGCTTAGATGCTCAAAAATCTAAATTAGTTGTAAATATGTCTACAGCTAAACTAGCATCTTTAGAGGATATTACCATTTATGGTGATGACGAGGATTTAAGGTTAAAAGATGTTTTTGAGGCCATGAAAGCTTTTAAAGGTGTTGTTCCAGAAGCTAAAGCTGATGGCAAAGACCTTAGAAAATTCTTTTTTGAAGTGGCGCCTAACCATGATGAAACCAGAGTTTACGCTTCTGATATCAAAAAAATTGTATCCTGGTATCATATTTTAAAAGATCTTCCAATTTTTTCTGAAGAAGAGCAAGTAGCTACAGAAACACAGGAAATAGAAGCCGTAACAGAAGAAAAACCTAAAGCGGCAAAAGTTAAAGAAGCTAAACCTAAGGCAGAAAAAACTACCAAAGCACCTGCCAAGAAAGCTACAAAGAAAGAAGCATAAGTATAAATCGTAAAATACAAAGCCTTTAAGATTTTCTTAAGGGCTTTTTTATATTTGATAAATTTCTAAGATTAGCTGCTATCTTATTATGTCTACAAATTATAGGAGGTATCAGCCACCTTGTTATTGATTATTACGTTTAAAAGCTTTATGCCTAAATTCTTTTGTTGTTTAACAAGAGGGCAGCCTTAAATTATGGATGAGTTAGATGAGAGCTTTCCCCTGTAAAACCTTTAAGGAAATTGAAATAAATTATAATATTAGCTATCTTTAAACAGGCTAAGCAAAATTCGCATTTTGATATTTGATAATTATAACCTTTACTATCTCGGTATTATTTTGATGTCGGGATTCGTAAGTCTTACGGCACTTCCTTCTATCATGTTTATAGCAAGGGAGCGAAAATTATATGATGATTTTCATCAAGAGCGTAAAACACATCAATCTGGTATATCCAGATTAGGAGGAGTTGGTATTTTTTGTAGTTTCACCATTATATCACTACTTTTTGCAAGGTACGATAGCGTTTTGCCTACTAATATTTTATTAACAGCCTGTATCATGCTATTTGCCGTAGGTTTAAAAGATGATTTGGCAGGGGCAGGGCCGGGCACAAAATTTTTCATTCAGTTTTTAGCATCAGCAATACTCGTTTTTTTAGGAGATGTTCGTTTAACCAGCATGTATGGTGTTTTTGGAATATCAGAGATAAGTTTCCTGTCTAGCATAGTACTTTCTATCACCACCATTATGTTTATGATAAACGCCTTTAATCTTATTGATGGGATAGATGGCTTAGCAGGCACCTTAGGTCTTATCGTTAATTTAACATTTGGAATCATGTTTTTGCACATGGGGCAGGGCGAAATAGCCACGTTGGCCTTTAGTATGGTTGGTGCATTAGCAGGCTTCTTATATTATAATTATACACCTTCAAAGATATTTATGGGTGATACAGGAAGTTTATTAATAGGTTTAATTTCGGTAGTGTTAGGGATTAAGTTTATAGAGCTAAATAAATTTGGAAGTACAGAAGTTACACCCGTTTTTATCTCTGCACCAGCTACTGTAGTAGCCGTACTGATTATACCTTTATTTGATACTTTTAGAGTGTTTACACTAAGAGTTCTAAAAAAGAAATCTCCTTTTAAAGCCGATAGAAATCATATCCACCACCGTATACTAGCTTTAGGCTTCACCCATTTACAAGCTACTTTTGTAATTGTATTAACCAATTTATTTTTTATTTACTTGGTTTTGGTATTGAAAGAATGGGGCAATTTTGTACTCATTTTTGTTTTTTTTGGTTTGTGTATACTCATCAATTGGATTACCACAGTTTTATTAAGAATCAAGTTCAGGAAAGATTTTAAATTAAGTTATTTCTGGGAATAACTTAATTTTCAGGTCTTCCTAAGGCTTTCCCTTTTTGATAAAGCTGCTCTTCCTTTTCTACCAATTGTTTTTCTTCCAGTGATTGGTCTTTCCTAATTAAATTCTTCATATCGGGTTGCCCTGCATCTACCCAAGCCGAATACCAAAAGCTACCAACCGAAAGAATAGATTTTCTCATTTGCCTTTCTACCATCCCATCTAAAGCCTTATGGTAAGCTTCTGAGTATTCTGCAGAATATTCTCTAATTACCTTATTGTTTCGCTCGCTATAGCTATACTTTCTGTCAGAGGGAAAGCTTTTACTTAATTGCTTCTCAAATAAAAGAGTGGAATCTAGCATAGTATAGGTGTTTTCTACAATTTTCCAGGCTTCATTTAAAGGATTATCTATATATTTTGCTCTTCCAACAAAGTAATCATATCGGTCTGCAAATAATTCGGGCAGTCTACTTTCCCAAAAACCATGTATGCCTATTTGGCCTGTCAGTTGCCCATTATAATTCTCGGTAGTATGCAAAGGCACATGAGCATCTGCTATATAATGCCCAATATCGGCAGAGTGACGTAGAATTTGAACCGAGTCTCGGTCTTTAAATGCTTTTACCAGTCTGTAGTACACACGTTCTATATGCCAAGGTACAATACCATAAGCTTTTAAAGTATCTTCAGAATACTTTTTAACAGCATCATTCCATTTCTTAGGGATACTATCAAAAGGAGCTTTTCCATAATGGTCGGCATCTAGGTAATGCCTTGGTGCTTCTAAAGAATCTGCATACCTGCGTTTATCTGGGTCTACCGCATGGTCTGTTATATAGTTGATGTTGCTCTTATAAAAGCTAATGAGGTCTTTTGGTAAGGTAAAAACAGCAAGCCTGTTTATCCTTTTATGCGCAAAAAATCCCCAAGAACAAAGTAAAATTACCAGTGGTAAAAGAATGATGAGTAGTTTTTTAGTATTCTTCATAATCAAATGTAAGGCTTGTATATTTATTTAAATAAGTTATTGTTTAAAATTTTTGTAAAGCTTATTTTTTTATGGCTTACACATTCAGGTGCTAGGCTATTTTGTGTTAAATGCTGCTTAATAAAGCATATCATGAATTGGAAGCTCATGCTACTTAATTTTTAAGGTTTAAATACATGTAAAAAAAATGGCATAACACTTTGTATTTTAATTTTTTCAATCTATATTTGCATCCCCAATAGGGAAAGATATTAATAAGGAATAAAAAGCTTAAGATGGCAAATCATAAATCGGCATTAAAAAGAATCAGATCAAACGCAGCGAAGCGTTTACGTAACAGATACCAAGCTAAAACTACTAGAACTTTTATCAAAAGATTACGTAGTGCAGTTTCTAAAGACGAAGCTTTAGCATTATTACCTAAAGTAACTTCAATGTTAGATCGTTTGGCTAAAAAGAACGTAATTCATAAAAATAAAGCAGCTAACAATAAGTCAAGATTGACAAAATTTGTTAACTCCTTATAAGATATAGATATTCCTTTTATCTAAAAAAGCTGATTTTTTAATTAAAATCAGCTTTTTTTATTTGTGTTTACATAGGTTTTTGTATTTTTAATTAATGAAATCAACCTATGAACAAAAAATGCCTATTACAACCTGGGCAGAAGAAGACCGTCCACGCGAAAAATTATTAGCTCAAGGCAGAAGAGTTTTATCAGATGCTGAGCTTATTGCCATCTTAATTGGTTCAGGCAGTAGGTCAGAATCAGCCGTAGATTTAAGTAAAAGAATACTAAATACTTATCAAAATAATCTAGATGCTTTAGGTAAGCTAAGTGTTCAAGAATTATCTAAATTTAAAGGAATTGGAGAAGCTAAAGCCATTTCTATCATAGCAGCCCTAGAACTAGGCCGGAGAAGAAAAGAAGCAGATGTACCAGAACTTACCAGTATTTATACGCCATCAGACATATTTAATGTATTAGAATCTTATTTTGCAGATTTAATGCATGAAGAGTTTTGGATTATTTTACTCAATAAAAGGAATGCTATTTTAAATAAAATTTTAATATCTAAAGGTGGTTTGGCAGGTACTGTGGCAGACCCTAAAATCATCTTCAAAGCGGCATTAGAACATCATGCTGCTAGTATCATATTAGCTCATAATCATCCTTCCGGAAATTTAAAACCTAGTTCGGCAGATATCAGGCTTACCAAAAAAATTGTAGATGCAGGTGCTTTGTTAGATATATCCATTTTAGACCATGTTATTTTTTGTGATAAAAAATTTTTTAGTTTTTCTGATGCTGGCATGATATAAGCGTTTTTAATTAAACTTAATGATGGGCACTTTGCTAATATTTTCATCATTAAGCTTTCTTTTCCTATTTTTGCGCTTTCGCGAAAATACAAATACATGAAGATATCCTACAGCTGGTTAAAACAATTCCTAGATACAGATTTAAAACCCGAAGAAATTTCAGCCATACTCACTTCCATAGGTTTAGAGGTTGAAAGTTTAGAACGTGTACAAGTAGTACCCGGTGGTTTAGAAGGTTTGGTTATAGGTTACGTAAAAGAGCGTTCCCAGCATCCTAATGCTGATAGATTAAGCATCACTAAAGTTGATGTTGGTACCGATGAAGATTTACAAATTGTTTGTGGCGCACCAAACGTAGCAGCTGGCCAAAAAGTAGTAGTTGCAACGGTAGGTTGTACTGTACATCCAACAAGTGGCGAGCCTTTTAAAATAAACAAATCAAAAATAAGAGGCGAGGTATCAGAAGGGATGATTTGTGCCGAAGATGAAATTGGTTTAGGAAAATCACATGATGGTATCATGGTTTTGCCAGAAGATGCGCCAATTGGTACAGAAGCAAAAGAGTTTTTTAATCTTCAGGATGATTTTCTTTTTGAAATTGGCTTAACACCAAACCGGGCAGATGCTGCCTCTCATTTAGGTGTTGCCCGTGATATAGCTGCTTACTTACAGATTGATATTAAAAAACCTGTTGTTGATAGTTTTAAAGTAGCAGAAGAAACATCAGCTATTGAGGTTATTATGGAAGATGCGGTTGCAGCACCCAGATATTCTGGTATAACCATTAGTGGGATAGAGGTGAAAGAATCTCCAAATTGGTTAAAAGAAAAATTAGCTGTGATAGGCGTAAGAGCAATCAACAACATTGTAGACGTTACCAATTATGTTTTGCATGATTTAGGGCAGCCTTTACATGCTTTTGATGCCGATGAAATCAAAGGAAATAAAGTTATTGTGAAAAAATGTGCAGAAGGTACTTTGTTTAAAACCTTAGATGAGGTTGAAAGAAAGCTTTCTGCCGATGATTTGATGATTTGTAATGCCCAAGAGCCCATGTGTATAGCTGGCGTTTTTGGTGGTATAACATCAGGCGTAAAAGCAACAACAAAAAATATATTCTTAGAAAGTGCCTATTTTAATCCCGTAAGTGTTAGAAA
This sequence comes from Pedobacter glucosidilyticus, assembly GCF_002483235.1. Classification (GTDB taxonomy): domain Bacteria; phylum Bacteroidota; class Bacteroidia; order Sphingobacteriales; family Sphingobacteriaceae; genus Pseudopedobacter; species Pseudopedobacter glucosidilyticum_B. The sequence goes on along the minus strand of NZ_DLHN01000027.1, from coordinate 53,027 downwards.
AACAGCTAAAAGACATGGTTTAAAAACCGATTCTTCTTTCCGTTTTGAACGTGGTACAGATCCAGAAATTACCGTTTACGCTTTAAAAAGAGCCGCTTTATTGATACAGGAAGTTGCTGGAGGTACCATTTCATCTCCAATATTTGATCATTATCCGCAGCCAAACCCTTATTTTGAAGTTGATTTAAGCTTAGATAGGGTAAATAAAATCATTGGTCAGGTAATTCCTGATGAGGAAATCATCAGCATCATTAAATCTTTAGGAATTACAGTTGTTAAGGCCGATAACAGGTTACTTCAATTACAAGTACCTAGCTATAAGGTTGATGTAACCAGAGAAATTGATGTGATAGAAGAAGTGCTGAGAATTTATGGTTACGATAATATCGATATCCCTGGCAAAGTTAATGCTTCTTTAAACTATTCATCTAAACCTGATAAGGAAGCGGTACAACACACCATTGCCGATTTATTATCCTCAAATGGATATTTCGAGATTTTATCTAACTCTTTAACAAAGAAGAGTTTCACTTTGGATGAGGAAAAAGCTGTAAATATCTTAAACCCGCTTAGCTCTGATTTGGATGTGATGCGACAGTCTTTGTTGTACTCTGGTTTAGAAGCCATAGCTTACAACAGCAATAGAAAACAAGCAGATTTAAAGTTTTACGAGTTTGGAAAGACTTATTTTTTAGAGGAAGAGAAATATCAGGAAAATAATTGCTTGGCTATTTTTGTAACCGGTAAAACACCTGCTAACTGGCAAAATGCAGCTAAAGAATATAGCTTCTATCAAATTAAAGCCACAGTTGATGCTATCATTCAAAAGTTAAATGTTGCTAATCTTATCTCTGAAGATTTAAAAGATAGCGAGTTTGCTTATGGCATCACCTACAAAAAAGGACAAAAAACTTTAGTGAGGTTTGGCGCAGTAGAAAATGCAGCTTTAAAAAAGGCAGATGTTGATAAAGCCGTTTTTGCAGCCATCTTCAATTGGGATTTAATTTTTACCATCATCAGAAATAATAAAATCACTTATCAAGAGATTTCTAAATTCCCTGCGGTGAAAAGAGATTTATCGATGCTGCTAAATGCTGATATTAGTTTTGAGCAATTGAAGAAGATAGCTCTTAAAACAGATAAGAAATTGTTGAAAGCTGTTGATGTTTTTGATGTTTACCAAGGAGACAAACTTCCGGAAGGAAAAAAATCTTATGCTTTAAGTTTTGTTTTGCAAGACGAAGAACAAACCCTTACGGATAAACAAATAGATGCGGTGATGCAGAAATTAATTGTTAATTTCGAAAAAGAAATAGGCGCAGAAATTAGAAAGTAAATTTCTATATTTTGTATTCCCTATTTTAACTTTTGAATTTTTAGTTTAGAATTTTAAAATATTATGTCTGTAATAGCTCAAAAATTAGATCAGGTTCTGGACCGCACCCAAAAACTGGTAGAGTTAGCAAAGGCTTTACAAGAGCATAATGACCTTTTAAATCTTGAAAATCAATCGCTTCAAGTAGCATTAAATACCAGCGAAACCAAGCGAAAAGAGCTAGAAGAAAAGCTTAGAGTTTTAAAGTTAGCGAAGAGTTTAGAGGGTACAAGTGAAAAAACACTTGACATCAAGAAAAAAATTAACGAATTTGTGCGGGAAATAGATAAATGTATTGTATTGCTGAAGAAGTAATACAGTAGTGAACCTAAGCTCAATGGGAGAGATCTCCATAAAAATAAATATTGCTGACCGTGTTTATCCTTTAAAGATAAACGTGGAGGAAGAGGAAGTTGTGAGGCGAGCTGCTAAATTAATAAATGACCGCATAAAAGAATTTCAAGAAAATTATGCAGTTAAAGATAAACAAGATTTGCTCTCTATGTGTGTGCTGTATTATGCTACAGCAACCATAAAGGCCGAAAAAAATGCCAGTAATGAAGATACAGAGGTGGCAGAAAAAGTTTATCATTTAGATAGTTTATTGAACGATTTTTTCGCTAAACAAAAGTAATAGCGTTCTTTATATAAGAGTTTTAAAATTTAACCGCAGTTAAATTTTAGGTTTCACTATTAAAAACTTAACACTTCGATATTTTGAAGGTAAGTATAGATAATGCCGATTTTTTGTCATCAACAACAACACCTCGGTTATTTGTACCTTTAACCTGTAATTGAAGTTTACAATACATGAAATCTAAGAGTTAGTTGCGGTTTTTTTATTTTATTTAACGACATTTTATGGAGATAATGATTTACCTCGCTATTGCAATTGTTGCTTTTGGTGGAGGAGTTTTAACAGGAAGAGTACTACTTCGTCAGCTGCTAAAACAGCAAGAAGTAGCAGCACAATCTAAAGTAAAGAAGATTTTAAAAGATGCTGAAAATAATGCTGAGATCTTAAAAAAGAACAAATTATTAGAAGCTAAAGAGAAATTCTTGCAAATGAAAGCAGATCACGAGCAAGAAATCAATCAAAAAAATATTGCTATTTCGCAAAGAGAGAACACTTTAAAACAAAAAGAGCAGTCTCTAAATCAGAAATTAGAAAATCAAACCAGAAAAGAGCAAGAGCTTGACAATCTTAAAAAGAAGTTAGAGCAACAAACAGAAATTGTTGTTAAAAAACAAGAAGAGGTTGAGACTATCAAAAATCAACACATCAAAGAATTAGAAACTATTGCAGGTTTATCTGCCGAAGAAGCTAAAACGCAACTAGAAACTAATTTAAAAGAAGAAGCCAGAACCAACGCCATGGCTCAAATTAAAGATATTGTTGATGAAGCTAAAATGACTGCCGCTAAAGAAGCTAAAAAAGTAGTTATACAAACCATTCAACGTACTGCTACAGAATCTGCTATAGAAAATACGGTATCTATTTTCAATATCGAAAATGATGAGATCAAAGGTAGAATCATAGGTAGAGAAGGTAGAAACATCAGAGCCTTAGAAGCTGCAACAGGTATAGAAATTATTGTTGATGATACCCCTGAAGCTATCATTTTATCAGGTTTTGACCCGGTAAGAAGAGAAATTGCCCGTTTAGCACTTCACCGTTTGGTAACTGATGGACGTATACACCCAGCCAGAATTGAAGAGGTTGTAGCCAAAACCCAAAAGCAAATTGAAGAAGAGATTATTGAAATAGGTGAGCGTACCGTTATCGATTTAGGTATACATGGCTTACACCCAGAGTTAATAAGAATGGTAGGTAGAATGCGTTACCGCTCTTCTTACGGACAAAATTTATTACAACACTCTAGAGAGGTGGCAAACTTCTGTGCTACTATGGCATCAGAACTTGGTCTAAATGCTAAACTTGCAAAAAGAGCCGGACTGTTACATGATATAGGTAAAGTGCCTGATGATAATCCAGAATTGCCACACGCAATTTTAGGTATGCAACTGGCAGAAAAATATAAAGAGCATCCTGAAGTTTGTAACGCTATTGGCGCCCACCATGATGAGATAGAGATGACTTCTATGATATCGCCTATTATCCAAGCTTGTGATGCTATTTCTGGTGCAAGACCGGGAGCTAGAAGAGAAGTTGTTGAAAGCTATATTAGAAGGTTAAAAGAGTTAGAAAGCTTAGCTTTATCTTATCCAGGTGTTGAAAAAACTTTTGCTATACAAGCCGGTAGAGAGCTAAGGGTGGTTGTAGAAAGTGAAAAAATAAGTGATGCGCAATCTGAAATTTTAGCTGCTGATATCTCTAACAGAATCCAAACGGAAATGACTTATCCAGGTCAAATCAAAGTTACCGTTATCAGAGAGACTAGGTCTGTAGCTTACGCGAAATAAGTTTAAAGTATAGCGTAGAAAGTACAGAGTAGAAAGTATAAAGACCCTGAATTTTTGAGTTAAAGAGATTTGAACTTAAAGAATTAATATCAAGAAGCTATCTCAAATTAGCATTTTGTGTCACATTGAGGTCTAACACTTGCCTGTAGCAGGCAAGTATTTCATATAAATGAATATGAAATGACGTGTTTAGGTAATTCGATAGTCGAGCCTAAGCACAAACAACCGTTTACGCCCAATTCCGCCTTGGCGGTTGCGGCATCTACAGGACTAGCCCTAGCAGAACCTTTAGAAGCAAGCGGCGTAGCGGAGAGTTTTTGGTTACTTTTTGCGGAAAAAAGTAACTTGACATGGCCGGTCAAGAGGCCGGAAAGCTTGTGCGTGAATGCCTGTTTTAAATATTTATAATAATGTCAAGGGTGGCGGAGTTGAAGCCTTGCTGAGCATATCAGAGAATATTTCGACTCACGCTCAATTTGACAAGTATAATTTTTGAACCCATCGCTTTTATATTTAAATGAAATGGCTAAAGTAAATCAAGAAGAAAAAAGAGAAATAGACGTTTTGTTTGATGAGTATTCAAAATCACATCAGCACCCAACAAATAAACTTATCCATTGGATATGTGTGCCGCTTATTTTATTTAGCATCATTGGTTTAGTAACTGCCATACCTTTTCCGTATATTGCCTTTTTAGGAAAGTATAATACTTATATCAATTGGTTTTCTTTTCTATTAGCGGGTAGCATCTATTACTATTTAAAACTATCGCCTTTGCTTTCTTACTTGATGTTATTTGTAGTGGGAGGGATGTATTATTTTATTGTACAGTTGGAGTATGTAGAAAAAGCTGGTGGTCCGGCATTATGGCAAGTAAGCTTGGCAATATTTATACTATCGTGGATAGGGCAATTTATAGGGCATAAAATTGAAGGTAAAAAGCCTTCTTTTATTACAGATTTGAAGTTTCTATTGGTCGGACCTATTTGGCTACTTCATTTTATTTTAAAGAGGTTCAACATCAGATACTAAGGTTAAGTGTTAACCTTTTCTTAACACATCAATTACTGTTACTTAATTTTAAAGTAACACCTACGTAACATGTAGCTAATACTTTTGCAACAACTAAACAAAGCAAAAGTGAATCAAAAATTATTTAGCTCATTTTCTATCATTAGCGTTCTGCTAATAACTTTATCTATCAACGTTTTTGCGCAAACTGGCAAAATAACAGGTAAAGTTACCGATAAAACCACAGGAGAAACATTAATAGGTCTGTATGTGGGTATTGATGGTACAACTAAAGGCGCTGTAACCGATGTTGATGGTCGTTATAACTTAATAAATTTAGCACCGGGTAAGTATAACTTAGTTTTTAAATACTTAGGTTATCAAACTAAAAATGTAAGTAATGTTGAAGTAAAGGATGGTATTGTTTCTACTTTAAACATCATCATGGAAGAGGCAGCTACAAAAAGCTTAGGTGAAATTGTAGTAACTGCAACTTATAGTAGAGAGTCTGAAACGGCTCTTATCCTAAACCAAAAGAATTCTATAGAAATTAAACAAGGTATAGGGGCACAAGAGCTATCAAGAAAGGGTATAAGTGATGTAGAAGAAGGCTTAACCAAAATTACAGGTATTACTAAAGTTGATGGTAGAGGATTATTTGTTCGTGGTTTAGAGGATAGGTATAATAATTTACTTATCAATGGTTTGGCTGTTCCATCTAATAATCCTTTTAAGAAAATTATACCATTAGACCTTTTTCCTACAGATATAGTAAGTGTTTTAGAAACATCTAAAACTTTTAATTCTAGTTTGTACGGAGATTTTGCTGGTGGTACATTTAACATTGTGACATCAAAAGGCGAAAAACCGATTACTAAAATCAGTATAGGAACAAGTTTTTTGTCTAATACAACTTTTAGGAAGTTTTTAAGAGCAGAAGACGCAACTTCTTTAGAGAGTTATGTAGGTTTTGGTGCTGATAAAAGATCACTACCTAAAGCTTTCGGAAGCAGACCATCTGCCTACATGATGTCTGCCAGTGAAGCACTTTCTCAATTTGGTTCTGGCTATGACCTAGACAACGGCAATGCACCCTTAAATACAAGTTTAAATATTCTTCATACGCAAAGATTTCAGTTAGAAAAAGAACGCTCTTTCCAATATCTTTTTTCATTAAATACTGATAATAACTTTCAATACAGAGAAGGTGTAGATCGTTTCTTTAATACAGCACAAGGTATTTATGATAACAATCTTTATACAACTACCAACAGATTTTCTACCAATTCATCAGTATTATCTGCTATAAACTATGGTACCAAAAGATTAAGTCTTAATCTCAACGCTTTTTATTTGAAAGGTACTGAAAATACTATTCAAGACCAATTAGGTTATACCAATAGTCAGGCAACTGTATCAAATGCATTTATCAGATTAAATCAATTACAAAAAACAGACTTTTTTACAGGTCAGCTTTTTACGAATTATAAGTTGACAAAAAATGATGCCCATAGCATTAAAGCAGGTGTATCTTACTCAAAAACTCAATACCAATTACCAGATAGAAAATCCTTTAGAGGTTCTCGTATTGATGAAAATACAACTTCTGTAAATTATTCTGGAAATAGCTTATACAGACAATATATGGATTTTGATGGGGATTTCTTTGGGTCTGGGTTAGTAGAGTATAACTGGAAGTTTGGGAATGATGATTTAACAAAGGCTCATAAACTAAGCTTAGGATATAACGGTTCCTTTAATAAAGTAGCATCGAGTTCAAGATTTATAGTATCACAAAATTTAGCATCTAATAATACAAGCTTTAATACCAATGCTCCTGATGCTACTTTAGCAAATGAAATAGCAAATGGTAATTTTACTTACAGAGAGGGTAGTAATGCTACGTATGCGGCTACCATGCAGGAAGGTGTAAATGCAGGGTATGCAGATTTGGCTCTTCAATTTAATGATAAATTGAATATTAATGTAGGTGCTAGAGTTGAACAATCAGAACGTTTAACCAGATTCAGAAATCCTGGTAGTTTTACTGACCCTTTTCAAAGAGTAAAACAGAATAACTTAGATATTTTACCCGCGGCCAATTTAAAATATAGTTTAACAGATAAAGCAAATTTAAGATTTTCGGCTTCTAAAACTTTAACTAAGCCTGTTATCATGGAGGCTTTCCCATTAGAATTTGTTAATCCTGACGCTACTATCGAAAGTGGTAATCCTAATATTATCAATAGTGATAACTATAACTTTGATGCTAAGTACGAGTTCTTCCCAACAAATAAGGAAATGTTTGCCTTTACAGCTTTCGCCAAGTTTATAGAAAATCCCATAGAACGTTTATTTCTGCAAACAGCTGGTAGTGGCGGCTTACAAATAACTTATAATAACTCAAAACAAGCTATACTTTACGGAGCTGAAATAGAGTTCTTATTACAATTATCTAGATTAAGCGAATCTCTTTCAAACTTCTCAGCCGGATTTAATACTTCATTAATGTATACCAGAACAACGATAGATGTTCTTAAAAATAGTGTTGAAACTGCTGCTATTGGTAATGATAATACACGTAGACTTCAGGGTGCATCACCATGGTTAATAAATGCTGATATCAAACATGAAACAGATTTTAGTAAAAAATGGAAAAGTACTATGACTTTAGCTTATAGCATTTACGGAGAGCGTATTTACGCAGTAGGAACCAATGGCCTAGATAATTATTATGAAAAGCCATTCGGAAAGCTTGATTTTATTTGGAACAATAAAATTTCTACTAAATGGGATGTGAAATTAGGAATAGAAAATATCCTGAATCCAACCTATAGAATAGATTTAGGTGATGAAAGTACCATCCAAATTTTTGAGAATGATTTAACTGTTAAAGACTTTAAAAGAGGAGTTGGGGTGTCTTTAGGTTTAGGATATACCTTCTAGAGGGTTTACAATTTATTAACTCAAGTTTGATGTAATGATAAAGTTGAGTTAATATCTTCAAAACATTTAAAAATTAAGTTTGCACTATAAAAAAACAATAACAATGAAAAAATTACTTTATGCAATTGCAATTTCAGCTACAATTTTCACTGGCTGTTCTGATGATGAAGAAGAAATTACTGTAAAAGTTCCTGTTCAGGGCGAAATAACTGGTGATATTACTGCTAATAGAACGTTGGCATTCGGGAATTATACTTTGAAAGGTTTAGTTAAAGTTCAACCAGGCGTTACATTAACTATTGAAGCTGGAAGTACTTTTACAGCAGACCAAGGAGATGGTGAAGATGGATTAGTAATTTTAAATGGTGGCAAATTAATTGCAAATGGTACTGCAGACGAACCTATAGTTTTTACAGCAAAAACTAAAATAGGTGGACAGTGGGCTGGTATTATTATGTATGGTGATGCACCGATTGTAAACTCTGCAACAGCTACAGGCGTTCAAACAGCATTATCAGAAGATGGTCAATCAATAACCTATGGTGGTACTAATGCTACGCATAATGGTGGTTCATTAAGATATGTAAGGGTAGAATATGCAGGTTTAGTGTTTAATAACAATACTAGAGAGCACAACGGGTTTTCTTTTTACTCTGTAGGTTCAGGAACTGTTTTAGAAAATTTGGTATCATACAAAGGAAACGATGATGGTTTTGAGTTTTATGGTGGTACTGTAAGTGCTAAAAACTTAATTTCTTACGGTAATTCTGATGATTCATTTGATTGGCAAGACGGTTGGAGAGGACAAGAAAACACCAATTGGTTTGCTTACCAAACTGGTATCGCTAATTATGGTATGGAGATAGAAGCAAAAGGGGTAAACAATACATTCTTCCCTAAAGTAACTAACATCACACTTAAAAGAGCTGCAAACACAGCTACTGAGTCTCAAAATGAAAAGCAATTTGATGCTATCCAATTCAAATCTCAAGGAAATGGCGATTTCAGTAATATCTTAATAGATGGTTTTGCATCTGTAGAGGCTGGTTTTGGTGCAGCAATTCAAGTACGTGATTTAGCTACTTATACTAGTCAGGTTGTAGGAGGAAAAGTTAAACTTCTTAATGTAAGACTAACAAATACACCAGTTACTTTTCTTTCACAAAATTCTGGTGGTGCATTTACTGTGGATGCAGCTAGCTTTGGTGCTAACTTTACAACTTCTACAACTGCAACAGGAGCTTCTTTAACCTCTGGAAGATGGGCTAATGTTGATGGTGTAAATTTACTTGCTAACTTATAGTACATATCATAAATATTAAATATTAACAAAAAGGTCACACATCAATGTGACCTTTTTTGTGTTTAAAGAATCTAGTATTTATTACTTGTTTAGATAGATGAGCCATAAATCATTGTCTTTTCCCTTTGATAACACATATATCCTCGTTTTGCGCAAGTATAAGGAGTTAGGTAAGCAAGTCAAAGCTAATTAGACCTTAATTGACAATTCTAGTGCTTAAAGGCGTGTCATATTTGCAAATCAAAAAGGCGAATACATAAATTAGAGTATGCCTATGCAACCGAAATAAGACTATTCTGATATTTAATTAATCTTGGTTTATCCATAAGAATATCGGGACTAACCACCCAACCACCTACCACCTAACCACCTAACAAACTAACCACCTAACAAACTAACCAACTACCCCCCCCCTAACACATACATCACACATAGATCACACATATCAATCCGAAGGAGCACCGAAGGGAGAAAACACCAAAAAACAGATTTTTCACCATTTCTTGCCTATTTCAGCAGCAAGAGCAGTAGAGCCAACAGAAGCTAATAGGTTCTATTTTGTTCTAAACAAGTTGCATAAGGTTCTATTTTGTTCTTTTAGCTCAAACACATTTGGAACTTCATTTTATATGGATAACAATTTTAGCATCTTTATGTGCGTAAAGCCTAAAAATAAGCTCTATCATTAAAACCAATTTAAACCTCCATGAGTCAGTATTTCATATTTTCAAGACTTAGAAAACTTTGTATATTATTTTTATTAAGTGTTAGCAGTACATTTGCACAAGACAAGCCTGTGTTACATAATCCGGTTTTAAAAGGGTATTATCCAGACCCAAGCATTTGCCGCGTAAATGATGATTATTATCTGGTGTGTTCAACTAACGAGTATTTTCCTGGCTTACCCATTTTCCATAGTAAAGATTTAGCCAACTGGCAGCAAATAGGTCATGCTTTAGATAGACCAGACCAAATAAGATTAGATAGCGTAAATCCATCAGGAGGGATTTTTGCACCTACCATCAGATACCATCAGGGGCTATATTATATTTTATGTACCAGAGCAGGTGGCGATCCTGTAAAAAGAAATTTTGTGATAACAGCAACAAATCCCGCTGGCCCATGGAGCAACCCATATTGGCTGGAAAAAGCCCCAGGTATAGACCCCTCTTTGTTTTTTGATGATGACGGAAAAGCTTGGTACACAGGTAATAAAATCCCAAATAAAGAAAGATATTTCAAACAAAGAGAAATTTGGTTACAAGAGTTTGATACCAAAACTATGAAACTTAAAGGTCCGGTAACCCTTTTATTGGATGAAGGAGCAACCAGAGAAGCCCGTAATATAGAAGCCCCACATATTTATAAGGTAAACGGTTATTATTACCTCATCATAGCAGAAGGAGGTACAGATTTTAACCATGCCGTAACAGTTTTCAGAAGCAAAAATATTCAGGGACCTTATGAAATTGGAGCTAAAAATCCCATCATCACCAGCAGACATTTAGGCAATCATTACCCTATACAAAATATTGGTCATGCAGATTTTGTAGAAACACAAAATGGCGAGTGGTATACCGTTTTGCTCGGAACCAGACCCTACGGAGGGAAAGGTTTGGCTAATTTAGCTCGCGAAACTTTTATAGCACCCTTAATTTGGGAAGATGGATGGCCTGTTGTAGCACCCGGCGAAGGCAAAGTACTCCCCCAGTTTCCTTTTCCTAATTTGCCGGCATTTAAAGTGACCAAGCCTGATAGAAGAGATGATTTTGATAGCGATAAATTAGCATATCAATGGAATTTTATCAGAACACCATCAGCAAATTTATATTCCCTAACCCAGAAAGCAGGAACTTTAAGGCTATATCTAAAACCAGAAACCATTACAGAAAAAGCTAACCCTGCTTTTATAGGGCGCAGGCAACAGCATATCAATTTCTCTGCAAGTACATTCATGGAGTTCAATCCAAGAAATAAAGAAACAGCAGGGTTGTTGGTTTATCAAAACCCAACCCATCATTTTAAGTTGGAGTATCTCTTGCAGAATGGAAAAAAGGTGCTACGCTTAACCAAGGTAAAAGCAGGAGAGGTAGAAATACTAGCAGAAAAAGCTGTTGATGCCAAGCAATTATTTTTAAAAGTATCTGCCAAAGGTCAGGCCTATGCCTTTCATTACGCTACAAAAGAAAACGAATGGAACTTATTGCTAGATGATGTAGAAGGCACCATGCTTAACAGAACAGTAGCAGGAGGCTTTACAGGAGTTTACTTAGCTATGTATACCAGTAGTAATGGTTTAAAAACCAAGAATTATGCAGATTTTGCATGGTTTGATTATTTGGGTGAAGATAAATAGGCAGTACAACAATAATGATGTTTTTTACGATGAATAGCTCTTTCCCATTGATGATTAAAATAATTCTCTTCAGCTTCTTATGCTTTCAAACGGCTCAACTTTACGCACAAGAGCAGCCAAAGGCCCAGCTATTTCCTCTTGCTGCTGTAAAATTAGAAGACGAACTCTTTCTTAAAGCACAACAAAATAATTTAAAGTATATATTGGCTTTAGAGCCCGACAGACTTTTAGCCCCATTTTTAAAAGAAGCCAAGCTTACACCTAAAGCACCTATGTATGGTAATTGGGAAACCAGCGGACTTGGAGGGCAAACTGCTGGTCATTATCTTTCATCACTTGCCATGATGTATGCCTCAACCAAAGAGCCAGAGTTGATAAAGCGGCTAAACTATATGATAGATGAGCTAGCTATATGCCAACAAAAAAATCCTGATGGATACCTTGGTGGAGTACCTGATGGTTTAGCCATTTGGGCTGATGTAGCAAATGGAAAAATAGAAGTATCAAACTTTTCATTAAATAAAAAATGGGTACCATGGTACAATTTACATAAGCTTTATGCCGGCTTAATTGATGCTTATTTAATCGGCAATAATCAGAAAGCAAAACAAATACTAGTGAAACTGAGCGATTGGTGTTTAAATACCATTGCCAATTTAAGTGATGAGCAGATGCAAAACATGTTGCGTTGCGAGCATGGCGGTATGAATGAAGTTTTAGCAGATGTAGCAGCCATCACTGGTGATGATAAATATTTAGCGGCAGCCAAGCGCTTTTCGCATCAATTTATTCTACAACCTTTAGTACAACAAAAAGATGCCCTCACTGGTCTTCATGCCAATACACAAATTCCAAAAGTAATAGGTTTTATGCGTATAGCAGAACTTACAGATAACCAAAGCTGGAAAAACGCAGCTAAGTTTTTTTGGGAAAACGTCGTCTATCATAGAAGCGTAGCCATCGGAGGCAATAGCGTAAGAGAACATTTTAACAAAACCGATGATTTTTCTGAACTTATTCATCATAAAGATGGTCCAGAAACTTGCAACAGTTATAACATGTTAAAATTAAGTAAGCAGCTGTTTCAAGATCATCCACAAGCAGCTTATATGGATTTTTATGAGAAAACCACCTATAACCATATACTGGCTTCGCAACACCCGCAACACGGAGGCTTGGTTTATTTAACCCCTATGCGGGCGCAACATTACAGAGTTTACTCTAAACCAGAGTTGGCTTTCTGGTGCTGCGTAGGCACTGGTATAGAAAACCATGCTAAATACGGCGAGTTGATTTATGCTCACCAGAAAAATGATATCTATGTAAACCTATTCATAGCATCAACCCTAAACTGGACAGAAAAAGGACTCATTTTAAAACAGGAAACAAAATTTCCCTTTCAGGAATCTACAGCTTTAACATTAAAATTGGCAAAACCATCCTCATTTACTTTATACATCAGAAAACCAGAGTGGTTAAAAAAAGCTCAGATGAATATTTTAGTTAACCAAAAGCCTGTAAAAGCCCAACTACAGCCAAATGGATATTATGTTATCCAAAGAAACTGGAAAAATAATGATCAAGTAAAGCTTACACTCCCCATGACAACTCAAGCAGAAAAATTACCCGATCAATCTTCTTGGGTAGCTTTTAAATATGGCCCAGTAGTACTTGCCGCAGCTACCTCTTCTCAAGATTTGGTAGGTTTAGTTGCCGATGATTCCAGAAAAGGGCATATTGCTAACGGGCCTATCTATTCTGTTGCAGATGCTCCGGTTATCATCACAGCAGCTGCAGATTTTAAACCCCAATTAGAAGTTATCAACAAAGAAAAGCTTATTTTTGGTGCTTCCTCATATATCTATCAAGCTAAGTACAAAGATTTAAAATTGATTCCTTTTTTTAAGCTGCATGATGCTCGTTATATGCTGTATTGGCCGGTAAGTAACCTCGAAAATGTAGAAGAAAATCGTAAGAAATGGCTGGCAGATGAGCAAAGAGTTTTACCACTAGAAACTGCCACGATAGATTTTGTAGCACCTGGCGAACAACAGTCGGAAGTAGACCACGCTTTTGAAGGAGAACAAACAGAAAATGGATTATTTAGAGATAGGCGGTTTAGAGCTATAAAATCCTGGCTCTCCTATGAGCTTAAAAACGATAATAAGCAGGCTAGAAAACTACGTGTTACGTATTACGGAGCTGATAAGGTAAACGGACTTCAAATTTTTGTAAACGATAAGCTTTTGCAACAAGTTGTTTTAAATGGAGATAAAGGAGAAAAGTTTTTTGATGAAGAATACCTCATTCCTGATGATATACTTTCAAGCGTTGATGCTAAATCTTTAAAAGTGAGATTTGTAAATCAAGAAGCTACGCCAACAAAAATCTTTTTTATAAGACTTTTAAAAAACTTATAAATGATAAAATGATTTTTATGATTTACCTAACAATATTAACTTAGCAAATATTAGCTAACCATATACCAAACCTCAGCATGAAGAATTCTATTCTTAAATTTAAGAGCCTAACGTTTATAATAGTAAGTTTTTTACTTGTTTTAAATGTACAGGCACAAACCAACAACACATCCAGCTTTACTTTAGTAGTTACCGCCGATAAACCTAACTGGATTTACCAATTGGGCGAGCAACCTAAATTTAAAATTACAGCCCTGCAAGATGGTAAGCAAGTTAAAAACATAAAAGTGAAGTACGAGCTTGGTCCAGAAAAAATGCCGGCCCTTAAAAAAGACTCGCTAATTTTAACCAAAGGAGAAGCTTTTGTAAATGCCAATTCTTTAACAGCACCAGGTTTTTTAAGGATAACCGTTACGGCACAGTCTGGAGATAAAATAGTTAAAAGTTTGGCTACAGCAGCTTTTGCCCCTGAAACCATAAAACCTACCATTACTTTACCTGATGATTTTAACACTTTTTGGGCAAATGCGATAAAGGAGTTGGAGAAAGTACCTTTTGATGCAAAATTAGAACCGCTAAAAGAACGTTCTACAGCCACAGTTGATGTTTACCAGCTCAATATCCAAAACATAGGCACTTCCAGAATTTACGGTATTTTGTGTGTACCAAAAAAAGAAGGAAAATATCCGGCCGTGTTAAAAGTACCGGGTGCTGGTGTAAGGCCATATAATGGTGATATTGCCTTGGCAGAGAAAGGTTTTATAACCTTAGAAATAGGTATACATGGTATCCCTGTAAACTTAAAAGCAAATGTTTATGATGATTTAAGAGCTGGTGCACTAGCAGGCTATGCTGGGTTTAACTTAGATAATAAAAACAGCTTCTACTACAAAAGAGTTTATTTAGGATGTATCAGAGCCTTAGATTATTTAGCCAATCATCCAGCTTATGATGGTACTAACTTAGCTGTACAAGGCGGTAGCCAAGGTGGGGCATTATCTATTGTAACGGCAGCATTAGATAAAAGAATTAAATATTTAGTAGCATTTTATCCAGCTTTAAGCGATGTTACAGGCTATTTATTTAATAGGGCGGGTGGCTGGCCGCATTACTTCAATGCAACATCTGTAACACTAAATAATACCAAAGCCAAGCTAGAAACTTGCCAGTATTATGATGTGGTAAATTTTGCCAAGCAGTTAAAGGTTCCAGGCTTTTACAGTTGGGGATTTAATGATGAAACCTGTCCGCCAACATCTATGTATGCAGCTTATAACAGCATCAGTGCACCAAAAGAATTAGCTATTTATAAAGAGTCTGGACATAGGCAACTGCCCGAGCAAAAAGAACAAGCCACCAACTGGTTAATAGATAAGCTAAAAAAGCCTTAATTGCGAAATTTAAAATAATCTTATACCCTTGTATTCAGAACTATTTATTTAGTTCTGTTACATTTGTATAAACACTTACTTATTTTGCTGATTGATGCGTACCGATAATTTTTTTAAGCTCATCCAAATAGATGAATATTCTGCTACCCCAAAATACTTGCAGCTTTGCGACTCTATTGTAGAAGCCATAGAAAACGGAAAGCTTAAAAAAGGGGATGTTTTACCATCTATAAATGAGTTAAGTTATGCTCTAGATATTTCCAGAGATACAGCAGAAAAAGGATATAAGCATCTTAAAAAGCAAAATATCCTAGTATCAGTACCTGGTAAAGGCTATTACATAGGGCAAACAGATTTTAAAAAGAAAATCAGGGTGTTCTTGCTCTTCAATAAGCTATCAGCACATAAAAAAATTATTTACGATGCTTTTGTAGCCGCATTGGGTGAAGAGGCAAGTATTGATTTTTACATTTATAATAACGATTATACCATCTTTAAAAAGCTTATTCAAAGTAAAAGAAGCGATTATTCTCACTATGTCATCATCCCACATTTTGTAGAAGGAGGTGATGATGCTTATCAAATTATCAATACCATACCAGCAGAAAAACTTATCCTATTAGACAAAAAATTAGAGGGTATAGTAGGTAATTATTCGGCAGTATATGAGAATTTCAGGCAGGATATTTACCAATCTCTCCATCAAGCTAAAAAAGAACTCTCTAAATACCACACATTAAAGCTTATTTTTCCCGATAAAAGTTATTATCCAACAGAAATCATAGATGGTTTTAAACTTTTTTGTCAGCAATATGCCTTTAACCACCAAATCATTCATAATATAGAATCAGAACCTATAGCAAAAGGTGAAGTTTATATCAATTTGATGGAGCATGATTTGGTTACTTTGATAGAAAAAATACTTTCTTTAAATTTTGAATTGGGTAAAGAGGTTGGCATCATCTCCTATAATGAGACACCATTAAAAAAACTATTGCTAAACGGAATTACCACCATTTCAACTGATTTTAAATTGATGGGAACCATAGCAGCAGAGATGATAAAAAATCAAATTTCAGCACACCGCGAAATTCCATTTGCACTTACTTTAAGAGCCTCTTTATAAAGAGCACATGATGGTACATGACAGTTTAACTGAGCTTGGTGCATATTTTAGCGCTACCAATAAGTTAAACGAATTTACATGCAAGCATTATTAGGCGTTATTTTTCATTTTATCGGGGGCTTTGCTTCGGGTAGTTTTTACATTCCTTACAAAAAAGTTAAAGGTTGGTCTTGGGAAAGTTATTGGATAGTGGGTGGGATATTTTCTTGGCTCATTGTACCTCCTCTAGCAGCTTATTTAACCATACCAGATTTTACTGCAATAATTGCCGCTACTGATGGTGGCATTTTGGGCTTAACTTACTTTTTTGGTGTTTTATGGGGAATAGGCGGCCTAACCTATGGTTTAGGAGTAAGGTATTTGGGGGTTTCTTTAGGGAGTTCAATCATCTTAGGTTTATGCTCTGTTTTTGGAGCTTTAATTCCTTCTTTTTATTATGATTTACACCCAAGTCCGGGTAAAGATTCTTTTACAGATTTAATCACTAATACTTGGGGCCAGATGGTGTTGCTGGGTATTCTGGTATGTATCATCGGAATTATCATCTGCGGAAAAGCAGGTATGATGAAAGAAAAAGATTTAAACGCTGCAGAAAAGGACACTGCTAACAACGAATTTAAAATCGGTTTAGGACTTTTCGTAGCTATTGTTTCTGGTGTTTTAAGCGCATGTTTTGCTTTCGGTATTGATGCAGGTAAAGATATGGCCTCAACCGCAAACGAAGTATGGAAAGCTAATAACCCCAACCAGGGCGAGTTCTTATTCCAAAACAATGTAACTTATGTTGTTATTCTCTTAGGTGGTTTAACTACCAATTTTATATGGTGCATGCTGCTAAATTTCCGTAACAAAACTTTTGGAGATTATACCAACAAAAGCACACCACTTTTAAAAAACTATATCTTTTCTGCCTTAGCAGGTACAACATGGTTCCTCCAATTTTTCTTCTACGGTATGGGAGAAAGTAAATTAGGAAATGGTCCAAGTTCTTGGATATTACACATGGCATTTATCATCCTTATAGCCAACCTTTGGGGTTTAATCCTTAAAGAATGGAAAGGTGTAAAAAGTAAAACCCTCACTACAGTAATAGTAGGTATCCTTTTTATCATCCTTTCTATTTTAATTGTGGGCTACGGAAACTCAATCAAATCATAAACAATAAAAACCAAAATAAGATGTCTTTTGATACAAAGCAATTTAAACATGTAAGCTATTTATGGGATGAGGCAGAAGCAGCAAAACTTGCCGGTGATGAAGTAGCTTTATTAATTTATCGTTCAAATTTATTAGGTGCAGATTTAAGATTAACCAACTACGGCGGAGGAAATACATCTTGCAAAGCCATAGCAAAAGATCCTTTAACAGGTGCAGATACAGAAATCATGTGGATTAAAGGCTCTGGTGGTGATATTGGTACCTTAAAGAAAAGTGGCTTAGCAGCGCTGTATGTAGACCGCTTACGCAATTTAAAAAATATATACCGTGGTGTAGCCTATGAAGACGAGATGGTTGAACTTTTTAACCACTGTATTTACGATTTAGCTTCTAAAGCGCCATCTATAGATACGCCTTTACATGGTTTCTTACCATTTAAGCATATAGACCATTTACACCCCGATGCGGCTATTGCAATCGCGGCAGCAAAAGATGGAAAAAAAATCACTCAAGAACTATTTAACGGAGAAATTGGTTGGGTAGAGTGGAAAAAACCAGGTTTCGAGCTAGGCTTACAGTTAAAACAATGTTTAGATGAAAATCCTGGTATTAAAGGCATTATGCTAGGTTCTCATGGTTTGTTTACTTGGGGAGATACAGCTTACGAAAGCTATATCAATACCTTAGAGGTGATAGAGAAATGTGCAGAATACCTAGAGCAAAATTACGGTAAAAAAGGACCTGTTTTTGGTGGTCAAAAAATACAAAGCCTTCCAGAAGATCAACGTAAAAAACAAGCGGCTGCTTTAGCACCCATTTTACGTGGTTTTTGCTCAAGCGAAAGAAGTATGATTGGCCATTTTACTGATGATGCTAGAGTGCTTGAGTTTATCAACTCTCATGATTTAGACAGGTTAGCACCATTAGGAACAAGTTGTCCAGATCATTTCTTAAGAACCAAAATTAGTCCTTTGGTATTAGACTTAAAGCCAGAGCAAGATTTATCAGATGTAAAAGCGATAAAAGAGCAATTAGCACCAGCTTTTGAAGCTTATCGTAAAATGTATACTGATTATTACGAGACTTGTAAGCATGATAACAGCCCGGCTATAAGAGATGCTAACCCAGTCATTATTTTATACCCTGGTGTAGGTTTATTCTCTTTCTCAAAAGATAAGCAAACTACCCGTGTAGCAGCAGAATTTTATATCAATGCTATCAATGTGATGAAAGGTGCTGAAGCTATTTCAGAATACACCTCATTACCAAGACAAGAAGCTTTTGATATTGAATATTGGTTGTTAGAAGAAGCTAAGTTACAGCGTATGCCTAAACCTAAAGCTTTATCAGGACGTATTGCTTTAATTACCGGTAGTGCTGGTGGTATAGGTAAAGCTATTGCAAAGAAATTTGTTGAAGAAGGTGCTGTGGTTATTTTAAATGATATGAATGCAGAGCGTTTAGCTGGTGCAGGCGAAGAGTTTAAAAAGCTTTATGGTAAAGATGCTTATACAACCGCAGTTTTAGATGTTACCAATGATGCTCAAATACAAGAAGCTTTAGAAGTAGCTGCCTTGGCTTTTGGTGGTGTAGATTTAATTGTGAATAATGCTGGTTTATCTATCTCAAAAGCTATAGAAGACCATACCGATAAAGATTGGGATTTACTTTACGATGTTTTAGTAAAAGGCCAATTTAAAATTACTCAGGCTGGTGTAGCAATTATGCGTAAGCAAAATATTGGTGGCGATATCATCAATATCGTAAGTAAAAATGCTTTAGTTTCTGGTCCTAATAACGCGGGTTACGGTTCTGCAAAAGCAGCACAATTACACTTAAGCAGGTTAAATGCAGCAGAATTAGGTGCTGATAAAATCCGTGTAAACGTGGTTAACCCTGATGCTGTTATCTCTGATAGTAATATCTGGGCTGGCGGCTGGGCCGAAGGCAGAGCTAAAGCTTATGGCGTTAAAGTAGAAGAACTGCCTGCTTACTATGCAAAACGTACTTTATTAAACGAGATTATTTTACCAGAAGATATTGCTAATGCTTGTTTCGCATTTGCTGGTGGTTTATTAAATAAATCAACCGGTAATGTGCTAAATGTTGATGGTGGTGTTGCCATGGCATTTGTAAGATAAAAAGCAGCAATGAAAATACCGATTAAGAACAATTGCTACGGTTTCTTAATCGGTTATTTTTGATTACATTAATAAAAACCATTACAAGCATGTTGATAGAAAAAAGTCAGATAGACCAACATAATAGTGATTATCAAACATCACATCAAAAAAGGTTTGATTTTATCAAATCAGAAATTCCTCAAGTAGAGGATGTTATCCAAAAATTAATCGATTTTCAGATAGCTATACCTAGCTGGGCTTTAGGTATAGGCGGTACGCGTTTCGGGAGGTTTTCTGGTGGTGGCGAGCCTCGTAACTTAGAAGAAAAGATTGCAGATATAGGTCTTCTTCACAAATTAAACCAATCTAGTGGCGCTATATCTTTACATATTCCTTGGGATATTCCTCAAGATTATGATGCTATAAAAAACCTAACTGCTAGCCATGGTTTACGTTTTGATGCCATGAACTCTAATACTTTTCAAGATCAAAAAGGGCAAGAGCATAGCTACAAATTTGGCTCATTACAGCATGTAAATAAGGCCGTAAGAAAACAAGCTATCGAGCATAATATAGAAGTTATTCAGCAAGGTTTAGCCTTAGGGTCAGACGCTTTAACCGTTTGGTTAGCAGATGGTTCTTGCTTCCCTGGGCAATTAAACTTTAGAAAAGCTTTTCAAAATACTTTAGAAAGCTTACAAGAAATATATGCTGCTTTACCAAAAGACTGGAAAATGTTTGTAGAGTATAAAGCTTTCGAACCAAATTTCTACTCGATGACGGTTGGAGATTGGGGTCAGTCTTTATTATTTGCCAATAAATTAGGTCCACAGGCTTATACCTTAGTAGATTTAGGTCACCATTTACCAAATGCCAACATAGAGCAAATTGTTGCTTTATTATTGATGGAGGGTAAACTAGGTGGTTTCCATTTTAATGATTCTAAATATGGGGATGATGATTTAACAGCCGGAAGTTTAAAGCCTTATCAGCTATTCTTAATCTTTAATGAATTGGTTGAAGGTATGGATGCTAAAAACATGAACCACACTAAAGATTTAGGTTGGATGATTGATGCGTCACATAACGTAAAAGATCCCTTAGAAGACTTGTTACAATCTGTAGAAGCCATCATGATTGCCTACACACAAGCTTTATTGGTTGATAGAAAAGCTTTACAACAAGCTCAAGAAGAAAACGATACGGTTAAATGTCAGGAGATATTACAAAATGTTTTCCGTACGGATGTTAGAGCTATAGTTGCAGAAGCTCGTTTACGTTCTGGCGCAGCTTTAGATCCTGTAGCAGCTTACAGGAAATTAGCTGTAAGACAAGAGCTTATCAAAGAAAGAGGAGCAGTAACGGTAGCAACAGGACTTTAATATTTTAGATTTTAGAATGACGATTTTAGATTGATTCCTGAAGATAGTTTAGATTTTAGATTGTCCGTCTTTAA
>NZ_DLHN01000027.1:1453-31849 GCF_002483235.1 Pedobacter glucosidilyticus | reverse complement strand
TAGAATGACGATTTTAGATGGATTCCTGAAGAGAGTTTAGATTTTAGAATATGTATAAAGCGTTGAAAGTTTAGCTTAAGATGTTAAACTTTCAACTTTTTCACTTGTTGCGTTTTAATTTTTTACTTTTTACTTTTCAATTTTCACTTTAAAAATGCTTATCCCCGTAATCGCTGTTTTTGATGTAGGTAAAACCAATAAAAAGCTTTTTCTTTTTGATGAGCAATACCATATTGTTTATGAAAAATCGGCTCGCTTTCTAGAAACAAAAGACGAAGACGGAGACAGCTGCGAGAATTTAGATAGCCTTAGACTATCCGTTTTTGATTCTTTAAATGAAGTCTTAAAAGCCAATAAATACGATATTAGAGCTATCAATTTCTCTACCTACGGGGCAAGCTTTGTATATCTGGATGAGGAAGGAAAGCCCTTAACACCACTTTACAATTATCTAAAGCCTTATCCAAAAGAATTAGAAGAATTGTTTTATCAAACACATGGCAGTCCACAAAAAATAGCACAGGAAACAGCATCACCAGCTTCAGGTAGCTTAAACTCTGGTATGCAATTGTATCGTATCAAACATCAAAAACCTGATATTTTTAAACAGATAAGATACGTTTTGCACCTTCCGCAGTACATGAGCACTTTAATCACTGGTAAATACTTTACCGATATGACCAGTATTGGATGCCATACCCAATTGTGGGATTTCAATAAAAAAGATTATCACCAATGGGTTTATGATGAACAATTGGTAGAAAAACTGCCAGAGATTTTCCCCGCTGATGAGGTGATGGAAGCCTCTTTTATGGGGAAAACCTATAAAACAGGTGTAGGTTTACATGATAGCTCGGCAGCTTTAATTCCGTATTTAGTGAATTTTAAAGAGCCTTTTGTGCTGATTTCAACAGGTACCTGGTGTATTAGTCTTAATCCGTTTAACGAAAGCCCTTTAACCTCGCAAGAGTTAGAGAACGATTGCTTGGCTTATATTGCTTATCATGGGAAACCAGTAAAAGCATCAAGATTATTTGCAGGTTTTGAGTTAGAACAACAAAGCAAAAGAATAGCAGCACATTTTCAGGTAGATGCGCTTATTTTTAGAACCATGCCTTTTGATGCTCAATTAGCAGCACAATTAAAAAAGCGTTTTAAAAATGAAAATCAGGTATCGGCTACTTTAGCCAGACAATCTAAATTTGGTGCCAGAGATTTAAACGATTTTGCAAATGAAAAGGAAGCTTATCACCAGCTAGTAGCAGATATTATTGATGTACAATCACAATCTACAGCCTTAATCATCAAAGGCTCTGCTATCAAAAAAATATTTGTAGATGGAGGTTTCTCCAAAAACGCCATTTAT
Organism: Pedobacter glucosidilyticus; assembly: GCF_002483235.1. Taxonomy (GTDB): domain Bacteria; phylum Bacteroidota; class Bacteroidia; order Sphingobacteriales; family Sphingobacteriaceae; genus Pseudopedobacter; species Pseudopedobacter glucosidilyticum_B. The sequence goes on along the minus strand of NZ_DLHN01000027.1, from coordinate 30,483 downwards.
ATGAATTTACTAGCTAGAGCTTTTCCACAAATAGAAGTTTATGCAGCCTCTATGGCTCAGGCAACGGCATTAGGGGCGGCGGTGGCTATTCATAAACATTGGAATACAAAAGACCTCCCAAATGATATTATAGAGTTAAAATACTATTCTGTAAATCAACCCATACTGGGCTGATTAAAAAAACATCTTTTAAACAGTTCTAATAGCGTTCTCTAATTTGAGGACGCTTTTTTTATGCCAAGTTTTTGCTAAAATAAAATCTCCTCTTTTATCATGGGTTAAACCAATCCTCTTTTATCATGTCTTAAATACATTGTTAGCATTAAAATCTCAAGAGTTATGAAAATCACTTTTCGTTATTTCAGTATAAGTGCACTCATCATTACCGGTTTATTGGTACTGGCTTCCTTTACTAAAGAAAAGCCGGTAAAGGCAAAGTTTTCTTTTCCTTACAAACAGGCAGGTTTAACAGAGCGTGAAGCAGCAGCGCACCTTTTAAATAGATTTACCTATGGTATCAAACCAGGTGAAATAGATGCTGTGCTGAAAATGGGCTTAGAGAAATGGTTTGCTACTCAACTAAAAGCAAATTTAGAAGATAAAGAGTTGAAGCAGATGCTAGATAAGTATGATGCACTTCAATTAGCTAATGCACAAGTTGTAGAAAAATACCCAAGAGGTGGAGTAGTCATCAGGATGGCTATCAAAGATGGATATGTTCATAAAGACTCAGTTAATCAAAACCGGGCAGAGTATCGCCAAATCATCAAAAAATATATGGATGAAAAAGGTTTAAAACCACAGCAAGAGCTTTACAGACAATTTATCAGTCAAAAAATATTAAGAGCGGCTTATTCAGAAAACCAGGTTCAGGAAGTTTTAACCGAGTTTTGGTTTAACCATTTTAACGTTTCTTTAGATAAAGGGCAATGTGCCGAGTTTATACCAGCTTATGAGCGAGATGTTATCAGACCTCATGTATTTCAGGATTTTAATGTTTTATTACTAGCAACAGCAAAATCTCCGGCCATGTTAAGGTATTTAGATAATTTTTCTAGTGCTGGCCCTATGGAGATGCCTAAAAATGCAAAAGTTAAAAGACCAGCTAATAACAACCGAGGCTTAAATGAAAACTATGCTCGTGAGGTGATGGAACTGCATACTTTAGGCGTTGATGGTGGCTACAGTCAGCAAGATGTAACCCAGGCTGCCCGTGTATTAACCGGTTGGACGATTGCTCCTATGAATGATGGCTACTCTGATGGTATGAAAAAAACTATGGAGAATACACCAAAAGATAAGCTCCTTAAATCTGGCTTTGTTATAGATGGTGATTTTATGTTTGTACCTAACCGTCATGATAAAGGAGAAAAAACAGTACTAGACAAATATTTCCCCGAAGGTGGAGGCTATGAAGAAGGGGTTACTTTATTGAATATGCTGGCCAATCATCCATCAACAGCTAAATTTATCTCACGTAAATTGGCTGTACGTTTTGTAAGCGATAATCCTCCACAAAGCTTAATAGATAAAATGGCTAAAACCTTCCGCGAGAAAAAAGGGAATATCAGAGAGGTGATCATCACGATGGTTACAGCTCCAGAGTTCTGGAATAAAGAGGCTTTAAGAGAAAAAACCAAATCTCCTTTTGAGCTGGCTATCAGTGCTGTTAGAAGTCTAGATGCCGAGATTACCCAGCCTTATCAATTATTTACTTGGATTAATAAAATGGGGCAGAAGATTTATTACTATCAGGCACCAACAGGTTTCCCTGATAGAGCGGCTTATTGGATAAATACAGGGTCTCTATTAAACAGAATGAATTTTGGATTAGCTATTGCATCGCAAAAAATACCCGGAGTAAAGTTTAATATACAAGCTTTAAATCAAAACAGAGAGCCAGAGAGTGCAGAGGCAGCTTTATATACCTACAGCAAAATTATGATGCCAGAGCGTAATGTGCATGAGACGGTTAAAAGGTTAAAGCCTATGGTTAATGACCCTGAGTTGAGTAAAAAGGTAGAAGCAGCAGCCAATAAAAATCAGGTGAAAACAGAAAATATGATGAATGAGGACGCCGCCTTAGGAGATGATATGATGGGAATGCAAAGTATGAAAGAAAAAAATCAGCAAAAATCTACTCCACCTAAACAAACCATGCAGGCTAATGCAGGGAGTAACATGTTGGCACAAGTAGTTGGGGTAATTATTGGTTCGCCAGAGTTTCAACGTAAATAATAAATTAAAATATTAAGGATATGACATCAAGGAGAGGATTTATAAAAGCAGGTGGTTTAGCCCTTTTTGGGATAGGTATTGGCGGTATTCCAACCTTCTTATCAGAAGCTGTAGCAGGTATCAGAGAGCCGGGCTTGTTCCAACGCCGTAAAATACTGGTATGTATTTTTCAACGCGGTGCTATGGATGGTTTAATGGCTGTAACGCCTTTTAATGATGAATATTTAAAGGCAGCCAGACCAACACTATTTATGTCGCCAGTTAAAGCGGCTAATAAAAAACCTTTGATAGATTTAGACGGTAATTTTGGTTTACATCCATCAATGGCAGCTTTTGAACAGGTTTTTAGAGAAAAAAGAATGGCTATCGTACATGGTATTGGCTCGCCAAATACAACACGTTCCCATTTTGATGCTCAGGATTATATGGAGTCTGGTACGCCTTTCAAAAAGGGCACTTCTAGTGGTTGGTTAAACAGGGCAGTGGGCTTACTTGGTCATGAGGCTGCTACACCATTTCAGGCTGTAAGTTTAACTTCATCTTTACCACGTTCTTTTTACGGAGACAATCCTTCTTTGGCTATCAGTAATCTCCAAGATTTTAATATCCAAATGCGAGGAAACCAAGCCAGCGCAAATATGGCAGCTAAGAATTTTGAGGATTTATATGACCAAACATCTTCTGAGCTATTGAAAAATACAGGTAAAGAAAGTTTTGAGGCTATTAAAATGCTTCAAAAAACCGATACTAAAAATTATAAGCCAGCTAATGGGGCTGTGTATCCGGTGTCATCCTTAGGGAACTCCTTAAAACAAATAGCACAACTTATTAAAATGAATGTTGGTTTAGAGGTTGCTTTTGCCGAGTCTGGTGGTTGGGATACCCATTTTAACCAAGGTACAGATACAGGTATTTTTGCCAGAAATGTGAATGATTTGAGCGAAAGTATCATGGCCTTTTGGACAGATATGGGTACTTTACAAGATGATGTTACCGTAATGACGATGACAGAATTTGGACGTACCGTTAAACAAAACGGAACTGGTGGAACAGACCATGGAAGAGCATCATGTAACTTTATTTTAGGTAATGATGTTAAAGGTGGTTTAGTACATGGTAAAGTGGCACCATTAGCTGTAGAAAATTTAGAAGATGGGCGAGATTTAGCCGTAACTACCGATTTTAGAAGTGTATTTAGTGAAGTTGCCGCAAAACATTTGAAAGTAAATGATAATGCTCAATTATTTCCAGACTGGAATGGCAGTACCATTGGTGTGATGAAATCTTAAAATGGTAAAATTTCTATAAAGAGGCTGTCTCAAATCACCACTTTATGTCAGGCAGGAGCGGAGTCGAAGCCTTTTTGAGTATATCAGAGAACATTTCGACTCCGCTCAATGTGACAAATATGATTTCTGAGACAGCCTCTTTTTTATGGAAAAATCTGTATATCAAATAGATGGAATCAGTGAATATTTTAGCTGCTAAAATTGTGAATATTATTGATGATTTTTTTTCTAGAATTAAAATCAATTGATATATTTGCGCCACAGTTGCAAACACGTTTTGTACACACGATCCCGAATAGCTCAGCTGGTTAGAGCATCTGACTGTTAATCAGAGGGTCGCTGGTTCGAGCCCAGCTTCGGGAGCTTCCAAAAAGCCTTACTAGAAATAGTGAGGCTTTTTTGTTTATCCGCTTAAGCTTTTTGCTATCACTAAATCACCATTTTATGTCAAGCAGGAGCGGAGTCGAAGCCTTTTTAAGTATATTAGAGGATATTCGACTTCGCTCAATATGAAATCTTGCTTTCGAGATATTGGCTTCACTATCATCTCAATTTTAAGCTCCACCAAAGCCCTAAAACCACCAAGCCTAAGAAAATCATAGCCAGTAGGATTACAGTAAAACTTCCTTTTCTTTCTACTTCTTTTTCTAGTGTTTTAGTTGTGCTTTTCTTTAGCATTTCTTGTTCTTGCTGTTGGGCTTTAATGCTACTGCTTTGCTGTTGATGGCTTTGTTTTACTAAACTGTCTTTGCTGCTGCTTTTATAAACTTTCACTTTGATATAGCCCGATTGCTGCTTTAAGCCACTATCTGGATGCCAATAGAACAGTTCATCCATTTCTAAAACCACACCTTCTTTTACTTGCTGTAGTGTTGCGTTTATCGTACTGCTTTGGCTTTGCAGGCTGTCTTTGATAAGACTAGCCTGTTTGCTTTTTTCTAGTGCTGTCATGAGTTGCTGATACCTGGATTTCTGACTGGAACAGGCTGTTAATACAAGCATGACCCATAGGTAAAGAATTTTTTTCATCTCGTTTCCCCCCTTGCTGTCACCCAATCTGCCACAGCATATAAAGTACGTTTGAGCCTCCGTTTACGGTAAACCCCATCACCTTCTCTGCTACCTGCTTCATTGGTATTCCCTTCAACCGTGATGATGATACTCTCTCCCCATGTGTCTATAAACCCACAATGGGCTATGCGTTTTTTGGCTGCGTACCAGATACCAAAAACATCTCCTGCCTGTGGCTGTATCTTTTCTTGCTGCCATGTGTTTTTCCAGATGATACGCTTTTGAGGTAATAAAGCAGGGCTCCATGCGCTACGTGGGTTGTTAATACCTGCTTTGCCTAAACACCAGCTCACAAAGGCAGCACACCATGGAGCGCCTTTGCTATGGCCTGTGTATTTAAGATAGCTTTCAATCTGGCTACCGTCATTGCGGTTACTTTTTTCTTTGGTGCCTATTTCCTTTCGGTAGATCTTAAGTAATTCCAACCTTTTTATGGATGCTTGATTTATGGACCAAGAGGCAGTTTGAAGCCCTATAGTAGTGCCAGCAAACAAGCTATAGCTGTAAGTAAGAGTAAAGAAAAAGAAGATAGATATAATACGAATTGTTGCCATAAGGTAAGTTGTTTAAATTGTAAAACTAAATTGCCGATAGTGGGTAAGCCTAAGCTATTCCAACTCTTGTTAAAGAGGTACCAAAGGAGTATGAATAATCCAAGAAATGTTAATAAAGCTATCAGAATCATCACCCAGATACCTGCATCCGGAAGTGCGGCCGTATGGTCAACTTGGTAAATCCATGACGGAATAGCGCCATAAAAAATCCATAAGCCTAGCCAAAGCCACAAGATAGGATGAATATTAAAAGAAGTCCAGGTGATCCTACTTCTGTTAGGATAGGTGAGGAATACATTCATGATGATTAATTTTTAAAATGAATAAATCAGGGTGCCTCAAGTTTACCAAGGCACCCTATTATTTGGCTAAGCAACTGTTACTTTGCCCACATAAATACTGGTAGCCATACGTTTACCATCTGCAGTGCTGAAACTAATCCAACAGTCTACTTCATCTCCAGAGAAATCTGATGGTACAATCATATCAACCTCTGTAGCCGAACGGTTAGCAGCATTCTCTAAAAACACATATTGCTGTTTTTGACCGTTATAAACCAATAATACCGCTTGATCTGTAGCGCTAGATAACCCTGTTCCGGTATTATCCTGCCAATTGAAATTGATACTCGCAGGTACCGTACTCTCTGCTAATGGTGCCCAAGCTCCGGTTAAATCTCCCTGACTAAACAATACTTTTGAAGTATCTACAGTGAAGTTTGGACTGGTACCCATAACAGCTTCCCTAACATGGTAAGATACCGCAGCATTAAGCGGCGTACGGGCATCTGCTACAGACTGAAAACCTTTAGCTATTAACTGACTTAAAGGTCTTAGAAAACCAACAACTAGAGAAAATTTCAATCGCTGGTCGTTTTGTAAAGCTGTTGCCGGCTTTGATGATTTTTTAGGTAAACTGCGCATATAATCTATGCCTTTCCAGTTACCACCTATTACTGTTCCTACTTTTCCTGAGAATCCACCTAGGATTCCTTTTTTGATTGTTGCCATTTTTTTTAAAATTTTAAGGTGAAAAAATCAAGTATGCATTGCCGGCAAGCTTTGACTTGTTGACACAAATGTAGAGGTGAATTCTTACAAAAAACAGCTTTCTGAAGCCTGTGGCGGTGTTTGGCAGCCCTTGTCTAAATTTGGCGCTCATTGGCTTTTATGACTTTTTTTCTTCTTTTTACTTTCTTCGCAGCTACTTCGCTTTTGGTCTATACCTTGTTCGCAAAAAGGGTACTTTTTGCGAACAAGTATCGAACTTGATACGAACAAGCTCCCAACCAAAATACCATCAGGATATAAAAAAAGGGCTTATCGCCCTTCCATTAATAATTGATGAATATCACTTTCTAAATACCAAATCTTACCTCGCACTTTACTGAAAGATAATTTTCCTTCATTACGCCAACGTTGTAAGGTTCTAGGACTGATATGAAGTTGTTGCATCACATCCTGACTGTCTAGCCAATGAGGTGAAGGCTTAACAGACTTGGGGATTAAAGCCGCTGGATGTGGCATTTTTTGTAAAATATGGTAGAGCAGGTTAATAATTTCTTGGAGTAATTGTGTATTTGTTTCTTGCATCTTGATGTTTAATAGGTAATTATTTGCTGCTTTTTTACCCTCTTTAAAAAAATAAGAAAAGTATATAGCAGCCTCGCATGAAGAAGGCTACACCAAGAACAATCTGCTCCAAAAATAATAAAAGCTATGAATTAAAAAAATTAAAGCACTGATTTTAAACTTTATACACTTCAAGAAATCAATATTTCTGCAGCTATCTCTCTTTTTTCGAGTATTTTTTTGAGTACATCTGTTCTGGCTCTGGTCACCGTAAGATTGGTTTCTGATGAAACAGGCTCTTTCAATAACAGTTCACATTGCCCATTTTTTACTGGTTTGTAACCTGTAACAGCATCCAAAGCAACCATGATAGAACGGTTTATTCTGAAAAACTCATCTTCACTTAATAAAAGTTCTAATTCGCACATTTTATAGTCTATAATGTACTTTTTACCATTTTTAAGGATCGCGTAACCAATTTTACCTTCTCTTTGCAGATACAAAATCTCTTTTACTGTAAAGTAATAAGCATTTTTACCCAAACTTCCTTTTAGATAAAGCTTTTGATCTTTTTTAAATAATTTATGGAGCATATAATACCCAAAGTAGAGCATATTTAAAACCAGGATGGCAGCTTGCACTAACGGAAATTCTAATACCATATAATCACTGAGTAAGATATCCCCATCAACAAGAAAAAAATAGCTTCTGGCTGCTATGTAACAAAGCAATACCATAAAAACTACCCCCAGTAAAAATTGATAAAGGCTGCGTTTTAAAGGTTTTTCTGCCCAAGTTAAACGCTTATCTAAATAGAGAGTGCTATAATGGACACCCCAAATCACTATAAATGACATCAGTAAAGTAAAAATAAAAGCTTCCTGGTAGTTACGCTGTTTAACAAGTGTTAAAAATGTCTGGTATTGTGTAGGCGTATTGAGATAAAAACTGATGAATAATGCCGCCAATAAACGATAATACCAATGAAAATAGCTGATGTATTTTGGATATTGTTTATTCATAAAAAAGGATAGATTAAATTTTTAAAAGCTCTTCATAACAATTTTACGAAATAAAACCCCTATCGTTATAAAAAACACAATTAAAAAACATAAAAAATAACATAAACACAATTAAAAACTATATAAATTACAATAACATTAATGCGGAAAGCTTAAAGTGGAAAGCGGAAGGCGGAAAGCTTAAAGCGCTATAACTGACAACCGGAAACTGATAACCGCCAACTGACAACTGATAACTGACAACCGATAACTGGCAACTGATAACTAGCAACCGATAACTGATAACCGCCAACCGACAACTGATTCTACCATTCACTCCCTTTTTTAAACCATTCGCTCCTTTAGCTGAGGAGGATTCTTGTTTTACTTCTTTTGAAAGTGCTACTTCGTTCTCGCTTGCAAGCAATTTTATTTAAACATTAAATTTTTTATTTATGCAAAAAGTAAGTTTTAACAATGCTGGATTACAGCAATTACTGCAGGCATATTACCTGCAAAGCGACGAAGAGCTTAAACAACAAGCTTTACTCATCGAAACAGATTTAATACAATGGCTAATCAACCATTTTATTTTTAGCGAGTCACAATTAGAAGATTTGCTTGCTATGGATGAAACTTTTATGGAGGAATTTTCTTTGGAGTTTGCTTTCTTTTTTGAAAATCGTTTACCTGTATCGTTATTGAAAGAGGAAACTACAGCGCTAAGAGAGAGCGAACCCGGAAGAGGAAAATTGTATCGCAATGAAAAAGTAAGTGCACAAACCTATAATCCAACTTTAGGATTGAGCACTACAGAAACTTTAAATTTTAGTATTCAGTACCTCAGTTAAAATATAACTCTCATCCTAACAGCCGGAGACCAGGAACAATCTTAAATCAGAAGGTTCCGGCTGTTATTTAGCTTCAACATTTATGGTCGACTTTAAAAGTTATGAAGATAGAAGAGCTTATTTACTTTATCTCATTATCCATAAATATCCTTTATCTAGAAAACAGCTTGCCCAGAAATTCAATTGCGAAGAACATACCATCACCAGAATGATTAATGACCTTCGCTTTCATAAGAAATATCCTATCCGGTATTCTAAATCTTTAAAACGCTATGTTTTAGTGGAGGATGAACAGTGATTAATTATTCAGAAAATGTTTAGGTAAAGTGGATAGTTTTATTGTATTTACTGGTTTGGCTTCGCATTACTTACTACTGTCACTGCGAGGTTACTTTGTAACTACGAAGGTACTTTATCAATACGAGGTTGCTTTGTCAATGCGAGGATACGAAGCTTCTCTGTAACCTGTATGTTGAGATAGCTTCATTGCATTCGCATAGTTTGTCAAGCGAGGACACGAAGCAGAGCTTCATTGCATTCGCTTTAACATAGGGACAAAAAAATCAAAAAAAAGTAAAGGAACATAAAATGTTCCTCTACTCACTTTTCTTTACCTCTTCATAAGGCCTTATGAAGGGGAAATGCCGAAAACCCTGTAACAGAGTAGGCATCATCATGTAAAACTCTATGGCTTCGAGGTGTAGTAAAGCCAAATCTACGATGAAGAAAAAATTCATCATTCCTATGATTGCTGTAGCAGCAATCTCAGGTGCAGTTTTATTTTCTGCTTTTAAAGTAGACCCTCTCAAGAGCGAGGTTAGTACATTACAGTTTTGGCAGTATAGCGGTACAGGTTTACAGACCGATGAAAACCAATACAGCCTGGCTTCTGGCGCTGCCTGTGCTGGTGGAGAAAACGTGGTGTGTACTATCAGGGCAGAAGAAAATCCTAACAACCCCGGACATCCCATGATTGATTCTGGATTGGAATCACGCATTAATGCAAAGAACGAAGCCCAAGGTGATGTGTTTGTCAGAGATTAAAACGAAAGGGGAGGCCACAACCTCCCCTTTCTGCTATCGGCTGTTTTGTTGCAGGCCACTCAAGTTTACCGCACTTGCAGGAATTAAAAAAGCATAATGCAAGTCGCCGGGTTGCAGGCTATAGGTAGTACCCTTTAACTTCCGTACGGGTGTTTGTGCCAGCACCGGATCTGCGGCAAATCTCCTTAAATCAGACCAGCGTATGTTTGTTCGAAACAACAGTTCTTTTCGTCTTTCGATTAGAATGGTTTGCAGTGGATTGGAAGTATTGGAAGTGCTGTAAGGAACAAAAGTTCCGGTCTTCCACCGTTTTAATACTAGCCTATTCAAATCGGCCAGTCCCTTTTCAACTTCCTCCATCCTCACGAAAGTCTCTGCCCTAATCAGGTACATCTCGTCTGTGGCTATCCCTGAGAATAAATTACTGGTATTTCTGCCTCCATAATCTCCTTTAAATATATAGGTTCCATCTGTATTTCTTCTAAAATACAGAACTTTCCTCAGGTCGTTGTTTGCATAGCTCTGGTAAAGCAAGGTATCTATCCTTGCTCTGCTGGCATTAAATACTCCTCCCCTTGATGCTCCGGTAGCATGCAAGATCACTTCTTGGTGAAATATAGCAAATGGGTTGGCAGCTGTTTGGCTCACCGCGTTATAGTCTGTCAGGCTGGGTTGCAGCTCAATGGCTGCACCAGCATGTCGGTTTGCGGCAGGATAATCTCCCATGATCAGGTAAATCCGGGCCAGCAGGGCAAAAGCAGCCGCTTTAGAGGGCTGAGTCTTAAATTGTGCCTGCGCTGGTAACAACGCTGCAGCGGCTTCCAGATCACTGATGGTTTGGTTGTAGCTCTCTTCTACGCTTGCCCGAACAATGGACTCTTCGGTGTCGCTCTTCAGTTTCAGTACAATACCCGGCAGGCTACCGGCCGTTGCCTTGGTATAAGGTAAGGTATACACCTGCAGGAGGTGGTAAAAATTGAAAGCCCTGTAAAAAAGTGCCTGTCCTTTCAGTATATCTGCCTGTGCCAAGCTATTCCCTGCAAACCGGAGTTCCTCTAATCGGTCTAATACTACATTGGCAATAAAAACCCGATTATAGGCATCCAACCACGGGAAAACCTGTTCGGTGGCGGGGTCCCATACATAATTCTGGCGGGCCACTTGGTCGGTAATGGCTTCCCAAACTGCATCCTGCATGTAATAGTCGTCGCTGGCAATATCTCCCGCTACGGGGTAGTTGGTATGCATAACTACATTATCCATCATCGCGGCAAGATCTGCCAGTGTTTCTGGTGTGGCCAAAGCTTTATCGGGCTTGGCATCTAGAAAAGTATCGCAGCCCTGCAAGCCTGCAAGGAGAGAGAACAGTAATATCAATGGTAGTTTTTTCATATTGAGTATTAAGATTTGAGACGAAAATTTATGATTAAAAATTTGCAGTAAGTCCAATTGCATAATTTTTTGGTGGCACATAGGTTTGTCCGTAATCCGGATCCCATGGTTTATGGCTTGCTTTCCACAATATTCCCAAGTTGCTGGCATAGCAAAACAACGAAAGCCTGTTGATCCTCAGCCGGGTCAACTGCGCAGCAGAAAAATTGTAAGCCAGTCGGATGTCCTGCAAACGCACATGGTCTCCTTTTTCTACCAACACACTGGAATTATTATAAACCAAGTCGCGGTTGCTGTTTGCCGGATACACCATAGCTGGTACATGGGTACGCTGCTCGTCTCCTGGCTGCTGCCAGCGTTGGGCAAAATCGGGGTTTGTAGCCCATACGCTAAATAGCGCATTGTAATCTATGCTATTCGGCCGGTAAACATAACCAAAACGGTAAGTCAGGTTGAAACTGAGACTGAGGTTTTGATAAGTAAAGTCGTTACGCAACGCACCAAAATATGGGGCAATAGCAGGACCATGAAATGTCAGGTCATCTTCTTTTGCTTCATTAATTACCTTTGCATAATCTTTGGTCACTTCTCCGCGAAGATACACCTGCGGATCTCCTGTAGCCGCATCTAGCCCTGCCCATTTATAGCTCACCACACTATAGGCAGGTTTGCCCACCATTGGCGAAATGTTGCTGCCATTGCCTACCCGACCGGTAGCATTAGCAGGCTCGTAGTAATAGGCTTCCACTTTGTTCCTACTGGAAGAAAACAAAAAAGTGCTGTTCCAGCCCAGTGCTCCTTTAAGGTTCACGCTGTGTAACTCCAGTTCGACGCCATTATTAGATAATACCGCACTGTTGAGGCTTTGCTGCCCTGTACCGCCGTAGGTTGGGTCTACATCAATCAAACCGATAAGATCTACCGATCTTTTTCTGAAGTAGTTGATGCTTCCATTCAGGCGGTTGTTACTCAAACCAAAATCTGCGGCTGCATTAAAAATTCCTGTTTTTTCCCACCTCAGATCGGGGTTTGGCGGATTCACTACTGTTGCCGAAGGAAGACCTGTAAAGGTATTGATATCCATAAACAGCTCGTTATAGCGAATAGTAGTTAGTGCAGAAAGCGAGGTGTTCACATTACCGGTATAGCCATAGCTGAACCTAAAGTTGAGCCGGGATAGCCAGCTGCTGTGGAAAAATGTCTCCTGATCTGCATGCCATGCCGCTCCCAGCGAATAAAGTGGTACTCCCCTCATATTGGTATTTACCCCGAATAAATTGCTCTGGTCTTTCCTGGCACTTGCCGAAAGGGTATAGCGGTTGGTATAACGATAAGTGGCATTGATGTAGTAGGAAAGAAAGCGATCGAGTGTGCTTTGGAAACTTTCGCGTCTCGGAATAGTGGTATTGCTAGACAGCATACCGTATATCGGGAATGCTGTCACCAGGTCTGCCGGCGCACTGATGTAATTGAGATCGTTAAAACCGTACACCCTCAGCTGAGATCCCTCTCCTGTAGTCTGTCTCAGCTCGGCACCGCCCAGCATATCCAGACTATGGTTTGCCCACTGCTTGTTAACATCCAGCTGCGCCCTTAGCCCATGGTTAATGATACTGTTATTGCCCAGGTCGCGGATGCCGCCGTAAGGGAGTTTATAAATGGTATTGGTGGCTGAAAGCTGTGTAAAGCGGTTTATCAGGTCGCGGGTAAAATAGCTGTTGGTATTGTAATTATTGATGGATTGCCCCAGCGTATTCTGATGGCGATAGGCAAGGCTTGCTTTCAGAAATGGCAACAAACGATAGCTGGCCTGCACATCCAGCAGGATATCCCGGCTGCTACGGCTATTGTCATTATTTGCCAGTTCGTCTAGCGGACGGTAATCCCAGTTGAGTAAACGGCCGCGACCGGCGGTATCGGTATAGGCTTTACGGTAATTTTTAGGCAGGGCCAGCGCATTCCCTTGGTCATCAGCAAAACGGGCATAAGGGTATAAAAAGTTTTTTAGCCCCCCTGGCGACAAGGTATTGTAGGCCCCCAGGCTGTTATTTTCACTTTTATTCTGCGTAAGAATCATTCCGGCGGTAATCTTTAGCTTGGCAGTTGGGCTAAACAGCACCTGGTTGTTTAGGGTAAAGCGTTGGTTTTGGTCGCCTTCCAGCTGCGACAGGTTTCGGTCAAAACCTACACTGCCATTGTAGGCCAGCTGGCTGCTGCCACCGGATAGTGCCAGGCTGTACTGCTGGTTAACTGCCCTGCGGTAAAGGTGCTGAAGGTATTCATCCCTTAAATCAAGGTGCTGCCACTTTTCCAGTAGGGCATCTATCTCCTGCTGGTTTACATTTCCGGCTTGTTTTCTTGCCAGCAGTTCTACATAGGGAGAGAGTACCGGTCGGTTTCGCACATTGGCGATAGCGGCATTATAATATCCCCTGTCGTACAAAAACTTTTCGGTTTCCAAGAAATCCTTACTGCTCATTACCGGATAGGCTTTAAGATCCGGCAGGCTGGAGAAAGTGGAATTTACATTTAAGGCAACTTGCAGGGGCTGCTGTAGTTTGGCCTTCTTGGTGGTAATTACCACCACACCATTGCCGGCCTTTGCTCCCCATATCGCTGCTGCTGCCGCATCTTTCAGAATGGTCATGCTTTCCACATCGTTAGGATTAATATTGGCCACATCACCTTCGTAAGGAAAATTATCTAGTATAATCAGTGGTCGTTGCTGCCCCGCGGTAATGGTACTGAGACCACGTACATTGAAACGGGTAACGGCTCCATCGCCACCCCGCTTATCGAACAATACTGATGGAGTAATGCCTTCCAGCCTGCGGAAAACATCGGTTCCCACTTGGCGGTGAAACAGCGCACTGTCTACCAGGCTATAGGCACCCGTTGCTCTGCCAGCAGCCAACTGCTGGTAGCCGGTATTTACCACCACTTCCTGCAAAGTTGCAGGTGCAGGCAACAGCACCACCTGTAAACCGCTATTGGCAGAGGTAATGATCTGGCGGTGCGACTGGTAGCCCATATAGCTTACAATAAGGGTGTCGGGCAGCCGAATACCGCTGATACTAAAGTCGCCGTTGGCCCGGCTGCTGGTGCTGAGCCCGCTGCGTTTTAAAAGTACCGTGGCATTGGCTAGCGGTATATTTCCGGGTGCAGCGCTGATGCGCCCACTCAAACGGAGTTCCTGTGCCCCGGCAGCTATGGCCAACAGGCAAAAACAAAAAAACAGATATATAAAAATTCTGGTCATGGTGAAGGAATGGTTTTAGATGGATGATTTTCTGTAAGTATAAAAACAGGCAGCCGTCTGGTTGCAGGGCTGAGCTGCAAACCCTGTTGCCGCAATAATGGTATTACCTCTGATAGGGTAGCCGGCTGACCAGGAAAATAAAGCAGTGTGGTAGCAGACAAACCACTTTCGTTTACTACCCAGGGGATACCGGTTATCCTGTTTAGGTTGGCAACCATAGACATGAGACGGGTAGCCGGTTTTTGTATGGCCTTTAGTCCGGTAGCTTCCGCTGTTTTTGTGAGCAGTAATACTGGTATTTCTTGTTCTTCTATGCGGCCATGGTAACCAGAGCGAGTATTTAGCTGTTGCAGTAATAGCTTGGAGCGGTGGCTCTCGTCTGTACTTTTAGGGAACCACTGTTCGTAAGAAACACCGTTCTGCTGTTTCCAGTCTTCATAATAGCCAGCGCCATTAAAAACCAGCCTGGCAGTATCGGCCACCTGCAAGTCTCGCCTTTTAGGCTCGAATACCAGCTCGCCTTTTCCCAGTGCTCGGGCATACAAACTTATCCAACTGGTATTTACCACATACTCCCGCTCTAGGTCTCCCTCAGGCACTTTCCCGGCCCTGTGTGGCATGCCGGGGATGTAAGGGAGAAAAACCTGTTCTTGCGGCAGTTTCACATAATCATGCACACTTTGTTGCTTAGGGTCAAAAAGCTCTTTATCGTTTTTGAGGTGCCATTGTGGTCTTTTACCTTCCAGGATTTGCCGGATGGTATGCTCGTTCAGATATTCTCCTTGCGTAGCTCCCAGCAATACCCCATCTCCATTTATCCATACAATATGTGGGAAATAACGGTGCGGAAAATAATCTGGTAACAGGCTGTCTGCCACTACCGTACTGATGTTCATATCTTTAAGATTAGGGTTGTGGTTTAATACTTTTGTAATGCGTTCGGCAGGTTCCGGACTAATCCGGACCACAGTTATCTGCTCTTGATAAGCGGCCTGCAAGTCCGCAGCTTTTGGCAATAGTTTGATACAGGCTCCGCAGTAGCTGCTCCAAAAATCTAAGATGAGGAGTTTGCCTTTATATTCATTTAAAGTGATGCTATTTTTACCTTCTGGGTGGTTTACTGTTTGCAGCTTTAAATCCCATAAGGCTTGGAGGATGGTATCTCCAATTTCTAAAGCCTGTTGCGCTTTGGCTTTTTTGCTGTAAGATATTACAACCAGTAAGCTAGCCAGAACTATTAAAGAGGAACTTCGTTTAGACATCTTCTTTGGGGTAAATAAAGAAGCCGCCCTATTTATTAACACCTTAACTAATAAGCAGGCAAGGGCGGCTAGAGATAGCCTGCTATATGTTATAAATGAAATGTTGTGAGCGCTAAATCTTAATGATTGGAGGATATTTACCCATGTATAAGTATTAGTTAAAAAATATTTCGATAAAGCTTGTTTTATTAATACAGAATTATGATATATTTGAAGTAGTAGAAGGGTAAATTTTGGACATAGCTGCCCCATTGGGTATAAAAACCGCATATTCTTCTGCTTTTAGTGGTTAAAATTTAGGATAGTTTGATACAGAGCTAGCGCTTACGGTTATTTTTAAAGACCGTTACATGCGCTTGCTGTAGGTTAATGTTATCCTAAGTTGGCGATTTGATGATGCGAATAATGGGATTTTGAAAAGGATGATTGACTACGACTGCGAGGGTTGTAGCTTTGCCATAACGCCTATGGGAAACGTTTAAATGCTGTTTTACAAAAGGGTTAAATGTAAATGTTTTCATTTTATGATATCTATGAAAACGAAGTTGAATCTAAAGCAGAAGTCTTCTATTGACAAATAGGGAAGCTTCATAGCTTGTTCTGCAGGAAACGACCAAGTAACCTTTTTCTCAAACTCAAAGTTTGATAGCCAAACAAGCTTAGCATGAAGCCCCCCTATTTGATTTTATAACTGTAAAGATATAAAATACAATCATAGGGCGAGCATCAAGGCTATCTCGTTGGCATATTTTGGTCGTTTTCGCAGCCGAGACAACATCGTTAAAAGTGAATTTCTCACTTTTTGAGTCGCATATTATAGTAACAAATATAAAAAAGTTTTTCATTAAACGTCAAACTTTTTTAATAAAAAATTCAAAATGAGTCGTATAAACCGTTTAGAAGAAGTGTTTAAAGAAAAAGAAGTTTACAATAGAGATATTGCGAAATACTTAAATAAGTCAGAAGGAACTATATCAAGGTGGGTAAATAACCATAGACAACCATCATTGGAAGAATTGAATAAGATAGCAGAATTTTTAAAAGTTGATATAAGGGATTTGTTAAACCCGAGTGATTGGAGTTGAGGGTGAACATGCCGTAGAATAAAATAGATTTTAATCTCCTATGAATAAAACAGCTACCCATAAAGAAGAAGTAAATCTCCCCGATGAGATGGTCATGAATCAGATTTATGTGATTCGTGGACAGAAGGTAATGCTAGACAAGGATTTGGCGGTGTTGTATGGGGTAGAGACAAAGACACTAAACCAAGCTGTTAAAAGAAATATGGATAGGTTTCCTGAAGATTTTATGTTTGAACTCTCTAAAGAAGAGTTTGAACTTTTGAGGTCACAAATTGTGACCTCAAAAGACGGCCGTGGCGGAAGACGCTATTTACCAAATGCATTTACAGAACAAGGTGTTGCTATGTTATCTAGCGTAATCAACAGCAAACAAGCCATACAAGTGAATATTCAAATTATGCGAATATTCACCCGGGTAAGACAGATGTTATCTCAAAATACAGAATTTAAACTTGAAATAGCTGAAATAAAACAAGCTATAAATAAGATAGCTAAGAAACAGGATGGCCATGATAAGAATATTGATTTATTGTTTGAGTATATAGACCGGTTACAGGAAAAAACGGAGGAACCTAAACAGGAAAGGAAGAGGATTGGGTATAAGGAGTGGTAGAGTATTTATTGCAGAGAAGATTGCAAGTAATATTCTTGAAAAATATGGGGAGAATTATTCTGTTAGTGAGATTATAGATTGTTTCAAGAAAACTTTTAAAGATCATGTAAAGGGAACTTATAGAAAGGATAATTCTAAAAAAGGCCGGGAGCCAAAACCTGTATTTTACAGGTTGGTGAAAATTATCAAATAACAAAATAAGAATATATTTTAAAAATGGATTTCATTATAGAAGTTATAAACAGGCTAAGAAGAATCAATTACGTGAGGCTTTTCACTGTAATATTATACTTTGTTTTTGCGATTGTATTTCTTGCTGCAATCGGCGTCATTTTACCTTTTATTTTTGATGAGGTTAATAGCAATAATGATAAAATTAAAAACTTAAATCAAAATCTAATTACATATTTCATAGCTATTCTGGTTACCTCAAGTCTAGACTATATCATGAAAATTATTGATAAAGAGGTTTCTTATAAAAAGTTGGCAATTTTAATTACATGTATTTTCAATACGACCATCCTAATCCTAGCATCTTATGCTATATATCAAAACAATAATAACAAATATTGCAAAGATATTCCTTGGCAAATATATATAGGTATTGCAAGTGCATATTTAGTATGGTGGACTGCAAATTTCAATAGTTCCACTTTTAATATAACCTCTACGCTTGGAGGAAATCCAAATAAACCCTTAGCCAATGGATAATAATTATTTAGAACTTAATACCTTGAGAGTAAACCAACCTTTGGGAGAATTTTTCGTTATTTCAATTTCTGCAAAAGATTTGTTAGCCATTGCCTTTTCTGAACCAATAAAGTATATAGATAATTCTGGAAATGTTAAAGGCAATCAACGTAAAAAGGATGATAAAAGATTAAAAGAAATTGCTAAATATATTGAATCAGTAGAAATGGCATTTCCAAATTCCATCATTTTAGCAGCAAACTACACAGAAAATGGAAAGATATCCGGAGACTCCAGTGAGAGATGGAAGGTCTTACAAGACGGAAAATGTCATAAGTTAATAATTCCTAAAAAGATTAAACTCGCAGCTATTATTGATGGACAACATCGTTTAAATGCTTTTGAATACGTTAACAAACATGAGAGGTTTGATGATCTTCAGTTATTGTGCTCTGTATACTTTGACCTTCCCAGCTCTTATCAAGCCTTTTTATTTGCAACAATAAACTCAAATCAAAAGACGGTTGATAGAAGTTTAGCTTTAGAACAGTTTGGTTATAATGTGGATGAAGAAACTGAAAAAGCTTGGACGCCTGAGAAATTAGGAGTATTTCTTTCAAGAAAACTAAATATAGACAAAAATATCTCGCCATTATACGGCCATATCAAAGTAGCTCCAATGGGTGCAGAGAATTTGTTTGATGAAAAGATCCAAGAAACATGGGTTGTATCTACTGCCACCATAGTTGACGGAATTTGTAGTTTGATAACATCCAATGCCAAGAGAGATAGAATTTTAATGCAACAGCAATCTATATTTTCTGGCCGAAATAGAAGTCTAGTTAAAGATATAAAAGATGTATCTCCATTGCGACACTTATTCCTTAGCTTAAAAGATCAAGTGTTGTATGATGTAATTATTTCGTATTTCAATATTGTAAAAAAACTATTTTGGGATAATTCTTCCGAAAAATCTTATATTAACAAAACAGTCGGCGTTCAAGCATGCTTTGATGTTTTAAAATTAATTCTAACCAAAGAAAAATCAGAACGTCCTGAACGCATTGACTTTGAAGATTATTTATCGAACGCTAAGCACATTGACTTTTCCGATAAGTTTTTTCAAGCATCAGGTATCGGACGCACTAGGATTAAAAATTCAATTGGAGTAGCTGCGCAATTAATTTCTAAAGATAAGCTTAAGAAAAATGATCTAAGTGCATATGAAAGCATTCTAAGTGGGATAAATACCGACACCGAAAAAGATAAATGGTTTTGGGAAGAGGAAGCAGAAAATGCTGTTTTAAATACATTGGAAAATGCTGAGTGGAATTATGACAGCAAGACAGTAGGACTGTATATAAATGATGATTACAATTACGAAAATTTAACAATTTATGAGAGCTTACACGCCCTTGTAAACAAGCTTGTAGAAATTGCAGAAATTGCATTTTCATCAAATCTACCACTTGATAATGAATTTGCAGAAGAACAGAAAGAAAAATTTGATGCAGAAGATATAGTTTATAGTTATTTAAGTGATTATGAAGAAAATTTAAAGAAGCTAGGATGGGGCATATAAAAATCAATAGAAATAAATATGCTAACTCAAATCCAATTTCCTAAAAGTAAAAGCTACAGAACAGGTTCAGGGTATGAGCCATTAAAATTCTATTTGGACTGCCTAAGCAATGCCAGAGAGTTTGATTTGCTATTGGGTTACTTTAGTTCTGCTGCCATAAATGTATTGTCACTTGGTTTTGCCCAGTTTATTTATAAAGGTGGCAAAATGCGTATTTTAGCTAACCACATTCTTTCTGAAGAAGATAAAGCTGCTGTAATAGCAGGCAAGAATAAAGGAGTTCAAATTCCATTTGATCTAGAAGATATTAGAAGTATTAGAGCTGGCTTAGATAAGTATGGCAAACATTTTTTCAAATGTTTAGCCTATCTAATTGCTAACGATAGAATAGAAATTAAGATTGTAAAACCAAAATCAAAAGGCATTGCACATTATAAAGATGGTATTTTTAGAGATGAAAATGATGCTGTATCATTTCATGCGTCTTGTAATTTCACCGCGTTCGGTTTATTGGAAAATGCGGAAAGTTTGAACTGCTTTTTAGCTAGTGATAGCGAGGCTTCAAAACATAAAATTTTAGAAGACCAAGCTTACTTTGATGAGATTTTTGAGGGTAAGGCAGATCATTTAGAGTATTTAGATATTCATCAAATAACTACTGCTATAAAAAATGAATTTAGCGGAGATGATTTGAAAGAGTTATTGGTAGAGGAAGCTGATTTAATCAGGAAAAAAAACCAGGTATTTAGAAGTAAAGAATTAGAGCACTATGTAAGTGATTTGGAATTGGAATTAGAGAAAATAGCAAATGAGCCTAGATTTCCCTATCCAGAAGAAAGAGAAATTCAAAAAAATGCTTATAAAGCTTGGATAGAAAATGACCGCAAGGGAATTTTTGCAATGGCTACTGGTTCTGGCAAAACCATAACTTCATTGAATTGCGTACTTAAAAGGTATGTTGAAGATGGTTTTTATAAAGTTATTATAGCCGTACCTACACAAGCATTAGTAATACAGTGGGAGAAAGAAGTTAGTGCTTTCAATTTTCAAAATGTAATTTCAACACATACTGATAAAAACTGGAAAGATGCAATAAGAAGATATTCAACTAGAAGTCAATTTGACCAAAAAAAGAATATTATAGTTATCACAACTTACGCTACATTTAACCGAAATGAGATCCAATCTTTTCTACGATCAACCAGAGGGATTGAATCTTTCATCTATATAGCCGACGAAGCCCACAATACTGGGTCTCCTACTGGGTTAAAAAATATGCCTCAAAAAATTAGTCAGCGTATTGGACTTTCAGCAACGCCTGAGAGAATATATGATGAGGGTGGCTCGGAACAGATGTATAATTTTTTCAATTCGCATCCACCATTTTATACTTACAGGTATACAATGAAGCAAGCGATTGATAACAATATTTTGTGTCATTATGATTACCATCCAATTTTTGTTGAATTAACAGAAGTTGAGATGTTAGAATACAGAAGAATAACGGAAAAGCTAAGAAAATATATAGATACTGAAACAGGTGCATACAAAAAGGAAGCCGAAATGCTTTTACTACAAAGAAAACGTATAGTACATAAAGCAGAAAATAAAAAAATAGCACTAGCAACTTTACTAGACTCATTTAAATCAAAACACAAGCTAAACTATACATTTGTATTTGTCCCTGAAGGATTTGAACCTGATTACGCTGATCGTGACGACTTCGATATCGAAACTGAGGATATGCATATAATAGACGAGTATGCCGAAATGTTTAAAATTCGTAATTATAAGTATTACAAATTTATCGGTGGTATATCAGACGCAGAAAACGTACTAAAAAACTTCAAAGATGGTCATATCGATGTACTCTTAGCTATGAAATGTTTAGACGAAGGTGTAGACATACCTAGAACGCAGCATGCTATTTTTTGCTCAAGTACCGGAAATCCTCGCCAATTCGTTCAACGCAGGGGTCGTGTTTTACGTACTATCAAAGGAAAAGAAAAAGCGCAAATCTGGGATATGATAGTAATACCACCGAACATTACTGAAGAAATAAGTAGCACTGAGAAAAATTTATTTACAGCAGAGGTTAAGCGAATTGTAAACTTTGCAGCACTAGCAGATAATGAAATTGATATCCTATACGGAGAGCTTAAAGAGCTCTGCGAGCAGATGAAGATTGATTTATTTGATCTCTTAGAAAAAGAAAACGAAAAATACAATTAATTACAATATGGCAATACAAGACGAGATGTATAAATTAATCGAAAAAGAGATTGATGATACACTAAAGGATGGAAAAGAAGTACGCACTGTAGACATTTCTAAAGCAAAAGAAGTTGCTAAAATGCTTTCGAGTTTATCAACTGACCCGAGCGAACCAGACAACTTGGTTAGTCAGTATATAGCTAATATTAAAAATATATGTAGTTGATATCCATATGATTATTAAAAACATAACTATTCAAAACTTTCAATCTTATTATGGTAGCCAGTCTTTAGAATTTTCTTCTGGATTGAATTTGATTGTAGGTCATGGCGGTAAAGGTAAGTCTAAATTATTCAATGCATTTTATTGGGTTCTTTTTGGCAATATATATATCACAGATATTGGATGGCGAGCTACCAATGGTTTTCCTCACAACACTAAGTTTGCGATGGATAGACATGATTTTATTAATAGCAAATCTTTGTTTGACACAGAAATTGATGATGAAGTAAGAGCCGTAGTAAATTTAGACTTAAAAGATGACAAAGGCATTTTTTATGAAATTGAAAGGTCAGTTACGGCAAAGCGACTAAATCACGAAAATTGGCAATCGGACGAAGCTTGGCAGGTTGGTAATAATATTCTAAAAATAACCTATGATTCAAATTTAGGCACAAAGGTAAAAACTGACTTTCAAGCAGAAGATCTTATTAGAGGTTTATTTCCTGATGAAATTAGAAATTACATATGGTTTCAGGGGGAGTCTTTAGACAGTCTAATTAACTTTCGAAACAAAGAGACGTTAAAAGCAGCAGTGAAACATATTTCTTATTTTCCATTTTATGAAAAAGTTTCCACTATAATTAAAAATGCCAAAGATAAAATAGGAAAGCTAGAAAACACCAAAATAAAAGATAATAATAAAACGAACTCAGATATTAAAGGTATTATATCTAAGATAGATCTTTACACCCATAAAGTAGAAGCGGAAGAAAAAATCAAATCCGAGATAGAACTCAATATTACAAAGATTGAAATTGCGCTTTCCGAAGATGAAGGAAAAATGTCCGGTTTAGCCAATTTCACAAAATTGGTTAACGACTATAATAAATATGAAACTGATATTAAAGATGTCATGAACCAGTTGACAACATTAGATGATTACCAACGTAAGCAAGTGCCTAATCTATGGATATTACGAGGTATTTCAGAAATGGTTGATAATTGCGCTGAGATTATCAAGTTACATACCGAAGTTCAAGATACCGCTCCGGAAAAAAAATATCTAGATAATCCGGGAAGGGCTAAGTTGGAAGAGATTTTAGAAAGTAAACAATGTTTCGTTTGCGGTTCAGATGCATCTGAGGGAACAGATGCGTATAATTGGATATTAAATAGGGTAAAAGAACAAGAAGAGTACCTTCAGGAGATGGAAGAATTTTCTAATAATTTAGAATTTTCTAAAAAATTTGAGCGCTTCATAGGGTCTATTCAAGACTATCCAAATTCGCTTAGCATTTCACTTTCTTCTATAGACAAGCAATACATTGACTCTGAGGAGAATATTGAGGTTCTACAAATGCGGAAAAGGAATTTGCTTGATAAAAAGAAAAAACTTGATGAACAAATAGAGGACGTTAAAAAGAAACATGGCGTTAACCCTGTGGAACAAGCAGACCAAGGAGAATTAGTAGATAACAGAATTAAGGCCTCTAGGTCAATTCTAAGTAGAGAACAACGTAGACTTGTAGCTTCTAAAGAAGCGTTATCATCTTTTAGGGCCGAGCTAAGAGCTGCTGAGAAAGAACTAGAAAAAATGGGTAAGAAAACAGGGACTACTACAGTAAGCGAAACAGAATGGAAGAACATTTCAATTTTTCTAGAAGATATTTTTAAACGTGTGCAAGAAAATGCACGTAAAGACTTACTGAGTAAAATTGAAGACAGGGCTAATGAGTTCTATCATAAATTTACTGAACATGATAATGGCTACAGAGGCGAAGTCAAAATAAATGAAGATTACACAATAGAATTTGATGCCGGTTTAAATACAAGTCATCATGACCGTAAAAAGATGAGTATTATCAATGCGATGCTTTCTCTAAACCAAGAAGCCCTTGAAACATATTATCCTTTTATTAGTGACGCACCTAGTTCCAACTTTGATATACCAACTACCCATAAATATTTATTAGGTATAAAAGACATTTTCAACCAATCTATTGTTATAACAAAAGATGTAGATACCGAAAACAGTAGCTTTACTGATCTTATGAATCAAGAAAAAATATCTAAAATATATCTATTGGAGAGTAAACTATATAATAAAGAAGTTGACAACCCCGAATTACACGAAGTATCTACACGTATTACAAAATTAAAATAGAACGTTACATGGAAGATATATTTGAAATCAAATTTACTTTTGAGCAAAAAATAAAAGAAACGATTATAGATAAATTTGCGACAAAACAAGGCGGCAGTTTCTACGTTTTCTCTTACCAATGGCAATGCTTTGCTTGGGCTGCGACTATTGGTTTTTTCTATAATGAGAAGCGTCCTCTACAATCGCCCTTAGCAGATAAGCCATTCAATCTGAATACAATGAGAAATAATAACGGCGACAAAGTTGCTCAGGCTTTACTCTGTATGTGTATTTCAAAATCTGGAAGCTTAGATATTTTAAAGGAGCCAAAAAATGCGATCAATTTAATTAATGAATATGCTAACGGAGGATTTTACTATATTCAAAAATTAATGGATAACGGAGAAAATAGCTTTAACGATCTAGAAAAAGTTAAACAAGAAATTTTCAAACGTGATGTAGCGTAACTTATGATAGAAAAAGGCTTACAATTGTAAGCCTTTTTCTATTTCATTTATTAGGAAATCGTTTCCCGTAACATTTGTTCTATTTTTGAGTGCTTTATCTATCAACTCTAATCCGTCATCTATATGCATCTTCGCGTATTTACCTAAGTCTACATGGTGGATATTGATTTGATAATGCAACGCTAACATCGATAAATAAACTTCTGGGTAATTGCCAAAAAGTACCTTTACATTATACTCCTTGCCCTGCGAGTCGGACATTTGCCTTAAGTCTAACTTACGTTCTTGAGCAAGCGAATAGCTGAAAGCTAAACGAGCAATAATATTCTCCGGGCCAAGATTTAGTCTGCTTGTTAACTGTGTAACCAGCTCCTTATTGGCTTTAGAGGTTTTGATATTACTAAACATAAGCCTTTAAACTTTGGTTGAATTGAGTAAATAAATCTTGTGGATATAAATCTGCAAAAGTAGAAGCATAATTAGCTTCTTGTTTAATTAAATAAGCCTTCCCTATTTTTGGTAATAGCAATTGATATTCATTTTCTGAAAGTTCTTTTTCTAAAAGTGGGAATAACACCACCTGGCTAGAAACCGATGGGTAGAACTCTTTAATAATGTTAGTTGCGTGTTTTTTATCTAACTTTTGTAAAGGACTATCAATAAATACAGGAAATTGGATATTTGACTCTGTTACTAAAGCTTTTAATAAAGCAGTAGCATATAATTGCTGTTCGCCTTTTGACAAACCCTCTTTATTTATGGTGTTTCCCATGACATCATAAAGATCTATATCTATTAAATCACCTTCTATTTTCACCTCTACCTTTTCAACAAAAGCTTGCTTATGCATTAAACTATTAAGCTCTTTTTTGATATTTTTTTCTAAGGAAACTTTTTTCTTGGTCTTCAATTGATAAATAAAAGTTTCAAGTTGTTGAATCAGGCGTGTTGCAGTGGCAGTTTTTTCTTGATCTTGTTTCTCTACTTTAATGTGCTTGCTTTGCTCAGATAATTGACGTTGAATCGTAGTAATCTCTCTTTCCGCAACAGCAATTTCTATTTTAAGTTGTAAAATTTTCTCAGTAAGCTTTTCAACTTCTACATTTAGCTCGTTATGAGTAGCTTTTAAAGCTTTAATTACGGGATCGCTTGATTTTAAATCAGAGTCTTGAAGCTTTTTATGTGTAATATTATAACTGCTCTGTAATCGCTTACCTTCTGCTACTAAAGCTTTAAATTGTTTAGCATAGGCATTTTGTAGATTCGCATATACACTATTAAACTGATTAGTTTGCTCTTGGGTAAAACCTAATAAAATATTTACTTCATTTGCTACACTGCTTTGTAAATGCTCATGTAAAATAGATGTAATTTCATTCTGATTAACATTAATTTGAGTAAATGCTTTCTTTAAGGCCTCGTATTTCTCCTTTAAAAGATTGTTTAACAAATTAGCATGCTGTTGTCTTTCTTCTAAGGAAATTTGCTGCTGTATTTGTTGCATTTTCCTCATGAGCATAGCAAAAGGTGCTAATTCAAGTAGATCAGCAAAATTAGCCTTATTTTTTGCTATAGCCTCTCTTAAGTTCGTACGCATCTTACGATACTCATTTAACTCGTGATCGCTCATGGCATTACCTGTTCTTACAAGTTTCTCTTGTGCCTCGGCTAAGTCTGCCTTTTTTATTTGTAAATCTTGCTCTTTTCTTTCTAAATCTTCCTTATGTAAGCTAACTAATTCTTCATTCTGATGAAGTCTTTGCTGCAATTCTTCTATTTTCTTTAAATCTCCTTTTGTTGCTGATTTCTTGCTAATTCTCAATTGTAAATTTTCAAGATTCTGTTTGAGGTCTGTATATTTCTTTATACCCAGCACTTCATTATAAGCCTTACTGAAATAAAGCTTCTCGTCTATATTTTTAACTTCAGCTAATGCCGTTATCTTTTCGGCATCAAAGAAAAAGAATTTGGCAATCTCTTTTGGTAAAATAAAATCGTTGATAAAAATTTCTTGACCTATAGTTTTGGTCAGTTCGTTTTCTCTACCATCTATTAAAATCGTTAGGTCTTCTTTTTCTTTACGTGTATTATAGGTTCTGGTAATGGTAACCTCATTACATGAAAGATGTGGAATAAAAATATTGGTAAGTACAATACTTCCACTAAAGCTGTATAAAGCCTCAATTTCTGTATTGATTCGTTTTGTTTCTAATACATTTTGGGTTAGTTCTTTCTCTTGTTGTAAGGAGCGTTCATAAGCGGCGGCCGCTTGTAACGCGTTACGATTCATGAGTTTAAAAGCATAGCGATTGTAGCCTCCGCTTTCATGTACTTCTTTACGATAACGCTCATCTACATCTACCATTAACTTCCCGTAAAGCACCCATACCAATGCTGTTAATAATGATGTTTTACCAAAACCATTTTGGCCAGATATAATGGTAACATGTTTCTCGGGGTTCATAGACAGCGACAGTTGCTGTTCTCCTTGATATGCCCTGAAATTGTATAAATTAATTCGATCGATTAACATGCCAAGCGTTTATTAGCGTGATTAGTTAAGTGATTATCTAAATCGCTTTGTATACCATATTTATTGACTAATATGATTTTAGATTTTTGTAATTCTAATAGTTCATTAATCAATTTAAAGTCATCTTCATTTTCACACACTTGTTTCAGTAAATCTTTTTCAAAAACCTGTTCATCAGAGAATTCTTCTTTACTCATTTGTGTTTCGTATACTGAGTTGTAAATCTCTGCTACGTTGTAGTCGAATATTGAATCGCGATGCCAGGTAACTTGTATGGCTACTAATTCTTGATAATTGATTAAGATTAAACTTGGATCCTCTTGTTGAACTTCTTTTTGAGCTTGTAATAATTTCTTTAACATGAAAGCTCGCTTTTCTGGTAGATAAGGTCCCCAATTATTTTCATCGGCAGCATCTTCATCTTGATTCCTTCGCCACATTTGTCTCCATGAACGATCATTGCGATAATCTACCAGCATATCCCTAAACTCGACTAAAGGCTCCATCCATTCTTCACCATTATCAATAAGAGCTTCCATAGATTTGTCACGTTTAACTACACTACAAACCCAACAGCCAAATCTGCTTTGCCCACATGATGGTGTAGTAGTATCTATCACTAGTGGACAATCACCACCCGAAGCATTCCGATATAAAGTAACTAAATCACGATGTGTACCACCCCATGGTGGGTTTACCTGTAAAAGATAGGTCCAAAGTTCATCTGTTTGTACGTCTTTAATCGGAGCAAACACGAAAGCGTTTGGTAATACATGCTTTCTTAGACGGTCGCTTTTTATATAGCTTTCATGCTTTGCGATACTTCTTGCTCTAGTCGTACTTTCATCACTTCTTGTACCTAATAATATGATTGCTTCACCTATTTCTGATATTTTACTCTTAATAAATTGAGTAGTTGGGTCTATTTTTAAACGATCTGTACACCAACGAAAAGTATTATTAGGTGCTGGATAACCTTTACCTAAAAGATTAACCCAAAAGGTATCTTCTAAACGTGGGCTGGTTTGCTGCACAGAAATAGGCATACCTTCTTCTGCTGCTGCTTTTTGAATATGATCTAATGTGGTGTGAATAAATCTAGCAATACGAGGGTTTTCTACTAAAGTATCATTACATACTACGTATACATGCCTGTTACGTAATACGGGATCTATTTTACGTAATGCTAGCCAAACTACTTGCAAAAGCATAGTAGAATCTTTTCCTCCTGAAAAACCTAATATCCAAGGGCGTGGATTTTCATCGTTCAAATATTGATCGATGATTTCTTCTTGAATAAATTTTAAGTCTAATGCCATAGATGTTTATTGAAACAATAATGTTCCACAAAATTTAATAAATTTTATTTTATGGATACCTTAAAAATTCTAACATTGTTGTAACAGGGAGTAAATATGCATATTTAAGACTAAAAAACACACATTTTAATGTCAGTAAATTATGGAACAAATATGTTCCATTAGTATTAAAAAGTTCAAATAAATTTTGATAACAAACCAACCCCAGCTAAACCGGGGCGGCAGCGGTACCCCACAGGACATTTGGAGCTTTTTGCGAAAAATGGACGAGGAGTTAAGCAGAGCACCGGACTGGCGGATGATAGTAGTATAAGCTGTGCTTTTCTGGTTAAAAAGGAGGAAAGAGAAAAGAGGAAGGAAAAAGGAGAAAGGGGGAAGGAGGAAAGGAAAAAGGAGGAAAGGAAAAAAACTGGGAACATTTACATGAAGAGGTCGCTTCTTCGTTCCTTATCGCGAGGACAAAATGATGGTTTCTTTGTCGGGGCGAGGTACGTGGCTTCTCTGTTATGATTATAGGAAGAGATCGCTTCACTAGGTTCGCTATGACAAAATAATGGTGTAACCTGCATGAAGGGATAGCTTCATTTCATTCGCTATGAACAAAGCAATCGTGATAGCTTTACTGTGTT
>NZ_DLHN01000027.1:0-1300 GCF_002483235.1 Pedobacter glucosidilyticus | reverse complement strand
TATGAAGGGATAGCCTTGCATGAAGAGATAGCTTCATTTCATTCGCGATGACAAATTCAGGAGGACTGTTATGGCTTTCTATAGCCACAGGTTTAAACCTGTGGCTATGATGATGATAAACCAACGATAAAATCGTTAAACCATGATAAGTACGCGTTGCAAACGAGCGCAAGGGAGTTCTAGAAGATTTCATGTTTCAACTTTCAAAGGAGGAATTTAAAAACTTGAAATCACAATTTGTGATTTCAAGTTGGGTAGGTCATAGAAAGCTTCTCAATGTTTTTACTGAGCATGGTGTATTCGTGTTATCTCGTGTACTCAACAGGAAACAAGCGATCTAAGTAATATCCAAATTGTTGTTTTACTGTGTTCTTAACTGGTTTAATACAAGGGGTTATTTTAATTTTCTATTCTTAGGATTTTGTCTATTTGAAAAGAATGAAAGAATTTCAACATTATTTTCATTAACCCTATAGTACAAGGTGTTTAATTTCAAAATAACAGCTCTTCGAATAGCTATTTTAATTTCTGATGCTTGGAAAAGATATGGATTATTAGAAATTAGATTTAAAGTATTCTCAAGGTTGGTAGCTAAATCTCTTAGCTCTTTTTCGGTCCAATATTCCTGTAAATATTCAACAGTTTTTTGTAATTCTTTTAGCGCATTGTCAGTCCAAAGAATTTTATAACCATTTTTCATATAATTCTCTAGCTTTTGAATGAGGATTTAGTTTTCCTGATTCTGCATCTTTCAAACCAAGTTCAATAGATTCTTTTTCACTTTCCGAAATAGAATTCCACCAATCTTTGCTTTCCTTTTTTCTTAAATCCATAATTTTCTCAATAATTGAAGAATCTTCAATGGTAGATAACCATTGAATCAATTCCAACTTCTGGTTCAGAATATTTAGATTCACATCCATAACGGCAAATTTTAAAAATAAAGTTAATAATTTATTACGATAGTTCTATAAAAACGTGGATTAAAAACTGTTGTATAACGTTTTGTGGTATGATGAGATCGCTTCATTGTATTCGCGATGAAAATGATGGTGATGAGATCGCTTCACTACGTTACGATGACAAAACAATCGTGATAGCTTTACTGTGTTCGCCTAATTGTCAAGCGAGTTACGTGGCTTCTCTGTTATAACCTGTATGAAGGAGTAGTCTTGCATGAAGAGATAGCTTCACTGTGTTCGCCTAATTGTCACTGCGAAGAATGAAGCAGTCTCTTGTAATAAAAAGCCTTGCATGAAGGGATAGCTTCATTTCATTCGCTATGAACTGTGTTTAAATC
>NZ_DLHN01000010.1:1543-2851 GCF_002483235.1 Pedobacter glucosidilyticus | reverse complement strand
CAACAACTTCAGTATACATTTTATCTAAAACATGATCCCAAGCTGCGTCAGAAAATTGAGGGAATTGTGCTGTTTTAGTGGTAGTAGTATAAGTATCGTTTCCACTATATTTAGTTTTACTATCAAAATAAGAGGTTTTACCCTGTATGGCAAAAGATGTAAATGCTAGCGTTTTCATCCGCGATAAGTTCGGGCTGAAAATGGCATTGGGTTTCTTCACCTCATAAGAGACATCACCTTTTGGGAATTTTTCTGTTGCAGCAGCCACTAAACCTTTGTTAAAAACTGGTTTGCCTGTTACGGTAATAAATTTACCGTCAGTCACGATATTAAAATATTCCATTTCTGAGAATACACCGCTTACATTTGTAGCCTTATCGGTAGAGGCTCTAGAAACTTGTAAATAAGAATCAGTGAAATTAAGATTATTGGCAACTCCATTCATATTACGGAACATGGCAGCAGGGATGGTAATTTTAGATGCCGGAGCAAACCAACCAACTTCATAAAAAGTTTTTATCCCAAGTGTATTTGCCGCAATGGTAACTCCAATTTGCGTTTGGTCTTGAACTGGTAAATTTTCAAGTTCCAAAACTACATCTTTAGTTAAATCTAAAGAGATGTTTGATACTTGTCCGTTTATAGAGCGTAATTTCACACTTTGCTTAGGAGGATGAATAGTGAAGGCTGATGTTTGACCGCTATTTGTTGTTACTTCTACCCTTTTAGGGCTGTTATCTTTAAAAAACAAAGAATAAATTCCTAATGCTACATAATTTGCAGATTTTCCATCTACATTAACAGTACCTTCTATTTTATTAAATTGCATTTTATTTTTAGAGCTGAAGGATAACATCACTGCGTTTCCTCCTGGCTCCCAACCTTCAAAAAAAGACTGGCTAACCACACCAACACTTGTAGGATGTAAATTAGACATATAATAAGCGCCAGGCACTAAACTTTCTAAATCAGCAGTGGTGCCTACCATGCCCATCATAGAACCAGCTAAGTTTCCGGCAGCCTTTGCTGCCTTAGCTACTACTTTACTCCAGAGGTTTTGCCCACCCTTTTTTTCTCTTACAGAATCTGGAACGATACTGGCTTCTGTTGTTTCTTTTTTAGCAGGTATGATGCTTTTAAGTTTACCCAGTTGGGCATGGCTATTTAAACTTGCACATAACAAGGCTAAAATTGATATTAAATAAATTTTCTTCATTATATAACGAAGGTAGATGGCAAGCTAGCAACGGGCAATACCATACAATAGGCATATTTATATACCCAGCAGTACGGATAAAGGAAAGGATA
>NZ_DLHN01000010.1:0-1468 GCF_002483235.1 Pedobacter glucosidilyticus | reverse complement strand
TAAATAAGCTTATGCTCATAAGCATACTTTAGCAGGCCTACAATACTTTGGCTACCTGTTTTTCTGAAAATATTTTTACGATGTGTTTCAACTGTACGCTCGCTAATAAATAGTTTTTCAGCTATTTGCTTATTGCTATATTCTTTTTCTATATAACGTATCAGTTCTATTTCTCTATTTGTAAGTCTGTTTTCGCGTGGTGCTGTAGCAGAAGATTTAATGAGCTCTTTCATAATCTCTTCGCTAAAATAAGTTCGTCCTTGCGATACTTTTTCTATGGCTTCTAAAAATTCTTCTTTACCTGTATTCTTTAAGATATATCCAGATATGCCGGCATCTATCATTTCTGAAATAACCTGTTGATCTCCAAACATAGAAAGACAAATAATTTTAGTTTCTGGGAAACACTTTTTTACTTTTCTGGTTAGCTCCGCTCCACTAATCTCTGGCATATTTACATCAGTAATTAAAATATCTGGACGATGTTGGGCTAACTGTTCTATTACCTCAGTAGGTTTATTGCTAAATCCTACAACTTGGATATAATCGATTCCATTACAAAGCGCACAAATACCGTCTAATACAAGCTGGTGGTCATCTACAATATAAACTTTAATCATGTTATGCTAATTTATGATAAGTTATGGGGAGCCAGATACTCACGAGCGTTCCTCTTCCTAAGGCAGAATCAACATCTATTTTTCCTTTCAAATATTCTACCCTTGTACGCATGTTCTTTAATCCCATACCTTCAAATTCATTTAATTTTGACCCGTCAAATCCCTCACCGTTATCTTCTATCATGATAGATAATCCATCTTCATCTTTTATCAATTGAATATCCAATAGGTTTGCTTTTGCATGCTTAATTGCATTATTTACTGATTCTTGAATAATTCTGAATAATACGGTTTCTATATGCAATTCTAATCTTTCTGATAAACCATCTACTTCCAGATTAATTTTTAAAAGGCGCTCATCTACTTTTAAAACAAAATCGCGAATGGCCGATACCAAGCCTGCTCTTAACAAAACGTTGGGCGCCATTTGATGTGAAATGCTGCGAACTTCTCTACAACTTTCGTCTACCAATTTAAGGGTATTATTAAAGTTATAAAGAGCTTTGGTATCTTTAAAAGAAAGCTGGTCTGCTATCCCAGATAAATTCATTTTTACCGTAGAAAATAATTGACCCAAACCATCGTGAAGATCTCCTGCTATACGGTTACGTTCTTTTTCCTCAGCCTCAATAATCCCTTTTACGGCTATTTCTTGTTGCTTCATAATTTCGGCCTGTAACCTAGCTTCTTGTCTAGATACATGCCGATTATAAAAAAGCAAACTTAATATACCAATAATCATAACCAGTGCTACAATAGAGATAATGGCTGTATTTCTTTTACTGATAACCAATTTCTGGTCGGTATTTTCTTTACTTAAAACCGCAATTTTTTTCTCCTTATTGGCA
>NZ_DLHN01000016.1 GCF_002483235.1 Pedobacter glucosidilyticus | reverse complement strand
GGAAATACATTAGGTATTCCGCATGCTTCTTTGGTAACGTTGTATGTAAAGGGAAAGATAAATTAGTTTTGATGTACAATTCCATTTTTTCTATATTTGGTTTTGTTTACCTTAAGAAAAAATGTAAACATATTATTTTAATCATTCAACTAATTAAAAAACTCCTAAGAGTTTCGGTACAATCCAAAACAGATTCTATAAATATTTTATAGGCGTTTTAAAAAAAACAACCACAATATAATAAACCTTCAAATAGTTTACTTCCTCAAGCTATGTTGAAACTTTTTAATGATTCTAATTGTCGATGAAATGAAAATATTAATCCTCTTTTCTATCTTACTTTCTTATAATCAATATCATGATAAAAATCTTCAATACAAATGTGATTCACTCGATCAAATCCTGTATGTAAAGTCTCTATCAAGCAAAAATCAACCATCAGAGTTAAAAAACACTTCTTATTATATGTATTTTAAAAATGATATTAGATCTAATTCGGCTTACTACATTACATATGAAACATATGATTTAAGAGAAAAGAATTTAAATTTATTTTTCACTATTAAAGATTATTTAAATCAATCTATTGGTATAGAAAAAATACTCACACTAAGCAAAAAAGATAACAAAATCGTATTAACTGTTTACATTGATAAAAATGGTAGTATTGAAGGGACTGATTTTTTAATGAATGACCTTTATGAAAATTTTGAATGTGATATCATTAAATTTGATAAATTACTAAGAAATTTAAAATTTAATATCACTCCAAGTTTGAAGAATAATCTACAAAATATGGAGGATAAAAAGAAAAAATCTGTTGTAGCCTATACTATGCCATTAGTGATTTTCGCCAATTAGAATATCAGCTATTAAATGCATAAAAAGCTCTTTTACTTAGAAAATTTAAAAGTCTTACGATTCGTGAATATAAAAATTCAAAACAAGAATTGGTTGCACCATCTAAAGGGGCAAATTTTGATATTTTTGATAATAGGAGGATAAACTATATTGATTACATCTCTTTCCTAATTTATTTCGCTACTTATTTAATATTAACGATATCCATCTAGAGTTCTTATAATAGATAAAACTTACTTCACAAACTGTTCTAATAACTGATTTAAAGTTTCCTCAGGGTTTTGGGTTAAACCCGGATGCACTTTAGAACATTGTAAAATGGTGCTTCTGGTAGCCGTTAACCATCTAAAACGTGATGGTAAATCTAACTGGGCAATGGGCGAATTGCAATTTTCTCCTTTACAAATACAGTCAAAAATATGAAGGTGTTGCTTTAAATCATCTACTTCTAGTACTGATGCAAAGGCTTTTAATCGGCTCTCATCAACATAAAAAGCTGTTTTTAAGAACTTGCTTTTAGCGCAATACAATACCACCCCAATATTTAGAAACTCTTCCCTTTCTACTTTAGGAACAATGCGAATAATCGCATACTCGTATAAATTACGCTCTTGCATTTTTGGCGGCTTCTAAAAAGTGATCAGCATGATTTAAGCGACTGGTTAAAAATGCTACATAAGCATCTCTATATACTTCCGGACTATCAAAATAATTTCCTTGTAACCAATCATCAGGAATAAGGTTTACAATTTCTTTTAAAACATCGGGGGTTATTTGAGCTTTAAAGATGGTATGTGCCTCATCAAGCTGAGTAGCTTGCTTTAATAAAACATGGTCATTTATTAAAACAAAAGGCTTTTTTGCTTGCTCTTGCCAATTATCCCAAGAATGGTGAAAATATAAAGAAGCACCATGATCTATTAACCAAAGTTCTTTATGCCACCAAAGCATATTGGTATTTCTGGCTGTACGATCCATATTCATGAGAAAAGCATCTAACCAAACTATTTTTGAAGCCAACAAGGCATCAACTTGATACACGCCAGGGTCGTAAGTAATAGAACCCGAAAGGTAATGTAAAGCCAAGTTTAATCCGGTACTAAATTTTAGTAAATCCTGAATTTCTTCATCAGGCTCGGTACGTCCAAAGGCTTCATCTAAATCTGCAAAAACAAGCTCAGGAACTTTAAAACCTAATTTTCTGGCTAGCTCGCCTCCTATCAATTCGGCTATTAAGGCATTTGTACCTTGGCCAGCACCTCTAAATTTTAAAACATACAGAAAACCGTCATCGGCTTCGGCAATAGCCGGCATAGAACCGCCTTCTCTTAAAGGGGTTACATATCTGGTTACGGTTACTTTCCTTAATTCCATTGCAAAGCTAAATATCAGCTATTTTTCTTCTTTATAATAAATTTTATAGTAATTCATGCCTCTGCTATCATCAAAGCCATTTTCTATCAATTGCCTATCGCCATGAATATACACATGAAAGTTTTTATCCAATTTTAAAACTGTTTTATAGGCGCTACTTTGCTTTTTTACAGCTTGTGTAGAAATATCAAAACGCTCTCCTATTTGGGTATCAAACTCTTGCTCAAAATTCTGAATCATAGATTTAAAAGAAGTTGCAGCGGTTTCATTCCCAATAACTTCCTCAGAAAACTCGTTAAAATCAAACTGTTCTTTTTCTTTAAAGTATTTGATGGATTTATTTAGCAAATCAATCTTATCTGGTTTAGAGATTTCAAACTGTTCGTCTATTTTCTCATTAACAAAGTTCTTGTATAAGCTTAGGTAATTATTGGTTTGGTTAAAGTTATCGTTTCTGATTTTCAGTTTCAGAAAATCATCTTTCCAATACACGGCGGCTTCTTGTGTTTTATTGGTTTGGTCTATCACCACTACCTTAAAGCCTTCTTCTTTATCGGTATTTAAAATTAAACAACCTTTATCTAGTTTTTGGATGTTGATAGCTTCTTGCTCATACGATAAGGCAAAACCGCCAGCATCAGGGTAAACCTTCATATAAGTTTCTTTAGTTTCTGATTTAAAGATGCCTAAAGCCTGATGAAGCTCTCCTTCTATTTGTACATCATGAAATAAAGCGATGTAAACCTCGCCCGATTTTATTTTAGGATGGTTAGAAATATCGTATAAATGACGGGTTATTTGCTGACTAACCTCGTGAAACTTGGTGGTATCTTTAAAAATCTGACTAGCAAAATGATAGATTTCATTTAAAGCTAAATCACTAGAATGCATAAAACGATATACTTCATTTACCTTTTCAAAAGGCTTTAAGAAATA
This sequence comes from Pedobacter glucosidilyticus, assembly GCF_002483235.1. Taxonomy (GTDB): domain Bacteria; phylum Bacteroidota; class Bacteroidia; order Sphingobacteriales; family Sphingobacteriaceae; genus Pseudopedobacter; species Pseudopedobacter glucosidilyticum_B. Next base: position 50,275 of record NZ_DLHN01000016.1, on the reverse strand, counting down.
CTGCATCAATAAATTACGCAGAAACTCGTCTTGTATGTGTAAGGTGCTATCAGAAAGGGTAAAATATTCGTCTTGTACTTTATTTCCTACTTTATGAACAGAGATATGTTCTAAATCGGATTCAAAAAATGTAATCATGCCCTAAAAATATAAATCATTTGCCACTTTAAAGGTATTACAATGGGCATCAACAATATCTTTTATATTGGGCGAATAGCCACCACCCATACTTACCTGTACTGGAAGCTGTTGCGCTAAACATTTTTTAAATACCATTTCATCTCTTTTTTGACAGGCTGCGGGACTTAAAGCCAATTTTCCCAGTTTATCGGTGGCTAAAACATCAACTCCGGAAAGGTAAAAAACAAAATCGGGCTGGGCTTTATCAAAAACTTCCTCTAATTTTTGGTCGAGCATGGTTAAATATTCATCATCTTCAACACCATCTGGTAAAGGAACATCAAGATCAGACTGTTCTTTTCTAAAAGGGAAATTTTTATCGCCATGAACAGAAAAAGTAAAAACCTGAGGATTGTTTTGAAATATTTGAGCAGTACCATTGCCTTGGTGTACATCTAAATCAACAATTAAAATAGATTTGGATATTTGCTTATGTATAAGATAATTAGCTGCTATAGCTTGGTCGTTTAACAAACAAAAACCTTCTCCCCAATTGCTACCGGCATGGTGTGTACCGCCAGCAACATTAAAAGACACGCCATTTGCAATAGCATAAAAACAGCCATCAATAGTTCCTTGGGCAATACGCAATTCTCTTTCTACCAGCTGTGCCGATAGCGGAAAGCCTGTTCTTTTCTCTTCCTGATATGTTAAAGCTAGATTTTTAAGCTTTTCCCAATAAGACTTTTCATGGGTTAAGAGTACGATTTCCTCGTCTAAAATAACTGGCGAGAATAAATTTTCTTGTGTAATAACACCTTCATGTTTTAGTTGAAGCGGGATAAGCTCGTATTTAAGCATCGGGAAACGATGCCCCTCGGGCAAAGGATGTGCATAAATAGGGTCGTAAGCTATTTTAAGCATGAAAATTTATATACCAATAATGTGTTTTTCTTTACTGAACCAATTCGGCATTTTGCTTTTTAGCTGTATAATAGTTACTTATGAGCTGAATAATAACCGCGATGCTTACGAAACCTAAGCCGAACCAAGCAGCCTGAATAACATTTTCATACAAGCTTGGGTTTACCTGAGTTCTTTTTAATTGTATACCATAAAAAGCCCAAATAACTACCAAACCAAAATAAGGGTTTCGCTTAAAGCGTATGATATAAAATGCTAATAAAGATGCTACTGCTATCAGAATAATAGTCCATAAGGAGCCAGAAATATCTCCATCCCAATTGATGCTATATAAAAAAACGGATGTATTGGCGATGGTTGCAATACAAATCCAAGCGAAATAAATACTTAAAGGGATTTGGGTAAACCATTTAGAAGACAAGCTTTTAGCAGGATTAAAGGTATCTATATGGATGTTAATTTTTATGAGTGATACTAATTGTATGATCATCATGACCAAAGCAAGACCCATATATTCATTTAACCAAACAAAAACCCAAACGAAAGTTGCTGCATTGTTAATGGCAAACCAGTAGCCTATTTTTTGTAAAACCTGATTAGGCTCTGCATGTACATCTTTTTGATAGGCTTGTTTAAGATGATAAATGGTAAAAGCAAACAAACCTAAATATATAATTCCCCAAATGGCAAAAGTTATACCTGCTGGAGTAAAAACCGTATCGTACTTTTTAGAAATATCGCCCATATTACCATTACCAATAAGGTTTAATTGCGATAACTGCGAAACCGTAAAGGCTAAAACGTAAACAATGAAATTTAGCCAAGCTAATGTTCTTACTTTTTTCATGATATAAAATTAACAATATGTGGATGAATATGTTTAATATGACAGTTTTAATGCCAAAAATTATGATGTATTGATTCATCATGTTTTTATAATTGATAGCTTTGTAGCTTATGGAGCTATTTCAAGTACCGGGTATTTTTAATAATGATATTTGCCGAGCTAAAGAAGAAAAAAATGGTATATACACCATTACGTTAAATGCTGTTAAAATTGGAACTATTGTTAAAGAAAATGGGGGCTGGCGTTTACTAGAACAGTATAAAGAAATTTTAAGCGCAGAAAATGTGCAATTGATTGGGCAAAGTATTGATGCGAGAAACCATTAGTCAACCCCCAGAACTTCTCCGGGGATTAACAATGGCTTTCCAAACTAAACAACCTGATCTTTATTAATTAAAGTTTCGTGATATTTGATTAACCCATCAATTGGGTTTCTGATGATATTTCCTACTGGCATATTAAACTCGGCAGCAACCTCTGTTAAAAAAGGTAAATAATTGTGTGCTACAGACCCTACGCAGTTAAAACTATATTGCTGATAATCTGGGTAATGACAAATGATATTGGTAAACAAAGCTCTAAAAGCATTTTCTACTAAATCTATAATATAAGGATGTTTAATATGCTCGCCTACAAACCTACTAAAACTTGCACTAAACCTGTTGGGTAAAGGTTTGGTATATATTTGATTAATAACCTCATCAGCAGTAATTTTAAAAGTATCCCAAAAAAGTTCTTGTAAATCTTTTGGTAATAAAGCTCTGCAATAAGCTATGAGCAGTTGCTTACCCAAGTATGCCCCGCTACCTTCATCACCTAAAATAAAACCTAGAGAGTCTACCTGATAAATCATGTCTTCACCATCAAATAAACAGCTATTGGTACCTGTACCCAAAATAGCTACAAAACCAGGCTTATTACCTAGAACAGAACGGGCAGCGGCTAATAAATCAGACTGTACACTTATATTTTCGGCATGTTTAAAGACAGCTTTTAAGGCTTGTTCTACAACAGGGATTTTATCTGCGCTACAACCTGCCCCGTAGAAATAGATAGCAGAAACCTGTTCTATTTTTACATCATCTGGTAAATGGGTAGAAATAGCATCAGCAATGTATTTACTATCAACATAATAAGGATTAAACCCTTCTGTATTGAAATAAATAGGATTTTTATCTTTTTGTAAATAACACCAACTGGTTTTTGTAGAACCACTATCTGCGATTAAAATCATGCTTGTTTTTTAAATAGTTTATGATATAAAATTTCATGAGCTTATTGAAACTTTACAATACCAAAAATAAAAAAAGAAATGAAAACTTAAAAAAAATATTAAAAAGATTTAAGATTATTATTAAATATTTTTAAAGTTAGGTCTTTTAATAAAAATTTATCGTTAAATTTTTATATTGCCCAGATAAGTTTAGAAAGCTAAATTTGCAGCAATGTTTAATACCAATAAGAAAAATGCTAAGCTCTATTTCGACATTATACAACAATTGTATTATGGCGGCATATTATCTTGTGCAGACCTCAGCGCTTTAATTGATAAAAGTATACCCTTAGTTACCAAGTCATTAAACCATCTCATAGAAACTGGCTTTGTGGTAGAAAAAGGTTATGCAGCATCTAGCGGTGGCCGTAGACCATTAATGTATGCGGTTAAGCATGATAGGCTGTTTGTTGTTACCGTAGCTATGGATCAGCTTTTAACCAGAATTGGTATTATAGATTTAGCTAATCATTACGTATCTCCGGTTGAGTTTGTAAGCCTAAAACTAAAAGATAACCCTCATGCTTTAGAAAAGCTTACTGAAATTATAGATGCTCATATTAAAAAATCGGGTATTGATAGAGAAAAAATTATTGGTGTAGGTATTGGAATGCCTGGTTTTGTAAATACACATGAAGGTATCAACTACACCTACTTAACTTATAAAGAAAAAAGCATTACCAAACCAATTAGTAAAGCTATTGGCTTACCGGTATTTATAGATAACGACTCGAGTTTAATTGCACTTTCTGAGTTAAAATTTGGATTGGCAAAAGCTATCAAAAACGTGATGGTTGTAAATTTAAGCTGGGGAATTGGTTTAGGGATGATTATAAACGGACAGCTTTTTAGAGGTGAAAATGGCTTTGCCGGAGAGTTTAGTCATATCCCCATCTCAGAAAATGGGGTATTATGTTCTTGCGGAAAACAGGGGTGTTTAGAGGTGGAAGCCTCTTTATTGGCTGTTACAGAAAAAGCAATACAAGGTTTAAAAGACGGTAGAAAATCTAATTTTAAATATCAGGAAGAAGAGTCTAAATTAGCTTCTGCTGATGCTTTAATGGAAGTTGCCAACCAAGGTGATCAATACGCTATAGAACTTATTTCTGAAGCTGCTTATAAAATTGGTAAAGGTTTATCTATCCTGATACATATAACCAACCCTAAAGCTATTGTGATTAGTGGTCGTGGTGTTAAAGCCGGAAATTTACTCTTACCTCCTATCCAACAAGCTTTAAATCAACATTGTATTCCGCGTTTGTCTAGAGATACAGATATTTATATTTCTGATATAGGTTTTGATGCTGAATTAATTGGATCGGCTATTTTGGTGATGGAGCAGTATGTACCGAAGGGGTTGAAAAGCTGAAAGCTTAAGGCGAAAAGCTGAAGGCTAAAGGCTCTTAAGGCGAGAAGCTTAAAGCTAAAGGCGGAAGGCTTCAATCTATCATTCAATAAATAAAAAAAATGTTACTTCGTTCCTCATCACCTCATATAGTGCGCTGTGGTTTGAAACCTGTAAATGGCTTTTGTACTTACAGCACACTATTTTCATCGGCTATATGATGTCTCCTCATCATCAAAATTTTGTTTATTTCTTAACTTAAGTTCATCAATATCATCAAAACTTAAACTATCTTGCTTTTTAAAAAAGCATGTGTTAGAAAAATAATCATAAACATCTTTATCGCTAAATCTACTTATACAAGCATGATAAATCAAAGCAAATAATATGTTGTTAACCAAAGAGTTAGTACTTCAATTAGAATACAGATTGATAGAAGCCATTAAAACAAGTGATATTGCCTTCTTAAAAAATTGTTTACACGATGAACTTCTTTTTGTAGCTCCAGATGGCAGTATCATCACCAAAGCAATGGATATTATGGCCCATCAATCCAGACAAATGCAAGTGGAGTATATACAACCATTTTTTGAGGATATAAAAATCATGCAAGATACTGCTGTTGTACTTGTTGATTATGAAACCAAAGGAACAATGCTAGGAAATCCTATTGAAGGTAGATTTAGGTATATAAGATTTTGGAAACAATCACAAGAAGAGTTAAAAATTATTGGAGGCAGCTGCCACCAGTTAAAGCTATTAGAAAACAAATATCAATAATCATCATTAAGACTCATGAAAGCAGCTATTCATCAAAAATACGGATCGCCTGAAGTTGTATTTTTAGCAGAGGTTGAGCAACCTGTACCTAAAGATGATGAACTCCTGATAAAAATTTACGCTTCTACCGTAAACCGTACGGATGCAGGTTTTAGAAGTGCCGAATATGTTATTTCAAGATTTTGGAGCGGCCTATTTAAACCAAAATACCCGATTTTAGGTTGCGAATTTGCCGGTATAGTAGAGCGTTGTGGACATCAGGTTGTTGGATTTAAAACTGGCGATAAAGTTTTTGCATACAATGATAAAACCTTTGGCGGCCATGCGGCCTATACAACCATTGCTTATACCGATGCTGTTGCCTTAATACCTAAAAACATTGATATATATGAAGCAGCCGCAATTACAGAAGGCTCACACTATGCTTTAAACATCATTAGAGCTGCCAATGTTAAAAAAGGACAAAAAGTTTTGGTATATGGCGCTACCGGAGCTATAGGCTCTGCGGCGGTACAACTTTTGGCCTATTTTGGTGCCGATGTAACTGCAGTAAGTAATACCAAAAATTTATCGCTTGTTAAAAACCTAGGGGCAAATGAAGTTATTGATTATGAAAAAGAAGCTTTTTTAGCTTATACGCATCAGTTTGATTTTATTTTTGATGCCGTTGGTAAGCTTTCTTTTCATATCTGTAAACCAATCCTTAGCAAGAATGGAATTTATATTTCTACAGAACTTGGCAGCTACGCTCAAAATGTTTTTTTAGCTATGATAACGCCACTGCTAAAAGGTAAAAAAGTTTTATTTCCGATACCTCCGGCTTTATCTAAAGAGGATATAAACTTTTTAGCTACACTTACAGAGGAAGGTTATTTTAAACCTGTTATAGACAGGCATTATACGCTAGACCAAATAAAAGAGGCTTACCATTATGTTGCTACTGGGCAAAAAACGGGTAATGTTATTTTAAAAGTTATTGATTAATTATATTTGTGATGATAAAACTTAAATTGTTTATAGCAAAGCCTTTAACAAGTCACTAATTATAATTTAATGAATTTGAAAGACATTGAAATACTAAAAGATCAATATCTAAAGGAAATGATGAGAATCATGAATTTTTCTGAAGATGAATTTAATGCAATCAAGGATACAACTATTTTAAAAGCTTATAAAAAAGGTACTGTTTTATTAAAAGAAGGGCAATTTTCACAAAATACATATTACATCATTAAAGGTTGTTTAATAAGCTACCACATTATTGATGGGGAAGAAAAGGTAACTTCATTTTATACAGAAAAGGAAACCTTCTCTCCTTCTTGTATTGTAACAAAAAAGCCTATTGAGCACTATGTAGAATGTATAGAAGATTGTTTAGTAAGTATAGGAACTCCAGAATCAGAAAAATTGATGCTAGAAAAATTCCCCAGATTTGAGAAACTATGCCGAATTTATTCTGAAGAACTCTTGGTAAAACAAAAAACAGCATTTGACCACTTTAAAATTGCCTCGCCAGAACAACGATACCTGGATTTTATTCATAAAAGACCAGATTTGTTGCAGCGGGTACCACAATATCATATTGCCAGCTATTTGGGTTTAACACCGCAATCTTTAAGTAGAATTAGAAAAAGATTATTAAAAAACGAGGTTAATCATCATAAAATAGCTATCTAAAATTTATTTAACCCTTAGTCAATAAAGTAGTTAAACTCATCATTAATAGAAGTTATTTACCATAAATTACCCATATCTGATACATGGTTTTAATCATATCTGGCTTTATTTATATGATAAGGTTTACAATGGTTTACCTACTGATATGTGGTATATAAATTTGATTTCCTACCTATTTCTTAACTAAAGTTCACACTTAAGGAGGTTAATACGCCCAACTTTGCATCATAAATTTAAAATGATGCCATTAACCAAACAATTTAAAATTACCGGGAACAATCCCTGTAAAAAGATAACCATAAATCTTAAGCTATTTATGGTATGGATAACTTTTTCGCATTTAGCAATAGTCGTAACAGCGCAAGATAAAGTTACCATAAGTGGTAGGATTACCGATTCGGAAACCAAAGAATCCTTAATAGGTGTTAATGTATTTCTAAAAGAAATTAATAGTGCTACTAGCACTAATGAATATGGTTTTTATTCTATAACTGTACCTAAAGGAAGCTATACTGTAAAAATTAGATTTATTGGTTATACTTCTTTAGAAGATTCATTAAAACTTAACGAGAGTTTAGTAAAAGACTACGCTTTAAAATCTAATGAGCAATCCTTAAATGAAGTAGTCGTATTAAGTGATAAAAATGTAGCAGAAATACGTCGACCAGAAATGAGTGTAAACAAGCTTAGTGTTAGAGAAATTAAACAAATGCCTGTTATATTAGGCGAAGTAGATGTTATAAAATCTATATTACAACTGCCTGGCGTAACTAATGCTGGCGAAGGGCAATCTGGTTTTAATGTTAGAGGTGGTGGTGCAGATCAAAATTTAGTACTACTAGATGAGGCTACCATTTATAATTCATCCCATTTATTCGGATTTTTTTCTGTTTTTAATGCTGATGCCATTAATGACATTAAGCTTTATAAAGGTGGTATTCCTTCACGCTTTGGTGGGCGATTATCATCTGTTTTAGAAATTTATCAAAAAGAGGGTAACAAAAACAATTTAAAATTTAGTGGAGGCATTGGATTAATTTCTAGCAGGCTGCTTGCAGAAGGACCTGTTAATCGTGGTAAAGGGTCTTTCTTACTTGCAGGTAGAAGTTCGTATGGGCACTTATTTTTAAAACTTACCGATATTAAAAGTGCTGCCTATTTTTATGATTTAAACACCAAGCTTAGCTACAGTCTTAATGATAAAAACAAGCTGTTTCTTTCTGGTTACTTTGGCAGAGATGCTTTTAATCTAAACCAAGATTTTATCAATACTTATGGCAATACTGTTTTTAATGCCAGGTGGAACAAATTATTTAGTGATAAATTATTCTCCAACCTTTCCCTTATCTACAGTGATTACTATTATGGTTTGGAAATTGGCTTTGCTGGTTTTAAATGGACTAGTAAAATACAAAACCTAAATCTTAAGTATGATTTTAAGCATTATTTAAATAATGATTTAAAGCTAACCTACGGAATAAACGCTCAGCATCACTTATTTAACCCTGGTACAGTTACACCCATTGGAGAAAACTCTTCTATGAATAGAGATCAATTAGCAAAAAAGTACGCTCTAGAACCCGCAATCTATTTTGATGTTGACCAAACAATTACAAAAAAACTTAAAGTAAATTATGGCTTACGGTATAGTATGTTTTACCGGTTAGGACAAGAAGATGTATTTATCTACGACAATAACGAGGCGGTTAAATTTAATCAAGATTTAAAAATTTATGAGAAAGCTACCCCTATTGGTGTTAAAAACTACCAGAACAACCAAAGCATCGCCAGCTTTAATAATTTAGAACCACGTATATCTATTTCTTACGCTTTGGATGATGACCATGCTATTAAAACCAGTTATAATAGCATGAATCAATACCTGCATCTTTTGTCTAATGCTCAATCTCCAACACCATTAGATATATGGGCTCCAAGTGATAACTTCTTAAAACCTCAGTCCTTAGACCAAATTGCTGTAGGTTATTTCCAAAATATTAACCAAGACAATTACTCTTTAGAAGTAGAAAGTTTCTATAAAAAGATTAAAAATAAGTTAGACTATATAGATGGTACAGATTTATTAGCCAATAAGGCGATAGAACAAGTGGTATTGAACGGAATTGCCAGATCTTATGGTTTAGAGATGATGTTTAGAAAAAATACAGGAAACTTAACCGGTTGGATATCTTATACTTTATCAAGATCAGAACAACAAACACCAGGTAGAAATGCTTTAGAAACTGGAATTAATAATGGCGAATGGTATAAATCTGTAGCAGATAAATTGCATAATCTTTCTATAACGGCTAGTTATAAATTTAGTGAAAAATGGCGTTTCGGTTCGATATTTACCTTACAATCTGGGCAGCCTATTACTTTACCCAATAGCAGATATCAGTTTCAAGACATAAGTATTCCTAATTTTGGATTAAGAAACCAAAATAACTTACCTACCTATCATCACTTAGATATTTCTGGAACATATACACCAAAGCATCATCAATCAAAAAAATGGCAAGGTGAATGGGTTTTTAGTATTTACAATATTTATAACAGACAAAATGCCTCCAGTATTGCATTTAGGCAAAATACAGAAACAGGGGTAAATGAATCTAAAAAATTATCAATATTTGGTGCGGTACCAAGCTTCACCTATAACTTTAAATTTTAAAATCATGAGAAAAATGATATCAATATTAGCTGTTCTGGTTCCAGTTTTATTTAACAGCTGCGAGGAAGTGGTAAATGTTAAACTTGACACACAATCTCCAAAATTAGTTGTGGATGCTGCTTTAGTTTGGATAAAAGGTACGGATGGAAAAAATCAAACCATAAAATTATCAAGCACTACCGGATACTATCAACAAGAGATACCTAAAGTTGCTCAGGCAACTGTTTATATGGTAAACTCGGCAAATGTAAGATTTGATTTTTTAGAAGAATTAGATTTAAATGGAGCAACTGGAAGATATACTTGTACTAACTTTATCCCCGTGATAGGTGAAACTTATACCTTAACTATTGTTTACAAAGGTGAAACCTACGAAGGAACAGAGAAATTAACAGCTGTTAATAAAATAGAAGACATTGAACAAAGAGATGACTTAGGAATAAACAGGGATGAATATGGGATTAAGGTAAATTTTAAAGATCCTATCAATCAAAAAAACTATTATTTATTCAGTTTTGAAACTGCAAATAGAAAATTTCCTGATTATGAAGTTTTTGACGATCAGTTTTTTGAAGGGAATTTAGGCTTTGGGGTATTTTCTGATTCTAAATCTAAGGTTGGAGATCATATAAAAATTAAGTTAAGAGGAGTTTCTCAGAGGTATTTTAACTATATGAAAATATTAATTGGCACTGCAGACGGAGGCCAAGATGGTCCGTTTGGACCAATACCTTCTTCTAACATTAGGGGTAACATGATTAATAAAACTGTAAATGCTAATTACTGCCTAGGTTATTTTAGCCTTTCAGAAGCTGATGAGCTAAATTATATCTTAAAATAATCTTATTAGGACTGATAAATAGCTAGGCAGCATTCATTTATTAACTTAAGTTCATGAATGGTAGCTAGCCTGTGCTATAACTTTGACAAAGATTTGTTAAGCGTTTGAAATCTTTATTAAATCATCACCTACTTATCATATCATTTTACATGCTATCATTCATTTAAAAAAAACAAACATGAAAACTTTAACTACCCTTATTTTTACTTTTTTCACCATTACCACATTTGCACAAAACGGTGCTTATTCTAAAGGCGATAAATTACTAAACATTGGTATTGGTGTAAATTCTTATTATGACGGCGGAATACCCCTAGGTGCGTCTTTTGAAAAAGGAATTACAGAGAATATCAGCGTTGGTGCCCAGGCAGATTTTTTATCAGCAGATTACGCCTCCATAAAATTTACTGCTTTATATATTGGTTTGAGAGCTTCTTATCATGTTAACCAATTGTTAAACATAAAAAATGATAAAATTGACCTATACGGAGGACCTACTTTAGGCTATAGAAGTTTCACCTGGAAAGATGAAGATTTAAATTTAGGAGATGATTATGGAAGCGGCTTATTTCTTGGGGTTTATATAGGAGGAAAATACTATATCCATAAAAATATTGGCTTATTTTCTGAGCTTGGCGCTATTGGCAGTACCAATGCCAGAATTGGAGTAGCCTTTAAACTAAACTAAAACCTTATATTATCTTCAAAAACAAAAAATTATTTATCATACAAAATTATCATCATGAAAAATATAATTCTTACCCTGGTTACCCTTTCTTGCTTTTTAAGTTCTTGTAAAAAAGATGCTGATAACAATTCTAATAATGCGTCCAGAACTTTGGTTTATGAGATTAACGGAAATTTTACTGGAAATTTTATAGCTTCTTACACCACAGCTGCCGGTGGTACTACTAATGAGCAAATAACTACTTTACCATGGCGTAAAGAGATAACCTATAATAATAATGTTACTGCTGCAATTATAGCTTTATCTGGAAATGGAGGCGTCTCTGGGCAAACCATCTCACTTACCATCAAGAGAGATCAGAAACCAGCTATAAATCCTGTAAACATTATAGCCAATGCCTCGGGGGCTTTTTCAGAAGCAGCACCAGTAATTGTTTTCTAAATTTAAGAGCGTGTAAAGAGCTTCTTCTATTCTTTTAATCATTTCTAATCATAAATTAAAACAGATTTTTATAGATTCTATATAGGATATTATCATCAAAAATTGCTAAGTTTACGTTTATCTATTATAATAAAGTATAAACCTATTTCCTTTAAAATTTATATTTGATGAAACCTTTATTTAGGAAAGTATCCGTAGAGATAGAGAGCTCTTTTAATATTAAGCATCATATTATGCCTAACTATGGAAATGTATGGCATTATCATCCAGAACTTGAATTACACTATAATATTGCTGGAGAAGGCGTACGTTTTATTGGTGATAATATCAGCAATTTTACACCCGGAGAAATTATCTTGTTAGGAGAAAATTTACCTCATGCTTGGCGGTGTAATGAAGCTTATTATCAAAATAATACAGATTTAAATATTGAGGGTATAGTGATGCAATTTCGTCCAGATTGTTTGGGTAAAACCTTACTATCGTTACCTGAGACTTATCAAATACTAAAACTATACGAAAAAGCAAAAAGCGGAATGGTTATTAAAGGAAAAGCAAAAGATAAAGTTGCTGATTTGATGTACAAAACCGCCCAAGCAGAAGGTTTAGATAGAATTATACTTTTACTTTCTATATTAAAGGTTTTAGCAGAAACTCATGAATATGAGCCTATAGTAAATGGCCAAGGTTCTTTTTATCAATCTAACGAGTCTGATACGATAAGGTTAAACAAAGTTTTTAATTATACCCATAGTAATTATAAAAAAGACATAACCTTAGAAGAAATTGCGTCTATCAGTAATTTAAGTGTTACCTCCTTTTGCAGGTACTTTAAACTCATGACCAAGAAAACTTATTATGATTTTTTAATTGAAATTAGAATAAGCCATGCTTGCAGACTCTTGGTAGAAAACAAGTTACCTACTGAAGTGATATGTTTTGACTGCGGTTTTAATAATGTTTCAAATTTTTACCGCCATTTCAAAAAAATCACTGGGATGACTCCTCTTGATTATAAAAAGAAATACTTAGACAGAAGTTGATTTTTTCTTGATGAGGATTAAAAAAGTCAGTTTGTAAATTATAATCTAAATATAATAAGTCAGGTAAGAATTGTGGCAAGCCCTATCTTAACCTGCAGCCTGCTTAGGACGAAGTGAAAATTACTAGGATAGTATGCAAGACGGCCATTACATATAAAATCTATAGCAAAACCATAGTCAGACATCTTTATCGTGTTCACAAACAAAGCTATCAGACGTGTTGCTTGCTGGGCAAGTAAAGAACTGTATTCGTTTAGTCTTTCATCAATATAAGCGATATGCCTTTCCAGTTTAGCGGGACTAAAATTATTCTTCTTAGAGTTCTGCGCTCTAAGCTTGGTACTATCTCCAGCCAACAGCTTAGCGCCAATAAGGTGAAAGTTCTTAGCCAGAGAAACGGTAGCATGAAAGATCTTGCGAATAGCTTTAGGATTATCTTTCCTGAAATTAGCGATGGTATTATGGTCAGGCATCAAGCCTTTCATTAGCCACATCAGTTCAATATTGCGTTTGCACTCTTTTTCTAAAGCCCGAGAAGAGCGGATACGGTTGAGGTATCCATAAATAAACAGTTTAAGAAGATCAGCAGGATGATAGGCAGGTCTGCCGTTATCAATAAAGTTCATATCGAAACCATAGTCAGCCATTTTAATGGAACTTACAAACAGGTCTATCAAACGAACTTCGTTATCTTGACCAACGGCCTGTTCCAGGCAGAAGATCTCGGTCTGATTTCTATCTTTTCCAGTGGTGAATTTCATACTACAAAATACCAAAAGACTAGCTTTTATAGCGTAATACTTATCAATATCCTGTGGAAAACTAAAGGGAGGTTTTTAGACAGTTTGACGGTTTGCAGCTTTGCGAAGGTGGGGATTTAGGAGCACAAATCTATCATAAAGTGACGAGTTTTCTTTGTAGCACTTGTCCGCGGATAACCCACCGAGACCCCACTTTTGCAAAACTGCTGTTATGCCCAGTTTTTATTTTTTAGTTAGTCGTCATTCTAATTTAAATCTTGAAAAATTATAGTTTAAGCTGTCTTTAACGTAAATATTGTAATGATTTGGAATGTACAAATAGTCATTCAGTAAAATCAAATGATAACCCCATTCGCCTTTCAATGATTTCATTTTAAATTTTTTTGAATCACTAATTCTGTGTATTTCGGTTTCATATATCCAACGTAAAAATTTGTGTTGTTTAATTTCTTGCTTATACTTCTGAGGGTCATTTAAATCGATGAAGTCGTTTGTAAATATGTGTTGTTTAACTTCAATTGGAAGCTCTGAATATGGTAAAATTGTTTTTTCTAATCTGTCCACACCTTTTGAGTCGCAACCATACAGAACAATAGAAAGAAATATTGAAAAAGTTAAAATTGAATTTTTCATTTTATCAAGGTTTTACAAGCATAATTGTTGTCGTAAAATATCATTAAGTTCATCTGCCTTATTTAGTGTCATTAAGTGTCCACCGTTTTTAATTGTCGAGTTACTTTTTACAAAATTCAAAGGTAAAATTCTGTCACTTGTTCCGTGAATATGATATAAGTTTTTGGTCTGCGTTTGGTTTGTCCACCGAACAACTTTGTCAATTGCCCAATTCAAAAAAGTCGGGTCGGTGTCGATAAGAATTTGTTTTAAGAGTTGTTTCTCAAACGTTGAACTCGTCCCGAAAAACCAGTTTGTAATAAAGTTTGAGCTTTTTAAAATCTTGTTGGCAAAAGTCTGTGCAATTTAAGTTGACCAGCGAAACGATAGTAAAATGGGATTTCATTTCTAGTCTTTGCAGAGGCAATTAAAATTACTTTTTCAGTGTCAATTTGCTTAGCAACTTCCACAGCAATAAGTCCACCGAATGAAAGTCCGATTAAGGTCGGTTTTGTTGTCGTGATTTGGTCAATAAGTCGGGTTGCGTATTGTTCTATTGTTTCTTTGTCTTGCGGAACAATCCATTTTACAAAAGTTGTCGAGAAGTCAGAAAAGTCAAGTCGTTGAAAAACTCTTTCGTCTGCTCCAAGTCCACTAAATATGTAAAGTTCTTTTGTCAAGTTGTTGTTTTTTTGTGTGTCGTTTTAAAATTGGGCATAACGTCAGTCTGTGAAAAAACCTACGTTAAACAATCATGTAAATATATCAAAATAGGTAGTAATCAAGTTTTTAATTGGTTATTTTTAAGGAGTAAACAACCTTAAATGATGGCTTATTTAAAACCGAAAGATAGATTCCAAGTACAAATGCGCAGTATGGATGTTATGCCTAGTTTTTTATTTTCAATTCCTTTTTAATGTCAACATATTTATACTTCAATACAATTGTCGGTGTCAAATTTTTAATTGCGTTTGGAAGATAGCACTTTTCAATTATTTCTAAATGGTCTGAATGCAAAGCAAATGATTTCAATGTAAACTCCTTATCACAGTTTTCATATTGTTCTAATGCCCATTTATATGTATCGTCATCAAGTCCTGAGTCTTTGTCTAGTAGCATTTCTTTGAGTTCTATTTTCTGCTGCTCATATTGCTTGTCTTTGTCGGCCATAACAAGTGATTTGAAATTCCCTGTCGTGTCGATAATTTGGTCAATGGTTAAATACTGTCCTGTTATGTAATTGTATGTAAAGTAGTCTGTCCACCCCGTACAGTATGCGCCACACCATTCGGCACTTATATTCAATGAAATAAGTCCGCTTTTTTTATAAGTTACTTTAAAGTCGAGATAGATTACTTGTTCGTCTGCCCATTTAATTATTGTCGAGTCAGTTGGCAAGTCATTAAATTCATTGTTTGTAAATCTGATTTTTAAGTCTTTGTTTATTAAGTTGTCAATTTTAAAATCACCTGTCTTGATAATTGGAAATTTTAATTTGTCATTTTGAAAGTGGGTGAGTTTTTCTTTTTTGGGAAGAAATAAAGTGTCAACCGAAATATTCTGTCCGAATGAAGTCGGCCCAAAAGTCAAAAGTAATATTGTCGTTAAGGTTCGTGTCATTTTAAAATTAGGCATAACGGTTTGCAAATTTGTGCAGAAATGGCATTGCTTGCAGAACCATTGTCGTACTGTACCAAATTAATAAATAACTGATGAATTAGCGTAAACCACCGTCAGCCATTTTAGAACAAATTTGCTGTTAGGTGCTGTTTTTAATTTTCTGTCTGATTTAATTTTTCAAGTATACCATTGAAAAACACTACATAATTTTTTTCATCAATATTATTATAATTGTATTTCAAATTCGGTAACATGTAACTAAATGTTTTTTTGTATAGCTCAATTATATGACTTTTAATTATTGTGTAATTTTCGACGTCGACATTTTTTAAATCATGAAATCTTTTTTCCAATTCTAAATACTCAACTTTCCAGTCCTTATGAGTCGGTGGATAATATAGGAAATTCGGATTGATAAGTTTACTGAAACTGTCCGAAGGCGGGTTGTATTCAAAAAGTTGATATATACTTTGAAAAAAACTAACCCCATTTATTATATCTGATTCTATTGTACTGCTGATTTTAATTTCGTTACTATATATTCTTCTATAATTATTAACAACTTTCCTTCTGTTTATTTCGTAGGGCACTAATTTAACATTAAACAGGCTCCTAAATTCAGATATCAATGCTTTAAATTTAGGCTTCCATACAATCCTATTTTCCTTTTCAGTTTTTTTCAATTCATAGAAAAGGTACTCAAACGAACCGTCACTACATGATTCTTCATAATACTCGCCAATATATATTTCCATATGATTATTTGAGATTAAATCAATAAATATATGGTCACCAATTGAATCTTTTAGATTAACTATAAATTTTGATTCTGTCGTGATATAGATTTCGTAGTAATAGTCTTCATCATAGTTATTCGGTAAAATTCCAAGAATGTAATTTGTATCATTTACTTTTTTGAACGATTCTAAAACGCTAGATTTATATTCGGATTTCTTCATGTTTCTTGTACTTCGTTCGGCAAAATTGCACCTAACGACCAGCGCTAAATTTTAGTTGCCGATTTCGGAGCTGTTTTCCTGTCGAGAAGCACCGCTGTTATTGCGAGCTGTGAACTTTGTTTTCCGTAAAAAGCCGGCAATTAAATTTAGCGTCATGTTGGGTGCTGTTTTTATTCCTTCGTAAATTTATTTTGTACACCACCTTGTTTTAGTATTATTGTTTTGTCAGTTGGGTTAAATTCAAAAACCGCTCCCGCTTGGTCAAATTTAAAAATGTCTTTTGCTATTGCTTCAAGAGGAAGTGCAGACTGGCCTGTTCCTTGTGCGATTAAAGTATTGTTATCTTTTGTTACTGTAATTTTCAAAGCAATTTCTTTGGAAGAGTAAACGCCTAAATATTTATCCAAATCTTCTGAACTTACTTCATAAGTTGAAAATTCGGGAATGTCATACGGTTTATCGTAAACAGCACTCAATACCGCAATAGATATGTTGTTGTTATTGTAACTTGTTCCGTTTGATGTTAAAGCGTAAGAAATGTTTCCGTCGGCGAAATATGAAAACACCGAACTAAAACCGTCAATACCGCCTGTATGTCCGTAACCTATTTTGTCGTAAAATGGGATTTGGAACAACCCAATTCCATAGTTATCTTTAATGGATTTCATTATTTCAAGACTTTCCGTTTTTATTAGTTTTCCGCCAAACAAAGCGTTACTAAATTTTGTTAGGTCGCTTGGAGTGGAAATAATTCCACCTGCACCTAAGGGAATGGAAATATCTGTTTCTGGTTCAAGTTGCCAACCACCGCTAAAACTATATGACTTACATTCGTTTTTACTTGAGACAATTTTTCCGCCAAAGTATGTATTTTGTAACCCAACAGGTTTGATGATGTATTCTTGTAACAAATCGGCATACGATTTATTGTATGTTTTTTCAAGAATATAGGTCAAAAGCACAAAGTTTGAATTGCTATATTCTGCTTTGCTATCTGGTTGAAAATCGCTTCCTGATTCTGAAATAATTTCTACCATTTCTTTTTCTTTCTTGGGTTGTTTGTTCCAAGTCAGATAATCTTTGTCGTTTGTAAAATTGTGAATTCCGCTTCGATGGTTGAGCAAAAGTTTAATGGTTATTTTATCAGCATTTTTGATGGTTGGGAAATACTTATAAATCGTTTGGTTTAAGTCCAATCTGTTTTCTTCAACTGCTTTTAGAACCAACACCGAAGTAAATGTTTTAGAAACTGAACCAATTCTGAATTTAGAATTTTCGTCCGCTCTCACGTTATTTTCAATGTCTGAAAAACCAATAGTCTTTGAATAAATAATTACACCGTCTTTTGAAACGGCAACACTTCCCATAAACTTATTGTTCGTTTCGAGTACATTGAAATAGTTGTCTAATTTGGTTTTGTCAATGGATTGAGTAAACCCTATTTGTGTCAAAATCCCGATTAGTATTGTTGTCAAGAATTTTCTTGTCATAATGTTATCTGTTAATGTTTGCAGTATCAGTCGTAAAATAGCACCCAACGTCAGTCTGTGAAAAAACCTACGTTAAATAATCATGTAAATATATCAAAATAGGTAGGAATCAAGTTTTTAATTGGTTATTTTTAAAGAGTAAACAAGATGGAAAGATGGCATATTTAATACCACAAGATAGATTTCAAGTACAAATGCGAAGTATGGATGAGGCAATAGGCAAAGATAATGCTGTGCGGTTTATAGATGCCTTTGTAGCCCATCTTGAGCTGGCTAAGTTAGGTTTTGTGATACCCAATGAAAAAACTGAAGGACGCCCAGCATTTAACCCTAAAGTATTTTTAATGCTTTATTTCTATGGCTACCTCAATGGCATTCGTAGCAGCCGTAAGTTAGAAAAAGAGGCTATACGTAATCTAGAAGTACAGTGGCTTTTGGCTGGTTTAGTACCCAACTACCACACCATTGCCGATTTCAGAAAGCTCAATCCAAAAGCATTGAAAGCCACTTTCAAACTTTTTGTCTTGTTTTTGAAAGATGCTGATTTGATTACTGGAGAAGTTATAGCTATGGATGGCACAAAAGTTAGAGCTAACAACAGTAAAAAGAATAATTACAGTCAAAAAAAGATAGAACGACATTTAGCTTATATCGAGGAAAAAACAAACCAATACCTTTCTGAATTAGATAAAAACGATGTTTTAGAACAACCTGAACAGCTAAAGCAGGTACAAGAGAAGATAGCAAGATTAAAAACTAACAAGATTAAATACGAAGAATTAAGTAAAACCCTAGAAGCAAGCGCAGAGCCTCAAATAAGCACTACAGATGCCGATGCTAGAGCCTTACTGGTACAAGGGCAGGTAGTAGAAGTGAGTTACAATATGCAGGCAGCCGTAGATCAAAAACATAATTTAGTGGTAGCAACCCATACCATTAACCGCAACGATAGAAACGCTATGAGTGGAATAGCGTTAGAAGCTAAAGAAAACTTATCGTTAACCACCTTTACCGCCATACTAGATAAGGGTTACCACAATGGGCGAGAACTGGAAACCTGTCAAAAAGCAGGAATAACCACTCTGGTATGTCCGCCTACCCTAGCAAATAGTAATGAGAAAGGAACAACGGAAGCATACATAGTAGATAAATTTATCTATCACCCACAAACAGATACCTATACCTGCCCAGCAGGCAGCACATTAAGCACCATAGGGACATGGCATAAAAAAACGAGAGAACGTGATAGCTATCTATTTAAGAAATATAGAACACCAGACTGTAAAACCTGCCCAGTACAGCCACTCTGCACAGCTAAGGCAGACGGAAGAAGAGAAATAGAACGTAGCCAATATGCAGAGGCAGTAGCCATCAACAAAGATAATTACAATACAAACAAAGAATTATACCGAAAACGTCAAGAGATTAATGAACATATTTTTGGGACTATAAAACGTCAATGGGGTTATAACCACACCAATTTGAGAGGATTAGCAAAGGTTAATGGTGAAATAGCACTGATTATGACAGTTTATAATTTGAAAAGAGCCATGAATATCTTGGGAATAGAAAAACTATTAGCACTACTAAAGACCTGGAATCCAGATTACCAAAAGGCCTTGGCGCTTTCTTCTAAACGACTTGTTTTAATGCAATATAACGAGTCTAAATATCTACACTTTGCACAAGCCGCTTAAAATACGCTAACACTCAGCAAGCTTAAAACGCGAAATTAGTGGCGCTTTTTAAATGAGTTTTTGTGAAAATATGAGTTTTTTCACAGCCTGACGGTTTCGGGCTTGGCGAAGGTGGCGATTTTCACCACAAATGTTGATGCGGAGAACCAAACTTTGATTAACCACAAAACTGTCTGCGGAGTACACAACCGCCACTTTTGCCAAACCCGTGTTACCGGCTGTCCTTCTGTCCGTCCGAAGAATACAAGTTGGGTGTCCGTAATAAAAGCTATTAAAAGTTAGTTTCATTGTCCTGCTATTTTCCAACCTACAATTTGTGGTGACATACCTTTTCCTAAAATAATTTTCTTCTCATTTGCTGGTGGATAGCCAACAAGTAAAACAATCTTTTCGCCTCCGCCATTTACAGCAATAAATTTTTCCAACTCGGATTTGTTGTAATTGAGTTTAGGCAAAATTATTTCTTTATCAACGGTTTCAATTTTTATATGAAGGTCAATGGTGTCTTGATTATTTATTATTGTAACAAATACTTCTTTACCTTTTGCCTGCTCTATTAAATTTTTGTATGCTTCATAAGGAACAACGCAGTCACCATCAAAGCAAAGGTTAATAGCTCCTACACTATTGTCATGGTTTGGCATAAAGCCAACATCAATAGAAGTAGAAAAGCTGTCTTGAATATCGTCAAAAATGTCTCTTGGTTCTTTTACTGATACTTCAATGACTTCATCATCAGTTTTTTTCTCTTTCCATTTTGCAGGGTCAAAATTAAACTCTGGCTCATTGTTTTTGATGTCTTTTCTTTGACTAACTTTCAAATGATACTTTTTTATTGAACTGTCAAATAGAAATTTGGGTGGCAGTCCAAACGGTTGAATGACCGAAGGAGTAAAAAAGAATGGGTCGTTTGACTTTTGAAAATCCAAAAACTGCTTTATGAAGTAACCGTCTTTGAAGTCAAGCGTATGCCAATAAAAAAGTTGTGCGATAAAATTTTGTTGCCGCTTCCCATACTTTTCAAGTTTACTGGCGTCCTCAAATGCCTTGAACATATAGTCAAGTCGTTTTCTACCAAGGTTGGCATAAAAGTAAGTCGTATATTTTTCGTTTGGTTCAATAACTAAAGAAACAACAAGACAATTCTCTTTGTCGTCATTGCTACTATCGTTTACCCATTCTCTTAAATAGTCAAAGAATTTTTGGGCATATTCTTCACTCAAATAGCTTGGTCCAAAATGAGCTAATTCAACCCCATTCTTTTCTTTCGGTATCATAAAGCCATTTGTCTTCCATTGTCCATACTCAACTTCAAAGTCTGGAGGTGGTTGAAATACCATCACTGTATATTCAATGACTGTCCTTTCAAAGAACTGCTCAATAAGAAAGATGAGAATTGAAAACCCTAAACTCAAATACCATTCACTAATGGAAATTACACTTGTCGCTATACCAACGAACGCAATTGTTCTCAAAATCCATTTGACAATTCTTTCAAACTTCTCGTGAATAACTAATGCTGGATACCACTTTCTCCACTCTATGCGGATAAGTGTGTTTGAGTTTACGTAAAGGTCTTTTCCAATCTTAATTTTCACTTTTGTCGTTAGTTTTTTGTTTGATGGTCAATGTCTGCAATGTCGCACATAGGGTTGCCGGTAACTAGTAAATATCCGCTATCCTATAGCGCATATTTTTCGATTAAGTTACAATTTAGTATTAGATTTTAAATATTCAAATTATCTAAAGGACTTTTTATTTGGCTAATATGCTTTGTACTTACATGAGTATAAATTTCGGTGGTTTTGGTGCTGCTATGCCCCAAAAGCTGTGGTATATAGCATATATCGGTACCGGCTTCTAAAAGATGGGTTGCAAAAGAGTGCCTTAACCAATGTAATGTTATGGGTTGCTTAATTCCAGCTTTTAAACAGGCCTTTTTCAAGACTTGTCTTAAAGAGCTTACAGCATATTGATCTTCGTATTGCCCTTGAAATAGAAAACATATTTTCTAGTTAAAGTGATTTTATAAAAAATTTGAGACATTAATCATCATCAGTATAGCTTAAAAATATTTTTCATAAGCTCATGTATTCAACACTTCATCCCTACACTTAAGCTCCTCCTTAAATTACTATATATTAACTCATAAATTACAGGTTATTTATAGGGTAGCTAATATAGTTTGTACCCTGTTATGACCCTGTTAGCACCCTGTTAGTACCCTGTTAGTACCCTGTTAGCTATGGTTTAAATCTTATGCTGGTAAAGCCAAAAATTCTGATGCAGTTTATGCTGAGTTTAAAATCAAGACAAAATGAGATTAACGAATTTGAGGGGGATATATCCAGCAACATTATCGCTGTGAAGTTTGAGAAGACTATACTTGTATCAACTTATCCCTGATGGATATTTCTTACGATAAACCTTTTAAATTTTCATTCTGCTTATGATAGCTATCATGAGCAAAGCACCCGACTAGTGGCGAATAAGATGTAAAAAATTAATCCTTTTAAAAAAGAAATAATGGAAATTGATTAATTTAACCCAGTGTAGATGCTATACCAAAGGTATTTAAAACTCTGCCTGTAAAACTTTTCTTAATTTATCGGTAGGTAAACCCATCACATTGGTATAAGAACCCTCTATCCTATTTACAGCTATTAAACCTATCCAATCTTGTATGCCATAAGCACCTGCTTTATCAAAAGGTTTGTGGTGTTTTACATAATAGCTAATTTCATCAAGGCTTAGAGGATTAAAATAAACCAACGTTTCTTCACTAAAAGTAATTTGCTTCATAGCTGATCTTATGCTTACTCCGGTAATGACCTGATGTTTTCTTCCGGCCAATTTGCCAATCATCGCTATAGCATCAGCTTCGTCTGTAGGTTTTCCTAAAATCTCATCATCTATTAAAACAATAGTATCTGCAGTAATTAGTATCCCATCATCAGGGATATCAAAAGCAGCGGCCTTTTTATCTGCAATAAAAGCAGCTACCTCTGCAAGGGCTAAATTAGCAGGATAACTTTCATCTACATCTTTTAAAAGCAGCTCAAAATTAAATCCCATAAGGTTTAACAATTCTTGTCTTCTTGGTGATTTTGATGCTAAATAGAGTTTCTTATTCATGGTTTTATAATAAATTTTGAGCTCTTATGTAGATAAAAATATCCTAAATTAAAGTGCTAATTTAAATTTAATTTTTTGGTATCAATTATGTTGATGCTTTGCTTGTTTACCTATCATCGTTTAAGACATGAAAAACCAATTTCAACCTGTACAACATGCTAAGCATCATGAAAAAGAGTTTAGTGCATTTATAAGGATGGATAATGCTTCGCAAATTTGGCAATTTTATAGAGATTGCAGACAACGTTTATTAAGTGTTAACCACTGGGGCAAACATCATTTACAAAATTTAAATTCGCAATTTATTTTACATGATCGTTTTGGTTATGAAGTACAAAGAACTGCCCAGGTTGGCGATTATATTAAGATTTTGAATAACTGCTTCTCTCAAAAAAATATCTTTTGGCTAGAGATAGAAAGTATAGCTTTTAACCACGAGTTTGATAGCAGCGAAGAAAGTGTTATCATGAGTTTAAAAACTACTGATGACCCTAAATATCAAACAGACAGGTATTTTAAACCGGGTGTAGAAAATTGTATGATTAGCATCAAAAGGGTATTAAATACCATTTTGGCTCATATAAAAGTGATTGAACCTGTAGCAACACCCAATTTTTACACTTCTAGCAAGGATATAAAATGGCTTAGTAATTTTAGATGGAATGATGTACTAAAAGATATTACTTGTTGATGGCACCATCATGTGCACTAGGCTGAGCATCAAACCAATTTTGCTGAATTTTTAAAACCTTTTCTATGATATCTCTGGCAACACCAGCACCACCAGCTTTTGGAGATACATAGTGTGCTGCTTCTTTTATTTCTTCTACAGCATCAGAAGGGCAAACAGCAAGAGGTGCTAATTTCATAATCGCTAAGTCAGGAATATCATCACCTACATAAAGAAAATCATCAGCTTTAAGCTTTTCTTCTTTGATAAGTTGATGGTAAACAGCCATTTTATCCGAAACACCTAAAAATATATGCTTAATACCTAAACCTAATAATCTTTTCTCTACCCCGCTAGATTTAGCACCAGAAATAACAATGATACGATAACCTTTCTTTACAGCCAATTGCAAGGCATAACCATCTTTGATGTTAAATTGCCTTAACTGCTCGCCGCTTTCTGTTACCAAAACATGGCCATTGGTTAAAACACCATCAACATCAAAAATGAATGTGTTTATGTTTTTAAGTTTATCTAGCATGGGTATTTAGAAGACTTATTGGTTGTCTCTCCACTCGTATACCCAGGCAGATTGGATTTGCTCTAAATGCCCTTCATTACACTCTTCTTTAGTGCCTGCAAAACTAGGTAATTCTAATACCCAATTCATTAAGTCTGTAAAGCGTATGCGGTATATTTTAGATTCGCCAAATTCATCGCCAAACTTTTCGTAAAGTCCCATGGCAATATCTTCATAGTCATTCCAATGAATGGGTAAAGCGTATTTATCGTTATTCATGTATAATTATATTTAATGACCTAAGAATTGAGATTGGTCTGGAATTGTAATTTCTATATCTCCGTCTATCATTACACACTGGCAACCTAGTCTGGAGTTTATCCTGGGGTTTACAGCCCTATCAATAAAATCTTCTTCTTTATCTGATATTTCCTGAATATGGTCTTCGCCTTTGTTTACATACACATGGCAGGTACTGCAACCGCAAACACCACCACAATTGTGTTGTAGCTCTATCCCATTATCCAGACAAACGTCTAAGACTGATTCTCCTTCTGCAATGGCCAGCTCTTTTGGCTCTAAACCTTTTTCCTCGAAATTTATTTTAATCTTGTAAATATTCATGCCTTGGCAAAAGTAATAATTTATTTAAGCGAAGACGTGTCTTTTGCATACATTTTGACTATGTCTTGACTTATTTGCTGATACAGCAATTTCCATGCTGTATGAGTTTGCAACAATTCCAAATGCTTTTGGATGGTTAGCTGGTCGTTTCTTTTTGCCGGACCCGTTTGTGCTTCTGATGGCAATATTTGCTGCACCTTGGCTGCCGTTTCTTGTATTAATGGTCTTATCAAATTAAAATCAAGACCAGATTGCTGCATTAATGTTTGTGCAATGGTATAAAAGTGGTTGGTAAAGTTACAGGCAAATACTGCTGCTGTATGTAACATTAACCTTTGTTGAGTGTTGATGTAATAAGTTTTAGTAGATAAAGCCTTGGCCAAATTAAATAAAACTTGTGTACTGCTTTCATCAAAAGCCTCAATTGCTATCGGTATTTGAGAGAAATCTATTTGAACAGCTTTAGAGAATGTTTGTAAAGGATAAAGTACCCCAGCTTTTTGGGTATATGGCAATAGCACATTTAAAGCGGTTGATCCGGATGTATGTACCAATAATTGTTGAGGCAATAGCTGTAATTCTTTAGCTACAGAGGTAATAGCCTCATCACTTACCGCAATAATGATTAAATCAATATCAGCATCAATTTGATTTAAATGGGTGATAGAATCGGCACCTATTTCTAGGGCCAGAGCTACTGCTTTTTCGGCTGTTCTATTCCAGATTTGTTTTACGGGATGCCCGGCATGTATCAAAGCTTTTGATAAATGCCAGGCTATATTTCCTGCTCCTAAAACAGCAATATTCATTTTATTTCAATTCTTTTTGCCTTCTAAAGATAGAAAGTATAAAGCCAATAACCATGATGATGGTACCTCCCCAAAATAAATTGATGTAAGGGAACATGATGGCTTTCATCACAATCCAATCTTTTTTATCTTGTTTTGGTTTCTGATAAACGGTAAGCTCTAATTTATCTTTTTCGGGCATGATATTGGTAAAACGTAGCTTTAAGCCAGCTTCATCTACTTTTTTGCCAAAATCTACTTTAGCATTACCTTTAATCAGGAATATAGGTTCTGATTTGTAGGTACTACTTTCTGTGATAACATCTAACTGTAAGCCAATAGCAACATCGTTTTTAGTTAAAGCGATATTCTCTATTTCGGCATTTTTGTTAACACCTCGCACAATAATCATCCCCTCTCTAAATCTTACGGTATCTCCAATAGAAACTTCATGAGGTACAGGTTCTTCGTAGTGCTCATCTTCAGAATGGTCTGTATGTTCATCATGCACATGTTCCTCTTCTTTCAAAGGCACACTACTTACGTGGGTGTAAACATCATGTAACAAATAATGCTTGGTATCTGGCGAAGCAATAATTTGCCTCATTTTAGCATTTTGTTGCGCATTAGGGTATAAATTAAAGTTTTCTTTAACCTTACCATCATCATCAAAAGCTTTATAATTTACTTTATAATAGGTATTAACGCCTGATGTTGAATCGCCCAGATAAGTAACTGTATACCTATCCATAACAACAGGATCATTTTTATAAAGGATGATATTTTCTCTTGGATTGTTGTTTTTTGCAAACTCCTCGCCAAAACCTATGCTGGTATTGTTGATAGAAATTACTTTATTGGTAGCCGCAGCAACTAAAGCACCTATCAATAACAATGCAAAACCTATATGCGCAACTGCAGAACCAGAAAGTTTCCATTTTCCTTTAAAAGCTTCGCCCAAAATTTTTGCGTTACACAAAATTGCAAATACTGAGGCCCACGTTAATACGATGTACATGAAATTGGTATATACTTGAGTTAAGTAAACCAAAACTGCAGTGAGCAATAAGGAAACCACAAAAGAAACGGCTATGCTGATGTAAAACTTGCGTACATCTGTCTTTTTATATTTTAAAAACTGTGAGAACGCCGAAATTACGGCTACAGCCACAGCAAAAGCAATTTGCCATTTATTGTAGTGTTGGATAACATCTGTTGGAGGTGCTACCTCTGTACCAAAAATAGCATTAAATACAGGTATTGATGTTGTGGCTATTATCTGAATACAGGATACAGATAATGTTATAGCTCCTATAAACAACCAAAACTCTCTGGAATAAGTATCCTCATCTTTTTTGGTGATAGGGAAATTTTTCCAATGCTTTACAATTAATATGGTTGGAATGATAAAGAACACGCCCAGATATATTAATAACTGAATATCCATCCCCATAGAGGTAAAGGCATGTACAGATGTATCTCCTAAAATACCACTTCTGGTTAAAAAAGAAGCATATAATACCAATACAAAGCTGATGAAAATTAAGAAAAGAGCGGTAAAATAGCTATGTCCAGAGTTTTTATATGCTATCAATACGTGTACACCAGCAATTAAGGTTAACCACGGAATAATAGAGGCGTTTTCTACTGGATCCCAAGCCCAAAAACCACCAAAGTTTAAAGCTTCATAAGCCCAGAAAGAACCCATAATGATACCTGTACCTAATATCATCACTGCAAATAAAGACCAAGGCAATGCAGGTTTAACCCATTCTTGGTATCTTTTCTCCCAAATACCTGCTATACCATAAGCAAAAGGCACAATCATGGAAGCAAAACCCAAAAACAAGGTTGGAGGGTGTATAACCATCCAATAATTCTGCAGTAAAGGGTTTAAGCCATTTCCATCGGGAATGAGAGAAAGGTAATCTGCTCTGGAAAAAATTGGTGCTTCCATGGCATCTCTTAAAAGTATAAACGGAGAAGAACCTATTTTAACCCCTAGAACTTCTACACCTAACAGCATAGAACATAGAAATAACTGAGACAATGCCATCACCGTCATGACACCGTTTTCCCATGTTTTGGCATATTTAATTAGGATTAAGCCTAAAACAGCTTGCCAAAATGCCCATAACCAGAAACTACCCTCCTGGCCTTCCCAGAAACTAGAAATGATATAATAAACAGGAAGTTTGGTAGATGAATGAGCCCATGCGTAGTGGTACTCAAACATGTGGTTATAAATGATATAGAATAAACAAGAACCTATACCTATGATAGCTACGACGTTGATAAAAAAGCTATATCTGGCAATTTTAGACCAAGATAAATCGCTTTTATCTTTATTAACCGTTGCCATGTAATAAGCAATTAAGGATAATAAAGATGTACCAAAAGAAAGTATAATAAAGAACTGGCCGAGCTTGCCCGGCAACAGGTGTTCACCTGCAAATTGTATATCCATTAAAAATTTTTAAATTTTAGCTTGTGCACTAACTTCTACAACCTCTACTTGATCTTCTGTGTATTTAGAAGGGCATTTCATCAGAATTTTGTTGGCATGGAAACTAGAGCCAACCATTTGTCCGGTTAAAACAATTTGTTCAGAACGCTCAAAGTCTTGTGGTTTAGAACCACTAAATACCACTTTACATTCTTTTCCTTTATTATCAAGCATGTAAAAAGAGAAATAATTTGCATCCTTCTCAGGGTTGTAAACCATTTCTTTTTCTTTAACTAAAGTACCTACAACATGTAATTCTTTTTGAGTTTCTTGCGCATCACCAAATGAACCATAGGTACTACTATCAGCATAAGTACTCATGATAACACCAATTGCTATTGCAATTATAATCATCCCAATAATTGAACTCTTTTTCATCTCTTTATTTATTTGTTATACAACCAGAAGCTTTGAAATATTTTGCTTGTTTAATAGGGTATATAAAATTTATTTTTTATATTATCTCTACAAAAATACAAAACCCTAAGTTTTACGTATAATTATATCAAGAATGTTAATATAATTAGAATCATTATAAATAAGAGAATTATATGGAACAGCATTTGAATAATATTTATACTAGAAATCAGCTTTTTTAAAATGCAACTATTGCCTAAAATCATTAAAAATCTTGTTTTACTCGCTCTATTCCTTTTTATACATGTTAAAATTACGGTTGCTCAGGAAGATTTGAGTTCCGATTCTTTAATGGTATTGGCAAAAAAGGAGGCCTATACTCATAATAATTATCCGGCAGCTATCACATTATTAAAAAAAGCGCTGATAAAAAGTCCCACTTATACCGATGTAAGAGCATTATTGGGGAGAATTTACACGTTTTCTGACCAAATAGATAGTGCTCAAATGGCTTATGATATGGTTTTAAAACAAGAACCTAATCATTTAGATGCTATTAACGGGCTTTACGATCTGTATTACTGGAATAATTTTTATAAGCAAGCAGTTAAAGCCGCAGACATGGGTATACAGTTCTATCCGGATTCAAGCTCTTTCTACCTTAAAAAACTAAAAGCATTACTGCTAGAAAATGATATTGCTGCATCTAGTAAACTCAATAATGATATCCAAGACAGATTTAAATCTGACAAGGTTTTTGTTCAAAGTGCAGCATTGGCTTATCAAGAAAGAAAGAAGGTTTGGGATAATCCGGTTACGCTAAGTTCTGATTCTTTAATGATTTTGGCTAAAAAGGAAGCTTATACCAATAATAATTATCCCAAAGCTATTGCTTACATGAAACAAGCCGTTAAGCAAAGTCCTGATTATAAAGATTTAAGAATTTTATTGGGCAGGCTGTATACCTTTAGTGATCAAACAGATAGTGCTAAAAACGAATTTCAGAAAGTTTTATTAAAGCAATATGATGATATAGATGCTTTAAGTGGTATCTACGATGCTGATTATTGGGCAGACAGGTATGACCTAGCCCTAAAAACTGCTGAACTGGGCATAAATTATCATCCGGATACGGCTTTATTTTATATCAGAAAAGCAAAAGTTTTTAATGCTCAATTTAAACCATTTGACGCTATAGATTTTCTGGAAAGCAACCCCAGTATCTTAAAAGATAGTCTTGCCAGAGCTTATTTAGATGATTTAAAGCTTACCAACCTAAGAAACAGAATAGGTATAAGTTATGAATATGTTGATTTTGATAAACGTTTTGATGAACCCTGGCATTTTGCAACCATAAGTTATGGTTACAGGTCAAAAAAATTAGGTAGAGTAAATACCCGATTTTACTATGCCAACCGCTTTGATTCTGAAGGCTTACAAGGCGAAATAGAAGCCTATCCATCTTTAAAAAACGTAGGTTACCAATATATAGGCATTGCCATTTCTGAATCTCCTATTTTCCCGCGTTTTAGGGCTGGTTATTCTTTATTTGCTTCTTTACCTAAAAGCTATGAAGCAGAAATCGGATTTAGATATTTAAGATTTTCTGAAAATACGTTTTTATTTACCGGTGCTATTGGTAAATACCTGGGAAATAATTTTTACAACATCCGCTCCTTCATATCACCCGGAGAAACCGCTTGGTCATACTCTTTCACGGCATCAGCCAGATTATTTTTTTCTGATGATATGGATGATTTCTTAAATATTGCTGCTGGAACTGGTGTATCTCCTGATGACCCCGTAAGAGTACTTTTTATTAATAGTTTTGCCAATTTAAAATCCTATAAAGCTGCTATCAGTTATAACAGGGTTTTAAAAAGAAAACACATGCTAGGTTTGGATATCAGTTGGGTTAATGAAGAGTACAGTACAGATACCTGGGGAAATCAGTTTAGTTTTGGTATTGGCTATAGCAGAAGGTTTTAAGCATGGGAAAAAGGAAATTTAAACTTAACTCTATTCTGTTTTTTATCATTATTTTAACACCTTTATGGATGTATTTAACTTGGGTTTTTTGGCCCAAAACAAAACTTGTTATTGCCATTGTTGATAAAACAGTACTGAATAAAAAAGGACAAGAACACGCTTCATTAACCTGGTTCCTGAGGTATAACAAGTACTCCAAAACATCAGAAAAACTCTATACCGTTGGGAATGATTATTTTGGCTTTTTTCCAAAACCCAATCAGGAATATACCTTAAAAGGATTAGAAAGATTTGATGATAAGCAACTAGAGCAATTGGCAGACGATAGTGACCTTGCTTATGTAACAGATACCTATGGCATTTATTTAAAGGAATGGAAAGAGCTTTTAGCCAGCACAGAGCGCTCTAAATTGATTTATGGCGGACTTGCTAAAGAGGATATGGCGTTTTTAAAAAAGATGAAAAAACGTAAAAAACTTATTCTTACCGAATTTAATACCATTGGTACACCTACACCAAAATATCTGAGGCAGGCTTTTGAGAAAGAATTTCAGATACAATGGACTGGATGGGTAGGCAGATATTTTGATTCTTTAGACACCAATAAGAATAAAGAACTACCCAGATGGCTTATCGAAAATTATAAAAATCAAAATCATCAGCAATGGCCATATTTAAAATCTGGGATAGCTTTTGTTAATGAGAGCGATAAAATTGTAATTCTTGAAAATATAGAACATCTGGATGCTGAAGTACCCTATATTTTAACCGCTAAAGAGGATAGAGAAAAATACAATATCCCCATCACCATGAAATATCCATTCTGGTTTGATATTGTAAAAACTTCGAGGAACAATCGTATCATTTCTTTTTATGATATTAAAGTTAATGATAAAGGCCGAGCGATTTTAGAAAGCAACAATATTCCTCCACAATTTCCGGCCGTTATAGAGCATTATAGGGATGATTATAAATTCTTTTATTTTGCTGGCGACTTTGCTGATAATCCTATTGCTTTAAATGCCTCTAGCTTTAAAGGTATACACTTTTTTAGAAAGCTATTTTATGATAGAAGTATCGCTTCTGAAAGGGTAAGTTTCTTCTGGGAATATTATTATCCGCTTATACATACCATTATTACAGATTATGAAAATGATTTAAAACCAAAAACTACCTCACGTTAAGGTAGCGTTTTGCATCCATATTATCTGTTTGGACAGCATTAGGTTGCATCTCAAAGGCTTGTACTATTTCTGATTTATAATAAGGAGTATATAGGTTAATAAAAAGACCCAAATTTTGTGCGGCTTTTACAGAGGCTCTGTTTAAATTTACATCTGTATAATTGAGACTTAAGCCATCATAACCTTCTTGTAGTGCTATTTGTATTTTTCTTTCCAAAGTTCCAGACCGTATCAATAAACATTTGATATTTTTGGTTTTCTCGTTTGCTTTTATTAAATCAATAAAAGATTTACTATTAATTTCTATGATCAGATTATCTGTTTTATCAGCAACAGCTAAAGTATTGATCATGACTGTAGCCATTCTTCTAAAATACGCATCCAATCCTCCTATTAAATCAAAAGCGGGATCATAAAAAACTTTAACCTCCATAAATAAGTAATATTGAGGGTTTAAATTCCAATAATCTATGATTTCTGCTAATTTATAAAGCCTATCTGTTTTACCATCATGGCAAATGGTTATTTCTTCAATCTCAGCATCAGTTAAGAGTGGGATATTTTGTTCTGGTAATCCCTCTAAACAATTAAAATCATGAACGTTAAAATTATGATTAACCCAAATGGTGCCGTCTTTACTCATCTGCAAATCTAGTTCTACACCATCTAAATTGGCAAAGCCTTCCTTTACCGCATTTAAGGTGTTTTCCATATTTACATCGTTAAAATTGTTGCTACCCGCACCTTTATGTCCAATAAATAAAATATCTGTTTCTACTTCTGGTATAATTTTTCTGCAACCAGAAACCGATAACAAACAAATGAGTAGACTCAAAAAGTAGATTTTAAAGTTTGTTTGTTTCGTCATTTTTTATGATTACCTGTTTAAACTATCAAAAACTTAAAAAATTGATTCTGCTATTTAACATGCTTATGGATTAAAAGTTTACAAATTTTAAATAAACAGAGTCTGGAACCAATTTATTAACTTTTGAAACCAAATCATTTCTTAATTTATACTGTTTTAGCTCGTTTAACAATTTCAATCTCATATCTTCATTTTCTATAGGCTCTACACCCATTTTATCATCTATGGCAAATAATGTATTTTGGTTGAGGAAGAATTTACCATAAACAAAGTCACTAAGTTCATTCTTAGTTTGCATTAATGGATATTTATGTACATTTCTAAATGATTTTACAGTATCTAAACCAGAGCCTATAAAATTAATCAGTTTAGGTGTTTTGATATTGTAATTAGCATTTAAAAAAGCTAAAATAGATGGTGCTATATCTAAATGGCTAGAAACAGATTTGAAACGAGCAGTACGTTTAAGTTTTGGAGAATAAATAATGAGTGGTACGTGGTAACGGTCTATTTTTGTTGCAATTGGAATTTCGGGTAAGCGGTGGTCTCCGGATATGATGAAAATTGTACGCTCAAATGCTGGATTTTTAGCATAGTTATTTATAAACGTTTTAACTGCATCATCGCTATACAATATGGTAGAATAAATATTTTTATACTTTCTATAAGCTTCTTTTTCATCTTCTGTTATGCCCAATATACCCAGTTGCTGTTCAAATTTTTCAAGATATTTTGATTGATTAATAACCTGATAGGGTGTGTGTAAACTTACGGTTTGGATGATGGTTAAACCTGGTTTTTCTGGCGCTTTATTTAAATAATCAACGCTTTTAAACATCAAATCCATATCGCCATAACCCCAGGTAAAGCCCCCGCTGTTAGCTGGCATTTGCTGGTAAGCCTTACCAAAGTTACGGATAGAAATAGTTTCGTTTATTTTGTTTTTAGCCAAAAACAATCCCTCATTATCAAAATCCAAATCAAAACCTGATAAAAATCTGGTATGGTAATTATTTGCTTTTAAGATATTGATAAGCGTTAAATGAGTAGGCATTTTATTTCCAAGATCTGCAAAGCCATGTTCTGCAAAAGGTAATGAACCTAACACTGATGGTAATGATGCAAAAGTTCTACCCTGTGCAGCTAGAAAATTTTCGAAGTATAAACTTTTTTGTGCTAAGCTATCTAAAAAAGGTGTAAAACTGCCTAAATAAGCACCTTCTCCACTAAAAGCTCTGCCTAAGCCTTCTATTTGTATGTAGATGATATTTGGAGGACTATCAAATTTATGAAAGAAATTACCCAACACATCTGCCGTATTATTTTCTCTTAAAAAAGGATATTTTACATCTACATATTTAAAAGTATTTATTCCGTCTGAACTGTTTTCTGATGTAACGTCTTCAATATAATTTTCTGCATAAATATCTACTTCTGGCTCGTTTCTGGTAAAGTAATCATAAGATTTTTGAAAGAAAAAACCTGTTTTATTTACGGCTAAATTATAATCAAACTCTGATTTAAACTTTTTAGATTCTGGTAAAAAGCTGAATCCAGATAACACAGCTAGAAAAGATAGTAAAACAAAAACGATGGCTGCTTTAAGCGGTATAAATGTTAATTTACTTAAATAAATGATCAGCAGCCAGAGGATGGCTATCAAAATCACGAAAAATAATAAAGAAAATACATCTAAAGAAGCACCAGCCAAAGCCGTTTGCTTAATCTCTGATAAAGAATAGCCATAAATATCATCACCAAGAGGTAATAAAGTAGTATGGTAATACTTGGTAAGCAACATGGCAATAACAAGGCTAAAACTAGCTATACTTGCATAAATATTAACTTGTAAACGCCTATCTCCTATTATAATTTGAACGGTTAGGAGGTAAATCACAAACAAGAAAAAACTTATTTTAAGGAATAATAAGAGGTCTAGTAAAAAAGCATAAATAAATACTTGTAAGCTATTTTCAGGACTCTGATAGCTTTTGACCATGACACCAACTTCTAGCAACCTTAGTAGTAAAATAATGATAAAGAAAGCTAAAGAAACATGGGCAAATTGTAATAACGCCCTTTTAGTCTTTTTAACTATTAGATTTTCTTCATCAAAATTATAGGGGTCTTTCATTAGTTTTAAAATTGTTTAAACGCTTTGTTCTTGTTGAGTTGTTAAATTTTGGGTTGAGGATGTTTCTAATTTATCTTTTTGGTTACTGGTAAAACCAGCCCTTGTCATGGTTCCCCAATTTTTTTTGCCTGTAAATTTATCAATATTACCTTTTATAGACCAGTATATGGTTAAGGGATGATATACTATAGGTTCTATGAAGGCCAATAATAATAATTTTAATACATCCATACCAGAAGTGTATTGATGATAAGACCTTTCTTCAAACAATACAGCTATGGTTGATAGTAAGATGGAGAAAGTATAAACCATGGTAAATAAAATCAAAGAAAACTCCCAATTGATTTTACCGAAAGAGGCTAATAAAATAAAAGTTATGATACCAATGCCTTCTAAAATTGGTGCCAACCACTCAAAAAACAACCAATAGGGATAGCTTAACATTCCTAAAATGCTATATTTAGGATTAAAAAATAAATCTCTATGTGTCCATAGAGTTTCAATAGTGCCTCTTGTCCACCGGTTTCTTTGTCTTCCTAAAATTTTAAAATCTACGGGGCTCTCTGTCCAACAAAGGGGGTCTGGTATATAAACAACCTGGTATTTTAAATTATTGTCATGCATATATCTCCGCATACGTACTACCAACTCCATATCTTCTCCAACGGTTTCGTGGCTGTAGCCTCCACATTTGATAACAATTTCCTTATCAAACAATCCCATAGCACCTGATATAATCAATAAACCGTTTAACCTGCTCCAAGCCATCCTACCCATTAAAAAGGCTCTAATATATTCTAAAACCTGAAATCTTGAGATGATATTTTTAGGCATGTGAACTTTTACCAAACGACCATCTTCTACTTCACAAGAATTGGCAATACGTACCACGCCACCGGTAGCAATAACCCTTTTCTTTTCTTCTAAATAAGGTTTTACCAGTTTTAATAAAGCGTCTTGCTCAACAATACAATCTACATCAATACATAATAATAAATCTTTTGAGGAAACATTGATACCGGCATTTAAGGCATCAGACTTGCCTCCGTTTTCTTTATCAATAACGATTAATTTAGCATAAGATGAATTTCTGGATTTATAAATACCACGTATAGGTTGATGATTTAACTGCTCGTTTACACAAAAATCAACTTTTTCTAATTGGTAGGCGTGTATTAATTTTTCTAAGGAATGGTCTTTACTACCATCATTGATGATGATAATTTCGAAATTACTGTAATGTAAAGACATGATAGACTTTACATTATCAACGATAGTTGCTTCTTCGTTATAGGCTGGTGCTAAAATAGATACTGATGGCGCAAAGGGTGAGACTAATATTTCTCGATAATCAATAAAGCTATTTTTACGCATGTAGGCTTTCATCTCTAATGCCGAAAAAAAGCAAAGAAAAATATAGGAAGCCATTACCACCAGCGCAAAATAAAATATTGCACTATTAAAAATTTGCTCGAAAAAGTAAAAGCCTGCTTCCATTTATATTTTAAATTCTAGCATCCAACACATGGGCAATAATCTGCTGATTTTTAGTTGGTACTATACTTTGCAATTCTTGTAACATAAGTTTACCTTTTCTACCATGTCCTAAAATAGCTTTTGTAGCTCCCATCTTAATCTCAAAATCAGCAGTAAGCAAACAGTCTTTTAAGAAGCTAAGATAATTTCCAGATGATATTTTACCTAAAGCACTTAAAATTTCTATTTTAACTTTTTGAGTTTCTTTAGGATAGATTTTCAACAATTCTTCTTCTACAAACTCGGCTTCCATTTTACCAATTACCCAAACAGACATTTTCCTGATTTCTTCTTGAGGATGTTTTAAAAGCTTTACAATTTCTGCTAGAGCATCTAATTGTTGATAATAGCCAATTAATTTAAGACAAAAAATCACTACAGAATCATTAGGAGAACCCAACCATTGAACAAATGAAGGGATTTTAACATATTTAGCTTTGGTGATGATTTCAAATAAAATTAATTGATGCCATGGCAAAATTCTCCCTCTCATATTATCTAAAAATTTAAAAGGGTTATCTCTATTTAATCTCACATGTGCAGTTTGGGCTTCCATACGCACAATTTCATGCTCGTGATCTGTTAAAGCAAAAACTAATTGGTCATACTCATATAACCAAAACTGAGCTATTTCTCTGATACCTTCAATCTGGATTTCCCAATAATTACTTTTTAACTTTTCTAGAGTGTATTTATGAAGTTCTAATTTTATAAATAATTCTTTTAAAACATCAGCCGTAAAACCAGTAAAATTAGAGTGATAGATTCTAATTTCTTCAATCAGAATGTTTCTCACTCTTTTTCTTTTAAGTGGTAACTTTTTAAAACGAGGTAAGAAATGGTTTACAACGTTTTCTAATCCGTCGTCCTCATCGCCATAAATGATGATGTTACTTAACATGTTACTTATCTTCTCTTTCCAATTGGCATTCAGATAATTGTCTCTCTTATTTTTTGCTTTTTTAAGAAAAACATACAGGTAAATTTCTAAAGTTGCTATCAAACAAAACATGATGATAAACAAAGAAATTCTAATGTTATCAGGAAAAAATGGTAACCTATCAAAAAAAAGGTTTTTTAAATATTCGCCTACAGAAACACTTAATAACATGCTATTTTTTGAGTAACTTTTTTACCCTTATGGTAAGTTCTGTTAAATTAAACGGCTTGGTAATAAAATCATCAACACCAAGCTCAAAAGCCTCTAAAACCACATTTTCTAAACCTACAGCCGATAAAACAATCATAGGTGTTTTTGCTAAATGTGGTGTTTGTTTAACTTTACCAATAATTTCTAAGCCACTTACAAAGGGTAACATAATATCTGTTATAATTAAATCAAAATCTGCTGATTGAATTTTAAGCAATGCCTCTCTACCATCTTTAGCGATCTCTACCTCATGCTCGTCTTTTTTTAACCTAAATTCTAACGCTTTTAACATCAATTCTTCGTCTTCTACCAGTAATATTCTCGCCATGTCTTCTCAAAATTATAAGTATACAATTGTTATACGTTAAATCAACTTCTAAAGATTTATTTAAATATGTAGAACAAAAATCACAAACGCTGATTTTTTTCCACAAAACAACCCTTAAAAACAAATATATTTTAATAAGCTCATCTTACCTAATTTTTCTAATACTGCTCTAATGAATAATCGCTTATGATTTTGGCTTATTTAAATATCTGATTTGTCTTTATGATAAGGTTTATAAAACAAAAAATGCCCCATTATTTTGTAATGAGGCATTTTGTTAATAAAAATAAAATTTACTTAACCCTAGTCCAGTTATCTGTTCTTCCTATTAAAGAAATTCCAACAAAGCCTCTTACATTGAGTTTATCTTTACCCTCCATAGAAATTTTACAGCTATAAGTTTTACCAGATTTTGGGTCGTAAATGGTACCATCCTCCCACACGCCATCATTAAACTTAAAATTTTGTAAAATTTCTAAATTTAGGATAGGTCTTTTCCGTAAATCCTCATTCGGGTTTTGTTCATCAAGTTTAGGCTTTTTTGCTTCATCTAAAGGCTCTTTTAGCCATACAATTTTTCCGAAATAGGCATTTCCTTTTTTAAAAATCTGGATATGAGCGTTTTTATCCTTGTTTAACCACTTACCCACTACAGCATCAGCATTTTGCGCAAAACTACTTAAGCCAACCACTAATAGTATTAATAAAAATAATCTTGTTTTCATATATGTGTGTATTAAAAATTGATAAAAGGTTTATAACGCATGTTTCAAAATAACATTACAAAAATTGATTATAAATTGTTTAGTAAACCAACAGGATTGTAAAAAAATGTTAAAACATCTTATTTTAATAGCTGCTATCTTTATATTTAACCTTTGTATTAGCTTATAATTTTCCTGATGAACAAAATTAAACTCGTATTACTTTCCTTTTTCTTGTTTTGCCAAGTTTCTATTTCCTTAGCACAAACAGCAATACCGTTAAAAGATATTTTAGAAAAAACTGCTAAGTATTATCAAACCTACCCATCAGAAAAAGTTCATTTACATTTTGACAAACCTTATTATGCCGTTGGAGATACCATTTGGTTTAAAGCTTATGTTGCTTTAGAGCAACATATTCCCTCGCCGCTAAGCAAAATTTTACATGTAGAATTAATTAACGCTAAAGATTCTTTGGTAGAAAGTTTAAAACTACCTGTAAAAAACAGCGTAACACAAGGAAGCATTATTTTAAATTATCTTGCCTATAAACAAGGAAACTACCGCATTAGGGCATATACCAAATGGATGTTGAACCAAAACCAAGCTTATTTATTTGCAAAAAACATAGTTATTGGCGATGCCATTAATAAAAACCTAAATACCAACATTACTTATAAAGGCACTATTACAGATAAAGCTATTAAGGTAAACTCTAGAATTCAGTTTAAAGACGAACGAGGCATGCCTATCATCAATAAAAAAGTAAGCTGGGAGGTTATGGCAGATTTTG
The DNA here is from genome assembly GCF_002483235.1 of Pedobacter glucosidilyticus. Lineage (GTDB taxonomy): Bacteria > Bacteroidota > Bacteroidia > Sphingobacteriales > Sphingobacteriaceae > Pseudopedobacter > Pseudopedobacter glucosidilyticum_B. Next base: position 11,197 of record NZ_DLHN01000016.1, on the reverse strand, counting down.
AACGTATTGCCAAAGGCAGAGAAACTACTGATGATAAAGGCTTTGTGAATATAGAAATAAGCACTTCGCCAAAAGTAGGGATTAACCGTGGCGAACTTTTTACCAGCGTTGAAATGAATAGCACTACCAGTTACAAAGCCTCTTTTCCTTTAAAAACTGCATTATTAGAACATGATATTCAGTTTTTCCCTGAAGCCGGAGATTTAATTGATGGCATACCTACACAAGTAGCTTTTAAAGCGATAAAGTCTGATGGATTAGGAATCAGTGCTAAGGGAACTATTGTGGATGAAAGCGGAAAAGAAGTAGCCCAATTTACCTCAGCCCATTTAGGCATGGGTGTTTTTTCTTTAGTACCAGAGTTTAATAAAAAATACCAGGCAAAAGTAACTTTTGCAGATGGTAACCAAAAAACTGTACCCTTGCCAGAAGTTAAAGCAGAAGGCATGCGTATAGCGCTTAAAACTATTGATGAAAACTTGGTATTAAAAATTTATGCCAATCAAAAATATGTAGATCAAAACCTAAATAAAACCTTTTATATTGTTGCTAAAAGTGCAGGAGTTATCTATTATGCTGCACAAAGCGATTTAAAAAGTACTGTATTTACAGGTCAAATTCCTAAAAACAAATTCCCAACAGGTATTTTACAGGTTACTTTATTTTCTTCTATTGGAGAGCCTTTAAGTGAGCGTCTTATTTTTTTAAAGCGTAACGATGACTTAAAAATAAACTTAAGTACCGATTTACAAGCTTATAATAGCCGACAAAAAGTTAAAGTAAATATCACTAATAGTGGCGGAACAGAACTTACCGAAGGAAGTTTTTCTGTTGCTGTGATAGATGAAACCAAAGTTCCGACAGATGAAGACACCGAAACTACCATTTATAGCAACCTGTTATTAACCTCAAATTTAGAAGGTTATATAGAAAAACCTAATTATTATTTCAATAAGATGGATGATCAAAAACTTGCTCATTTAGATTTATTGATGCTTACCCAAGGCTACAGAAGATTTAGCTATAAAGATATTATTGCTGATAAAGCTCCAAACCTAACTTTTTTACCAGAACAGGGTATTGATATTACCGGAACCATCAGAAAAAGTAATGGTATGCCTTTAGATAAAGGCAGATTGTTGTTACAAATTCCAGAGAAATACTATTCTACCACTACCACAACAGATGCTGAAGGTAAATTTAAATTCAGCAATATGGTTTTTAAAGATTCTGCCGAGGTGATTGTAAATGCCCGTAACAACTTAAACTCTAAAGATTTAAGGATTCATGTTGATGGCGAAGCATTCCCTGCAATTTATAGCAATGTAAATGCCCCAGATGATATCTTAAACATAGATAGTACCTTAAATACCTACCTCAAAAATAGCCGTATGATTAATAATAATTCATTGATGTTAAGAGAGGTAGTGGTAAAATCAACATCTACCTCAAAAAAAACTCACTTAGACTTCCCTGCTTTATCAGGTCTAAATATGATGGCTGATAGAACAACAACTGGCGAACAGTTAACAGGTTGCGGTCTGTTGGTTAACTGTTTAAGTGCTTCGGGTTTAACATTTGTAGATAATAATTTATTCATCACCAGAACCTATAACCAAGGGATAAGAATACCAGTAGAGATTTATGTAAACGATATGCCTGTTGATATTGCTTACCTCAATAGTTTAGATGCAAAAGGAATAGAATCTGTCCAAGTTTTCAATAATGATGGTTTATCAGGCATCAATAGAAGAAGCAATACCAGCGGTGTTTTGGTTATCATCATGAAAGAGATAAAAAAAGTACCTGCTACCAAGGCTCAAATACAAGAGCTGTTTGCGCCAACCAATGTTATAACCATTAAACCAAAAGGCTATGCAGTAGAAAGACAATTTTACCAACCTAAATACACAGGACCGAGAACCAGTTTACAAGCTCAGGATATACGTTCTACCATTTACTGGAATCCTTATGTAAATACAGATAAAGAAGGCAAGGCTAGTTTTGAGTTTTTTAATAGTGATGATAAAGGTCCGCGTAAAATTGTGGTAGAAGGTATGGATAAAAATGGCAACTTTGGGGGCTCCATTTATCGTTATCAAGTAAAGTAACAGAAAAATAAACCAATTTTAAGATACATGAATTATAGAATTTTAGGAAAAACAAACTTAAAAATCTCAGAAATCAGCCTAGGAACCTGGCAAGTTGGCGGCAAATGGGGAGATACATTTGACCACAGCAATGCTGATAAAATTTTAAACGCAGCTATTGATGCAGGTATTAACTTTATTGATACTGCTGATGTTTACGGCGATGGCGAAAGTGAAAAAGCTGTTGGCAGAATAGTAAAAGCCAGAAGAGAAGAAATTTATGTGGCTACTAAATGTGGTCGCCAGCTTAACCCGCATATTAACCAATCTTATACGGTAAAAGCTTTAAGAAACTTTGTAGAAAGCAGCTTAAAGAACATGAATCTAGAAAAGATAGATTTAATACAGCTACACTGCCCTCCTACTGAAGTTTTATACCGTCCAGAAATTTTTGAGCTGTTTGACAGGCTTAAAGAAGAGGGAAAAATCTTGAATCTTGGCGTTAGTGTTGAGAAAATTGAAGAAGGACTAAAAGCTATAGAGTTTGACAATGTTTGTACCTTACAACTGATATTCAACATTTTTAGACAACGCCCAACTGAACTTTTATTTGAACAAGCTAAAAAGAAAAATATCGGTCTTATTGCTCGTGTACCTTTAGCCAGCGGTTTATTAACCGGAAAATTCACCAAAGAAACTACTTTTGGTAAAGATGACCATAGAACATTTAACAGAAATGGTGAAGCATTTGATAAAGGCGAAACTTTCTCTGGTATAGATTATAACAAAGGTTTAGATGCTGTTGAAGAACTTAAAAAGCATTTCCCTGATTATGATTTACCACTTTTAGCTTTAAAATGGATATTAGAGTTTCCAGAGATAAGCTGCGTGATACCAGGTGCATCTAGTCCGCAACAACTGTTAAATAATTTAAAAGTTGAAGAAGCCCCAACTTTAAATCAACAACAAAAAGATGTGATTAAACATATTTACAATACTTATATTAAAGCTGAGGTACACCAGCTTTGGTAAATATTTTTGCTTTTGATGATTAAATAAACCACAAGCTATGGGTATTATTTAAATAATGAATATCCAAGTGTTAACAAAAGTGTGTTGTAATTAGATGTCATATATGGGTATTCACTCAATATATTGGGACTAGGTTGATACCTCATCTCAATGCCTAATGTATTCTTAAATTTATAACCAATACCCATAGCTAAGCTTGAAATTGATTTAATATCAAATGACGAATAAACCGAATTATCATTTCTTAAAAATTTAATGGTTGAATTAAGACCGAAGTCAAGTACATAATTAACATTTAAAAACAATTTTGATTTTTGATTAAGGTAAAAATAATGCCGTATACCTACTGGCAATCCGATTGCTTTATAATCAACTTTAGAAATTAAAATACCACCTGATACTTGATTTGTCTGTTTAAATTCTTCTGATTTAAAATATTGGTAGGTAGGCTCTATAACTACGCCCCACTTATTTTTATTAAAAGGCAAAATAAATTCGGCTTCGGCACCTAATCTAAACCCTAAACTACTTCCAAAATTAGTATTCAGCAAATCGTTTATAGCACTTTCTATTTTTAAACTGTTATAGCTAATCCCTGGTCTAATCGTTAAATGAGATAGATACTTGCTCCTTTTAGGTTGATAATTTATAAAAGTTAAATTATTTACCTCATAATACTTGATAAATAGCTTTTCTAAATCTCTATCATCATATTTAAGACGTGTAAAATCCTCTAATGCTATTTTTTCACTATTAAAAAGGATAAGTAATTGCTGCTTAAAATAATCGTTATTTAAAACCTTGTCATCTACCATATATCGTTTATAAACTAATTGATTTACAGTTGAGTCTTTAGTTTTATAAAAGAATCTTACCAAACCGTTATCCGTATATTGTAATAAAGAAAACTGCCCTTCAATAAGAACTTTTAAGAATAACAACTCTTCTTGAAAAACAGGATTTCTCTCAGCATCCATTTCCTCTATACGGTCAGAAGATCTATCAATTTTTGTTTGAGTTCTTATATATTTAGAAACCTGATTAATACCAAATTCTTTTACTGTATGAATATCCCCTACTTTAATGGCATCATTTGAAGAAAGCTTATATTCGAATTTTGATGGATTGTTTATCCAATCCATATTGCGAATCAAACAATCTACTCTTTCATCTGCATCAGTAATAAAATAGCCGCTCTCAAAAATAATTTGAGCATCTGATTTAAAGCTTGAAACTACTATCAAAAGTAAAATCCAAATTTTTCTTATCATGTTATTTTGTTGTTTAACAGGTAGAATTAAAAACGTAAAAAAGAAACAAACTACAATAAGTACAATTTTCCTTGTATTTCATCATCATTAATTCCACAGGATGTATTCATAAGTTAGAATTTAAATTAAATAAAGTAAATATTTATCGAAAGTCAAAACGAAGTGAGGTAACCTAAGCAAAAAGTAAAAGGCTTTAATAGAAGAACAAAATAAAACCTATTTTTTTATTAAAACAGGTTTTATATAATTACATATCCTCCATCATTTAAAAAAAATCAAAATGCTAACTCTTTAAATAATCTTTTAATTTAGCTAAACAAAAAGTTTATCCAATGCTCATGAAGAAACTCCTATTGATATTTTTATTATACTTTACTTTTTATGATGTGTTTGGGCAACAGGAAGCTACCACAACAAGTGGTAAAAAAGTTTGGTTATGGGAAAACGGTACCTGGACTTATGTTGATAGTTTACAAACTTGGAATCCTAAAATCGCTAAAATAGCTCAGTTAGAACTTCCCAAAATGATGCCTAAAGATGTGGTTATTCGCCATAGTGGATTTTCGCTTTCTTATAACGAGACACACGAGCAAGCCAATTGGGTAGCCTACGAACTCACAAAAGAAAAAACCGTTAAACTTTATAACAGAACAGATAAGTTTATAGAAGACCCAAAAGTTAAAACTGGTACAGCTCAATCTAAAGATTATACTTCTTCTGGCTATGACCGTGGACATTTGGCCCCAGCAGCAGATATGGGATGGTCTGCAACAGCCATGGCAGAAAGCTTTTATTATAGTAACATGAGTCCGCAAAACCCTGGCTTTAACCGTGGTATATGGAAAAAACTGGAAGAATTAGTTAGAACCTGGGCTGTAGAAAATGAAGCTTTATACATAGCAACTGGTCCTGTTTTAAATGGTAGCTTACCAAGTATAGGTGTAAATAAAGTAAGCGTACCTAAATATTATTATAAAGTTATTTTAGATTATAATATGCCTGATATTAAGGGAATAGGCTTTATTTTAGAGAATAAAAGTAGTACACAACCACTTCAATATTATGCTGTTAGTATAGATAGTGTAGAAAAATTTACAGGTATTGATTTCTTTTTTGCTTTACCCAATGAACAGGAAGAAGTTATAGAAAAAACACTGTGTTTACCATGCTGGTTGTGGGATACTACAACATCTACTAATGAAAAAAGCACCATCAAACAAGAACAGCTTTTAGAACAAAATGAAAGCAATGAAACTGAGGTAAAAATATCAACAGCTGTACAATGTTCAGGAATTACAAAAGCTGGCGAAAGGTGCAAGCGTAACACCACAAATGCCAACGGTAGGTGTTATCAGCATTAAACTTTAAAACTCAATTCACAAGATATTTTCTCGCCACCGGCATCATCAATTTCTGCTACTTCGTCTAGAAACAAATCCCAATCACCATCGGTAAATAAGTTACCCTCATATTCCTGAGTATGGCTATAATAATTAAAATGCCACTCATCTATTTCATCTAAATCATCAACAGCGTAAGAACGAACGCTAAAACCGTCTTCACTGATATTGATGCTCCAAGTAGCCGTTAAAGCTCCGCTTTGCTTAGAGATAGAGAAGAAAATATCAAAATCGCCCACAAGTTCTGGCATGCTTTCCAGATAATTCTTGATTTTTTGTGCGGCACTTTGTTGCTCTTCTTTTATAAGATCTTTATCTTCTATTAACTGAAAAAACTCTATAAAATAGTTCTGATATCTGATAAGTAGGTTTCTGAATATATGATCCATAAAATGCGATTTAAAGGCAAAAATAACAGAAATAATATGTAAAAAATAAAATTGCTGCGAAGTACTGATTATTAATCATTTAAAAGCAGTACAAGATCATATTCATGCTTATCCACAAAGGGTATTTTCTCCACACCTATTATACTATCAGAAAAAAACCTTACTTTTGAATCCCGTACAAAAAGATTTAGAAAAGAGGCATTTTTTAAGCTCAAATTCTAAGTTTTTAAAGATTATCCACATACAATGACTAAGTATATTTTTGTTACGGGCGGCGTTACATCGTCTTTAGGGAAAGGTATTATTTCCGCATCATTAGCTAAACTTTTACAAGCAAGGGGTTACAGTGTAACTATCCAAAAATTTGATCCCTATATCAACATAGATCCGGGAACTTTAAATCCTTATGAGCATGGTGAATGCTTTGTAACTGAAGATGGTGCCGAAACAGATTTAGACTTAGGCCACTACGAGCGTTTCTTAAACATCCCAACATCACAAGCCAATAACATTACAACAGGTAGAATTTACCAAAACGTCATCAATAAAGAAAGACAAGGCGAATTCTTAGGTAAAACAGTACAAGTTATTCCACATATTACCGATGAGATTAAACGCAATATGCGCTTATTAGGTGAGAGCGGCAATTTTGATATTGTAATTACTGAGCTTGGCGGTACTGTTGGTGATATTGAATCTTTACCTTATATAGAAGCTGTAAGACAATTTAAATGGGAAGTTGGCTCTAATAATGCACTAGTTATCCATTTAACATTAATTCCATTTTTGGCTGCTGCCGGAGAGTTAAAAACAAAACCAACACAACACTCGGTTAAGATGTTATTAGAGTATGGTATACAGCCAGATATTTTGGTTTGTAGAACAGAACACCACATCAGCCAGGATATCAGGAAAAAGATTGCCCAATTTTGTAACGTAAATTTAAATGCTGTTATAGAGTCTATTGATGCCAGCACCATTTACGATGTACCTTTATTGATGCTAAAAGAGCAATTAGACCGTACTGTTTTAAGTAAATTAAAACTTCCGCTTAAAAACGAACCTGATTTAGAAAGCTGGAAAGATTTTTTAGGACGATTAAAAAACCCTACCGCAGAGGTAAGAATTGGTTTGGTAGGTAAATATGTGGAGTTACCTGATGCTTACAAATCTATAACAGAATCTTTTATACATGCCGGAGCTTTTAATGAATGTAAAGTACGTGTAGAATGTATCCATTCTGAAAGTATTACAGAAGAAAACGTAAAAGCAAAACTGGGTAAACTAGATGGTGTATTGGTAGCACCAGGCTTTGGTGCCCGCGGTATAGAAGGTAAAATTACGGCTATAAAGTTTATAAGAGAAAGTAATATTCCTTTCTTTGGTATCTGTTTAGGGATGCAGTGTGCTGTTATAGAATTTGGAAGAAACGTTTTAGGATTAACGCATGCACATAGTACAGAGATGGATGAAAATACCGAGCATGCTGTTATATCTATGATGGAAGAGCAAAAGAAAGTTACTTTGAAAGGCGGTACTATGCGTTTAGGTTCATATCCTTGCGAGCTTAAAAAAGGTTCTAAAGCCTATAATATCTACGGAAAATCAAAAATTACTGAGAGACACCGACACAGATATGAGTTTAACAATGATTTCTTAAAACAATACGAAACTGCTGGTATGATAGCTTCTGGTATTAATCCGGAGAATAATTTAGTAGAGATTGTTGAATTAAAAAACCATCCTTACTTTATTGCTTCGCAGTTTCACCCCGAATTAAAATCAACAGTTGCTAATCCTCACCCACTTTTTGTTAAATTTGTCGCCGCTTCTTTAGAACATTCAAAAAAGAAACATTAAGAATAGCATATAAATAGATATAATGGATAGAAATACGTTTACAGGTTTGTTCCTGATTTTAGTCATATTAGTTGGATCAACATTTTTATTAAAACCATCTGAGGAGCAAATAAAAAGAGAAGATTTTGTACAAGATTCCTTAGCTAAAGCAAAAAAAGGAATTAAACAACCTGCTGCTGTAGCAAAAACTACAACTTTACCTACAGATACCAATTCACAAAATCAGGTTGTACAAAAAGAAGAAATTTTAACCTTAGAAAATGATAAAGTAAAGGTTTTTATTTCTACACTGGGTGGTAAAGTTTCTAGCGTTGAGCTTAAAAATGAAACTAATCAGCTTAATCAGCCGGTGGTTTTATTTAACAAGCAAAACAACTTCGGAATAGCCTATAGCCAAAACAATCAAAACCTAAATACCAGCAACCTTTTCTTTGCCAAAGAAGTTGTACAGGATGATAAATTAGTTTTAAAAGCCACAAATACCGATGGTTCTTTTGTTAATTACACCTATTCTTTAGCTAAAGGAAGTAATAAAGTTGATTTTAACATTGTATTAAGCGGTTTTCAAAATAAAATAAATGCTGATAAGGGCTTAGCCATCAATTGGGCTGCTGAATTACAGCAACAAGAAAAAGATATTCAGAACGAGCGTATCTACTCTACCACTTATTATAAAATAGCTAATGAAGATGTAGATTATTTAAGTGAAACAGAAAGTGAGGAAAAAGCTTTTACAGAGGAGACATTAGCATGGGTTTCTTTTAAACAACACTTTTTTTCTGCTGCTTTAATGAGTAAAGATGGCTTTAAGAATAGTACACTTAAAGTACAAACTGTTGCTAATAACTCGGCAGTAAAAGCTTATCAGGCCAATTTAAACCTTCCTTTTAAAAACCAACAGGTTAATCAATATGAGTTAGAATACTATTTTGGTTCTAATAAATTTTCGCAGTTAAGAGCACAAGGTAACGATTTAGAAAAGCAAGTAAAAATGGGTTGGGGTCCATTAAAATGGATAAACAGATACTTAGTTTTACCTGTTTTCAATTTCTTTGAAGGCTTTAACATGAGCTATGGTATTATTATTTTACTGTTAACCATCATTTTAAAAACAGTATTATTTCCATTCACTTATAAATCCTACTTATCAATGGCTAAAATGAGGGTTTTGAAGCCAGAGATGGATGAGATTAAAAAGAAAGTTGGAGACGATAACCCTACCCTTTTACAACAAGAATACTTAAAACTATATAAGCAGGCTGGTGTAAACCCACTGGGGGGATGTTTACCTCTGTTGTTCCAAATGCCTTTTATATTAGCATTCTTTTATTTTTTCCCAAATTTATTTGAGTTAAGACACGAGAGTTTTTTATGGATGAAAGATTTATCTACTTACGATGAATTAATCACCTTCGCACCTATTCCGCTTTTAGGTTGGAGCCATATCAGCTTAATGTGTTTATTAATGACCATTTCTACTTTGATTTACACTTACTTTAACAATCAGGTTTCTGGTGCGCAAGGGCAAATGAAGTACATTGGTTACATCACACCTATCATTTTCTTTGGTGTCTTAAATGCTTATCCGGCAGGTCTTAATTATTATTATTTCTGTGCTAATATTTTAACTTTTGCACAGCAATATTTAATCAGATACTTTGTTGATGATGAAAAAATTCATGCACAAATTCAAGAGTTTAAGAAAAAACCTGAAAGTGCGAAGAAGAAAAGCGGTTTCCAGAAAAAACTGGAAGATATGATGAGGCAGCAGCAACAATTGAAAGAACAACAAAAAAAGAAAAAGTAAATTTTAAAGCCCCAATAAAAGTGGGGCTTTTTTATTTCCCCGTTAACATGACAAATTTCCACAATTGAGAAACAAAAACCCCAATCTTATTTAATGCTTCATTTTTATAGAAAACACTTAACAGAACAAAATCTAAATTATTATAATAATAGGATAAGTATTTTTTAATTACAATTATTACAATAATAAACTCAATAAAGTGCAAATACACTACAAAAGCAAATCTATAACAGTTGTTTTTTTAAATTATAGCAAATATTTATTTTTTCATTACAAAGAAAATTTATCCACAAAAATAGTTTTTTCTAAAACCTACAACCAAAGGCATTATTTATGCGTATTGCTTTGTATATTTAAATTAATTTTATGAAACTAATAGATATGGCTCGAACCTCTACAAAGAAAAAAATTCTCTTAGTTGATGATGAATTAGCTATTTTGAAATTATTAGAATTCATACTTAAAGATGATTACGAACTCATCATTAGAAATAATGGCTTTGATGCTTTAAGTTGGTTAGATAATGGAAACATTCCTGATTTGATTATTTCTGATATGGAAATGCCATATTTTGATGGTGCTGAATTAGTTAAATCCATAAAAGTAAGTGGTTTCTATAGAGATATTCCTTTAATTGTACTTTCAGGTTCAGAATCTTTAGAAAATATCAAAACTAAAATACCTTACGAGATCAGCGGCTTAATGGCTAAGCCTTTTAATCCTGGTATTTTAAAGGAGAAAATTAAAACTTTGCTTAACTAAAATGCAATTCCAAAATTTTAAGAATTCTACAGATTCTAATCAATTATCAAAGATTAGTATATTTTGTCATGCCGAAATTTATGAACAGGATATACGTTCAACTTTTGAAGAAGAATCTTTTGACTTAAGATTTTTAGAAACCCTCACCCATCTACAAGAAACTATTGCAAATTTATCTATTGACGGATTAAATAGCGTCATATTAATTGAAGTAAGCAGTAGCAATGTAAACGAAGTTATTTCTTTAGTTAGTTCCGTTAAAAATAACTGGTTAACAAGAAATTTAATTATTTGTTTCCTATTAAAGGAAAACGATCAGCAACTATTCCAGTTAGCTTTAAAATTAGGCGTTAGCGATTGCTATAAACCTTCTATTCATTTTCAGGATGTTAAAGAGAGAATAAAATTTCTAACATTTTACAAATTATTACGCTCGCAGGTTAACAATATATCCGAAATATCTGCTGTACAATACAAAATCCCCTTTAGTAAAAGGTTATTCGATATTGTTTTATCCTTATTAGCACTTATTGCTTTAAGTCCTTTTTTCATCATTGTAGCCGTGTTGATTAAATTAGATTCTAAA
>NZ_DLHN01000007.1 GCF_002483235.1 Pedobacter glucosidilyticus | reverse complement strand
GTGTTGTAAATGCTTTCAACAAAGTATAAACTTGCCCACGGCTCCCGTTTGCGGATAAAAGATTTATGGAGGATTTACAACAAATATTCATCAGCCTTGATTTTTTGTTCACTTTTTTATCAAGAAAAAAGTGAATAGGGTTGGCCGCCTATGAGGCCGGAAAGCCTTGTGCGAAAATGCCATTACAAGAAAAGAAAAAAGCCGCTACCCGGCTAGAGTTGGAAAGTCTTGTGCGCTAAGCCAATTAGTTAACAATCTCTAAAAAATAATCATCATCCATGTATTGTAATATTTAAAATATTTCTCCTCTTATTATTCGTTTAAATATTATTTTACAAACCATTAAAACATGGTTTCATTTTTGATTCTCAAGCAATAAAACATTCAAGATGCCAAACAGACTTATACATTCCTCATCACCCTATTTATTACAACACGCCAATAACCCAGTAGATTGGTACCCTTGGGGAGAAGAAGCCTTAACCAAAGCTAAAGCAGAAAATAAGCTCATCTTGGTAAGTATCGGCTATTCAGCTTGCCATTGGTGTCATGTTATGGAACATGAAAGCTTTGAAGATGATGAAGTAGCAAAGCTCATGAATCAATTTTTTGTTTGTATCAAGATAGACCGGGAAGAAAGACCAGATATAGACCAGATTTACATGAATGCCGTACAATTGATGACCGGCAGAGGTGGTTGGCCCTTAAATTGTTTCTGTTTGCCAGACCAACGCCCTATTTATGGCGGTACATATTTCCCTAAAAAAGATTGGAAAAACTTATTAACCAATTTGGCCCATTTCTGGGATACCAAACCAGATGAAGCCATTGAATATGCAGTAAGATTAACAGACGGCATCAAACAAGCAGATAAATTGGCTATTGTTAAAGAACATCAAGCCTATAGCTTAAAAAATATTGAAGATGCTTTAACACCATGGAAAAGACTTTTTGATTTCTCTGAAGGCGGACATAACCGAGCGCCAAAATTCCCAATGCCAAATAATTGGGCTTTCTTGATGAAAGTTGCCCATTTACTTAAAGACGAAGCTGCTCATGTTATTGTGAGGTTAACTTTAGACAAAATGGCCGCAGGTGGTATTTATGATCATTTGGGCGGAGGTTTTGCTCGCTACTCGGTAGATGGAAAATGGCATATCCCCCATTTTGAAAAAATGCTTTATGATAACGGACAGTTGTTAAGCTTATATGCTGATGCTTATAAATGGTGTAAAGAAGAGCGTTATAAAGAAGTTGTTTACGAGACCGTAGCATGGTTAAGAAGAGAAATGACCTCGCTAGAAGGTGGTTTTTACTCGGCCTTAGATGCCGATAGTGAAGGCGTAGAAGGTAAATTTTATACTTGGAACAAAACAGAAATAGATGAGCTTTTAGGTGAAGATTCTGAATTGTTTAATACCTATTTTGAGATTACAGCGGAAGGAAACTGGGAAGAAGAAGAAATCAATAGCCCATGGATAAGAAAAGAAAAAGAAGATGTTGCCAAGCATTTTGGTTTAGCGCTAGATGATTTTAATAGCAAGATAAAGCAAGCAAAAGCTATCTTATTTAAACAGCGTTCTACCCGGGTAAGACCAGGTTTAGATGATAAGATTTTAACCTCATGGAATGCTTTAACCATTAAAGGTTTATGCGATGCTTATAAAGCTTTCGCTGATGAAGAATTTAAAAGTTTGGCTTTAAACAATGCCCAATTCATTATCAAAAACTTGTATAAAGAAAACGGAGGCTTGTATAGAAGCTATAAAAATGGTAAAGCCAGTATAAATGCTTTTTTAGATGATTATGCTTTATTGGCAGAAGCTTTTATAAACGTGTATGAAATTACCTTTGATGAAGACTGGTTACAAGAAGCCAAGAAACTTTGTGATTTTGTAACCGCTCATTTCCATGATGAAGAATCTGGACTGTTCTTTTATACTTCTGATGAAGACGAAGCCTTAATAGCTAGAAAATATGAAGTGATGGATAATGTAATACCAGCTTCAAACTCGGTTTTAGCCTGGAATTTTAAGAAACTTGCTATTTTCTACAATTGCCAAAATTACCAGCATATCTATCAGCACATGCTAAAAACGGTAGAACCGCATATCAAATCTTACGCTTCTGCTTATACTAATTGGGCATCTTTATTATTGGATGAGATTCATGGTAGTTTCGAAATAGCAATTACAGGTGCAGATTTCGAAGAAAAAAGAAAAGAAATAGAAAAATATTACATTCCTAATAAGATTATTTTAGGAGGCGAAAAAGGAAACTTACCTTTGCTGCAAGACAAGTTTGTTGGTGACACCAGAATTTTTGTTTGCGAAAACAAAACCTGCCAATTACCCCAAAGCGAGGTTGAAGAAGCAATTAAACAAATATATAAATAGAAATGCTTTGATCATTTCAAAAACACAACAGCATGAAAATTGAAAACAATCACGTAGTATCATTAACCTATGATTTATACGTAACAGAAGAAGGCGAAAAAAAACACGTAGAAAGCGCAACTACAGAAAGACCATTGGTTTTTTTATACGGTGCTGGTATGATGCTTCCAAAATTTGAAGAACACTTAAGTGGCTTAGCCATTGGCGATAATTATGCATTTTCTTTAGATGCTGTTGATGCTTATGGAGAATATGACGAAGCAGCAGTAGCTAATTTACCTAAAGATATGTTTGCACAAGCTGGTTTGCCAGAAGTAGGTACAGTTTTACCTTTACAGGATAATAATGGCAACCAATTTCAAGGCAGAGTAGTATCTGTAGTTGAGGATGCTGTATTGGTTGATTTAAATCACCCTATGGCTGGTCACGAGTTACATTTTAACGGAACTATCCAAGATGTAAGACCTGCAACACAAGAAGAAATAGACCATGGTCATGTACATGGCGAAGGTGGTCATCACCACTAACAAAACATCATCTTATTGTCTGCCAAATGGGTAGACAATAAGATGATTATCATTCTTAATAAGCATTAATTATAATTTTTGAGGAGTTAACCGTCGTCCTGATAAGAGTCGAAAAACAAGCATCTATCCCCCTTTTCGTTTTTACCTCAATTTACATATACCCCTACTCTGTTAGATCTAAGAAAAGCATCATTTTATTAAATGCTGTCTCTGCCAACTTTGGTAATTTACATACACGTTCGCTTAATAATTTTAAATCATCTCTGGATACAGCAAAATCTTCCTGATACCTGGACTGGCAATAAGTAAGATTAAGAAGTTCTAACAAATGCTGTCCTTCTTTATCCTCTACAGGAAATACCATACACATTTCAGGTGCTATCTGCTCCATCTCTTTATGTAGAGCAAACAAGTCGTGAGTCTTTTTCTCTTTACCTCTAAAAGCAGTAATCAATGCTCGATAACTGTGTTCTGCACATTGGTGCAATAAAAAAGCAGCTAACCGAGGGCTATCTTTTAAGCAATCCTGAGATTGAACATAAAAAGAATGAGCTAACTGAATAGTCCATTGAAATGTACTTTCACTTTTTGCTTTCCGCTCTAACAAATCTACGCTGGCAATTTTAGGCATAGGCTTGCCAGATAAATCATAAATTAAATTTTCTGGACGACAATAGCTTAAATAGAGTAAATCACAAGTTTTAAAAGCTTCTACCAAAGCTCCGTTTACACATAAACTACAATGTAAATGGCTTTGTGCAGCATGTATAAAATCTAGTTTAGGTTCTAGGTCTATAAACTTTTGTTGTAAACGATCTTGTAAAATAAAAAGCACTTCAAATTCTTCTCTAACTTTCAAATTGCTTTGCTGTTTTTTCCAAAGGAATACTTTTTCTGGTTGTATGACTCTTATTAACAGTTCTATGGCAGGAGCCAGTTCTGTGCTTACGGCTGGATGACATTTTTTTAAACCAATAACATCATCTAAAACTATTTTAGAGCTTTCTTCACCTTCTCTCATAGTTACATAAGCTGCAATCAATAAACGTCTCAAACGGTCATAGAAAAAATACATATCCTCAAGTCCATCAGCCATGTCATAAGTACCCGCTACCACTTGGTATTGTAGCCAACCGTGATACATTTTATCTAAAATATCGAGTGTTTTGTGCACTGGATAGTCAAGATAAAACACCCTTAATTCCAGCTTTACCCTCTCTGGGTTTTCAGCATCTATTTCACATTCTTTTTGTGTTAACTCCGGATATTTTAATATTTTTTCATCATTCATAAGATAAGACTGTTGTTTAAGCCAAATCTCTTGATCTTACTTGATGTACCGAACCATAATAAATTGTATTTTACAATCATCTGCTTGTTTCGTACATTTACTTAAAAAGCATAAATTTATAGCATGACAGATACTTTACACATCGGCCGAAAAATTTCCCGCATCCGCGAGCTACGTGGTATGAAACAAGAAGCCCTAGCTCAGGAATTAGGCATCAGCCAACAAGCCATTTCTAAACTAGAGCAAAGTGAGAAAATTGAAGAAGAAGTGCTGGATAAAATTGCTAAGGCTTTAGGGGTGACTGC
>NZ_DLHN01000006.1 GCF_002483235.1 Pedobacter glucosidilyticus | reverse complement strand
CAAATAAGCTTCAATAAATTCATCATCCTGTTTAACAGCATAGTTTAACTCAACTTTTGCTTCTGAAAAGCGATTTAAATCTAAGAAGTAACTGGCTTTCTCGTAACTTCTGATAGCAGTTTTGTCTTTAGAGGAATACTTATCCTGTCCGAAGCATAATATACTTATGCTTAATAATAATAAACAGGATAAAAATCTCATCAGTATAATTTAAGTTCAGTTAACTAAATTATGTATTATTAGGGGATATTCAAATATTTATGCGTTTGTAAAGATATTTCCCATTTAGGGTTATTCTTAACATAATCTATAATCAGAGGAAGCATTTCATTAGCCTTAGACCATTCTGGTTGTAAATACAGTTTACAATTGGGGCCAACCAACAAAGCATGCTCCTCTGCCCAGGCAAAATCACTTTTGTTAAAAACAATGATTTTAAGTTCATTTGCAAATTGAGCTATTGATGGGTTAGGGGCTTTAAATTTTTTTGGAGATAAGCAAATCCAATCCCAACTGCCTGATAATGGGTAGGCACCAGAAGTTTCAATAAAAGTTAAAATCTTGTTCTCTTTTAACTTGTTTGTCAAATAATCAAGATTATATAACAAGGGTTCGCCACCGGTAATTACAACAGCTTTACCCGGATATTGAGTAGCATTTTTAACAATTTCATCACTAGGTGTAAGTGGATGTAAATCAGCATCCCAGCTTTCTTTTACATCACACCAATGGCAACCCACATCACAACCACCTAATCTAATAAAATAGGCAGCTTTACCGGTATTAAATCCTTCGCCTTGTATGGTGTAAAACTCTTCCATTAAAGGAAGTAAAGTGCCGTCTTCTGGGATAAAATTCTTCAAGCTAATCTTTTTAATTTCGCAAAGATAATGCTATTTTGCTTAAAAATCCTGTTTTTATAGCGCAGAAACTAATGATACAGTGGATTAAAGTTTTAGATAAGCTTCCGGAAAATGATCTTATGATACAGATTAAGCTTTATGGTAAGAAAATTAGTATTGCATATAATCAAAATACATATTATGCTTTTGCATCAACATGCCCGCATGCTGGTGCTGATTTAAGCAGAGGTTGGTGCAAAGAAGGTTATATCATTTGCCCAGTACATCGTTATGGATATTGCTTAAAAACAGGAAAAGGAAAAGCAGGACAAGGTGATTATCTCAGAACTTATCCCTTAAAAATCGAAGCTCATGGCGTTTTTATACAGATAAAAAAACCTTGGTGGATGATATGGTGATTAATCTTCAAGAATTTTTCCACAGGAAGAAGCAATTACATCTAATTTATTAACTTCGCAGTTATGCTTTTACATAAGCACTTTCTTTTATAGAATATTTTAAATATGGCCGAAGAAACTGATAATCAAAACGAAAACCAACACGACAAAATTATACCTATTAATATTGAGGAGGAAATGAAGTCCGCATACATTGATTATTCAATGTCTGTTATCGTTTCCAGAGCTTTACCTGATGTAAGAGACGGTTTAAAACCAGTTCATAGAAGGGTATTATTTGGTATGCTAGACTTAGGTTTGGCAAGTAACAAACCTTACAAAAAATCTGCCCGTATTGTGGGTGAGGTATTAGGTAAGTATCACCCACATGGTGATGCGTCTGTTTATGATACCATGGTGCGTATGGCACAGCCTTGGTCTTTGCGCTACCCTTTGGTAGATGGACAGGGTAACTTTGGTTCGGTAGATGGCGACTCGCCAGCAGCCATGCGTTATACCGAGGCTCGTTTCAAAAAAATGGCTGAAGAGTTATTGGCAGATATCAATAAGGATACCATTGATTTTCGCTTAAACTTTGACGACTCTTTAGAAGAGCCAACGGTTTTACCATCAAAATTCCCTAACCTTTTGGTTAACGGATCATCGGGTATTGCTGTTGGTATGGCAACAAATATGCCTCCACATAATTTAAGTGAAATTGTTGATGCTACAGCCGCTTTAATTGATAATAAAGATATTGAGATAAGTGAGTTGATGAAGCATGTTAAAGCTCCAGATTTTCCTACCGGAGGATTTATTTATGGTTATGAAGGCGTAAGAGAAGCTTTTGAAACTGGTAGAGGTAGGGTAATGATGCGTGGTAGAGCAGAAATTGAAACTTTTGGTAACGAAAGAGAGCGTATCATTGTTACAGAAATTCCTTATCAAGTGAATAAGGCAATGATGATTGAGCGTACTGCCGATCTTGTTAACGAGAAAAAAATAGAAGGTATTTCTGAAATTAGAGATGAGTCTGACAGAGACGGTATGCGTATCGTTTACGAAATTAAACGCGATTCAAATGCTGCTATCGTACTTAATAATCTTTATAAATATACCGCTTTACAAACCTCATTTAGCGTTAACAATATTGCTTTAGTTAATGGCCGACCAATGCTTTTAAATCTTAAAGATTTAATAAGACATTTTGTTGACCACAGGCATGAAGTAGTTATTAGAAGAACCAAGTTTGAGCTTAATGAGGCTCAAAAAAGAGCCCATATCTTAGAAGGTTTATTAATTGCTTTAGACCATTTAGATGAGGTTATTAAATTAATCAGAAGCTCTCAAACGCCTGATGATGCCCGCGAAGGTTTAATCAATCAGTTTGGTTTAACAGACATTCAGGCAAGAGCTATATTAGATATGACGCTGCGCCGTTTAACAGGTCTTGAAAGAGATAAGATTAAAGAGGAGTATGCCGAGTTGATGAAATTAATTGAGCGTTTACAAGCTATTTTAGCTGATGAAGGCTTAAGAATGCAAATTATTAAGGATGAATTAACCGAGCTAAAAGAAAAATACGGCGACGAAAGAAGAACAGAAGTTGTACACTCTGCAGCCGAACTTTTAACAGAAGATTTCATTGAGGATGAGGATGTTGTAATTACCATCTCAAGAGAAGGTTACATTAAAAGAACTCCTTTAACCGAATATAGAACACAGGGTAGAGGTGGTAAAGGTTCTATAGGTTCTACTTCAAGAGATGAAGATTTTATTGAGCATATTTTCATCGCATCTAACCATAATTATCTATTATTCTTTACAGACAAAGGTAAATGTTACTGGTTAAGGGTATTTGAAATCCCAGAAGGGACAAGAATAAGCAAAGGAAGAGCGCTCCAAAACATCATCAATATTGAGAAAGAAGAAAAGATAAGAGCATATATTAAGGTTGTTAATCTTAAAGATCAAGATTATCTTGAAAACAATTTCATTATTATGTGTACCAAAAAGGGCACTATTAAGAAAACTACACTTCAAGCTTACAGTCGCCCAAGAACCAATGGTATAAATGCTATCAATATCAATGATGGTGATGAACTATTAGAAGCCAACTTAACTACTGGTAATTCAGAAATTATTATGGCTTTACGTTCTGGTAGAGCAATCAGATTTAATGAATCTACGGTAAGACCAATGGGCAGAACTGCTACTGGTGTAAGAGGTTTAAGACTAGCTCATGATAAAGATGAGGTAGTAGGTATGATTAGTATTGATTCACCAGAAGCAACCATTTTAGTAGTTTCTGAAAAAGGATACGGTAAACGTACAGATTTAGAAGATTACAGAGTAACCAACCGTGGTGGTAAAGGGGTTAAAACCATTAAAGTAACCGATAAAACTGGTGAACTTGTAGCTATAAAAGATGTTACCGATAAAGATGATTTAATGATTATCAATAAATCGGGTATCGTTATCAGAATTGCGATGAGTCATTTAAGAGTTATGGGAAGAGCTACACAAGGGGTAAGACTGATCAATCTGAAAGCTAATGATGAAATTGCGTCTGTTGCTAAAGTAGAACATGATGAAACAGCAGAAGAGAATACTGATGCAATTGTAACCGATATTGAGGTTATTGAAGCTGACCTTTCTGATGAGGATATAGACGAGGATGATGACGATGCAATTGAAGACGAAGGAGAAGAAACAACAGAATAAATAAAATAATTAATCGTTTAACACATACAATTAATCGTAAAATGAAAAAACTATTATCGAGCCTTATAGCATTAAGTTTTTGTACAGTTGCTATGGCTCAAAAAGCTGAAATTAGTGCCGCCAAAAATACTTATGCCATTTTTGAAGTAGGTATGCAAACAAAAGCTTCTGTAAAAAAGCAATTAGAAACCTTAAATACTGCCAAAGCATCTATTGATAAGGCTACAGTACACGAAAAAACTTTAAATTCTCCAGAAGCTTGGTCATACAAAGCTTTAATTTATTCTGCCATAGCAGTAACTGACACTGTCAATATGAGTAATGCTGATGCGGCATTTAAAACAGCCCAGGAAGCTATCGCAAAAGCTAAAGAATTAGATAAAGAAGGAAAAGAGAAAAACAATATTGATAATTCTGAAAGAAATCTTTCTATTGTGATGCAAAACAGAGGCGTTTCTGCATTTAATAAAAAAGACTACAAAACAGCTTATACTTCTTTTAAGTATATTTCAGATGTAATGCCTACAGATTCTTTGTATAGCATGTACACAGCTATTGCGGCTAATAGTGCCCAAATGACAGATGAAGCTATCAAGTATTACAACAAAACTTTGGAGTTAAATACCAAGAATCCTGCTTTATATCAAGAATTAGGTAGGTTGTATATGGCTAAAGCCGATACTGCTAATGCTTTAAAGGTTATAGAAGCTGGTAGAGCACTTCATCCAAATAATTTAAACTTAATTTATGATGAGTTAAATGTGTATTTAGCAAGAGGTCAAGCAAGTAAACAAATTTCAAAAATTGAGAGTGCTATTGCTCAAGAACCTAAAAATAAAACCTTACATTTTGTTGCGGGTGTAGCTTATGCCTCTAATAAACAATTTGATAAAGCAGAGGAAGCTTATAACAAAGCTTTAGAAATAGACCCTTCTTATGCTGATGCAGTATATAACCTTGCCGTTATTTATATTGATAGAGGGAATGCTTTTATTAACCAAGCTAATGCTTTACCTAATACCAAAAATAACGAAGCAAAATATAATGCGTTAAAAGGACAGTTTAATGCTCAATTAACTAAAGCATTACCTTTATTAGAAAAAGCCAGAGAGTTAAATCCTAAAGACAGAAACGTAGCTAAAGCTTTAAGAGAAGTTTATGTTAAACTGAATAAGTTAGACAAAGCTGCTGAATTGAAAAAGCAATTAGACCAAATGTAATTAACATCGTTTCTTTCAAAAATTATAACAATAGCTTGCAATTTGCAAGCTATTTGTTTTTATAAGGTTATTTTCTAGAAAATTATCATCAATTTGGCTTTTAATTACAATTTAATTTGGATTGATTTTTAGATTAACGTAATTTTCGCCCAATTATGTTTACACAAAGACCTCAACTAAATTCAAAAGAGACTGTATTTAAAAACGAAATCACTACAAAATTCGAACTGTATAATAGTCTTTTTCTTACTTTACCATTTTATCGTGTAAAAAATACGGGTTTAGCGCTTCCTTATTTCTTTGCACATTGCGAGAGTGGGGTAGAAGAAAAGCAAAGACCAGATGATATTATTGAATCTTTCTTTGCCAAGCAAAAAGGGATAACAGACCAGCATGAGATTACAGACTTACTTTTTAGATTTATACAATACATAGAAAGGCAAGTTGTACTTTTTGATGCTGTAGAAGATGCAGCATTTGTAAAAACAAGGTCTAATGAAGATTTAAGCTCTTTAAGCAGCTTAATGAGTAGTGCTTTAGAAGATGAAGAATTGTATAAACGTATTCAAGATTGTTTAAGAGAGTTTAAATTAAGATTAGTTTTAACAGCACATCCAACTCAGTTTTATCCAGGTCCGGTATTAAGTATTATGACAGACTTAACCGAGGCTATCAAAAACAATGATGTAAATGCTATCAACCTTCTTTTACAGCAACTGGGTAAAACGCCTTTCTTTAAAAAGAAAAAACCAACTCCGGTTGATGAAGCCGTTAGTTTAAACTGGTATTTAGAAAATATTCTTTACCAAACAGCATCAGATGTACATAATAACCTAGAGGAAGTTTTTAAACTTAATTTAGGAAACCATAGTTTAATAGAATTAGGTTTTTGGCCTGGAGGCGATAGAGATGGGAATCCTTTTGTTACCGCCGAAACAACTAAACAGGTTTCTGTTTTCTTAAGACAAGCACTTTTCAGATGTTATTATAGAGATTTTAAAAAACTTAAACGCAGAATAACTTTTAACGGTACCGAGCAATATTTGCTAGAGTTAGAAGAACTTATTTATAATAACGCTTACCAACAAAATACGTCTTGTTCAAATATTAAAGAAACCCTTTTAAGTAATTTAAGAAAGGTTAAAGAGGTTTTAATCAATCATCACGATAGTTTATTTATTGAGCTTGTAGATGATATGATTTGGAAAGTAAAGCTTTTTGGTTGTCATTTTGCCTCTCTAGATATTAGACAAGATAGCCGAATTTTAAGAACTTTATTTAAAGAATGTATCGAATCAGAAGAGTTGAAAGGGCTTTTGCCAGAAAATTATTTTGATTTAAGCGAAGAGGAAAAAATAGCTGCTATACCTTTAAACGAGGCAGACTTTACTAATTATAGCTCTTTTGGTGAGTTAAGTAAAGATTCTTTAGATGTTATCCGTTTAATTAAGCAAATGCAAGCAGATAACGGAAAGAGAGCTTGCCATAGGTTTATCATTAGTAATTGCCAAAAAGCGTCTGATATTCTACAACTTAAACAACTATTTTTATGGAGTGGCTGGAAAGCAGAAGAATTGGATGTAGACTTTGTACCACTTTTTGAAACTATAGACGATTTAAAGTTTGCCGATAACGTGATGGAAAT
Source organism: Pedobacter glucosidilyticus (assembly GCF_002483235.1). Lineage (GTDB taxonomy): Bacteria > Bacteroidota > Bacteroidia > Sphingobacteriales > Sphingobacteriaceae > Pseudopedobacter > Pseudopedobacter glucosidilyticum_B. The sequence continues at coordinate 161,789 of NZ_DLHN01000006.1, read as the reverse complement.
TTTATATGCTCATCCTGTTTACAGTAAACATCTAGAAATCAGAAAAAAACGTCAGGTTATTATGCTTGGTTTCTCTGATAGTACCAAAGATGGGGGCTATCTAATGGCAAACTATTCTATTTTCTATGCAAAATCTAGCTTAACAGCTGTTTCTAGAAAGTATGATATTGATTTAGCCTTTTTTGATGGTAGAGGAGGACCTCCGGCAAGAGGTGGAGGTAAAACACATAAATTCTATGCTTCCTTTGGTAAAGATATTGCGAATAAGCAAATCCAAATGACAGTACAAGGGCAAACTATTAGTTCGCATTATGGAACTTACGAAAGCTCTACCAATAACATGGAGCAATTGATTCATGCCGGTATTAACTCTGCACTAGAAAAACAAAGCAGCAATACCATGAATGATGATGAGAAATTACTTTTCTCTCAAATGGCAGATATAAGTTATCACGCATTTATGGATTTAAGGAAACATCCTTTATTCCTTAAATTTATGGAGGTACAAACTCCATTAAAAATGCTTTCTCAAATTAACATCAGTAGTAGACCAGTAAAAAGAAACTCTGATGCAGAATTGAAATTAGAAGATTTAAGAGCGATTAGCTTTGTTACCTCATGGAGCCAAGCTAAATTAAACATACCGGGTTTTTATGGTGTGGGTACAGCTTTAAAAACTTTAAAAGAGTCTGGACAATGGGAACAAGTAAAAAGCTTATACAAAAACGCTGGTTTCTTTAAAACAGTTGTAGACAATTGTATGATGTCTATGAGTAAAGCCGATTTTAGATTAACCGAGTATTTATCAGAAGATACAACATTTGGTGAGTTCTGGAAAGGCATGAAGACCGAGTTTGACCTTACTCAAAATTTGCTATTAGAGCTGTCTAATACAGAAACATTGATGGAGAATTATCCAACAGATAAACGTTCTATTTCTTTGAGAGAGAAAATTGTATTGCCTTTGGTGATTATTCAAAGATATGCGATTATCAAATCCTTATCTGATGATGTATCTGATGAAAGAAAGCAAATTTATAACAAGCTGATTCTGAGAACTCTTTATGGTATTGTTAATGCAGCTAGAAATTCTGCTTAATACTTAAAAAATAATAATAGAAGCCTTCTGCAAAAGCAGAGGGCTTTTTTTATGATTTCTTCTTTGGAATAGTAATTGTTTTTAAAATGAAAACAATTACTATGAGATCTATCTGGAATGGCACCATTGCCTTTGGTTTAGTAAATATTCCTATCAAGCTCTACTCGGCTATAGATAATAGCACTTTAGATTTAGATATGTTGGATAGTCGAGACCACGCTCGTATCCGGTTTTTACGGGTTAATGAGAAAACAAAGAAAGAAGTCCCTTATGAAAAGATAGTTAAAGGATTTCTCTTGAAAGATGATTATGTCATTTTAGAAGATCAAGATTTTGAAGATGCAAGTCCAGAGAAAACAAAAACCATTGATATTCAAACATTTGTAAAAGCATTAGAAATTAACCCAATGCTGTTTGAAACTTCTTACTATGCAGAAGCTAGTAAACAAGGACAAAAAGCTTATGCTTTACTTTTAAATGCTTTAAAAAAGACAAAAATGGCCGGACTAGGGCAGTTTGTATTAAGGCAGAAAGAAAATTTATGCATCATACATCCGCAAGACAATGTTATTGTAATTTCAAGAATACGCTTTGCTCAGGAAATCAAAGACACATCAGATATTAATACTCCAGATGATGTGAATATTCCTAAAAAAGAACTGGATGTAGCTTTAGCCTTAATCAAACAATATACTGCCGACTTTAACATCGATAAATATAAGGATACCTACACTGCAGAACTTTTAAAAATCATCAAAGCTAAAGCCAAAGGAAAACGACCAACCATAAAAAAATTAAAACCTAAAAAAGCTAAAAGTGATGATTTGTATGAACAGTTATTAGAAAGCCTAAATAAGAAAGGAGCATAAAATGTCTTTAAAAAAATATGATGAAATAAGAGATTTTAAGCAAACTACAGAACCAAAATCACAAAAAAAAGCAACTGGAAAAACATTAAGTTTTGTGCTACAAAGGCATCATGCTTCACATTTACATTATGATTTTAGGTTAGAAATAGATGGTGTTTTAAAAAGTTGGGCAGTTCCTAAAGGGCCATCACTAAACCCTAAAGATAAGCGCTTGGCTATGATGGTAGAAGACCATCCTTATGATTATAAAAATTTTGAAGGCGAAATTCCTAAAGGTAATTACGGTGCAGGTACGGTTTATATTTTTGATAAAGGTACTTATCAATCCTTATCAAAATCTAGAAAAGATGATGAAAAAGAGCTAAAAAAAGGCTTATCAGCAGGAAGTTTAAAGTTTAAATTGAATGGTAAAGTACTTAAAGGAGAATTTGCTTTGGTTAAGCTTAAAAACTCAGAACAAAATGCTTGGTTACTTATCAAACATCAGGATGAATTTTCTGTAGACAAGAATTTTAATATCGAAAATCTTATCCCTAAACAAATAATAAAAGCTGGCAAAGATTTTAAAAAAAAGAAGCCTGAAAATAAACATCAGCCTAAGCAAACTCAACAGCTAACAGAAGAGCGTACCTATTCGCCCATGTTAGCCAAATCATCAAATCATATTTTTAATGATAAAAATTGGCTATTTGAAAGAAAAATAGATGGTTACAGGATGATAGCAACAACTGGCGATAATACCTCTTTAACTTCAAGAAATGGTATTGATTATACTTCAAATTATCAACAAATCAGTAATCATCTGAAAGAAATTAAGGTTGATGCGATTTTAGATGGTGAAATTGTTGCTGAGAATAAAGCTGGGGTTCATCAGTTTCAATGGCTACAACATTTTGATACAAATGCTAAAGGACTTACACTTAAATTTTATGTGTTTGATATTTTAAAACTCAATGGAAATGACCTTTTAGATATTCCTCTCTTAAAAAGAAAAGAGCTTTTAAAAGCTTTGATGGATAAATATAAGCCTCAAAATATAGTATTTAATGAATATGTTTTAGCTGATGGCGAAAAACTTTTTGAAGATGCCAAAAAGAAAAAATGGGAGGGAGTTATTGCCAAAAGAATTGATGATGAATATTATCCTGGTAAAAGAACAGACTCTTGGCTGAAAATTAAATTGAGTAATAGCCAAGAGGCTATCATTTGTGGCTTTACACAACCTGCTGGAAGTAGAAAGTATTTTGGAGCTTTAGTTTTAGGACTATACGATAATAACCAAGAGCTTAAATATATAGGTAATTGTGGTACAGGTTTTAATGATGAAACTTTGAAAAGCCTTTATCAGCAAATGGAGGATATCATAACTGTAGATAAACCCTTTTATGATAAAGTGAATATGGAAAGTAAGGTAACTTGGGTAAAACCTAAGATGATTTGTGAAGTAACTTATACGGAATGGACAATGGATCATCATCTAAGACATCCGGTTTTTAAAGGCTTAAGATTAGATAAAGATATGGAGGAAGTAAAAGAAGAAAAGATTACTAGAACTGAAGAAACTAAAACTTTTGGAACTAAAAAAGTAAAATTGACCAATTTGGACAAGTATTATTGGCCAAAAGAAAAAATTACCAAAGGAGAATTATTAAATTATTATGAGCGTATTGCCGATTATATTTTACCTTATTTGAAAGATAAACCACTTTCTTTAAACAGGCATCCAAATGGGATAACTAAACCTGGTTTTTATCAAAAAGATGTGGATACAGCACAAATTCCAAAATGGGCTAAATCGGCTCAAATGCACTCAGAAAGTAATAATAAAGAGATAGATTATCTTATTTGTAATGATAAAGCATCTTTATTATATATGGTTAATTTAGGTTGTATAGAGATAAATCCATGGTTAAGCACTTACAAGAAACCAGAAAATCCAGAGTATTTAGTTATAGATCTTGACCCTGATAAAAATGATTTCAAAGAAGTTGTACAGGTAGCTTTAGCAGTTAAAGAAGTGTTAGACAGCTTAAAAGTTAACAGTTATATCAAAACATCTGGCTCTAGCGGCTTACATATTTTTGTTTATTTGGCAGCCAAATATGATTTTAAAATCGTTAAAAATTTTGCTGAATTTATAGCACAAAAAGTACATGAAAAAACATCAGAAATTACCAGTTTAGAAAGGAGTCCTTACAAAAGAAAAAATCTTATTTACCTGGATTACCTGCAAAATAGAAGAGGACAAACCATAGCAGCACCATATTCTGTAAGGCCTAAACCAAACGCAACAGTTTCTTTTCCATTAAGTTGGGATGAAGTAAATGAAAACTTAGATATGAAGGATTTCCATCTTAAAAACGTTTTAACACTTTTAAAATACAGAGAAGACCCTTGGCGAGATATGAAAAATCAAAAAATAGACATTTTAAAGACACTCAAAACCCTTAAATAGTTGTTTTTTTATTATATTTTGCGATATGAGGTTTTTATTTACTTTAATTACTATAATTTTAATATCCTTTAGCTGCCATAGCTTAGCAATAAATAAGCAAAAACAATCTTTATTGCTTAAAAACGATGGCTTTTCAGCAAAAAGTTATTTTAAGAAGTATGTAAAAGCTAATAAATTACTCACATCAGATATTAATCAGGAAAACCAATTTATTTTAAGAAAAAACACCAGGCTAACAGCCAATTTTAATAGGTCTGGTTTTAAATTAAATTTTGAAAATAATTATACTTATATCCTTCATAAAAGTTTATTACCCTCAATATCACAACATCATTATATATCTCAGTTATTATTTCCATTTCATAGTTTTCTGGAAAAGCTTTCTTAAAGCTAATGAACTCTATTAAATCAAATAATACGATATATAATTTATGATACACTTACCAAATCTCATTACCGATTTAGGACTTATACTAGGCGCAGCAGCCATAATTACACTCATATTTAAATACTTAAAACAGCCCTTAGTTTTAGGGTATCTCATTGCGGGCTTTTTAGTAGGCCCACATTTTACCTTATTTCCAACTATTGTAGAAACCGAAAACGTAACCGTATGGGCAGAAATTGGTGTAATTATTCTCCTATTTAGTTTAGGATTAGAATTTAGCTTTAAAAAATTGATGAAAGTAGGAGGCTCGGCCTCTATAACAGCTGTTACGGAAGTAGTGGTGATGCTTTTGTTAGGTTATTTTACAGGCAAAGCTTTCGGTTGGTCTACCATGGATAGTATTTTTCTAGGCGGTATACTTTCTATATCATCTACAACCATTATCATCAGAGCATTTGAAGAGCTAGGCGTAAAGGGGCAAAAGTTTGCGGGCTTAGTATTTGGAGTGCTTGTGGTAGAAGATTTAGTAGCTGTAGTACTCTTAGTTTTGCTTTCTACATTAGCTGTTAGTCAACAATTTGCGGGCTCAGAAATGTTGTTTTCTATTTTAAAACTAATTTTCTTTTTAGTGATTTGGTTTGTGTTAGGCATATTCTTTTTACCAAGTTTTTTAAAGAAAATTAAACCTTTGATAAGCGAAGAAATGTTACTCATTATTTCTTTGGCTTTATGCTTTTTAATGGTGATTGCAGCAACAAAAGTTGGTTTTTCTCCGGCATTAGGAGCCTTTATCATGGGATCTATATTAGCAGAAACCAGTCAGGGTAAGAAAATAGAACATTTAGTAATGCCTATTAAAGACCTTTTTGGTGCAGTTTTTTTTGTCTCTGTTGGGATGCTGATAGATCCAGCCATGTTGGTTGAACATGCTTTACCTGTTGTAATAATTGTTTTAGTAACTATAGTGGGGAAAATATTTAGTTCATCAATAGGCGCTTTAGCATCTGGGCAACCTTTAAAAACATCTGTACAAACCGGTTTCAGCCTGGCACAAATAGGAGAGTTTTCATTTATTATTGCCACACTTGGGGTTACTTTAAATGTAACTAGTTCTTTTTTATATCCAATTGCCGTAGCAGTATCAGCAATAAGTACTTTTACAACACCTTATCTTATAAAATTATCTTTCCCATTTTATAATTGGCTAAATAAGGTTTTACCATCCAAATGGATAGAAAATTTAAACAGATATAGCTCTGCTACACAAAGCGTTACAACCGTTTCTAATTGGCAATTATTTGTTAAATCATATACAGCTAATACCTTAATACACTTTAGTATAAGTTTAGCAATCATCTTAATATCGTCTAATTACTTAAGTCCGTTTATTCAAAATAAAACAGAGAATGCAGTTTGGAGCAATATTATATCTTTAGTAATAACGATGCTTATTTTATCACCCTTTTTATATGCTTTAACCTTTAGAAATTTATATAGTGGGGTAGTAGTGGAGTTAAAAAACGAACGTTTGTATCGTAATTTGGTGGTGGTAATGCGTTTATTTAGACTTTTATTGTCTGCTGCTTTAATCATTACCTTATTAAATAATTTGCTTTCTGTAGAAGTAGCGCTATATGCAGCCTTAATCATTATCGTAGTATTACTAATTTTCTGGAAGCAGGTTCAGAAAGTGTATCTAAAATTAGAAATGCTTTTCTTAAAAAATTATAACGATGAAGAATATCATCCAAAAAAAGAGCAAGAAATTTTAGCTCCATGGGATGCTCACTTTACAGAAATAGAAGTTAAGCCAGAATCTCCAGCTGTTGGAAAAACTTTAATGGAATTAAAGTGGAGAGAAAGAGCTGGTATAAACGTAGCTATGATTAACAGAGGAAGTTTAACCATTCATTCTCCAGAGAGTAATACCATTATTTATCCGGGTGATATTTTAAACATTATAGGTACAGATGCACAAATTAGAAAGCTGAACTCTATCATCAGGCCAGACAAAAAAGTGCTAGAACAACAAGACCATTATCAGCCTAAACTACATAAGTTATTGGTTAGGAAGAATTCATTCTTAGAAGGTAAATCTTTAAAAGAATCAAAAATTAAAGATTTAACAGACGGAATTGTTGTAGGTATAGAAAGAAACGCAGAGCGTATAGTGAATCCTGAATCTAATTGGGTTTTCCAAGAAAACGATATGGTTTGGATTGTGGGAGATAGTTCTAAAATACAATCAACTTTATAATTATACATACTTCCCTTAAAGGGAGGTTACTTTTTTACTTAACATAATGTTAATTATAAGACATTATTATACATAAAAATATTATATATATTATGTATTGAGATTACCTAAAAGTTCTTATCCAAAGCTCTTCAACTTTTTTACGAGCCCAATCTGTTTTTCTCAGGAATTTTAAACTAGAGCTAACACTTGGATGCTCATTAAAACATTTAATTTTAATTTTTAATCCAAGTGTTGGCCATCCATAAAAGTCAACCAAATCATTTAGAATAGCTTCTAAAGTTCTGCCATGTAATGGATTATTTGGTTGCTTCTCCATTTCTTTAAATGCTAATCTTTTCGAAATAAATATTTAGCTCTTTTTCTAAAGCCGTAATTTTTTCTAATTCTGATGGCGCAACAAATGCCAAAGAAAGTCCTTTGTTTCCGGCTCTTGCAGTTCTGCCGCTTCTGTGTGTAAAATATTCTAATTGCTCTGGTAATTGATAATGAATAACATAAGACAAATTACTGACGTCGATTCCTCTTGCAGAAATATCTGTAGCAATTAAAACTTGTAATCTTTCGCTTTTAAAAGCTCGCATTACCTTTTCGCGATCTCTTTGACCTAAATCTCCGTGTATAGCTTCAACCTTTAAATTTTTGGCTAATAATTGCTTAGCAAGCGTTTGCGCACCAGCTTTTGTTTTACAAAATACAATACCACGTTTACCATCATTATTTTTAATAAAACTCTGTAGAAGATTAGGCTTGTCTTTGATATCGCAAATCACATATTGATGTTTGATGGCTGTATTCATTACATCTTTATGGTCTACTTCAATTTTATAAGCATCATCAGCCATATAATCATTTATAATTTGCTTAATAGCTGATGGTATGGTTGCAGAAAATAGCCAAATATTTCTATCTATTTGTGCTGTAAAGCTTAAAATTTTATCAATATCTGGTTTAAAGCCCATGCTTAACATTTCATCGGCTTCGTCTAAAATAATGTTTTTAACTCCTGTTAAATCAACCGCTTTACGCTCTAATAAATCTATCAAACGCCCTGGTGTTGCTACCAAAATTTGTGTTGGGCGTTTTAATTTACCTATTTGGATATCAATTTTTTCACCGCCGTAAACTGCTTCAACAAAAATCTTTTTGCTTAGGTATTTGGTGAATTTAAAAAGCTGTTTGGCTATTTGTTGTCCTAATTCTCTGGTTGGACAAATGATTACGGCTTGAATATTTTTTTGCTCTGGATTTACCAATTGTAATAATGGTAAACCAAAAGCAGCTGTTTTACCGGTTCCGGTTTGTGCCTGGCCTATAAAATCTGTTTTGCTTTCTAATAAAACCGGAATAGCTTGGGTTTGGATAACCGTTGGGGTATTTATATTTAATTCATCAAGGGCCTTGATAAGCTCTTGATGAATTCCTAAATCTTTAAAATTGTTCAAAATATGATAATTAAGCTGGCAAAGTTAAGCTTATTTATAAGGATATGCTATTTTAAGACATATTCTATGCCTCCGGTTAAATGTTTTAGGAATAATTCATCTTGGAAATCTTCAATAGTATGTCCTAAACCGGTATAAAAAACTTTTCCACCATCAAATTCATGATACCAAGCCATCGGATGAAAATCAGGCATTTTACCACCTGTATAGCTCTTTTCATCAACCGTCATGATTACTTTAACATCTTTATTAAAGTCTTTAAAATTATACCATTCATCTGTATGCATCCAAGGGTTTGGTAAACCCTTTGTTGCCGGATGATTTGTATCTAAAATATCAAGTTTTGCTTCTTGTACTTTTGGATGACCTGCAAAAAAGCCTCCTACTAGCTTACCGTACCAAGGCCAATCATAATTGCAGTCTGTAGCTGCGTGTACACCTACAAAGCCTCCTCCTCTATTGATATATTTTTTGAAAGCTGCTTTCTGAGCATCGTTAAATAATGATTTTCCTGTTGGGTTTAAAAATAACAATGCTTTAAATTGCTTCAAGTTTTTATCTGTAAAATCTTCTGGATTTTCTGAATGTACAATGGTGTAGCCTTTTTCTTTTCCAATCTTTTTGATAGCTTCTAACCCAGGTTCAATACTCTTATGCCTAAACCCTTTAGTACATGAAAATACTAAAATTTTGATTTCTCTTTTTTTAATTATAAAACTGCTTAACGATATTAAAACCGCCGCAATAGTTAGGCTAACAAATAAATTTTTCATGAATAAGGGTTATTGGTTTATAATCACAAAGGAATAAAAACTTCTTTAATTTAATTGTATTTAATAAATATAAATCATTAAACAATTTATAAATTGCATATATGCTACTTCAGAAGCCTTTAGATAATTTTAGAAATTTCTTATATACTCAGTATTTTTCTGATGGTATCAAGATAACGATTGGGGTGCTTCTCCCCTCTTTAATTTTCGCTCAGTTTAACCTCTTAGAGATAGGGATAAATCTTTCATTAGGTGCTGTTTGTTGTAGTATTGCAGACACACCAGGGCCTTGGCTGCATAGAAGAAACGCCATGCTGATAACAAATTTTTTGGTGTTTTTGGTGGCTCTTGTAACCTCTATCATTAATCAAAACCCGGTTTTAGTTGGTATAGAGATACTTGTTTTCTGCTTCATTTTTTCTATGTTTTATGTTTACGGAGCAAGAGCATCATCTGTAGGTACTGCTGCGTTATTGATTATGGTTTTGAACGTTGCCAACCACGAAACTACCCTAAATTCTTATGAACATGCTGGTTTGGTTTTAACTGGTGGAATATGGTATTTTTTATTAAGTGCCTTATTTTCATTTGTAAGACCATTTAGATATGCCAGACAAACCTTAGGTGAATGTGTACAAGAAGTTGCTGGCTATATGAGGTTAAGAGCTGATTTTTATAATGATAAAATCCCTGTAGAAGATATTTTTAAAACTTTGGTTGATAAACAGGTTCTGGTACATGAAATACAAGATAATGTAAGAGAGATACTGTTTAAAACCAGAAAGCTCGTTAATGAATCAACAAGTGATGGAAGATTGCTCATCATGATTTTTGTGGATATTGTTGATTTATTTGAGCAAACTATGGCTACCCATCATGATTATGAAATCATCAGGAAGCGTTATAAAAATCATGATATTTTACCTGCTTATGCTTTATTAATCCATAAACTAGCATCAGAAATAGAGTATATAGGTTTTTGTTTGATTCATCAGGTAAAACCAAGAAAACATGCTGTAAAAATTGAAGATTTAGATAAGCTTAAGAAGCAGCTAGATGAATTAGAAAAAGCAGGTATATCTGTTTTGGTTTTAAAGAAAATACTGGTAAATCTTAGACATATTTTTTCTAAAACCAATACCATTTTTGGTTATTTTGATAAAGAGAGTTTTATTAAACAAGCTAAATCTGGCTCAACAGATCATGATAAATTTGTTAGTCACCAAAGTTTTGATTTTAAGCTTCTTAGAAATAACCTCAACTTAAAATCTGGTAATTTCAGGTATGCTCTTAGGGTTTCTTTGGTTGTTTTTACAGGCTATTTAGTAGGTTTCTTATTGCCAGTTGGACATCATAGTTATTGGATTATTTTAACCATACTGGTGATTTTAAAACCTGGCTTTAGCACTACCAAGCAAAGAAATTTTGAAAGAGTAATTGGAACCATTATAGGAGGTATTACAGGAGCCTTAATCATTTATTTTATCAAAGATGAAACTGCTAGGTTTGTTTTAATGGTTGTATTCATGCTGATTACCTATAGCTTACAAAGGGTAAACTATTTCATCAGTGTGTTGTTCATGACACCTTTTATTCTCATCTTATTTAGCTTTATCAGCTCCACTATTAATGAAAGCTTGGCGGTAGAAAGAATTATTGATACCCTTATTGGTTCTGGTATTGCCTTTTTATCTAGCTATTTAGTTTTACCTAGTTGGGAGTCGTATCAGTTTAAGAATTATATGCTGGATATGCTGAAAGCCAATCAGAAGTATTTGGATGCTATTTTTAGAAGGTTTAATCCTCAAAATCAAATTAATATTACGGAGTATAAATTAGCCAGAAAGGAAGTTTACGTGAACACAGCTAATTTAGCCGCTGCTTTTCAAAGAATGTTGAACGAGCCTAAAACCAAGCAACACAAAGCCGTTTTAGATGTACATAAATTTGTAGTGTTAAACCATATTTTATCCTCTTACCTTGCAAATTTATCAACCAGTTTACAAGATTCTCAAATGATGTTTAATGCTGATCAGCAGAAGCTTTTTAGGAAATCTCAGTATTATTTAAAGCTTGCTATAGAATGGTTATCTGAAACTACACACGAGCAAGAATTTGTGCATGTTTTTGAGGGTGTAACAGAAACCAATGAGGATTTAGCTACAGAACAATTAGAACTTATCGTTAAAGTTTCTGCTGATATATTGAAAATTACAGAGAAGATTTAGTGTTCTGCTGTTAAACAGGGAATTTTTCTGTAAGGTATTTCCAGTATCTTTTAGGTACGTGTTGAATATGTAAACGCGAATTTTTTCTAGCTTGGATGGTAGTTTTCTTAAAATAAGTTTGCCATAAATGTTGATATAATTTTTCGTCTTTAACCAACATTTCTAAACCCTCTTGTTTGTTTAAATGGTTAGCAAATTTCATTTCTACCAATTCAACCTTGTGTAAATCATAATAAATACCATAGGTTCTTTTTTGGTCAAAAATCATCCACTTTTGGTCTTGATAACGGTCTTTAAAATGTTTTGCAATAACAGGTAAAACATTAAAATCTGGCTCTATTTCGGCATAATAAATATCATCTAGGGTTAACCTAAAACGTACAAAAGCTTCCATCCTATGCTTTTCGCGATGTACCATTTGCTCATATTGAGATAGTTTTAAAACAGATGGATGAGAAAAGTCCTGTATAATATTTCGTTTTGAGTTATTTAAAGCATATTGAACAACCGCCCATAAATGTGTTTCTAAATCTTCATCTTCTGATAAAAAAGTATAAAGCATGCGGTGTAAGCCTAAATCACCTATTAAAGTTTTAAGTTTTTGATAAACCCTTTCTGCTTTAGGAGCTTGTGTAAATACTTTTGTTATTTTAGCAAAAAGCTGCTCGGTTTGTAAAGCCTCTTTTACAATCTTAACTTGTTTTAGCTTAAATTCATAAGCTTCAAAAACAGCGGTTAAGAAGCCCTCAAAAGTATGGTCATACAATAAAATATTCATCAGAATAAAGCTAACTGAGCGTTGTATTGGTCTTGATATTTACTTTTAGTATTACCTAATATAAATTGCTTTAAATTACTGCTATTTAAAAACTTAAGATTTCCAAAATGTAGTCCGTAAGAAATAAAATATTTGGCTCTGTTTAATGCTACGCCTAGTTTTTTTAGATGATTTTCATTTAGATGACTAAAGCGTCTGGCTTCAATAATTTTCCAAGCAGATTTAACCCCAATACCAGGTACTCTTAAAATCATTTCGAAATCTGCTTTTTGAATATCTATAGGAAATATATGCTGATTTCTTAGTGCCCAACTTAGTTTAGGATCAACATCTAAATCTAAAAAGGGCAAGTTAGGATCTAATATTTCATCGGCTTTAAAGCCATAAAACCTCATTAACCAATCTGCTTGATACAATCTGTTTTCTCTTACCATAGGCACTTTACTTTGCAGAGAAGGTAAACGAGCATCATCGGCTATGGGAACATAGCCAGAATAGTAAACCCTTTTCAATTGGTAATTTTTGTAAAAAGAATCGGCGGTTTGGATAATTTCTAAATCGTTTTCTTGGGTAGCACCAATAATCAATTGTGTACTTTGCCCTGCGGGAGCAAATTTTGGGGTATTTCTGAAAAGCTTTTTTTCTTCTTTAAAAACAATGATTTCGTTTTTAACATAATTCATGGGTTTAATCATGTCTTCCCTATTTTTATCCGGAGCTAAAAGTTTTAGTCCCTTTTCTGTAGGAAGTTCTAGATTAATACTCAATCTATCAGCATAAAGTCCGGCTTCTTTCATCAACTCGTCTGATGCGCCAGGGATACTTTTTAAATGAATATAACCATTGAAATTTTCTTCTAAACGGAGCTTTTTAGCTACTAAGACCAATCGCTCCATCGTAAAATCAGCATCTTTAAAAATACCTGAGCTTAAGAATAAACCTTCAATATAATTTCTTCTATAAAAGTTTATGGTTAAATCAACCACTTCTTGTACGGTAAAAGCGGCTCTTTTAATATCATTACTTTTACGAGTTACGCAATAAGCGCAATCATAAATACAATGGTTGGTCAATAAAATTTTGAGTAAAGAAACGCACCTCCCGTCTTCTGTATAAGAATGGCAAATACCCATTCCGGTAGAATTTCCTAAACCTTTGTTTTGATTATTTCTTTTAGCACCACTGGATGAGCAGGAAACATCATATTTAGCTGCATCAGCCAGGATTTCTAGTTTTTCTGTTATCCTATCAAAATTCATATTCAAATTTACTAAAATATTTAGTAAATTTTAAACTAAAAATTTTAGTTTTGTTTTTGAATTCTGATGGTGTATTTTTTGATAGTTTCTTTAGGTTGCCCTAGTTCATCCCAAGTGAATTGGGATACAAATTTCTCATCGTACTTATTAAGCGCTTCCAGTATATGATAGATGTAATTGATTTTATTAGAAAATTTACCCATAAATTTTAAAACACCTATTGGGGTTTTAAATACGTTTAAACGTTTCTTTTTATAGTTATCAATAAATATTCTTACGGCTTCTTCTGGATAATATGCCTCAGGACCTTGAACATTATATTCTCTATTTTCATCGGTTAAAACCTCAAAAGATTTAGCTACTTGTTTACCATAATCGGCACCAGAAATCCAATACATTTTGGCTTCGGCTTTGCCAGCTAAATTCATTTGGTTGCCGTTCATAAACCCACCTTTATCGAAGTTCTCCATGAAGCTACTTGGATAAAATATGGTATAAGGTATTTTACTACTTTTAAGAATTTGAACCGCTTTTTGTTTAACATCAAAAACCCACCAATTGAAATTATTTTGTCCTTGATAATCTTTAACTAAAGAAGATAAATAGGCAATTCTTTGGATATTATTTTCTTTTGCGGCTTCTATTAAATTTAATAAACCAGTTGTTTCTGGCATGAAATCTTTAGGTTTAGCGTGTTGCGGAATATGAAGATTTAAATAAATAGCCTCCTGCCCTTTTAAAGCTTGAGATAAAGTAGTTCTTGAAGCTAAATCGGCAAAAACAATATTTGCTTGAGGAAATAGCTCTTTAGCTTTTTTTATATTTCTAGCCAGAATAGTTACCTCAAAACCTGCTTTTATCAATTCATCTGCTACAGGTTTGCCTAACATACCCGTAGCGCCCAACACCGCTATTTTCTTCATAAAGCTATTTCTTTTAATACATTTTGAACACGCAACTCCATAGTCTCTAGGTTAGCATATCCTTTAGCTATCATATAAAATTTAAGTTCGCCAGTTCTGATAAATGCTGCTGGATAGCCTGTTACTTGTAATTGTCTGGCTAAAGCAAAATCATAATAAGCAGCTTGTTTAAATTCTTCCTGATTTAGCTTTTTAATAAATTCTTCAGCAGGAATCTGATATTTCTCGGCTAAATAAACATAGCTCTCATCATTTCTTAAATCTAATCCATGAACATAAATGGCAGATTGTAAATCATGAGCAAATAAAATAGCCTTTTCTGGAAAATAAGATTTAAAAACAGATAGTGCTATGGCCGGTTTTTCTGAACTTAAGTATAAATCTCCTTTCTCTAATTCGGTCAAAAAAGCTTCTCCAAACTTAACTCCGGTAGCGTTTTCAACATCTTTATAGGCAGTTTTGATATAAGGAGCCACATCATTAATGGTACCTTCTCTTTCGCCCATCATCATTCCTCCAGATAATACTTCAAAATCAAAAGTATCTGAATAATTATCGAAAAGGCTTTTCATAACGGGGCTAAACCCATAACACCAGCCACAAATAGCATCGTAAACGTAGATGATAGAAGGCTTCTTATTTTCCATGAAACAAAGCTAAAAGAAAGCTTTTTTAGAAGTGTTTATGGATAGTCAAATTAGACTTTGAATTATAAAGGCATCGTCATTTTTAGAATGGCATAACTTTGATTTTTGTAAGTGATGCTAAAATCATTATCAATAAACTTAAAGCCAAAATTTAAATAACATTTTGCCGCTACATCATTATTAGAAAGCAGGTATAAATCTATACGGTTAATATTAAGCTCCTGTTTAGCTTTTTCTATTAATAATGATATCAATTGCTTACCTAAACCTTTACCCCTTTGTTGGCTTTCGCCGATGAGTAAATGACCTAAACGAGCAGAATGATCTTCTTGAGGAATAACTTCGCCATACGCTACAGGCTGATGCTCATCATCAATAACTAAATAAATAAGCCTTTCGGGATATTTCTCAATATAGCTTTCCATTTGTGCTGCTGTAAGTGGATATTGAAAAGCTATACCTGCAAATTTCAGAAGTGTATCTTCATCTTTAATCCAATTTATTAAAATTGGGATATGCTGTTCTTCAAAAGCTATGAGTTTCATTTTTAAACAAAAAAGGACAATCGAAAAAGATTGTCCTGATTAAGAATTTAATTTTTTATTTTAAGCAGTTACTTCTTCTGCTTTTTGATTTGGTTTTCCGTTTTTGAAGGCTTTTCTAGGTGTTAAACCTAAAAGTTCAAACATCGCCATATCATCTTTAAAATCAGGATTTGGTGTGGTTAACAATTTATCACCAGCGAAAATAGAATTTGCACCAGCCATAAAGCATAAAGCTTGTTCTATAGTGCTCATTTCTGTTCTTCCGGCAGATAACCTTACACAAGTTTTTGGCATGATGATACGAGCTGTTGCAATCATACGAACCATATCCCAAATTGGAACACGAGGTTGGTTTTCTAAAGGCGTACCTTTTACCGGAACCAATGCATTTACTGGAACAGATTCTGGATGCTGTGGCATATTGGCCAAAACACGTAGCATAGAAACCCTATCGTTAACAGTTTCTCCTAAACCGATGATTCCGCCGCTGCAAACCGTTAATTTTGCTTTACGAACGTTTTCTATAGTTTTTAAACGGTCATCATAAGTACGTGTACTGATGATTCTCTTATAATCTTCTTCTGAAGTATCTAAATTATGATTGTAAGCATATAAACCAGCATCAGCAAGTCTTTGTGCTTGGTCTGCATTTAGCATTCCTAAAGTACAGCAAACCTCCATATCCATTTCGTTTACGGCTTTTACCATATCAATAACCTTGTCAAAATCGCGGTTATCACGCACTTCTCTCCAAGCTGCACCCATACATAAACGAGAAGCACCACCTTCTTTAGCTTTTTTAGCTGCATCCAATACTTCGTCTACTTTCATCATGGCATGCACATCAACATCTGTATGGTAACGGGCTGCCTGTGGGCAATAAGAACAATCTTCTGGACAACCGCCAGTTTTTATAGATATTAAAGAGCTTATTTGCACTTCTGAGTAGTCTTTATTAGCTCTGTGGATGGTAGCGGCTTCGTAAACTAAATCTAAAAATGGTCTATTATAAATCTCTAGAATTTCTTCTTTTGTCCAGTTATGTTTTGTTTGCATGATTTGTATTTTTTTGAGCATTAACTACTGCTAAAATAGAATAGTCAAATTTGCTACAATTATAATAATAATTTTGAGGCTAAACCTAATAAAAGCAAGAATCCAAAAACATCTGTAAAGGTAGTAATGATGATAGAAGAAGCAATTGCAGGGTCTATACCAATACGTTTAAGAACTAAAGGAATGGTAGAACCTGCTAAACCAGCAATAATTAAATTGCCAGCCATGGCAATAAAAATGACCAAGCCCAACATAGGGTTTGAATCATAAAAAAAAGCTACTAAAAATAAAACTAAACCTATAACAGCACCGTTTACCAAACCTACTGTAAACTCCTTTATTACAGTTTGATAAGCTTGATTATCTGATAAATCACTTAAAGTAATTCTTCTTACGGTTACAGCTAATGCCTGCGTGGCTGTATTACCACCCATACCAGCAATAATAGTCATGTAGGCTGGTAAAATTAGAAGGTGATTAATGGTGGGCTCAAAATATCTAATTACTGATGATGCTAAAAAGGCCGTTACTAGATTTAGAAGTAGCCAAGGTAACCTAGATTTTACAGCCGCCTGCCAATTACCACTTAATTCCTCATCTTCTGATACCCCGGATATTTTTAACATATCCTCAGTATTTTCTTCTTCTAAAACGTCAATAACATCATCAAAAGTTACTCTTCCTAAAAGTTTCATATCATCATCCACTACCGGGATACTGGTAAGATTATATTGAGAGATTAAATCGGCAACCTCTTCTTGGTCTACTTGGGCTTTAACATAGATAAAGTCTTCGTTAATTAAATCAGCAACTTTAACACTTGCTTTTGCTTTAATAAGATTTTTGAGTGATATAATTCCTTTTAGCGTATCAGCTTCATCAACAACATAAACGGTGTAAAATTCTTCTATTTCTTCACTTTGTTGGATAATTTCATCAATAGCCTGCTTTTTAGACATATTTGCATATATCTTAATCAGCTGGGTATTCATTAAACCACCGGCAGAATCTTCTTTATAACTTAATAAGTTACGAATATTTGATGCGTCTTCGGTATCTAAATCTTGAAGAATTTCTTTTTGATCTTCTTCATCCAACTGGGCGATGATATCTGTTGCATCATCATAATCAAGTTCTTCAACAATTTCTTGCCTGCGTTCTGGATCTAGTTCTAGTAAAAGTTCTTCGGGATGAGCCTCAAAATCCATTTCAGAGATTACTTCTGAGGCACTTTCTGCTGGTAATAAATTGATGATTCGCTTTTGCGATTCTAAAGGAATTTTACTGAAAAGGATAGCAATTTCTGATGCGTGATATTCTCCTAAAAGCTTTATTAAATCCTCCTCATTACCCTCTAAAGCTTGTTTTAATTTTAAAACGTCGGTTTTATCAATTTCAAATGATTGCATCTTTGCTAATTTAAGCTAAAAATCTCCAATTCGATATTTTAATCTTTAAACCACCCTTTTTTACCGAAATACCATAATTGCCCAATCACAATAAGCAGCATCACTAAACAAACCATGATATAACCATGAGGCATGTATAATTCGGGCATGTTGTAGGGTAATATCTCTCCTGTTTTAGGGTCTTGATAAGAAAAATTCATTCCATAAACGCCTACAATAAAAGTTAAAGGAATAAATAATGATGAAATAACGGTTAAGAATTTCATCACTTCATTCATCTTGTTACTCATTAAAGACAAATAAACATCCATTAAACTTATTGAGGTTTCTTTATAAGATTCTATCAGATCTATAATCTGAACGCTGTGGTCATAAGCATCTTTAAAGAAAACCGCAACTTCTGGATGAATGATATGGGTTGGCTTTTTTAGAATTTCTATTAATTTATCTCTTTCAGGCCAGGCGGCTCTTCTCATGGCTATCATGATTTTTTTAACGCCTAAAATCCTGTACATTAATAATTTATGTGGTCTTTGGTAAAGATGTTCTTCAACAATTTCTAACTCATCTCCTAACCTATTTACAATGGTAAAATAATGGTCTATAACGGTATCCATTAAAGCGTAAAGCAAATAAGAAGGACCTAAAGAGCGTAAATTACCACCTACTTTTGTTTTCAGTCTTACTCTAACTGGTTCTAAAACATCTTGATAATCTTCTTGAAAGGTTATTAAAGTATCTTTAAAAATCAGGAAAGATAATTGTTCATTACGCATCACCAAACCGCTATCTAGTTCAAGCATTCTGCTGGTGATGAACATATAATCATCATAATCATCGCATTTTGGTCTTTGGTAAGTATTAACAATATCCTCCATTACCAAAGCGTTAATATTATAATGTTGCTGAATTTGATTTAAAACTTCTTGTGAACCTAAACCTTTAATATCTATCCAATAAAAGTTATCTGGATGTTCTTGAATAAATTTAAAAGCTTCATCTATATGTAGGGTTTCAAATTCTTTTATTTGGTTTTGATGATAAGCATAAACTACAATTTTACTAGCTAAAGCATTTTCTGTAATTACAAAAGTACCTGGTACTTCGCCAGGTTTACTTCTACGTTGTTTAGCTTTGATATTGAAAAATTGTGGTGTTTTTACCATGTTTAAAGATATTTTAAAGCCTGCGGACCTTGATTAAATAATAAATCAACGATACTTAAATTAGGTATAAAATTGTATTTATCTTCAAAAACCTGATAATATTTTTTAGGTTGATAGCTACTTGTTATTTTAGGATGAATAGTGCTTCTAAAATCTTTCAGTTGTGGATATTCAGCTTGATAACCTTCAGTAAAATTTAAAGCTACGTTTTGCTTCAAAAGCTTTAATACGGTATTTAAAAGCTCTAAATTATAATCAAACAGAAAATCATATTTCTGATGATAAAACGGAGCAAACGCATCTTCATAAAACTCAAAATAAGCAGAACTTCTGTAAGATGCTTGTAAACTCATCCAATGGATGCGTTGCCAATTGGCATCATAACTAATTTTAACATCCTTTACACAAGTATGTAATTTAGCCCCTTTTACCACCGGAACTGTAATACTTAAAGTTCCATTAGCACCGTAAATACTTGCTCTATTTCTATAAGTTTGTTTAGGGAAATGCTCATTTTTATCAATTAAAATTATTTCATTTTTAAAGTTTAGTAACTCTTTAAAAAATTCTATAGGTGGTAAATAAAGTAAAGGAAATATTGCACCAGATTCCATTTCAAAATATTTATGTTTGCAATTAAAACCAACGAAAATAATGATAAATAAATGGCTTTCTTATGTAGCTGCGTTTTTTTTGTACTTAGTTTCTTTGCTGCCCTTAAGAGTGCTATATCTATTGTCTGATTTTGCCTTTATCATTATTTTTCATGTTATCAAATACAGAAGGAAGGTAGTTAGAGAGAATCTAATGAACTCATTTCCAGAAAAAAGTGCAGAAGAAATTAATGGAATTGAAAAAAGATTTTTCAGTTATCTGGCTGATTTAATTTTTGAAACCATTAAAATGCTTTCTGTATCAAAAGAAGAGCTTTTTAGACGTTTTACTTTTACCAATACAGATTTAGTAAGAAAGTTTGAAGACCAAAATAAGAGTTATTTATTTGCCGTTGGACATTATGGAAATTGGGAATGGTGTACTATTGTTACGCCTTTAATTGTTAAAAGCAAACCGCTTATTATTTATAAACCATTAAACAATAACGTTTTTAATGAGGTTTTTAAAAGGGCTAGAGAAAAAAGTGGAACAGTAATGGTGCGTATGAAAATGACTTTACGTGAGATGGCTCGTTTCAAAAATCAGCTAACAGTTACTGTTTTTGCCGCCGACCAAACGCCTGCTTTGGCAGACCCACACGAGTGGATAAAATTCTTAAACCAGCCTACAGCAATTTTTATGGGGATAGAAAAAATAGCTCGTTCTACAAACTATCCTGTTATTTTTTGTGATGTTGATAGAGTTAAAAGAGGTTATTATGCTTGCGATTTTAAATTGGTTCACGATAATCCATCCATTACCACAGATAAAGAGATTACCTTAAAACATGCTAGAATTTTAGAGGACAGGATAAAACAAAAACCAGAATTTTGGCTTTGGTCTCATAAACGCTGGAAATTTAAACCAGCTGCAAATACAATTATTCATGAATTATCCTAAAGTTGCCGTTGTTATCTTAAACTGGAATGGAGAAAAGCATTTAGCAAATTTTCTACCTTCGGTATTTAATAGTACTTATCCTAATATGGAAATTATTATTGGTGATAACGCATCAACAGATAATTCTTTAAACTTTCTTAAGAATAATTTTCCTTTAGTAAAAGTCATCATTAACAATAAAAATTATGGTTTTGCAGATGGTTATAATCAAGTATTAAAACAAATAGAAGCCGATTATTTTGTACTCTTAAACTCTGATGTTGAAGTTACGCCAAACTGGATAGAACCGGTGATCAAAATGATGGAAGCTGATGACAAAATAGCGATAGCGCAACCTAAAATACGTTCTTATTATAACAGAGATAGTTTTGAATATGCCGGTGCTGCCGGAGGTTTTATAGATACTTTTGCTTACCCATTTTGCAGGGGACGATTATTTGAAACTATAGAAAAAGATAATGGCCAATATGATGATGAAATAGAAATATTTTGGGCTTCTGGATGCGCTTTATTCATTAAAGCTAATATCTGGAAAGAAATAGGTGGCTTAGATGAACATTTTTTTGCCCACATGGAAGAAATTGATTTGTGTTGGAGAGCAAAAAATATAGGATACAAAGTGATGTATTGTGGCTTTTCTACGGTTTACCATGTTGGTGGAGGTACTTTACAGGCTGAAAGTCCGTACAAAACGTATTTAAACTTCCGTAACAACCTTTATCTGATTAAAAAGAACGAGCCTCTTTCTCGTTCTATATTCTTAATTCCTTTTAGATTTTGTTTAGATTTCTTAGCCTTAATTAAATTTTTGGTAGATAAAAAAGCAGATAATGCCTGGGCTATTTCTAAAGCTCACCGGCATTTTATAAGTGCTTTATTTGAAGGAAAAATCAAAAATAGCCCTATATCTCCACAACAAAACCTTACTGGTAAATACCACAGTAGCATTGTTTTTGATTACTTTATAAAAAGCAAAAAGTTTTTTAGAGAGATTTGGAAATAGTTATAAAAAGCTTTTTAACGCTAATTCATAAGACATTAAACCAAAACCTGTGATAATACCTTTGCAGTTTTTTGCCATCATGCTGTGATGTCTAAACTCTTCACGAGCATATACATTAGAAATATGAACTTCAACAACTGGAGTTTTTATACCAGCAATAGCATCTGCAATAGCAACAGATGTATGCGTATAAGCTCCGGCATTTAAGATAATGCCATCATAATTAAAACCAATCTCATGCAGCTTATTGATAATTTCGCCTTCTACATTACTTTGATAATAGCTTAACTCAACATTAGGATATTGAGCTAAAAGCTGTTTATAAAAGCTCTCAAAACCTTCGCTACCATAAATTCCAGGTTCGCGTTTACCTAATAAATTTAAATTTGGTCCGTTGATAATTTGTATCTTCATCACCTCAAACTTATCATTAAAAATTCAAAAGATAAAGTGGAATGGCAATCATTTAAAAAGGGATTTAAATCTTTTTTGAAATTAGAGAAATCCTTATCAGAAAATTCTGTTCAGGCTTATATACGTGATGTTGAAAAGCTAGTTCAGTTTTTAGAGATGAAAACCACGCCTGTTTCTCTGTTGAAAGCTAAACCTCAGGATTTAAGAGATTTTATCAAATGGATTGCCGAGTTAGGAATGTTAGCTACCACTCAGGCTAGAATAATTAGTGGTATAAAAGCTTTTTATAAATATTTAATTATAGAGGATTTATTAGAAACAGACCCTTCTGCATTATTAGAGACTCCAAAAACGAGAAGAAAACTACCAGAAGTTTTAAGCGTACATGAGATTAATTTATTGCTTGATGGTTTAGATTTATCAAAACCAGAAAACACCAGAAATAAAGCCATATTAGAGATTTTATATGGTTCTGGACTACGGGTTAGCGAGCTTGTAAATCTTAAATTATCTGACTTATATCTTGATTTAGAATTTCTAAAAATTAAAGGAAAGGGTAATAAAGAGAGGTTAGTGCCTGTTGGAAGTTCTGCTTTAAAATATCTTCAAATATATTTAGATACCGTTAGAAATCATCTGGATATAAAAAAAGGTCATGAGGATTTTATATTCCTCAATAAAAGAGGTACTAAACTCTCTAGAGTGATGATTTTTATGATTATCAAAGATTTGGCAAAAGCTGTGGGAATTCAAAAAACGATTAGTCCGCATACGTTTAGACATTCTTTTGCTACGCATTTGATAGAAGGTGGTGCAGACTTAAGAGCTATACAAGAAATGTTAGGTCATGAAAGCATCACTACAACAGAAATTTACACCCATCTGGATAGAGATTTTTTAAAACAAACCATTACACAATATCACCCAAGAAGTTGAGCTTTTATAAAACGATTGTTATTGTTTAAATCTTTGATGATTTGAGCTTTAAAGCCTTTTTTCTGGATAAGTTCTTGTGTTTCTACTGCTAAATTTTGATTAATCTCAAAAAACAATAATCCGTTTGGGTAAAGATTTTTTAGTGCAAAATCAGCTATTTTATCATAAAAAATCAAGGGGGCATCATCTTCAACAAATAAAGCTAAATGTGGCTCAAAGTTTACTACATTATCATGCATATTTTGCTTTTCTGATAGTGCAATATAAGGCGGATTACTAACAATAATATGAAATTTAGGATAATCATCAGCTTTTAAAGCCAAAGCGTTATCTTTTTTAAAGTGTACCTCTACCCCATTCTCTTTAGCATTTGTGTAAGCAATTTTTAAAGCTTCTTCGCTCACATCAATAGCATGAACTTGAGCAGTTGGTAAATTCTTTTTTAAAGAGATGGCTATACATCCGCTACCGGTACCTATATCTAAAATTTCTTGATTTGATGTTTTTCCGCATTCTTGAAGCATCATGTAAACCAATTCTTCGGTTTCTGGCCTTGGAATAAGTACATGTTTATTCACTTTAAATTTTAAGTTGTAAAAATAGGTATAGCCCAAAACTTGTTGAAGCGGTTGTTTTAGTGCTAGTTTTGTTAAATAATCATCAAATAATTCTTTTTGTTGTAGTTCAGGTAAATGTATTACATCTTCGCTTATCCACTTAAAAAGAGCGTTTATTTCATCTTTTTCATAAATGCTCTTAAGTGCTTCCACATAATTGGCTTTAATAGCTTGCTTCTTTAACATGAATTTCTTTAAAAAGTGGCAAAGTAAATAAAAATGTAGAACCTTCTCCTTTTTTACTTTTTATTTTGAAATCGCCATTGTTCTTTTTAATAAATTCTTGACTAAGGCTTAAACCTAAACCGGTACCTTTTTCTTCGTTTAATCCTTTAGTTGTGTAAAAATTACATTTTAATATTTCTTTAATCTCTTTTTCTGTTAAGCCTATACCCGTATCGGTTATAGAAATCTCTGCAAAACCATCATTCTTTGTACATAAAACTTCTATCTTACCTTTATTAGGTGTAAATTTTAATGCGTTATTAATCAGATTTCTAATTATAATCTTAGTCATCTCTTTATCGGCAAATAATTTAAAATCTTCCTGCACATCTATTTTGATGTAAAGATCTTTTTTCATGATATTATTTCGTTCTAAGGCAATATTATCTTCAATAATAGGAAGTATATAAAATGCTGTTTTCTGAATTTTTTCTTCTCGCATTTGACTTCTTGACCATACCAAAAGATTATCTAATAGGTTTGAGGTTGAATTAAATTGATATTTTAACTCTGCTATTAAGATTTTAGATTCTTGCTCGTTTAATAGATTATCATCTAACAAATTTAAAGTACCTTTTAAAGATAATAATGGCCCTCTTACATCATGAGAAATAATAGAGAAGAATTTATTTTTCAGGTTATTTAAATCTTCCAATTCTTTCTTTTGCTTAATAATTTCTTCGTTTTGCTCTTTTAATATCTTATTATTTATTTTAGCTTTTTTACCGCTTTTATATAGTCTAAATGACAGAAACAGTGCTGTTAAAGAAAAAATAAGAATGGTATAGATTAAGAAATTTCTACTTTCTATTTTGAGTTCTTTATTTAGATTTTGCAACTTCAAATCTTGATTTTCTAAATGTAAACTATCTAATATAGTTACAACGGGCTGATTTCTGGGCATACTTATTTCAGCAAATAACTTGCTGTTTTTAACATTCCAAACGTTAAAAAAACTGGTTAAAAAAATAAATATTAAGATGGTATATTTTTTAATGGTCATTAAATTGTATTAAATATTTTAAAATAAAAGGCTAAAAGACTAATTACTATCTTTGATACGTGACTAAAGACGAAATAGTTATACAAAGAGCATTAGAATTAGCAAAATTAGGTGCCGGATATGTAAGTCCTAACCCTATGGTAGGTGCTGTAATTGTGTACCAAGGCAAAATTATAGGAGAAGGTTATCATCAAAAATATGGCGAAGCACATGCTGAAGTAAATGCTATTAAAGATGTATTTTTAAAATATCAAAACGCTTCAGAAATACTAAAACAGGCAACTATTTATGTAACCTTAGAGCCTTGTGCGCATTTTGGTAAAACCCCACCCTGTTCTGATTTAATTATTCAACATCAAATACCAAAAGTAGTTATAGGTTGTAAAGACCCTTATAGTAAAGTTAATGGTAAAGGAATAGAGAAGTTAAAAAATGCAGGTATAGAAGTGATATCGGGTATTTTAGAAAAAGAATGTTTGCAACTTAACAAGCGTTTTTTTACCCGGGTTGAGAAGCAAAGACCATATATCATCTTAAAGTGGGCCCAAACATTAAATGGCTTTTTTGCTACCAAAGATGGTTCGCAGAAATGGATAAGTGGTAAAGAAGCTAAAATGCTGGTACACCAGTGGAGAAGCGAAGAAGATTGTGTATTGGTAGGAAAAAAAACTGCTGAAATTGATAATCCACAATTAAATGTAAGATTAGTAAGCGGAAGAAATCCTAAAAGAGCGGTTATTGATAGGGATTTAAAATTGGATGAAAAGCTTTATCTTTTTGATAATTCTATAGAAACTTTTGTGTTTAATAAAGAACTTACAGCTATAAAAGACCAGTTAAAATACATCAGCATAGAAGATTTCGACTATTTTTTACCTCAGTATTTACTTTATCAGTTGTATTTACAAGATATACAATCTGTTATTATAGAAGGTGGAGTTAAAACTTTACAAATGTTTATTGCTGCTGGCTTATGGGATGAAGCTAGAATTTTCATCTCTCCTATCACATGGGAAGATGGTTTAAAAGCACCTGAAATTAATGGTATTCAAGAAAGCTTAACCGATATTGGCAAAGATAAATTATTAACGCTTACACCTCAACATTCATGATATATTTAGCTATTGCTATTTTATGTAGCGTTATCGTAAGTATCAACTTAAAATTACTGAGAAGATATTACACAAATGCTTATCAAGCCATTGTTTTTAATTATCCAACAGCTGCATTGTTGTGTTTTTTGTTTTTCAAACCCGATTTAAGTACCATTCCTACCATACCAGATTTTACGCTTTACTGTATCACATCAGTTTTGTTATTATCTATTTTTTATTTTATAAGTAAAAGTATAGCCACTTCTGGTATCATTATAACCGTAATAGCACAACGCTTATCATTGGCTTTACCAATAATTGCATCGTTTTTATTGTTTAACGAGCAATTAACTCCTATAAAAATTATTGGTCTTACCATTGGTTTTATGGCTATTGTAGCTTCTAAGCCCGATGGTAAATTTTCTTTAAAGGATTTGAAATTTTGGTTTCCTATTATTGTTTTTTTAGGTACTGGCATTATTGATATTCTTTTTAATTTTTTAACCAAAATTGAGGGAATAAGCTTTACAAGCTCTTTATTTTATGTTTTCTCTATTGCTACTATTCTGGCTTTTGGTAGTTTGGCTTATCAGAAAATAAATGGAACTTTAAAATTTCAAACCCGAGCTGCCTTAGCAGGTATTGTTTTAGGTTTTTTTAATTTTGGTTCTATCTACTTTTATATTTTTGCGCTTCAGATAGAAAAAAATCGCCCTTCTGTTGTATATGCTGCATTAGATATAGGTGTTATAACTTTAGGTTCTTTAGCAGGTTTAATTTTATTTAAAGAACGCCTTAATGTACTTAATAAGATAGGTTTATTTTTAGCTATTGTATCGATTATAATTCTCACGTTTTCTTAATTAATGTTTTTTGAGGATACATACCAAACTATACAAGCACCATCCGAAGGTATTTTTAGAGATAAAGGAAGCAAGTTTATAGCCTATGCTTATCCCTTTTTAAAAGAAAATGATTTAAAAACCATTATTTCTAATTTAAAAACAGCACATCCAAAAGCCAGACATCATTGTTATGCTTACAGGCTTACACCGGATAAAAATATTTATAGAGTTAATGATGATGGAGAACCCTCTGGCACTGCCGGCAGACCTATTTTAAATGTTTTACTTTCTAAAAAGCTCACTAATATTATAGTAGTAGTTGTAAGGTATTTTGGAGGTACTTTATTAGGTGTGCCAGGCTTAATAAACGCTTATAAGACAGCTACAGAAGACGCGATTTCAAATGCTCAAATCATTGAAAAAACGGTAAATGATGTTTATGAATTAAAGTTTAATTATTTATTGATGAACGATGTCATGAAAATCATCAAAGAAGATAGACTAGAAATTTTGAGCCAAGAATTTGATTTACATGTAATTATAAACCTTAGCATTAGAAAAGCCGAGCTCAACAAAATATTATCAAAATTTGAAAGCTTAAGAGATATACAAATGAAATTTTTATACACTAAATAATCTCTGCAATCTCCTCAATATCAATAATATATTTGTTTTGTATTAAAAAATCAAAAAGTGGTTTTGCTTCTGGCGATACTTCAACATTTTTGGTAGTAACCGTAGTCTTATTTTTAATATCGCGGTAAGGATAGGTTAAAAGTTTTACATTTCTACTAAACAAATCGCTGATATAAGCTAATAACTCATTCGTATAGTTTTCGCCATAATACTCTGATTTAAAAATGTGTTGTAAATTAGAAATATTGGTGGTAATTCCTACACTTTTAGGCTTAGCAAGGGCTAAATATTTTGCTAATTTATTATGTCTATTAAAATTAGATACAATAACATAATGACCTTTTTCAGAAATTTCTCTGGCTCTTTTAGCTACTCTTTTTAATAAATCTTCGTCGCTTTTATCAGCATGCTCCATCAAATTATTTAGAGTAAGCTCGGCAAGGGTAACCAGTTCTGTATCAACAATATCTAAAGTAGATTTATACTGATTAACTGCATGACTAAAAAGATTAAAATCTGGCAATACTTTTTGGTTAAAGCGAGTACGTAAAATCATGATATGCTTTTTATACATCAAATCTTTAGCTTGTTTTGCTTTAGCATGATGATCAAAAATAGCTGCGCTAGAAAAGCCTTTTTGTATCAGATATAAGTTTACCAAAATATCATCCAAAAACTCAAATACCGGACCTTTTAAGCTAATCAAATCAATTTCTACCGAGCCTTGAGATAAGTTATCAGCCAAAGATTCTATCATAGCCTTTGGATTATGATAAAGATGGAAAGCTGCATAAACTAAATTTACGCCTAAAATCCCTAAAACATTTTGTTGCAAACTGGCATCACTATCTAACAAACGCACATGGAAAATAATTTCATGCGGTGGGCCATAGGGTTCTAATTGAAATTTTATACCCAGCCAACCATGCGGATCGTTAGTTTTATTATAATTGAGGGTGGTTACTGTATTTGCAAAAGCGAAAAAAGTTTTGGTTTGATATTTATCTCCAAACAATCTATCGCCCAAGAGTTTAAATTCATAATCAAGCATTTTTATTAATCTTGATTTAGATACGTATCTTCCGGATTCTTCCTGACCGTAAATTTCATTACTAAAAGTCATATCGTAAGCAGACATGGTTTTGGCAATGGTACCAGATGCGGCACCAGCTGTAAAGAAGTTTCTAGCTACTTCTTGTCCGGCTCCAATTTCTGCAAAAGTACCGTATATATTTGGGTCAAGATTAATTGTTAAGGCTTTACGGCGGGTATCCAGAATTTCTAAACTCATGTCCAAATTTAGTAAATAATGTTGATTTTGAAGTAAAAAAGCAATCCCGTTTCTGTTAACAAAAACGGGATGCCAATCAAAAAAACTAAACCTAAAAACTATGATTAACTTATTGCAATTTCTCTGGATTGTATTTTAGCCTCTTCTTTTTTACCAATAGTTACCTGTAATATACCATCTTCGTATTTGGCATCAATCTTAGCAAAATCTACTGTTTCTGGTAAAGTAAATGATCTTGCAAAAGCGTTGTAACTGAATTCTTTTCTGGTAACTTTTCTGTTTTCACTTTCTGTCTCGGTGGCTTTTTCTCCAGAAATTTTCAAAATATTTTTCTCCAATTGAAGCTTAAAATTTTCCTTTTTTAAACCTGGTGCTGCAACTTCAATGGCGTAAGACTCTTCGTTTTCAAAAATATTAACAGCCGGAACCTTATTTAAAGTACTGTCATTATAATAACTGTCTCTAAAAAAGCTGTCAAATAAATCGTTAAATGGCGAATAGTTTCTTACACCGTTTTTTTCGTTGTTAAATTTTACTAAAGTCATTTTTATATCCTCCTTATAAATTATTTTAAATTTGTTTACGTTTAAGGATGAATCAACTCTGATACCAATGGTGATTTTGAGTTTAAAACAAGACTTTTTGTCGTTATTAAATTAATTTTACTGACTTTATTGCAGTCGTATATGAAAATAGAAGAAAATATTACAGCTTTTACTTATAAAACTCCTATCCCTATCAGGTTTGCGGATATGGATATGTTTGGCCATGCTAACAATGCTGTTTACCTTACTTATTTTGAACAAGCTAGGTCTGCTTATTGGAAAGATATTATAGAATGGGATTGGAAAGCAACCGGAATTATATTGGTAAAATCAGAAGTAGAGTACTTAAAACCTATACTTTTGGAAGATAAAATAACAGCTTGTGTAAAAACCACCAGAGTTGGTAATACTAGTTTTGATATTGCTTATTTGCTTTACGCGGAAGAAGAAGATCAGTTTATTTTAAAAACAATTGGCAAAACTACACAAGTAGCTATTGACTATCAAACGGGTAAACCTATAGCTATTCCTCAAGCAGAAAAAGCTAAAATGATTGCTTATGACAACCCAGAAATATAATGTTTATAGAAAATTTTGAGGTTAGAGATTATGAATGCGATTTACAAGGAATTGTAAATAACGCCGTTTATCAAAATTATTTAGAACATACCCGACATCAATTTTTAAAGCATAAAGGTTTAGATTTTGAAAAGCTACATCAGCAACATATAGACCCTGTAGTTTATCGTATAGAGATAGACTATAAAAAGCCGCTAAAAAGCGGTGATAAATTTTATGTGAGTTTAAATTTAGAGCGTGATGGAAATCTAAGGTTCATCTTCTACCAAAATATTTATAAAGCAGATATATTGATAGCAAAAGCTAAAGTTGTAGTAGTTTTTACTTCATTTGGAAAACCTATTATGGCACCTAAAGAGGTTATAAATCAACTGGATATTTAACATACAAAATGTAAAAAACACCAGGTATTTATGATATTCTTGCTTGATGATAAAAAAACATCAAATTCTGTATTGTTTTTAAAGATAAAAACCTGCCCTAAGCGCTATTCTTTGATAATTATTTCTAGTGCTTAAGTTTTGCTGTACAGTGCCATAACGTTGGTCTCGGTAACCAATACTAATCATCACACCTGCATTATTGCTTAAGCCAATTTTAAGTCCAAGACCTGCGGCAAACACCGTTCCTCCTTCATAAGAAACACCCGTAATGGTATTTTTAGTTCCGTTAAAGCCATAGCCAAAATCAGTAAAATAAAAGGGTACAAATTGTTTACCTGCTCTAAAATCGCCACGAATGGTGCCTATTACCGGGAAAAACGTTTGTGTAGCATATAAATCTATACCAGCACCTACTCCGGTAAATAAAAACTGATTAAACTTATAACCATTAATAGTTTGAAAAGAAAAAGCAGAAGTGTTTACATTAAGTTCGCCTGTGTTCTGTGATGCTAGCGGCCCTAGCTCTGTAAAATGTCCAAATCCTTTTTGCTTGATATTAAAAACTGGAGGAATTTCTTCTTCTGTAATTTCTTTAATTTCATTAGCTTTAAAAACATATAGATTTCTATCTACTGATTGAATACTTATTTTGTCTTGTTCTTTACTGATGATTTTACCACGAATAACCCATCCATTAAGTAGATAAATAACATCTTCCTTTTTCTGTGCTAAGCTTTGGAGACTAAGTAAAATAATAAAAATGGTAGAAAATAGTTGAAGCTTCATAATTAATAATGAGAGAAATAATTAGTTTCCGGCCCAGGTTTTAAATGCAGCTACCCTTTCTCTACTCACTATAAAATCATTTACTGCATTACCACTGTTTAGGGTAAGTTTTAATCTTCTGTTAGTATAAAGTTTAATATCTTTAATAGCATCAATTCTGGCGATAACTTGCCTATTAAGTCTAAAAAATTCTTTTTCGTTTAAAAGCTCCATCAAGCTATCTAAAGTATAATCTATCGGGAAAGCTTTCCCGTCTGTAGTATGTAAGTAAACAGATTTATCATCAGACAAAAAATAAGCCACATGGCTAACATCAACAAAAAACATTTTATTACCTATCTTAATCAGAAAGCGGTTTTTATATGTTGATGCCGGAATATCTAATAAATTTTGTTGTGGGGTTAGGGTAGCGTTTGTATAAGTTTCAAGTTTATGGAGTGCTTGCTTGAGACTTTTAAGCGTTACTGGTTTTAGTAAATAATCAATACTAAATAATTCGAAAGCTTTTAAAGCATAGTTTTCATAAGCGGTAGTAAATATTACTGGACATGTAATTTCTACATCATGGCTAATATTAAAACTCAAACCATCAGATAACTGGATATCCATAAAAATACAATTTGGCATTGGATGATGTTTAAGCCATAAAACTGCACTTTCTACGCTGTCACAGGTCTCGGGTTTTTCTATATGAGGATAATGCTGAGATAATAAATTAACTAATCTTTCTGCTGCAAGTGGTTCATCTTCAATGATTAAAAACTTCATAGTTTTCTACTTTTAAAACAGGTAATGTTATTTCAAAATAATCATCCTGGTTTTTCACAGTAATTTCCTTTCCACAGATTATTTTATATTGTTGATTGATGCTTTTTAAACCTATCTGACTAGAGTTTTCTAGAATTTTCTTAGGCTGATAATTGTTTCGCACCATCAATATGTTATTTTCTATAACAATATCTATGCTAAGTGGTTTTGATGAAGATGCAATATTGTGTTTTATTGCGTTTTCTATTAAAATTTGAAGGGTTGCAGGTACGATATAGGTGTTTTTTAAGTGATGTTCATCAAAAGAAATATGAAACTTTATAGCTTCTGCAAAACGTTTTTTTAACAGAAAAATATACAAATCCATCACTTTAAGTTCGTCTTGAAGACTTACCAGTTCTTTTTCCTGATTTTTTAAGATATAACGATAAACTTCAGAGAAACTCTCTATAAACTGATTGGCTTCTTCGCTTTTATTCATGATAAGAGATGCCAATACATTAAGATTATTGAATAAAAAATGAGGATTGATTTGTGTTTTAATTTGCTGTAGCTGAGCTTGGATTTTTGCTCTTTTCAACTCCTCTGCTTCTAATTGTTTAGCTCTTAATTGCTTAAAGAAATATACGATGGAGTTAATACAATGTAAAAATAAATTGATTCTAAAAGCAAGTAAGAGGGTTAATTTAATTTCTGTTTGGATTTCTGTAAGTTGATAGCCCGAATACCAAACACCAGCTATCGCAATTACAGCAATTGCAGAAATAAGCGTTAGTGGTAAACTGATGATGAATAAAATAGCAAGAAATTTAACTGCTGATGGTGTTTTAAAATAATGCTGTAAAACTTTTTCTGCCAGTCTGCTTAACTCCCAAACAAAAAATACAATAAGCAAAAAAGAAAGTATTAAGGCTTCTGATGAAGCCTTAACTTGATAATGATTAAAAAAATCTGTGAAATAGGTATTGATGTAAGAATAAAATCCTAAAGCTAAAATAATCAGATACCTATATTTTAAACTAAACATGTTGGTGATTTTCTTACATCAATACTATGAAATTTTCTTGATTAATTAACTTGCTGGTAACAATACTTGATCTATTACATGTACCACACCATTAGTAGTGATGATATCTGCAGATGTTATATTAGATGCTGAAGTGTTACCTGCACCTCTAACTTTAGCTCCACCTGATAAACTTATAGTTACGGTGCCACCATTTAGTGTAGTTGGTGTAGCACCTTCTGTTAAATCTGTAGACAGTACTCTTCCTTGAACAACATGATAAGTTAAAATACTGGTTAAAGAAGCTGGAGTAGCCTGTTGAATAGCGGCAGTAGTTGCAAAACCTGCATTAATAAAAGCTTGGTTTGTTGGTGCAAATACAGTTAGTGGTCCTGCTGCTGATAATGCTTCTGCTACATTGGTAGTCCCTTCACTAGCTCTTAATACTGCAGCTACTAAATAACTTAAATTAGCATTGCCTTGTGCTGCTTGCACAATGTTGCCTACTGCTGGCATTAAAACTTTGTTAATTACATGGATAATACCATTAGAAGCTTGTACATCTGCTTGTACCACTTGTGCACCATTTACAAAAACCCCTCTTTGATCTTTAGTAACAAAAACATCTGTCTCTGCTAAAGTTTCTACTGGAGTGTTTGCAGCTGTAGGAATAGCAGAAGAAGTAATTCCACTTCCTACTACGTGATAAGTTAAAATAGAAACTAAAGTTTCTTTTGATAATGCAGAAACTGCTGCCTCATTTGCAAAACCTGCTGCAATAAAAGCATCATTGGTTGGTGCAAATACAGTTAAAGGTCCTCGTCCACTTAAAGCTTCTACTAGCTCTGCTTTTACAACCGCGGCTTCTAAGAAACTAAAATTAGGATTGTTTACCACCAATTGTACAATATTATTTTGTACTGGTGCAGGGTCATCGTCTTTTTTACATCCCGTAAAAGAAACTGTTACTAGAATTAGGCTGGCTATGATGCCTAATTTCATCCATTTTTGTGTTGTTGTGCTTTTCATGATTTTCATTTTTTTAGTTATGATGAAATAACTTAAAAGCCGAAAATTAGATTTGCTTAACCTACTGAAGACGCCATTTTAATGGATGAATTGTACATATTTAAAATCCAAATGTTTTTAAAAATTCCCTTCGGATAGATGTTTGTTTATCCGAAGGGAGAAAATTATAAAGCTTTTAACCAAGCTTCGGCCATAAGTTTTGCACCAGCTAAAGATGGATGAACACCATCATAAGTCCAGTAAACGCCGGGGGCAGTTTTTTGCGCTTCATCAAAAACTTTTTGATACGGGATAAAAATAGCTTGAAATTCTTCTGCTATTTCTTTAGCTGCCTTTCTATATTCATCAAAAGCCGGATACCAAGATTCATCAACAGCTTTAATACCTTTAACAGCAAATGGTTCTCCTATAATCAATTTAACGTTGGGTAAGCTCTCTTTTGTTCTGTTTAATAAAGCTCTAAAATCCTTTTTATAGGTTTCTATAGTGCCATCATATTTACCATTGTGCTTATGCCAATAGTCGTTAACACCAATTAAAATACTCAAAACCTGAGGTTTTAGCTCTAAACAATCCTTATCCCATCTTTCTGCTAATTGGTACACTTTATTTCCGCTGATACCCTTATTGTAAATTTTAAGTCCTTTATCTGGATGTTTTAAAAGCATTTCTGCTGCTGCTTGTAAGGCATAACCTCCGCCTAGGCTATTAGGTGTGTTAAAATTTAAATCATCCTTTTTTCTACCAGCATCTGTAATAGAATCTCCTTGAAAAAGGATAACATCTCCTTTTTGGAGTTTTATACCTGATGCTTTGGGCATAGCCGCCTGCACAATTTCTGGAATACTTAAAGCTAAAACACCTGCCATAGAGGTGTTTTTTAAAAATGCTCTTCTTTTTATCATGGTGTTTATGATTGATTTTATATCTACTAGTATTGTTTTAGACTTTCTATTTAAATTATCTGATGCTATTTCTTAGCAAACTTGTATGGCTTTAAATTTATCTTTTACTGAAATACAAAATCAAATTATTTCTTTAAAACCATTTTATAATGCTGTATACCAGCTTCTTCAAAAATATCACCTACCGCTTGAAAGTCAAATTTCTGATATAAACCGATAGCTGTTATTTGTGCATGTAAATAAACATACTCAGCATCTTTGGGCAAATCTGCCAAAACAGTTTTAAGCATAGCCTGCGCTACTCCTTTACCTCTACAAGATTTTAATACAGCAAAACGCTCTAATTTATAGCCTTTATCTGTTTTTCGCCATCTACAAGCACCTGCCGGCTTACTCTCTAAAAAAGCTAAAAAATGATGAGAAACATCTTCATTTTCCCATTCTAGCTCTGGCGGACAGTTTTGTTCTACTACAAAAACTTCTTTTCTAATAGCAAAAACTTTATCTAGTTCTTCTTGGGCGCTAACCTTCTTAACTTCTATCATACCTTAAACTTATCTTATTCTGGCATTTTAAGCAAATAAAAAAGGGTAGAATTTCTTCTACCCTCTCCTCTTATTTTATGTTTATTAAAGTTTTGAATTTGCGTCTAAGCAATTTAAATCTTCAAATGCTGCGGTTAAACGCTTTACAAATTGCTCTTCACCTTTTCTTAACCAAACTCTTGGATCGTAATATTTTTTGTTTGGAGAATCATCACCTTCAGGGTTACCAATTTGACCTTGTAAGTAACCTTCTTTTCCTTTGTAGTAGTTTAAAATACCTTCCCAGAATGCCCATTGCATATCTGTATCAATATTCATTTTGATAGCACCGTAAGAAATTGCTTCTCTAATTTCTTCTTGTGATGAACCAGAACCACCGTGGAACACAAAATTGATAGGTTTCTCTGCATCTAAACCAAACTTTTGTTTAACATACTCTTGAGAGTTATGTAAGATTACTGGCTGTAGTTTTACGTTTCCTGGCTTATAAACACCATGTACGTTACCAAAAGCTGCTGCAACAGTAAATCTGTGGCTTATTTTGCTTAACTCTTCGTAAGCGTAAGAAACTTCTTCTGGCTGGGTATATAGTTTTGATGAATCTACATCAGAATTATCAACACCATCTTCTTCACCACCGGTTACACCTAATTCTATTTCTAATGTCATCCCCATTTTGCTCATTCGCTCTAAATAGGTTTTGCATATCTCTATATTTTCTTCAATAGACTCTTCAGATAAATCTATCATGTGTGAAGAAAATAATGGTTTACCATGCTGTGCGTAAAATTTCTCTCCAGCATCTAACAATCCATCTAACCAAGGTAATAATTTCTTAGCGCAATGGTCGGTATGTAAAATAACAGCAACACCATAGTGTTCTGCTAATAAATGTACGTGTTGTGCGGCAGAAACACCACCTAAGATACATGCTTGTAATTTATCATTATCAAGAGATTTACCTGCGTAAAATTGTGCTCCTCCGTTAGATAGTTGTACAATAACTGGCGAATTAACAGCTTTAGCTGTTTCCATTACAGCGTTAATAGAATTTGTACCAATCACATTAACAGCAGGTAAAGCAAACTGATGTTTTTTTGCGGCTTCAAATAATTCTTGAACTTGCTCTCCGGTAATTACCCCTTTAAAATCTTTTAAACTCATTTCTATTTCAATTTTTCTAAGACTCGAAGTTAAAAAAATTTATTAAACCGGCTGAATACTTATTGAAAATAAGCCTTTTGTAATTTCTATACTTACTAAAAAACATTAGAGGTTAAGTATTCATCAATTTTTTGTTTATTTGCATTCTCACTTTTTTAAAAGAATGGCTTGGTTTAAAAGAAGTACAAAAGGAATATTTACCTCTACAGAGGATAAAAAAGAAGCACCGGATGGCGTATGGAATAAGTGCCCTAATTGTAAAAAAGCACTCCATTACTCTGAGCAGGTTGAGCATAAATACGTTTGCCAGTATTGCAATTATCATTTAAGAGTAGGTTCTAAAGAGTATTTTGAGATTTTCTTTGATGATAATGCTTTTGCAGAGTTATTTGGCAATTTAACCTCTGGAGATCCACTTAATTTTACAGATACGAAATCATATAAAGACAGATTAGTTGAAAGTTATAAAAAAACAGGCTTAAAAGATGCTATAAGAGCTGCTCATGGTAAGATAGATGGACAGGATTTAGTTATCGCTTGTATGGATTTCAACTTTATTGGAGGTTCTATGGGCTCAGTAGTTGGGGAGAAAATTGCAAGATCTATAGATTATTGTATTGAGCATAAAATTCCTTTCCTGATGATTTCTAAATCTGGTGGAGCAAGGATGATGGAAGCTGCATTCTCTTTAATGCAAATGGCTAAAACATCAGCTAAACTAGCTTTATTAAGTAAAGCAAAAATACCTTACATCTCTTTATTAACAGACCCTACAACAGGTGGTGTAACAGCTTCTTATGCGATGCTTGGTGATATTAATATTGCAGAACCAGGTGCATTAATTGGTTTTGCAGGTCCAAGAGTTATCAAAGAAACCATCAAAAAAGACTTACCCAAAGGTTTCCAAACATCTGAATTTGTTTTAGAGCATGGTTTCCTAGATTTTATTGTGGATAGAAGAGAAATCAAAAACAAACTCTCTACTTTCATCAGAATCATGAATAACTAAACGAAAAGAGCCGATTTAAATTCGGCTCTTTTTGTTTTACAACTCTTGGTAAGCGGCATTTA
This sequence comes from Pedobacter glucosidilyticus, assembly GCF_002483235.1. GTDB lineage: Bacteria > Bacteroidota > Bacteroidia > Sphingobacteriales > Sphingobacteriaceae > Pseudopedobacter > Pseudopedobacter glucosidilyticum_B. The sequence goes on along the minus strand of NZ_DLHN01000006.1, from coordinate 124,093 downwards.
TACTTCGCTCTATCCCTTGCCCCTGCCACTCTTCTGCACCGGATATAAATTTCACTTTAGAAATCTCTGATAAGCTTTTACCTGCTTTTTTCTCTTTAGAAACGTATTCTAAAAGCTTTTCTAGATAATTTTGATACGCTTTAATATCTTCTTGTGTGCCAATAATCTTTTGTGGGTTTAAGGCATGACCAAAAATATATTGCGTTTTTGCATCGAATGTGTTTACCGCTTTATCCAAAACTTTAATCCAATTTTGGATATCTGCTCCTGCTGTTTTATCGATATAAGGAAATCTTCTATTGAAAACTAAATCTCCGGTATGCACAGCATTTTGATTTTCAAAATGTACAAAGGAATCTCCGTTGGTGTGTCCAGCTCCAAAATAATAGAGCTTGATATTTTCTTTATCTAATTTATAGTTCCATGTGGTTTGAAAAGTTTTATCCGGAGCTAAAATCACGCTTTCTTTACCTGCTTTTTTAGCTTCTTCCGATACCCTGATTTGGTTTTTAGCCGAATTTTCATGTGCCACCACATGTTTCACCAATCCTTTAAATACGATATTACCACTACTATGATCAGCATGATGATGTGTATTGATTAATAATTGAAAAGGAGTTTCCTCATACCTTTTTTTCAATTCATCTATCAAATGCTGAGCTGGATTTGGAAACTGAGAGTCGACGACTACTATACCACTTTTAGACTTTAAAAATGCGATAGTACCACCTTGTTCTGTAAAAACACCCAGATTATCACTTAACATCTTGATTTGATAATCAGCCATACTAAACCAAGAAGCCCAAGCTTTTCCTGGTATTTGAGAAGCAGCTACTGCTAGCGCCCCGGTTTTAATAAAATCTCTTCTTTTCATCATGCTAATAGGTTACTAGATTAATACAGTTTAAAAGGATAAAATGTTCTCAAAAAAAAGAGCCTGCTTGTGGCAGACTCTCGTTTATTTTAAAATGTTCCGGGTTCTTTATCAGGCCCTATATGTCCTTTATGTACTCTTGATTTATTAGCTGGCGATACTGTAAACGTATCCTTACTATCTACAACAGGGTCTGGATTATTATCTTTTATATCCTCATGCCCTTCTTTTAACAATTGCTCTTTTAACTTAAGTTCTTTTTCTTTAAGCTCATTCAGTTTTTCTACTTTACTTTCCATAACATCATGTTTTAAATAAATTTATGCATGATGTTAAAAACAAATAGCTTGCCAGTTTAAATCTACAGTTTATACACTTCTTTAACCTTTTCTACCACATAATCAATTTCTTCTGTAGTATTAAGCTTAGAGAAAGAGAACCTTACTGATGGCCGATGAGCATCTGCACCTATAGCTGTAAGTACATGAGAGCCTATATCTGTTCCGGATGAACACGCACTACCACCAGATGCCGAAATACCATTGATATCTAAATTAAATAAGAGCATATCTGCCATATCCATTTCAGGAAAGCAAACACTTAAAACAGTGTATAAGCTTTTATCAGCAGCTGTTTCTCCATTGAAATGGATATCTGGAATCGCCAATTTTAGCTTTTCCATCATATATGTTTTTAGTGCCTGAATATGTTTCTGATGCTCTTCCATGTGCTCATGAGCGATAGAAAACGCTTTAGATAAACCTGCTATTCCGTAAACATTTTCTGTTCCACCACGCATATTACGCTCTTGCGAACCACCATAAATCATAGGGTTTATTTTTATAGATGGATGAACATATAAAAAGCCTACTCCTTTTGGGCCATGTAACTTATGGGCAGAGCATACCATAAAATGCACTTTCAGCTTACTAACATCAAAAGCATAATGTCCCATAGTTTGCACTGTATCACAATGAAAAATAGCACCATATTGCTCGCAAAGCTCACCAACCTTTTCAATATCTGTGATGGTCGCAATTTCATTATTAGCATGCATTAAAGACACTAAAGATTTATCAGCTTTACTTAGTAACTCTTCTAAATGCGTAAAATCAATATTTCCTTTGCTATCAATATCCACATAACTAAGAGTTATTTTACCTGTTTTCTCTAGCATCTCTAAAGTATGACCAACAGCATGATGTTCTATTTTAGAAGTAATGGCATGGGTAATTCCTAAATCTTGAATAGCAGAACGTATAGCGGTATTATCAGCCTCGGTACCTCCGGAAGTAAAAAATATATTCGCCGGAGCGGTATGAAGTAAGTTGGCTACATTTTTCCTTGCCTTCTCCACAATAGTTCTTACTTCTCTACCATGCGCATGTATAGAAGATGGATTGCCATAACTTTGCTCCATCACATCCATCATTGCTTGCATCACCTCTTTATCTAAAGGCGTAGTTGCGGCATTATCTAAATATACACGAGTCATTTTTATTGAGTGATTACTTATTTATTGATTGAGTGATTTTTGATTGAATGATTACTTATTTATTGATTGAGTGATTTTTGATTGAATGATTGCCTTTTATTGACTTTTATAATTATTTAGTATTGTTTGATGAAACAGTTTTTCTAGCCGAAGAAACGACCTTTAAAATCGCATTTGCTTCATTTAAAAGTCTTTCTACTTCATTTAGTTTTAATATGTTGCTTTCTACCAAAACTTCCAACCAAAACGCACTTTCATCTGCTTCTTCTACTACAATTGATAATTTAGAAAAAAATTCTGCTTTTGACCTTGCTCTACAAGCTGCTCTATAATTTGCCCCAACTGATGATGAAGACCTTAATAACTGCTTACCAATTATCCTAGCTTCTTCTGTTTTAGGAAGTAACCTGAAAAGTGAAATATTATCTATCACAAATTGTTTAGTTCTAGATTTAAAAATATCCGCAAATTCAGATTTACTTATTCTTTCCATTTGTTAATCCTAATGAGTTAATCAGTATACGCAATCTATCATTCTATCATTCAAAAATCAATCAACATTACTTTAATATCTCCTTAATATCTGCAATAATCTTATTTGCTAAGTTATCGGCAACAGTTTCAGAATCTCCTTCTGAATAAATCCTGATGATAGGCTCTGTATTAGATCGACGTAAGTGTACCCACTGTTTATCAAACTCTATTTTGAGACCATCAATTGTAGAATAAGGCTGATTTTTATATTTCTCTTCAACTTGTTTGAGCAAGTTATCGATATCCATTTCTGGTGTAAGCGTGATTTTGTTTTTTGAAATGAAATAAGAAGGATAGCTTTTTCTTAGCAAAGAAATTGACTTGCCATATTTAGCTAAATGCGTTAAAAATAAGGCAATTCCAACCAAAGCATCTCTTCCGTAATGTAATTCAGGATAAATAATTCCACCATTTCCTTCGCCACCGATAATAGCATTTTCTGCTTTCATGAGGTTTACAACATTTACCTCACCAACTGCAGAAGCCTTATAAACACCACCAGCAGCCTCAGTAACATCTCTCAACGCTCTGGTAGAAGATAGATTAGAAACTGTATTACCCGGATTATTTTTCAAAATATAATCAGCAACAGCTACCAACGTATATTCTTCGCCAAACATAGAACCATCTTCACAAACAAAGCATAACCTATCCACATCTGGGTCTACAACAATGCCCAAATCGGCTCTGTTTTGTACTACTACTTTAGAAATTTCAGTTAAGTTTTCTGGCAATGGCTCTGGGTTATGAGGAAAATGTCCATCCGGCGTACAGTAAAGCTCGTAAACAGTTTCTACTCCTAATGCTTTCAATAAAGCAGGAATAAATATACCTCCGGTAGAGTTAACAGCATCTATAGCGATTTTAAAATTAGCTTTTTTAATAGCTTCAACATCAACCAAAGGCAAAGCTAAAATCTTGTCAATATGCTTTTGCAGATAAGAATCATCAAATTTTACCGAGCCTAAATCATTTACATCAGCGAAACTTAAAGCATCGCTTTCTGCAATTTCAAGTACTTTTTTACCTTCTTCATCATTGATAAACTCACCTTTATGGTTCAATAATTTTAAGGCATTCCATTGTTTTGGATTGTGACTAGCGGTTAAAATAATACCGCCACCGGCTTGTTCATCCGGTACGGCAATTTCTACCGTTGGTGTAGTAGACAAGCCTAAATCTATAACATCAATACCTAAACCTTGTAAAGTACCTACAACCAAGTTTCTCACCATCTCGCCAGAAATACGAGCATCTCTACCTACTACAATTTTCTTATTTCCACCTTGTTGTATTACCCAACTACCAAAAGCAGCTGTAAATTTCACCACATCAAACGGGGTTAAAGCGTCTCCGGCTTTACCACCTATAGTACCTCTTATTCCTGAGATTGATTTTATTAAAGTCACGATCTTATATTTTGGGCAAAAATAAACATAAGCATTTGCAATTCTTAATATTGGGGATAAAAACAAATTGAAAGCTTAATTAGCTATATTTGCAACAATTCTAATATTGATATTTATGCCGAAAAAGTGGTTTCAGAATTGGTTTAACTCGCCTTTCTATCATATTCTTTATAAACAAAGAGACGATGAAGAGGCTGAACTTTTTATTGATAACCTGTGTACTTTACTAAAACCTGCCAAAGACTCAAGAATGCTAGACATTGCTTGTGGAAGAGGCCGACATGCCATTTATCTGAACAAAAAAGGCTTTGACGTTACCGGGATAGACCTTTCTGTTGCTAATATAAAATACGCACATTCTTTTGAGAATAGCCGTTTGCACTTTCTAGTGCATGATATGCGCTACCTATTTTATATCAATTACTTTGATTTTGCTTTTAACTTGTTTACCAGTTTTGGCTATTTTGAAACTGAAAAAGAGCATATCAATGCGCTAAAAACTTTCCGTAAATCGCTTAAAGCGGATGGAAAACTAGTTTTCGACTATATGAACAGTCAGAAAATTATCAACAAACTGGTTTTAAGAGAAGTTAAAGAGGTTGATGGTATTGAATTTCATATCAGCAGAACAGTTAAAGATGGTAAAATCATCAAAACTATAGATTTTGAACATCATGCTAAACACTATTCTTTTAAAGAAGAAGTAAGAGATTTTAAATTAACAGATTTTGAAAGGATGTTTAAACTAGCTGGCTTAGAAATAGCTCATACCTTTGGTAATTATGAGCTAAACGCGTTTGACATTAACCATTCTGATAGACTTATTTTTGTTTGTGAAAAAATATGACAGAACAGCTTATTCAATTAGATCATCAGCTATTTTTTGCAATCAATAATGGCCTAAGCAATCCTGTGTTTGATTTTCTGATGCCAATTTTGCGTAATAAATACACTTGGATTCCGCTTTACCTGGCCATCATATTCTTTGCCATCAAATGGTATAAAATGAAAGGCTTGTACCTGGTTATTTTCTTAGCCATTACAGTTTCTATCGCAGATTTTGGCAGTGCCAGCATCTTAAAACCTGCTTTCCAGAGAATAAGACCATGTAACAATACAGAGCTTAAGGAACAAGTCATTAGCCGGGTTCCTTGCGGTTCTGGCTTGAGTTTCCCTTCTACGCATGCTACAGACCATTTTGCCATAGCTGTATTTCTGATTACGACATTTAGAAAACGCTGGAAATATACCCTTGCAACTGGTCTTATTTGGGCTGCTTCTATAGCTATAGCACAAGTTTATGTAGGGGTACATTTTCCTATAGATATTACTGTTGGCGCTTTATTAGGTTCTTTTATTGGTTTTGGTATAGCTAAATTATATCAAAAATATTTTGCTCTTTCTACGCAATCATGAATTATTTAATCATCCTTATCCTTACCACTGGGGCAATTATTGGCGGTTTTGCTGTATTCTTTGTTAAGAAAGATCATCCGCAAAGACTTAAACTTATTTTAGCTTTTAGTGGTGCTTATTTATTTGCCATAACCGTTTTACATCTTTTACCAGATGTTTATCAAGGTCATAACCATGAGGTAGGTTTATTTATTTTGGGAGGTTTTATCTTACAGATATTGTTAGAACAATTTTCTGATGGTATTGAGCATGGCCACATCCATAAACACAGCCATCAAAAAAGCTTTCCTTGGGGAATTATGCTGAGTTTAAGTTTGCATGCTTTTTTAGAAGGAATGCCTATTGCAGCGGCCAACAATCAAGAATTGGTTTTAGGAATTGCAATTCACCATATACCGGCTGCTTTTGCACTTGGAAGCGTTTTATTAAGTAACCATATCAGTAAACAAACGACCTCTATTTTATTGGTTGTTTTCGCATTAATGTCGCCTTTTGGCTACTTATTCAGCTTTTCTCTTAAAAATGGTGCTTTCTTGGGCGAGTATTATTCTTCTATTATGGGTATTGTAATTGGTATATTTTTACATATCTCTACAACCATATTATTTGAATCTACAGTAGATCATCGTTTTACTTTAAAAAAGACTTTAGCAGTATCTTTGGGTATTATATTGGCTTTAGTGGGTTACTTTTTACACTAAGTTTAACCCCTAAACTTATCTAATAAATCGCTTAATTGCTTTGCTTCTTCTTCTGAAAGATTGTTTTTTAGGATATTGATAACATGTGCTTCCATTTGGATGGTTTCCAATAGCTTAAGTCCTTTATCTGTAATGATGATATCAACAGCTCTCCTATCTTTTTTATTGATAGAGCGCTTTACCAACTCTTTCTGTACCAAACGGTCTACAATACGCGAAGCGTCAGACATTTTATCTAACATACGCTCTTTAAGTAAATTTATGGTAGCCGGGTTTGGAAGTTGTCCTCTTAAAATTCTAAGAACATTATACTGTTGCGGAGTAATATTTGATTTATCTAATTCGCTTTTTAAATGATTGCTTAACCAACCATGTGTGTAAAGAATATTCACGATAGCTTTATTGTAAAAACTATCAAAACCTTTGCTAAATATCTCTTTTTCTAATTCCATAATTTGAGCAAATTTACTTCTTTAAATTTTTATCGGTTTTTTCCTTTTTATAAGACCAAGGACAATGCTTACATCCGTTTTTACAGCAATACCCACGCTTTAAATGATATGCTTCTGTAAATACAAAATTACCCTCTTCGTTTATATAATAATCTATATTCTCTACCAACATTAAAGCAATTTAACAACTAAATCTTCTTTAAAATACTGTTTAAGCACCAAACCATCGCCATGTAAAGTCCAAACTTCTTTAGGTTTTACCTCTTTGATAGTATACAAAATATCGTTCCAATCTACATGGTCAGAAATATATAAAGCAGCATCATTACCTTTTTGTAAATATTTCCACCCTGATGCAAATACTCTGGCTACTCCTTTAGCTCTTATATAACTATTAAAAGTTAATGGTGGCACTAAATATACTTGTTGTAACTGATTTTGTTTTAAACTTTTTCTATTATATAATTGATATTTGCCTAATTGATATCCAGAAGCTTCGTAAAGCTGGTGTATTGGATAAATAGCGTAATGTACATGAACTTCTTTTTGCGGACAAAACTGGTTTATTAAACTTGTAATTCTTTGTGCTTTGCCTAAACCGTACACTCCAAGAATGATATTTTGTTCTATTTCATTTAACTTTTTTATCTCATCCTCTACGTTTGGATGTTGTATTTCTGGATTTGCGAAGGTTGTTTCAGTAATCAAAACATCGGCTTTAACCAATTCGGCTGGTTCGCAAGTAGCGTCTTCTTGTAGCTTATAATCTCCAGTGTATAAATAAGAGCAGCCTAGATATTCCATTTTCACCATAGCAGAACCTAAAATATGCCCAGCTGGATAAAAAGTTAGCTTCACGTCCTTAATAAAAAACTCTTGATGATAATGGATAATATTAAAGTTTTTAGCAGCTTGCTTTCTATAACGAAGCTCCATTAACTTTCTTGTAAATGAAGTACAATATACGTTATGGTTATTAGCCTTTGCGTGGTCACCATGTGCGTGAGAAATGACAGCATGTTGTACTGGCAATTGTGGATCTAAATAAAAATCGGCGTATCGGCAATAAATTCCCTCTGGTTTAAGGACTAAAAAATCATCTATAATCATTTCTGTTGAGCTAAAAGCACCAATTGATGATGTAATTTTAAAACCTGTGGTATGATATGTAATTCCTCATTATTAAGGATAAAAAAATCAGCCAGCTTTTGTTTTTCCTCTTCTGGAAGTTGCTTTTCTATGCGTTCTAAAACCTTTTCTCTACTAGTTTGGTCTCTGGCTATTACCCTTTGTATACGTAATTCAGTAGGCGAAGAAACTAAGATATTATAATCATTGTCCAAATAAGATTTGCTTTCAAAAAGTAAAGCTGCTTCTTTTAAAACATAAGGAGTATTTTGTTGCTCGCTCCAAAGTAAAAAAGCATCTTTTACAGCGGGATGAATGATAGCGTTTAAAGCCTTTAATTTTTGGTCATCCTTAAAAACAATATCAGCAATATACTTTCTATCTAAATTTCCGTTAGGGGAATAAGCAGCCTCTCCAAATAAGTTAACAACAGCTTTTTTAACCTCTAAATCACTCAACATCAATTCTTTTCCTGCTGTATCAGCATAAAAAACAGGGATTCCTAAAAGTTCAAACAACTTACATATTGTGGTTTTACCACTACCAATACCGCCTGTAATGCCTACTTTCATCATTATTTAAGAATCATAAAATCTACCTGTTGTGGCATTACCTGACTTATTTTCACATAGGCATTTTTATTTTTGATAACAACCGGAAGCTTACTAGCACCAGATTTTCGCCATAAGCTTAAATCAGCAATTACAGTAAAATCTTCTTCAGTAATATCAGCATAATAAGAAAGTGCAACCATTACCGTAAGGGTAACCTTTTCGGGAATAATTTTAACCTGATGATATTCTGGGTTATTAATCACTCTAACTGGTATGGTGATAACTTTTTCCGTAAACTCTTCTACAGGTAACTGCATTTCTACTGATAGCGGGAATAAGCTAATATTAGGTTCTAAAGGTTGTTTTAAATTTACTTTTGCAGCTAAAGAAGCATCTACATTTTTCTTTCTGAAGGTATCTGTTTCCCAATAACTAATACGCTGCAATTGTTCTAAAGGACCCGTTATGGTTATATAAGCTGGCTTTAATTGAATATCTTTTGATTGTCCAAACTGCTTTTTATAATTGACATCAGCAATAAACTTCACAGGTACACGCTTAACTTTCCGAGTTGTAAAATCAAAGAAAAGGGTATCGGGCTGTACACTAATGATTCTCTGTAAAGATGAAAACTGCTGGTTTATAGCTGGCAATTGCTCAGTAAAAGTTACAAAATGCTGCCTTTGTAATGAAGCTAAATCTACTTTAATCTCTTTAGAGCCCACCCCTATTCTGTTAAACAAAAGCTGCCAGCCAGTACCTTGTACGTTTAGTATAACTGTATCAGACTGTAAAGGATAAAACGCTTTATTTTGAGGAAGATTTTTAAAGGTTACTAACGTTTTAAGTTGATAATCGTATTTAAGAGATAAGGAATAAAACATCCAGGCGGTAACAGCTAATAACAAACAAGTAATAAAGATACTTATTCTTTTACGCTCTGCTGCAGATAACCGGATGATTGCCATAGATTAAAAATTAAGGCTATTTGTTTATTTACAACAAAAATGCCGTTTCGAATATATCAAAACGGCACCTTTAATTTATTTTTTTGATTAGCTATTTAAGCTTTTAGAAGATTCTAAAGAAACTGCCGCTTTTTCAAATCTGATTTTACCACCACCTTCTGTTTCTAAAACAATGGTAGTTTCATTTAAATCAACAATTCTACCGTGTATACCAGCAGTAGTAATTACTTTATCTCCTTTTTTTAATTCAGCAACAAACTTTTTATGGTCTTTAGCTTTTTTCATTTGTGGTCTTATCATGAAAAAATAGAAAACCACTACGATTAATAGCATCGGAAGGAATTGCATTACCCCACTACCTGCTTGTAATAAAACAAAATTTAACATATCTATCATTTAATTTATTGAGTTACTTCTCCTATAAGGTGTATTTGTGTCGTATTTGGAACAGTATTAGCCAAAATGGTTACCACTTTATCTTGTAAACCAACTTTACCTGAACTATCAAAAACTACCGTGATTTTTGCAGTGCCACCTACTGCAATAGGTTCTTTTGGCCATTCTGGTACCGTACAACCACAAGTTGCACTCGCATTCAAAATAATTAATGGCGCTTCTCCAGTATTTTCAAATATAAAATCATGAGATACCTTCTCGCCGTCTTTTATCTTACCAAAATCATAAGTTCCTTCTTCAAAAGTAATAGCTGCCGCACCATCTGTTGATACGTTTGTGGTATCAGTACTATTAGCATCACCTTTTGTTGAACCATTATTGCTACATCCTGTGAAAAGAAAAATAGCAACACCTAGTACTAAAAAACATTTTTTCATATCGCTTCTTAATTTAAACCTCTTCCGTATTTTCTTATTTTATTTTGGGAGCTTAATTCCTCAAATATTTTGTCTAAAATACCATTTATGAATGAATTACTCTTAGGCGTACTAAATTCTTTTGCTATTTCTAGATATTCATTGATGGTAACCTTAACCGGGATACTTGAGAAATATATCATTTCTGCTATAGCCATTTTCATGATGATAACATCCATCATGGCAATTCTATCTGCTTCCCAATTTTTGGTTTTACCAGCAATAAGCCCCTGAAAAGTGGTTTCGTTAGCAACAGTTTTATGGAATAAATCTGTGATAAACTCTTTATCTTCTGCCCAATTAGAACTAATTTGTGCTAATTTATGGTCTCCGTTTAAAGAAGAAAAGTTCTTTAATGTTTTAGCTATCATGGCTTGTAAAACATCTTGGTCTACCTGCCAATTGATATGCTTTTCTTCTAAAGCAGATTGAGCTAAAGAAGATTTTAAGATGATTTTCTTGAAAATAAATTTGATAATGTCTTTATCTGTATGTAAATCCTGGCCTTCAGCTTTGATGTATTCCTGATATTCTGTTGAGGCTTTTAAAGACGCAAATAAAGAACGAGCAAGTTCTGGATCAAAATCCCATGAAGTTTTGTACTTTTTTATAGCTTGTTGATAATCTTCAGACTCTAATAAAAGTTTTATAAATAGGTTGTTTAAAATTTTAAGATTGGGATTTAAATCCTCCTCCGAAGGCAAATGTTTATTAGCCCTTTCTATTGCATCAATATCTGCATATTGCACAACATCATTAATTAAAGCTAACAAGCCAATATACATTTCATAAACTTTATCTACACTTGCCAATAAGTTTTTCTCTTGCAGCCTGTAATCTGTAGATTCGGTTTGTTGAAACGCATACAGCGTTTGCATTACTTTTACTCTTAAATGCCTTCTATTTAACATATTTTAAAGAACGATTTGGTTTTTAAAAAACCTAATTTGTATATGGGTATAATTAATTTGATGATTTTATCTTTCTAATATCTGCAATTCTCTTTTCTGCTATTTTATTAGCAGCTAAATAAGTTGGAATTTCTTCTTGTTTTGATTTTCTTAACACTTCTCTGGTTGCCTCGTAAATATTTTCTGCCAATTGCATGGTTCTTTTTCTAGAGTAACCTTCTAATTCAGAGTAGCAATTGATTAAGCCTCCAGCATTAATTAAATAATCTGGCGCATATAAGATGCCTTTTTCTAAAAGTAGTTGCCCATCCGCTTTTTCATCTGCTAATTGGTTATTGGCAGAACCAGCTATAATAGCACATTTCATTTTAGCTATAGTTTCTGAATTTACAGTAGAACCTAAAGCGCAAGGTGCGTAAATATCAAAATCTATATCAAATAAACGACTGTTGTTTACCGCTTCTGCACCGTATTGACGAGCTACTTTAATCAATCGCTCTTCATTGATATCACTTACATAAACTTTAGCGTTTTCTGCTCTTAAAAGACTTACCAAATTTTCGCCTACATGTCCTGTTCCTTGTACGGCAACAGTTCTTCCAGCTAAAGAATCTGTCCCAAACATTTCTTTAACACAAGCTTTTATCCCCATGAAAACACCTTTTGCTGTAACTGGAGATAAATCGCCATTGCCTCCCATTACTTCTGGTATACCGGTTACATATTTAGTTTCCATACGGATGTATTCCATGTCTTTAGGACTGGTTCCTACATCTTGTGTGGTAATAAAAGCTCCATTTAAGTTTTGGATGAAACGTCCAAATCTGCGCATCATCACTTCGGTTTTGTCTTTTCTGCTATCGCCAATAATAACTGCTTTGCCCCCACCTAAATTTAAGCCGGTGATAGCCGCTTTATAAGTCATCGCTTGTGATAAGCGCAAAACATCATTTAAAGCTTCTGCTTCTGTAGCGTAATCCCACATTCTGGTACCACCAAGAGCAGGACCTAATACAGTATTATGTATAGCGATAATAGCCTTTAAGCCAGTTTCTTCATCATTACAAAATACAACTTGCTGGTGACTTAATAACCCTAATTGGCTAAATACGGAACTTTCTTCTAAACGAACAGATGACATAAAATCAATATAATTGAACCCGAAGATCTTTGACAAAAGTAGCTGTTTTTTTTGAATTTTATATACAGTAACAGCTAAGACCGTAACAATTTTAATGGATAGCTCTTTTTGTGTCTTGTTTTAAAAACTGAATGTGATAACCAAAATAATGCTGTAACTTTGGATGAAATCCATGAAAGAATTAGCTTATCTCAATAAATTTTTCTTTAAGTACCGCTGGAAACTTATACCAGGTATTATATTCGTCATCATATCTAATTTTTTTGCTGTTGTACCTGCTCAAATTATTCGTCTAGCATTAGACTTGGTAAATGAAAATATTGCCTTGTACAGATTATTTTTTGGTTTCAATAGGCAAGAAATCATCTACGATTTATTTGGTACTAGCCTACTGTTTTTTGGTTTATTGGTGCTATTGATGGCTTTAACACGTGGTATTTTCTTGTTTTTCATGAGGCAGACTATTATTCTTACCTCAAGACATATAGAGTATGATTTAAAAAATGATATCTATAACCAATATCAGAAATTGGATATGGCTTTCTTCAGGAAAAACAATACTGGTGATTTAATGAACCGAGTAACCGAGGATGTGAGTAGAGTAAGAATGTACGTAGGTCCGGCTATCATGTACGCCATCAATACCACAGTACTTTTTGCACTCATCATTATAGCTATGGTGGGTGTAAACCTAAAATTGGCTTTATATTGCTTAGCTCCCTTACCAATATTAGCTATTGCTATTTATTATGTAAACAGCATCATCAACTTAAAAAGCGAGAAAATACAGGAGCGCTTAAGCGATTTATCATCTTACGTTCAAGAATCTTTTGCAGGCATTAGGGTAATTAAATCTTATGGGAGAGAAGAACAAATAAGAGCAGGTTTTGCAGAGGAAAGTGAAAGCTATAAAACAGAATCTTTATCCTTAGTTAAGGTACAAGCTTTGTTTTATCCTTTTATGTTATTGATGATTGGCTTAAGTACCATTATAACCGTTTACATGGGAGGTATTGAGGTTATGGAAGGAAAAATTACAGCTGGTAATATTGCTGAATTCATTATCTATGTAAACCAATTAACCTTTCCGGTGATGTCTTTAGGATGGGTAACATCTTTAATTCAGAGAGCAGCAGCATCACAAAAAAGAATCAATAATTTTTTAAGTATAAAGCCAGATATTTATAGTGAATCCGAAGCTATTACAAAAAAAATCACAGGTGATATAACCTTTAAAAATGTTAGTTTCACTTATCCAGATACCGGTATAAAAGCTTTAAAAAATATAAGCTTTGAAGTGAAATCTGGAGAAATGCTAGCTGTTATCGGTAAAACTGGCTCTGGTAAATCTACATTGGCCAATCTTTTATTAAGAATGTATGATATCGATGAAGGAGAAATTTTAATTGACGGTACTCCTATCCATCAATTAAATTTAGAAAACTATCGTAGCCAGGTTGGTTTTGTACCGCAAGAAGTTTTTTTATTTTCTGATACCATTGCCCGTAATATTTCCTTCAGTTTAGATAAAATGGATATGTCTAAAGTAGAACAAGCTGCTAAAGATGCTGCTGTTTACCATAATATTATGGAGTTTGACCAGCAATTTGAAACCTTTATTGGCGAACGTGGTATCACATTATCAGGAGGACAAAAACAACGCGTTTCTATAGCTAGGGCTATTATAAACTCGCCACAAATACTCATTTTTGATGATAGCTTATCTGCTGTTGATACCAAAACAGAAGAAACTATTTTAAATAATTTAGGTAAGATTATGCGCCATAAAACCAGTGTTATGATTGCGCACAGGGTATCTACCATTAAAAATGCCGATAAAATAATTGTTTTAGAAGATGGTGAGATTGCAGAAATTGGCAATCATGAAAGTTTATTGGCTAAAAAAGGCTTGTATTATGATTTATACGAGAAGCAACTACTAGAAGAAGAACAGGTTAGTTAATTTTTAACGAATTTGCCTTAACAATTATTTGGAACTTTAGTTTTTTCTTTCTTTATTTAACCAATCAAAACTAAAAACTTGACAACAGCAATGGGAGATTACGAAAACAAAGAGAGAGAAGAGGTTTTTTCTAAAAAAGTAAGGGCAGGAAAAAGAACTTATTTTTTTGATGTAAAATCAACAAGATCAAATGATTATTACATTACTGTAACCGAAAGCAAAAAAAGACTAGAAGACGGCGTATTTGTAAAACATAAGATTTTTTTATATAAAGAAGATTTTGAAAAATTTGCTGAAGGTCTTGCTGAAACTGTAGATTATATAAAAGCACACCAAGAAGTTATAGAAAAAAGATATGAGTATAATCCTGACGGTGCTCCGCAAAAAGTAGATGATGATTTCTCTTTTGAGATTTAATAACTACCTATAGATGATATAAAGCCATGAATAATCTTCATGGTTTTTTTTATGATATTTTTTTAGAAAACTTAAAACAATAGTAATTTTAAATTATTATGTATACATTTGATACAATTAATAACAATTACAATGAACAATGGAACAGTAAAGTTCTTTAACTCAACCAAAGGATTTGGTTTTATTAAAGAAGATGGAACGAGCAAAGAATACTTTGTACACGTTTCGGGTCTGATTGACGAAATCAGAGAAAATGACGAAGTTACTTTCGACCTACAGGACGGAAAAAAAGGATTAAATGCAGTGAATGTTAAACTTGCTTAATTGCAGGTCTCTTAATATAGATCACATTTAAAGTCATCAAAGCCCTCGTTTTTAAGAAACGAGGGCTTTTTTGTTTTAAAAAAAACTTAAATGTCTATTAGAATTAATCAAATAATATAAAGCTTTTAAATTTAATCAAATATTAAATTTGTTAAAAATTAGTTTTACATTTTTATTTTTATTATATTTGCTTCAATTAAAAATTATAACATGAATAATGGAACAGTAAAGTTCTTTAATTCTACCAAAGGTTTTGGTTTTATTAAAGAAGACGGAACAAACAATGAGTATTTTGTACACGTTTCGGGTCTGGTAGATGATATCAGAGAAAATGACGAAGTAACTTTCGACCTTCAAAATGGTAAAAAAGGATTAAATGCTGCTAATGTAAGACTTGCTTAATTGCAGCTTTTTATATAATTAAACATTTAAAGTCATTACAAAGCCATCGCAATTATTGCGATGGCTTTTTGCTTTAGCACCCTTTATATTTCTTATTTGATATTATTTCATTGTTTTTATTCTTCTAGTATGTTTATTAATAATAAACATCACTATATCTTAAAATACTGGTTATTAAGCTATTTTAAGCACCAAAGTCTACCCTCTTTTCAGATATAAATTTCTTATATTTTTATTTGTATTTAATCTAAATAATATATACGTTTGCCGCATTATTTATAATTAATCTAATTTAATCTGGCGTATATGAAATTGCGTTTTACTTTTCTATCCCTCCTACTTTTATTAACAACTATAGTATTTGCACAGAAAGCATCTTTAAGTGGTAAAGTTGTTGACAGTAACGAACAAGCTATTGTTGGAGCTAACATCTTTTTAAAAGGAACAGTTAGAGTTGCACAAACTAATCATAAAGGTGAATATATAATTAAAGGACTTGAAAAAGGAACTTATACTATTATGGTAAGTTTTATAGGTATGCAAAATAAAACTTCCGAAGTTAATTTATCAGATAACCAAAACAGTACTATTAATTTCAAACTTGATGATGATGGGATCTCTTTAAACGAAGTTGAGGTATCTACTAGAAAAGGAATAAAAGGTAATGAAACTCTTCCGGATGTTACAGATTTCAGAATCAATGCAGCAAAGAAAAACGAATTGATTAAGTTAGATAATATCAATGCTAATTTAGCGATGAATAACAGTCGCCAAATTTTTGGCCGTACACCTGGTATTTCTGTTTGGGAAAATGATGGTTCTGGTATACAATTAGGTGTTGCTTCACGTGGTTTAAGCCCTAATAGGTCTTGGGAATTTAACGTAAGAATGGACGGATATGATATTACGCCAGACCCAATGGGTTATCCTGAAGCTTACTATACACCTCCAATGGAAGTTGTAGACCGTATCGAGATTATTCGCGGCGCATCATCATTACAATATGGTCCTCAGTTTGGTGGTTTAATGAATTTTGTATTACGTAAACCAGATATTTCTACACGCTTAACATTTGAATCTCAAAATACAGTGGGCAGCAATGGTTTACTCAGTACCTTTAACTATATCGGTGGTACTGTTGGTCGTTTAAGCTACACCGCATACTACCAAAAACGTAGAGGTGATGGATGGAGAGACAATGGTTTTTTTGATACAGACCACGCACATTTTGAATTAAGCTACGCAGTTTCTAAAAAGTTTAAAATAGGAACAGAGATTACTTATATGACTACTGAAAGTCAGCAACCTGGTGGTTTAACTGATGTACAGTTTAATCAAGATGCTCGTCAGAGTAATAGAAGTAGAAACTGGTTTAGTACACCTTGGTTGGTTCCATCGCTTCATGCAGAATATGTATTTAACGAAAAAACTAAACTCAGCTGGAAAGCTTTTGGAACTATTGCAGAGCGCAATAGTGTTGGTATTGTAAGTGCCATCACTACGCCAGATAATTTAGGCACCAGACAAGTAGACCGCGATTATTACACCACTTACGGTTCCGAGTTACGTTTATTAACAGCATATAAAGCATTAGGCTTAAATAATACTTTAGCGGCAGGTGTAAGATATTTTAATGGACACATAGACCGTAAACAACAAGGGGTTGGTACAGCTGGTACAGATATGGATTTTAACTTATCTAGCGGCGTTTACCCACGCGACCTTGATTTTGCTAACGTGAACTCAGCAGCTTTTGTAGAAAATATTTTTCATATTACTGATAAATTCCTAGTTACAGGTGGTGTACGCTTAGAAAATATTAGCTCTACTATAGAGGGGCAGTTTAATGTAACAACTAACTTATCCCCTAGCACTCGTAAGCGTAATTTCTTACTTTTTGGTGCAGGTGCTGAGTATAAAATTACACCAACAACTAAATTTTACTCAAACATTTCGCAAGCTTATCGTCCTGTGTTAATTTCTGATTTAACGCCACCAGCTACTACAGATGTAATAGATCCTAATTTGCAAGATGCCAGAGGTTACAATTTTGATTTTGGTTACCGTGGTCAAGTAAGTAATTTCTTAAATTTTGATATTGATTATTTCCATTTAAATTATGATGACCGTATTGGAACAATTACACAATCAAATGCCAACTCGCAAAACTTCCAATTCCGTACAAATTTAGGTAGATCAGTAAGTAAAGGCTTTGAAGCTTATGTAGAAGTAGACCCAGTGACTGCTATTTTTAAAAGCTCTAAAATAGGTTATGTAAGCTTATTTACCTCATTAGCCTATATTGATGCTACTTACCAAGATTTCAAAACTACCTCAGTAAACAACGGTCAAATTATTGAAAGTAATTTAGCAGGAAAAAGAGTTGAAAATGCTCCAAGAAGTATCAATCGTTTTGGTGCTACTTACAGCTTAAAAGGTTTCTCTATGACATGGCAATTAAGTCAAATTGGTAAGGCTTACGCCGATGCTTCTAATACTGAAGCACCAAACTCTGCTGCTACAACGGGTTTAATTCCTGCTTACAGCGTACAAGATTTATCAGCAAGCTATAAATTTTTAAAACACTATAATATTAAAGCAGGTGTTAATAATTTAACCGATGAACGTTATTTTACGCGTAGAGCTGGTGGTTATCCAGGTCCTGGTATTATGCCTGCTGATGGCCGTATTGCTTATCTTTCTTTAGGAGTGAAATTCTAATTCAATCATATATTATTTTTAAGCCTCGGGAGTTTTCTCGAGGCTTTTTTTTTAAAATAATGGTTTAGCACTTGTGTAATTATTACCTTTAATAAGCTATATTAGAAACGCCTATCAGCATGTTTCAAACAGCAATAATTAAATTGGATAACAATATATTTAATCAGATTTAAATGAATATCAAAACACTAGTACTCATTATAATTAATAGTTTGATTGTATTGGTGATAGGTTTGTTATCTTTTTCGTTTTACGAACAGTTTTCAAGTGTTTTAAATGATCGTATTTTAATGCAATTGAATTCAATTGAAACCCTAGAAAGTGTCCAAATAGAAAATTATATAAAGTCTGAATGGAAAAGTTTTGAATTGTCTGAAAATTATAACGAAGATATTGATAGTGCAAGTTTAATGCTTTCAGACAGTATCAAAAAAACAGATGGCATTCATGATTTCACACCCTATCATAAATATAAAAAAACAACAATAGGTTTTGTGTTAAATTCTAATAAGGGTAGAAAAATCAAAATACTAGATTTTAAAAATATACAAAATATTCTTCTAGAACGAACAGGTATGGGCGAGAGTGGAGAGACCTATCTTGTTGGCGAAGATTTTCGGATGCGCTCTGAATCGCGGTTTTTTCCTCATAAAAAACCTAGCGATATTTCAGTAAAAACACAAGGGGTAATAAGCGCATTAAAAGGTATTAATGGAAGAGGAATTTTTAATGATTATAGAGGTATACCAGTTTACAGTGTATATAGTCTTATTAAAATTTCCAATTTAAAAATGGTTATCCTCTCAGAAATTGACGTAAGTGAGGTTGCTAAGCCTTTAGAAAAATTAAAGTTGAGACTTATGACCTTAACTCTTGTTATTTTTTTAGTAGCTGTTACCCTATCTCTTTTTCTAACAAAAATTATTGTTGACCCAATAAAAAACATGCAAAACAGCCTAAAAGTTATGGCTAAAGGCAACTATGATCAAACTATTGAATATAAAAAAAGTAGTAATGAAATAAAAGAAATGTTTGATGCGCTATCTAACCTAAAAGCTTCTTTACAAGGCGCTGTAAAGTTTTCTTATGAAATTGGCAACATGAATTTAGAAACCAAATATCAACCTAGTAGCGCCAACGATGTACTCGGAAAAAGCCTGGTAACCATGAGAAATAAGCTCATTGATTATAAAAATAAAGAAGATGATAGCAGGATAATGGCAAAACGATTATTGGTAAACGGATTGGAGAACGAAAGACGTAGACTTTCAAGAGAACTTCATGATGGCTTAGGACCTTATTTGACTTCTTTGAAGCATTATATAGAAAATAATGTTAAAAATGAATTGAAGAAGACTGAAATGAAAAAAATAGTGGATGATGCCATTTCCGAAATCAGATTGATGTCTAACGCATTAATGCCTGCTTCAATTGATGATTTTGGAATTGGAGTAACACTTACCAACTATATAGAAAACTTAAATAAATCAACCAGTATAAACATTGAGTATGAAGATTTAACCAAACAAGAAAATTCAAACATTTCTAGTCATCAGGGTATTAATCTCTTTAGAATAAGCCAAGAGCTCATCAATAACTCTTTAAAACATGCTAAAGCAAAACACATCCGAATAACGCTTTCAGAATTTGATGAGTTTATTTCGCTTTTTTATTTTGATGATGGAATTGGTTTTGATATAAATACCGTTAAACTAGGGTCAGGAATTATTAACATTAAAGAGCGAGTAGAAATTTGTAACGGTAATATTTTAATCAATGCTTTACCTGGAAATACAACTTTTGAAATTGAATTACCAATTGAATGATGAACGAAATTAAATTAATAATAGCTGATGACCATGAGCTTTTTAGGATTGGGCTTGCAGAGTTACTAAAAAAGCATGACGATATTAAAATTGTTAAAAGTGTTGCTGATGGTGTTGAGTTGATGAAAGTACTCAATAGCCAACTTCTAGCAGATATAGTCCTGTTAGATCTTACTATGCCAAATATGGATGGTTTTCAGGTTCTGAAAGAAATAAAAAACTTAAACACGAACATAAAACCTATAGTAATTTCTATGCACAACGTTGGTAACTACATTGCAAAATGTGCAAAAATGGGTGCATACGGTTACTTATTAAAGAATACTGATGAGTCTGAATTGGTGTTTGCCATTAGAAATGTTTACAAAGGAAAAAAACATTTTAGCTCAGAAATTTCTGAAAAAATGATAAACTTTATGTCTACTCAAAGCATTAGCGAAAATGTATTATCAAATAAAGAAAACGAGATTTTAGGATTAATATCTAAAGGTTTAACTACAAAAGAAATTGCTGCTAAATTATTTGTTAGCACACGTACCATAGAAACCCATCGCACTAGCATTCTTAAAAAATTTGAAGTAAAAAACACTGCCGAGCTTATTAAAAAAGCTACAGAAATTAATTTGATTTAATTTATTACGTCAACTTTATCCGTATAAATACGGATATAAATAGCGTAAATTCTTATAATACTAAAACCTTCTTTCAGACTGTAATTTTAAATAAGAAATTAAAAATAATAGTTATGAAAAAAGCAACATTAATTTTAGTACTATTTGTAACTTCATTTGGTGCTTTAGCACAAGATAAAAGTGAAGTGAAACAAAGTGATTTGAAAGGTCCAGAATATAAAAATTTTAAATCTTGGATGCATAAAGCTGTACCAACAAATGTACAGTCAGCTTCTACTGCAACCGAACTTCAAGGACCGGCGTTTAAAAATCAACGTTTTAACAGAAATACTCAGAAAACTGAAATGGCAACTGTAGCCACTATCGGTAGCGAGCAACAAAAACTAAAAGGGGCAGAGTACAAAAACTACAGTTCTCACAAAAGAGCAAACTAATAGTAACCCATAAGGTTACCATTTATCGAAACTATGCCATAAATGGGGGAATTTTAAAAATTCCCCCATTTTTTTTGACAATTATATTGGAGTTTCTGGTTAACAAAACATATTTAGAATTACTGAAAACTAAAAACAAAACACCCATACATTTTAAACTATAATCTTAAGTTTAAGAAATTCCTTCTTCCTTTTTTATTTTTACAACTTATTAAACTATATTTAAAGTATGACAGACACAGCTACCCTTATTCTACTTTCGATATTTATATTTTATAATATCGCTGTATTAAGTACTTTTATGTACAGGAAATTTATTCTTAAACAAAAAGTTTCCTTTTTTAAAGACTTACCTTTTTTATTTTAAGTTTTTTATAAAATTTAAAACTACCTCTAAGGCGAATGCTCAATTTATTTTAAACAGCATCTGCTTGGTAAATTAATTCAACCAAAGAATTTTTAATTTCTGCCTGTATAGGAGGATTCAATTTTTTTATTTGGATGTTGATATGCTCTAAAAACGGATAGGTTGCTACAATATCATTTAAAATACCATGCGCAACATGTTCTAATAATTTAGCCTCTTTAGAAAAATGATGTTTAGCAATATCATAAATTTTACTATAATCAACCGTATGTTCTAAATCATCTGTATCTTGTACCCGTAGATGATTAGGAGTATAGCTTACATAAGCAGAAAATAAAAAGTTATTCTTTAAGATTCTTTCTTCCTCAAAAAAACCTATCGGAGCATTAAATTTAACTTCTTCTAATGCAATTTTTCTTTTAATCACAGACATGTTATAAATATGGATGAAAAACTAATGATATCAAAGGGAACAAATAAAATATTGTTTTGTTAAATTTAACAAAAGCCATTGCCATGAACCAAAAATCCTCAAAAACCGATTTATATCAACATCCTGATTATTACTTAATGGATGAGTTGCTTACAGATGAACACAAATTAATACGAAGTGCTGTAAGAGATTGGATAAAAAAAGAAGTAAGTCCAATTATTGAAGACTATGCCCAAAAAGCACAATTTCCTAAACACTTAATTGGCGGAATGGCAAATTTAGGTGTATTTGGGCCAACTATTCCTCAAGATTATGGCGGTGCTGGTTTAGATTATATCGCTTATGGTTTAATGATGCAAGAAATAGAACGTGGAGATTCTGGTTTACGTTCTACAGCTTCTGTTCAAGGTTCTTTGGTCATGTATCCTATTTATGCTTTTGGTTCTGAAGAGCAAAAGCGAAAATACCTACCGAAATTGGCTTCTGGGGAAATGATGGGTTGCTTTGGTTTAACAGAACCAAATCATGGTTCTGACCCTGGCGGTATGGAAACCCGTCTTCAAGATCAAGGAGACTATTATTTACTCAATGGCGCTAAAATGTGGATTTCTAACGCTCCTTTTGCGGATATAGCTGTTGTTTGGGCTAAAGACGATACACAAACCATAAGAGGAGTAATTGTAGAACGTGGCATGGAAGGATTTACCACACCAGAAACACACGGAAAATGGTCTTTAAGAGCCTCAGCCACAGGTGAACTTATATTTCAGGACGTTAAAATCCCTAAAGAAAATATTTTAACCCATATACAAGGCTTAAAAGGGCCTTTAAGTTGTTTAAATCAAGCTAGATTTGGCATTGCCTGGGGTGCTTTAGGTGCAGCTATGGATTGTTATGACACTGCTCTTAGGTATGCTAAAGAAAGAAAGCAGTTTGGTAAACCTTTGGCTGGTTTTCAGTTGCAACAAAAAAAATTAGCAGAAATGATTACAGAAATCACCAAAGCGCAACTATTAGTATGGCGTTTAAGTGTTCTGAAAAATGAGAACAGGGCCACTCCTGCTCAAATTTCTATGGCTAAAAGAAATTCGGTAGAAACTGCTTTAAATATTGCCAGAGAAGCTAGACAAATTTTGGGCGGTATGGGTATAACGGGAGATTTCTCTATCATGCGCCACATGATGAATTTAGAAAGTGTTATTACTTATGAAGGTACTCATGACATACATCTCTTAATAACAGGTTTAGATGTAACAGGTGAGAATGCTTTTTCATGATGTTGATGGTATAGTGTTTGTATAACAAAAGTTAAATTATTTACATTAAAACACCAATACTATGAACAAATCATTAGGAATTATTTTAACCATCATTGGCATTGTTATGCTGGTTTGGGGTGGCTTTTCTTACACCAAACAAGAAAAAGTTATTGATGCAGGACCTATACAGGTTTCAGCAGATAAAAAAGAAACTGTTAATTGGCCTCCTTATGTAGGCGGAGCAGTTTTAATTGCGGGTATTGTTTTATTAGTTACAGCTAAGAAAACCTGATCTTAACAAGATGATAAAGGTTTACATAACCGAATTTTATTCTAATTTTGAGCAGAGATTTAACCATTTCTGCTTTTTTTATTTATAAAATGAAAGATTATAAAAAATATTACCTTATCCCTGCCACCCAAGAAGAAGTTTATTTGGCTTTAACTAACCCTCTTAGTATTAAACTTTGGACAGGTGCTGAAGCAGAAATGAGTACTAGTCCGGATACAGAATTTTCATTATTTGATGGAGATATCGTAGGTAAAAATCTTGAATTTGTTGAAAATCAAAAAATTGTACAAGAATGGTATTTTGATGGGCAAGATGAAAAATCTATCGTAACCATTAAACTACACGAACATAAAAAAGGTACTTCAGTTGAATTAATACATACCAATATCCCTTCTGAAAACTACGAAGAATTTGTTGATGGCTGGGATAGCTCTTATTTTGGAGAGTTATTAGAGTTTTTTGAAGAATAATCAAAAGGTAAATACTTTGATTTAACTTCCTCTTTTAAAGTGGGAACATTTTCGTTTAGGGCCTCTCCGTTTAAAACTCTTTCATAGTACTTAAGATATTGATTGGCCATAAAAGTAGCCGAAAATAAATCTTTAGCTCTTTCGTGGCATTTGAATCTATCAAAATCATCTGCCTTTTTCAGTACATAAGCTAAATCTTCTGCCGATGTATTTAAAAACCCTGTTTCTTTGCTCACTAGTTCTGGAATGGCACCATAAGGAGTCGCAAAAATTGGGCATCCAAAGTACATGCTTTCTATAATGGCTAATCCAAAAGGCTCATCCCATAAAACAGGAAAAATAAGTCCTTTAGATTTCTCTAAATATTTTGCTTTCTCTAAATTATCAACCATACCCCTAAACCTTACATGGGTATCAAAGGTAAAACGCCAGCCCATTTTAAAGTTAAATCTGTATCCGCCTAAAACTTCTAATTTTTCATTTGCTTGTTTAGTAATCTCAATAGCTCCTTTTACATTTTTAACCTTCCATGCTGCATTAGCTAAGAAATGAAAATATGTTCTGTTAATATTAAAATTAGGTTTTGGATAATTATCCCAATCTAAACCATTATATACAAAAGCATCAGATTGATGCCTTTCCGCATGATTTTTACTAATAAAAACACATTGCTGATCTAAAGTATGGTTATATCCAGGATTTACGTGAATAGTAATTAAATAAGGTTTTTGTGGCTTTGGATGTACAATATCATGGCAATGAACCAAATCTACATCATCAGGTATTTGTTGGTTGATATCAACCGAAGGATTGTAAGGTATTACTTTAGCAAAATCACAATAAGAACCGCTCTTCACCAAATAAGTTATTTGATAACCTTGTTGATGAAGAGCTTTTCCTAGATCCCATATCACCCGTTCTATTCCGCCGTAATGTATCGCCGGAATTTTAACTGGGCAATAAATAAGAATATGTATTTTTTTATGCTTCAGTGTAAACATGTCTAATATCAGGCCTTAAGTTATAAGCAGAAGCCATAACCTCGCCATAAGCACCAGCTGTTCTCAACGCTATTAAATCGCCTCTTTGGGTTTCTGGTAAAGCAACTTCTTTCCCAAAACAATCAGACGATTCGCAAATTGGTCCAACAACATCATAATTAACAATTTTTGATTTTTGATTTTTGATTTCAGAATTATCTAATTGTCGGGAAATGTTCTCTATTTTGTGATAAGCCTGGTACAAAGCTGGACGCATTAATTCTGTCATACCAGCATCTACAATAGCAAAGTTCTTTTTAATACCATGTTTTACATATAAAACACTGGTTATTAAACTACTACACTGCGCAACTAAAGCTCTACCTAATTCAAAATGAACTTCTTGATAAGGTTTTATTTCTAAGAAATCTTTAAAAATTTGGAAATAGCTGTTAAAATCTGCTATCGCATTTTCATCTGGTTGATGATAATCTACACCTAAACCACCGCCAACATTTAAAACTTTTACTGGCATGCCACGTTCCTCAAACCAAGACTGAACTTCATTTACCTTTACACAAAGGCTTTTGAAAACATTCATATCCGTAATTTGAGAGCCAACATGGAAATGAATACCTAAGAACTCTAAATGATTGCATTTCTTTAATGTTTCAGAAACATCAGCAAGTTCCCAAGCATTAATACCAAATTTATTTTCATCTAAACCTGTAGTAATGTAATGGTGGGTATGCGCATCCACATTAGGGTTTACACGAATAGCAACCGAGGCTTTTTTACCTTTCTTAGCAGCTAATTCATTAATAACCTCTAATTCTTGAATAGACTCTACATTGAAACAAAAAATATCGTTATCTAATGCGTAGTTTATCTCTCTATCAGATTTTCCTACACCAGCAAAAACAACTTTTTTAGTATCAAAACCTGTTTCAATGGCTTTTTTAACCTCGCCGCCAGAAACACAATCTGCACCTAAACCAGCATCCTTAATAAGCTGTAAAACACGGTCATTAAAATTAGCTTTTAATGCAAAATGTATATGAAAATGGTGCGATGCAGAAGCCTCTTTACATACCGTTAAAGTGTCTTTCAACAACTTTAAATCGTAATAGTAAAAAGGTGTCTCTTTATCTTTAAATGAATCTACTAATTGGGCATTAAACATTTGCCTTACCATCTGCACTATATTATTCAAATAAACGATTGTGTAAACTTCTTAATGCTTCTACTTTATCTTCGGTTTTAACCAATAAAGAGATATTGTAGTTACTTCCACCGTAAGAAATCATCCTTAAAGGGATATGTTTTAAAGATTCAAAAACTCTTGAAGCAAAACCATGTGTATCAGCACCCATATCTCCTACTATACAAATGATAGATTGATTTACATCAACTTCAACAGTTCCAAAATCACTTAGTTCTTTGGTGATTTCTCCTAAATATTTAGTTTCATCAATAGTAACAGAAACAGCAACTTCTGATGTTGTAATCATATCAATTGGTGTTTTGTAACGCTCAAAAACTTCAAAAACTCTCCTCAAGAAACCATAAGCTAACAGCATTCTGCTAGATTGTATTTTAATAGCTGTAATACCATCTTTTGCTGCTATAGATTTGATTTTTCCTTTTTCACTTTCAGAACTTATTAATGTACCAAAAGCTTTAGGCTCCATTGTATTTAACAACCTTACCGGAATTTTATAGCGTTGTGCTGGGAATACCGACTGTGGGTGTAAAATTTTAGCACCAAAATAAGCTAACTCGGCAGCCTCATCAAAAGATAAACGAGCAATGGGCTTAGTACCTTTTACAATACGAGGGTCGTTATTGTGCATTCCGTCAATATCTGTCCAAATTTGAACTTCTTCAGAGCGAATACCAGCACCAATTAAAGACGCTGTATAATCACTTCCTCCCCTTCTTAAATTATCAATCTCACCAAAAGAATTTCTACAGATGTAACCTTGTGTAATAAACAGGTTGATAGAAGGATGTGCATCTAAAAGTGGTGTGAGTTTTTCTGTGATAAAATCAACAATAGGCTCATTATCTTCATCTATCTTCATGAATTCTAAAGCCGGCAACAACACAGATGGAACACCAATTTCCTCTAAGTAAATATGGTATAAGGTTGTTGATAAAAGCTCGCCTTGTGCTAAAACAACTTTTTCTTCAATAGCTGTAAATAAATCATGCGAAAAAGCATCTAATAAATCAAAATGAGAATCAATTACTTCTTTACCTTTACCTAAAAATTCGTCTTTTTGAAATAGTTCTTTAATGAAAACCTCATACTTATCCTTTAAAGCCTTTACAAGTTCCTTAGCCTTGGCCTTATCAGACGCAAGATAAGCTTGAGATATTTCTACCAAGCTATTTGTTGTACCAGAAACTGCAGATAGTACGACTATCTGTCTTTCAGACGGATTGATGATGTCTAAAAGTTTTTTCATTCTTTCAGGGCTTCCTACAGATGTACCTCCGAACTTTAGAACTTTCATTTTTATACTATTTATATGATTTTTAATTCAGGCGCTAAAAATAGATAAAAGCTTGGTATTATCAGGAACGAATAAAATAAAATTGTACGATTTTTGATTAATTGTAAGAATTTACATTAATAATTATAATTTTATCCATCCTATTTTTTCTTTTAAAAAGTTTTCAAACATGCAGCAATTAGAACAATCTGTCCAATCTAAAATTAACACTTGGTTACAAGGAAATTACGATGCCGAAACCAAGCAAAAAATCCAAAGTTTATTAGATGAAAAATCTTTTACAGAATTAACCGATTCCTTTTATAAAGATCTTGAATTTGGTACCGGAGGCTTACGTGGTATTATGGGTCCAGGTTCTAATCGTATTAATAAATATACCATTGGAGTTGCAACACAAGGTTTAGCCAACTATTTAATAAAAAAATATCCGGGCGAAACTATAAAAGTTGCTATTGCACACGATAGTCGTAATAATTCTGATTACTTCGCCAAAATTACTGCCGAGGTATTATCAGCTAACGATATCCATGTTTATTTCTTTAAGGCTTTAAGACCAACGCCAGAACTTTCTTTTGCTGTAAGAGAATTAGGTTGCAAAAGTGGTGTGATGTTAACCGCATCTCATAACCCAAAAGAATACAACGGTTATAAAGCTTATGGTGCAGATGGTGGACAATTTGTAGCTCCTGACGATAAAATGGTGATGGATGAAGTAGCAAAAATTACCAATATAGATGATGTTAAATTTATAGTTAAGCCTGAGCATATTTCCTACATAGGCGAAGAAATTGATGAGAGCTACTTAAGCAAAATAGTTTCCTTATCGGTTTCGCCTGATGCTATCAAACGTCAGCATGATTTAAAAATCGTGTTTTCTCCTATCCATGGTACCGGTATTACTTTAGTGCCGCCAGCTTTAGAAAGATTTGGTTTTACCAATATTACTTTGGTTGAGCAACAGGTTAAACCTGATGGTAATTTCCCTACCGTTATTTATCCAAACCCTGAGGAAAAAGAAGCACTAACTTTAGCACTACAAAAAGCCAAAGAAGTTAATGCCGATTTAGTTTTAGCAACAGACCCTGATGCAGACCGTGTAGGTATTGCTGTTAAAAACCACGATGGCGAGTTTGAACTTTTAAACGGTAACCAAACCGGCTGTTTACTGGTTAATTATATGCTTGAAGCTTGGGAGAAAGAAGGAAAATTCACAGGAAAAGAATATGTAATTAAAACCATTGTTACTTCTTACTTGATTGATAAAATTGCTGCTTCTAAAAATGTTACTTGCTACAATACGCTAACTGGCTTTAAATTTATTGGTCAGATTATGACGCAATTACAAGGTAAGGAAACCTTTATTGTAGGTGGCGAGGAAAGTTATGGTTACCTAGTTGGCGAGTTTGTAAGAGATAAAGATGCTGTAATTTCTTGTGCTTTTATAGCAGAAATGACGGCTTTCTACAAAGATAAAGGAAGCAGCTTGTATGATGCTTTAATTGATATGTATGTGAAATACGGTTTCTATAAAGAGAAGTTAGTGTCTATCACTAAGAAAGGTAAAACCGGTGCCGAAGAAATTGTAGCCATGATGGAGCGTTTTAGAAATAATCCGCCACAAAGTCTAGGTGGCTCTAAGGTTGTTACTTTAAAAGATTATACTTTAAGAAAAGAAACTGATTTAAATTCGGGTATCATTAAACAAATAGATTTACCAAAATCTGATGTTTTACAGTTTGTTACCGAGGATGGTTGTATCATTTCTGCTCGTCCGTCTGGTACAGAGCCAAAAATTAAATTCTATTGCAGCGTAAACACGCCTTTAGCCCATAAAGAAGCATTTAAAGAAACTGATGCTTTGTTAAATGAAAAAATCAATCAGATTATGACTGATTTAGGAGTTTAAAAATCAAAGCCCGTTTAGAAGCGGGCTTTTTTTATAAGCTACATTTTAATTTTAAAATGCAAATTATCGTTTAAATCAGTGATAATTAAAAATATCGCACAAATAAGCGATAATTAAAAATATCGTGTAATTAAGCGATAATTACTATATTGCATATTATGATGCAAGCAATTTTAACCGGAGATATCATCAGCTCAAGAAAAGTTGATTCTGAAATATGGCTCAACAGTTTAAAAGCGCTGTTTTCGCAATATGGTGTACAGCCTAAAGACTGGGAAATTTACCGTGGAGATAGTTTCCAAATTAAAACAGAACCTGCATTTGCGCTTAAATTGGCTTATATCATCAAAGCTAATATTAAAAAGTTAAGCCAATTAGATGCAAGAATTGGTATTGGTGTTGGGGATATAAATTATCAAAGCGATAAGCTATCAGAATCTAATGGTAATGCTTTTATTTTTGCTGGTGAGTGTTTTGATAGCTTAAAGACTAATACTTTGGCAATAAAAACTACATGGCCACAGTTTGATTTAACCATCAACACCATGTTAGAAATTTTTGCGCTTACCGCTGATGGTTGGACATCAACATCAGCAGAAATGATATTGAAGGCTTTACAGCATCCAGAACTTAATCAGCAACAGCTTGCTGCCGCGTTAAACAAGAAAAGCCAAAGTGCTATAAGTGCAGGCTTAAAAAGAGGCGGTTATGATGAATTGCTAAAACTGCTAAATTATTATCAGCAACAGCTAAAAAACCTATGTTAACATTATTATTACAACTGCTATTAGCTCATCTTATTGGCGATTTTGTTCTGCAACCCAACAAATGGGTTGAACATAAGAAATCGTTAAAAATAAAATCTAAATACCTTTATTTTCATGCAGCTATACATTTGCTGCTTTTGTTATTGATAACAGCTTTTAAAACGCAATACTTATTAGGTATTGCAGTCGTTGTAATCAGTCATTTAATTATAGATTTCCTTAAAATTTACCTAGAGAAACCCAAATATAGCAAAGTATACTTTTTTGCAGACCAGCTTTTACACTTGCTTGTAATAGCAGCAGTGGTTTATGCTTATCATCCTTACGAGCTAAATCTCCAATACCTGCAAACGCCACCATTTTTATTAATGGTTACAGCTGTATTGAGTGTGACTTATGTAAGCGCCATTGTTTTAAGGATTTTGTTAACGCAGTGGAGTGTTCAAATTAAACAAGAAACATCAGAACTTATTCAGCATAATAGTAATCATGCAGGTAAGTATATTGGCATTTTAGAACGCTTATTTATCTTCTTTTTTGTGGTGATAAATTTTTGGGAAGGTATTGGTTTTCTGCTAGCTGCTAAATCTATTTTTAGGTTTGGCGATTTAAAAGATGCCAAAGACATTAAGTTAACAGAATATATCCTGATAGGAACTTTACTAAGCTTTGGCATGGGTATTTTATGTGCCCAACTTTATTTAGCTGTTTTAAAAATCTTATAAAAGCGCATCAATAGCTTGGGCTAAAGCTTTATCTTTTTCTGTAACGATGTTTCCTTCATCGTGTGTTTGAAGCCAAATTTCCACCTTATTGTAGGTGTTTTTCCATGTAGGATGATGCTGGGCTTCTTCTGCTAAAATGGCAACTTTAGTCATAAAAGCAAAAGCTTCAGCAAAATCTTTAAAGCTGAAGCTTTTGTAAAGGGTATTATTTTCTTCTTTCCTGTTCATGTTATTTAACCTGCGACCAGATTTCGTAAATTTTTTCTCCTTTAGAGCTTAAACCACTATGATGCCAATCGCCATTTTCTAGTTTACCATCAAAACTTAAAGAGGCACCTACCCTATTATTATCCCTAGAGAAAAACTCAATTGTTTCTACATATTTACCATCTTTAAAGGTATAAGAACCACCACCAGTACCATTAAAAAGCTTAACAGCTGGGTCTATAGCTAACCATTGAAACTTACTGCTTGTTAATATTTTATAGGTTACTCTGGTACCTGTTTGGTGTATTGGAACAACTTTACCATCGGCTTGCATTCTGGACGTTATCCGCCAAACACCAGCCAAAGGAGCGTTGCCACTATCTACTCTTTTAAATTTTAGAATCTTATTGCCAGGCATTAATGTAAGTTCATCATTTAAGAAAGTATAAGGCAAATGTGTTTTTTTACCCACAGCATCGGCATTTAAATTATGAACAAGCATATTAATCACCAATTCCTTTTCTGTACGCTCAAAAGTACCGCCGTGTAAATTAATAAACTCGTTATCCTTATAAATGGTATGGAAAATAAAGTTATGCTCTATCAATAACAAATGGTTGGTATCACCATCTTTTAAATGCCAAGCACCTTTTAACTGGGCTAATAAATCTTGTGTAGTCATCATCATCAATAAAAATAAAAAGATTTTAAAAATACGGAGTGATTTTTTCATGTGCGTATTATTTTCCTTAAATCTAAGAAATATACGGTTTATTTTCTTTGGTTTTGCCATACTAAATTTATATTTGCGCCATGTTTCAACGCATTATTGCATATCTATTAATCTGCACTATTATTTCTACTCATTTTAGTAAGATATATGTGTTTGCAGGTTTCGAGTTGAACAAAAATTATATTGCAGCACAACTTTGCGAAAACAAAAACAAGCCGCAATTACAATGTTTTGGGAAATGTTTTTTGAAGAAAAAACTAGAACAAGCAGAAAAAAAGCAAGCACAACAGGAAAGGCAAAATCAGAAAAACTTATTTCAAGAAATTGCCACTGTAAATAACTATGCTTTTTGCTTTAATACAAGTTTAATTCTTGAAATTAACACCCCAGTTCAACTCCACTACAACTTAGTAAGAGCATTTCCTATTTTCCATCCTCCGGCTTAAGCCTGCGTAAATTTTATTCAATATCACCTCAAGCGTTTGGATGATATTTTTTATTGCAGACTTAATTAAAATCACATGAAATTTTATTTAATACTGGTTTGGTATATCCTTACCATGTTAAACACTTATGCACAAGACCTAAGTGGAATTGTATATGAGGAGTTTACTAAAACTCCCATTAGTGGAGCTATCATTAAAGTGAAAGACCAAAATCAAATAAGTTTTACTGATGCTCAAGGAACTTTTTTTATCAAAAACTCAAAAGATAGTATGAACCTATTTATTACCGCACTAGGTTATGAAAATAAGGAGTTTTTGGTTAAAAACAATCAACCTATTTATATCGCTTTAAAGCAAAACTCAGACAACTTAAATGAAGTTGTTGTTACAGCAAATAGAGAAGCTTCTTTAAGAAGTCAAACTCCTATGGCAATAAGCAAATTATCGGCAAAACTTATTGATGAGACAAAGGCAAATCAGGTTTTTGAAATTATTAATAAAACGCCAGGAGTTATCATGCCGAGTTATAATAACGAGCAACATGGCATGTCTATTAGACAGCCTATGGGCACAAGTGCTTATTATTTATATCTGGAAGACGGTGTACCTATAAGACCCTTAGGAGTTTTTAATCATAATGCTTTATTGGAAGTTAACCAATTTGTTATCAACAGCATTGAAGTTGTTAAAGGACCTGTTTCCTCTATTTACGGACCCGAAGCTGTTGGTGGGGCTATTAATTTTATTATGCAAAGGCCTACACCCGTACCTACTGCAAAAGTGGGCGTTCAGTTTGATAATTGGGGTTTTAGGCGAATACAATTTGGAGCCGGAGCTCAAATAAAAAAGTTTGGCTTTTATATTGGAGGCTTAAGTAGTAAACAAACCAATTCTTGGATGGCTAGCTCTGATTATGATAAAACATCCGTAAATGCAAGATTAGAGTACAATTTCAATAGCAAAACCCGTCTTGTAGGAAACTTTATCTACGGTACTTATTATTCTCAAATGGCCGGAAGTGTGGATAGTACCATGTTTTACAGTAGAAATTATGTAAGTACATCAGATTTTACTTATAGAAAATCTGATGCCTACCGTTCTCGTTTAACCTTAGAACATGATTGGAATAGTCATTCTAAATCTTTTATTACGCTATTTCAAAGAAGTAATAAACACGGTCAAAACCCAAGTTATGCCATCAGGTGGAATTCTGTACCAAGTGCAACAAACGACCCAACAAAAGCCAGAGGAGAAATTAATTCTAATGATTTTGAGAGTTATGGCTTTATTGCTCAACATAGTCAAAAGTTTAATTTTTTAAATGCTAAATTACTTACTGGTGCAGTTTTAGACTTAACACAAAATACGTATTGGTCTTATTTAATTGATTTAAATGCACAACTAGATCCAAGTAATAGGTTTGTAGAAAAATATAGTATAGCCAGAGAAAGACCAGAATTTCAGATAGCTAATTATAATGGAGATATTAAAAATTACGCTACATACTTTCAGTATGATTTTGAACCAGTAAATAAATTACGTTTTTCTGTTGGTGGCAGATATGATGTGATGGATTTGGATTATATCAACAACGTAAATACTACATCGGGTAACATTACCTACCAAAGGTTTACGCCTAAAATTGGTGTAACTTATGAGATTGATAAAAACAAAGGTGTTTATGCTAATTTTTCGCAGGGCTTTTCGCCGCCATCTTTAACCTCAATTTTTAGGCCTAGGCCAAATACCAATCCGGTTGAATTTTATACCAATTTAAGCCCTGCCTACTTTAATAATTATGAGCTAGGCGGATGGATTTCATTTCTTAACAATAAGTTGTACTTAGATATTACTGCTTATCAAATGGATGGTAGAAATGAGTTGTTAAGTATCCGACAAGCAGATAATTCTTTTGATTTTCAATCAGCAGGAAAAACCCTACACCGTGGTTTAGAATTTGGATTTAACGCCAAACCAAGCGAAGAATATTGGTTTAGATTTGGAGGTACAACTGCCATCCATCGGTTTGAGGATTTTAAAATTAGTGATAGACCAAATGATCCTTTTCAAAACCTAGCAGGTTTTGAAATGCCTAGTTCGCCTCGTTGGACTTGGAATAGCGAGTTTACTTATTATCCTAAATGGTTTAAAAATTTCAGAACTTCTATAGAATGGCAGTATTTATCGTCTTGGTATCAAAACCAAATTAATACGGTAAAATACGAAGGTTATCATCTCCTAAATTACAGAGTTGGTTATAAATGGAAAAGCATTGAGCTTTACGCTAATATCATGAATATTACGAATGAGTTATTTGCCAACTCTGTATCCAGAGGTAATAATCTTACAGATAGAAGCACATTTAATCCTGGCGCCCCAAGAACTTTTGTGATGGGTATTCAATATAATTTTACAGGTAACAATAAAATCAATTAACTAAAAGAGCTTGCTTTGAATTTAAAGCAAGCTCTTTTTTAGCATCATGAAAATGAAAAAATACATTAAACAAAACATCTATAAATGGCACAAAGTTATAGGTTTAATAACCATTATACCCGTAATTTTCTGGACACTTTCTGGTCTTATGCATCCCTTTATGGCACATTGGTTTAAACCTACATTGCCTAAAGATAAACTCGAAATTACGGTTGTTGATACCTCTAAAATCAACTTTAGTTTACAAGAAGTTTTAAAAGCAAATCAAATACATCGTTTCCTAAACTTTAGAATTATCGAGTTTCAAGATAAAAGTTATTATCAGGTAAAAACTGTAGATAAAAGCATCAGATATTTTGATACTTCTAACAGTAAAGAACTTGTAAATGGAGATAAATTATATGCTACATATTTGGCTCAGTACTACTTAGCTGACGTTAGCGCAAAACCAGAAAAAATTACCTTACAAAATAGCTTTTCGCAAGATTATAAATACATCAACAGGCTTTTACCTGTTTGGAAATTATCTTTTGATAAAAATGACGGTACAGATTTATTTATTGAAACCACAAGTGGCCGTTTAGCTACTTTTAATAATCAAAACCGTAAAAATTTCCTCTTAATTTTTGATTTATTTCATAATTGGTCTTTTTTAGATGCTATAAGTAATAACCAAATACGTATTGTAGTGATGATGATTTGCTTAAGCATCATCATATTATCAGCGCTAAGCGGAGTTATTATTTATGGATTTATGTGGGGAAAATTCAAGAAGAATACATCCAACAATAAAAGTATTCTGAAAAAGTACCATAGGCAAATTGGTATTGCAACCGCTTTTGTTACCTTAACTTTTGCTGCTAGTGGTGCTTACCATGCCAGCAAAAAATGGAATCCAGACAGAGAAACAGGATTAAAACATGAACCCATTATTAAAGCAGAACACCTTAAAAAAGACTTTTTAAAGCTTAATTTACGTTGGGAAAGACTTTCCAATATCGCAATTGTTGTTTTAAAAAAAGATACTTTATATCAAGTTGTATATAATAAAACAGAAGACGAGCCTCAAGAAATTTTATATTTTAATGCAAAAGCCGGTAAAGAAGTTGTAAATGCTGATGTTGAATATGCTAAATATTTAGTTAAAAAGTTTACTACAAACCTACAACAAGAGGATATTATTTTGCCAGATTGTTGTTTAAAAACCGATGAAGACAATAGTTTATTTGAAGCAAAACTGTTAAATACTAAAACACTGTATTCTTTTTCAAGAGATTACGGTTTTGTATTTAAAAGACTACCTGTTGTGCAATTAGATTATGATACTCCAGACCAAGACACTTATTTTATTGATACCCAATTTTCAACTTTAGCTTCACATGTAACTAATGATAATAGAACCGAAGGTTATAGTTTTGCCATATTTCATAAATTCTTATTTATGGACTGGGCTGGCAAAAACATTAGAGATTTAACTATGTTAATTTCAGCACTAGGTGTATTAATCGTAAGTTTGTTTGGTCTAGCCATATTTACTAAAAAATAACCCCATTGAAGATGAGAAATAGTTTGAAATTTTTAACTCTAATAGCTTTGCTAAGTATTTTTGCTTGTAATAATGATAAAGAAGAGCAACAAAAGCTTCAAAAAGTAGTGATAGATAAACATGATGTTCTAATGGCAAAGATGGATTCTTTAACAGAAAACCAGCTAAGATTAGACAGTATTACGCTGAAATATAAAAAAATCAAAGTAGAAAATCCTAGTCTTGATATCAACACACTTATAGCAAAAATTGATAGTGCTAAAAACTTATTAAACAATGCCGATGATGCTATGATGAATTGGATGCAACAGTTTAATCCAGATTATACAGGAAAATCAAGTACAGAAATTTTTGATTATCTAAGAAATCAGGAACAAAAAATAGATTCTGTAAAAACGCTATTTGATAAATCATTAGCACACAGCAACACCCTTATTCAACAATATAAATAATATGAAAACCAATATTCTATTAGTTATTTCCTTTTTATTCTTATTGATAAGTTCTTGCAAGCAAAATGATGCTAAACTACCTGTTTTAGGTCATCGTGAGTTGGCTGCTAACGGAAAGGATACGATTTACCAAACCATTCCGGATTTTAATTTATTGAATCAAGACAGTGTTTACATTAATAATGACTCTTTAAAGGATAAAATTTACGTAGCTGATTTTTTCTTTACCTCCTGCCCTTCTATTTGCCCAATTATGAAGAAGCAATTATTGCGTATTCATGATAAGTATAAAGACAATAACCAAGTAGCCATCGTCTCACACACCATCGATCCAAAACATGATAGTGTTCCTGTTTTAAAAAAATATGCTGATAAACTCGGCGTAAGCAGCAAAAAATGGCACTTTTTATATGGTGAAAGAGATGTAATTTACAACATGGCTCGTAATGGTTACATGAATTATGCGGATAGAGATTCTTTAGCTCCGGGAGGTATCAGTCACTCAGGTTATTTCATTTTAGTAGATAAAAATAAACATATAAGAGGCGCTTACGATGGTACAGATGAAAAGCAAGTAAGCCAATTGATGGATGATATGGATGTTTTATTAGCCGAGTATAAATGAGAGCAAAAATTATAAGCTTGATATTTAGTTTACTGATTATCTGCATTTTTTTAAGTGCTTGTAGTGAGGAGGAAGTGAAATATCAACGCTATTATGCAGATGGTTCTCAAATTTATCAGGTACACTGTCAAAACTGCCACATGAAAGACGGAAGCGGCTTGGTAAATGTTATTCCTCCATTAACAGATAGTACTTTTTTAAGAGAAAACC
This sequence comes from Pedobacter glucosidilyticus, assembly GCF_002483235.1. GTDB lineage: Bacteria > Bacteroidota > Bacteroidia > Sphingobacteriales > Sphingobacteriaceae > Pseudopedobacter > Pseudopedobacter glucosidilyticum_B. The sequence goes on along the minus strand of NZ_DLHN01000006.1, from coordinate 86,546 downwards.
GAAAAGATTTGGCTTGCTATATTGTTTATGGTTTATCAGATACTATTGTGGTAAACGGTGTAACTTACCAAACGCCAATGCCAGCAGAAAAGCATTTAGCAGCTATTGATGTTGCTAAGGTTTTAACTTACATCACCAACTCGTTTGGCAATAAACAAGGCATTTATGATGTTAAGGAAGTAGAAAAAAACATCAATAACTGTAAGTAAAAAGGTTATCTTTACAGGGCAAATCGCTCTATCGCTGTCCCGATTAATATCGGGATGGAGGAAAGTCCGGGCAACACAGAGCATCCTGCTTCCTAACGGGAAGGCACCCCTTAAAGGTGACAGAAAGTGCTACAGAAAATAAACTACTTCCGTTTAACGGGAGAAAAGGTGAAAACGTGAGGTAAGAGCTCACGACTTTGTATGGCGACATACATCGTGGTAAACCTCAGGAGTTGAAAGACCAAATAAACCTTAACCGTCGGGGCTGCTCGTTCCGCTGCGTTTATCGCTATTAAGGAGGGTAGGTCGTTAGATCATAATAGCAATATTATGGCAAGATAAATGATAGAGAATCCTGAAATCCGAAGCAATTTGGATCAGGATGACAGAACCCGGCTTATAGATTTGCTTTTATAACTAATTTCTGATAGTCCTGCTTCCAACGCAGGACTTTTTTTATGCACAATTGTATAGATTAGTATACAATTTTAAACCCAAACGTTAAATACTTGTATGGCAAAAATTTTAATTATTGATGATGAAAGAGCTATCAGAAATACACTAAGAGAAATTTTAGAGTATGAAGATTTTGAAATTGAAGATGTAGACAATGGCGTTGACGGTTTAGACCTTATCAAAAGAAAGAATTATGATTTAGTTCTTTGTGATATTAAGATGAATAGAATGGACGGAATGGAAGTACTGTCTGCAGGTTTAGAAATAAGGCCTGATTTACCTTTCATCATGATATCAGGACATGGAACGGTAGAAACTGCTGTTGAAGCTTCTAAAAAAGGTGCCTTTGATTTTATCTCCAAACCACCAGATTTAAATCGTTTATTAATTACCGTAAGAAATGCTTTAGATAGAGGTTCTTTGGTTACAGAAACCAAAGTATTAAAGCAAAAAGTAAGTAAAACCAAAACCAGAGAAATTTTAGGCGAATCTCCAAGTATCAGTAAAATTAAAGAAACGATAGAAAGAGTTGCTCCTACAGAAGCTCGTGTTTTGGTAACCGGTGCCAATGGAAGCGGTAAAGAACTAGTAGCAAGATGGTTACACGAGAAATCTAACCGGGCTCAAGGTCCTATGGTAGAGGTTAACTGTGCTGCTATCCCATCAGAATTAATAGAATCCGAATTGTTTGGACACGAAAAGGGTTCATTTACATCGGCTGTAAAACAACGTATCGGAAAGTTTGAACAAGCTAATGGGGGTACGCTATTTTTAGATGAAATTGGCGACATGAGTGCATCTGCGCAAGCAAAAGTTTTAAGAGCTTTACAAGAAAGCAAAATTACCAGAGTAGGCGGTGAAAAAGAAATAGATGTTAATGTGAGAGTTGTTGCCGCTACCAATAAAGATTTACTTAAAGAAATTGAAGCCAGTAATTTTAGGATGGACCTTTACCATCGATTAAATGTTATACATATCCATGTACCACCTTTGGCAGAAAGAAAAAGTGATATTCCATTATTATCTGAAACTTTCTGTGAAGAAATTTGCAATGATTATGGGATGCCGGTGAAAAAAATATCAGCTGGAGCTTATGAAGCTCTAAAAAATTTACCCTGGACAGGTAACATACGCGAACTCAGAAATGTGATAGAACGTTTAATTATTTTAAGCGATAAAACCATTACTGAGGATGATGTTAAGGCTTTTTCTAATCCAAGTGGTAGTATTTACGCACCTGATACAACCCATAAATCATCAGGAATAAATTTTGATGAATTTGCAAATTTCCAGGATTATAAAGATTATGCAGAGAAAGAATATATCAAATTTAAGCTAGAAAAAAACAATTGGAACGTTTCTAAAACAGCTGAAGATATTGATATTCAAAGAAGTCATCTTTACTCTAAAATAGAGAAATTTGGTTTAAAAAGAGGCGATTAAATAAGAAATCCAAGCAGATGTATCACATCTCAGGGTTACATTCCCTTCAAATTAAGCTTTTTGTGAATTGTTGATATTTAAAAGAGAGGCGAACTTTTGGAAAGTTCGCCTTTCTAATTAAACCGATTCTAAGCCATTCAACATGCTAATGAAGTGCTTGTAGAATATAAGAATTAGGTGAGTATTTGATCCGCTTAAAATTCACGATTCTTATAAGGTAGTTTCATCTCATCCATCAATAAATCCTATCACTTAGGGTTGTAAATTTTTATTCTCATGATGGTTTCTTACTGCTTTTAAAGCAAAACTATCATAAGTTTTTCTTATCATAAACATATAAAGTATAAATAATAATTTATGAGTTATAAGTTTCAATTTTGGAGTGTCAAAAACTTTAAATATGAAGCAAAAACGCTACGATATTCAAAAATTATTAGCTCCTACCCTTTTTGTTATGATGACAATATTAATTGCTGTGAGTTTTATATCAGATTATTTGTTGAGCAAATTGGCTATAGGGCTAGCCATTATCATATTAGTATGGCTAAGTAAAAATCAAACAGAATTAAATTTAAATCTATCAGCAAAAAAACTTCTAGACAGTAAAAATGATGATTTAGCATTTAAAAGCGCTTTTGGAAATAATTTAGACTGGGGTTTTAATAGTGATGATGATGAAAAACCAAAAAATAACTTTATCCAAAAATCCGCCAAAAATCATAGAAAAAAAGTGCTATTGAAAAAGATGGATGATTATAATTATAAAAAAAATAACCCTGAACAGTATGGTTTAGAAGTAGCACAGCTTGATCATAACGATAGTTATAGCATTGCCAACAAAGCAATTTTCCCTAATTAAACCTTAACCAATGGATTTCCATCTTTTAATTGACAATTTAACAAACCCTGCTCTTTTATTTTTTATTCTTGGAATTGTAGCTGTAAGACTCAAAAGCGATTTAGCCATACCAGACCAAACTTCAAAATTTATCTCTCTTTATTTATTATTTTCTATTGGTTTTAAAGGCGGACAAGAATTAGCGCATAGCGAGTTTTCTATGTCGATTATTTACGCCATAATCTTCGGTATTTGTACTGCCACTGCCATACCTTTTTACACCTTCTTTATCTTAAAGAAAAAGCTTTCTGTATATAATGCTGGAGCTATTGCAGCAGCTTATGGCTCGGTAAGTGCGGTTACTTTTGTAACGGCCGTTTCTTTCTTAGAGATACAAAATATAGGTTTTAATGGCCATATGGTTGCAGTTATGGCATTAATGGAGGCTCCAGCTATTATTATAGGTGTTATTTTGATTAGGATATTTGCTAAAAACGACCCTCTGAAACCACAACAAAGTCTTAGTCAAATTATTAAGCACTCTTTAACCAACGGTAGTGTGCTGCTTATTTTAGGAAGCTTAATTATTGGGCTTTTAGCTAGTGATGAGCAAGCGATGGGTATTAAACCTTTTACTACTGATATTTTCAAAGGCTTTCTAGCAATTTTCTTACTAGATATGGGGATTGTTAGTGGTAAAAAACTACAAGACTTCTTAAATAGCGGTAAATTTACTGTAGTTTTTGCTACCCTTACACCTTTAATAAACGGATTGATTGTGGCTTATTTAAGCAGAATTATTACTCATGAACCTGGCGACAGATTTATTATGGCTGTTTTAGCGGCTAGTGCTTCTTACATAGCGGTACCAGCAGCCATGAAAATTGCAGTCCCTAAAGCTAACCCGGGTATTTTCATCCCGATGGCTTTAGCGGTAACTTTTCCTGTAAATATTACTATTGGGATGCCTGCTTACCTAGCGGTGGTGTTGTGTAGTTAGGTGGTTAGTTGGTTGGGTTGTTAGCTATTTGGAGTTAGATAGATAATACATCAAGGAAAATGAGTTGTTAGTTTAAAGATGATGGTGAAACTAACAACTCAACATTCCTGAATTTTAATTTTAAACTTTCTACGCAACATCACTTTTCTTCCATCCAAAAAATAAGATGATGATGAAACAGCAAAAAGGAATAAGATACCCTATTTGGATATTATCTCCATTATAATCAATAACAGTACCCATGAGATAAGGTAAAATAGCACCTCCAACAATAGACATAATCAGCCATGATGAACCTGGTTTAGTTTCCTCGCCCAAGTTTTTAATGCCTAAAGAAAAAATGGTTGGAAACATGATAGACATTAAAAAGCCAATGATTCCTAAAGCGTAAATCACGAAAATACCTTGCGTAATAACAGCTAACAAGCACATTAGAGCTGCTAATACCGCGTATAATGATAACAGCTTTTGTGCTGTTGTATATTTTAAAAAGAAAGTACCTACAAACCTGCCTGCCATAAACAAGAAACCATAAATAGTTAAATAGTAAGCTGCTGATTTTTCATCTAAACCGGCTCCTTGTTGCGCCATCCTGATAAAAAAACTGGTTACACATACTTGTGCTCCTACATAAAAAAACTGCGCTATTACGGCCCATCTTAAATGACGATGTTTTAAGACAGCAAAAAATCCGGTTTTAGCTTTTTCTTCTTTATTAGGCTTAATTTCTGGGAAATGGATAAAATAAAACAATAATGCCACCAGTATTACAATTATTCCTAAGACTAAATATGGCGTTTTTACTGCTGCTGCTTCAGAGAATAAATAGCTCATTTTTTCACCCTCTGGCATTGCAGCTAACTGGCTGGCTGTATATTCTTTTCCGGATAGGATAAAATTTGCCCCAATAATGGGTGCTACCATAGCAGCCAAGCCGTTAAATGATGCAGCTAGATTTAATCTGGTTGTTGCACCTTCTGGCTCTCCTAAGATGGCGGCATAAGGATTAGCTGCTGTTTCCAATACCGTTAAACCACAACCAATAATAAATAGTGCTATTAAGAAAACACCGTAAGAAAGCGTATTAGCTGCCGGAATAAACAAAAATGCTCCCATTGCAAATACCAATAAACCAATAATCATACTGGCTTTATAGCCGAATTTCCTTAGCATCATCCCGGCAGGGATAGCCATTAAAAAATAGGCTAAGAAAATAGAGGTATCTATTAAAGTAGATTGTCTGTTATTTAACTGACAGGCCTTTTTCAAATGCGGAATCAGGATGGAATCTAAATTATGAGCCATCCCCCATAAAAAGAACAAGCAAATAATTAAAATGAAAGGTAAGAGATACTTTTGCTTTGCACCATCGCTTTGCGCTGATACCACAGGCTGGTTGATTGAATTTGTGTTCATACTACATGGATTTTCTTTTTACCAATAAGATATGATCGCACACTAAAACCACCTCGCCATGTTGGTTAATAACTTCTACATGCTCTGTAACATTACCATATTCGGGCTTTTTAGCATCAGATTTGGCAGAAATGGTAATTTCTGAATGGATGGTATCACCAATAAAAACAGGCTTTATAAATCTTAATCTATCATAACCTTTAGACATGGCCTCTGGATTTATCTCCGAAGCAGTTAAGCCAATACCGATGCTAAATATCATAGTACCATGTGCAATGCGCTGTTTGAAAGGCTGTGTCTTACACCATTCTGCATCCATGTGGTGGGGAAAAAAATCTCCCGTATGCCCAGCATGAACAACAAAATCTGTCTCGGTTATGGTTCTACCTAAGGTTACTCTTTTATCTTCTAATTGGTAATCCTCAAAAAAAATTGATTTGAAATACATGTTATTAGTTGGTTAGGTGGTTAGTTATTAGTTGGTTAGTCCCGATAGCTATCGGGAGTTAGTTGGTTACTGCTTCTGCTTTCTTTCTTAGGACCTTGGACTCCTTACTTCAAACTCACTTCATAAGCCTTTTCTACCAGCATCATGGTTTGGAAAACATCTTCTACGCTGGTGGGTAGAACTTTAGTTTCACCGTTTTTATAGCGCATGAGGCTAGACATAGTTCCGATAAACGCATCAGGAAACCAAGAGCCTTCTAAAATGATGCTTTTCCATTCTGGTGCTTTGCCTTCTTCTAATAAGCAATATTCAAAAACATCGGGTACACCATGAGGATAATCCATTAATAAACCCATTTTAGCTTTAATAGCTCCTTTGGTGCCTTCCCATTTGATAAAACTTTCTTGATGATGAGGTCCAAAATCATGGTCGTGGTTGGTATTAATAACCGAATGCATGGTATCGCCATAATCTAAAATGATGGTTGAGCGAGACGAAGAAAGCTTTTTAGCAGGATGTTTAAGAGTTTTTGCCAGTACTGCTTTGGGCTCTCCTAAAAAAGAGCGCATTAAATCTATATAATGGATGCTGTGGTATTGGATTTCTAAACGAGGATGAACCATCACATGCGGAAATAACTCCCAAGGTGTTTTAACTGTTACCCTTACTTCCATATCGTATAAATCGCCTAAAAAACCTTGTTCTATAAGGTATCTGGCTGCACTTACATAGGGAGCAAAACGTAACTGGCAATTAATAGCGGCTACAAGATTTTTCCTTCTGCAAACTTCTATAATATCTTGTGTTTGCTGATAGTCATCCCCCATAGGCTTTTGTATCAAAACGGCGCTACCATTTGGCAATTGCTCTAATATACCAATATAGCTTTCGGGCATGGTGGTGATATCATACACCGTATGTGCAGGCGCTTTCGCTACTGCATCAGCAACAGAATCATAAACATTTGGAATATGAAATTCTTGTGCCACCTTTATAGCTCTTTCTCTGGTACGATTGGTAATTCCTACTACCTCAAATCCTGCTTTCTGATAAGCGGGTAAATGAGCATCCCTAACAATTCCACCTGCTCCAATGATGATGATGGGTAGCTTTTGTTGAGGCAAAATAGGATGATATTGAATATTCATAATTATTAAATATTTTATTTAATCAAATACTATAAAGTATTGAAATTATTTATTTTATACTGAGCATATTTTAGCAAATCACCTACATCATCAGTTGAACATGCTTTCATAACCAACTCATCTATAAGGCTTGCAATGGCAGACCAATGTTTGCTTTGTGGCAATGTTTTAGCGTGTGTATGCAAGGTTTCTAACTTATGGTAATAAGGGATGATATGATTAATATCTGTATCTTGCCAAGTAGATTTTCTACAACCTATACCACCTTCTAGCGTAAGTAATTTATCTTGTTGGGCTTGTGTAGCATACTTCACAAAAGACAATGCTATATCTTGTTTTTGACTTCCAGCGCCTACTACATACATCCAATATACATTTAAAGAACAAGCTTCTCCGTCGCCTGCTTTTGGTAAGCCTGTAACATCAACTTTGCCTTTAACTTTTGAGCTTTCTGAAACTTCGCAAACAGCAGCAAAGCCAAACCAATTCACCATCATAGCAACCTCTCCACGGGCAAAAGCTTCACCCGCTTGTACCGATTCATAATGAGCTGATTGTGGATGAATAGCCTTCTCGTTTTTTAATAATTCTCTATAAAAATTTAAGCCTGCAGCGGCTTCTGGCGTATTGATCTGGATATTTCGATCAGCATCAAGCAATGCTCCGCCTCTGCTCCATAACTGCAAACAGAAATCAAAAACGGTATTATGCCCATCAGGGAAAGCAGCTACCACAGTACCATATAAATTATCCTCAGGTCTTTGGAAAAACTCCGCTACTTCTATAAAGTCGTCCCAGCTAACTGGTACTTTTAAATCTTTGCCATATAAGCTTTTAAACTTTTGCTGTTCTTCTAGAGATTCAAATAAATCTTTACGGTAGATTAAGCACTGAGGACCATCATGAAAAGGTAAACCCAAGAGCTTACCATCAAATTGTTGAAGTGCTAATAAAGAATTACTCCAAGCATCTAGCTCTTGTTGATTTAACACAGGCTTTATATCCGTAACGGCATCATCATGATAGGCTTCTAATATCCAATCGGTTACTAAATGGGCAGCATCCCATTTTCCATTTTTTAGTCCCTTATTGGTAATTAATTCATGATGCAAATCGGGTAAATCCATTGCGATAAACTCGACCTCTAATTTACAGCCTGTTTCTACACAAAAGCTTTCCCAAATCTTTTGCATACTGCGCTCAAAAGGATCGAACTTTCTTACCGCAAACCTAAATTTACTCATCAGATAACTCCTTTATAATCTTTACATTATCTTGACCTAATGCAGGAGAAGCTTTAGATGAAGTTAATAGCTCGCCATCAATACGAATAGGGCAACGTGTGGTTTTATAAGAGAAGCCATCTAACATGGTAACTTCTTGCAGCATCTCTAAAGCTTTAAAACCATCATGCGCCATCAACCTATCCCAAGTTAAAACATCAGCACACCAAATATCTGCTGGTTCTAGTAGGGATAGCCATTTTTCTGTTGTATTGGTCTTGAGATGCGCAGCCAAAACAGCCTTTATTTCATCTCTTTTATCAAAAGCTTCGGCAGTTTCTTGATAGGCTAATAAGGCATCACAACCTAATAAATTTCCCAAAACGGGTATTTGCCCCATCGCCAAGGCCAACCAACCATTTTGGGTTTGATATATCCCGTAAGGAGCTCCTAAATAAGCATGAGCATTGTTGCTAGCGGTTCTTTGGGGTAATTCACCACCATCTCTATTAAACGTAGTGATGGCTTCAAACTGAAAATCGAAAGCAGTTTCTAACATACTTACTTGGACCAAAGCCCCTACACCGCTGATAGCCTTTTTTACCAAACAAGCCAATAAACCATTCGCTAAGTTTGCCCCAGCCAGCATATCAATGATGGATAAACCCATGGGAACGGGGCCATCATCGGCATCGCCACTTAACCAAGTTAAACCGCTTAAAGATTGTAAGAGTAAATCTTGCCCCGGGTTACCTCGCCAAATACCATCAGTACCATAACCAGATATTTCACCATAAATTACTTGCGGATTTTGGGCTTTCACACTTTCATAATCAAAACCCAATCTTTCCATAACACCGGGTCTGAAATTATGCATCACTACATCAGCTTTGCGTATTAATTTCCAAATCCACTCGCGGTCTTTTTCATCTTTAATATCTACAGCAAAGCTTTCTTTGTTTCTGTTAATAGCATGAAAAACAGAAGACTCTCCGTTTAAAATAACGTTAGAAGTGTATAAATGCCTACAAATATCACCTGTTTCTGGTCGTTCTATTTTGATAACCCTAGCGCCTAAATCAGCCAAGCGTAAGCTCGCCGATGGACCAGAAAGAAACTGACTAAAGTCTACAACTAAATAATCTTTTAAAGGCATCATAAGTTAAATTCCTGATTGATAGCTACCGTATGCGCCCCTGCTTTAGGTGCTGCTTTTGCTGAAAATAGTTTCTGACGATTGATTTGGATGGGACTTCTTGTGCTGGTAAGCTGTGTACCATCAGGCAGGTTAAGCTGCTGTTGCATATCCAGAATCTTGTAAGCTTCGTGGTTTAAAATTTCCTGATAATTATAAACTCTTGAACACCATATTTTTTGCTCTTCTAGGATAAAAATCCAAGTATCGGTTTCTTTTTTAATAAGCTGCTGAGCAATTAAGGTGTTGATCTCATCTCTCTTGCTAAACCAGTCGGCTTTGTTGCTGTAGGCAGATAAATCTACATCTAAAACCTCACCAAGATGAATTAAATTACCCATAGCTAAAGTGATGTAGCTATCGGCCGTTTGGTAAATCCCGTAAGGAGCGCTTAAATAGGCATGTCCGTTACCTTTAACTAAGCTTCTATCAGGTAGTTTACCTCCATCATTTAAATAACTTGTTAAAACTTCAAACTGTACATCTAGGATAGATTCCATTAAACTTACCTCTACCAAAGCACCTGTTTGGGTTTTAGCTCTCCTGATTAAAGCCGCCAAAATCCCTTGACAGAGATGAGCGCCGCAAACCATATCGGCAACGGCCAAACCAAAAGGAACAGGGCCTTTTTGTTTAGTACCAGATAGCCAGGTTAAACCCGATAAAGACTGTATTAGTAAATCTTGTCCCGGCTTATTGGCCCAAGGACCTTTATTTCCGTAACCTGTTACAATAGCGTAAATAACTTTAGGATTAAGCTTTTTTACCTGCTCATAAGCTAATCCTATTTTTTCCATTACACCCGGACGAAAATTATGGGTGATGATATCAGCCTTTTGGATAAGCTTTTTGATACGTTCTAAATCTTCAGGATTTTTTAAATCGGCAGCGTAAGACTCTTTATTGCGGTTAATGGTATGAAAAACCAAGCTATCACCATCAATAAACAAGTTTTTAATAGCAATTTGCCTTCCCGCCTCTCCTTTCACAGGGCGTTCTATTTTGATAACCCGAGCACCTAAATCGGCCAGTTTTAAACCTGCTGAAGGTGCGGCCATAAACTGAGCAAATTCTAACACCAATAATCCCTCTAATGGTTTCATATTAAGCCGTTTCCAGATTTTTAGATTGGATATACAATTGATTTAAAGCCTCTAGAACAGCATTTTCATCTCCGCCTTTTAGCAAATAATCTCTTACAATATCTCCTGCATGGTCTTGAAAATACATGTGCCCTTGATAACGTGGCCTTAAATAAGCCCTTTGTAAGGTTGGCAAGGTATTTTTGAAATATTGATGAGATACAGCATTGGTATGCTCACTTTCCCACGCTTTTAAATGTCCTGGCTGCCCTCCGTTATCAAAAAACAAGAATTCCTGTGTATGAGGTTGAGCGGTAAACTCGGCATATTTAACCGCTTCTTGAATGTATTTAGATGAGGATGAAACTGCCAAGCCTGTACCGCCTAAAGAAGTAATTAAGTGACCAAAATTTTCTACCTCAACCGTATCATGAAAATGCAGTAAGTTGGCTGCATAGCCATTTCTAGCATAGTTAGAATAGCCATAAGCAAAAGGACAATAAGCTATTTGGTTGGTATTTACCATTGTTTCGTAAACCTGAATAGGGTTTTTATCAAAGAAAGAACGGTCTATCCTATCGCTTAAACTTTTAAATAATTGTAAGGCTTTAATACCTGTTTTTGGACTGATGACAACATCATCCTGCAAGCATGGATTTTCGCCCAAGGTGGCACAAAAACCATAAAAAGCCATTAAAACATCAATTGGGATAAGTGCACAAGCTACCAAACCTTTATCGGCTAAAGCCAAAACATCATCAAAAGTTTTAGGTAAACTTAAACCTTGTTGCGCCAATAAATCTAGCCTGCTTGATGCCACTGGCGTTGCCGCATCAATGGCTAAAGCCCATTGGTTATTATTAAAATTATAACTTTCATGAGAGCGGCCAACCGAGTTTTCTTCTTGGTCTTTGATAAAAGCAGCAGGCAGATACTCATCTAAAGGAAGGATAGATTTTGTACCGGCAGCAAAACCCGCCCAAGGATGATCAATCACCAATAAATCGTATTTTTCTGCTAATTGCTGGATAGACATATCTGCAAACTGCTGTAAAGAACGTTTTTCCCAGATGATATCTACCTCTGGGTAAAGCTCTGTAAAACGTTGTGCCGTTGCTACCACAGAGGTAAAGCCTCTGCTATGATTCCAAGTTATTCCTTTTAATATTTTCTTTGTGGACATGTTATTTCTACTATTTCTTTGGGCTTAACTAAAAAATCAACTTTTTAGCCAATGCACCTTCTTTTTCTTTTAATGCTATTGTTGGATATAAATAAAAGCTGTATTGATAGTTTTTAGCCTTGTTTTGATATTGCGCTAAAGGCTGAGAAACATCAGACCAGGTATCATTTCCGCCAACGCCCATTTGTATCAAATCTATATTTAGGGTAATAAAACCAGCGTCTTTTAACTTATGCCAATGTTTAGTTTCTGATATGTTTTTCTCTGTAAAAGGCCAAGCGCTCATGCTCAATAAACTATCGGCTACCACCATTAAACCTTGCCCTTTATTGTTATTGAGGAACATCCAACGTACATCAGTCCTGTTACCGTTTTCTTGCGGATATACATAAGGCTCCATAAATTGAGTTAAGGGTTGACTGTAAATGGCTGCATCAAAACCGTAGCGCCTATCTACATAATTTTCTAGCTCGCCACGGCCATACCATTTGATTTGGCTATAATCACGAGCGGTTGCCGTTTGCATACCAATTTTTGGGATGTTAGGCAGTGCCGGATGCGCTTCTAAAGCATAATCTACTTTAATAACACCATCTCCATTGATGCTGTATAAAACGTTTACTTTTGCGCTATCCTGAATTAAGCTATAGGTACTTTTTATTTTGATGATATTACTTACTGTTTGATCTAAACTGGTAGCTATTAATTTAATTTCACTCTCGTACCAAGGTTTAAGTTTTTTTGTTGGTTTCCAACCGCGACGGTCGTTATCTGTTTGAGGGCGAGTGAAATCTGGCAGTAAAGGTTGGAAAACTTGCTCCTTCCCTGCCATTACATAAGAAACTAAAGCGCCATTAGTCTTATTGAATTTAGCTGTGAACGTTTTACCTTTCAGCTGGAACTCTTGTGAGTTTTCTTCAACAGTGATGTTAGCATAGTTACGCTTATACATTCTATGCTCGGCCAATCCTGTTAAAGCAAACTGGTTATTAGCTATTTCATGACCTTTTTTTGCCCAAATCTCATCTTTAGTAAGGGTGAAATGTATATCAGCTAAATACTCGCTACCTGCTTTAAAACTTGGTAAATATTTAGAAATGTTGATTTCTGTTTCTTTACCTGCTTCCAGATTCAAACTTGGCAAAAGCTTATTCGTAATGATTTCGCCATCTTCTCTGATGATAAGATGAATGCTATAATCTGCTAATGATTTACTAGCATGGCGATTTTGGACTTTTAAAACACCTTTTTTTGTATCTATTAAAGTTGTTTCTACAGGCTGGTAAATTCTTTTACATTCATAAATAGCGGCTTTTGGTCTTCCGGTAGCATCAACAATGCCGTTTAAACTGAAGTTTCCACTATGACTTTTCTCACCAAAATCTCCGCCATAAGCTAAAAATTCAACTCCTGTAGAATCTTTTTTATATAAGCCTTGGTCTTTATAATCCCAGATAAAACCACCTATTAAACGTGGGTGACTTCTAAAGATGTCCCAAAACTCTTTCATATTGCCTGTAGAATTGCCCATAGAGTGCGAGTATTCTACAAAAAGAATTGGTCTTTTGTCTCCGTTTTGCTGATTAAGCAAAAGCTCTGGCGTATAAACTCCAGGGTAAAACCTGCTCACCATATCTACATAATATTGGTCTACGGGGTTTTGCAAACGGTGCGAATGGTCGTTAGTTTTAGGATAACGCGGATCACCAAGTTCTACGTAACCCTCCTCTGCATGGCTTCCCATAGCTGGCTCGTAATGCACTGGCCTGGTAATGTCAAAATCATGCAACCAAGCGGCCATAGCAGCGGTACTTGGGCCTCTCCCAGCTTCATTTCCTAAGCTCCACATAATGATTGAAGGATGATTTTTATCGCGGTAAGCCATTCTGGTAACACGCTCTAAATGTGCAGCCACCCAAGCTTGGTCATTAGCCAATTTACCTCCCAAACCATGAGTTTCGTAATTGGCTTCATCCATCACTAAAATACCATATTCATCACATAACTCATAAAAATAAGGGTCGTTTGGATAATGGCTTGTTCTGATGGCGTTAAAGTTGAATTGCTTCAGTTGCTGTACATCTCTTTTAATATCCTCACGCGTAAGCGCTTTACCCCTTCTTGGATCATGATCATGGCGATTTACCCCATACAACAAGGTTTCTTTACCATTAATGAGTAATTTACTATTGGTTTTAGAAAACTCTACACTTCTGAAACCTACTTTACAGCTTTTAGCTTCTAAGAGTTTGCCATTTTTATCAAGCAAAGAAATAACAAGGGTGTATAAATTTGGCGTTTCATCGCTCCATTTTAAGGGATTTTTAACTTCTGCTTCTAATAAGCCAAATTTCACATTATCTAAACGTGGGTAAGCCTCGTTAATGATAGACTCTGCACTACGTTCTAAAGCTTTATGAAACACAGGCTGCTTTTGCTGATTGTAAAGCTGTGCTTTGAGGATGTAACCATCCGGGGCAACACCGGTAAAATTATCTAAACGTGGTCTTAAGCTAAATTTTGCATCCTGATAATTTTTATCCAGTTTAACTTGATAATGAAAATCGGCAATACGGATTTTAGGTTCTGCCAATAACATCACTTCACGTTGTATACCACTCATTCTCCAATGGTCTTGGTCTTCCAGATAAGCGCCATCGCTCCAGCGAATAACTTGAACAGAAATGATATTTTCGCCACTTTTCAAATAAGGTGTGGCGTTAAATTCTGATGGTAAGCAACTATCCTCTGCATAACCTAAAAATTTACCGTTTAGCCAAACTTTAAAAGCCGAACTTACCCCACCAAAATGCAGGGTGATATTCATGTCTTGCCAGTTTTGTGGCAAAGTAAAAGTTTTTTGAAAAGAGCCAACAGCATTGTAATCTCTAGGTACACGTGGCGGGTCTACCGGACGAAACGGATATACCGCACTTTTATAAATCGGGATATCATAACCTTTTAATTCCCAATTGGATGGAACTTCTATTTTATCCCAATTTTGCACCCTTTGTTTATAAAAATCCTGAGGAGCATCGGTGGGTTTAAAAGCAAATTTAAAATCCCATTCGCCATTAAGCAGTAACATTCTAGATTTCTCTCTCTTACCTTCCAAAGCATCGGCTTCGCTGGCATAAGAATAAGCGGTAGCTCTAGCAGCATCACGGTTGATACTGGTAATTTCTGGCTGTTCCCAAGGTTCGGCATTAAAAATACTTGGTACAGGCGGTACTGTGGCTGGCAAACCATCAACTGTTTGTGCTTGCGCTTGGCAAAAAGCAAGAGCAAACAAAACTAAAGCTAAAGAAACTCGCTTCATACATGGATGAGGTATGTTAAATTTATGTTTTTGATCATTCATATAAGATTTTTTATACCTGTCTTAAGTATTCGTCTTTAAATTTAAAGCCCCAGCCCGGTGTTTGATGAGGTGTTGCCATACCGTCTTTTATTTCCAGAGGATGATCAATAAGCGTATCTATCCAATCAAAAGACTCGGCACCAGCACCATTAGAAATGGTACATAGCAAAGGGATATCGTAATCTTTATAGTAATGTGGTAAAACACGTACATTAAAACTTGCTGCAAGTGCAGCGCTATTTCTCCAGGCTTCTACCCCGCCTAATCTTAAAATATCGGGCTGCCAAATATCAATAGCATTTCTTTGTAAAAGCTCTCTTAAAGGGGTTAAAGAATATTCACGCTCACCCATGGCAATAGATATACCTGCTTGGTTTCTCAACAACTCAAAACCTTGATAATCATCATGTAAAATAGGCTCTTCAAACCAATTGATATGCAAGCTTTTGGCGGCTTGAGCGAGTTGTAAAGCATTAGCCACATTCATTCCTTGGTTAGCATCCATCATGATATTGATTTCATTCCCAACAGCTTCTCTAACCAATCTTAAGCGTTCTAAATCTTCTTTCCAATCTGGTTTACCTACCTTTATTTTAACTGCTTTAAATCCTCTATTTTTATATTGAGTAACTTCATCAATCAGCTCATCTGGCGTATAAGAAATCCAACCGCCACTACCATAAATAGGAATTTGTCTTTTTGATGCGCCTAAAACTTTCCAAACAGGCTGCCCCAATATCTTAGCCCAAGCATCCCACATGGCAATATTAAAAGCACCCTGTGCCCATCTGTTTAAGCCCTCCATACCAAAATATTCATTGGCATGGTTAAGTTTATCGAAAACCTTTACAGTATCATAAACCTCCTCGCCAATAAGCAATTCTCCGGCATCTTTTATAGCCCCAACAATAGCTTGAGGGTTGTATTGAAAACTTAACAGATAAGATTCACCAATGACACCATTTTTAAGCCTGATACGTAAAACGATAAAAGAAATCTCTGTTAAAGTATGGGTAGCATCTGCTATGGGTTTCTCTAGTTTAGCCTTTGCCGTAAAAACAGCATAGCTTTTAATGGAATGCATGCTTAAATTATAATTTGTATTTAATGTTATATTCTTTATTTGATGGGATGCTTAACTCGTAATAGTTTTGCCCAATTTGCTTAACGCTGATGCCTTTTGCCTGAGGTTTGATTTTACTTTTCAGGCGTAAAGTTCCTGTACCGCTATCTGCTTTGATTTTTATTGCTGATGTTGAGCAGTATAAACTGATATCGCCATTAGGTGTTGGTACAGTTCCTTGCATCCATTGTAAACCACCCAAATGTGGTTCTACCAAATATTGCTGATAACCTGCTGATAATGGTTTTACACCCAAATAATACTTACCTAGAAGGTAAACCGGACTAGCGCCCCAAGAGTGGCAAAGGCTTTTACCAAAATCGCGGCCGTACATAGCATAATGCTCAGTATCTTTTTTGCTAGGATTGTATTCTTCCCAAAATGAAGTAGCGCCTAGTTTTAACATACCACCCCAATAGTTTTTCATCTCTTTCATCACATAATCATGCTCGCCCATAGCACATAAAGCTTCTAGCTCGTAAAAGCGCATATAAGGCGTCATAATTTTCTGGATTTTATCATTCAGCAAGACATTTTTCTTTACTCCTTCTTTTTGCTGAGCGTTTAAATAATCAAAGAAAATAGCAAACATATTGGCATAACGAGTCACATTTTCTGTTTGCTTACCATTTATCCTACTGTGTACAATAGCTTGTTTATCCTCATTCCAGTAATTATCAAAAAACTTGGTTTTAAGTTGTGCTGCTTCACTTTTATAATAGGCTGAGGATTTGCTATCGACAGCTAAATCCGCACATAAAGCGATGGTTTCTAAGCTTCTGCATAAAAGCAATTGCTCAAAACTTACTTCGCCTTGTTTGCTCAAACCATCGGCCCAGTCTATAAAAATCCAGTCGCCAGAAAGTCCTTGCATAAAGCCGTTTTGGTTTCTACGCTGTAAGCAGAAATCCATTAAGGTTTTCATTTTAGGATATACTAAATTGATAAATTGCTTATCGCCTGTGTACTGGTAATAGTCTTGAATGCTTAAGAACCAATAAAAAGTATAATCCATAATGGTATTGATATGGCTAGTCACCGGGTCTTTACCTCTTAACGCTAAAATGGTTCTTCTCACGCTAGCTTCATCAAAAGCCAGATAATAATTCATTAAATAACTTTGGTAAGCATCGCCACTCCATATCCATCGGTCACGTTTAATGCCATCAATAAAAAATTCACGTGTGGTAAGCTCCATGGTGTATTTAGAAACTTCCCATATTTTATTTAACTCGGCATCCGAAGAATTAAAAGTGCCTCTATCTTTCACCGGTAAGTATTCATAAAGCATAGAAACCGAGTCGAGTTTCAGGCCTGCATCTGTTTCTACCTGTACATATCTAAAAGCTTTAGAAAGTTCTAAAGTAGAGTCTTGAGCTTTAGCAAGATTAACATCTATAAAATCAAAGGTTTCGCATTTTAACGGACTTAAAGCTTCTTCTTTAGATTCGCCATAGAATATCCTGACTTGTCCGTTTCCTTTTAAACCATGTAGTTTGATAAATCCGAAAGTTTCTTCACCGAAATCAATCAGTCTAGAAGAAGCTTTAACCTCAGTATTAATGGCAGGCTTAGCTTTGGTGCTAAGCTTAAAAGCTGATGGTTTTTGTGATGGCGAGTTAAAATTCCATGTTCCGGCATTTACATAAGTTGTACCAGAAGCATCAGAAGCTTTGCCAGTTTCATCTATCCATTCTTTATCCTCAAAAGTTGCTAACCAAGTAGCATCAGTCTTTACGGTTTTCCCGTTGATATAGATAGCAGGAACCCTATCTTGTGTATAAACTTTAATATTGATTTTCTGTTTTCCGGCAGCTAATTGTAGCTTTTTAGGATAACCAGAAAGCATTTTCCCATTGATTTTAACATTATACTGCCCTTCTGTAAATAGCTCTACTTCTTCTGGCTGTGTAAGGTTAAATTCTTTATGAAATTCTACCAAAACATAATGGCTATCCATACGCCAGAAAGGTGGAAAGAAAGTACCACGCTCTGTTCTTCTGTTTTGCATTTGGTTGCTTAACCAAACTTCAAAATCTCCGGGATACCATATCCATGTGGCTTGTGTAGCTTTATTTTGGGCTTTTAACTCGGGAATAAATACGAAAACACTTAATATCCATACCGATACAAAACAGCTTAAAAAAAATCTTTTGTAGAAAATTTGCATAGCTTAACATATAAATAGGTGTTAACCAATTCTTTAACACACTAAAGGTTTATAAGTTAAAGCTATCAACTAAAGCAAACGCTTTTCTGCACTATTTTTTCAAGCTATTGTATGATGTTAGCATGAGAGTTTTAAAGTAAAAAGTTCATAACTTATAAATTCAAAAGGAAAAATTAAAAATTCAAAACCAAATCAATCTTCTGAGCTGAAAGCTTAATTAATTAATCATTCAATCCATCAAAAATCAATAAATAAAAAAGATTGCTTCTTCGTTCCTCATCGCAAAAAAATCAATCAAAAATCAATCAATCTTCTGAGCTGAAAGCAAAAAAAAGCTTAATCAATCAATCAAAAATCAATCAATATTAAAAAAAAACAACTCTTACTCTAAAATCTCACCAACATGTTTTTTAATATTGGCACAAATGGCATCAAGGGGTAAATCGTTGGCATCTGTACCAAAAGGATTTTCTATTTCTTCTGCGATAAGCTCTAAACTGGCAAAGGCATATAAGATAAAAACCACTACCGGGATGATGTAATAACCTAAGCTGAAAACCCAACCGAAGGGTAAAGTCATCACAAAAAAGAAAATAAACTTTTTGATAAAAACACTATAGGAAAAAGGTATTGGGGTATTTTTAATTCTTTCACAAGCACCGCAAATATCTGTAAAAGACATTGCTTCGCTATTTAAAATTAACAATTGCTCTGCTGATAGTTTTTGCTCTTGATGCAGTTTAAAAAGCCTATCATAAATTGCATTTGCTATTTGGTTGGGTAAATGCTTCTCTTTATGTAAATCTAACACAGGGTCTGCGTCGTGGTAATCTTCATTCTCTCTTAAATGGCTTTTAAGAGCAAAGGCATAATTAGGAATCATATTATTAAAAAACTTCCTATCATCGGTAGTTAAAAAAGCCTTTAATTTGATGGCAAAATTTCTAGAATTATTGGTTAAAGCACCCCATTGTTTTCTACCTTCCCACCACCTATCATAAGCCGTATTGGTTCTAAAAACCAACAAAAGTGAAATCACAAAGCCTAACATGCTATGCATTAAGCTTAGATTTTTCACATGACTACTTTCTGATAGCTGCCAATATTCTAGTTCTAGGTAAGCTACCAAACCAGCATAAATACTCACAGCCAGCATCAAAGGTAAAAGCTTCCTAAAAGTATCTGCTTTATGTACCTGAAAAATAAAAGTGAACCACTCTTTAGGATTGTAATTAATCATGAATCAGCTTTGTTGATATTTTCTATAATAAGTTGATGATTTTCTCTAACCACAATTTATCTTGCTCATCAAACGCAGCTAAAGTATCGCTATCTACATCTAACACGCCCCAAACAACATCCTTTTTAATCAAAGGAACTACAATTTCTGATTTTGATAAACTGCTACAAGCGATATGTCCAGGGAAAGCATCCACATCTTCAACAATAAGTGTTTTAGCTTGTGCCCATGATGTTCCACAAACGCCTCTGCCCTTTTGTATTCGCGTACAAGCCACCGGACCTTGAAACGGACCTAAAACCAACTCTTCATCTTTAACTAAATAAAAGCCTACCCAAAACCAATTAAACTGTTCTTTTAGCGCTGCCGCGATATTCGCCAGATTTGCAATCACATCGGTCTCGCCCCTTAATAATGCTTCTATCTGTGGGTAAATAGATTGATATTGCTCTTCTTTACGTCCTTTAACAATTTTTAAATCCTCTGCCATAGCACAAAAATAACATTGCCTCTTGTTAAAGCGTTTAAAAATCCTAAATAAAATAGAGCCTTTTTACAATTGTAACAGAATTAATAAATGCTTTTAAGCCTATTTTACTTAATTTTCTCCATCTCACGTTTATAATTTTTTATCATGATGATAGCTAAAAAAGTCCTTTTTACATTTTCATTAAGTGCTTTAGCCTTAGGAAACATCAGCACCAAACCTTTTGATGAAGGTATGTTTCCGCTAAGCGAGGTTTCTAAACTAGACCTACAAAAAGCCGGATTAAAAATCCCGCAAAAAGAAATCTATAACCCCGATAGTACCAGCTTGATAGACGCTTTAGTTAACGTTGGCGGTTGTACAGGTTCTTTTGTTTCTGAGAACGGATTAATCATTACCAACCACCACTGCGCTTTCTCTGCTGTACAGCTAGCAAGTACTGCCGAGAATGATTATTTAACCCATGGTTTTGTTGCCAACAAACCTGAACAAGAAATTGAAGCAAAAGGCTTAACCTGCCGTATTACAGATTCTTATGAAAACGTATCTGAAGAAATATTAACAGCCGTTAGCGGTGTTGATGATGTATCGGAACGCCAGAAAATTATTCAGGAAAAAATCAGAATTATAGAAGCCAGAACAGAAGCTGCAGATAAAAGTATTGATGCTGAAGTGTCTGAAATGTTTATCGGCAAAAGCTATGTTTTGTTCAAATATAAAATCATTAGGGATGTTAGATTGGTTTACATCCCCAAGCAAAATGTGGGCGAATTTGGTGGTGAAACCGATAATTGGGTTTGGCCAAGACATACTGGCGATTTCTCATTCATGAGGGCTTATGTTGCTCCTGATGGTAGTGCTGCTAGTTACGCTAAAGAAAACGTTCCTTACAAGCCTAAAAAGTATCTTAAAATAAATGCTAACGGCGTTAAAGATGGTGATTTTACCTTCATGCTGGGTTATCCTGGCAGAACATTCAGACATCGTCCGGCTCAGTTCATCGCCTACCAACAAAACTATCAATTGCCTTATACGGCCGATTTATACGAGTTCCAAAATAAAACCATGGAAGAAATTGGGAAAGATAAAGGACGTACCACAGAGCTTAAATTAGCAACACGTATAAAGCGTAATGCCAACGTTTTAAAGAATTATCGCGGTAAGTTGAAAGGCCTAAACAACATTGAACTGTTAAAGCAAAAACAAGAAGAAGACAATCAATTGGTAAGCTATATCAACCAAAATGCCGATTTGAAAAAGCTTTATGGTAATTTGATGTATGAGATAGATGACATTTACAAACAAATTAACAATAGCGCTTACCAAGAGTTATGGTATGCTCAGGTTTATGGTTCAAGTAATTTGTTAAGGGTAGCAGCACAGATTAATGCTTTTAAAGATGCCTTATTAAAACAGCCTTTGGATAAACGAGAGACTTTATATCAGGCTAACCTTCCTCGTTTAGAAAAAGCTATCTCCAGTTTATATGATTCTTATGATTTAGATGTTGATAAAAAACTACTAAATAATATGTTAGAAAGAGCATCTAAACTTCCACTTAACCAAAAAATTGCTGTTATAGATAAGCATACCCGTGGCTTTAATAGTTCAGAACAAGCTCAAAAATTCATCAATAACCTGTTTGCTCATAGCCGATTAAGTAATGAAAACTTCACCAAAACCTTAATCAAAGACATGAAGCAGTTGGTGGTTTATCATGATCCATTCCTAAGTTTTGAGCAAGAGCTTTCTAAAGAAATAGCTTTAAAAAAGCTTAGCCAAGATAAAAGAGAAGCTAAGCTGAGCAAACTCATGGCTGATTATGTGACGGTTAAAGAACAATACTTACAAAAGAACTTCATCCCAGATGCCAACAGCACTTTACGTTTAACTTATGGTCACATTAAAGGCTTCTCTCCTGTGGATGGCAGCTATATGCTTCCGTTTACCAGCATCAAAGGAATTATAGAAAAAGGAAGAAGCGGAAATGTAGATTATCAATACCCAGAACAAATTAAAACCTTATGGGAGCAGAAAGACTTCGGTTCTTTTAAAATGGCCGAGTTAAACGATGTTCCGGTATGTTTCTTATACGATATGGATACGACTGGTGGTAATTCTGGTTCTCCGGTTTTAAACGCTTATGGCGAGCTTATTGGTGTAAACTTCGATAGAGCTTATGAAGCTACCATTAATGATTACGCTTGGAACGAAAACTACAGTCGCTCTATTGGTGTAGATATCCGTTATGTACTTTGGGTGGCATCAAAAATTGATAAAGCAAGCGGCGTACTGAAAGAATTAGGTGTGTAAAGCGCATTAATTCTTAACATTCAAAAACTTATCAACTTTACATCATGGTTGGCTTTAAATTCCCGAAATTAGCCAACCATGATTGTTTCTATCACTATTGTAAGATACCCTAAACGCTATATCCCATTAGCTTTTTTCGCTATGGCGATACACCGCTTCCCGCTCTGGATAAACAAAGCATGTACATTTTGGAAGTTGATGGGCTGCGGTAAAAATGGCACTTTTGATATTCATCCAGATTACCAACAATGGGGCTTATTTGCTGTTTGGTACCATGAAGATGATTTCAGAAAATTTCAAAACAACTCTTTCATAGCCAAATGGTGGCAAAAATTCACGACAGAGCAGTGGACTGTTTTATGTGAGCCTGTTGAAGCACATGGCAAATGGGATGGCCAAGAACCTTTTGGCAAACCCAAAATAAAAGGCCATGAAGGTATGGTGGGCGTACTTACAAGAGCAACCATAAGACCATCAAGACTTAAAAATTTCTGGGCTAATGTACCTAAGGTATCCGCTATCATGAATAGCTCTCAAGGTTTTATTACTTCTGTTGGTATTGGTGAAGCTCCTTTCATTAGACAGGCTACCTTTTCGGTATGGAATTCTTTAGAAGATGTCAAAAAATTCGCTTATCGCGATAAAGAACACGCTGATGTTGTAAAGCTTACCCGTAGCGAAGATTGGTACAGCGAGGAGCTTTTCGCCCGCTTTAGAATCATCAGTAGCGAAGGCACTTTGATGGGGAAAAATCCAGTGAAGATTGATTGATTTTTTATTTATTGATTTTTGATGGATTGAATGATTGATTTATTAAGCTTTTCGCCTTTTGCATTAAGCTTTCAGCTCAGAAGATTGATTGGGTTTCGATTTTTGAATTTTTCCTTTTGAATTTATAAGTTTTAAATTTTTATTTAACCAAACACCCTTATGCGAGTAGTAGCAGAATTACCACATCCGGATTGTAAGATTACCATCTTTTCTATGAATATGAAGTACATCATCAAATTTGAACAAGGTACTTTAGAGCAAACCTATAAGCTTTCTGAAATGGATTTAATTAACGGCGTTGATAGCGTTTTCGAAATCTTAGATGAAGACTTCATCAAGCAGGTGAGCGCCAGATTTCAAGACATGAGAGCCGATTTTATGACTGCTTGGAAAAAGTATAACTAGCACTTCATACAAAACATATAAAATCCTATAAAATAGATAGTTACATTATAAAAACACCTTAAACAGAATATAATTTTGTAAGGACAAATAAAAACATACTTAAAATATCTATCAACCAAAATAAAAGAATTAGATAAAATTTATAAAATACTGTTAAACAATTTATTAAGTACTATTAAAAAATATAATTCTGCACTACTAAAACACCAAATAAATGACAAGTAAGTTCGAAATTAATAGCCTCAACACCTACATCAAAGAGCAAGTACAACACATCATTAATCATAAAACAAAGCCTCTTGGCGCCCTCGGAATCTTAGAAGAATTGGTCTTAAGAATCTGCCTTATTCAAGAAACGGTAAGTCCTAAAATTGCATCTCCTACCATGGTGGTTTTTGCTGGCGACCATGGCATCACCCAAGAAGGTGTTAGTCCGTACCCACAAGAAGTAAGCTGGCAAATGGTCATGAATTTTATTGCTGGCGGTGCTGCTATTAATGTCTTCACCAAACAAAATGGTTGGGATATTATGGTGGTAGATGCTGGAGTTAACCACGACTTTGATCCGGCTTTACCCTTACAACATTTGAAAGTTGCTAAAGGAACACAGAACTTTTTAAACGGCCCAGCCATGACTAAAGCGCAACTTGATGAAGCTTTGGAAAAAGGTGCTCGTTTGGTTCAACAAATTCATGCTCGTGGCAGCAACTGCATCGCCTTTGGTGAAATGGGTATTGGCAATACTTCTGCCGCGGCAGCTATCATGCATAAAATTACAGGTATTGCAATGGAAGCTTGTGCCGGACGTGGTACTGGCTTAAACGATGAAGGACTCAACAGGAAGATTGCTGTTTTAAAACAGGCTATCATCAATAATCCTGCTTACAGTCCCGAAGAAATATTACAAACCTTTGGTGGTTTTGAAATTGCCATGATGGTTGGGGCTATGTTAAGCGCTGCGGAACAAAAAATGCTCGTCTTGGTAGACGGCTTTATTGTAAGTTCTGCTTTATTAATCGCACATGCATTACATCCTCAAATTTTAGATTACTGTATTTTTGCACATCAATCAGACGAAAACGGGCATAAACAAATGCTTCAATTTTTAAAAGCAAAACCTCTTTTAAACTTAAATATGCGTTTAGGTGAAGGCACTGGTGCTGCATTAGTTTTACCTATTGTTCAAGCATCCGTAAACTTTATCAATGAAATGTCTAGTTTTGAAAGCGCTGGAGTGAGTAGGAAGTGAGGGAGTCCGATGACCGCTGTCCGAAGTCCGAAGACCGGAGTGGAGAGTAAAAAGTCCGAAGACCGAGGACTGTTGTCTGGAGATAAAAGTAAAAAGTATAGCGTATAAAGTAGAAAGACTGGGTAAAGATTAAGAGAAGCCTAATTATCTAATGACTAACAACCTAATACCCTAATGAACTAATGACTAACAACCTAACCAACTAATGACTAACAACCTAACTAACTAACCACCTAACTCAACAATGAAAAAAGAAATCAGGATATTTTTTACGGCGATGATGTTCTTTACTAGAATACCTTGTCCGCCTTCTACAGACCATTCTGAGGAGTATTTAAACCGTTCTACTAAGTACTTCCCTCTCATTGGTATTATTGTAGGCGCTTTGTGTGCTTTGGTGTTCTGGCTGACTTCTTTTGTATTTTCTTTAGAATTATCCTTGCTATTGAGTATGATAGCATCTTTATTGATTACAGGTGCTTTTCATGAAGATGGCTTTGCCGATGTTTGTGATGGCTTTGGTGGTGGCTGGACCAAAGAGAAAATCCTTACCATCATGAAGGATTCTCGAGTAGGTACCTATGGCGTTGCAGGTTTAGTCTTAATTTTAGCTTTAAAATTTACGGCTTTAAAAGAAATCGGACCAACGCTTATCATTCCTGTATTGATTGCCGGACATGCCATCAGTCGTTTCAACAGCACTATTTTAATTTTTACAGATGAATATGCTCGTGAAGATTTATTGAGTAAAGCCAAACCCTTAGCTACTAAAATGAGGAAAGATGATTTCTTCATCGCTATGATTTTTGGTCTTGCACCTCTCCTGCTTATACCCAATATGTGGATTTTGTTAAGCATTGTTCCATTGATATTCGTTAAAGTATATTTCAGAAGGTATTTTAATAAATGGATTGGCGGATACACTGGCGATTGCTTAGGCACCGTACAACAAGTTTCTGAAGTGGTATTTTACCTTAGTACCATCCTCATTTTTAAATATTTTGCTTAATCATGAATATCTATTTCATTAGACATACAGAGGTTTACAACCCCAACAAACTTTGTTACGGGCAATCAGAAATTCCTTTAGCAGAAAATTTTACCGCACATTTTGATTGGTTACAAGATAGCTTAGCCAGTTCTTTAGAAAGCCCTGCTGCCTATTATAGCAGTCCGTTTAGAAGATGTAGCAAACTAGCTGATTACCTATCTAACGGTAATTTCATCACAGATGAGCGTATTGCTGAACTTCATTTTGGAGCATGGGAAATGCAGGCTTGGGATAAAATTAAGCCCAAAGAATTAGAAGCCTGGATGGCAGATTTTGTAAACTATAAAATCGATAAAGGAGAAAATTTTATCGAACTTTACGAACGCTCTACCGCTTTTTTTGAGGATATTTTAGCTACAGCAAACAAAGATATCATGGTGGTAACCCATGCCGGTGTGATACGCTCTATTTTAGCTTATGTATTAGATTTCCCTTTAGAGAACGCTTTTAATCTCGAAATCAACTATAGCTCTATCACTAAAATTGTTCATCAACCAGAGTTTAACAGCACTAAAGTAGCTTTTGTGAATAGAACGGAAAGGGTTTGAGGTTTGGAAAGGTGTAGAGGCTGTGCAACAATTACCCTTAATGGTGTCAGTTTTTATTTGATAGTGAAGTTGATTTTTCGTCCAAGTCCAAGCTCTATAAGTTTATAAAGTGTTGAAAGTTGTATATCGCTGTGTCCGTTTTCAATTCTCGAAATGAAACTTTTTTTTGCTCCAATCTTTTCAGCAAGCTGTTCTTGAGTCATTTGAGCTAATTTTCTTTCTTCCTTAATTAGTTCTCCAATAGCAAAAGACTTCGCTTTTATTTCAAACTCAATTCTTTCTTTTGTTCCTGTTGCTCCATATCTTTTATCAAGATGTTGGGCGAAAGTTTTGATATTTTTATTTTTTGTTTCCATTTTTATTTCCTTTTTGTTCGTTAAAATATTCTTCCATTATTTTCTCCGCCTTGTTTAATTCTTTAGTTAGTATTTTCTGGGTTTTCTTTTGAAATCCATTAAAAAGAATAACTAAATTTCCTTTGTCAAAACAGCAAAATATTCTATAAATGTTGCTTTCATATTCAACCCGAATTTCAAAAAGCCCTTTTTTTCCTTCAATACTTTTAAAAAATTTGGTCGGAACACGTTCAAGAATAGTCATCATAAAAAGCACTTCATCAACTTTTTCCTTTACTTTGTCAGTTAAGGTTTCAAAAAAGTCGTCAAAGTAATCTTTATAAAAAACGATTTCTCTAATTATTTCCACTCATCAAAGTTAACTAATAATGGAACATTGTCAAAATAAAATTTGATACCTTTTGGTCTTTTTTTGTTAAGCATTCTATTGGGGATGTTGTTGATGGTAGTCCCTAAGCCACTATCTCATTTAAATTACTCATATATAGTTTTAGCTAGATATTACTTATCCTTCACGGTATAAGCAATATGTAATATCTGTTGAATTATAGGTGGCGAAGTAAACCAACCCTCTTTCACTTCTTCTATAAACAAGGTTTGAGCATTTAATAAACGATAAGAAGCTGGCTTCTCTTTTTTTACCCAACTCATTAATAGCTCATTTAACTTACTGTAATCATCATAATCGCCATCTACATAATGGTCATCATAAGAGAGGTTTATTTTTATTTGGTGATACAATTCCATCTATTATTTAATTATTTTTTTCCTGAGCTTACATCCTAACAAAGTATTCATCGCTTGGCTATCATAAAAATAAGAAAACTATAAATCTGTTAAGGTTTTTTCTTTTACGATTTGACTATTCACTTTGTCTGAATAAGTTAATTGTACAAAACATTGGTAATTTTGGTGATTTCTATGTTCTATAGATAATTTAATATCTCCCTGATCTGAACGCCAAATAGCGTAATATTTACAGTTACCAATTTTAACAAGGCTCATCTTCGCTCTATCATCATCAATTGCATGAGGCCCTTCAAATTTTTCTACAAACTCAGTTGGCTTTCCATATTTTTCTGTCAGCATAACTTTTAAATTGTTATAATCTCCGTAAAGTGCCGACCATGTTTCTTTAAAAGGAAAAATAACATCTATTTTATGAACCAAATCTTTTTGCCATAAGGTTGAAACCTCTAGCATACAATTTTTATAACCTGCAAAATCACCTCTTAGCGTAGCTATTCTGAGGTTTGATGCTAAATGATCGAAGCCATTTTCCTCCATTTTAGAAATGTACTCAGCCATAGTTCCGTTTATGGGAACACCTTTAAAAGTTAAGTGTTTCTCCTGTGCAAAAGACATCCATCCTATCAACACGAAAAGTGTGGTTAAAAATTTAGCTTTCATATTCATCAGTATTTTATTTTAACAATCTATCATACAAACTCAAGCATCATACCTTCTTTAAATTTTTTGAGATATTACATTTTCATTGATTAAAAATTTATGGTAAATATGACTAAGACTAAGGAAATAAATATTTTTAGAAAGGTAAATTATAAAGCATAACAAATTTATGGTAGTACATTAGTATAAGGTTAGACTTTAACATCAGCTATATTATTGTATAACCTTTATATATAACTATTTAGAAATTTCAGTAGTAAGCTTCTTTTGTTGATTTAACCAAATTAATAAATCTTCATGATTAACAATACTCCAAGAATGAGGATGCCTTACATGATTTGGTTTTCTATATCCCATATTTTTTGTTACAATTAACTCTGCTTTATGATTTCCAAGTCTGTTAAGTTCGTTAATCATAGCCGAACAATCTGGCGCATTCATATTAAAAAAGTCAAAACTTCTTTCTTTAAGCCACCAATCTACATCTGGCTCTGTGTAAATCCGTAAAGGAATATTTCCAAACTTTTTTACCGCTGTTTGATTATAGTCTGAAAAAGAATATGGAGAAATTTCATGGAAATTTCTTAAAGCTGTTTGAGGTGTCCCATTAAACTCTTTTTCGATTCTTTCAACC
The DNA here is from genome assembly GCF_002483235.1 of Pedobacter glucosidilyticus. GTDB lineage: Bacteria > Bacteroidota > Bacteroidia > Sphingobacteriales > Sphingobacteriaceae > Pseudopedobacter > Pseudopedobacter glucosidilyticum_B. The sequence continues at coordinate 57,787 of NZ_DLHN01000006.1, read as the reverse complement.
ATGTACATATTTTCAGGACTAGGTTCTTTATTAACAGAAAGCCTAATATCTCTTTTACTGGAATTATAAAACCGTTCAAAATCTAAAGGCGGGTCTATAGCGAACACAGCAGTTGGTTTAATTTTTGCATTTTGTGCATATTTTATTGCACAACTTCCACCGATGGAAAAGCCTCCAATATAAAATGGAAGTTCTGATAGCTTGTATTTATATCTTAGGTCTTCAACAATATTATTCAAAGACTTTTGACTTAAAATATCTACTCCAAATGAAAAGACACCATCATGCAGAGTCGGAATTACTGTCAATAATCCTTTTTTAGCTGTTTTTAAGGGTAGGTCTGTTTGTTCTAAGGTTAATTCGGCAGAATGGCCAAATCCAGGTATAATAAGAATTAAGCCAGAATAAGGTTTATTTTCTGGATAAATAATGGTGTAGTTATTTCGTGTTGAGTCAGTTTTATCCAAGAAAACCACTTCCATTTTTTGACCATAAACATTGCCTACAATTAACCAATTTAGAAGGATTAACTTAAATTTTAACATTGTTTAGTTTTTTGATTTGCAGTTACGGTTTGAAATTTTTGCAAAAATTTTCTGTTCGCAACTATATTTTTACATCTCTATTTTTTTGTAACCTAAAATTTTACAAGTATGAGGCAAATAATCAATTTCAATCAAGTCCTTAACAAACCAATGTAAAATTCAGATTTATTTAGAATAATAATAACGTTTGGGCGGATTTGTGTTGTAATGGCATACAAAGCACAAACTTGTCTGCATGTCTAAATTTAATTAATTGTGATGAAATAACGTAAAACAGTTCAGCCATTTTAAAACAAATTTGTGGTTAGTACCAGTATTTTTTAGCACCCATAATTAAGTGTGAGTATTTATAATTATCTGGCATATCTAAAAATTGAGCATTACATTAATATTTGTTATCATCTATTTTTCATAAGGTCTTTTTGTAGAACTAAGGGTACCATGGCTCGGGCTTAATATATTTAACCCGCTTTCTATTGGGCTTTATGGGTATATTTTTAATAGGTTGGGCATGTGCCATTAACACCAAAGAAAGTATCTTACCAGAATTTTGATCTAACGTAAATAAAAAAGTAGATGGGGTGGAAATTCCTACTATCCAACTTCCATTTAACCCTTTGCCTATGGACAGTCTTTGGCCATAAGGGGCATTCCCTTTTTTACTATTGTCAAGCAAGCGTTCCCTATTGCAGAACCTAAAAACATCATCAAAAGTAAAGTTGTAACCCGCATCATTATCTTTAATATTGATTACATTTCCATCTTCATCAAAACTGTAGGTTTTAGAAATATAAAAGCCCTTTTCACAGAATATGGCTTTGCTTTTTATTTTTCCGCTAGGATAATAAACCTCTTTGTAGCTAAACAAATCGTCTATGCGTTCCGTTAGTTTTATATCCCAGGCTATTTCATCAAACTTATACCCAATTACCCATTGTTTTTGTAGCTGTCCTTTATTAGAATACTTATCTAAGTAATAAGTATTTGATAAGCCAGAAAAGAATGTATTACTATCAGGTTTCATGGCCAGATGTCCATGAGGACCACTTACCAATTCCCCTTGCTTTTTGCCATTATATTCTTTGACATACGCGTGGAACGATTTCATCAATGTAGCATCAATGGATACGGGGTTTCCATTTAGCTGCTGCATTTTTGTATAAAGCGCAGTATGGTTATATTTAAGTCGGTTTGCAACACAGCCACTTCCCAACAAAACGATTAAGAAAAAGAAAGTTATATTAAGTAATTTTTTCATAGAATGTATTTGTTTCCGAATCTAAGAATATATCATGCTTGAGATATTATTTATTACATTATTAATTATATCATTCAGTTTTTTCATCGTTAATAGAATAATTAAATGATATTATTAAAGTAAGTGAACGAAGAAACTTTGTTTTTTGTAATGTTTTCTTAATATTACTGCCAACGGTTGGCTAGTTTGATTTGTGCCGGTTTAATAGCACTGATTTTCGCCCAAGTGTTAGCTGTGGTTTTTCTTTCAAGTAAGTCCATATTTCTCTCCGTATTCTTTTACTGTCTCTAAAAAATGTGGGTTAGTCTTCTCTTTCAAAATGGTCAAATATTCTGTCTTTGCTTTGTCAAATTGCTTTAATTCAGCATAAACAATAAGTTTACCCAAAGGTGCTAAAATTAGTTTTTCGGAGTCAAGTAGATTCAAAAATTCTTTCTTTGTTTTTGTCCTGTCAAAATAGGGTAAAATATATTTTGTAAGGTTCGTCCGCATTTCAACTATCAACGTGTTCTCATCTGTCTTTTCGTCAATATCATACCAAGTGTCGTGTTGATTTCTGAGTTCACCAATTCGCTTCCTAATTAGGCATTCTGGTTCTGTCGGAAAGGCTGGGATTTCTTTACCTTCATTATATGTCGAGCCAGTCCAATGTTCAGGAAGAAATAGTCCTGTGTTAATTGTAAAGTTTATATGGTCTTTTGAGTAAAAGGAACTTTTTTGGATATTAATTATTTGTCCTAACTCTTGTCTTTGTAAATAAAAGTTGTTAGCCTTCTTTTTAAATCCAAGTGGCTTTAAAATTTCGTGAAATCCGTCCTTAATTACTTTGTCAAATTTTATTTCTGTCGCAGTCTTCATTGTTTATTTGATTCTGTCTTAAAATCACGGCTAACGGCAGTTCGTCTAAAAACCTAAATCTAATCGCTGAGAATTGAATATACAAGAATTTTGTAAGATAGGTGTCCGTATATGGAATTTCAATTTTGAGGTTTTTAGACAGTTTGACGTTTTGCGGGTTTAAGAATTTGAGGAATTACTTGCAAGAAATTCGTCTGCCAGTATAAACTTAATGAAAACAGATGAAGGAAGTAAAACCACGTCACCCGCAATTTTTTAAACCTGTTGTTGTGCGCAGTTATTTTTGATTTCTCCTTTCAATATCTTCTTTTTCAAGTTCTATAAGATGTGATAAGAATTTCGATAATGATTCACTTATCTCTTTTATTTCAATCTTATTATCTTTAAAATTAATTATCCCTTCATATACAGGCGGGTTATCATTTATATCTAAATAAACGAAAAAGAATTGGGTTCCAGCAATATATACGTCAATGATATAAAATGGCTTATCTAAATTAATATTTTCTTCTTCTAAGTTTTCTTTAACAAGTTCTTGTAACTCATTTTGAGATTTACATATACCATAATCTAAAACATTGCAGTAATTTCCAGCAAGAAATAAAAGTTCTCTTAGAGATTTTGGGAAATAATTTCCATTATTATATTTTTTCTCTAACTCCAAAATTTCAATTAGTGTTATAGGTTTATTTGTTGCAGTATATCCAGTTGAATATTTTGAAGGATAATTTTTTACATCATTTAAGTACTCTATTTCCATATAGTTTCTTTAGTTCGTTGATTTATAATTGCGTACAACTAGTAAATATCCGCTATCCTATAGCGCATATTTTTCGATTAAGTTACAATTTAGTATTAGATTTTAAATATTCAAATGATCTAAAGGACTTTTTATTTGGCTAATATGCTTTATAATCATCTATATTTTGGTTTTTTTTATTCTTACTACCTATCTTGTAAAGCGATTTTCAATACTTGAAATACAAAATCTAACCATTATAAGAATTAAGACAACTATTATCCGGGTTTAAACGGATAATTTTAATTAAATAATCAATAACTGCTGGATTTAATTTCAATAACGAGTTTAAAGAAATGCTTTTTTGATGCTTCACATAGGTATTAAGTATTTCTGTTTTAAGAACGTAAAATGTCACTTTTAAACCATGCAGAAAGATTTCTCTAATAAATACAAATTTCATTTGAAATTTACGTTTTATTGCTTATGTTTACTTAACCTCCATTATAACAAAACACATCATCAAGAAAATTTATTAATCTAAGTCCACGTATAACCCACCTATACTCCACCTTTTATCCACGTTTTATCCATATCTCCTTCGGTGCTTCTCCCAGACTTATTCGTAACACCTTCAGAAAAACGGGGCCATTTCCCGAACAAGTCTCGAACATGGTACGGAGAAGGGCTGAATGCAGAAGGCTAAAAGCAGAAGGCTTAAATCATCAACTAAGAAAATTAAAAAGGAAAATTAAAAATTAAAAAATCAATCCTTCAATCAATCAATCAAAAATCAATCCCTCTAAAATAAATCTGCGCCCCCGAAGGGATTCGAACCCCTACCAATGGTACCGGAAACCATCATTCTATCCATTAAACTACGGAGGCAATAGCTGCAAATATAGAAATACATTTCAATTATTTTTAAGCTGAAGCCTTAGCTTACCAAGCTTCATTGACTTCATCATCTTACAGGGGTTAAAACCTCATCTCCAATTTAACAGTATAAATATGACGATAATCATATTTTGTTAACTAATTCAATCATTTCTCTGCCCACCCCAAATCAGCAGTTTTGTATTATGGCTATACTAACCGGAACTACATGCTACCACTGTGGTAATGATTGCTATACAGAAGAACATCAAAAAGATGAGAAATCGTTTTGTTGTACAGGCTGCTTAAGTGTTTACACCATCCTATCTAAAAGTAAACTGGGTAATTATTATCAGTTAAACCAACATCCAGGAGAAACTCAAGCATCAGGAAATAAACAATTTGCTTATCTGGATGAACCAGATATTATCCAACAGCTTATTGATTATACGGATGAACAAAAAACTATCATTTCTTTATATGTACCAGCAATACACTGTAGCTCTTGTATTTGGCTCTTAGAGCATTTATATACTTTGCATCCTGGCATATTAGAAAACCGTGTTGATTTCCTTAAAAAACAGGTTTATATCCAGTTTAATCCGCAACAGATAAGCTTAAGAGCATTAGTTGAGTTGATGACTAGCGTGGGTTACGAGCCTTTAATAAGTTTGCAAGACGTTGTTAAGAAAAGTGGAAAACAAAAAGATAACCTCTCTAAAAAAATAGCTGTTGCTGGTTTTTGCTTTGGCAATGTGATGTTATTAAGCTTTCCGGCTTATTTTGGTTTATCAGAAACTGAGGCTAAGTTTGGCGAGTTCTTTAGCTTATTGAATATCCTGTTTTGTATTCCGGCTTTCTTTTATTCTGGTAAAGATTATTTTGTTAATGCTTGGCAAAACCTAAAAGTTAGGGTTTTAAATATTGATTTCCCTCTGGCGCTAGGCATTTTTGTGCTCTTTATAAGAACCATTGTAGAATATGTTTTTAATACCGGCCATGGCTTTGCAGATACATTAACCGGCTTGGTATTTTTCTTATTGATAGGTAGGTTTATGCAACAAAAAACCTATTATCATTTATCTTTTGAAAGAGATTATCGCTCTTTCTTCCCTGTTGCGGTACAAGTTTTAAATGAGGATAGAAGCGAAAAAGCTGTTCCTCTTGAAAAATTAGCTCAAGGCGATAGAATCTTGATTAAAAACCAAGAAATTATACCTGCTGATGCCATTTTATTAAAAGGTGATGCTTTAATTGATTTTAGTTTCGTAACCGGAGAATCTTTACCTGTTAGCAAAACTTTAGGCGAAATTATTTATGCCGGGGGCCGACAAACAGGTAGCGCTTTAGAATTGGAGGTTATTAAGCCAGTTTCGCAAAGTTATTTAACCAAATTGTGGAATAACGAGGTTTTCCAAAAGCAAGAATCAACCAAAATAAAAACCTTCTCTACCAAGGTGAGCCATTATTTTAGCATTGTACTATTAGCTTTGGCCTTTGGTACTTTATTATTTTGGTTACCGCAAGATTGGCGTACAGGTTTATCTGCCTTTACAGCGATATTGATTATTGCCTGCCCATGTGCTTTAGCGCTAAGCACCCCTTTTACCATGTCGGCCGCTTTAAGCATCTTAGACAAAAACAAATTCTACCTTAAAAACACCGATGTTGTAGAGCAATTAGCCGCAATAGACACTATCGTTTTTGACAAAACAGGTACCGTAAGTATAGCAGAAAACCAAGGTGTTATCTTTAAAGGGCAATTATCTAGTTTAACAAAAGATATTGTTTATACGGTTTGTAAAAACTCATCTCACCCACATAGCAGAAGAATTTGCTCTTATTTAGGACACAGAACAGCAGTGGCTATCTCCCACTATCAAGAACTTACCGGAAAAGGAATTTCTGCTGTGTATGATGGAAAAGAAGTACTCATAGGTAGCAGAGCATTAATTACCGGTCAGAAAGATGGTTTACAAGAGTTCCCCGAAGTACATATTAAAATTGGTGAGCAATACATAGGTTTCTTCGAGCTTAAGCAAAGGTTTAGGAAAGATCTAAATCAGCTTTTAAGCAACATCAATAAAAATTATAACACTTATTTATTATCTGGAGATTCTAATCAGGATGCCGAAGTATTGCAATCTTATTTTAGCAGTCCGTTTCATTTACAGTTTAAGCAAACGCCGCAAGACAAGCTTAATTTCATTAAAGAAAAGCAAAATCAGCAAGCTAAGGTCATGATGATTGGCGATGGCTTAAATGATTCTGGTGCATTAAAACAAAGTGATGCTGGCATTGCCGTTACAGATCATATCAATAATTTCACTCCTGGTAGTGATGCTATTTTAGATGGCTCGGCTTTACACTTGCTACCGCAGTTTTTGAAATTCTCTAAATCAGCCGTAAGGGTTATTCATATTTCCTTTGGGATATCTCTTACCTACAACATCATAGGATTAAGCGTAGCGGTTACAGGGCAATTATCCCCACTTTTTGCAGCTATCTTAATGCCCTTGAGTACGGTCACCATTATATCATTCACCAGCCTTGCAACACATTACATGGCTAAAAAACATCAATTATCATGAGTACCATTTTCTTTTTAATTGGCTGCAGCGTTTTGGTAGCTATTGTTTTTTTATTAGCCTTTTTATGGGCACAAAACAACGGACAGCATACAGATTTATACACCCCATCGATAAGAATTTTAATGGATGACGCTGACGATAAGCCTCAAGTAGAAGAGCAATCTCCTACTTCTAAATAGCACTTATTTAAAAATGTGATATGGCTCACTTTTATGAATAAGCAAAGTCATTCTATTGTCATCAGAGCCAAAGTAATTTTACACCATCAAAAAAGCTAATCTTTAATTATGCAGCCAGATAAATTTTATTACGACAACAAAATTGTAAGAGACTTTACCATTGCCACCCTAGTTTGGGGTATTATAGGTATGTTGGTTGGTTTATTGGTAGCCGTACAATTGTATGCACCAGCAGCAAACCTAGACTCGCAGTACACCACTTTTGGGCGTGTACGTCCTTTACACACCAACGCGGTAATTTTTGCCTTTGTTGGTAATGCCATTTTTATGGGCGTTTATTACTCTTTACAAAGGTTATTAAAAGCCAGAATGTTTAGCGATGTTTTAAGCCGCATCCATTTCTGGGGATGGCAATTAATCATTGTCTCGGCTGTTATAACCTTACCTTTAGGACTTACCAGTTCTCACGAATATGCAGAGCTAGAATGGCCTATTGATATTGCTATTACGTTAATTTGGGTAGTATTTGGTATCAACATGTTTGGTACCATTATTAAAAGAAGAGAAAGACACTTATACGTAGCTATCTGGTTTTACATTGCTACTTTTGTAACTGTTGCTGTTTTACACATTGTAAACTCTTTTCAATTACCAATTTCTGCATTTAAAAGCTATTATTTATTTGCTGGTGTGCAAGATGCCTTGGTACAATGGTGGTATGGGCACAATGCGGTGGCGTTTTTCTTAACCACACCTTATTTAGGGATGATGTATTACTTCTTGCCTAAAATGGCTAACAGACCGGTTTATTCTTACCGTTTAAGTATTTTACACTTTTGGGCTTTAATATTTATTTATATCTGGGCGGGCCCACATCACTTATTATATACTTCTTTGCCAGGATGGGCGCAATCTTTAGGCGTTGTTTTCTCTATCATGCTAATTGCACCAAGCTGGGGCGGTATGATCAATGGTTTATTAACCCTACGTGGCGCTTGGGATAAAGTTAGAGATGATGTAACCCTTAAATTTATGGTAGTTGCACTTACCGCTTATGGTATGGCAACATTTGAAGGTCCAATGCTTTCTTTAAAAGAAGTAAATGCGGTAGCACACTTTACAGATTGGATAGTAGCACACGTACACGTGGGTGCTTTAGGATGGAACGGATTTTTAACATTTGGTGTGATCTATTGGATGATACCTAGAATGTATAAAACGGGTTTATACTCAAAAAAATTAGCTTCTTTCCACTTCTGGATTGGCACTTTAGGTATCTTATTTTATGCCATACCGATGTATTGGGCTGGTTTTACCCAAGGTTTAATGTGGAAAGAGTTTACGCCAGAAGGTTTATTAAAATATCCAAACTTCTTAGAAACTACTTTAAGAATTATTCCAATGCACATCATGCGCTCTATTGGTGGTACCATGTACCTAGCCGGAGTTATTGTAATGGCATATAACATCTATAAAACCATGACTTTAGGTAAATTGGTAGAAAACGAAGCTGCGGAGGCTTTACCATTACCTAAAATGGATGAAACTGAGGCTAAAAAAGAGTTCTGGCACCGCAAATTGGAGCGTAAGCCTATGGCTTTATTGGTATTCAGCTTAATTGTGATATTAATTGGTGGTGTAGTAGAGATGATTCCTACTTTCTTTATCTCTTCTAACGTACCTACAATCAGCTCTGTAAAACCATATACAGCTTTAGAAGTACAAGGTAGAGATTTATACATCAGAGAAGGTTGTGTAAACTGTCACTCGCAAACCATTAGACCATTTAGATCTGAAACAGAACGTTATGGCGAGTACAGTAAAGCTGGTGAGTTTGTTTACGATCATCCATTCTTATGGGGTTCTAAACGTACCGGACCAGATTTACACAGACAAGGTGGTAAATATAGCGATGCTTGGCACTACAACCACATGTTAGACCCTAGAACCATGTCGCCAGGTAGTATAATGCCAGCTTACGATTGGTTAATTACACAAGAGTTAGACACCACTACTACGGCATCTAAAATTAAAGCACTACGCTCTTTAGGTGTTCCTTATCCTGATGGATATGAGCTTACCGCGAATCAAGATTTAGATAAACAAGCTAAAGGTATTAGTGATAACCTTGCTAAAGACAAGATTAAAGTAGGTAGCAATAAAGAAATCATAGCCATTATTGCTTATTTACAAAGATTAGGAACAGATATTAAAGCTAAAAATTAAAAATTACGGCCATGTTTAAACAATTGAATGATCTAAACGGAAACGAAATATACATGTTATTATCGCTATTCATCTTTTTTAGCTTCTTTGTTGGAGCTACCATAGCACTTATCAAAATGAAAAAGAGCCATGTAAACTATATGGAAAACATTCCATTAGCATCTGATAACGATTAATACTCAAGAACATGAAATTTATAAAACCCATATTTGTTTTCATGATGTTGCTGTTAACAGCACAATCAACCTTTGCCGCTAGTGGCGAGTTGATGAATAATATAGCATTGGTTGCCATTTTAGCTATGCTGGTTTTAATTGGTATCGTATGTTTGGTATTGCTTAAAACTTTTAGAGTGATGGCTGCTTTACTGCTAAAACCAGAAGAAGCAAAAGTAGTTGCAACTGAGAATCATCCAGATTATGAGTTTGTTTTAAAAGCAGAACAACCTGCTAAACCAACCTTCTGGCAAAAAGTACTGTCTTTAAAACCTTTATCAGAGGAAAAAGACATGATGATTGACCATGATTATGATGGAATCCAAGAGTTGGATAACCCTACACCAGGATGGTTTATGTACCTATTTTATGCAACTATTGCTTTTGCTTTTGTATATATCTTAAACTTCCATGTGTTTAATTTAGGGAAGTTACAAGATGAAGAATACGCTATTGAGGTTAAAGAAGCAGAAACTGCAAAAGCAGCTTTCTTAGCACAATCTGCCAATAATGTTGATGAAAATACTGTGGCATTAAGTACAGATGCTGGTGTTATTGCAGAAGGGAAAGCTATTTACACTAAAAACTGTGTAGCATGCCATGGTGCAAATGGCGAAGGTACTGTTGGACCAAACCTTACTGATGATTATTGGATACACGGCGGTAAAATCAATAACGTATTTAAAACCATTAAATATGGTGTACCAGAAAAAGGTATGGTTTCTTGGGAGAAACAGCTTACACCAAAACAAATTTCTGATGTTGCTAACTACATCAAATCTTTAGCAGGTACCAATCCGCCTAACGGGAAAGAACCGCAAGGAGATAAAGAATCCTAAGGATTTTTAGCATTTAGATTTACGATTTTAGGATGATTCTAAAATCGTAAATCTTACATCATCTACCTAAAAACAAGGCTTCAAAATCTTAAATCTATATGGAAGAAATAACTTATCATAGCACTGTAGAAGCAACCGGGAAAAGAAGATGGCTTTATCCATTAGTAAGGAAAGATAAATGGTATAAATACAGAAGCTATTTAAGCTATTTCCTTCTTTTATTTTTATTTGCTGCGCCACATATCAAAATACAAGGGCATCAACTTCTACTTTTCAACATCATCGATAGAAAATTTATTCTCTTCTCTCATGTTTTTTGGCCGCAAGACTTTTTCATTTTTGTATTAGCCACACTCCTATTTTTGGTGTGTATTGTGCTTTTTACCATTGCTTTTGGCAGGGTATTTTGTGGCTGGGTTTGTCCTCAAACCATTTTTATGGAAATGGTTTTCAGAAAAATTGAAATTTGGATAGAAGGCGAACCTGCTGCAAGAAAAAAGCTAGATGAAGGCCCATGGACAACGGATAAAATCATCAAAAAAACAATTAAACATAGCTTATTTCTAATCATATCTTTCCTCATTGCAAATACTTTTTTAGCTTATATTATTGGTAGCGATGAGTTGATTCAAATCATGATGGAGCCTCTTGCCCAACACATGGTAGGTTTTATTGGTATCTGGATATTTACCTTAGTATTTTATCTGGTATTTACCAAAGTAAGAGAATTAGTTTGTATTGTGGCCTGCCCTTACGGCCGTTTACAAGGTGTAATGTTAGATAAAAACTCTCTGGTTGTTGCTTATAATTATATCCGAGGAGAACCCAGGGGAAGAATTAAAAAAGCAGAGAAACAAGAAAATCTTGGCGATTGTGTTGATTGTAATTTATGCGTAGCTGTTTGTCCTACCGGGATAGATATCAGAAAAGGAACGCAATTAGAATGCGTAAACTGTACCGCTTGTATTGATGCTTGTGACCAAGTGATGGATAAAATTCATAAGCCTAGAAACTTAATAGGTTTTTATTCTGAAGAGATGATTAAAAACCAAACTAGCCCTAGGTTTACTTCAAGGATGAAAGCTTATTCTGTGATTATTTTATTATTAGCTTCTGTACTTACCTATTTCATCATGAGCAGAAAAGATATTGATATTACCGTTTTAAGAGCCGCAGGTATGCTTTATCAAGAGCAACCTGGAGGCTATGTAAGTAACCTGTATCATGCCGAAATCATCAATAAAACAACAGAAAAACTTCATATTTCTATTAAACCGCTTGATGACCGAATCAAAATAAAATGGATACAAGCCGTAAACGATGTAGAAAAAGAAAGCGTTAGTAAGACAACATTCTTTTTATTAGTACCTTCAAACATGATAAAGGAAAGTAAAACCAATATCAGTTTAGATGTGTATCGTGGTGACGAGAAACAATACACCATTAAAACAAATTTTTTAGGACCGGTAAATTAATTTCAGAATATGAATTGGGGAAAAGGATTAGTTATTGGATTGGGGCTTTTTATGAGCTTTGTGATATTTCTTGTAGTGATGATGTTTAAAGCACCAGACGATAGCTACGATAAAGACTATTATGAAAAAGGCTTGGCTTATGATAAAGAATTTGATCAGAAAAAGCAGGTTGTAACAGACCAAGCTACACCAAAAGTACAGGTGAATGATGATTTTGTTTACATCAGCTTTAAAGGTTTAAGCACAGGTACTGTAGAATTTAAAAGACCTTCTGACAAAGCTTTAGACAAAACCTTTGATTTAAAAGATAAGCAAGTACAAATACCAAGAGCAAGTTTAACTAAAGGCGAATGGAAACTTATCATCAGATGGCAAAACCAAGATAAAAGCTATTGGCATGAAGAAAATTTATTTTTGCCATGAACCATTTACAATTAGCCTTTATTATAGGTTTATTGGGTAGTTGGCACTGTGTTGGTATGTGTGGTCCATTGGCTTTTGCTATACCAAGTAACACCAATAAAACAGCTTTAATACTTGAAAAACTTAGCTATAATTTAGGGAGAGCCATTTCTTATGCTTTTTTAGGCTTGTTGATAGGCTTATTGGGCAAACAACTATGGATTGCAGGCTTCCAACAAAGCCTAAGTATCATCAGTGGAGTTTTGATACTTATTGCAGCACTTACTCAGCTTATTCCTAGATTAAATACTAAAATTGGTTTTAATAACCTAAACAGTTTCAATCCTGTACAATCGCTGATAATTAAAGCTATAAAATTTAAAAGCGGGCATTTTATAATTGGGATGCTAAACGGTTTTTTACCATGCGGATTTGTGTATTTAGCCCTTGCTACCGCTTTAAATACCAGCAGCGCTACGCAATCTTCTTTATTTATGTTTTTCTTTGGTTTAGGAACTCTCCCGTTGATGCTTATAGCTACCTTAGGTTTTGATTTTGCTAAACCTAGTTTAAGAAAAGCCATTAACAATACCCTTCCTTGGTTTATGCTTTTGATGGGATTATGGCTTATTTTAAGAGGCGCTAATTTAAATATCCCCTTTTTAAGTCCGGTTTTAAGTGAAGGAGCTATCTGTCATTAAGTTTAAATTTCGATTTTTAGACTTTATCTATAAGATTATCAATACATTAAAAAATAGTTAAAATTAAATTTGCGTAAAGCCATAGCTTTTGTACTTTTGCGGCGGAGAGTTGGCAGAGTGGTCGATTGCGGCAGTCTTGAAAACTGTTGACTGTAACAGGTCCGGGGGTTCGAATCCCTCACTCTCCGCGGATAAGCATATCAAAAACTACTTGAAGCCTGCAAATCAAATGATTGTAGGCTTTTTTTTTAATTAAAACGATCAAAAATTACACTTTTATAGCTAAAAAAATGGTTGTAAAGCGGTAATCATACTAGCGCACAACAACCATAAGTAATGAATAGATTCTCTAGACAATAGATAGCCCATTTTTTTGAATTTTAGTTAACTCATTATTAATCAATTATTAAAATAAGAATAAGGTTTGATAAAATTATTTGTTTTAAACTCTCATTAAATGCCTTTTAAATCGCATTTTAAGCCGAAAATAGTAATCTAATAACCTTATATTAGCAGTATCGCTCTAAGGATGGTACCTGAATGGTAGTGAATGGTAATTTTTAACGATTCGTTTTTTTGCATAATAAACAAAAAAAGGCGGTAAAAATCGCCTTTTCAATATCGTTAACCGCCTTTTTAGCTAAATTTTAATTTTGCCGTTTTATATACGTTTAGTTTTAGCCCTTATACTATTTACGAACTAAAAATCTATCTACTAATAAATTCATCAAAGCATGCAACATCTTTACCCTCTTCTCAATTTACTTATTGTTAATTTAAAGCGTGTAAAACATTTAACTTGTGTATTCTTTTTTATTTCATTGACATTCCAATTAACAAGAGCATTAGCACAAGCCCCAACCATCACCAATTTTACACCGACAACAGGTTCAGTTGGCACACTAGTAACAATTACAAATTTAAATAACCCCACATCTATCACCATTGGCGGCTCTAAAGCCATTCCAATGAGTAATCATGGAAGCAACCATGGTAATGCCAGGCTCCACAACAGGAGGAACAAGTGTAACTACAACAGGAAGTACGGCACAAAATTATACATTTCTTAACATCCCTATCTAAATTTAATTTTTTTTAAATGAAAAAACTATTAGAAAACCAAACACTTCGCCGCTCATTTCTTACCCTTTTATGTGGCTTCTTTTTATGGGAAGTAGCGCAGGCACAATGCCCTGCCGGTACCACTTGGTCAATCCGCACCTCCGCAGCAGATAATAATTGGAATTCCGTAACCTACGGCAATGGCTTATTTGTGGCTGTGGCATTTAGTGGCACAGGCAATAGAGTAATGACCAGCCCCGATGGGATTACTTGGACAAGCCGAACCTCGGCTGCAGATAATCAATGGACTTCTGTAACCTATGGCAATGGTTTATTTGTGGCTGTGGCATATACTGGCACAGGCAATCGAGTAATGACCAGCCCCGATGGGGTTACCTGGACAAGCCGAACCTCAGCAACAGATAATCAATGGACTTCCGTAACCTACGGCAATGGTTTATTTGTGGCCGTGGCTGAATCTGGTACAGGCAATCGAGTAATGACCAGCCCCGATGGGATTACCTGGACAATCCGCACCTCCGCAGCAAATAATAGTTGGTATTCCGTAACTTATGGCAATGGCTTATTTGTGGCTGTGTCATGGTCTGGCACAGGCAATAGAGTAATGACCAGCCCCGATGGGATAACTTGGACCATCCGAACCTCGGCAGCAAATAATGAATGGAATTCCGTAACCTACGGCAATGGTGTATTTGTGGCTGTGGCTGGTACTGGCACAGGCAATAGGGTAATGACCAGCACCGATGGGATTATCTGGACAATCCGCACCTCGGCAGCAAATAATGAATGGTATTCCGTAACCTACGGCGATGGTTTATTTGTGGCTGTATCTTCTACTGGTACAGGCAATAGAGTAATGACCAGCTCTGATGGGATAACTTGGACCATCCGAACCTCGGCAGTAAATAATGAATGGAATTCTGTAACCTACGGAAATGGGTTATTTGTGGCTGTGTCTACTACTGGCACAGACAACAGAGTAATGACAAGCTCCCCGCCATTGGTAACGCCTTCAGTAACTATTGCTGCTAATTCTGGTAATAGCATTACAACGGGTACAGCTGTAACTTTTACAGCTACACCTACCAATGGGGGTACTACACCAGCTTATCAATGGAAAAAAAATAATAACAATGTAGGTAGCAATAGTGTTACCTACACCGATGCAGCTTTAGAAAACGGTGACATCATTACTTGTGAGTTAACGAGTAACGACGCTTGCGCTTCGCCTACAAAAGCAACAAGTACTGGGGTTACAATGGCGGTAACTTTTCCTTGCCCAGCAGGCACCACCTGGACAAGCCGCACCCCAGCGGCAAATAATTTTTGGAATTCCGTTACCTACGGTAATGGTTTATATGTAGCTGTGGCTGGTAGTGGCACAGGCAATAGAGTAATGACCAGCCCCGATGGTATTATTTGGACAAGCCGAGCCTCAGCAGCAGATAATGCTTGGACTTCTGTAACCTACGGCAATGGGTTATTTGTGGCTGTATCTGCAGATGGTACAGGCAATAGAGTAATGACCAGCCCAGATGGGATTACTTGGACAAGTCGAACCTCGGCAGCTAATAATCAATGGTATTCCATAACCTACGGCAATGGGTTATTTGTGGCTGTAGCTGCAAACGGTACAGGCAATAGAGTAATGACCAGCCCCGATGGGATTACTTGGACAAGCCGTACCTCGGCAGCTGATAATCAATGGTGGTCCGTAACCTACGGCAACGGTTTATTTGTGGCTGTAGCTGCAGATGGCACAGGCAATAGGGTAATGACCAGCCCCGATGGGATTACGTGGACAAGCCGAACCTCGGCAGCTAATAATCTATGGTTTTCCGTAACCTACGGCAATGGGTTATTTGTGGCTGTAGCAGGTTCTGGTACAGGCAATCGGGTAATGACCAGCCCCGATGGGATTACTTGGACAAGCCGCACCTCGGCAGCAAATAATGGTTGGAATTCCGTAACTTACGGCAATGGGTTATTTGTGGCAGTGTCTAGTACTGGCACAGGCAATAGAGTAATGACCAGCCCCGATGGGATTACTTGGACAATCCGGACCTCAGCAGCAGATAATTCTTGGGCTTCAGTAACCTACGGCAATGATTTATTTGTGGCTGTAGCTGATAATGGCATAAGCAATAGAGTAATGACAAGCTCCCAGCCGCTAGTAACGCCTTCAGTAACTATTGCTGCTAATCCAGGCAATAGCATTACAACGGGTACAGCTGTAACTTTTACAGCTACACCTACCAATGGGGGAAGCACACCAGCTTATCAATGGAAAAAAAATAATAACAATGTGGGCAGCAATAGTGTTACCTACACCGATGCCGCTTTAGAAAACGGTGATATCATTACTTGTGTGTTAACGAGTAATGACCCTTGTGCTTCAACTGCTACGGCAACCAGTAGTGTGATTACGATGATAGTAACATCAACTGATGCCAACTTATCTGCTTTAACTACTACAGCAGGAGCAATTTCACCTACATTTGACGCAGGAACGTTAGCTTACACAGCTAGTGTAGCAAACGCAACCACAAGCATCACGGTTACACCAACTAGGGCAGAGCCGAATGCAACAATCACAGTAAATGGAACAGCAGTTGCCAGCGGCAGTCCCTCAGGAGCTATAGCCTTAACAGTAGGAGCAAATACCATTACAATAGTAGTAACCGCACAAGATGGAACAACAACAAAAACGTATACCTTAACAGTAACTAGAGTAAACAATGCCCCAACGGTTGCCAACCCTATCGCGAATCAAAACGCAACAGAAGATCAATTATTCAACTTCCAATTTGCAGATAATACATTTAATGATGTAGATGCGGGAACAACTTTAACCTACACGGCACAATTAAATGGTGGTGGAACTTTACCAACGTGGTTAAGTTTTGATGGGGCAACAAGAACATTCTCTGGCACACCATTAAATGCGAATATTGGTACAATTAGTATAGATGTAATTGCAAACGATGGAAGTGGAGGAACAATTACTGCTATTTTTAATATTGTAGTTGGAGTAACATTACCAGTAACTTTAAACCAATACTCAGCTAAATTACAAACAGACAGAACAGTATTGTTAACGTGGGATACCTTTGCAGAACAAAGCAATGATTATTTCGAAATATCAAAATCAACAGACGGACAAAACTTTGTATTGTTAAGTACAATAAAAGGAAATGAAACAACCACTCAACGCAGCTTATATAACTATACAGACAGAACACCAAAAAGTGGAGATAATTATTACAAATTGGTACAGGTAGATTTAGATGGAGCTAGAGAAGAGTTAGGGATAAGAAGTGCGAAAGTAGCATTAGCAAATGATTCAAAAGTAACAATCTATCCAAATCCAAGTACAGATTTAGTGAATATAGTATTTGAGGCAGGAAAGTTTATCAGCATAGAACTAATAGACTTAAACGGTAGATTAATACAGAAAAAGGAAGTATTATCAAAAGCCTCGGAGACCACATTAGAAGTAAAAGATTTACCATCATCAAGCTATTTAATCAAATTAGTAGGCAATCAAGAAACAATAACCAGAATATTGATTGTGAAAAGGTAAAATTAATATAGAATTTAAAAATAGGTAAGTCCTCGAGAATGAGTTAAGCAACATATTAGGTAACCGTTTAAGAAAGTCTGAAAATCACCCCTTCTATTGACGTGGCTGCCAAGATTGCCGATGCGTTGAATGTTACCGTGGATTACCTGATCGGGCAATCTGATCATTTGATTATGGATAAGAATTTAGTGCGCAGGATGGAAGATATTGAAGCCTTGCCCAGCGAGGAAAAAGACAAAGTATATTATTTTATTGATATGGCGCTGGCTTACAACAGGACAAAAAAAGCTTTCGCTCATTAACAGAAACGCCCAGTTCTTAATTGAACTGGGCGTTTTGTTTTTGTAACAATCCGAGATATAAGCTCGAACTAACTTGGGTAATAATACCTCACCAAATTAAAAAATAATAGCTCTAAAATCTCCAATTATGATGATAAAAATACTATTCAATTTAAAGAGAAGACCTCTGTTCATTTAAAATTCCGTTTAAAAAGGCGTATTTAACAAGGGCTGCTGTATTTTTTACTTTGGTTTTTTGAATAAGGTTTTGCCTATAACCCTCTATCGTTCTTTTGCTGATGAAAAGCTTATTAGAAATTTCTTGATTGGTAAAACCGTCTGCAATAAGACGTAAGATTTCGATTTCTCTGGAAGAAAAATTATGTTTTAAGTTTTTGTCTTTCTCTTGCTTAGATAAACGTGTGAACTTATCTAATAAACTTAATGAAAACTCTGAGCAGATGTACCTTTGACCGCTATGAACATGTTTTATAGCAAATTTTAATTCTAATGGTTCTATATCTTTGAATAAATAGGCTGATATACCTTCTTTAAAAAATGCTATTATAAATTCTTCATTATCTATAACAGAAAGCATAATGATAGAAAGATGAGGATATTGTTGCTTAATTAATTTTATTAAACTTAACCCTTCAATATCGATTTTATTGATGTTTACTAATAATATATCAGCTATACACCCGGTTTTAAGCAGGTTAAGCAATTCATTTCCAAATGCTGTATCTGCTACAATTTTTAAATCAGCATCTTTTTCTAATAAATTTTTTAAAGTATTCCTAACAGTATGATGATTTTCTGCAAGTATAATATTTATCATAGTTGGGATGAGTTCAAATCTGAAACAAGCTTTATTCAGGTTTTTTTATAACTCATCTACAGCAATATGTATACCTATTAATTTTAAAACAGATATTAAGCCATCATCATCTACATAAATACATATACAATTTTTAGGTTACTGGTTATGTGTAGCTTTATATAGGGTCTATTTGCTATTCAAAAATCAGCTCGCCAAAATAGGCCGGTAAATGAAAATTAGGTTCATGATTTTCTACTTTATTCCAACAAAGAAAATGAGGATGCTTTAAATCATCTCCACATTTATAGAAATTTGCTTTGCAGCATTTCCCTTTTAAAGTTTTTAATTGATGATGAGTAAAAACGGTTAGAGGTAATACTATGGTAAGCTCCCAACTATACGAAAGTTCGCTATTTTGATTTTGCCTAAAGCTTTTCTGAATTTTTATTTTACGAAGATCAGCAGCTAATATAAATCTTCTATCATATTTACTTGTACCAAACTGGGCTAAACAAGCTCCGTTACTGTTAAATTCGAAATTATAATAACCACTATCATCAAAAGCTAAAAAAAACTCCACACAACTATCTTCATAAACAGGCTCGTTTGGGTTTATGTAACGAGCTAAAAAGTCATTCTCTTGCACTTCAAATCTTAGTGCAAGCATATCGGCAGTGTACAAAACAGAAACATCACATGTGCCTTTATATGCTAGGTTTGGCCAAAAAGTCTCACTTATTTTGTGCTTTTTTTCTTGATTTAAAACTGATGAAACCAAGCTTATATCGTTTAAAAAATTGATATGCTGAACTTCTGAAATGTTAATCTTTTTAGACATTATAAGCCTTTTTCTTGTTTGGTTAAATCATCAGTACTGGTACTTTGTTTTTTACGTTGTACTGGCCCTTGAAATTCTTGAAATTTCTCTGGAGAGAATGGATGAAAATAGTACAAGCTATCTTCTGCAAAGTATTTTAAGTGAAGGTTTAAACGCTGTTTAAATAGCGTGAAATCTTTAGCATCAGGCTTAACCCATGCAGATTCTGCCAAAGCAGTAATTCTTGGGAAAAGCATATAATCTAAGTGATTTTCTGTAGAGATAGACTCTGTCCAGATATTAGCTTGTATACCTTGCACCAATTTTGCAGCACCATCTAAACCTAAAATATCTTGACTAGGGAACTGATAAACCTGCTCTATAGTTACAAATTTACCATCCCATTTACGCCCTATCTGGTGTTTTTCATCCTGTACAAAATCAAAATATAAAGGTAAACGTGGACATAAAACTGTCTTAAATCCTTTAGCTAAGGCTTGTTTCAGGATTTCTGGCTTATCATGTCGCCACCAAAAAATTGTTGTTTGCGCTGTAGGCAATTTAGAATCTACCACCTCATCCCAAGCTAAAATCTCATTATCCATTTTTAAGATGCTATCTCCCATCCTATATAAAAAATGATGTTCTACTTCTTTTAATGAGGTAAAATTCTTTTCCTTCATTAATTTTTGAACATCAGCATCCACATTCCAATGTTGATTTCCAAAATGTACTTCGTCTGCACCGATATGTAATTTTTGCGATGGAAACAACACATTTACTTCTTTTAATATATCTGTAAGATACTGGTAAGTTGTTTCTTTGCCAGGGTTAAAAGTAAACTCTGGATATTTAGGCGAACCACCACCACTAAACTGAGGATAAGCTAAATTAGCCGCTGTAGCATGACCCGGCATATCTATTTCTGGAATAACTTCTATAAACCTATTGGCTGCATAAGCTATAATTTCTTTAATATCTTCTTGACTATAATATTGAGCTTTAGCATTGGGGTTGCTATAATTACCTACACCACCAACGGTTGTTAAACGTGGATATTTTTTAATCTCTATACGCCAGCCTGGTTGGTCTGTTAAATGCCAATGAAACTTGTTAAGCTTGTAAAAAGCCATCCAATCTAAAATTTGTTTCACCTTTTCTTTACCGAAAAAATGTCTTGATTCATCCAACATCAAACCTCTCCACTCGAAAAAAGCTTTATCTGTCATATTCCAACAAGAAAGTGCGTAAGCACCGTTAACGTTTTTAGATTGCTTTAAAACGTGTAATAAAGTAGTAGCACCTCTAAATAAACCTTCTTCTGTTGCCGCAATAACTTCTACCTTTTGGGCAGTCATTTTTATTTGATAGAGATGGCTTTCTTTACTTTTTAGCGGAACTAGCTTAAAGCTGATGACATGGTGAGTTGCAGACTTTTTTATCCCTAAACTTAATCCTGTAGCTTTTAAAACCTCATTTTGAAAGTAATAAGCTGCTTGTGCATTACTTTTCTCATCAGTTTGTATGGCTGTAGCCTGATGAACCAAAAAAGAAGCAGCTACCTTTTCATAAGAAAAAGGTTTTGGGATGATAGCCAAATCATGATCCTGAGCTTGACTGGCTAAGTTAAAGCTGATGAAGAAAATGACAAATAAAAGTTTAACAGGTTGATACATGATGTCTGGATTTTATTTAACCGTAAAAACTTCACTTTGTCTAATATCTTCTGATGAAGACCCCAACATGACTTTAAAATCTCCGGGCTCTACAACACGTTTCATATCTCTATTCCAAAGCATTAAATCATCAGAAACGAGTTTAAAAACGAGTTTTTTAGTCTCACCGGGATTAAGAGTTACACGTTGAAAGCCTCTTAGATTTTTCTCGTATGTAGTAACTGTACTTAATAAATCTCGGGTGTATAATTGTACAACCTCGTCTCCAGCTAATGTGCCTGTATTGGTTATATCAACACTTACCATAACTTCATCTTTAGTAGCTAATTGGTTATCAATTTTAATGTTGCTGTATTTAAAAGTAGTGTAACTTAAACCATAGCCAAAAGGATACAACAAACCTTTAACTCTGGCAGACTCGCCTTCATCTGTTTGTGCATTTGGTTTGGTTGGGAAATTAAGTGGCAACTGCCCTACCGATTTTGGAAAAGTTAAAGTTAATTTCCCTCCAGGATTATAATCTCCAAATAAAACATCGGCAACAGCCAAACCACCTTTTACACCTGGATAACCTGCATACACAATAGCTGGCGCATAGCGGTCTAACCAATTGATAGTCATGGGTTGCGAACCAGTTAAAACCACCACATAAGGTTTCCCAGTAGCATGAATAGCTTTGGCTAAAGCCATTTGATGGCCAGGCAAATCTAAAGAAGTACGACTTTTATTTTCGCCAGCAGTTTTGGTATTTCCGCCCAGTACTAAAATGGTTAACTCTGCTTTTTGAGCCTGCTTAACGGCAAAATCTATAGCCGCTTGCTCTTCGGCATTTGGTGCTTCAGGGAAAATTTCGCTCTCTGGCCAGTTTCGATCAATTAAAGCACTACCCTCGGCATATAAAACTTTGGCTTTGCCGATTTTATTTTGGATACCTTCTAAAATGGTAACACTAGCCGATTTTAGCGGCCCGTAATGGGTATGTGCATAATCATTATCTTTTGCATTTGGACCAATAACTGCTACCGAACTTAATTTCTTTGAAATTGGCAAAGCACCTTTGCTATTTTTTAAAAGCACTAAACTTTCTTTGGATGCTTGTAAAGCTACATTTTGGTGGTTTAAGTTGTTTACCAATTTTGCGCTTTCATCGGCATTTTTAACGTAAGGTTCATCAAACAAACCTAGTTTAAATTTTACTCTTAAAACATCTTTTACACGGCTGTTAATGGTATCCATCGGGATCCTACCCTCTTGCACCAATTCTCTTAAAGCATAAATAATACTATCCGGAGCTCTAAAAGTTGTCCTCACATTCATCCCAGCCATAAAAGCCTGGTAAACAGCTTCTTTTAAATTAGCTGCAACATGATGTTTATTATAAAGATATTCTAAAGCGTCGCTATCACTCACTACATATCCGGTAAAACCCATATCGGTTCTTAACCTATCTATTAACCAATATTTGCTACCAGAAACTGGGATGCCATTATAATCATTATAAGAACTCATAACCCCCATAATATTGGCTTCTTTAATTACTTTCCTGAAGGGATAAAGCAAAATATCTTCTACTTCGCGAGGAGATACCTGGGGGTCTGTACGGGCTAAACCTTCTCTAGCACCTTTATTTGCACTATAAACAGCAAAATGTTTTGGGGTTGATGCTGCACCGGCAGATTGTATGCCATTTGCCATCTCTACACCTAAACGAGCGGTTAAATATGGGTCTTCGCCATAAACTTCTTCTAAACGACCCCAGCGTTGGTCGCGGGCAACATCTAAAATTGGTGCATAAACATTGGTATAACCTAAAGCTCTGGCTTCTTTACCTGTAATAACCCCCATTTGGTTTACCAAAGAAGGATTCCAGGTCATGCCCATATTTAATTGCGTAGGAAAACCAGTAGCTTCATAAGCCTCTATACCACGAATGCCTTCATTGGTGAAATCTACCGGGATACCTAAACGAGTTTGCTCTATAAAAAAACGCTGTGTCTCATTCATAGCCCAAACATGTCGTTTAATATCGGTAACTAAATCAAGTTTGGTTTCTACACTATTCCAGTTTAAAAAGCCGTTTAAATGCTCATCAATATTGGCAATACCATCTTTCCAAATCTCGTTTTTCCAATTAGCTGTAGGTAAAGAGTCTTTTAGTATCCTTTTCCATCCGTAAAGAGTAGCCATTTGATTGGTTTTCTCGTTCAGGTTCATCTGCGAAAGCAAATTATTTACACGTTCATCAAGAGAGCGTGTTTTATCTTCGTAGATGTCTTTTTTACCGTTTTTATTAAGGTCTATCCAATCTTTTTTATAAATTTTAATAGGATTGGTAAAGGATACTAAAATGGTTGTTACGGCTAATAATGCTAAAAAGGGCTTTTTATTCATAATTTGAAATGTGTAAGGATATTATCCAAACTTATTAAATATTTTAAAAAGAATAATTTTATTGTTCTTTTAATTTTTGATAGCGTAAAAGTGCTTCTAGGAAATAATAATCAGCATAAATAAGTGGTACATCAATTTCTGATTTATGAGGAATACTACCTACAGAGTGTTTAAGAATAAAACCTAAGTTTGTACCTTCTTCTGCCAAATAAGGTTTGTTAGATAAAGATTGTAGCATTTCTTCTGCTGTTTTAAAATAAGTTTCTCCTTTTGATTTACTAAAAGTACTTAACTCGAACAAAGCAGAGCTTACCAAAGCACCTGCAGAAGCATCTCTTGGAATATAATCTAACTTTTTATACTCTGGATACATCCATTCTGGCGTGTAGCCTTCTTGGTTGGCGTTAAAATCCCAATACGGAATTTTATCTTTTGGTAGGTTTGGATGATTGATAAAGAAATCAGCAGCTTTTTCTGCAGCAGCTAAAAATTCTGGGTTTTGTGTTTCACGATACATTAATGTAAAACCGTAAATTGCCCATCCCTGCCCTCTAGACCATGTAGAATTATCGGCATAGCCTTGGTTAGTTTGTTGATGTAAAACTTTACCAGTTTTCTCATCATAATCTACCACGTGGTAAGTACTATAATCAGCTCTAAAATGATTTTGCATGGTTTTAGTTGCATGACTGATAGCGGCATTTTTATATTTTGGATTACCAGTTAATTTAGAAACATAAAATAACAATTCCAAATTCATCATATTATCAATAATCACAGGGTACTGCCACAAAGTTTTCTTATCCCAAGACATTTTTGGATTCCATGATTTGATAAGACCTACTTTCTCATCGTAACGGGTTAAAGCTGATTCTGCTGATTGTATTAATATATCCTGATATTCTTTAATTTTTTGAGGATCTTTTTCAAAACGTATAGCATTGCCGTAAGAACAATACATCACGAAGCCTACATCATGGTGTTGCGTTAAAAATTTACCTGCCTCTAATGCTTCTGTCCACTGTTTTGCTGCCGCTTTCCATTCTGGCTTTTGGGTATACTCATAGATATACCATAACCCTCCTGGGAAAAAGCCGCCCGTCCAATCCCAAACATCAGTTGTTTTCATAGTACCGTCAGGATAGATAGACCGTGGAAAAGCAGTTAAATCTTTAGAATTGTTTAACAAAACGGTGTATTGCTTTTGAGCTACCTCAAAGTCTTTTTCAATAACTTTTTGGGTGCTACAAGATGCCATTGTAAATGTTAAACTTGCTAATAAAAAAATGCGCTTAGCGCCAGAGGCTGATACCTTTATCATGATTATCTATTGATGTTATTTTTTTGCGTGTTGTATAGCAGGGCTAGCCATTTTACATGGCTAACCTATGCTTATTATTAAACCAAACTAATCTTTAATTTTTTGTGCTTATGGCTGTTTTTTTAAGGGTTGATGGTAAGTTCTAGTTCTTTAACAGTCTTACTTTCTCCGTAAATATTAACGTTAGAACCTACAAATGTAACGGTGTAGGTACCTGCTCGGTTGTAAATAAATGTATACTCATCTAAACGGGTACTCATATTTTTAAGTGCTAAGCCTCTATCTGGCTTAACTTTAGTAACATTTAAAGCGTTAGACACGGCCCAAACTTGATTGCTTGAAATATTAGCTGCCCCACCTGCAAATTTTAAAATTCTATCGGTACCAAATAACCACGATACAGAAGAAGTTCCAAATCTAACTGATGTCCAACCGGCAGTTCCAATATCTGCAACGGTTAAAAGTTGTCCGTCTGTAGTAGTCATTTTTATATCAAACTTATTTACCCACCAACGTGGCTGTGTAGAGCCAGTAACGCCATTATATTTAAATGCAAAGTAAACAGGCTTACTTTTATCTAATGTTAAACCCAAACTACTAAGACTTAATAAATTAACCACACCAGAAGAAACATAAGTATTATCGTTTGATTGCAATCCGGATAAGGTAAATGCTGTTGTAATATCTGTCCAATCTGCAGATTCATTGATATTGGCTTCTGTATATTGTCCATTAAATTTTTGCGAAGCAAAAACCCTAAAAGATCGAGGTTGCTGAACGTCAGAACCG
This sequence comes from Pedobacter glucosidilyticus, assembly GCF_002483235.1. Taxonomy (GTDB): domain Bacteria; phylum Bacteroidota; class Bacteroidia; order Sphingobacteriales; family Sphingobacteriaceae; genus Pseudopedobacter; species Pseudopedobacter glucosidilyticum_B. Next base: position 32,122 of record NZ_DLHN01000006.1, on the reverse strand, counting down.
TATCTTCTATTGGTAGCAAATTCTACTGTAATATTATCGCTTTCTGCTACTGTTCTGTCTTTATAGATGTATCTGCTGCCTTCTAATCCAGAATAAAATATAAGTTGTTCTGGATTTCCAGAGATTAAAAATCTAACGGTATCTCCTACTTTGTAGCTATTTTTTTCTGTTTTAACAGAGAAACTAAGCTCGGTAACTTCTTTTTTGTTACATGCTGAGAACAGCATGATTAAAAGAGGTATGATATATATTTTTCTTATCATGACGTTTTAAATTTAAATTTTACCATCCTGTATTTTGTGTCATTCCACCGTTTAGAGAGAGTTCTAAGATTGGAATAGGTAATAAGTTATGTCTGGGCGTAACATTACTACCAGCTAGCGCAGCAAACCTAAAATTAGTAGGTGCTGTATTTTGTATATCACTGGCAAGTTGGTTCATTTCTGATGTAAAAATATCCCATCTTATCAAATCAAACTTCCTTAAACCTTCAAAAGCCAATTCAAGAAAACGTTCTTCTCTGATTAATCTACGTAACTCTTCTTTACTGGTAGCCAGGGCGGTAACATCTGTAGCACCGGCTCTATCTCTTACTTCTTTAAGTGCTGTAGTTGCAATGCTTGTTGGCCCATTAACCTCGTTTTCTGCTTCTGCTAACATCAACAATACATCGGCATAGCGTAATAAAGGATAATTCATAGGAGTATAGTTTTTATTCTTTGGTTTTACAACCTCATAAACCCTTCTGTATTTTCCACAGTTTCTATTATAAAGTTGTACGCTTGTCCAGAAGGTAGAATCTCTAACCACCTGAAGGTTATTTACGTTATTATAAACGTATTGATACGGAGCAATTGTCCAGTCTCTTCTGCTATCTGTAGCACCATAGCGGTTATATAATTTTGGAGTAGCATTTATAAAACCGTAGCCATAACCAAATACTTCATCATTACATTGTAAGCCTAAAGTATTGCCTACACGGCCGGCTTCAAAAGTGCCACCTCTGTTTCCAAAAAATTCTACTTCCCAAATAGACTCTCCAATATCATATCTATCAGCAGCGTAATTGATAAATATTTGTTTAAAATCTGGATTTAAACGGTGTTCTTTAGGACCGTTATCAGGATAAACAATTTTTCTGGCCCATTTTAAAGCTTCTGCATATTTACTAACATCATTTAAAGGTGCACCTGCCATTTTCAAGTAAACCCTAGCTAAAATACCTCTCACGGCAGATTTTGAAATTCTACCACCGGCACCTACTTGTGTTGCTGTTCTTACTAAGCCCTCGGCTTCTTCCATTTCGCTTACAATAAAGTTGTAAACTTCTCTTTGTGGCGTTCTTTTAATATTTACATCATTTACTGAAGCGGTAGGTTGTGTTTTTAAAGGAACATCACCCCAGTTACTTACCAATAAAAAGTGGTAATATGCCCTCAGAAACTTAGCTTCACCTTTGGCCACTGCTTTATTCTCCTCAGACATTTGTACTTGGTCTATCCTACTTAAAAAAACATTGGCTCTTTCTATACCTTCATATAAATACCTCCATAAGCTGGTTACTGTATTGGTTGATGCGTCGAAATTGTAAACGGCAGTACCTGTAGTAAAAGCACTTCTAGAGTAAAAACCGTCATCGGCAACATTTAAATCTAATAGTAAAGCACCACCATAAACCTCTTCTCTACCTAATATTTCATAAACACCAGCAAGGCCTATATTAACGTCGGTTTCATTGTTATAATAGTTCTCTTTAACAATAAATTTGGGTTCTTTATCTAAGAATTTTTCGCAGCCACTTTGGGTTAACAACAAGATTGTGCTAAAGCTTAATAAAACTGTTTTCTTAAATGCAGTTACCGAGTGATTTAAAACTAAGAAAGACTTAGTTTTTGTTTTAAAATTTTTATGTTGAGTTTTCATATCAATCAGTTTATAAAGAAACATTAAATCCAAACACAATTGTTTTAGGGCGAGGATATGCAGAATAATCAAACCCTGGTGTTAAGGCCGAGTAATAAACGGCAACTTCAGGATCAAAGCCAGTATAGTTAGTAAAGGTTAATAAATTTTGCGCAGAAGCATAAACTTTTACCGATTTAACTTTTAACCTTTTTAATAAACTTGGCGAAATGTTATATCCTAACGCTACTGTTTTTAACCTTAAATAAGAACCATCTTCTACAATACGACTTGAGTAAGCGTTTGGACCTTGCCCGTTTACTCTAAACATGGTGGTATTGGTATTTTCTGGAGTCCATCTGTTTGAAAAAGTTGCATATTGGTTTAAGCCTGGCCTGTTACCTGCTTCAAACAAAAGTCTGTTTGCATTTAAAATATCATTACCATAAGACCATTGGAAAAATAGGTTTAAATCAAAGTTTTTATATCTGAAATTATTGCTAAAACCTCCTTGATGTATAGGATAACCTCTTCCTATTACTGTTCTATCTAAATCGTTTACAACACCATCGGCGTTTAAATCTCTGTATTTGATATCACCAGGTAACATTGATGTGTTACCATTGGTAGCAACATTATCCTTTAGTTTATAAGTTCCGCCTGGTAATAAATCAAAATCATCATAATTGTATACACCTTCCCAGATGTAACCATACATTTGACCTAAAGGCTGGCCCAGTTTGGTAATATATGCTGGTATTTCTCTGAAATTTTGATCCCAAGGCACCGTACGTATTAAACTTTCTTGATTTTGGCTAAGCTCTAGTACTTTGTTTTTATTGAAAGCGATATTGATAGAAGTACTCCATGAGAAGTTTTTAGTATCAATATTCTGACTGATAACGCTTAGTTCTAAACCTTCGTTAGATGTTTTACCTATATTTTTAAATGCAGAACTGTATCCAGTTGAGTAAGGAAGTAAAGCGTTAAGTAATAAATCTGATGTTACTTTTTTGTAATAATCAGCAGTAAAAGTAATACGTTGTTTTAAAAAGCCTAAATCAAATCCAATATTGGTTTGGGCTGTAGACTCCCACTTCAAATCTGGATTTGCAATAGAACTTAAATACATACCTTGTACTAAATTATTATTGAAAGAATAGAAACCATTACTTGTTGGGCCAGTGTTATCAAAATTTATTTCGGCAAAAGTGGCATAATCATTTACACGGTTATTACCTGTAACGCCATATCCTAACCTAAATTTAGCGTCAGAAAATATGGTTTGGTTTTTCATAAAATCTTCATTAATCACTCGCCATGCAAATGCTGCCGAAGGGAAATAACCCCATTGGTTATTTTGTCTAAATTTTGAAGAACCATCAGCCCTGAATGATGCTGTTATTAAGTATTTGCTTTTGTAATTATAGTTAATTCTTGAAAGGTAAGACATCAAAGACCAATCTGTATTTAAAGAGGTTACTGGTTGTTGTATACCTTGGCTTAAGCCTGCTAAACCCAATATTTCATTAGGCAATTGTGTTGCTCTTAAACCATATCTTTTAAAAGTGTTTTCCTGAAATGTAACACCACCCACTAGGTTAATGGTGTGGTCTTTATTAATTTTTTTATTGTAAGTAATGATGTTTTCATTTAACCATGTATTGTTATCAGTATAGGTAACAGCACCATTTACTTTATCAGTACTACCAAAGTAGCCATATCTGGTTTGTGAGTTGTTGAAAACATCTTGTCTGGTAGAAGTATTATTAACCCCTCCGGATATTTTAATTTTTAAATCTTTTGCAAGTACATACTCTAAAAACCCGTTGGCTACTAAACGGTTGGTAAAAGTTTCTCTAAGCTCATTTCTTGCTGATAAAATAGGATTTATACGATAATCGTTTAATGGATTATCAATTTCAGGATCTAACAATAAGTCGTCTAGCTCTACCCCTGTGGCCGTAACCGGACGATATCCCCAAACGCTATACATCAGATAATTCATAGCCGAGAAATTTTGGTCTGGTGTGGCTGGATTAGATCCGAATGTTTTTGTACCAGAGTACAATACATTGGTACCTACTTTAAGTTTATCATTAAAAGTTTGGTCTAAAGTAAACCTACCCTGTTTACGGTTAAAACCAGAGTTTATGATGATTCCTTTTTGATCAAATATATTTCCAGATAATGAATATTTGGTGTTTTTTGTACCTCCTCTTATAGATAAAGAATGGTCTTGCATAGGCGAGCTTTGGAATAATCTATCTTGCCAATCTGTACCTTCTGCGTTTCTGTAATCTTCTAATGTTTTACCATCTCTAAAATAATTAAGCTGTATGCCAACCGGATCACGCTCTGCTTGTAGTTTCACAAACTCATAAGGTCCCATAACATCAATGGTTTTGATGATTTGTTGAACACCTACGTAACCTTGGTAATTAATTACCGGTGGACCTTCTTTACCTTTTTTTGTGGTAATTAGGATTACACCATTTGCTCCTCTGGCGCCATAAATAGCTGTTGCAGAAGCATCTTTTAATACTTCTATAGACTCTATTTCTGCCGGATTTAATACTCCAGCATTTGCATCCTCAGTAGGAAAACCATCAATAACATATAATGGTGAGTTATCTTGTGTTAAAGAGTTTGCACCTCTAACCACAATATTAACACCCGAACCTGGTTTACCACTTTCTGAGCTTACTTGTACACCGGCTATTCTACCTGCCAATGCTTCTATAGCAGAACCAACTGGGGCTTTTTGTAACTCTTCCATGTTTACAGAGCCTACAGAACCTGTTAAATCTCTACGTTGCACTTCGCCGTAACCAATAACAACTACTTCGCTTAAAGCCTTATTATCAGCTCTTAGCGCTACATCTATGGTAGTTTTATTACCAATTACAACCTCTTGTGTGGTAAAACCTAGATAACGAAACTGTAAAACAGTGGTGGCTGCTGTAGGCACTTTAATGGTATACTTACCATTAATATCTGTAACAGCGCCTAATGAACTTCCTTTAACAGCTACGCTTACACCAATTAAGGGGTCTCCTAGAGCAGCATCGGTAACCTTACCCGTTATTTGCCTTGTTTGCTGTGCTTGTAAACTTACTAGCGGAAGCATGAATAAGATTAATATTGAAATCTTCCTAATCATATATTTTTAGTTTATAGTGGTTTTAATTTTTTACACCATGTATATGGTTGATGTAAAAGCTTATCCAAATTTGGGTATTGATTACATTAAAAAAGGGGTAAAATTTAGTGTGAATAGGGGTGCAAATTCTTTAAATATTAGAAATAGCTTATCATTAAAGCTATTTCTAATATAAAAATTTTCATCAATTGATTCATCATGATGAATGATGATTATCATTTTATTTTTTAACAAATTTTGTTTGTGCGTTTAAGCCATTAGCTGTTATTCTGGCAACGTAAACACCAGCTTGGATGGTAGGGATTGCTATCTTAATTGCATTATCACCTGCTTGTAGGTTTTGGCTACTTTCAAAAACTTTTTTACCACTAATATCATAAACGGTAATTTTAGCTATTGTAGAAGAAGAAGCATTAATGTAGGCATTTAAAAGACCTTCTTCATTAACATACACTTTAAAGTTTTGGTTGTTTAAAGATGATTTAACCGCCACCAATTGGTTATAAATAGTTTCGGTACCATCAAAATCAACTTGTTTTAATTGGTAATAGTTATTGCCGTTTAAAGGATTATTATCCGTATAACTATAATTTTGTACAGCGTCTGAGTTGCCTTTACCATTTATGCGTGAAACAAATTTAAAGTCTTTGTCCTCTCCTGCTCTAAAAATTTCGAAATGAGAATTACTTTTTTCTGAAGCTGTTTTCCAGTTTAAAAGAATACCGCTAGCTGTATTTTCTCCTGTAAAAGAGGTAAATGATACTGGTACTGTACTTGCTGGATAGGTTACAGAAATATTAGAAATTTTAACAGTTTCTTGAGTAGCATTTGAAGAAAGAGTAAATGAAATTGCATTTATATTTGTTTGTGTATAGGCTGATGAAGCTTTAGGAAAATCCTCGGCATATTTTACACCATCAACATAAACATGATAAGTATTAGCTGGAATATTTATAGAAGGATTTGTACCATAACTATAAGTTGAGAGAGTAGAATTACTATTCGCAAAAATTTCAACAACTTGAGATAAACTGGCTTTAATTAAATAGGGAGTTGCTGTATTAACTTGATTAGCAGGAGAACCATCGAGCGGTCTATATTGTGTTATAAAGCTTCCACTTCTAATAACTCTAAAAGTACCAAAAATATCCCCTGCACTACTGAAAGGACTACTGGAGCTAATTAAAGTTGAGCCACCACCTGTATTACCAAATGCAATAACTAAGGCACTATTTGCAGTTGCAAAAGCAGGCATATCTAATGTAAACTTAAATTTAACTAAAGGGTTAGCATGAGCAATATTAAAAACAGCAGCTTTAGCTATGCTCGTAGTAGAGTTTTTAATAGATAAAACATCTCCTTCTAATTTAAACTCGCCATTTGTTCCATAGCATAGTGCTCTTAATCTGTAAGCACCATCTGTAATATTTGGAAAAAATCTTCCTTGAATACTTGTTAAAGAACTTGGCAGAGGAGATTCAAAATATTTATTATTTACACCCAAAGCAGTTGTATCATTAGCTGGCGAGGCCCCTCTGTTTAAATTAACATTTATAATTTTGTTAAAAGGTAAAAATTGTGCTTTTGCCATACCCGTACTTAACAGTAAGCCTAAGCCAAGAAGTAGTTTTCTTTTCATAATTTTAATTATTTGGTTTTATTTTTTAATGATTTTTTTTGTAATAACGGTTTGATTTTCTGATGCACTTATCATATACATACCCGCACCAAGGGTAGAAATATCTAGCTGTATGAGCTTTTGTTCCTGTACGCTGTAAGTTTTATCAAATACTTCTCTGCCAAGTGTATCATGGATACGTACTCGTATTTGTTTCCTAAATTCATCAGGGTACTGTAAGAAAATTTCTTTGTCGCTAGGGTTAGGATACAAGATAAGTTCTGATCCTGCTGTTGATAATTTTACACTAATAATTGACTCATAACTAGTAGTACCATCTTGATCTGTTAAAAGGAGTTTATAATACAACTGAGGATAATAGCTAGGGTAATTTTTATCATTAAAAGTATAATCAGTTACAGCATTGGTGTTTTTTGCTGCATCAATAGTGTAGATAGGTTCAAAATCAATACCGTTTACACTTCTAAACAAGGTGTAAAAATTGGTATTACGCTCTGTAATACTTTGCCATTTTAAAGCTATACCTTCTGGTTTAACAGTCCCTTCAAAATTATTCATCTCAACGGGCAGGGTTGTATCTTTAACCAATACTAAACTGGCAGAAAAACCATCCTTTAAAGTAAAACTTGCATTTAAACCATTAGTAATTTGTGCTAAAGCTGCATTATTGGCATTATTTAGCACTCGCCACTTACCTGTTAAGTTTACAGTGATTAAGCTAGCAGATGAAACCCAACCGCTAGTTGCGTTGCTTACGGCATTTAAATCAGGATTAGCAATTTTAACAATTAAAGTATCTCCGGCTTCTCTCAAGGTTAACAAAGCTCCTCCAGATATTCCTTTCAGATAACCTACATTGATATTAGGTTGAGGTAAAAAGCAAGTGTAGGATATGATATTTGCCGGAATATAGCGTACAGCATGTACAGAATCTGTTTGTTTTAATACTTCATAAATTTCTCCGTTTGTTATGCGTTGCGCTAATGCGTTCATATTTTGTGGAGAAATGTTTGGTACCACCGTATAATGGTATTTTGCTGAAGTTGGTCTGGTACCATGTAATAACCAAGCTTTACTTGCATTTGCTGTTGATGTAGTGCTGGTATTATTAGTAGTATGTTGTGGGGTAGACTGCTGCCCTCTAAATACTTGTATATTTCCATTTCCTACCGGGATATAATAACCAGTAGTTTGTGCGTTTACCAACCATACCGGATTAGTTGTTGTAGAAATCTCGCCGCTATACGTAGCACTTGTTGGTGTTGAAGAATTTAAATAAATAGCCGGATTAGAACTGGCATTAACACCCTGAAAAAGAGTTGTGATAACTTGATTTGAGTTATTGGTAGCACTAATATTAGTACCTAAGCAAACCAATAAAGAATCAAAAGTAAATACAGATTTTTTAAATTTTAAGTTATTAGCGGTGTATTTAGAGCCTGCGTCTTCTATAAAATTCATCCCAAATACTCCATAATTACCATCTGCTAAGGCTCCAGCAAAATTATCTGCCTGATATTCTGATGCAGTACCCGCAATTAAAGGTTTTAAATTATCATACGCTAAACGTAAACTGGTTGTGCCTGGCATCATATTCCAATCCCAACCGGCACCATTTGTTATGTAACCAGATGATGCTAAACTACCGTCGTACAATATTTCTAAAGAACCATAGCTTTGGTAACGTCCGTATCTATTAGCCTCGCTATAAATTTCGGCTCCAAACATATAATCAGTAAAACCTCGCATAGCTGCCATCCATCTGCCTTTGCGCATGATACCGGTTTGCCCGTAATTAAACTGATGGAAACCATCTAAATTGATATTGGCAACGCTATACCTATTGGTTTGAAAAATATAATTGTAAAACTTTGCCATTTCTGGCTCGAAACTGCTTCCAAGCAAATCTCCGCCAACAGTAATTAATCTTTCAAAAGCAGTTACATTAACCGGAACGCCAGATGGGAAAGGTCCTCTACCTGATGCTGCATGTGGATAAATTGCTCCTTTAGAGGTTTCTAAAAAAAGACTTTTCATAAAGAAACACATCTTTTCATAAGCTGTCTGACTAATTCTAAAAGGTGTTCCTCTGAGTTCAAAAGCTCTGGTTATCCAGGTAGCATAGGCATAAGCATAGCTAATATGTTGCGAGTTATGATGAAAAAAAGTACCATCTGGTTTTATCCCATCTAGTGCACCTTGACTTATCTCTACCGCATATTCTAAAAAAGCAGAAAATTCTCTTAAATCTCGGGCTATTTCATCATGATTAGCTCCTAGTAAAGCTAATTCTATCAAAAAATTAGACTTTACGTGTATGAAGTCTGTATTTTGTCCTGGCGTTGGGTTTACTGCATAAATTTTATTAAACTCATGAGACCATTTCAACATTTTTAACACTTCTGCTTGAAGTGCCGCATCCTGTATATAAGGATATGCTTCTAAAAAACCTATCGGAAAATTACGCGATGCAGTATAATCATTATAAGGCATTACATTTCTGGCTCCTTCTGCCAAACCCTGCTCTAAAACAAGATAAGCCAATAATTTTTGTAACAGATTATAGGCTGTAACATCATTATTTACTGCATGCGCTCTGGCTAAAGCACCACAATGGGTAGAAATAGTTAGTAGCGTAGCTTCATCAAATACGTTTACACCTACACCTTTTAAAGAACCATCAGGATTAGTGGTAATGTCTAAACTATTAACATAATCTTTAGCCGCTTGTAATACTGTTGTATTGGGTGTAGTAAGTGTTCTGTTATAAGTATTTCTGATGGTTTGGATAGCAGAAATTTCTGCTTGTGTAGCACTAGGTATATTTTGCTGCGGTTGGTTTAACCAATTTACTAAACCCGAAGTATATGGCGAAGTAACAACAAAATGTTGCACATCTAATCTTAAATGTGGCCCCGGAATACGTTGTTCTGTATTTCCTACAAAAAGCATTTCATCTAGGTAAAGTGTATTTAGACTAGTAGAAGACGGACGATAAACCACTTCCATCCTGTTTAAGGTAAAAGAAGAAGACTCGTTACCATTGTTATAATCATACCTATAACTTCTATGATACTCTCTCCAACCGGTATAATTTAGTAACATACGGCCTTGTCTTCTTAAAGCACCAGTAGTATCATAAAATCTAAATAATAAAGTATCAGTACTATTTCTAGAGCTGTAAACCAAAAACTGAGCACAGCTTGATGAAAAATTCCCTATTTCAGAGGAAGGAATACTAAGGTTATTTGCAGTTAAAACTGAACCACTTTGAGGTAACCACTTTAAAGATTTAGCACCGCCTTTTACATGCTCATCACTCAACGTAATTTGCCCACTGTTGGTAGACCAATTATTGGGAATACTGGAATTAAAATCAACAAAGCGTTGTTGCGCCCATGAAACTGTTTGTATACCCGTAAGAATAATCAGTAAAAGTCTCCTCATAAAAATTTTATTTATTGGTTTTAATATGCTTGGTTAGCATTAACCGAATTTGGAGAACTTTTACTTCTTAAAAGGGATATTAATTAGTTTGTTAAGGGGTAAATATTAGTTTAAAGTGTTTTTAACGCGTATTTTTATTTATAGGATGTTTTTTTTACAAGAAAGGTAATATTTATAAAAGAGACACTGCCAGTTTAAAAATTAAACATAACATTGATAAATTTTTAAATACCAGAATAAAAAAGCTGATAAAATTATCAGACCTTAATGTCCATTAAATACCGTGTATAGAATAATCATTACAGCTATGAGTAAAGCCCATAGTAACCAAACCGTTTGAGAGGGTTTGGCTAAATTACTACTATCTAAAGTATTGTTGCTATGGGTTATACCTTTTTTATCTGCCAGAGTAATGATAAAAGCTAATGCCGATAGCAATATAAAAATGTAAAAAGAGAGTAAAAGAAAATGTGGCCAAAAATCAAATTTTGCAACCGGATAAACCCATAAATATAGAACACCAATACCTAAGCTGATAACCGTACCCCCTATTAAAGTAAAATTTGCTGCTTTTGTAGTCGTTTTTTTCCATAATACACCAAATAAAAACACTACTGACATAGGTGGAGCTATAAAACCTAAAATAGACTGAAATACATCAAACAAGTTTAAGCCTTTAATACTATCTATAGCTAAAGTTAAAAAGATAGCTATGATAGCACCCATTACATTTACCAACCTGCCTGTTTTAACAATTTGCTTTTGTGTAGCGTTTGGATAATATTTCTTGACATAGATATCCATCGTGTAAACGGTACTTAAAGAATTTAGTGCCGATCCAATAGTACTCACCAATGCAGCTATCAATACCACAATAATTAATCCGGTTAAACCTGGAGGAAATAAACGGGTTACCATAGTCATATAGGCTTCATCGGGATTTTTCAAATCAGGATATAATACATAACATAATATACCTGGAATGATGAATAGCGGCACATCTAAAATTTTTAACCAACCGATGAGATTTACTCCTCTTTGCCCCTCTTCCAAGTTTTTAGCCCCTAAAACAGACTGTACCATAGATTGATCTGTACACCAAAACCATACTCCCATAATGGGATAACCCAAAACGATAGCCAACCAAGGATAATTTTTATCATCAGCTGGTAATAATAAGTTCCAGTAAGAAGCAGGTGTTTGCTCATAAACAGCCATCACACCTCCAGCTTTATTAAAACCTATTATCACCAATAATAAAGAAACAGCTATCAGTAACAACATTTGGAAAACATTGGTATAGGCAATGGCTTTTAAGCCCCCGGCAATAGAGAAAAATGCAGCTAATATCACCATGGTGATAACGGACGCCCACATAGGAAAACCTAGCAGTTGTCTAATAAGTATACCACCTGCAAATAGTGTTAAAGCCAACCATGAAATAAGAATTGTGATGAGTGTATACCAAGCTAGGATATTTCTGGTTGAGTTTCCAAAACGTTTTCCCATATATTCTGGTAGAGTTAAAACTTGCGCTTTCAGATAACGTGGTGCAAATACCATTGCTAATAAAAATATGAATACAAAAGCATACCATGCAAAATTACCTGCTACCAAACCGGTGGTATAACCTATACTGGCCGATGCAATAAGCATAGAAGGGCCCACATTTGTTCCCCACATGTTTAAACCTATACTGTACCATTTTAAAGAGTTTCCGGCAAGAAATAGGTTCTCTCCTTCCGGCTTCTTTTTGATAAAACTTACCCAATAGCCTAAAGCCAATAAACTAAGTAGATAAACAATGATAACAGTGTAATCCAGAAAATTAAGGTATTGATGGATATCTTTCATGATTTTTATAAGCGTCATCCCGAAGTCCCTCTTGATGAGAGAGTTGGTTGATTATTTTAGTTTATAATTTGGTTCTTCTATTATTTAATTATAATCCGTAATTGTTAAGAATATCTTTAATTTTTACCGGCATACCTGTTTTTAAAGATTTATCCATGGCTTGTAATAACGCTACGGTTCCTATACCTTCTTGCATATCTGGATAAGCAGTAAAATTTTGCTCTATGCTATCTGCGAAATATTCTAAATAGTTTTGATACTCGCCAGCGTGGTGACTTTGCCCTTCAAAACGGAAATAATATTTTAAAGTGCTATCACCCCAAACGATGATTTTTTCTTCTCCAGTTTTATCGGTAATGGCATAGCGTAATTCGTGGTAATCTGCCTGACTAGCGCCTTCTGTACCTCTTAAAATGGTGCTCATGCCGCTATCTCTTTGGGCTGGTTGCGTTGGCCCTGTATAAGCGCCACTTACACGAGCAATTCGGCCATCAGTAGCTTTAAAGATAAAGTGCATGGTATCTTCATTTTTTAAGCCTCCTTCTTTTCCATTTTCACTCAACATGCCGTAGCCCATTACTTCTTCTATATGGGGTAAATACCAGCGTACAAAATCTACTGGGTGACTTAAACCTCCGTATAACCATTTAAAAGATGATTCTAATGCCCAAGGTTTTTCTAAAAACCACCTATGGTCTGCATGGTATTGCGCTTCTATGGTGATTAAATTGCCTATTAAACCAGCTTCATAATCTTTCCTTTGTCTTTTAGCTGGCTCGAAAAAGCGAGAGCTTTGACCTACAAAAACTTTCTTTCCGCTTTGTTTACTCAATTCTAAAAGCTCTTTAGCATCGGCCAAATCATCAATAAATGGTTTGGTGCAGATCACATGTTTACCATGCTTTAACGCCATTTTAATATGTTGGGCATGTAATTTATCTGGTGTATAAATCGCTATGGCATCTATCTCCGCATCATCTAACATTTGCTGATAGCTAGTGGTATACTGATGAAAATCAAACTCCTTGGCTCTCTGCTTGCAAGCCTCCTCGCTTAAATCGCACATCATCTTTAACTCAATTTTTGAGCTATTTAAGGCGGCCGCAATGGTACTTCTACCTTCTCCTAAACCTAATATTCCTAATTTTAACATGGTGTAGTTGGTTGGTTAGTTAGTTAGTTAGTTGATTAGTTGGTTAGTTGGTTAGACAAGCAATTTTTAATTTTAACTTATTACTTTTCACCATTAAAAAACACCCAAGTTTTCCCTTCAGCCGTTCCGGTTATTCCTTCTTGGTATTTGCTCATGAGCTTGTTCCACTCGTTTACTCTGGGGTTATTTTCTGTGGTTTTGGGATTTAGCTCGTCTAAGCTTTTACCTTTAGGGATACTAATCACCAACATTAATTGTCGCCCGTTTTTAAACAAAAGCAGCTGTTGGAAACTGGCATCACAAAAGCCTTTTGAAACTTCTGGCCATTCTTGAAACTGTGTGGCATGATATTGTAAATATTCTTTTTGCAAAGCCGTATCAGCAACTAAATTGGCAGTTAAGATGCTATGCTCCCACTCAGAAGCATGAACAGTATCGGCACAATAAGAACGGTTAAACTCGTAAAACAAATCATCATAGTGTTTAAGTTCTGCTTCGGGGAATTTCATTTTCAAGCTATCGCTTAAAGCGGCATGAATATCTTTGCCAAATACAATGAAATGTGTTTTCCATCTAAAAAGCTGCTCATCTTGTTTTAATAAAGCTTTAAGCTGATTGATGGTTGCCTCACTCGTATCCTGATAAACCATTTCTATGATAGATGGCTTTTGCTCATCAGCTTTTTGCTTTGGCGATTGGCAGGAACAAACCAGAACCATCATCCAAAAGGGAAAAACAGCACTTATAGACTTTTTAAAACTACTTTTTATCATCATGATGAATATTAATTTCCCAGCGTTTATCAGCTTTAACTTGCTCTTTTAATAGGTGCTGATAGGCTTTTTGTAAACCAGCTGCTTGTGTAATTTCTATTTTTACCATAGGGCCATTATTTGTCCATTGGTTGTTAGGTCCGTTTGCGTTTTGCAAGAATTTTTCTGCCGGACACCAATTGTCTTTCACCGTAAAATAGCTTGTGCCTTCATCGGTATACAGATAAAACCAATGCTCTAGCAAGTGGGCATAAGGCGCTTTGTAGATACTATCAATTACATTTTCTGTGATGCTAGAACCTGGCTGGGCAGATAGCGTATACACCCCAGCAACATCATATAGATGCTTAGCATAATGGTGTATTTTATTAGCATGAATGCGATTATTGCTCATGGCATTGATGGTTTTTGTCCAGCCCCAACCTACCGAGATTCCTGTATAAGAAACTTCGTTAATTTCGTTATTAGCGATGTTTATTCCTTTTACAAAACCAGCCCCAATACCTACAGCGCCCCAATCTTCGTGGGTTACATTGGTAATCAGGTTATTGGTGATTTGTAAATTTCTGGTAAGTTCTCGCTCATCTTGAGGTTGATAAGGCAAATGAGCCTCCATAGCATCATCAGAGAAAACACCCGCTAAAATACCCGATCCACCTATATCTTTAAATAAATTTCCATTGATGGTATCTTGTAAATTTCCCCTCTTGTAATCTAAACCTGTAGAAGAAAGGTATTGAAAACGGCAGTTTTGAAAGCTGGTAGCATAGGTATATCCTGCTTCTACAGCAGCTTTTGGGCGGCCTACCCAAGCCTGATTTTCTAAGCCTGCTTTATCTGGCGTTCCCGGAGTTTTTAGTTTATAAGCATCTAACAGAAATAATCCAGCTTGTAGCGGCACATGCCCTTGTTGCGATGGACGTAGCCAATTGCTGTATTGAAAAGCAATTCCATCAAACTTTACATGGCTTACCGGATGCTCTGTCGTACCTTGTATTTTTACTAAATTTTCTAGAACCGGTGCTACAACTTCGGTTTTATTAAGTTGTTGATTTGCTTTAGGCCAGTAGTAAATTTTCCTGTTGGCTTTATCTAAAAACCACTCGCCAGGCTCATCTAAGAAAGCCAAAACATTGCTGAGGTAATAAGCAGAATTTCCTGTTTCTTTAGAAATCCAAGGTGCTGGCCAAGGGTGTTCTGATTGTATTTTACTTTCTGGCTGATAGAAAAACAACTCTGCCTGATTGCCTTTGGTTTTTATTTCTTTAATTCTTAATACCGCAATGGCCCACCATTGGTGGATAAACATTTCCATTCCGGGAGTATATTTTAAACCTGATTTTGGAATTTCTATGGTACAACTTTCTGTAGCTTTATTCCAAGCTAAAATTCTATCCATTTTAACTCCCGGTGTGCTTTTTGCTCTAATGGCTTTCTCTCCTCCTACCCATAACTGCCTAAAATCTATGGCATTATCAGCAATGGTAGGTACATCAGCAACATAAATATTCCCTTGTGCTACTGCTGGTAATCCTGCTATTTTACTAGTTACTTTTTTCCAGTTTTGGATATTGATACCACCACTTAAAATAGCCTGCTCTTTACCAAAAGACTTGATAATGGTTGGCGATTGTAGCGTTCCAGAATCTTCTGGGCGAATAAAAACAGGCTGCGCTAACGGATAAACGCCTCCTTCTAAATAAATCGTGATACCGTCTTTAATAGCCGGATTTTTCAATCGCCTGAGTTCTCTTGCTTGTCTTAAAGCAGCATCTAAACTCGCTAAAGGCTGTTCTTTAGTTCCTTTATTTTGGTTATTTCCTTTCGGAGATACAAAAATCTCGGTAGCCCAAAGGATTTGATGATGTAAGCTTAATACCGCAAGAAATGCTATGAATTTCATTTTAATCATCTTTTTCATTTGGTTTTGATGTTGATACTTACCGGTTTAAAACCATCCGCCTGAGCAGTTAAAGTTATTTTACCTGCTTTATCACCAGCTTTTACTATCGCTAAAGCTTTACCCTTCCAAAGTTTACGGTTAGGATGAATTAGGGAGCTTAAATCGGCCTGATAGCCATTATCAGTACCTGCAATTTTACCCTCTCCGACAATGCTGAATTTAATGAGATGATCTGCCTGAGGGATGATGGTACCTTTTTCGTCGACCAAAGTGGCAGTAACAAAAGCTAAATCGTTTACATCAGCTTTAAGCTTATTTCTATCTACCTTTAAAACCAATTGATGTGGAGCGCCAGCCGTACGGATTTCTTTCTCTAAAACAACCTTCCCATTTTGATAAGAAATGGCCTTTAACACACCTGCTTCAAAAGGGACTTTCCATGAAGCATGTAAATCATCAGCAGTTTTGCTTTTTCTACCTAAAGATTTACCGTTCAGGAATAGCTCAACCTCATCGGCTAGATTGTAATAGGCCCAAACATCTACTACTTTCCCTTCTTCCCAATTCCAATGCGGTAAAAGATGCAAAACAGGCTTATTTGTCCACTCGCTTTGGTACATGTAATACACATCCTTAGGAAAACCTGCTAAATCTATAATGCCGTAATAAGAGCTTCTTGCCGGGAAATCATAAGGAACGGGTTCGCCTAAATAATCAAAACCTGTCCACACAAAAATGCCCGATATAAAATTTCGGTCTTTAACGGCTTTCCATGCTTTTTCATGACTGGTACCCCAATAAGCGGCAACATTATCATAAGCGGTTACGGTATAATCTGCATTTCCATTTACTACAAATTTGTCTTTAGAACTTGCTGGCCATAAACGCAAAGTATCGGCTAAATCATACACACCACGGGTTTGTAGGGCCGATGTGGTTTCTGCCGCAATTAAAGGAACGTTTTTGAAACGTTGAGGCAAACTATCATAATCGAAATACTTATAATTGAAGCCTAAAACATCTAAAGCACCACTTTGCCAAATGAAATTTTTTGATGGCTCTGTTTCTGTTAAAGCAGTAGTTACGGGTCTGGTATCATCATATTGCTTTACAATTTTGCTCAGCTTAGCCGCTATTTTAGTCCCGGTACTATCAAATTGCTCTCTAATTTCGTTACCAATACTCCACATAAAAACCGATGGATGGTTACGGTCTCTTTTCACTAAATCGGCTAAATCGCGTTCATGCCATTCTTCAAAATCTCGGTGATAATCAAACTTATTCTTACGCTTCTTCCACATATCAAAAGCTTCATCCATTACTAAAAAGCCCATTTTATCGCATAAATCTAAAAACTCAGGAGCTGGTGGGTTATGTGCTGTTCTGATGGCATTTGCACCCATGGCTTTCAGCATTTCCAACTGCCTTTCCATAGCCCTAACATTTACGGCAGCGCCAATAGCACCTAAATCATGATGTAAGCAAACCCCTAAAATTTTGGTAGGTACATCATTCAGATAAAAACCGTTTTTAACATCAAACCTAAAACTTCTAATACCTGTAGTGGTCTTTAGCTCATCAACCAAAGTTTGGTTTTGGTAGACTTTGGTCATAACTTGATATAAATGAGGAGTTTGTGGCGACCATAAAGCAGGATTTTTTATACTTAAATTTTGTGTAACGATTCCACTTAATTGCTTAACAGGTACTGTTTGCGTACTATGAGCTACCAATTTACCTTTTGCATTTAAAACTTTAACCTCTATTTCTAATGGAGTTGTTAAAGCATCGGTATTTTCTAGCTGAAGCTGATGTTTGATGATGGCTTCCTCTTTAGAAACCTTTGGTGTGGTTACAAAAACACCATGTTCTGCAATAGCTATAGGATTGGTGATGAGCATTTTTACATTTCTGTAAATACCCGAACCACTATACCAACGAGAGTTTGGCTGCTCGCTATTATTAACCTTTACGGTGATGATATTTTCCTGATTTTCGGGCTTTAAATATGATGTAATATCGTACTGGAAAGAAATATATCCATTTGGTCTTTTACCTAAGAAAGCACCATTTACCCATACTTCGCTATTTTGATAAATACCATCAAATTGGATATAAACCTGCTTATTTTTTATGTTTCCGGGTGTTTTAAAAGTTTTACGATACCAACCTATGCCACCCGGTAAAGCACCACCTTGATTAGTTGCCGGGTGTTCTTTAGCAAAATCCGCCTCGATACTCCAATCATGAGGTAGGTTTAAGCTTCGCCACGCATCATCATTAAACGTTGCGTTTTTAGCTTCTGGAAAATCGCCTAAAGAAAATTTCCAATCTTGGTTAAAATTGATGTAACTACGAGGCTGCGCAAAAACTTGTAAGTATAAACTCAGAATAAAAATAAGGCTACAGAGTTTCTTCATGATGCTAGATTAATCGGCTTTAAAATTGATGTTACTTTTCCCTAAATCTTTGGATGTGGCCACAGCTATACCCCTATCGCCAGCTTTGTTAACGGCACAATAAAAATGATAAACAATGCCTTTATACTTTAAAACCCAAGATTTATGGGCATATAATTCATCGTAAGGTTCTGATGATTGTATGAGGTTCTCGCCTTCCCAATCTGTCCAGTTCACTAAATCTTTAGATGCTGCAAAACGGTTAAAAGCTCCGTTTCTATCCTTCCAAAAAGCCCCGAAATAGAACATTACGTAGGTATTTCCTATTTTTTGGATGACACCATCTCCTGTAATTCCTACCGGATGATGAACTACAGGATTTTTCTGAAAACGCTTCCAATGGAGCATGTCATCAGAAACCGCCATACCAATACGTTCGTACCAACGGGTTTTCTTATTGTTAGCTAAAGAATCGCCAACAGCGTTATAATACATCACAAAACGATGTCCGGTTAAACGCTTTTTATCTTCAATAACCGAGCTTTTGAATAGTTTATTACGGTTTTCCCACCAACGCACATCGCTATCAGAAGAGCTTAAAACTGGTTTTGCTAACCTGTTCCATTCATGCGCCTCTATTGGTTTCTTAGAAGTGTAAGCCATCCCGATAGATAATGGCTCTGGCTCGTAGCCTTTGCTATTTCCACCGAAATAAGACATCCAATATTTACCATCAAAACGGTTTAATTTGTATTTACCAGCCCATTTGGTATCAACCAAAGCATTATATCCTGCTTTCTGGTGTGCATCCCAACTGTTATCATCACTAAAAGAAAGCTGCTTACCTAGACTTTTCCATTGCAATAAATTATCGCTGCTTGCCAACCAAGTTTCGTAACCTGTACCATCAAAAACTAAATAAGTCATATACCACTTGCCCGCTTTACGGTAAATGGTTGGGCAATCCATTTTCTTTTCTTTAGAAGAAGTGGTTAATACTAAACCATATTTGAAAGGTGTTTTTACCTCCTCATAAATGGCTTGCATTTCTTCCTTTGAAACACCTTTATCTTGCGCTAGAAGGGCATCAATACCAAATATTAGAACTAAAATATATAGACTTATCTTTCTCATTCGATTGTAAATTGGTAGTTTCCTGAACCTACTTTTAACACCACATGATCACCCTCAACTCCTTGATTTATCATCTCTGGAAGCGTGGAAATAGCTTTTCCACCCTCATCAATTTTATTGTTTTTACCTTTTGGCAAATAAATAAGCGCTGTTGTATTTACCGGAATTTCTACTTGTAATTGAAAGTTTTGAGGATTCTTTTTCCATGATGATTTGATACGGCCATAAGGAGATTCATAACTCGCTTCCGCGGATGTAACATTGCCAACAACAACAGGATGAATTTTTATTTGCTGAAAAGCTACCGAGCTATTGCTTTGTTGTATACCCGCCAAACCACTGTAAAACCACTCCATTAAATGCCCCAACATAAAATGGTTGTTAGAAACATCAGGCAAGGCTTGCCAACTTTCTGTTAAAGCTGTGGCACCTTTAGCCAATTGATAGCCATAACCTGGCACATCAGAACGGCTATTCATGTTAAAAATCACATCCGATCGTCCGGCTTCTTCTAACACTCTTAAAACGTAGCGGTAACCAATATCTCCGGCTGTTAAAGCATAATTTCTATTTTGGATATCCTGGATTAAGTTTTGTAAAACTGCTGCTTTATCAGGCTCTTCCACCAAATTCATATACAAAGCCATGGCATTTGCTGCCTGACTGCCTGTAGCATATTGCTTTGTTTCTTTATTAAAAAAGGTCTTGTTAAAAGCTGCTTTAACTTCTTTTGCCAATTCTTGATAATACTTAGCATCATCGGGTTTACCCAATAAAATGGCTATTTGCTGTAAAATGCTTAAATCGTAATAATAAATAGCGGTACCTGTTACACCCTTTGGAGTTTGTTGTGATAAACCTGGTCGGTTTGGCCCGATATCATACCAATCTCCCAAACCTTGTTTTAGAATATGTCCATCGGCTTTGCTTTGTAAATAATGGATGTAGCGCTGCATGGTTGGATAAGCCTTTTCCATAGCTTGCGTATCGCCATACCATTTATACAGATACCAAGGCAAAATAATGCCTGTACTACCCCATTCTGGCGAATCTCTAAACATATCGCCACCCCAAGTAAACTGCACATATTCTGGTGCTATTTCTGGTATTAAACCATTGGGCAATTGTGCCGAAATGATATCATCCACTACTTTAGAAGCTAAAGTTGCTACATCATATTTATACATGACTGAGGATATCATGAGGTGCGATTGCTCTAACCAGCCTAGTTTTTCTCGGTGAGGACAATCGGTAAAAACGCTCATCATATTACTTTTGATAGCCCAATCTATTAAAGTATGGGTTTGATTAAACAATGTATTTGATGAGCTAAAGCTTCCTGCTTGAGATGCCGAATTTCTTACATGTAAACCTTTTAAAGCTATAATTTGAGGTAAAGAAGTAGTTGTTGCTTGAGGTGCAGCACCTTTAACTTGCAAATACCTAAAACCATAATAAGTGAAGCGAGGCTGCCACTCTTCTACACCATCGCCTTTTAAAACATACTCGAAATAAAAAGGACTGCCTGTTGGTTTTTGATTGACTTTAGAGTCTTTTAACAATTCTGAAGGGTAAATTCTAATCGTATCACCTCTCTTACCTTGAACTTTTATACTGATGATACCTGAAGCATTCTGACCTAAATCATACACCCATTCTTTATCATTTAATTGGTGAAGAAGTTTAGCATCAAAATTCTCAAAAACACGTAAAGGCTCTGCTAATTGGGGTTTTACCTTTTTTGGGCCATCTACAAGTAAAGCATTTTTCCAGCTTTTATTTACTTTAAACTGCGGACTGTCCCACCCTTTTTGTTCTAATCGGGCATCGTAATCTTCTCCGCCGTAAATGCTAGAAAAAGTAATTGGACTAGCGCTGGTTTGCCATTTCTCATCGCTAATGATATTTTCTTCTGTACCGTCTTGATATTTTAGCACCAAACGGCACATCATTTTAGGAAATCCGAAAGCTGTTTTTAACTTTCTAAATCTGCCTCTAACTGGTGGCACATAATAAAAACCATTGCCAAGCATCACACCTAAGGTATTTTTACCATTTTTTAGTGCTTTACTTACATCAAAAGCTACATAAAGTGCTTCATCTTGATATTTTACCCAACCTGCATCTAAAAAATGATCTCCTTGTTTTTCCCCATTAATACGAGCTTCAAAATGACCTAAACCGCTGATGTAAAGCTTTGCTGAAGCTAACGGCTTCTTCACCTTAAAATCTCTCCTGAACAAGGGTAAAACATTGCTACCAACATGTTTATCCTTCTTATTATCAAGAGGTAAAACATCTATTAAAGAATCTGCTAGACGTTCATAAGCAATCCATTTAGCACCTTTCCAATCTTGAGTTTGATGTAAACCTGTGTAAAAACTTGAAGCTTTGCTCCAAGCTATATTTCCATGATTATCTTTTATCTGAACTTTCCAATAATAGCTTTTTACAGTCTCTAAAGGCTTACCAAGGTATTTGATTTGAATGGATGATGAACTTAACTGTTCGCCAGAATCCCAAATATTAGCTTTGTTAGCTTCTAAAAGTTTTAAATCATCGGCAACAAAAATATGATAGGATGTTTGAATAGTATTTCTTTGTTGCGCTAATAATTTCCAGCTAAAAAAAAGATGCTTAGGATTTATACCTTCTGGTTGTTTAGCATCATTTACTTTAAGTCCATAAATTTGTAATAAAGGTTGTGCACCTATCTCTAAACTTATGAATACGAAGATAAGGCTTAGTAATTTACCCATACTACAGAACTTGGTTTATATCTTAAGTGCTTATGAAAAACAAGCTTTAGGTTTGTACAAAAATAAAATCGAAAAGACACACTTATTTGTATCAAGTTCTCCAGCTTTTGTAGGATATTAGCCTGTATAATTGTTTATAAGAAAAAACTACATAGCCTTTAATTGATTTCTTTTGTAACGTTTCAGGATGTTACTTCGTCTTAAGAGGAATCAATAATTATACAATGAAAAAAACTTTACTATTTGCACTGGTATTTACCGGAATGCTAACATCTAAACTTTCTGCACAGGAAGTAAACAACACTGTTAAAATTAATCCTTTAAGTGCTCTTTTCAGGATTGGATCTGTATTTTATGAGCGCAAAATGAGTGATAATTTATCGCTTCAATTGGGTGTTGCTTATACAGGCTTAAAATTAGATGAAACCAAATTTTCCGGCTTTTCTACTACGCCCGAACTTAGGTATTATCCTAAAGCAAATGCTTTAAATGGCTTATATTTTGGTCCTTTTTTACGCTATCAAAACTATACAGTTAAAGATGATGTAAATGAAGGCTCTTACACTTCGTTTGGCGGAGGAGCAGTTTTGGGTCGTCAGTGGGTTTACAAAAGCGGTTTTACTTTAGATTTATTCTTTGGACCTAGTTACAATGCTGGTAAAATTAAAGCAGATGATGGTAGCGGAGAACCCGAAGTTAATGGTGCAATAGATGGTTTTGGTTTAAGAGCTGGTATTGCAATAGGATTTGGTTTTTAAGTAAACCAGACATAAGAAATGGATATTTAAGCTGACCTTAATCAGACTTATCTATCCATTTTCTTTTTTTACAAGAATTTCTACTTAATTTGATGATTAACAAAAATCATCATGAAAATTAAAAATAAGCTATTTGGATTTTTAGGATTTATCTTTTTTACATCAGCTATATTTGCTCAAGAATCACAAATAAAAATTGAAGCAGGCGCCTATTCAAGAAAGCAGAGTATCATAAATATTTCTTTACCATCTTCTTATAAACAAAAATATTACCAGCTTAAAAACATTAAAACAGGTAAAAAAACCATCATTCAACAAAACGAAGACAGCAATTATACTTTTATCTTGTCTGATGATTTGCAAGCGCAAACCACAGCTCTGTTTAATATAAGCCCGATTAAAAAGGAGCAAAAGCTAAAAAAATCTGTTTCTATTTTGAAAGGTATCGAGAAAGTAGAAGTTAAAATAGCCAATAAAAAACTTTTTGATTACCACATACAAACAGCTTATCCGCCAGAAGGCTTTCCTGATTATTATGCCAGAAGTGGCTTTATTCATCCATTATATAGCCCCAATGGAAGTATTTTAACTGATGATTTCCCTAAAGGACACATGCATCAGCATGGTATCATGATGGCCTTAACCCATACCACTTTTAAAGGTGAAAAACATGATTTTTGGAATCAACACAGCAAATTGGCTAATGTAAAACATAGTGAAGTTTTGAGTATTGAGGAAGGTCATGTATTTAGTACTTTTAAAGTAAAACATCAACATTATAGTCTAAAACATGGTGCCGTTTTAGACGAAATATGGACAATAACGGTATATCCTTTTCAAAATTATTTCTTGTTTGATATCACTTCAAAACTGCAAAATATTACCACAGATACTTTATTTGTAAACAAATACCATTATGGAGGGATGGCTTACCGGGCATCTAAACACTGGAATATAGATGACAGCTTACATTACCAAAACAAATGGCAAATTAAAACCAATAATGGCGATGGTGTTGCTACAGCAAATGCTAAGGCGGCTAAATATGTATCGGCGTTTGGATTATTGAATGGAAAAACTGCTGGTTTAACGGTGTTTGGCTTTCCACAGAATTTAGCCTACCCTCAACCTATTAGACTACATCCTACAATGCCTTATTTTAGCTTCTCTCCTATGGTAAATGCTGCTTTTACCATAAAACCCGGAGAGATATTTACCTCAAAATACAGGTATTTAAGTCATGATGATTTGCCGCAGGAAAAATATATAGAAAGCTTAAATATAGATATCGAGTTACCCATAGTTGTAAAGTTTACAGCTCAAGAATAGTTAATTGATTATTAAACATAATTGTATAATTTATTTGAAGCTAAAAATCTATCTTTGCTCTCCAATATGAAGCATATACGTAATTTTTGCATTATTGCACATATAGATCATGGCAAGAGTACTCTGGCCGATAGACTATTAGAATATACTAAAACCATTACACAGCGTGAAGCGCAAGCCCAATTGCTAGATGATATGGATTTAGAAAGAGAACGTGGAATAACCATTAAAAGTCATGCTATACAAATGAACTATTTGTATGGTGGTCAAGAATACATCTTAAACCTGATTGATACTCCGGGTCACGTGGATTTTTCCTATGAGGTTTCCCGTTCTATTGCTGCTTGCGAAGGCGCTTTGTTAATTGTTGATGCCTCACAAGGTATTCAAGCACAAACCATTTCTAACCTTTATTTAGCTTTAGAGCAAGACTTACATATCATCCCTATCTTAAACAAGATGGATTTGCCTGGTGCTATGCCAGAAGAAGTAAAAGACCAGATTGTTGATTTAATAGGTTGTGATAGAGATGAGATTATTCCTGCATCTGGTAAAACCGGATTAGGTATTGAAGCTATTTTAGAAGCAGTTATTAATCGTGTTCCTGCTCCTGTTGGCGATCCTCAAGCACCACTTCAAGCGCTTATTTTCGATTCTGTTTTTAACTCTTTCCGTGGTATTATAGCTTATTTTAAAGTTGTTAACGGAGAAATTAGAAAAAATGACAGGGTAAAATTTGTGGCTACAGGCAAAGAATATATTGCTGATGAAGTAGGTATACTGAAATTAACCCCACAAGCTAAAGATGTCGTTAAAACTGGTGATGTAGGTTATATCATTTCTGGAATTAAAGAAGCAAGAGAAGTTAAAGTTGGTGATACCATTGTTTTAAAAGATAAACCTGTTGAAGGTATACAAGGTTTTGAGGAAGTAAAACCAATGGTTTTTGCTGGTATTTACCCTGTTGATACGGATGAGTTTGAAGAGCTTAGAGAAGCTATGCACAAGTTGCAACTTAATGATGCTTCTTTGGTTTTCGAGCCAGAATCTTCTGCAGCTTTAGGTTTTGGTTTCCGTTGTGGATTTTTAGGAATGCTACACATGGAAATTATCCAAGAACGTTTAGAGCGAGAGTTTGATATGACGGTTATTACAACTGTACCTAACGTTTCTTACATAGCACACTCTACTAAAGGAGACCCAATTGTTGTTAACAACCCTTCAGAATTACCAGACCCTTCAAAACTTGATTTTGTTGAAGAACCTTACATCAAAGCTAATATCATCACAAAAGCAGAATTTGTTGGCCCGGTTATGTCTCTTTGTATCCAAAAAAGAGGTGTTATTGTTAACCAGCACTATTTAACTTCCGACCGTGTTGAGCTGATTTTTGAAATGCCTATGGGAGAAATTGTATTTGATTTTTATGATAGATTAAAAACAATTTCTAAAGGTTACGCTTCTTTTGATTATCATCAGATTGGCTACAAACAATCGGACTTAGTGAAGTTAGATATTATGCTTAACGGAGAACATGTTGATGCTTTATCTTCTTTAATCCATAGAAGTAATTCTTATGATTTTGGTAAAAAAATATGCGAAAAATTAAGAGAACTTATCCCAAGACAACAGTTTGAAATTGCTATACAAGCATCTATAGGTGCTAAAATTATAGCTCGTGAGAACGTTAGAGCATTAAGGAAAGACGTTACCGCAAAATGTTATGGTGGTGATATTTCTCGTAAACGTAAATTATTAGAAAAGCAGAAGAAAGGTAAAAAACGTATGCGCCAGGTTGGAAACGTAGAAATCCCACAATCGGCGTTTATGGCGGTTTTAAAACTAGATTAGTACATAGATTTGCGTATTGAGTATTGCGATGAACTCAATACCCAATACTCAATACCCAATACTAAAATGATATTATTAGACGGAAAATTAGTTTCTGAAGAACTTAAAAAACAAATAGCTGTAGAAGCAGCAGAACTTTTAGAAAAAACTGGTCGTAAACCGCATTTAGTAGCTGTTTTAGTTGGTAATGATGGAGGAAGTGAAACTTATGTAGCCAGCAAAATGCGTAACTGCGAAAAAGTTGGGTTTAAATCATCTTTAATCAGATATGATAATACAGTAACAGAAGCCGAGTTACTCAATAAAATACAGGAATTAAATCAAGACAAAGAAGTAGACGGTTTTATCGTTCAACTTCCTTTGCCAAAACACATTAACCCAGATGTGATTACGGAAGCTATTGATTACCGTAAAGATGTGGATGGCTTTCATCCGATTAACCTAGGCAGAATGCAGCGTAATTTACCTTGCTTTTTACCTGCAACACCATACGGTATTATGCTGATGTTGGAATATTACGGTATAGAAACCGCTGGAAAACATTGTGTTGTTGTTGGCAGAAGTAATATCGTAGGCAGCCCCATGAGTATCTTGATGGCTAGAAACGCTAAACCTGGAAATTGTACGGTTACCTTAACTCATAGCAGAACGCAAAATCTTAAAGATTTTACTTTAAAAGCTGATATTCTGATTGCTGCAATAGGTAAGAAGAATTTTATTACTGCCGATATGGTTAAAGAAGGTGCTGTAATTATTGATGTAGGCATGAACAGAGAAAGCTCTGAAACCACTAAATCGGGATATAAATTATTTGGCGATGTTGATTTTGATGGAGTTGCGCCAAAGAGCTCTTATATTACACCTGTACCTGGTGGTGTAGGCTTAATGACAATCGTGAGCTTACTAAAAAATACTTTAGCGGCAGCTAAAAGAGAGATTTATTAAATTTTACGTATAAGATATTTTTATTTCACGTATAAAGTATTACTTTTGTGGGAGTTTATTATTCTACTAAGTTATGGATACAAAAATAACACTCTCTTTTGATGAAGAAATCATCAAAAAAGCTAAAGCTTATGCTGCTGAAAACAACATCAGTTTATCAAGGCTAATAGAATTTTTACTTACAAAAATTACCACTAAAGAATACAAATCATTAGAGGATTATCCCATTGCAGATTGGGTTTCTGCCGTTGCAGAAGGTGAGGCTATCTATCAAACAAAAAAAGCTTCCAGAAAAAAACTTAAAGATGATTTTTTTGCATCAAGAAAATGAATATATTTCTTGATGCTAATATTCTAGTTTCTGTATTGAATAAAGAATATCCTTTATTTACCTATTCTTCTCGGATTCTAAGTTTGGCTAATCTGCCTAGATACAAACTTTACACATCTCCAGTTTGCTTAGCAATAGCATTTTACTTTGCTGAGAAAAAATCTAAATCTGCTTTAGCCAAACAAAAGATAGCTACTTTATGCGAGTATATTTTAATTGCAGATAATACTTCAGAAGCAGTACAGAAAGCACTTATCAACAAAGCATCACATGATTTTGAAGACGGCTTAGAATATTATGCAGCTTTAGAAAAAAAATGCTCATGCATCATTACAGAAAATAAAGAAGATTTCTATTTTTCTGAGATAGAAGTTTTATCTTCTAAAGAGTTTTTTGATCAATATATGCTCAAAAATTAATCATGTAAAGCGCTTACCCCACCAGAAACTATAAATTTCATTGCTTGTGAAGACGATATAGGTAATGGCTTAACTTTTTCTGCTTTTACAATAACCAATTCGCCGGCAAAAGAATAAGACCACGGAAAATAAACAGCTACTTCATCGGTTAAACCTAAAACCTTTAAATCCTTTTGTGTTAAAAAGCCAATTCTTTTTGTGCCGTCTGCAACTTCTACCAAAACAGGTTCATTTAATTTTTTTTCATCACCAACTATTGCTTCTGTAATATCTTTTACAGATGAGTATAAGAATTTAAAAACAGGTATTTTGTTAAGCCATTTCCCAAACCAATTATAAATAGGTTCTGTAATGAGATAAGTAGCTATAATTCCAAAAAATAGAATAATGATGATGACAGATAGTATACCCAGACCTGGTATGTAAAGTGGCTTACCTGTATTAGGGTCGGTTATAAAGCTATCACTAAAATTTAAAATAGAATCTAAAGAGGTAAAAGCCCAGAATAAGATTAAAATTGCAGCCCCCATAGGTAAAATCAGCAATAAACCTTTAATAAAATATCTCAGCAAAGCATTAATTAATCTTTTCATAACTTATTCGTAATAATAAACACGTTTAACCCTTTGTGATATATTGGTAAGCACTTCATAAGGAATGGTATGTAACTGTTCTGCCATTTTGTAGAGCTGTGGCTGCGAGTCAAAAATAATAACCTCATCTCCTTCTTTTACGTCTTTATCTGTAATATCAAGCATACACATATCCATACAAATATTTCCTATGGTAAATACTTCTTGGTTATTGATAAACATACTACCTAAACCTTTACCCAAAGCCCTCGGGTAACCATCGGCATAGCCAATTTTAACCGTGGCTATTTTACCGTCTTGCTGCATCACGCCCACTCTACCATAACCAATAGTATCGCCTTTTTTTAATTCCTTTATTTGTGATACGGTAGTTTTTAAGGTTGCTACCTGATGTAAACTTACATCGTCTTTAGATAAATTATCAATACCATATAAACCAATTCCCAAACGTACCATATCAAATTGTGCTTTCGGCCATCTTCTTATGGCTGACGTGTTACAAATATGTTTGATAAAGGTATAACCAATTTCTGCTTCCAGGTTTTTACAAAAACTATCAAATTTATGAATTTGAGACTTTGTATAATCATCATGCTGTGGTGCTTCGCTGGCTGCTAGATGAGAAAAAACAGTTTTAATTTTTACAGTATCGTTGTCTAATAAAAATGATTTAATAGCAGATAAATCTTTCTCCTCAAAACCTAAACGATGCATACCTGTGTCTAGCTTCAGATGGATTGGGTATTGTGTTTTATTGAGCGTTTTAAGATATTGATGTAAGGATGATAAAGCCGTAAAACTAAAAATCTCTGGTTCCAGATTATATTTCACTATGGCTTCAAAAGAAGAAACTTCTGGGCTCATCACCATAATTGGTAACGTTATTCCGGCTTGTCTAAGCGCTATACCCTCATCAGCGTAAGCAACCGCTAAATAATCTACTTTATTATATTGAAGTAAATTGGCTATTTCATAACTCCCGCTACCATAAGCAAAAGCTTTAACCATAGCCATTAGTTTTACACCTGGCTGCAGTTTAGATTTATAGTAATTTAAGTTCTGCTCCAGAGCGTTGAGGTTTATTTCTAAAATAGTTTCATGAACCTTTTGGGTTAAAATCTTAGAAATCTTCTCAAACTCAAACTGCCTTGCTCCCTTTAATAAAATGGTTTCATTGTTAAAACTATCCAGATTATAATGTTCAATAAAGGTATCGGTATCTAAAAAAAATTGACTACTTGTATTAAAAAGTGTTTTAAAACTTGTTAATTGAGGGCCAATAGCAATCAATTTATCTATATGTTTAGCTTTTAAAAGCTTAGCAACTTTACTGTAAAGCACCTCACTCTTTAAACCCGATTGTTGAATATCAGATAAAATAAGCGTTTTTACAGGATGCTGATTTTGCTGGTTAAGAAAATCTAAAGCTATCTCTAAGGAAGAAACATCTGAGTTGTAACTGTCATCAATAATAGAAGTTTGGTTAATACCGCTTTTAAGCTCTAGCCTCATCTTAACTTGATGCAGCCTCGCTAATCTTATAGAAATTACAGGTATTGATACTTTTAAAGCCAATAAAGTTGCCAAACAAGTAATAGCGTTCTCTATAGATGCTTTGTCTGTAAATGGAATTTGAATGTCAAAATCTTCTTGCTGATAAGTACAATTTAAGCATGTATGTTGATCAATGATAGTTTGATTTTTGATCCTTAAATCAGCATGTTCACTAAAACTCCATGTAAAGACATTTACCTGAGAAGCTTTAAAAGAAACATATTCTTGATTACAAATAAGCAATTTTACTTCTTTAAAAAGCTCAAATTTTTCTTTTATTTTTTCGGTCCTGTTTTTAAAGCCTTCATCATGCGGACTTCCAATATTGGTTAGTATACCAATATCAGGCTTGATGATGTTTTGAAGTTTAGCCATTTCATGAGGTAATGATAAGCCTGCTTCAAAAACAGCAAAATCATACTGTTTATCCATTTGCCAAACAGCCAATGGTACGCCTATTTGCGAGTTATAACTTTTAGGACTTCTAACCACATGATAATCTGGGGCTAATAGCTGAAAAAGCCACTCCTTAACAATGGTTTTTCCGTTACTCCCGGTAATACCTATTACAGGGTAATTAAATTTGCTTCTATGATGAGCTGCTAATTGTTGTAACGCATGTAAGGTATCGTTTACATAAATAAAATTTGCTTCAGGAAAATCGTTAATATTAAAATCTTTCTGATAATAAATAAAGGCTTTTACACCAGCTTGATATAAAGTTGGGATGAATTGATGAGCATCTTTACTTCCTTTTAAAACGAAAAAAACAGAAGAAGAGGCATCTGTAACCTTTCTGCTATCTGTTAAAATATGATGAATAATTTGATGAGGTTGATCTAAATGGTTATCACCTTCTCCTATCAAACTAGCTATTTCCTGAATTGAATATATTTCTGAATTCATTTGCAGCAAATTTGGCGATTATATGTGAATAACACTAATTTTATGCTTCATCATGGAAAAAGAAAAACCATCCAAATTCATTGATAAAAAAACAGCTTTACAAAAGGCAGAAGCATATTGTGCTTATCAGGAAAGAAGTCAATACGAAGTGAGAACAAAACTTTTAAATCTGGGCTTAAAGTTTCAAGAACTAGAAGAAGTAATTACTGCTTTGATAGAAAATAATTTTTTGAATGAAGCTCGTTTTGCTCAAGCTTATTCACAAGGAAAGCTAAGAATGAAAGGCTGGGGAAGAAATAAAATTAAACAGGGCTTGGTAGCTAAAGGTGTTTCTGTGCCGATTATCAAATCTGCCTTACAAAAAATAAATAAAGAAGAGTATGCAGATAAGCTTGAGGATGTTCTTGTGAAAAAACATAAAGAATATCAATTTAAAGATGATTATAACACCAAAAATAAGCTGATAAAATATGCTTTAAGCAGAGGCTTCGAGTATGATTTAATTTTTTTTGTACTGAATAAGAATGGCTTAAAGCAATAATTGAAAATTTTTGCAAAGAGGACTTGCAAACTCTTTTTTTCTGCCTATATTTGCACTCCGTTCAAACGGAAAACGTTCTTTAATAAATAAATCATGCGAAAGTAGCTCAGTTGGTAGAGCACAACCTTGCCAAGGTTGGGGTCGCGAGTTCGAATCTCGTCTTTCGCTCTAAGGGATGAAAACCCTGATTTGTGGAAACACAAGCTGAAGTGGTGGAACTGGTAGACACGCAGGACTTAAAATCCTGTTCGCCCTAAAGCGAGTGCGGGTTCGATTCCCGCCTTCAGTACAAAAAATCAATCAAAAGGCTTTGATTGTTGTTCTTTAGCAAGTAAGGAATATAATTTATGCGAAAGTAGCTCAGTTGGTAGAGCACAACCTTGCCAAGGTTGGGGTCGCGAGTTCGAATCTCGTCTTTCGCTCCATAAAACCTTCCCTACCAGGAAGGTTTTTATTTTACAGCTTTTAAAGCTGCTGAAGTGGTGGAACTGGTAGACACGCAGGACTTAAAATCCTGTTCGCCCTAAAGCGAGTGCGGGTTCGATTCCCGCCTTCAGTACAAAAGCCCGGTATGAAAATATCGGGCTTTTTTGTTCTTCTACTTATTTGAACAACAAAAGCAGCCTTTACAGCTGCTTATATAATCCGGATCAAGCGTAAAAGTTGGGGAGAGACGTTAAGCATATATTTTAGCTAGTCTAAAAAGGAAGAACTTCACATTTCTTACGCCTCTGAACTGCGATCGGAAAGCTTTTATCTTGGCATTGAA
>NZ_DLHN01000035.1 GCF_002483235.1 Pedobacter glucosidilyticus | reverse complement strand
TCTTTCGTTCTTCGGAAAGTTTGGATTTAGCATTATTGAAAGCTCCTAAATATCCGCTCTTTAGGGCTTTTTAATTTTTACTTTTGATTTTTAACTTTTTAAGTCTTTCTACTTTATACTCTGTACTTTATACTTTTTAAGGCATCTTTCTACTTTTCACTTTAAACTTTCCGCTTTCCGCACCATCTCCCAACCATGTTCGAGACTTGTTCGGTAAATGGCCCTGTTTTTCCGAAGGTGTCCGGGAGAAGTCTGAGAGAAGCACCGAACGTGATATGGATAAAACGTGGATAAAAGGTGGGGTATAGGTGGGCTATACGTGGACTTATATTAATAAATTTTTAGATTTTTTGGATTTTGTTTACTTTAGGTTAATCAAATCTATTGAAAAATTGGTAGAATAAAAAGGATGATTTCGATTTTCTGGAAAATCAGAAAGCACAATTGGTGGAGACATTAATATTAAAAAATAAATTGATGATGATAAAAAGTTCTTTTTTACAAGGCACAAGTACACAGCCGCACATGGCTAAGGCTGCATACTTGCGCCAGATGGGTGACATTAAAATGATTAGAATTTTTTTTTTCGTATTGATAGCTGTGTTTTTAACAGGTTGTGCAAATCTTAAAAAAGCAGAATTAAATAAAAAAGACGATAAAACGAAAACATTTGATTTAGAAGAATATAAAGTAATACTGGATAGCAAGGGGAAAAAACATCCTAAAAACTATTCTATTCTAAAACTGGATAATAATTCATTAAGATATATAAGCAGGGTAAGTTATATAAGAAAAGATGGGGCATATGTCGAGATAACTGAGAAGAGAGATTCTTATATTTTGAAAGAGAAAGAGCCAAACAGTTTGTATACCATGAATTATTATTATGATTCGAAAACAAGGCTGTTGGAAGGAAATAGTCGCTTTTTTTATGATATACCAGTAGGTATGTATATAAGATATGATAACAAGGGTAATGTAATAGAACAGATAAATTATGATGAGCGTTTTCTAGACCACTGTAAATTTAAAATAGAAGATTTGGTTAAAAAGTTACAAAAAGAGCTAAATGTTGATATAAGTAATTCATTCAAAACCATCAATAATGACATAACAGAAGTATCTTTATATATACCTAAAAGTGAAAATGAAGAAGGGTTTTATGTTATAAAAATTTGGGGAGACTATTCATCTGAGTATAAAGTTTATAGTACTCTAAGGACGATAAGGGTAGATTGTATTACTGGAGTTATATTAATAGATACAATAGAGTCTTTATCGAACGTAGAAGGATAATCAAAATAATTTCTCATATGCCATCAAATCAAGAAGATAATTTATACTACCCCCCATCTGGCGCCTGATGATGTTATTGATGCTTTAAATGACAATGGTGGGGATTTGATTGATTATTGGAGAGATATTGAGTTCTTAAAAGGAGAACGGATAAAAGTAACTTTCTTAAAAGCTTTTAAGCTTTTGAAAGGTAATCCTAAAATAATTGAACATCTTTTTGAAGGAGTGATATATTCGGATGGAAATATAGGAGGGATTCACTCAATAATCGCTCAATCTAATGGTTGTGTGGTTAATCCGGTCACTATACCTGGACCAAGCGGAACTTACAAAGCACATGTTGGTAAATATAACTCAAATAATATCCTTATTATGAAACTCGATAGAAAGGGTAACCTTCTAGATAACGATATGTTTCCTGATATATGGAACGAAAGTCAGTTATTAGAAGAATTAACATATGCTTTTGAAAATATGAGATATTTTGAAGGAAATCAATGGATTGGAATTCTCCGTAATGGAAGTACTTGTACTTTTTGCATGAAAGGATTGAAAAAAGATAAGATAATAACTTTAAACACTAGAGTCATCACAGTTTGGCCTAATTAATACAATTGAAATGGAAACTTTAAAGAAATATAATATATCCTTCGCAAAGGTTATAATACACAATACTACTCATAACAGAGTACATAGCAATAACTCTTGGTTATCATTATTAGTTAAAGATCATAAGACTATATCTGATGCAAATAGACTATTAGATGGGATAAATACAGCAATAAATGAAAATTGGCAAAATTCTGATTGGGGGTATCCTACTCAGGGAATGGTTATAGCAATTATTGATTCTGACTATACTAAAATTTATGAGGATCTTGAAGAATACGCAAACAACAAAAGTATTTCTCCATCTTTTACTCTGCCTACATTAGATTTTAAAGAGATTGTAGAAGCATGGATACAGTATTTGCAAAACAACAGCTAGCTCGTTTGGCGCAAGTATGCAGCTGGGGAATGAGGGAAGAGTACTTGTGCCTTGATAATAAAACTGTATAAAATGAATGATTGACAAATGAGCAGAAAATACAAATTTTACGAGCAGGATGAATCAATCCAGACTTAGTAAAAAAGTTATATAGTCTTTAAATAACAATAGCTGAAAGTGACTGGAAAACAGTTTCTCTAAGAAGGAAAAGAATTAAAGTATAAATCAGAAAAACATGCCAACAACAGCCGTAGCTAAAAGATATTATCCAAAATTGTCAGAAGTGATCACTTTGGATGACCTGCCCGAGTTTTTGTCCTTCGCTCGCGAGGGTTTAACTGCTATTTTTGATAAGATCCATTATAAAAATCTGCAATATTCTAAAAGCTATCGTGGTGATGCTGCCTTCTACAGTCTGGATATTGTCTCAAGGGAAATTGGCTTAAACCTGCCTTTTGGCTTACGTTTAATCTTAAACCCGGATGAACAAGGGGATCCTAAAATACACCCACTTAGAAGTAGGTATCAAATCTCATCATCAATAAAAGAAACAGCTTTGCAGAATAATCCTCTGCAAAGCTGTTTTAAATCAATGTTTGTGACCGGGCTCATAAATAAGCCTTAAAAAACTTTGAAACCTTTTATTTTCCCGATTCACGGGGATACCAGAAACAATTCCAACAATTAAGTTATCTGCAATACTTACCCGCATTTGGGGTCTTAGCATGATGTCAAAACCCTCATTACTAAAAGTTTTATTTAATTCTAATCCTATAAAATTTCTTGAGCTGGGTATCATGTAATGAAAGTTTGTATTTATATCGTAACTGCTTTCCCAATTTTTGTTTCCAAAAGATTTATAAAATTGTGGTCCGGTATAAACTAAACTATGGTAATGCGCCCCTATCCTTTTGGCAATAACCAAAAAAGGATTAAAATTATTTCCGGCAAATATATTGTTGGTAGCGATAGCATTTAAGTCGGTAAATTTTATCTCATTGATATAACCAAAAGCCATTGAGGTTCTAAGTTTCGGGTTTACCAGAAATGTCCATTGAAAAGCTGTTTTTATACCCTCAACAGCATGAGAAGGCTGTTTATCAACAGATGCCTTGCTGTTTTTACTATACAAACTTACGGGTACTTCTATCTCTAAACCTAAACGGTTAGCCACTGCCCATTCATATTCTACCAAAAGCTCTATCTCATCGTAATTAAGATTATCTTGGATGCCTAAACCCACGTTCCATTCTTTCTCTCCTTTTCTTGCACCTAAATCTCTAATCAAATCAATATAAAGTGGTTCTGCATGTTCTACTTTAATGAGTTTTGTGGTGTCTTGTTTAGCTACGGCTTGATTAAACAAGGCTAAAAAGCAAAAGAATGCCATTAGCCCGATTACATATTTTATCATCAGTCTTTTTTATTAAAATAATTTTAAAAAATTTCTTTTTACAGAGTTATTGCAAAGAGGAATGATAGTTCTGGCGGAAGAAATATGGAGGGCAATTTACCTTTGGGTAACTTTTGGATGTTAAAATCAATCAAATCAGATAAAAACATCGGGATATTAAAAAGCTGGAGCGTTGTAAATGGTGTGATATACAACTTTAATTTAACAAGGGTTTGTTCTTGTTCTGCTTCTTGTTGCTCTTCTATATGATGATCTAAACCTAATATAAACTCTGAAAAAAATTCATAGTAAGATTCATAATCATTTATTTGGAGATTATCTTGATAACCCAAATTGGTAAAGCGCTTGGTATGAAGCGTATCAGGAGTATCATAGCTAAAGTTAAACACAATAGCTGCGATGATGTAAAATATGAAGCTGCTAAATTTAAAAGACCTAAGCTTTTTCATTTTACAAGAATAATGAGGCTGTCTCAAATCATCATTTTGTGTCAGGCTGAGCGGAGTCGAAGCCTTTACTTATCCTTCGACTCCGCTCAGGATGACATTTCTTTCGGCTCCGCTGAGGATGACAATAAAAGTCTACCATTGACGCTATTTATAAATGTTTAAAAATCAAGCATTCACCCACTAGCTTTCCGGCCTCTTGACCGGCCATGTCAAGGTACTTTTTTCCGCAAAAAGTACCCAAAAACTCTCCGCTGCGCCGCTTGCTTCTAAAGGTTCTACTACGGCTAATCCTGTAGAAACCGCAACCGCCAAGGCGGAATTGGGCGTAAACGGTCGTTAATGCTTGGGCAAGACTATCGAACTACTTAAACACGTCATTTCATATTGATTTCTATGAAATATATTAACCCTCAATATGACAAATATGATTTTTAAGACAACCTCATTGATATTTAATTCTAATTAGGCTAATTTAAAGATGTGATCGAAATCATCATTACTATTACAAGTTACTTCTAAATCTTTGATGAAACCTGTCTCGATATCAATCACCCAGCCATGCACTTCCAGCTCTTGTCCGCGAGCCCAGGCATTCTGAATGATAGAAGTTCCGCAAAGTTTATTTACACCTTCTATCACATTTAAATGTACCATTTTTCTTACTTTTTCTTCTTGATCCTCAATGGCATCAACTTCGGCTTTGTGTAAACGGTAAACATCTTTAATATTGCGCAACCAGTTATCTATTAAACCGTATTGCTTATCTGTCATGGCGGCAGCAACACCCCCACAACCATAATGTCCGGCAATAATTACATGCTCTACTTTTAAAACATTAACAGCATAATCTAATACTGATAACATATTCATATCGTTATGTACAATAACGTTAGCAATATTTCTGTGTACAAAAATTTCGCCTGGTAAAGTATTGGTTATCTGGTTAGCTGGCACACGGCTATCTGCACAACCTATCCATAAAACTGGTGGCTTTTGTCCGGATGATAACCTATTAAAATAATCTGGATCTTGTTTCAAAGTTTCGGCCACCCATTCTTTATTGCCTTCTATTAAAGACTCGTATGTTATATGCTTGGTATCTATCATGATTTTTAATTAGTTATTTTTTTGTAATTCCTTTTCTTTAGCTATTTGATGTGTATCTACAATTTCCGCAATATCGTCTGCTTGTATAATTAAATCCTGAAGCTTAGGAAGCTCGTATTTAGGATGAATATTAACCAGCTCTACGTCTATTTGCTTGGCGTACGCATGCTCATGAAAATTCTCAATAATTTCTAAAACATCTCTATCTATATACTTAGAATTTGTGCCATCAATAACAACTTTAGCACCTTTAGGGATATGGGTTAAAGTGTATAAAATAGCACCTTTGTTTAAGAAAGACACCTCTTCTGAGAGTTTTAAACGAAGTGTTTTTTGTTTGCCATCTTTCTCTAGTTTGTAGAAATAAGGATTTCTCATGTTGGCTCTTAATAAATAGAAAACACCTATTAACATACCAACAGCAACACCTGTAAGCAAATCTGTAAATACAACTGCAAGTACAGTAACTATAAAAGGAATAAACTGATTTTTACCATGTCGCCACATTTTAGAAAATAATGTAGCATTAGCAAGCTTATAACCTGTAAATAATAAAATAGCAGCTAAAGCAGCTAAAGGAATCTGGTTGATGAGCCCCGGAATAACTAATAAAGCGGTTAACAACCATAAACCATGAAAAACTGCCGACATTTTAGTTCTGGCACCAGAATTAACATTTGCCGATGACCTTACGATAACAGAAGTCATAGGTAAACCACCTAATAAACCACTTACTGTATTACCTACCCCTTGTGCAACCAACTCTCTATTGGTTGGAGAAACACGTTTCTGTGGGTCTATTTTATCAATAGCCTCTAAACTTAATAAAGTCTCTAAAGAAGCCACAATAGCTATGGTTACCGCAACTGTCCAAACTTTAGGATTGGTAATAGCACTAAAATCCGGAAACAAGAATAAATTCTGAAACTCTGTAAAACTAGCCACCATAGGTATTTGTACCATGTGCTCGTTTGTAAGAGCCAAACCTGTGCCCTGGAAAGCCATTGTTAAACCTATACCTGTTAACACCACCACTAAAGCGGCCGGAACAGCTGCAACTTGTTTAATTTTTGGCCACAAGATTAAAATTGCCAAAGAAAGTACAGCAATAATAACAGCCCCTAGCTGCATGTTTTCTACTGCGGTGATAATAGCAGTAAAGGTGTTATCATCGTTTACTTGTTTAAAAGACTCTTCGCCTTCGTAGCTTTTATCATAGCCTAAGGCATGCGGCAATTGTTTTAAAATTAAGATGATACCAATGGCTGCAAGCATCCCCTCTATAACAGCCGATGGAAAATAATTACCAATAGTGCCTGCTTTTGCAATTCCTAAAATAATTTGAATTATACCTGCAATTAAAACTGCAAGAATAAAAACGTCATAGCTTCCTAACTGTGTAATTGCATTTAAAACAATTACAGTTAAACCAGCAGCAGGCCCGCTAACACTTAGTTGCGACCCACTAAAACTTGCTACAACAATACCTCCTATAATACCCGTTAATAAACCGGCAAATAAAGGTGCCCCAGAAGCTAATGCAATGCCTAAACATAAAGGTAAAGCCACTAAAAAAACCACGATACTAGAAGGTAAGTCTTTTTTTAGCGTTTGCGGATTAAAGTATTTAACCGCATTAAACCCCGGAAATAAAGATTTATGATCTTTTTCCATAAAAATTTTAAATAAATGTTGTTATTTTTTTGTTTTGAATATCCCCCTTATATACTGATTATCATCAATATACGTATAAAAAATTTTAAATCAAATGGTTGGGAGGCGGGGTTAGTACAGAAGGAAAAAAAGAGTTGATATAATTTCTAGGCTTTACAAAGTATTTTAAATTGGCATTTGTAGGTATAGGATTTAAGCAAAACTCGTAAATATAATTTAGCTCAGACCCATATTTTAAAAGTTTACCAATATCTTTTGAATGATCGGCATGATGATCTTTGGAGTGCGTTTCTAATTCTAGTTGTAGGATAGCGGCATTTACAGTTTCTTTATCAATACTATAAATTAAGGGCGCAACAGATATCCCCATCTTCACTGCAAAGATGAACAAGAATAACGCACTAATTAAATTAAGTTGTAATGCCCTTTTCATTTAATATTAAAAATCAAACATTTACGTTTGATAATGGTTGCAAATTAAACTTTTTTTACTGTTACAAAATCAATAAATTGTAAAGCTTATGATAGATAACGCTACAAATATAAATTTAGCTCTTTATATCGCAAGTATTAACGTAAAAATTTATACATTGATTGCTAATCGTAAATACAGCTCAAGTGAATAAAAAATTAGATTTTCTAAACCATAAAAAAGCTGAAGCGCTAAACGGTGGCGGTAAGGATAGAATTACTGCACAGCATAAAAAAGGAAAATTAACGGCTAGAGAAAGGTTACATTTTTTACTAGACGAAAACTCTTTTGAAGAAATTGGCATGCTGGTAACCCACCGTTCTACTGATTTTGGAATGGATAAAGAGCAGTACCTTGGCGATGGTGTGGTGACAGGTTATGGCACTATCAACAATCGCTTAGTTTATGTTTACGCTCAGGATTTCACCGTATTTGGAGGCTCTTTATCTGAAACACATGCCGAAAAAATCTGTAGAATTATGGATTTAGCAATGCAAAACGGAGCACCCATTATTGGGTTAAACGATTCTGGAGGAGCTAGAATACAGGAAGGCGTAGTTTCTTTAGGTGGCTATGCCGATATTTTTTACCGAAATACCCTAGCCTCTGGTGTTATTCCACAATTATCTGCCATTATGGGGCCTTGTGCGGGTGGGGCGGTGTACTCTCCGGCCATTACAGATTTTATTTTTATGGTAGAAAACACCTCTTATATGTTTGTAACTGGACCCAATGTGGTAAAAACAGTTACCCATGAAGAGGTAAGCTCGGAAGAATTGGGTGGTGCCCAAACGCATGCAACAAAATCTGGCGTTACCCATTTTGCTTGCGCCAATGAGATTGAGGCTATCCAGCATCTCAAAAAAGTTCTTTCTTATATCCCTCAAAACTGCGAAGAAGTTGCACCTTCCTTAGATTATCAAGCTGGGGACGAAAGAAGAGAGAAACTCAATACCATACTTCCAGAAAACATCCATCAGCCTTATGATATCAGAAGTATTATAGAGGAGGTGACCGATGAACAATCTTTTTTAGAAGTTCATAAAGAATAT
The DNA here is from genome assembly GCF_002483235.1 of Pedobacter glucosidilyticus. GTDB lineage: Bacteria > Bacteroidota > Bacteroidia > Sphingobacteriales > Sphingobacteriaceae > Pseudopedobacter > Pseudopedobacter glucosidilyticum_B. The sequence continues at coordinate 116,960 of NZ_DLHN01000035.1, read as the reverse complement.
GCAGAAAATATTGTTGTTGGCTTTGCAAGACTTGCTGGAAAAAGTATAGGTATCATTGCTAATCAACCAGCGTTTCTTGCGGGTGTTTTAGATATCAATTCATCAAAAAAAGCAGCTCGTTTTGTTCGCTTCTGCGATTGTTTTAACATCCCACTTTTGGTTTTTGAGGATGTCCCAGGCTTTTTACCCGGCACAGACCAAGAATGGAATGCCATCATCACCAATGGTGCTAAATTATTATTCGCTTTTAGCGAGGCTACTGTTCCGCGTATAACTGTTATTGTAAGAAAAGCTTATGGTGGTGCTTACGATGTGATGAACTCTAAACATATTGGTGCTGATATGAATTTTGCTTGGCCTAGTGCAGAAATTGCTGTTATGGGTGCTAAAGGAGCAGCAGAGATTATCTTTAAAAAAGAAATCAGTACGGCAGAAAACCCTCAGGAAAAATGGTTGGAGAAAGAAAAAGAATATTCTGATTTATTTGCCAACCCTTACCGGGCAGCAGAAAGAGGTTTTATTGATGAAGTGATAGAGCCCGCTGAAACCAGAACAAAACTGATAAAAGCTTTTAAAATGTTAACAAATAAAGTGGTACAAAAGCCACGTAAAAAACACGGTAACATCCCGCTATAAATAATTTAAATTTATGTAGATATTTAAAGTTGAAAATTTATGACTCCAAATTTTACCATAGAACAAATCACCCCAGAGCTTACTTGGGACATCAGACAAAAAGAACTTTATCCGGGTAGTCCTATATCAGATATTAAACTAAAAGAAGATTATTACGGGCTACATTTTGGCGTTTTCACGGATAATAAACTGGTTGCTATACTATCTGTTTTTGACAAAGGTTCATCTGTACAGTTTAGAAAATTTGCAACCTTAAAAGAGTACCAAGGGAAAGGTTTTGGGAAAGCACTCATGAACTTTACGATAGATTTGGCAAAGAGCCAAGGTAAAACTTTAATCTGGTGCAATGCAAGATTAAGTGCTATCAGTTTTTATAAACAGTTTGGTTTTACAGAAACCGAAGAAGCCTTTACCAGAAAAGGCATTGATTATATCATCATGGAAAAAAGATTAAGCTAAGACAAATAAGTAAATACCAATATATTTGCTTTAAACATTTTTTATATCAATATGGCAAAGAAAAAAGAGCAGAAGAAAGCAGAAGTAGTAAATAAAAAATCACTAGCGTTTTTAGAACAATATATCAATAACCCATCGCCAACAGGTTTTGAGTGGGAAGGACAAAAAATATGGTTAGATTATATTAAACCTTATATAGATGAGCATTATGTAGATAATTATGGTACAGCTGTAGCAGTTATTAATCCTAAAGCAGACTATAAAGTTGTAATTGAGGCTCATGCCGATGAGATTTCTTGGTTTGTAAATTACATTACCAGCGATGGGTTGATTTATGTTATCAGAAATGGTGGTTCAGACCATCAAATTGCCCCGTCTAAAAGGGTAAACATCCATACAGAAAAAGGAATTGTAAAAGCTGTTTTTGGATGGCCAGCAATACATACTCGTCATGGTGGCGAGAAAGAAGAAACGCCTCAACTAAAAAACATTTTCCTTGATTGCGGCTGTACCACAAAAGAAGAAGTAGAAAAATTAGGTATCCATGTGGGCTGCGTAATTACTTACGAAGATGAGTTTATGGTACTTAACGACCGTTATTATGTAGGAAGAGCATTGGATAACCGTGTAGGTGGTTTCATGATTGCTGAGGTGGCAAGACTTTTATATGAGAACAAAACCAAATTACCTTTTGGGCTTTACATTGTGAATGCTGTACAGGAAGAAATTGGTTTAAGAGGTGCAGAAATGATAGCTCACAAAATAAAACCTGATGTAGCCATTATTACCGATGTTACCCATGATACTACCACTCCTATGATTAGTAAAATTACACAAGGAGATTTATCTTGTGGTAAAGGCCCCGTAATATCTTATGCCCCAGCCGTACATAATAATCTTAACAAACTGCTTATTGATAGCGCCATTAAAAACGAAATTCCTTTTCAAAGGCAAGCCTCATCACGCTCTACAGGTACAGATACTGATGCTTTTGCTTACTCTAATGATGGTGTAGTATCAGCCTTAATTTCTTTACCTCTAAGGTATATGCATACTACTGTAGAAATGGTTCACAAAGAAGATGTTGACAATGTAATTAAACTCATCTATCATTCGTTGTTAAATATTAAGAAGAACCAAGATTTCAGATACATCAAGTAATGATTTTAAAATTGAACAAAAAACTATTAGCCGGCGTATATCTTATGCCGGCTTTATTTGCTTTTAAAGTATCCGCTCAGGAGTTAAAAGGTTATCAAACACCACCAAAAGAGCTAGCCAGTATCATCGAAAACACGGTTAATAGAAATGTACTCATTAGCGGTAAAGGTAATTACTTGGCTATTTTACAAGAACCTGGCTATCCCTCTATTAAAGAAATCTCTCAACCTTTATTAAAACTAGCAGGTTTACGCATCCATGCGGCTAATAGCAGCAGTAACGGAACGGCTAAATATTCATCCGTTACCATAAAAAAAATTGATTCTTCTAAAGAAGTAGTGCTTTCTGGCATCCCAAAAGATGCAAAAGTTGGTCATTTAACCTTCTCACCTACAGAAAATCAGTTGGCATTTGCTGTGTTTTTGGATAACGAAATTCAACTTTGGGTGGCATCTACCAGCACCGGAATAGCACAAAGATTAACCAACTTCTCTTTAAATGATACCTACGGCAAATTATTAGAATGGACACCAGACGGAAATGCCATTTTAGCAAAGTTTCAGGTTGATTATCGTAAACCACTTCCGCAACAAAGCTTTATACCAGATGGGCCTATCATTACTGAAAATTTAGGAGAAAAATCCCCTGCCAGAACCTATCAGGATTTACTCAAAAACCAATACGACGAGCTGCTTTTTGATCACCATTTAACTTCTCAGATAAAAATGGTTTATCTAAATGGGCAAGCTGTTAACTTTAACAGACCAGGTATTTATAAAAACTTTAGCTTCTCTCCTGATGGTAATATGGTGATGATTTGGACAGTTACCAAACCTTACTCCTATCATGTACCTGTTAGCAGATTTCCTTATGATGTAGAAATTTTTGATAAATATGGTAAGCTCATAAAAAAACTTGCTCAGGTACCTTTGGCAGATAAGCTACCTAATGGATTTGATGCGGTAATCAAAGGTCCTAGAGAATTTCAATGGCGAGCAGATAAGCCTCAAACCTACATTTGGGTAGAAGCGCAAGACTTAGGAGATCCGTCGGAAAGGGTTTCTATCAGAGATATCGTGTACATGCAAAATTTAATGGTTAATGATAAACCTGTAAAACTTGCGTCTTGTTATCTAAGATTTAATGATATTATGTGGGGCGATGACCAAATTGCTATTATTACAGAAAGATGGTGGAAAACCAGAGCCGAGCGTCGTGTTTTTATTAAACCAGGAAACCTAAGCTACCGTGTAAACCTTTGGGATAGGTATTATGAGGATGCTTATAGCGACCCGGGCCAATTTGTAACTGTTAAAAATGAGTTTAACAAGAACGTATTATTATTAGAATATAACTCCGTTAAAAGGCTTACAGACCCTAGCAACATCAACATCTTTTCTATATCAGAAGGAGCTTCTGGATTAGGTAACAGACCTTTCTTATTGAAATTTAATGTTAAAACTAAAATTACAGATACGCTTTTTAGGTCTAAAGCTCCTTTCTATGAAAAACCTATTTATTTTACAAATCAAAACAAACTTTTAATCAGTAGAGAATCTAACATAGAACCAACCAATTACTATCATATAGACTTAAATAGAAAAAACCAAACACAATTAACTTTCTTCCCAAACCCAAACCCCGAACTTTTTGGAATTATTAAAAGACCCATAAGCTATAAAAGAGCCGATGGTTTAAACCTAAACGCTACTTTATATTTACCAAAAGATTATCATGTTTCTAAAGGCAGACTACCCGTTTTAATGTGGGCTTACCCTCGTGAATTTAAAACAGTAGCAGCAGCTGGGCAGGTTAAGGGCTCTCCTTATCAGTTTACTCGTATCTCTTGGGCCTCTCCTGTATTTTGGGTTACACAAGGCTTTGCTGTGTTAGATAATGTTGATATGCCTATAGTAGGAGAAAGCAATGATCAACCTAATGATACTTTTATAGAACAACTGAAAGACAATGCCTTTGCCGCTATTAGCAAGCTTAATGATTTAGGTGTTGCCGACCCTAAAAGAATAGCTATAGGGGGACACTCTTACGGAGCTTTCATGACCGCAAATTTACTTGCCCACACCAATTATTTTACTGCCGGAATAGCCAGAAGTGGCGCATACAATAGAACGCTTACCCCTTTTGGTTTCCAGGCAGAAGAAAGAACCTATTGGGAAAATCCAGATGTTTATTATAAGATGTCTCCTTTTTCTTATGCGGATAAGGTTAAAACACCCTTGTTATTGATTCATGGGGAAGCAGATGATAACTCGGGAACATTTCCAATGCAAAGTGAAAGATTTTATAGTGCGCTTAAAGGTCATGGTGCTACTAGTAGATTGGTTTTATTACCTGCCGAAGCACATAGCTACAAAGCTAAAGAGTCTGTTTTACATACTTTATGGGAAATGGATACCTGGCTTAAAACCTATGTAAGAGATAAAAAAGATATTACTACAAGTCATCATTCATCAAAGAAATAATTAAAATTTATTTAAAAACGGCAAAACTATTGTTCAACATCAATAAATTAACATTAATGCCTTAAAGAAGTATATCTATAAGCTAGAATATTTTTTTAATTTAGAACAATTTTTTAAGCTATCTTTCTTAAAGAAGAAAGAAACAAAATAAGAACTTATATGAAAAAACCTACTTTATTAATTCTTGCCGCAGGTATGGCCAGCCGTTATGGAAGCATGAAACAAATTGATGGATTTGGTCCTAACGGAGAAACCATTATAGATTATTCTATTTACGATGCTATAAATGCGGGATTTGGAAAAATTTCGTTCATCATCCGTGAAGAGTTTGCCGAAAATTTTAAAGCTATTTTTGAGCCTAAACTAAAAGGAAAAGTAGAAACAGATTATGTTTTTCAAACTTTTGATTTAAAAAAATACGGTATAGATAAAGATATATACAGAGAAAAACCTTGGGGAACCGGACACGCGATTTTAGAAGCTAAAAATCAAATTCATGAGCCATTTTGTGTTATTAATGCCGATGATTATTATGGTTTTGAAGCATTCGAAAAAATGGTTCAATTCTTAAATAACGAATCTGCAGAAGATAAATATTGCATGGTTGGCTATAAAATTGGCAATACACTTTCTGAAAACGGAGCCGTTTCCAGAGGTGTTTGCCAAACTAATGATAGCGAAGAGTTAGCAGCTATTAATGAACGTACTAAAGTATTTCCAGAAAATGGAAAGATTTATTATGAAGAAAACGACGAAAAAGTAGAATTACCAGCCTCTACTCCTGTTTCTATGAATTTTTGGGGCTTCACACCTTCTGTTTTTCCTATTACAGAAAAGCTTTTCAAACAATTTGTTGAGGATAATCAGGACAAGCCAAAAGCAGAATTCTTTATCCCCCTTATTGCAGATCATTTAATCAAATCTAAAGAAGCATCTTTTAAAGTAATTCCTACAGATGAAAAATGGTTTGGAGTTACTTATAAGGAAGATAAGCCTATTGTACAAGAAAGCATCAATAAACTAGTTGAAACTGGTGTTTATCCAAGTAAACTTTGGTAATAAAAATATAAAAATTTATAAAAAATTAAAGCCTGATTGAATTGTCAATCAGGCTTTAATTTTCATCAGTAAACTTACTACTTCTTATCTTCGTCTTTTACCTCTTCAAAGTCTACATCAGTAACATCATCAGCACCAGCAGAAGCATTATCCTGAGGTGCACCTTGTGGCTGTCCTTCTGCTCCAGCACCTGCTTTGTACATATCCTCAGAAGCTGCGGCCCAAGCTGTATTTAATTTCTCAGAAGCTGCATCTATATCTGCAAAGTTCTTAGCTGCATAAGCATCTTTAAGCGCTTTTAAAGCGTCTTCAATAGCTCCTTTTTTATCGGCAGGAATTTTATCACCGTATTCTTTCAGTTGTTTCTCTGTAGAGAATACCAAAGCATCAGCAGCATTAATCTTATCTGCTTCTTCTTTTGCTTGTTTATCAGCCTCAGCATTTCTTTCTGCCTCTTCTTTCATTTTCTTGATTTCCTCGTCAGATAATCCGGAAGATGCCTCAATTCTTATTTTTTGCTCTTTGCCTGTTGCTTTATCTTTAGCGCCTACATGTAAAATACCGTTAGCATCAATATCAAAAGTTACCTCAATTTGCGGAACTCCTCTTGGTGCAGGCGGTATACCATCTAAGTGGAAACGACCAATAGTTCTGTTGTCTTTCGCCATCGGACGCTCGCCCTGTAAGATATGAATCTCTACAGATGGCTGATTGTCTGATGCCGTAGAGAAGGTCTCAGATTTTTTGGTTGGAATAGTGGTATTCGCCTCTATCAATTTAGTCATCACGCCACCCATAGTCTCAATACCTAAAGAAAGCGGAGTAACATCTAATAATAATACATCTTTAACCTCACCAGTTAAAACACCACCTTGGATAGCAGCACCAATAGCTACAACTTCATCCGGGTTAACACCCTTAGAAGGTGCTTTACCAAAGAATTTCTCTACCGCTTCCTGTATAGCTGGGATACGAGTAGAACCACCAACTAAAATAATCTCATCGATATCAGAAGTTGATAAACCCGCATTTTTTAAAGCCGATTTACAAGGATCTATTGTACGTTTTATCAAATCACTCGCTAATGATTCAAATTTTGCTCTAGATAAGTTACGTACCAAGTGTTTAGGTCCGGTAGCATCAGCGGTAATATAAGGCAAGTTTATCTCAGTAGAAGTACCACTAGAAAGCTCAATCTTAGCTTTTTCAGCAGCCTCTTTTAGACGTTGTAAAGCCATTGGATCTTTAGTTAAATCCATTCCGTTCTCGGCTTTAAACTCTTCAGATAACCAATCTATAATTACTTGGTCAAAGTCATCACCACCTAAATGAGTATCACCATCGGTAGATTTAACTTCAAAAACACCATCACCTAACTCTAAGATAGAAACGTCATGTGTACCACCACCGCAGTCGAACACAACAATTTTCATATCCTTATTGGTTTTATCCAAACCGTAAGCCAAGGCAGCAGCAGTAGGCTCGTTAATAATTCTTCTTACTTTCAATCCTGCAATTTCACCAGCCTCTTTAGTAGCTTGTCTTTGCGCATCGTTGAAGTAAGCAGGAACCGTAATAACCGCTTCTGTAACTTCTGTACCTAAGAAATCTTCAGCAGTTTTCTTCATTTTCTGAAGCGTCATTGCAGAAATTTCCTGAGGCGTATATTTTCTATCATCAATCTCCACACGTGGAGTGTTGTTATCTCCTTTTACAACTTTGTAAGGAACACGTCCAACCTCTTTGGTAACTTCATCAAAGCTGTTACCCATAAAACGCTTTACAGAATAAATAGTCTTAGTAGGGTTAGTAATAGCCTGGCGTTTTGCAGGATCACCAACTTTACGCTCACCACCTTCAACAAATGCTACAATTGATGGCGTTGTACGTTTTCCCTCGCTGTTTGCTATAACTACAGGCTCATTACCCTCCATTACTGCAACACAAGAGTTTGTTGTTCCTAAGTCTATACCAATAATTTTTGACATACTATATGAATTTATGATTTACAAATCTTTAATAAACCAATATTATCAATGCCTATGCCAATAGAATTTTGACAGGATTTTATATCCAGAATTTCAAAAGCAAAAGATTTTAAAGACAAATACACACTTTAGGATGACATGTTGTCATATTTTATTTTGAAGAGCAAATGCAGTATTTTATTTGTACTGATAGTCCGGCTATCCATTCCTATTGGCTCCGTAAACTACGCCAATACCATTACTATCCGGTCTATTTTACGCGGGGCATTGCTACTATTGGAGGTTAATAAATAAAGAAGTCGACTTTAAAAGTTGGCTTCTTTACACAGAAATAAAATTTTCATATTCTTTTCTTCCAAGTTGCCGGATTTCTGTTTGTATTAAATACAGCAATGATATTTATATCAGTATTTTCCAGAATGTATAAAATCAAATATGGAAATTTCTGTACTATATATGCTCTTACTATTTTCTTATATCTGATATTATAAGTTAAAGGGTTCTTTGTAATCGCAATCAATGACCTTTCAATACATTGTAAAAACTGTTCTCCCAATCCACTTTTTTGCATTTCATACCACGAAAACCCTTCTAATAAATCATCTTCTGCCTGTATAGAAAGCTTATAGCTATATCGCATTCTTATGCCTTTTACGGATATTCGCTTTTACCTCATCCCATGTTCTAAATTCAGTTTTCCCTTTAAGGTATTCATCAATCCTTGTATCAAGCTCTTCTTGCTGAACAGTAGAAATAAAAGATATATCTCTATTTTGCTTTATATCCTGTATTTCTTGTAATAATTTCTCATCTTCGAGTTCTGTAATCCAGTGTATGATATTTATTTTTAATGATTGAATATCCATATCTATCTTCTTTAAATCACAAACTGTTTAACATTAACATATTTGAGTATACCGCTAATAACAAATTTAATAAATTAAACTCATTTAGAAATCAATCTCTCTTCCAGCTCCTTTACCCTATCTTCTAAAAGCTTTATTTTATCTTCATAAAGTTTTTTAATCTCAGGGCTTATCTGGTACTGATGAACTATACCATTATTTGTAGAATGTTGGTTATTATTGAAATTAAAAACATACTTGTCATCAAATCCTAAAATAGATTCTTTATCAGTATCTAAAATTTCTGCAATCTTTAAAAGACGCTCTTCACTCAGGCTTATATCTTCATTTTCTATACGGGCATAATTACTCTGGCTAATGCCCAGCCTTTCTGCCACATAACCTTGTGTAAAGTTTCTTAACTCTCTAAACTTTTTTATTTTTTTACCTGCCGACTGCATAATTAGAATAAATTATGCACTAATATACATATTGTTTGCAAAGTGAAAAATAAAAATTTACAATCATTTTGAGATGTTTGAGAAAATTCAAATAAAAATTATGAAAAAACTATTGTTAAGCACTGTAGTGCTATTTTTATTTTCTGCATCAATATTAATTTTTCAAGCAAGTTGCAAAAAAGAAGCTAATGCACAGCAATCTGGTAATGAACAAAGTTCTGTTATTTTATATAAAATAGCTGATGAATCACTTCCAAACAACGTAACAAGTGCAGAATATTGGGTAGTAGATATTAATGGTCAGAATAAAAGAAAAATCCCCATAAATCTTCCAACCAACTTAGTTCTACACAGCGGATCGAATGGGCACTTAGTTAATGGAGGAAAGACTCTGATATTTACAGTTACGGATAAAGAAGAAACCCAAGATGATCCAAGAATTTATTATATCTATTCTTGCGCTTTAGATGGAAGCAATCTTAAAAAAGTTATAGATTATACTTCAACTAATAAAGGTTATGTATTCCTAGAACTTCAAGGCGCATATTAAATCTACTTTTTAAAAAAGATTAAATAAATAAAAATCTAAATAACAAAAAGCCCTAACCAAAAAGGCTAGGGCTTCTCTATTTATCTCGTTAAGATAATTATGCTTTTTCTTCTTCTGAAGATTCGCTAGAAGTTTCTTCTTGAACTGGAGCTTCCACAACTTCTTCAGTTGTGGTTTCTGTAGCTGCAACAGGTGCTGCCGCTTTAGCTTTACTACCAGAACCTCTTCTACGAGTTGATTTTTTCTCTACTTTAGCTTCTGCACCGTAAACCTCATTAAAGTCTACTAACTCTACAATAGCCATAGAAGCATTATCACCTAAACGATTACCCAATTTAATAATACGAGTGTAACCACCTGGTCTTGAAGCAATCTTCTCTGCTACTTCACGGAATAAAGTTGTAACAACTTCTTTGTTTTGTAGCAATTGGAATACTGTACGACGAGAGTGAGTAGTATCATTTTTAGACTTAGTTAAGATAGGCTCTACATAAGTACGTAAAGCTTTTGCTTTTGCTAAGGTTGTAGTAATACGCTTGTGTAAAATAAGCGAAGATGCCATGTTAGATAACATCGCCTTACGGTGACTATCTGTACGACCTAAATGATTAATTTTTTTTCCGTGTCTCATTACTATATTAATTTTCGCATACCGTCAGCTCAAGCCCCTATGGCGAGCCGGGAATTATGCGAGATTTTCGCTTTTATATAATCTTAAAAAAGATTATTCTTCGTCTAATTTAAATTTAGACAAGTTCATACCAAAAGATAATCCTTTTGATTTTACTAGTTCTTGGATCTCTGTTAATGATTTCTTACCGAAGTTTCTGAATTTTAACATATCAGCTACATCATAAGAAACTAACTCTGCTAATGAACGAATATCAGCTGCTTTTAAGCAATTTAAAGCTCTTACAGAAAGATCTAAATCAACCAATTCAGTTTTTAAGATTTTACGCATGTGTAAAACTTCCTCATCAACTTCTTTTGTTTCTTCTTTCGCTTGAGACTCTAATACTAAATTCTCATCAGAGAATAACATAAAGTGCTGAATTAAGATTTTAGCAGCTTCTTTAAGTGCTTCTTCAGGATGGATAGAACCATCAGTAGAAATATCTAAAAGTAATTTCTCGTAATCAGTCTTTTGCTCTACACGATAGTTTTCTATAGTGTATTTAACGTTCTTGATAGGAGTATAAATTGAATCAATTGCGATAACACCTACTACAGCGTCAGCATTTTTATTCTCCTCAGCAGAAACGTAACCTCTTCCTTTATTGATTGTTAATTCAATCTCTAAAGTAACAGAGTCTTCCATGTTGCAAATAACAAAATCAGGGTTTAAAACCTCAAAATTATTAGAGAACTTAGAAATATCTCCAGCTTTGAAACTTTCCTGACCATTAATGATCACAAAGATTTTCTCTGAATCACCAGACTCGCCTGTTTTCTTAAAACGAACTTGTTTTAAATTTAAGATGATATCCACTACATCTTCTGCCACACCTTTGATGGTAGAAAACTCGTGTGATACACCTGAAAAACGAACTGAGGTAATTGCGTAACCTTCTAATGAAGATAACAGGATTCTTCTTAAAGCGTTACCTATAGTAACACCAAAACCAGGTTCTAATGGACGAAATTCAAACGTACCATCAAAATCTGTAGATTTCTGCATAATTACCTTGTCAGGTTTCTGAAATGCTAAAATTGCCATTTATTTGCCTTATGTTTTATCGTTAATTCTTAGATAAACAACTAATTGCCAACTTCGTTAGAAATTGGCAATTAATCATTTTATCATTATTTAGAGTACAACTCGACGATTAAGTTTTCCTTAATATTTTCAGGAATACTATCACGATCTGGATACTGTAATAATTTACCAGTTAAGGTCTTTGCATCCCATTCTAACCAGTTGTGTTTATTAATTGTACGGCCAGCTACCGAGTTACTAATTGCTTCTAGTGATTTTGATTTCTCACGAACTTCAATAACATCACCAGCTCTTAGTGTATAAGAAGGGATATTAACAACTTCACCATTTACCATGATGTGTCTGTGAGAAACTAATTGACGAGCACCTGATCTTGTTGGAGCGATGCCTAAACGATATACAGTATTATCTAAACGAGCTTCTAAAAGCTGTAATAAGTTTGTACCTGTAATACCTTCTCTTGAAGATGCTTTTTTAAATAAATTAGAGAATTGTTTTTCTAACACACCATAAGTGTATTTTACTTTTTGTTTCTCCATTAACTGAACAGCATATTCTGATTGCTTTCCTCTTCTTTTTGAAGCACCATGTTGCCCAGGAGGATAATTTTTTCTTTCTAATGCTTTATCAGGGCCAAAAATTGGCTCTCTGAATTTACGAGCGATTTTGGACTTTGGTCCGGTATATCTTGCCATTTTATTTTGTTTAAAGTATCATCCTAACCAAATGCTAGGAGAATCTTAGCTTTAAAATTTATTAAACTCTTCTTCTTTTAGGAGGACGACATCCATTGTGGGGTAGTGGAGTTATATCTTTTATAGTTGTAACTTCCAAACCTGAATTTTGTAAGGTACGAATTGCAGACTCACGACCTGAACCTGGACCTTTTACAAAAACCTCAACTTTACGTAAACCTAAATCGTGTGCTGCTTTTCCACAATCAATTGCTGCTTGTGATGCTGCGTAAGGTGTATTCTTTTTAGAACCTTTAAAACCTTGCTTACCTGCTGAAGACCAAGAAATAGTTTGTCCTTGATTATTGGTAAGAGTAATGATTATGTTATTAAAGGTAGCGTTGATATGTGCTTGACCAACTGGTTCAATAACAACAACACGTTTTTTAGTAACTTTTTTTGACTTAGCCATTTTTTACTATCAATTATTATTTAGTAGCCTTTTTCTTATTAGCAACAGTTTTTCTCTTTCCTTTACGAGTACGAGAGTTGTTTTTGGTTCTCTGTCCGCGTAACGGTAAGCCTTTTCTGTGGCGTAATCCTCTGTAACATCCAATATCCATTAAACGTTTGATGTTTAATTGTACTTCAGAACGTAGTTGTCCTTCAACTTTAATTGATTCTGAAATGATGTTACGGATGGCTGTTAATTCTTCATCGGTCCAATCTTGAACTTTTTTATTGAAATCTATTCCAGCTTGAGTCAAAATTGACTGTGCTGTACTTCTACCGATTCCAAAAATATAAGTAAGGCCGATCTCTCCTCTTTTGTTTTTTGGTAAATCTATACCTGCTATCCTTGCCATTTATTATTTGTTGATAGTTTAAAAATTTCGATTAACCTTGACGCTGTTTGTACTTAGGATTCTTTTTGTTGATCACGTATAATTTTCCTTTTCTACGGATCACCTTACAATCAGCGCTGCGCTTCTTAATGGATGCTCTAACTTTCATTTTCTTATTTATATCTATAAGTAATTCTACCCTTAGTAAGATCATATGGAGACATCTCCAATTTCACTCTATCTCCAGGCAAAATTTTGATGTAGTGCATCCTCATTTTACCAGAAATATGTGCTATGATCTCATGACCGTTCTCTAATTCAACACGAAACATCGCATTTGATAATGCTTCTTTAATTACTCCGTCTTGCTCAATAGAGGATTGTTTAGCCATATAATAATTATTATTTATTTAATTCTACCCACCAAAGCGGGCTGCAAAATTAAATAAAATTTTTTAATATTTAAATTTTATTATTTAAAACTTCTTCAATGTATGCAAAGGACGATAACACATCTGCTTTGCCCTTTTTAACTGCTACCGTATGTTCAAAATGAGCAGATGGTTTCTTATCTATAGTTGATACTGTCCATCCATCATCCCAAAATTTAACACCAGCTCTTCCTGCATTTATCATGGGTTCAATTGCTAACACCATACCTTCCTCTAACTTTATCCCTACTCCTCGCTTCCCGTAATTAGGAACTTCTGGCTTTTCGTGTAGTTTATGACCAACGCCATGTCCTACCAATTCTCTTACAACACCAAAACCATTACTTTCTGCATGTTCTTGTATGGCATAGGCTAAATCACCTATTCTATTCCCGGCTACAGCTTTTTCTATTCCTTTGAGAAGACACTCTTTAGTTACCTTCAATAATTTCTTGGTCTCTTCATCTATTTCACCTATTGCGAAAGTATAAGCAGAATCGCCATAAAAACTATTTTTCACTACACCACAATCTACTGAAACGATATCCCCTTCTTTAAGTGTGTACTTACTTGGAAAGCCATGAACTACTTGATCATTTAAAGAGATACATAGCGAATAAGGAAACCCATTATAATTTAAAAAAGCAGGAATGCCTCCATGGTCTCTTATAAACTCCTCTGCTAAATCATTCAATTTTTGTGTAGTAACTCCGGGGCCTATAACATTTGCAATTTCACCATGTGTTTTAGCTACTAGTAAAGAACTTTCCCTAATCAGCTCTATTTCTTCTGCTGTCTTTAAAATAACTCTTGGCATGGATCAAATTAAATTGCAGAACCGGAAGTTGCTGCTCCAACTGGATTACGTCCTTTAATTCTACCTGTTTTCATTAATCCATCATAATGACGCATTAATAAATGACTTTCTACTTGTTGTAAAGTATCTAGTACTACAGCTACTAAGATTAATAGTGATGTACCTCCAAAGAAATGCGCAAACTGAGAGTTAACACCAGCAATAATAGCTATAGAAGGTAAAATTGCTATAATAGCTAAGAATATAGACCCAGGTAAAGTAATCTTAGAAATAACTCCATCTATATAATCAGCTGTTGTTTTACCTGGCTTTACTCCTGGAACAAAACCACCATTCTTTTTCATATCATCAGACATTTGATTAGGATTAATCGTAATGGCTGTATAAAAGAAAGTAAACAGGATAATTAAAATAGCGAAAGTTAAGTTGTAAGCTAAAGATGTATAATCACTAAAGGATGTTAATAAAGAAGATTGAGCTTCCGGAAAAAACTGACCAATAGTAGAAGGAATAAACATAATTGCTTGAGCGAAAATAATCGGCATTACACCAGCCGCATTAAGCTTCAAAGGAATATACTGTCTAACACCGCCATATTGTTTATTTCCAACAATTTTTTTAGCATATTGTACAGGTACTTTTCTGGTTCCTTGAATAATCAAAACCGTGAACATCACAACCGCAAACAAGGCAACAAATTCGATAAAGAAAGCGATTAAACCTCCTTGACCATTTTGTCTACTTAAGAACTCCGCTGAAATACCATAAGGAAGCTGAGCAATAATACCCACCATGATTAATAATGAAATACCATTACCAATACCCTTATCAGTAATTTTTTCACCCATCCACATTACAAACATTGTTCCTGCTGTTAACACTACCATAGAGGTAATACTAAAAAGTGGCTCAGCTATAAGTCTAGCGTCAGGTGTTATTTGAGATTTAACATATCCTATAGCTTGTAAAGCAGTGATTATAATAGTTAAATAACGAGTGATTTGATTGATTTTCTTTCTTCCACTTTCACCTTCCTTTTGCAATTTCTGAAAATAAGGAACCGCAATTCCTAATAATTGAATGACGATAGATGCAGAAATATAAGGCATTACCCCTAATGCAAAAATAGAAGCTCTTGAGAAAGAACCTCCTGCAAACATATTAAGTAAACCTAATAAACCTTCTTTGGCCTCACCAGTATCTAAAGACGCAGGATCAACACCTGGCAATACGATAAATGAACCAATTCTATAAACTAAAAGAATTAAGAGTGTGTATAAAATACGCACTCTTAATTCTTCAATTTTCCAAATATTGGATAAAGTTGTGAACAGCTTCTTCATTAATTATAATTTAACAACAGAACCACCGGCAGCTTCAATTGCTTTTGATGCGGCAGCTGTAAATGCATGTGCTTTTACTTCTAATTTAGCTTTTAATTCGCCTCTACCCAAAATCTTCACCAAATCATTTTTAGATACCAATCCATGCTCTTTCATTACATCAAAGTCTATAAGAGAAAGATTAAATTTCTCTGTTAAACCCTGTAGAACATCTAGATTGACACCTACAAACTCAACACGGTTAGGATTTTTAAATCCTACTTTAGGAACACGACGTTGTAAAGGCATTTGTCCACCTTCAAAACCAACTTTTGAAGAATAGCCAGAACGTGAACCAGCTCCTTTATGACCACGTGTAGACGTTCCTCCACGTCCAGAACCGGTACCACGACCAATTCTTTTTCTATTTTTTACTGAACCTTCTGCAGGTTTTAAATTACTTAAATTCATGGTAATTAAACTTTTTCGATTGCTACCAAATGATTTACTGCTTTTACCATTCCGATAATTGACGGAGTAGCTTCTACCTCTACGCTTTGATTAATTTTAGTTAATCCTAAAGCTTGGATAGTTCTTTTTTGGCGTTCACTTCTATCGATCACGCTCTTAATTTGAGTTATTTTGATCTTAGCCATCGTATTAACCGTTAAATACTTTACTTAATGAAACACCTCTGTTATGAGCTACAGTATGAGCATCTCTTAGTTGAGATAATGCTGAGATAGTAGCTTTAACCACGTTATGTGGATTTGAAGAACCTTTTGATTTTGCAAGTACGTTATGGATTCCTGCAGATTCTAATACTGCTCTCATCGCACCACCAGCAATAACACCGGTACCATTTGATGCAGGTTTCAAGAAAACGAAACCTCCAGAAAATTTACCGATTTGCTCATGAGGTATAGTAGCATTAATGATAGGGACTTTAACTAAGTTCTTTTTCGCATCATCAATTCCTTTAGCAATTGCCTCAGTAACCTCTTTTGCTTTTCCTAAACCATAACCTACAACGCCGTTTTCATCACCAACAACTACGATAGCTGAAAAACTGAAAGTACGACCACCTTTGGTAACTTTAGCAACACGTTGGATGCTAACCAAACGATCTTTTAATTCAATCTCGTTTGCTTTTACTCTTTTTATATTGATAGTTGACATCTGCTTCTGAAATTAAAATATTAAACCTGCTTCACGGGCACCTTCTGCCAAAGACTTAATACGTCCGTGGTATAAGTAACCGTTTCTATCAAAAACTACTTGTTTAATTCCAGCAGCAATAGCCTTCTCTGCAACTTTTTTACCAACCTCTTTAGATTGATCTACTTTATTACCATTTGCACTGAAATCCTTCTCTACTGATGAAGCTGAAACAATAGTTTTACCAGCTATATCATCAATAATTTGAGCATAAATACCTTTGTTACTTCTGAAAACAGATAAACGAGGGCGCTCTGTAGAACCAGAAACTCTTTTTCTGATACCTTTTTTTATTCTTTCCCTACGGGATAATTTTACTTTTCCTGCCATAACAATTATTTTTTAGCTGCTGACTTACCTGCTTTTCTTCTTAACTGCTCACCTACGAACTTAATACCTTTACCTTTGTAAGGCTCTGGAGTTCTGAATGAGCGAATCTTAGCTGCAACTTGACCAAGCAATTGCTTATCTATAGATTCTAAAATGATGGTTGGGTTTTTACCTTTTTCAGAAGTTGTTGAAACTTTAATTTCTTGAGGTAAAGCAAAAACGATATGGTGAGAATATCCTAGAACTAAATCTAATGTATTTCCTTGATTAGACGCTTTATAACCAACACCTACCAATTCTTGCTCTAATTTGTAACCTTCTGTTACACCAACAACCATGTTGTTAAGTAAGGCTCTGTATAAGCCATGTAAAGCTTTATGACGTTTTTGATCTGAAGGACGTTTTACTAATAAAGTATTATTTTCTTGCTCAACGATGATATCAGCATCAACTTGTTGACTCAATTCTCCTTTAGGTCCTTTTACAGAAACTAAATTGCTTGAAGAAACTGTAACCGTTACTCCACTAGGGATTGAAATCGGGGCTTTTCCTATTCTTGACATCTCTTTCTCCTCCTAATTAATAAACGTAACATAAAACTTCACCACCTACATTTAACTGTCTAGCTTCTTTATCAGTCATTACTCCTTTTGAAGTTGACATGATAGCAACGCCTAAACCGTTTAATACTCGTGGCATAGTACTAACACCTGCATACTTTCTCAAACCTGGTTTACTCGCTCTTGTTATGGTGCGAATAGCAGGAACTTTAGTAATTGGATGATACTTTAATGCAACTTTAATTGTGCCTTGCGCATCGTTATCCTCAAACTTATAGTTCGTGATATAACCTTTATCAAAAAGAACTTTTGTAATTTCTTTTTTCAGGTTCGATGCAGGAATTTCAACAACCCTATGGTTGGCCTTGATGGCATTCCTTACTCTTGTAAGATAATCTGCTATTGGATCTGTATACATTTTATTGTTATATAAATAAAAAGAATTTTTTTGGACCGCAAAAGTACAAAAAAATTCTTTATTCTTTTAATTTAATTACCAGCTTGCTTTTCTAACCCCCGGAATCTTACCTGCAAGTGCCATTTCACGGAAAGTAACCCTTGAAATACCGAACTGACGCATGTAACCTCTTGGACGACCAGTTAATTTACAACGATTGTGTAAACGAACAGGTGAAGAGTTTTTTGGTAATTTATCTAATCCCGCAAAATCTCCAGCAGCTTTTAATTCTTCTCTTTTAGCAGCAAACTTTGCTACTAATTTTTGACGCTTAATTTCGCGAGCTTTTACACCTTCTTTAGCCATTGTTAACTTTATTTTGATTTTTAAATGGTAACCCGAATTGTTTAAGTAACTCTAACGCTTCTACATCTGTTCCGGCACTAGTTACAAAAGTGATATCCATACCTTGGATTTTATTGATTTTATCAATATTAATCTCAGGGAAGATAATTTGCTCTGATACACCTAAAGTATAGTTTCCATTTCCATCAAAGCCTTTATCGTTAATACCTTTGAAGTCACGGATACGTGGTAAGGCAACTGCGATTAAACGGTCTAAAAACTCATACATTTTATTATCACGTAAAGTTACACGTACACCTACTGGCATACCTTTACGTAATTTAAAGTTAGAGATATCTTTTTTAGACTTTGCTGCAACAGCTTGTTGTCCGGTGATAGTAGTTAACTCTACAATTGCTGCTTCAACTACCTTTTTATCAGTTACGCCCGCACCAACACCTTGGTTGATAGCGATTTTCTTTAACTTAGGCACTTGCATAACACTCTTATATTGGAACTTATCCTTAAGAGCATCAACAATTTCTGCCTTATATTTGTCTTTTAATCTTGGTACGTAAGCCATTAGTTAATTTCCTCCCCAGATTTTTTAGCTATTCTAACAACTTTTCCGTCTTCTGTTCTCTTTCTTGAAACTCTTGTAGCTTTACCCGTTTTAGGATCAACTAATGCTAAGTTAGAGATATGAATAGGAGCTTCTTTTTTACTAATACCGCCATTAGGATTAGTAGCACTTGGTTTAGAATGTTTAGAAACCATATTAGCACCTTCTACGATAGCTCTGTTTTCTTTAATTCTTACTTCAACTACTTTACCTTGTTGACCTTTAGAGTCTCCGGCGATAACCGTTACTAAATCTCCTTTACGGATATTTAATTTTGGTTGTGATTTTTTCTTATTTTCCATTTTACAAAACCTCCGGTGCTAATGATACAATTTTCATGAATTGTTTTTCACGCAGTTCTCTTGCAACCGGGCCAAAGATACGTGTACCTCTTGGTTCATCCTGGTTATTTAATAATACTGCCGCGTTATCGTCAAAACGGATATAAGAACCATCTTTTCTTCTGATTTCCTTTTTCGTTCTAACTACTACAGCTTTAGATACTGTTCCCTTTTTGATGTTTCCTGATGGAAGTGCTGCTTTTACAGTTACTACCACTTTGTCACCAATAGAAGCATATCTCTTACCGGTACCACCTAACACTCTGATAACTAAAACTTCTTTAGCTCCAGAATTGTCGGCAACGTTTAATCGTGATTCCTGTTGTACCATCTTACTTAGCCCTTTCTAAAATTTCAACTAATCTCCAGTTTTTGTTCTTACTCAGAGGACGTGTCTCCATGATCAAAACGGTATCTCCAACACCGCAATCATTTTTCTCGTCATGAGCCATAAATTTGGTAGTCGTCTTTACGAACTTACCATAAATTGGGTGCTTTACTTTTCTCTCCACACTCACTACAATAGATTTATCCATCTTATTGCTCACCACTAACCCAATTCTTGTTTTTCTTAATTTTCTTTCCATTTCGACTCTAAAAATTATGAGTTACTTTCAGAAGCTGCCTTAGCTTGCGCTTGGCGCTGAGTTAATTCTGTACTTAAGCGAGCAATAGTCTTTCTAGATTTATAAATTCTAGTAGGATTCTCTATTGATGAAACTGCATGTGCAAATTTCAACTTAGTCATAGTCGCTTTTTCTTCCTGAATTCTGGCAACAATTTCGTCTGTAGCCAGCGCTTTAATTTCTGCGTATTTCATTTTACTATTAGTAATTAGTTTAGTTTAAGCTGTCTTTGTTAGGTAACGGCCAACAAAAAAAACTAAAAACTGGTTTTATGCTTCTACGTAATCTCTACGTACTACAAACTTAGTTTGAACCGGTAATTTCTGAGCCGCAAGACGCATAGCTTCTTTAGCAACCTCAAAAGGCACACCTTCTGCTTCGAAAAGGATTCTACCTGGTCTTACAACTGCAACCCAATACTCAGGCGCACCTTTACCTTTACCCATACGTACTTCCGCAGGTTTCTTGGTAACTGGTTTGTCTGGGAAAATACGAATCCATACTTGGCCTTCACGTTTCATAAAACGTGTTACCGCAATACGGGCTGCTTCTATCTGGCGGCTGGTAATCCAGCACTCTTCCAGTGATTTTATTCCGAATGAACCGAATGCAAGCTCAGCACCACGAGTGGCTAGGCCTTTCATTCTGCCCTTCTGCATTTTTCTGAACTTCGTTCTTTTTGGCTGTAACATTACTTTATTCTTTAATCGTTAAACGATAGTTTCTAACTGAATTATCTTTTACCTCTATTAGCTCCACCGGCACCACCACGGTTTCCACCACGGTTGTTACCACCTTTTCTATCACCACGCTCGCCACCTCTTGGAGCAAAGTTTGAAGAACCTTCGGTTTTTCCACCTTTACCTGCGCTAGCTCCGATATTTGGAGATAAATCTCTCTTACCGTAAACTTCACCTTTACAAATCCATACTTTGATACCGATTTTACCGTAAGTAGTTAATGCTTCACCTAAAGCATAATCAATATCAGCTCTGAAAGTGTGTAGAGGAATTCTACCGTCTTTGTATTGTTCAGAACGAGCCATCTCTGCACCACCTAAACGGCCAGAGCACATAATTTTAATTCCTTCTGCACCCATTCTCATAGTTGATGCGATAGAAGTTTTCATAGCTCTTCTGAAAGAGATACGAGCTTCTAATTGTTTCGCAACACCATCTGCCACCAATTTTGCATCTAGCTCAGGTCTTTTGATTTCAAAAATATTGATTTGAACATCTTTCTTAGTTAATTTCTTTAACTCTTCTTTGATTTTATCAACTTCTGAACCGCCTTTACCGATTACAATACCCGGACGAGCAGTGTGAATAGTAACAGTTATACGTTTTAATGTTCTTTCGATAACAACTTTAGATACGCCACCTTTTGCTATACGCACTGAAAGGTATTTACGAATCTTTTCATCCTCAACTAATTTATCAGAATAGTTATTACCACCATACCAGTTAGAATCCCATCCTCTGATGATTCCTAATCTGTTTCCTATTGGATTAGCCTTTTGTCCCATTTCTTCTTAATTAGTTTTGAGGTTCTACATTTTTGCTATCTACTACCAAAGTTACATGGTTAGAACGTTTACGTATTCTGTAACCACGACCCTGAGGTGCAGGTCTTAAACGTTTCAACTGACGACCACCATCAACCATAATTGTTTTCACAAATAGTTGAGCATCTTCAGGACGTTGACCCTCATTTTTTAACTCCCAATTTTTAATGGCAGATAATAATAGTTTCTCAACCCTTATAGCTGCTTCTTTATTGGTATATTTTAGGATATAAAGTGCCTTTTCTACGCGTTCACCTCTGATTAAATCAACAACCAGTCTCATTTTACGAGGAGAAGTAGGGCAATTATTTAATTTTGCTATTGCTTCCATTTCTTATTATCTTTTCTTTTCAGAGTGACCTCTAAATGTTCTGGTTGGAGCAAACTCTCCAAGCTTATGACCAACCATGTTCTCGGTTACATAAACCGGAATGAATTTATTTCCGTTGTGTACTGCGAATGTATGACCTACGAAATCCGGAGATATCATTGATCTTCTTGACCAAGTTTTGATTACAGTTTTCTTACCTGAATCATTCATCGTAGAAACTTTTCTTTCTACATTATGGTCTATATATGGTCCTTTTTTAATTGAACGAGCCATTATTTTTTCCTCCTCTCAATGATGAAACGATCTGAATATTTCTTTTTGTCGCGAGTTTTGAAACCTTTCGCCAATAAACCTTTTCTTGAACGTGGGTGACCTCCAGAAGATCTACCTTCACCACCACCCATTGGGTGATCAACAGGGTTCATTGCAACACCTCTAACTCTTGGACGACGGCCTAACCAACGTTTTCTACCGGCTTTACCTAAAACTTCATTTGAATGTTCTGAGTTAGATACAGTACCAATAGTTGCTGTACAGGTAACTAAAATCAGACGAGTTTCACCAGAAGGCATTTTGATAGTTGCATATTTACCGTCTCTTGCCGCTAATTGAGCGTAAGAACCAGCACTTCTTGCAATTTGAGCTCCTCTTCCTGGGTTGATTTCTATATTATGAATGATAGAACCCAGAGGGATATTTGCTAATGTTGTAGTGTTTCCTATTTCAGGAGCTACATTTTCACCAGAAACAACTTTCTGTCCAACCTGTAAACCTTCAGGAGCGATGATATATCTTTTCTCTCCATCAGCATAGTGTAACAGGGCGATACGGGCAGTACGATTTGGATCGTACTCGATTGTTGCTACAGTTGCGGGGATATCTTTTTTATCGCGTTTAAAATCTATCAATCGGTACAATTGCTTGTGACCCCCACCGAGATAACGCATAGTCATTTTACCAGTATTATTACGACCACCAGATTTCTTGCTTTTTACAACAAGAGACTTCTCAGGAGTTCTTGTAGTGATTTCTGTGAAATCAGCGCCAACTCTGAAACGTGTTCCTGGGGTTACTGGTTTAAATTTTCTTAAGCCCATTTTTTAATTATATATTGCTATAAAAGTCAATAGTTTCACCTTCTTTTAAAGTAATAATAGCTTTTTTATATTTAGCTATTCTACCTTGTACGATACCAGTCTTAGTAGATCTGGTTTTGTTTTTACCTACTACAACCATCGTATTTACTGCATCTACAGTAACACCATACATGGCCTCAATTGCAGATTTAATTTGCAATTTGTTAGCTCTGTGATCACACTGGAAAATATAACGGTTCAATTTCTCAGTTAACACAGCGGCTTTTTCTGTAAGAACGGGTTTTTTTAAAATTTCCATATTACTTAGCTAATGCCTCCTCTAATGTTTTTACCGAACCGGTAGTTAATACTAATTTTCCTGCGTTTAATACATCGTATGTATTTAACTGATCTGCTGTAATAACTTTAGCTTTTTGAAGATTTCTGCTTGCTAAATAAACGTTTTGGTTTGCTTCTGCTAAAACAACTAATGTTTTTTCGTTTGCAAAATTTAAAGCATTTAGTAAGCTGATAAAGTTTTTAGTTTTCGGAGAATCAAAAGTAAAGTCTTCTAATACTAAAACACTGTTATCCTGAGCTTTGTAAGAAAGCGCAGATCTACGAGCAACTTCTTTTAACTTTTTGTTCAATTTAAAGCTGTAATCACGTGGTTGAGGACCAAAGATTCTACCACCACCATTAAATAATGGAGATTTAATACTTCCGGCTCTAGCACCACCTGTGCCTTTTTGCTTGTACAATTTTCTAGTTGATCCAGCAATTTCATTACGTTGTTTAGACTTGTGAGTACCTTGACGTTGATTTGCCAAATACTGTTTTACGTCTAAATAAATCGCATGGTCATTAGGCTCAATACCGAAGATTCCCTCAGGAAGTTGCACCTTGGCACCTGTTTCTTTACCTGAGATGTTTAATACTTTAACTTCCATCTTACTTCTCGATTAATACGTACGAACCCTTTGCTCCTGGTATAGAACCACTAACAACTAATAAATTTTGCTCAGCAAAAACTTTAACGATTTGAAGGTTCTGAATTTTCACCCTAGAACCACCTGTTCTTCCGGCCATTCTCATTCCTTTAAATACTCTTGAAGGAAATGAAGATGCACCTAATGAACCTGGAGCTCTTAAACGGTTGTGCTGTCCGTGAGTTTGCATACCCACACCACTAAAACCATGGCGTTTTACAACACCTTGAAAACCTTTACCTTTAGAAGTACCAACTACATCTACGTAATCACCTTCTAAGAAAAGATTAACATCAACAACATCACCTAAAGATTTTTCTTCTGTAAAATACTTAAACTCAACAAGCTTACGCTTAGGTGTAGTTCCAGCTTTCTCAAAGTGACCTTTTAATGAAGCAGTGGTGTTTTTTTCTTTCTTCTCGTCGTAAGCTAACTGAACAGCAGCATAGCCATCTTTCTCGACGGTTCTAACTTGTGTTACCACACAAGGTCCAGCTTCGATAACAGTACAAGGTATGTTTTTACCCTCTGCGTCGAAAATGCTGGTCATTCCTACTTTTTTTCCAATAATTCCTGACATTTCTTAAATTAAATTAACACCCATCGAAGCAGTAGGGCTTCGTTCAAGGTGGATACAATATTCCCAAAAGGGACGGCAAAGATAAGAAACAGTTATTAATAATCAAACAGTTATAAGTTTATTTTTTATATTTTTTCTTAACACCAGAATAACCTAAAATTTAATCTATCATACTAAAATTTATTTATCTTAAATTATTGTTATTGATAAAGACAAACTATCTTCTGGTCACCATTAAAAACTGGGGTATACACTGTTAGTAAGAAAAATAAGAGACTTATAAAAAAAAGAAAGGATTGCTTTATAAGAAAATTCGTTCGTTTAACACTTCTAAATCAATATTTTAAGTTTTCATTCTATATAAATCTACAATATTCTAATCTTTTTACTGTTTATTCAGTATAAACTCTTTACATAAATGAAAAATAAATGCTATCTGTTTACCGGCATAATACTAATATTTGCTGGAACAATAAATTTTTCTAAAGCACAAACAAGCTTAAATGCTCAATATGAAAATATTGTGGAAAAAGCCAATAATTATCAGGAATATAAGGTGATTAACCAGAATCAGATAAAAAGTCTCTGGAAAAATACAACTGATTCTTTAAAGAGTAATCAAGCTAAATTAGATAAAGCTCAAAGCCAAATTAATAAACAACAATTAGAAATTAACCAACTTAAAAAGCTTTTATCAGAAAAAAACAATCACTTATCTAAAGCTTTAAATGCCAAAGATGAAATACTACTCTTAAGTTTTGTTCCGCTTTCTAAAGCTGCCTATCAAACTACCATGTGGGGTCTAATTATTTTTTTGCTCGGTTTAGCTACTTTCTTAATACTTAGGACCAAAAACTTTAGAAAAGAAGCTCTTTACAGGATAAAACTTTTCAACGATTTAAATGACGAGTTTAAGAATTATAAAATAAAAGCTAATGACAATGAGAAAAAACTTGCCAGGGCTCTACAAGATGAAAGAAACAAATTAGACGAATTATTTAGGCGTTGATAAGCGTTTAATTAATTCAGCACTTTGAACACGCCCTTTTTCTAGCAGAGGTTCAAAAAAATCCTTTGCTTCTTTAAAATGAGTTTTGTAACCCTCCATATCTTTATATCTGATAATAGAAGCCCACTCTCTTACTGCTGTATGAAACTCTAAATCATCTCCTCTAATACTTTTATCGTATAAAGCAGTTTGAATAGTATCTTCTAATAAATCTTCATTCTTAAAGAGGTACTCTACAATTCCTAATCTGAGTTTAAAAGGAGGCGTTTGGCATATCATGTTATCATAAGGATTGATGCCTAATTGGTGCCACGCATCAACCATAGCAAGTAAGCTAAGATGAGAATTATGCTTAGCTAACTCCTGATTATCGCCTATGCTAAATTCTTGCATAATATCGTCATCAAACAAAATAAGATTGGTTTGTTCATGAAAAACAAAATCCCTTGCTTTATAAATTCTTTCTCTAAAATTAGCTTCATCCTCTTGAATCATCATTTTAAATAAAATGGATTCTGACTGAGCGTAAGCAATAATCTGAGCCGTTGCATAAGGATTTAGAATAGCCAAACCGGCATAAATATGTGCTTTGTAACTAAAAATTCTTAAAGTTGTAAGAATCTTAACATTATCTATCCCAGAAACATAAGCACCACTCTCCCAAGGATAAGTTCCTGCATTTTTCCAAGCAGTACCCATACTTTCAAAACCCATGTGCGTTACCGCTTGTGTATCTGCCATGATTTGATCATGCTGATGATAATCATTAAGCTCAATAATTTCAGATTCTAGAAGTTGTAAAACTTGCATAGCCTTAGCATAAGATGCAGCAGATATCCGATGTGGCGCAACAATTAACTTTTGACCTTTAGTACTAAAACCTGGACCATGCAAAGAATGAGTTAAGATTAATTCTATATCTTTTGATAAATAACGCTCAAATGCTTCTACTTCTGGAGTTTTAACCGATGTCATACCTGTTACCATAGCTCCCTTTTTTGTAGAAAAAGCACAAGCAGCTACAACTTCTTTAATCTTTTCTGCTTCTACAGCGTAAAAAATAAAATCGCATTTTGCAGATACTTCCAAACCATTATTCAGAATTATGATACCTAAAGGACCTAATTCTTCTTGAAGTTCTAGCATACGATCAGGCAAATCACATCCAAAAACAGAAAGCCCTGCTGCTGCAAATTTCTTTGCATACAGCTTACCCATATCTCCTAGACCTATTAATCCTATATTCATCGTTGCTAAGATATTAAAAGATATAGATTTTAAATCCCTAAAATTGAGCAATATCTTTTCAAAGCCTCTAACTCTACCTGGGCTACAAAAAGATGAAAACCTTCTTTTTGATTATCCACTTGAGCATTTTCTAAGGCTTCATAATATTTCATACGATTTTCGGCATCGCCTTTAATATTTGCAATTACATAACCATTTTTTAATAAAATAAGATTCATGATAAGCCTAGATGTTCTACCATTTCCATCTAAAAAAGGATGAATAGTAACTAATCTTTCAGAAAGTTCTGCAGCTAAAACCACCGGATGTAAATCCTTTTTATAGGCCTGATACCAAAAAAACAAATCCTCCATTTGCTTTTTTATCAAATATGGCTGTGGAGGTAAATGCCTGCTACCGCTAATCATAACTTGTACATCTCTATAAATACCTGCATTTTTAGAATCTATCCCTTTAAGGATAAGGGCATGCAACAATAATAAATCCCTCTCAGAAAAATCAGCATCTTTTCTTATTAATTCTTTTAAAAAATCTAAGGCCTCTTTATGGTTTATAGCTTCTAAGTGCTCTCTCATACTTTTACCAGAGATGGTAATACCCTCATTAATTACTAAGTCTGTTTCTTTAAGTGTGAGCGTATTCCCTTCTATCCTATTGCTTTCAAAAGTGTATTCTAACTCTAGAGCCTCTATAATCTTGAAACTATCTAAAGCTCTATGCTGTGTCAACTTTTCCTTTAACTTATCTATCTCTGCTAAAACATCATTTACTTTATTAATAATTAGCAGTTCGCTTTTCTTATAATACTTAATCTTTTCTTCAGCAACAGAAAGAACTTCCAAGGCAAAATTACCATAACCTACTTGCTCAACAACTTGCTCGCTTAACCAATCTATTAATAATTCATGTGCATCTATGTTTAATATTTGCGCAATTTGTATAATTTGATCTCTACTGGGCTTTCTAACTCCTGATTCAAATTTACTGACCAATGAAGAATCAACCATAAGTAATTGTGCAAGCTCTCTAACTTTTAGCCCTTTCTTAATTCTAGCAGATTTTATTCTTGAAACCATATCATGACATTTTTAGTCATGACAAATATAGTCATAACCACTGGATTAAAAAAAATCTAAAAACAAAAAGCCCTTTCCGATTTTCAGGAAAGGGCTTATAATTTTATCAAAAAGCTAACTATCAGACTTTAATTTCTACTTCAACACCTGAAGGTAATTCAAGTTTCATTAAAGCATCTACAGTTTTTGCCGAAGCACTATAAATATCTAATAATCTTTTGTAAGAGCATAATTGAAACTGCTCTCTTGCTTTTTTGTTTACGTGTGGAGAACGTAATACAGTGTAAATTTTCTTCTCGGTTGGAAGAGGAATTGGACCACTAACTACTGCACCCGTAGGTTTAACAGTTTTAACGATTTTCTCAGCAGACTTATCTACTAAATTGTAATCGTAAGATTTTAATTTAATTCTAATTCTTTGGCTCATTGTTGTTTTAAGTTATGATCTTCCGTTAGAGCTATTAGTAACAGAGACCGGATTTTTCTTTATAAATAAGGATTAAAGAACAAAGATTTAACGACAATATTTAGTCTTCTTATCTTTGCTCTTTATTCTTTTGTGTCAATTATGCGTTTGCTTTAGCACCTTTAGCTTTTGCTACTACTTCTTCTTGTACGTTTCTTGGAGCTGGCTCATAATGGTCAAATTCCATTGTAGAAGTTGCTCTACCAGAAGTAATAGTACGTAGCTGCGTAACATAACCAAACATCTCTGAAAGTGGCACTAAGGCTTTAATAACTTGAGCACCAGCTCTTGTATCCATACCTTGTAACTGACCACGACGACGGTTTAAATCTCCCATTACATCACCCATGTTTTCTTCCGGAGTTAATACCTCAATTTTCATGATTGGCTCCATTAATACTGGTTTACATTTTGGAAGTGCCTCGCGGAAAGCGTTACGAGCTGCTAATTCGAATGATAATGCATCTGAATCCACTGGGTGGAAAGAACCATCAATTAAACGAACTTTCATTGAAGTTACAGGGAAACCTGCTAACACACCGTTTGGTAACGAAGCCTCAAATCCTTTTTGTACTGATGGAATAAACTCACGAGGAATAGAACCACCAGATATTTCGTTCTCAAACTGAAGACCAACTTTAGTCTCATCATCAGCAGGAGAAATAACAACTTGGATATCAGCAAATTTACCACGACCACCAGTTTGTTTTTTGTAAGTTTCACGGTGTTGAACAGTACCGGTAATAGCCTCTTTATATGCTACTTGTGGCGCACCTTGGTTAACCTCTACTTTAAATTCACGTTTTAAACGGTCCATTAAGATATCTAAGTGAAGCTCACCCATACCTTGTATAATGGTTTGTCCTGAATCTTCATCAGTATGAACGCGGAAAGTAGGATCTTCCTCAGCTAATTTACCTAAAGCCATACCTAATTTATCAACATCAGCTTGAGTTTTTGGCTCAATAGCTAACCCGATAACTGGATCTGGGAAATTCATCGACTCTAAAACGATAGGATTTTTCTCATCGCAAAGTGTATCTCCCGTTTTGATATCTTTAAAACCTACAACGGCAGCAATATCACCAGCTCCAACATTAGGAATAGGGTTTTGCTTGTTTGCATGCATTTGGAAAATACGAGAAATACGTTCTTTATTTTCTGAACGAGCATTGTAAACGTAAGAACCAGCCTCTAAGTTACCCGAGTAAACACGGATAAAGCATAAACGACCAACGAAAGGATCGGTAGCAATTTTAAATGCTAAGGCAGAAAAAGGCTCTTTAATATCTGGTCTACGAATTACCTCTTCGCCAGTATTAGGATTAGTTCCATTAATACCTTCTTGATCTAATGGTGAAGGCAATAATTCCATCACGTAATCAAGCATGGTTTGTACACCTTTGTTTTTGAAAGATGAACCACAAACCATAGGAACAATTTTAGCATCCAATACAGCTTGACGTAAAGCGTCTAAGATTTCACGCTCTGTAATGCTAGAAGGATCATCAAAGAATTTCTCCATTAATGACTCATCATATTCAGCAACTGCTTCTAATAATTTCTCTCTCCACTCTGTTGCTTCCTCAACTAAATCATCAGGAATTGGAACCTCTGTAAAAGTCATCCCTTTATCAGCTTCATTCCAAACGATACCTCTCCAGTTAATTAAATCAACAACACCTTTGAAAGAATCTTCTGCACCAATAGGAATTTGTAAAGGAATAGCATTAGAACCTAACATTTCTTTTACTTGCTTAACAACTTTTAAGAAGTCAGCACCAGCTCTATCCATTTTATTAACAAAACCGATACGCGATACATTGTAGTTGTTAGCTAAACGCCAGTTGGTTTCAGATTGAGGTTCAACACCATCAACCGCAGAAAATAAGAAAACTAAACCATCCAAAACACGTAAAGAACGGTTTACCTCTACAGTAAAATCAACGTGACCTGGGGTATCAATAATATTGATATGATAGTTATCTCCTCTGTATTTCCAGTTTACAGTTGTTGCAGCAGAAGTAATGGTTATACCTCTTTCAGCCTCTTGAACCATCCAGTCCATAGTAGAAGCACCATCGTGTACCTCACCAATCTTGTGGTTCACACCTGCATAATATAGAATACGCTCTGTTGTGGTAGTTTTACCAGCATCAATGTGAGCAGCAATTCCAATGTTTCTTGTGAATTTTAAATCTCTTGACATCTTATGTTATTAATGATTGAAGGATTGAATGAATGATTGAATAATATATTCCTCCAGTCAATCAATCCCTCATTCTATCATTTAAAATTTAGAATCTGAAATGAGAGAAGGCCTTGTTAGCTTCTGCCATTTTATGTGTATCTTCTTTTTTCTTCACTGCAGCACCCTCGCCTTTAGCAGCAGAAATAATTTCACCAGCTAATTTTTCCATCATGGTTTTTTCACCACGTTTTCTTGAATAGCTAATTAACCATTTCATACCTAAAGCAATTTTACGCTCAGGACGAACTTCTGTAGGTACCTGGAAGTTAGCACCACCCACACGGCGTGATTTAACCTCTACTCCTGGCATTACATTGTTTAAAGCTTTTTTCCATTGCTCTAAACCGTTTTCGCTGGTTTTAGACTCAACTAAATCAATAGCTTTATAAAATATATCGTAAGCGATAGATTTTTTTCCATCGTACATCATATTATTCACAAACCTGGTAACCATAACGTCGTTAAACTTTGGATCAGGAAGAATAATTCTCTTTTTTGGTTTCGACTTTCTCATGTTCTTTTCCTCCGTTTAATTATTTCTTTTTACCTTTTGCTGGAGCTGCTGCTGCTTGTCCTGGTTTTGGTCTCTTAGTACCATATTTAGAACGACGCTGATTACGACCTGCAACACCTGCAGTATCTAAAGCACCACGAACGATGTGATAACGAACACCTGGTAAATCTTTTACTCTTCCACCTCTTACTAACACGATAGAGTGCTCTTGTAAGTTATGACCTTCACCCGGAATATAAGCGTTAACTTCTTTACCATTGGTTAAACGTACACGGGCAACTTTACGCATTGCAGAGTTTGGTTTTTTAGGGGTAGTTGTATATACACGGGTACATACTCCTCTTCGCTGTGGACAGCTGTCCAACGCTGGGGACTTACTCTTATCCTCCAGAGCTACTCTACCTTTCCTAACTAATTGTTGAATGGTTGGCATTTAATGAATTTATGTTTAAAAATTTCTTTTAACTACCCTCAAATTTGAACACGGCATACCATGCCCATTTAAAAGGACTGCAAAAGTAAGTTTTTATTTTTTGATATTCAATAGTTTGTGTGAAAAAAGTTTAAATGTCCGATGACCGATGTCGGAAGTTTGATTTAAACGCCGAGGATGTATTAGCAATTAGAAAAGCATATTTATTACTACTATTAAAGGTAGTTACGCTTTCCGCACTTGCTTTTAGCAATTTATCAATTACTAAACAGCTCAAACAAAGGCTTCAATCGGGTTTAGGTGGATACAATAGACTTAAAAACAGAGTTTCATCTTCCCTGAATTATAATTATAGTTTTTAATTAAGAAACCGTTGCTTTCAATTTTAACAATAACTGTTTAGAAACCGGAAATTTCTCTTTAGGAACATCTAACATATCTGAAACCTTATCTCCCAGTAAAAACCTCATAAAACCAGCTATCTCTACATTTTTGATTTGTTTTCTATCATTTAAACTGTAAAAACATTGTAGTAAAGATTTGGTCAGTTGTTTTCCAGCAAGTGATGGTTTAAAATGCCTACCACTAATTGCCTTTTCTAAATCTAAAGCTTGACTCCCATTTTGTGGTAATAACTCTGGAGTTAGCCCTAAAACAGCTCCAATCCAACTCCAATAATTGATATAAGCCATTTGCTCCTGATAAGAAATAGTAAAACCCATTTTTCTTAATCCTCTAATGACTATCAAAGAAAAAGAAAGGTTGGTTCCGGCTAAATCTTCTTGATTAACTGGCAACCCTAAATTATAATCCCAATCCCCTTTTAAAATGTAATACCTACCGGCAGCATGCATGAGTCTTACCTTAAAGAGCTGAACTTTAGCATCACCAGTTTCATCAAACCCCTTTGGATTCATCATCGAAGCCACAAACATTCCTGTTTCTTCTAATCTCTTGGCTACATCTTTATACATTCTTTCTGTTTGATAAAGAACCATGGCACCATCGGCAGCAGCATAACAATAAGGTAAAGATAATAGGCCTAAAAGCTGGAGTATGTATGTTGATTTCTTTTTATAAAATGCTAAAGCATCGTTTTTTATTTTCAAATCAACAAGTCCGATTCTTTTCAATTCTTCATCAAAAAATGTGGCTTCTGGTATTTCAGCTAAAAAAGCTACCCAATTGGCATTGGTTTTTAAATTGGCTAATGCTAAATCTAATCTCCTTTTATGATCAGCATTAGAAAAATAATTTGCTATAAAATCATCTGCCAGAGGGTCCCCTACTTGTCTAAACTTATCTAAATCTAATGCCATTAAAAAATTGGTTTTTAGAACTGATAATAAAAATGTTTAAGAATTGTTTGGATAAAACCTAAATAAAAAGCTGTACTCAAGATATTTAAGCGAGTTTGCAATTAATCAAAGGATGAGTATAGGCTTTTACTGGAGTATTCTAACATCATGAAAGGCAAACACTTTATCGTATTCTTTTGGCAAACTTGTTGTAAAGGCTTACTTACATTTTATTTTAAATTGAAAAACATGACTACATCAAAAAACAACTCGAAGAGCAAGGCTTCTAAAGAGTTAAAAGACCCGAAAACAAGTAAAGAACAAAAAAGTGAAGCTGCTAAAGAATTGGGCAGCTCTAAAAAGAAAAAATGACATTAGTTATGATAAGGTTTGGCTCAGAAAAAAGCCAAACCTTATTTATCATTATTTAAGCCTTCTTTACAAACTCTGATTTTAAATACATAGCTCCAAAGCCTTCTACCTTACAAGAAATATTATGATCTCCAGAGGTAAGGCGAATATTCTTCACTTTAGTGCCAATTTTAATAGGCTTAGGCGAGCCTTTTACAGGTAAATCTTTTATTAAAATAACCGTATCTCCATCTATGATTTCATTACCGTTTGCATCTAATACTTTATCAGCAACGATAGTTTCAATTTCCTCTGCTTCTGGATTCCATTCATAGAAACACTGAGAACAAACCAAGTAATCTTGTTCTGGATAGGTAAATTCAGATCCACATTGTGGACAGTTATGGTTATTGCTCATCAATTAAATTAAAGATGCGAAGTTAAGATTTCCTTAATATCAATAAAATTATTAAGGATTTCTATTAATCTTCGTACCTCTTACTTTTAAACACGCCAAATAATTAGCTTGAATAAATTTTGAATTAACATATCACTTCACTAAACTTAAAATTATAAAATCATATTTTCCAATTTCAGAGGCTTAATAAAAAAAATGCTACTAGAATTCTTCATTTCGCAGTTCCTCAGCTCTTTTAATACATTGT
This sequence comes from Pedobacter glucosidilyticus, assembly GCF_002483235.1. Taxonomy (GTDB): domain Bacteria; phylum Bacteroidota; class Bacteroidia; order Sphingobacteriales; family Sphingobacteriaceae; genus Pseudopedobacter; species Pseudopedobacter glucosidilyticum_B. Next base: position 83,222 of record NZ_DLHN01000035.1, on the reverse strand, counting down.
GCTAAGCTTCCATAATAATAGTTTTTTTGACCATTTATATTTATGTATAATTTCCAAGAATAATACTCTTTTTTAATATAACCAAATTGATATTTATAATTATCAGAACATAGATCAAAATAATTTAATCCATTCACATTTGTTTTTCCTTGTTGCTTTAGCTTCACAATTTTAAATTTAATTCCATTTTAATAAATATTAATATTGACATTTAAAAAGGAAAGTCGTCATCTAAAATATCGAAATTGTCTCTTTTAGTTAGATTTACAAATTGTTCTTTCTTAAAGTTAGGCTTAAAATATTCAGATAAATCCGTTGAAAACCCATTTTCTCCAAAGAAATAATATTCTCTTTTCTTCTTTTTCGCAAATTCTATTGAATCTTCTACTAGCCAAAACTCTTCTTCTTTAACTTCACTATAGATATAACTACTCAGTAACTTTAAATAATAATCATTATTAGTTAAAGAATACATTACTTTTGAAATATAATCAAGACAACCGAAGGGAGATTCTAAAATTTGTGATTCAGAAAATCTTATTATCACAACACCTAAACTTGCAAAATAATCATCTCTTAAAGAATTAGAATGCAAAAACTCATCATTTTCAATTTTCAAAAAGTGAATTGGCTTTTTGTCAACTAATGTATAAGGTTCATCTATTTCAATATCTACATATGCGCCAATTTCTTTGTCATAAAGCAAAATATCAGGAACATAAGAATAACTAGCAAAATATTCATTTGAGATAGTTTTACCTGTTAAAACCTCATTATCAAAAAAAACTTTTTTTATTAAATCAAAAAACAAATCTTCTGTAACACCCTTATTAACTGAACTTTGAGCAGTATTATAATTCATAGCTTTAAAAAATTCTTTGATTTTATCCAGCTTATATTGTTCTCGATAGCCAATATTCTTCAACTTTGTGATCAACTCATTTCTTACCTTAAGTTGTGAATTATAAATCAAAATTGATTTGCTGTAATTTTCAGTTTCTCGATTATACATACTATCTAGTCTTTTTTGACTCCTATTTTCCACAGCCCCTAAAATAAAAGAGATTATTATCAAAAAACAGCTAATCAACAATATTATAAATTCAGAAATAATAGCTCCAACAAAAAAAAGTAAAACACCTATTATAGCAACAGAATATGAGTTTTTATTAACTTTATTCGGCATATTAGGAAGACTTGGCTTTACAGGAACTTGTGGCAAATTAAAATCATAATTTAGAAAACTCAATACCCTTGAAGGATACACAGTATAAGGATATTTGTAGTTAGACATCATTTAAAAGTACATTAATCTAAGATTATATCAAATTACTTATTAAAATAAAATCTAGTTATTAAAAAAACTTATCTCATCTACTTTGTATGGAGGATTAGCCCCGCTTTTACCTGCAACAAATGCCCCTAAAGCGCATGCATTATTCAACATCATGTCTGGAACACAGCCTATTTGATAAGAATGAATGAGTGCCGCTAAGAAAGCATCTCCAGCACCAACAGTATCTGCAACTTCAACTTTAAAACCCGGGTGCTGATAAATCTGATCATCGATAAACAAGGTAGCACCTTTACCTCCTTTGGTGAGACAAATTAATGTAACATCCCATAAGGCCGCTAACTTTTGAAATACAAATTCATCTTGAGGATTTAACTGATACCAAGAACAAACCAATTCAAATTCATCATCATTCAGCTTAACCCAATCCGCTAATTTCAAAAATTCTTTTAATGATGCTTCAGTATAATGGGGAGCCCTTAAATTGATATCAAAAACTTTTAAACAAGGTTTTTCTAGAAGTTTTAATAAGGTGTTTTTAGTGTATGCTCCTCTGGATGCTAAACTGCCAAAAACAAGAATATCATCATTTTTTAATGCTATTTCAGGACTATCTATTTCATCATACGCAACAGGCTGTAAAATATCATATTTGGCATTTAAGGGATCATCCAAATTTACCAGAACTTTACCCGTAGCTAAATGATTTTTAGTTTGAATAAGCGATACATCATTCAGTTCTTGATATAGATATTTTTTTAAATCAGCCCCAGCCTTATCATTACCAATAGCACTTATCAATTTTGTTTGTGACCCTAATTTGTGCAAATGGATACATACATTCATCAAAGCACCACCTGGTAAGGCCTTTTGTGGTAAAACATCCCACAATATTTCTCCAAAACAATAAATCATAAGGCTAAGGATTTTAATAAATCTTGAAATTACATGCCGCCCCCAAATGATGTTTTAGGTAAAGGGGGATAAATTCTCATTTCTGCCGGTAGCTTAATATATTCATTATAAGATTTAATGATATAGGTTCTTAATTCTACATCGCTCATATCTTTTATCTCAGAATAAGTTGGCCTAAAATAAGACATAAAATCTTCCAAAAGCTGCCCTCTAACTTTGGTAAGCTCGGTTACCAACTCTCTGTTAAAACGTCTATCAATTAAACGTTCATTAAGCTCGGTATCCATAAACTTTTGAAATTCTCTCTTTTGCTGAGATTGCTTACTAAAAGCATTATATAAACTTAAGCCACCATCTTTGGTTAGAATGGTAGTGTTAGCAGCAGAATAAGCTGAAGAATAAGCAGCTCTAATTTGTGCATCAGTTTTATTGGCTTGGGCAGATACGATTACTTCGTTTAAAACAATCATCCTTGTTCTTAATAAAACGATACGAGGGTCTAAACTTTCAACAATTAAGGTATCGCTCTGGTAACCCGGACAAGAGAAAACAACTAAATCTCCAATTTCAGCTTTAACTTTAAAATCACCTTTTTGCCCGGTATGGTCTACCTCTTTTTGGGTAAGATTGTTAACAAATACCAATTTTAATTTACTTCTTGTATCAGCATCATAAGCAGTACCCGTTAATATGCTTTGTGCGCATAAAAAACCAGGTGCTAAAAGAAACAGCAATAACCAGAAGCCTTTCATAAATTATGTTTAATTGTATTAACAAATTAACAAGCATTTTGTATCATACAATGTCAAAAATCTGTTAATAAACCTTAGAAAACAACTTATTAACATTATTTAACGCTTCATTAAGAGAAAAATTTACTTAGCTCTGCTTCGTCATAACCTATTATTATACCTTTAGGAGTCTCTATCACTGGTCTTTTAATAACACTTGTATGGTTTAACATCAGTTGTACCGCACTTTGTTGATCTTTTACAACTTCCTTGACTTTTTCATCTAATCCACGCCAAGTTAAACCTTTTTTATTAACTACTTTTTCCCAGCCTAAGGTATTACACCATTTATTTAGATGTTCTTCATCAATCCCAAGTTTTTTAAAATCATGGAAATGTACATCAATGTTATTTTCCTCTAACCAGGTTCTTGCTTTTTTTACTGACCCGCAGTTGGGTATACCAAATACTTTAATGCTCATACTATATTTAACTAAACTTACGAAGCTAAATATTTAACCACTGATATTAAAATTTGTTATTCAACTAGGTTTATCAATACTCTTCTTTGGTATCTAAAAACTGATGTACAGGTTTATAATGTAAGTCAAAAGTGGCTGCAACTTCACGATAAACTACTTCTCCGCTTATGATATTTAAGCCTTTTAGAAGTTCATAATTATCTAAACAAGCTTTTTTCCAACCTTTATCTGCAAGTTGCAATATGTAAGGAAATGTGCTATTTGTAAGTGCTATAGTAGAAGTATAAGGTACCGCCCCTGGCATATTGGTTACACAATAATGTAAAATACCATCAACAATATAAGTTGGATTTTCATGCGTTGTAGGTTTACAAGTCTCAATACATCCGCCTTGGTCTACAGATACATCAACAATAACAGTTCCTGGCCTCATCAGCTTTAGCATATCTCTGGTAATAACGGTGGGGCATTTTGCACCTGGAACTAAAACTGCACCAACGATTAAATCATGATTTGTGATTAACTTTCTGATGTTATACTCGCTACTGAACATGGTAACCACATGAGGCGGAAGAATATCATTTACATATCTTAATCGTTCTATATTGGTATCAACTATGGTAACATGGGCACCTAAGCCAGAGGCCATTTTAGCAGCTTGCACACCAACTACACCAGCACCAATAATTAAAACTTTGCCTGGTGTTACACCCGGCACACCACCTAACAGTACGCCTCTGCCCATAACCGGCTTCTCTAAATACCTAGCACCTTGTTGTATGGCCATTCTACCAGCAACCTCAGACATAGGCACCAAAATAGGCAAAGATTTATCAGTACACTCTACAGTTTCATACGCTAAACACACAGCACCGCTATCCATCATAGCGTAAGTAAGCTTACGGTGTGATGAGAAATGAAAAAAACAAAATATCAATTGATCCTTTCTGGCTAATTTATACTCACGTTCTTCGGGTTCTTTAACTTTAACAATCATATCTGCCCTACCCCAAACCTCATCACCAGTTAAAATAATTTGAGCTCCAGCATCTTCATAATCGTCATTTCTAAAACCACTAGCTGCTCCAGAATGCGTTTCTATTAAAACTTGATGCCCCCTTTTTACCAATTCATGTACTCCAGCAGGCGTAAGACCAACCCTATTTTCATTATTTTTTATTTCGCGAGGTACTCCTATAATCATTTTGTCAAAGTTTTAGACAAATAAATAAAAAATCATCAACAAAACAACCAATTATTTAAACTTTTTTTTATCTGATTGTAATTTTTTTAAAATACATCAATATTATACAAATTATAATTTTTTAAATTTTAAAGAAAGTGTAATTTTGGGCTTTATTACATCTATGATTACGCGGGAAACAAAGGATTCATTTATTTTTATAACGCAGCATGAACATGCTACTATTTCTGGGGAATTTTTTGTAAACTTAAAGAAAGAGTTTATACCTACAGAACATTTTGAATCATTGAAATTTGCTATCTATCAGCATGACAGAGCTTGGATAATACCAGACTCTGAGCCCATTTGGAATGATAAGCTTCAAAAGCCTTATGATTTTATAGCATATCCTGAAAATATTAAATTACACTTTTATAAGCTTGGCATTGAGCAAGTAGACCAAGCTAACTCTTATGCTGCTTTACTTTGTAGTATGCACTACAGTAGCTTTTTTGCCCATTCTGAAACCGAGTATGGAAAATCTTTCTATGAAAGAGAAACGCTAAGACAGAAACATTTAATGCAGCGTTTAAGAATTCAAACGTCTACTTTTTTAAATTACCAACTTAAAATCTTACAACTTTGTGATGACTTATCATTATATGCTTGTATGAATAACCCTGGCGTAGACAAAAAGAACGAGCATCCACTTTTTAAAGATGGTTTCAATAACTCAGAATTTTTTCATGATAATGGAGAGCAAAGGGTAACAGCTAATTATCAAGATAAACACATCATCAAATTTAATAGTCGTTTATTTGAAAAACCTTTTGAGATAAAAATCACTTTCAAAAAAATACTTAAAGACAATATACAAAATGAAGGTTTGCTAGCAGCATTCATTAAACAACCTTGGTTTTACCATACTGTAAAAATTATATAGTAGGGTATTTATTGCAGAAATAATACTCGGGCTTAAGCCTGATTCTATTATTTTTGTAATATGGCAGAAAAAAACAGATTCTACATGATCTTATCGCTTGGCGTTTTATCTGCTGTAGGTCCTTTTAGTATTGATATGTATTTACCTGCTTTCCCAGTGATGGCTGAAGATTTAAATACTACGGTACCCCATATACAACTCTCGTTAAGTAGCTATTTTATCGGCATTTCTTTAGGACAACTTATCTATGGCCCTTTAATAGATAGGTTTGGTAGGTTAATCCCACTCTTTACAGGATTATTTATATATCTGCTTACTTGTATTGCTTGTGCATTTGCAAATACAGCTGATACCCTTATCGTGATGCGATTTTTTCAGGCTTTGGGAAGTTGTGCAGGCATGGTTATTTCCAGAGCCATGGTGAGAGATATTTTCCCGGTGAGTGAAAATGCTAGAATCTTTTCTCTATTGATGTTAGTTATTGGGGTATCGCCTATTCTGGCTCCAACATTAGGTGGATACATGAGTAGCGGTTTAGGTTGGCGCTCTATCTTTATTTTTTTAATTGTATTAGCTGTTTTCACCATTTACATGTGCTATAAATATTTGCCAGAAAGTAAACCTGCAGATAAAACCATGTCGTTAAAACCTAAAGCAGTATTGCAAGATTTTTGGTTTGCTTTTTCTGAACCACGCTTTATTTACTATGCTCTTGCCGGAGGCATAGCCTCAGCAGCGATGTTTGCTTATATAGCAGGCTCAACATTTGTCTTTATAGAACTGTTTGGCTTTACCGAAAAACAATATGGTTGGTTATTCGCATTAAATGCAATTGGTTTAATAAGTGCTAGCCAACTAAACAGTAAATTGCTCAAAAAATATCCCATCGGGATGATTATAAAAAACTCAAGTCGGGTACAACTCGCCACAGCCTTATTGCTTGCGATTTTATCAGTTACACAACTATTAAATGTTTACAGTACTCTAGTTTTGATATGGATATTTATGTCGGCTTTAGGTTTCTTTTCTCCCAATACTTCGGCATTATCTATGGCACCATTTGATAAAAAGGCAGGAATAGCATCAGCCTTATTAGGCTGTTTCCAGATGTTATTTAGCGCTTTAGCGTCATTTGCGGTTAGTTTTTTACACGATGGTACGGCTTTACCTATGACAAGCGTGATGGCCTTTTGTATTATTTGTAGCTTTTCTTTGGTTTATATCGGACAAAGGCAAGCAAAAAAATATCAAGCCTAATATTTTCACCGATTTTTTATGGCATTTTACCGAGAAATCTCCTCATTTCTCCTTGTAACTATAAAGGAGTTGTAATTGCTATTGCATATTTGAACTATCAATACAAAGAATATGGAAACCCAAGAAATAAAAAATAAAAGAAATTACAACAAACAAGTCGTTGGAGGCGCCTTTTTGGTTATAGGCTCGGTTTTGTTAGCTAAACAAATGGGCGCAGATTTACCATCATGGTTAGTAAGCTGGCCTATGCTACTGATTGTTATTGGCCTTGCCAGTGGTATCAAAAACAATTTCAGAAACTCCGGCTGGTTATTTATGATTTTAGTAGGAGGTGTTTTTTTAGCAGAAAGAATTAATCCAGATTTAATTGTAACCGAATTTACTTGGCCAGTTATATTAATTGGCTTAGGCTTATGGTTCATTTTTGGCAGGCATAAAAAATGCGAAATGCATAGCTTTAAAGGCGGATTTAAAAAAAAAGACGAGCAGCCTTTAGCTCATAATGACCAACAACAAACCCATTACAGTCATAAAGATAGTCTCAATACTGGTGATGATGTGATAGACTCTGTTGCGGTATTTGGAGGCGCAAAAAAACACGTACTTTCTAAAAATTTTAAAGGGGGCGAGATTGTAACCATCATGGGAGGAACAGAAATTAATCTTACCCATGCTGATATACAAGGCGTTGCCGTACTAGAGGTAGTACAAATTTTTGGAGGTACCAAAATTATTATCCCACACGGATGGGAAGTAAGCACAGAGATGGCAGCAATTTTTGCCGGAATAGATGATAAAAGGGTGTTCCAAAACCAGGTAACTGATAAAAGTAAGGTACTTGTAATTAAAGGAACATCGGTATTTGGAGGAATAGAAATTAAAAGCTTTTAAATATTTTACTTATGAAATGGTTTGCTGTAAAACTAATTTTTCAGATTGTAAATGATAATAACAAACATTTTCAGTTTGATGAACAACTAAGACTTATTCAAGCATTGAGTAAAGAACATGCTTTAGAAATGGCGCATCAGGTTGGTATGATGGCTCAAGAAAATATCATCAGCCAAAACGGACATACCTTAAACTGGAAATTTATTGCCGTAACAGAATCTGAATATGTTGGCGAGATAGAACAGGGCAAAGAAATACATTACCATATTGAAGAGCCTGATAATGTTGAGCTTTACTTAAAAAGAGTAGAAGAAAAAGCACTAAATTTAAAAAAGATAACACAAGAAAATTTAATTCATTTTTAGTTTGGCTGTTTTACCTTTTTCTAACAGAAGTTTCAGAAAAGCATTCTTTATTTTGTGGACCATTTGGCTTGCCTTAAGTACATATACCTTGTACTCTTTAGGTCTTAACTTGATGGTAGCCATTAAAGACAGCTTCTGCTCTTTAGTCATTATAGCCTTATTTTGTTGGTTAATTGCCAACAACTTAGCCTACTATCAACCAAAAGAAAATAAATACATTTTTATAATTGTTTGGTGCTTGGTATTGGCTTTTTTATCTACCACAGTATTGTTATTTGTGTTACCTCAACTAGCATCAGATACCGAAGAATATCATAATTTTTTACATTCTTCTATCCCTATACGCTTTGGGTTTTCCTTTTTACTTATTGGATGGATGGCCATGATTGGTGTACTTTGGTACAACCAACAAGAAAAAGAAGAACTAGAACAAAGACGACAAGAAGCAGACAGGTTGAGCAAAGAAGCAGAACTTTCTACTTTGAGAGAAAAATTACAACCTCACTTTCTATTTAACAGTCTCAACTCTATAAGTGCACTTACTTTTTCAAAACCTCAGGAAGCAAGAAAAATGATACAGCAACTTTCTGATTTTTTACGAGGCACTATCAAAAGAGATGATGAGTTAACTACACTAGAAGCAGAAATATCACACCTAAAGCTTTATTTAGACATAGAAAAAGTTAGATTTGGACATCGGCTTAACACCATCATCAATTGTAATACAGAGAATAAAGAACTAAAAGTTCCTCCCATGATTTTACAGCCTTTATTAGAAAACGCTATAAAATTTGGCTTATATGATACCTTAGATGATGTTACTATCACGATAAATTGTAGCTCGCAAGAAAACACACTATATATCAGTATACATAACCCTTTTGACCCTCATACGGCTTATCCACATAAAGGAACCGGATTTGGCTTGGCTGGGATAAGGAGAAGACTTTCTATCATTTATAATAGAAAAGATTTGTTAGAGGTAACCGCCGTAAACCATGAATTTACAACTACACTCACCATTCCACAAACATGAAAAAGGCATTAATCATTGATGATGAACCACTAGCTAGAAGTGTTATTCTAGAATATTTAACAGCGCATCCAAACATTACTGTTTTAGAAGAATGCAACAATGGTTTTGAGGGGCTAAAAGCTATCAAAGAACACGAACCTGATTTGATCTTCCTTGATATCCAAATGCCTAAAATAACTGGTTTTGAAATGCTTGAACTGCTAGACCAAAAACCTCAGGTTATATTTACCACTGCTTTTGAAGAATATGCCATCAAAGCTTTTGAAGCAAACGCCATAGATTATTTACTAAAACCTTTTGATCAACAGCGTTTTAACAAAGCTATTGCTAAATGCCTGGCAAAGCAAAGCGTACAAAATTTTAAAACAGTTTTAGAAGAAGCTTCTTTAACCCCGGCTCAAAATGAACGTGTTGTGGTTAAAACGGGCAATAAAATTAAAATTATCCCTGTTTATGACATTCTTTATCTAGAAGCTGATGATGATTATGTAAATATACATACCCCAGAAGGCGCTTTTCTGAAAAATAAAACCATGAGCTTTTTTGAGAAAAACCTATCTGAAAAAGAATTTATACGTATTCATCGCTCGTACATCGTAAAGCTAGATCAAATCACTAAAATAGAAAACTACGAAAAAGACAGTCACATTGTCTTACTTAGAAATGGCGAAAAACTGCCTGTAAGTAAAAACGGTTATCCCAAATTAAGAGCTGCATTAGGAATGTAATTTTAAAAACTTCTTCTGTTATGCAAAAAGAAGCCTGTGTTAATATTTCTCTAAAATAGTATCTTCGCAGTATGCCAACGGTACATATAAAAGAGCAAATAGCAGCATTAGTAAAAGAGCTAAAACAGCATAATTACAACTATTATGTATTAGCTATGCCAACCATTTCTGATTATGATTTCGACATCAAACTCAAAGAATTAGAAGCTCTTGAAAAACAATATCCAGAATTTGTACACCCAGATTCCCCTACCTTAAAAGTAGGCGGAGAAATTACCAAAACCTTTAAAACTGTGGTGCACAAATGGCCGATGCTTTCTTTAGGTAACACTTATAATGCACAAGATTTAATAGATTTTGATCAAAGAATTAAGAAAGCTATAGGCGATAATTTTCAATACGTTTGCGAGTTAAAATTTGATGGTTTATCTATCAGTCTAACTTACGAAAATGGAAAATTACTGAGAGCTGTTACCCGCGGAGATGGCACTAAAGGCGATGATGTAACTGCAAATATCAAAACATTAAGAAGTATTCCGTTGAGTTTAACCCATCAAAATGTTCCAGAATATTTTGAGATACGTGGCGAAGTATTTATGCATAAAGCCGCTTTTGAAAAACTTAACCAAGAGCGTATAGAACAGGGCGAACAAGCTTATGCCAATCCAAGAAACTTTGCATCAGGCACTGTAAAAATGCAAGACTCTGCCGAAGTTGCCAAACGCCCGCTAGACTGCTTTTTATATTTCCTTTATGCAGACCAAAATCCTTTTAAAACACATTGGGAAAGTTTACAAGCTGTAAAAAGTTGGGGCTTTCATGTATCCGAAGAAAGTAAGCTGTGCAATACCATAGAAGATGTTTTACTTTTTATAGAAAGCTGGGAAACTAAACGGTTTAACCTTAGCTATGACATAGATGGTATTGTGATAAAAGTAAACAGCTACGCCCAACAGCAAGAGTTAGGTTTTACAGCAAAATCTCCACGTTGGGCAATTAGCTATAAGTACAAAGCCCAAGAAGTAGAAACTACTTTAGAAAAAGTAACCTATCAGGTTGGTAGAACCGGTGCTGTAACTCCGGTAGCTAATTTAAAACCTGTTTTATTGGCGGGTACAACTGTAAAAAGAGCCACTTTGCATAATGCTAACGAGATTTCAAGACTTGATTTACATGAAAACGATACTGTTTTAGTAGAAAAAGGCGGAGAAATTATCCCGAAAGTTATACGTGTAAATCTGGAAAAAAGAAAAACTGATGCTGCAAAAATCAATTACATAGAACATTGTCCAGAGTGCGGCACACAACTCATCAGAAAAGAAGGAGAAGCTGTTCATTATTGCCCTAATGACGAGGGTTGTCCGCCACAAATTGTAGGTAAAATGCAGCATTTCATCAGCCGTAAGGCAATGAATATTGATGGAATAGGTTCTGAAACTATAGAAGCGCTTTATCAAAAAGGCTTAATCAGGCATATTAGTGATATTTACTTATTAAAAAATCACGAAGCTACCTTAAAAAGTATGGATAGGTTTGGCGAAAAATCTGTTAATAACATGCTGGATGGTATAGAGCGCTCTAAACAAATGCCTTTTGAAAAAGTACTTTTTGGCTTAGGAATTAGATATATTGGAGAAACCGTTGCTAAAAAATTAGCCTTTCATTTTAAGAATATCCAAGCTTTACAAAATGCTTCTTTTGAAGAACTGATTGCTGCAGATGAAATTGGAGAACGTATTGCACAAAGTATTTTAGAATATTTTACTGATGAAAAACATCAACAAGAAATAAATCGCTTAAAAGAAACAGGTTTACAGTTTGAAATTGAAGAAAAGGAAGTAATTTTACAGAGTTCAAAATTAGCTGGCCAAACTTTCGTTATATCGGGTGTGTTTGAACAATACAGCCGCGATGAACTTAAAGACATTATAGAAAGTAATGGAGGTAAAATACTAAGTGGTATATCCGGTAAATTAAATTATTTAGTAGCTGGTGATAATATGGGCCCTTCTAAATTAGAAAAAGCTCATAAATTAAACATTCCTATCATCAATGATGCGGCTTTGTTAAAGCTGTTGGAGTAATAAAAAAAGGAAAAGAGATGAAGCAATTCTTCAATAGTTTAAGGATTAAGTATGGCTTTGCAAAGTTGAAGCATGAACTCAAGAAACTTAAACGTCATAATCATTCTATATCCTTACAAGATGCACAAAATATAGGTATTTTAGTACCCATTAAAGATGCAGAACAGATGATAGAGGCAGAACATTTTGCAAAAACTTTGCAAAATGATAATAAAAAGGTAAAATTGTTGGGTTTTGTGTTAGACAAAGGTTTAAAACTGAAATCAAAAACCAATATTGAACTTATTTCTTTAGAGGATATAGATTGGAATTATATTCCTAAAAAAGAGAAAATAAGCAATTTCATTAATCATGAATTTGACATTTTAATAAACCTTTGTACTGATTTATGCTTCCCACTGGTTTATGTAGCTGCGGTATCAAAATCGGTTTTTAAAGTTGCGGCTTATAATCCTAAGCAAGCACCTTTTTTTGATTTTATGTTAGAAACACAACAGGAAAGCATAGTTGGCTTTTCTACAGAGTTGAGATATTATTTAGAGAAAATAAAATGAGTAGATTTTTGGGGACTGGTGTTGCCTTAATTACACCTTTTCATGCTGATTACACAATTGATTTTAATGCCTTAGAAAAAACCATTAACCATTTGATAGATGGCAAAATTGAGTATATAGTGGTTTTAGGTACAACCGCAGAATCTGCTACATTAACAAAAGAAGAAAAGAAAAAAGTTTTTGAATTTGTTACCGAGAAAGTAAACGGAAGAATTCCTTTAGTTGCCGGAATTGGTGGTAATAATACCGCTGAAATTGTGGCTGAAGTAAGTAGTTTTTCTATAAAAGGATATGAAGCTATACTTTCTGTAGCGCCTTATTATAATAAACCTACACAAGAAGGTTTTTATCAACACTATAAGGCTATTGCCGAAGCGTCCAAATTACCTATTATCTTATACAACGTACCAGGTAGAACAGGTGCCAACATGAGTGCCGAAACTACTTTAAGGTTAGCCAAAGAAGTTAAAAATATCATCGGAATTAAGGAAGCTTCAGGTAATTTTGATCAGTTTAATGAGATAGCAGCTCATAAACCAGAAGGTTTTGACTTAATTTCTGGAGATGATCCTATAACATTACCTATGATTGCTTTAGGTGCTATAGGGGTTATATCTGTTGTTGCAAATGCTTTCCCTTTAAAATTTTCTGAAATGGTACGCACCTGCTTAAAAAATGATTTTAAAGGTGCAAGAAAAAGTCATTCTGACTTTTTAGCTTTTACAAGATTATGTTTTGTAGAAGGTAACCCTGCCGGGATTAAAGCTGCAATGAAACAATTAGACATTTGTGATGATTACGTAAGATTACCTCTTGTTCCTGTTAGCGATCAAACAAAAGCGCAAATTATAGAGGTTATTAAAACTTTAAAAAATTAATAATCGTCATTTAAAATCATTAACTACCTTACTATTAAAATCAGGAAACAAATACTCAATCTGTTTCCTGATGATATCTTAACTATTACTTAGCTTTCTTTGCTTCGTTGTATCTTTTACTCACTTCGTCCCAATTAATCACATTCCAGATAGCAGAAAGATAATCTGCTCTTTTGTTCTGGTATTTTAAATAATAAGCATGTTCCCATACATCTATCCCTAAAATAGGTGTCCCCTTTTTAGCAGCTCCTTCCATTAAGGGATTATCTTGATTTGCAGTAGAAGAAACCGCTAAATTACCACTCTCATCAACAATCAACCATGCCCAACCAGAACCAAATCTTTTTACGGCAGCATCGTTTAATTTATTTTTTAAACCATCTAAACTTTTAAAAGATGCGTTAATGGCTGCGCTAAGTTCTGCCGACGGATTACTTTTTTTAGGAGAAAGAATAGACCAAAACAATTCATGGTTATAATGCCCCCCGGCATTATTTTTTATTCCAGTGTCATATTTTGACATATTTGCCAAAATAGCCTCAATAGATTGATTTTCTACACCCTTAGCTTTTAATGCGTCATTCAAGTTTTTAATATAACCAGCATGGTGCTTAGAATAATGAATCTCCATAGTTTGAGCATCAATATAAGGCTCAAGCGCCTTATAATCGTAAGGCAAAGGTTTTTGTGTAAACTGTGCAAAAAGGCTGTTTGTTGCCAACAACATTGCAAATAGTAATAACTTATTTTTCATTTCTCTTTTTTTATTGTAAATGTAAAACTAAAAATATGTTTTAAAGAGCTATTGCAAAAAAGATACATGTTTCACACTAAATAAGCCATAATTACATTAAAATAACATCTTTTCCAGAAACCTTTAAAAATATTATACCCAAATCAGTACAGCATTACTCCTGACTCAGCTTAATTATAAAGTCGATAAATTTTTTATTAGTATAATCAGCACCACCCTCATGCTTAAATACCAATTTACCTTGCTTATTTAAAACAATAGTAGTTGGGATACTATTACCCAAATACGCACTGGGCACTGCACTAGCAAGTATATAAACAGGTAAATCGAAATTCCTTTTTTGCATAAATTTTAATGATTTCCGTAAATCCTGATCAACATCCACAGTTAAAACAACAAGCTTATCATTACCCTTTAAGTGCTGTACCATTTGATGAATAGATGGCATTTCTGCAATACAAGGCGGACACCAAGTAGCCCAAAAATTAATGAACACAACTTTACCTTTTAAACTAGATAATCTTACTTCTTTACCTGATGCATCTTTAAAAACAACCTCTTCTTTTGAAATTGAAGCTGCTTTGATTTCTTGATCTTGAGGTAAATCAGGCTGAAATAAGCCTACCATCATTAAGCCTTCAATTACTTTTCCTTTAACCTGCGGACTAAATAGCATCGCTAAAGCAAAAACAACTAATAACACAGTTGAAATATTAGACCAACTGAACAACTTCTTATCATTTTTCTCTTTCTCCGCCATCGTTTTCTAATTTAATCCCGCTTACAAGTATTCAGTTTAAAAAGTGCGTACAAGGGGCAAAAACTCACTAAACTTGTTAGAACAAATACAACAGCCAGCACTAATAATACCATACTTGAAGTGCCGTTTATCATTTCATTAAAATACAATAACGTAATTACCAAGGCTATAATTACTCTTAGGCTTCTATCTAAGCCTCCCATATTCTTTTTCATATTTCAGAATTTTAATGGTTATATCTGTTTGATACATTACACCCGCCAATACCACAAGCAGAAACATTAAAAAATCCTTGATAAAGTAAAATTGCAGCTAAAACAGCTATCATCGCTTCCTCACGAGCAATAGCTTCATAAGCGATATAAATACCCGCTAGGGTTTTTATGATTCGCATAACATTCCAATTGTTTAGCATTAAACTTTTCATAAAACTGTTTCTTTAATCTTATAACAAATATGAAATAATAGCATTTGCATTTAGGTGACATAAGTCACTTTAGCCCAAAATTTTTAAATAAAAAAATCCCTAACAATTTGTTAGAGATTTTTCTGAAAGCTTATAACGGCTTAATACTTTGTACTTTCTACAACATACCGCCACAAACAGAAATTACCTGTCCGTTCACGTAAGCACTCATATCCGATGCTAAGAAAACACAAACATTGGCTACATCATCTGTTTCTCCTGCTCTTTTTAAAGGAATATCTTTTTCCCATCCTTCTACAACTTTTGGGTCTAAAACAGCTGTCATTTCTGTTCTGATAAAACCTGGAGCCACCACATTAGTTCTGATATTTCTTGAACCTAATTCTTTAGCTATTGATTTAGAAAAACCTATAATCCCAGCTTTAGATGCTGCATAATTAGATTGTCCAGCATTTCCTTGTACACCAACTACAGAGCTCATATTGATAAACACACCATGACGGTTTTTCATCATAATTTTTGACGCTGCTTTTGTGGTATTAAAAATTGATTTTAAGTTTACTTCCAATACATCGTCCCAATTTTCTTCAGACATGCGCATCAATAAACCATCTTTGGTAATACCAGCATTGTTAACAACAATATCAATAGTACCAAAATCAGTAACAATAGCATTAATCAGTTGCTCAGCCTCTCCAAACTTAGAAGCATCAGAACGGTAACCCTTTATTTGTGTACCATATTGTTGTAATTCTTTCTCTAAAGCTTCGCCTTTTTCTACTGATGATAAATAGGTAAATGCAACATTTGCACCTTGTTCTGCAAATTTTTCTGCAATTCTTTTTCCTATTCCTTTAGATGCACCAGTAATTAATGCGGTTTTCCCTTGTAATAACTTCATTTTATTTGATTAAGATAAAGACGTGAAATTATCATTTTTTTTTGATAAGCATACAAGCCCTTATAAAAAGCAAAAGGCATTCTTATATAAGAATACCTCTGCTTTTAGTTTTTTAGAATTTATGTGTAGATATTAATTTTAATATCTTCTTTTTCTTTCTCCACCAGATTTTCTTTCTCCACCACCACTATTTCCACCTTCTTTTCTTTTACCAGAAAAATCTCTGAATCCGCCACCGCTACTTCTTTCTCCTCCTCTATCACTTCTTTCTCTTCGCTCGCCGCCACCGCTTCTACTGCCGCCGCCACCATAGCTTCTTCGCTCTCTGTCGCCACCACGATTAGGACCTCCACCACCTCTTCGCTCACTTCTTCCTTCTCCAGAAACTTCAATTCTTACATCTCTACCATGGAAATCTACTTTCTTGAAGCCTTCAATCACTTTTTCTGCAACTTCATTCTCCACTTCAAAGAAAGAGAAAACACCTTTCATATCTATCTTACCAACAGATTTACCACTTATACCTGCATTGTTACAGATATAACCTAAAAGATCTCCTCTTGTAAAATCATCAACAGAACCCAAGTTGATAAACAAACGTGTAAATCCACTTTGTCCTGCTCTGCCGCCATCTCTTTCTCTACCGCCACGCTCATCTGTAGCAGTATTTAAATCCGGAGCATTTTTGTAATAATCTAAGAATCTGTTAAACTCTAAAGATGCAAAACGTTTGATAACATCTTCCTTAGTTAAATCCTTAAACTCGTCCATAATCCTAGGAAGATACTGTTCTATCTGAGAATCATTAACCTCAACATTATGAACTTTATGTACCAAACCAAATAATTGTTTCTCTACAACATCAAAACCAGTTGGAATTTCTGCTTTTGTAAATTGCTTACCAATTACTTTTTCTATTTGGCGTATTTTGTATAATTCTTTAGAGTTGATGATAGCTATAGAAATACCTGTTTTACCAGCTCTTCCTGTTCTACCGCTTCTATGCGTGTAGTTTTCTATCTCATCTGGTAAAGAATAATTGATAACATGTGTAACATCGCTAACATCAATACCACGGGCTGCAACATCAGTAGCAATTAACAATTGCAAACTTCTATCGCGGTAACGCTTCATCACTTTATCACGTTGTTGTTGAGATAAATCTCCGTGTAAAGAATCGGCATTATAACCGTCTTTTACTAAAGATTCTGCAATTTCTTGAGTTTCTATTTTAGTACGACAAAATACAATACCAAAAATCTCTGGATTAAAATCTACAATACGTTTAAAAGCTGCGTATTTGTCTCTAGCTTTAACGATGTAATACTCATGCTCAATATTAACATTACCTGTGTTTTTTGTCCCCATGGTTAACTCATGTGGGTTGGTCATGTAATTGTTGGCAATGGCTCTTACCTCTTTAGGCATGGTAGCAGAAAACAACCAGGTTTTCTTAGTGTCTGGGGTTGTAGAAAGGATATCGTTAATATCATCCTGAAAACCCATGTTTAACATCTCATCAGCCTCGTCTAAAACCACATATTTCACTTGAGAGAAATCTATAGCTTTTCTGTTAAGGATGTCTAGCATACGACCAGGTGTTGCCACCACAATTTGTACGCCTCTTTTAATGTCTCTTAATTGGTTTACGATGTTTGCACCACCGTATACTGCAACTACATTAACATTAGGAAGGTTTTTAGAATAATTTTTTAAATCGTTACTGATTTGTAAGCAAAGTTCACGTGTTGGGCAAAGAATAAGTGCTTGTGGGTGATTTTTACTGTAGTCGATCAGTTCTAATAATGGAAGGCCAAATGCGGCTGTCTTTCCTGTTCCTGTTTGGGCTAATCCGACAAAATCGTTGCTGCCTGATAACAAAACTGGAATGGCACTTTCCTGGATTGGAGTAGGGTTAGTAAAACCTAACTCAGTTATCGCATTAACAATATCATGTCGTATCCCCAATTCATTGAATGGGTTCATGATAATTTATAAAATATGGCAACATTGCCAAATAGGGCGCAAAGATACAATTATATACCTGAAATGCAAAATCTGTCTGATATAGTTTTTTATACCAGACAGTAATACAGCTTTTACAGCTTTATAAATTTTGTATTAATTTGATTTGATGCACTTGTTAGCTTGAAGAAATAAACGCCACTAACCAGGTTCTGAGAAAAATCAAACCTATTTAAGCCGTTTTCTAATAAAATATCTTGTTGAGCCAAGACTTTACCCCCTATATCAAACAAGCTTAGTTTTGCTTTTTCTTTTACGGGAGATAAAATTTGAGCCGTAACCGTATTACTATTTTGTAAAACACTTAAAGTAGCGAAAGATATATTTGATATGGCTGATTTAACTGCTAAAATTTCGCTTTTACCATCAATATCTATTTGCTTTAATCTATAATAATTGGTTCCAGGCAGAGGATTTTCATCTACAAAACGATATTTTGTTAAAGCTGTGGTAGTTCCTGAACCTTCTTTTGAGCCAATTTTAGTAAAGCTTATTCCATCTACTGATCTTTCTATTTCAAAACTTGCATTTTCAGTTTCTGATAAAGTTTCCCAGTTTAATAAGATGGTTTTATCAATAGCTTGAGCATTGAAAGAGGAAAGTTGGATGGGAAGAGTGGAAAAAGGTGTTACTGATAAATCATCAATTCCTAAAGCAAAATCATTCCCTGAATCATCAATATCCATCCATCTTAACATAATTTCAGATCCCGCAGGAATAGTAACATTTATAGTCGCTGTAATTATTGCTCTATTACTTGCATCGTTACCATTTAAAAGCCCGGTAGTCCCTAAAGTGGGACTAGTAAAATCCAAACTATTAGATGCAATCCATGATCCCGTAGTCAAATTTGTTATTGCATTTGAAGATACTTGATAGGAAAATTGCAACTTTTGTTCTGTACCACCTGTTACTCTTCTCCATTGTTCTCCAGTATAAGAAATAGTTAAAGACTTTAATTCTGTAGATGTATTATTTTTCAACCTCAACCCATAATATATTGTACCGGTAGTACCACTAACTAAACTACCTAATGATCTATCTGCTTCTCCAGATAAACCTAAATTATATAAAGAGCCAGCAGTAGAAGAGCCAGTTGAAATATTTATATCACCTATTGAACTTAATGAGGCTGCTGCTGCATACCACCCATTTAAGTTCACATTATCGCTCCATGCTACGGTGGTAGTTCCTAAACCATTAAAATCTTGGTTGTATGTGTTATTTTCAATTATAGAAATCTGTGCAAAAACAGAATTAGACAAGCCCAATAAAAAGAGTAAAAATTTTTTCATGTGTATCGAATTTAATTTTTTAAGTAGTTTCTGCTAAATATAAAGAGAATAGATTAAATTTATGTGAAATTTTCAAAAAATAATTGATAAATATTTCGTTTTGTCAATATAAAAACACCACAAAGTTATAAACTCTAAAAAATCATTATTGTTTTATCCCTTTTTTATACCACAATTTAAAATCCTTAAAACAATAATTAGGCATCATTATTGAATTATTGCTCTCAAAAAAAACATTTCTTATGATAAATACCGTAGAACAATTAAAGAATACTTTAGAAGATTCTTTATTAAAAGAAAACATCAATACCAATTTAAGTAAAACAGAAAGGATACTTTCTATAGCCGGAGGAACTTATATCGCCCTTAAAGGATTAAAAAACATATTTTCTCATCCTCTTATCGCGGCAACAGAATTGACCTTAGGCTATACTTTACTTAACAGAGGAGTCTCTGGCTATTGCGCCATTTCAGAAAAACTAGAACAAGAACCCAAAGGCCCTGAACCTATTTTGGTTGTAGGAAATATTTAAACAAAAAAAGAGGCTATCTCAAATCACCACTTTGTGTCAGGCTGAGCAGAGTCGAAGCCTTTTCTTATCCTTCGACTTCGCTCAGGATGACAATAAAGGTCCGCTCAATGTGGCAAATATGATTTTTGACAGCCTCTTGCTACACTTCGATTATCTAAAGCATTACCTCAATCTATCCGCAGATTTTATCAATTTATCATCTCTTTTAATCCCCTTAACAGCTAGCACCAAAAATAAAACCGCTATAGATGATAGTCCAGCACCAATACCATAATCTCCTATCTCTAATAGAGTAGTAGTAGCATTTTTTACTGTTTGCGATAACCAAAAACTGTAAGCAATGATAACAACGATATGTACATAGGTAAACATCATTTGCTGCTTTCTATTCTTGTAAAGGAATATCAATACCAACGAGTTTAAAGCTAACAATGCCGTAATAATGGTTAATAATAAAAAACTTTCTGTTTGTACTACATTTCCATCTAAGGTTTGGGTTACACCGGTAACGCTTATTTTTTTTGCTCCATCGGTTTCAAAAACTGTAGCAATAGGAAACATAAACAAAGCTGCAAGTGCTAAAGAAGCTAAGAAAAAATAAACAGTTTGTATTCTTTGTATCATAATCTTTTTTAAATATAAACAATTAAGCAAATGTAAAAACATCTGGTCTTATTAAAATTGTTTATAAAAGAAATTACATAAATGTTGCCTACTGAACTAAAATAGTAAGCCTATTTAGATTAAATTTGTAGGGTGCATCACGTTAACAGATATTTTCTAGAATTAAGCTATCATGGAATGAACTACCATGGCTGGCAATATCAACCTAACGCTATTACTGTTCAACAAAAAATTGACGAAGCTTTAAGCATCTATTTCAAAGATAAAATAGATACTTTAGGCTGTGGCAGAACAGATACTGGCGTACATGCCACCCAGTTTTTTGCACATTTTGATTGCCCTATCGCAAATTTAGAAAACCAAGAACTTAAATTCCTGAGAAGTTTAAATGCGCTTCTACCTCATGATATCGCTATACACCATATTTACCCAGTAGCTCCAGATGCGCATGCCCGTTTTGATGCCACTTTTAGGTCTTATCAATACCATATTCATTTTCATAAAAACCCTTTTAAAACCCATACCAGCTGGCTTATAAAAGAAACCCTGGATATGAACGCCATGAATATTGCAGCAACATATCTCCTAGAATATGAAGATTTTAGCGCTTTCTGCAAGGCTAATGCCGATAATTTCACTAATAACTGTTTAGTTTCCAGAGCAGAATGGGAATTAGCTGCGGATGGAATTATCTTCCATATTACCGCTAACAGGTTTTTGAGAAATATGGTAAGGGCAATTGTGGGCACTTTAACGGATATTGGAAGAGGGAAATTTTCACCAGATTATATGAGAGAAGTAATAGAAAGTAAAAACAGATCTAACGCTGGTGCTTCTGTACCTGCCTGCGGACTTTTCTTAACCGAAGTTAACTATCCTTATATCATGAGGGCAATAGAAGAAGAAAAATAATGGCAGAAGTTACTGGAAAAACCTATGATTGGAGCTTATTAAAAAGACTTTTTAAATATACCAACCCTTATAAAAGACTTTTTTATCTCGCTATTTTTTTAACCCTTAGCTTAGCTATCGTAGCTCCGCTAAGACCCCTGCTTATTCAAAAAACGGTTGATGATTTTATCCTTTTTGATAATAAATCCGGATTAATCAATATGACTATTATCCTCATCATATTATTAATCCTTCAAACCGTTATTCAATACTATCACACATTCCTAACCAATACACTAGGGCAATCGGTTATTAAAGATTTGAGAAAAGATGTTTTTAACCATCTAACCCAACTCAGATTAAAGTATTTTGATAAAACACCTTTAGGACAACTCATAACACGTACCGTATCTGATTTAGAAACCATTGCCGATATATTTTCTGAAGGTTTAATAGTTATTATTGGCGATATATTACAATTGGTAACCATTATTGGGGTCATGTTGTATACCGATTGGAAGCTCACTTTGGTAGTTTTAATTCCTATGCCATTATTGATGCTTGCCACTTACATTTTTAAAGAAGCCATAAAATCTGCTTTTCAAGAGGTAAGAACACAAGTTGCCCAACTCAATACTTTTTTACAAGAACATATTAGTGGCATCAGTATCATCAGATATTTTGCCAGAGAAGATCAGGAATACAAAAAGTTTAAAGCTATAAATGCCGTTCACCGCGATGCTCATATCCGTTCAAACTGGTATTATTCTATATTTTTTCCTGTTGTAGAGATCATATCCGCTTTGTCTATTGGCTTATTGGTGTGGTATGGTTCTAAAAGTATACTCAACAATGAAATTTCTGCCGGAGTAGTGGTTGCCTTTATCATGTACGTTAACATGTTATTTAGACCTATTAGAGAATTAGCAGATAAGTTTAATACCTTACAAATGGGTATGGTAGGCGCTGATAGAATTTTTAAAGTTTTAGATACTCAAGAACAAACTATCAATGAAGGCAAATTGGCACCACAAAACTTAAAAGGCGAGATTGTATTTAAAGATGTTTGGTTTTCTTACCAGCAAAATCAAACTCCTGTAAATGAAGAAGATTGGATATTAAAAAACATTTCTTTTGAAGTTAAAGAAGGAGAAACATTAGCACTTGTAGGTGCTACTGGTGCAGGCAAATCCTCAACCATTAATATCCTGAATAGATTTTATGAAATTAGTAAAGGAAGTGTTAAAATAGATGGTATTAACATCAAAGATTTTGAGCTTACATACTTAAGAAATCAAATAGCTACGGTTTTACAGGATGTGTTTTTATTTTCTGATACCATTGCAAATAACATCTCCCTCAAAAATCAAGCTATTAGCAGACAAAAAATTATAGCAGCAGCTAAAGATGTTGGTGCACATGATTTTATTATGCGTTTACCCGGCGGTTATGACTATCAGGTACAAGAAAGAGGCGCTACTTTATCTGCTGGACAAGCACAATTAATCTCTTTTATCAGAGCGTTGGTTTACGACCCTAAAATTTTAGTTTTAGATGAAGCTACTTCTTCTGTAGACACAGAAACAGAAATTTTGATACAACAAGCTATAGAAAAATTAATGCTAGGCAGAACCTCCATAGTTATTGCGCATCGTTTATCCACCATCCAAAATGCAGATAGAATCATTGTATTAGACCATGGCGAAATTAAAGAAATGGGGACACACCAAGAGTTGCTCAAGTTAAACGGTTATTATAAAAACTTGTATGACCTACAATTTAATTCTAGCGGAATAGAAAAGAGCTAAGCATATAATTCATGACCATCAAGAGTAATGAACTTATTGGAAGGGTTGATTTTTGTATGAATTGATGAAATGAATGACGTATCCAACATCAAATATCTTACTGCGGCATGCTAAGCTTTTTCTTTACTTGATGGATTATGGATTATCTACTACTTCACTTGTTAATCCCAAAATCAAGCAGTCCACTGCCATTCCCTACCATTAAAAGCTAAAACACTCCATTTTCATCATTATCAAAATCATAATATCGCCTCGACAAGCATTAGCAAAATTTAAAAGCTTGTTTTACTACCATTATCATTTTTTTAGAGCGCTTCGAGAGCCAATTCACAGTTTATTAAAAATATTCAAACTATTGTAAATCAAATACTTGAAAAGTATTTTTGAATAATCAAATTTTAGAAACTTATGGAACAAAAATTTACAAGACTATTTATTTACATCGCTGACCTCATGAGAATTAGCGGTAAAAGCGAACGCACCTGTAGCAAAATGATGAAAGATATCCGAAAGCAGTTTAAGCTACTCAAACATCAATCTGTAACTGTATTTCATGCCAGCGAGTTTTTTGGAATCCCTTTAGATCTCCTCAGACCGTACATCCTTTCCCTTACTTTCATCACAATTGCAAAGATGTAAAACCTACGCTCGTCTGGTCTGCTGTTAACTTTAAAAAAAACGATGAGTTAACAGCAGAAAAAAGACGAAGATTACCCCCCCAATCATCGCTTAAGAAAACCATCAAAATACACTAAGCCCCCTTACTTACCGCTAGCTTACAGCAACCTTACGGCTACCTTACAGCTACACCCCAGAAACTTTTTCTAAAAAAATGCCCCTAATGCCTAGAAACGAAGGCTCATTTTTAAACTTTATAATAAAAAAATACACTAAGCCTCCCCTAAAACACCTTTATTTTAAAAGCTAAACTTCTGGCAGATTAACGCTTCTCAAAAAAAAACCTCATTACAAAAAAGCTGAAAAACCACGGATAACTAAAAAATGTCATAACCACTCAAACACACCAAAAACCTGCAAATACAAGCCATAA
Organism: Pedobacter glucosidilyticus; assembly: GCF_002483235.1. Taxonomy (GTDB): domain Bacteria; phylum Bacteroidota; class Bacteroidia; order Sphingobacteriales; family Sphingobacteriaceae; genus Pseudopedobacter; species Pseudopedobacter glucosidilyticum_B. Next base: position 58,812 of record NZ_DLHN01000035.1, on the reverse strand, counting down.
AACGCAATGTATTAGGGATTTACATAATACCTCTTTATGTTTGCATCACGCATCGCTTACCGGTAAATAAAGATGTAAAAACAGAGTAATTAATTTTTAAAATTCAACAATTATGAAAGTAATAGAAAATGATTTAGTCATGGGCTCAAGTGGTAAAATTGGTAAGATGCTTGTATTTCGTCAAGTAGCAGGTAAAACAATTGTCGCCAAAAGAGGCATAAGAACGGCTCCTTTTACAGAAAACCAAGAAGCGATAAAAGAGCGCTTTAAAGAAGCTACGCTTTATGCCAAAGCAGTTACAAACGACCCCATAAGTAAACAATGGTATGAAGCATTGGTAAAACCCGGACAAAGTGCCTATAATTTGGCTTTAGCAGATTTCTGTAAATCTCCAACGATAAAGAAAATAACCTTAACAGCCTATAATGGCCAAATCGGTAATGAAATCTTAATCAGAGCTGTAGACAATTTTAGCGTAGAAACAGTACAAATAGAACTGGTGGATACCAACGGAAATAACATAGAGACCGGCGTAGCTTTATTACAGGAAAACGGACTTGATTGGATGTATACCGTTACAGCAAATAACCCTACCCTACTAGGTACTACAATAAGAGTAACAGCTACAGACTTACCGGGTAACCAAACGGTAAAAGAAGAAGTAATTCAGGTTTAAAGCATTCTTTAAACAAACGACAGTAAAGGACATTGCTAAGCTTTCTATCAGCATTACAATATACTTTATCTTTATCGAGCTAAAATAAAAGGGACCGGAATTAACTCCGGCCCCTTTTAAAAATATCAATTTAAAGCTCCTCAGCATGCTGAGTAATATCCAATCCGGCACTTTCCTCTTCAGGTGTAACACGTAAAGGACTAATTAAATCGGTAACTTTTAACAATATAAATGCACCTACAAAAGAAAACACTGATACAGCTACCAATGCAGCTAAGTGTACCAGAAACAGATGTGTTTCCCCATAAAAAAGACCGTTTCCTGTAGTATTGGCAGCATTTACCGCTTGATTCGCAAAAACTCCTGTTAATAACATACCAACCATACCACCAACACCATGGCAAGGAAAAACATCTAAAGTATCATCAATACTTGTTCTAGATCTCCAGATAACAACCAGATTACTTACTACTGCGGCTACAATTCCAATAACCAAAGCATTAGAAACAGTAACAAAACCTGCTGCAGGGGTAATGGCTACCAAACCAACTACTGCCCCAATACAGGTTCCCACAGCAGAAGGCTTCTTACCCAACATAATATCAAAAAACACCCAAGCTATGGCAGCAGCAGCAGAAGCGGTAGTAGTAGTTGCAAGAGCAGTTGCCGCTAAAGAACCCGCACCACCTGCTGAACCTGCATTAAATCCAAACCAGCCAAACCAAAGTAAACCAGTACCCAAAATAACGTAACTAATTCTGGCAGGTGTATGATCTGGCGTATTTCTTCTTTTTAAATATAATGCAGATGCCAAGGCTGCCCAACCTGCAGACATGTGTACAACAGTACCTCCTGCAAAATCTAACACACCTTTTTCAAACAAAATCCCCATAGGATGCCAAGTTGCATGCGCTAAAGGAGCATATATAAAAATTATAAATAAACAAATAAAAATAAGATAAGAATTAAAACGTATACGCTCTGCGAATGCACCTGTAATTAAAGCAGGAGTAATAACAGCAAACTTAAGTTGAAACATAGCAAAAAGAACCAAAGGAACTGTAGGCATTAATGACCAGGAAGTGTTACCTAGCATACCCTTCATCATAAAAAATGTTGATGGATTACCAATAACACCACCAATATCTTCCCCAAATGCAAGGCTAAATCCAAAAACCACCCAAATTACCGTAATTACACCCATACAAACAAAGCTTTGTAACATGGTTGAAATTACATTCTTCTTTCTTACCATACCCCCATAAAAAAAAGCAAGGCCAGGCGTCATTAATAAAACCAGAGCTGCAGAAACAAGTAACCATGCGGTATCTCCAGTATCTAATGTAGAATTCTCAACATTGCTAACATCAACAGAAGGGAAAATTAAAGCCAGTAAAAGCACAACAACCAATACGGCAAAAGGTAAAATCTTTTTCATTTTAAAATATTTTAAGTTAAAACCAATGGACAGATAACTATACTAAATGTTATCATCTGCTAAAAATGTTTATCAGGTAGGTTAATGATAAGTCGACTAAAAAAATACATGAAATGGAAATAGAAATAACTTTTGAAAAATAGAAAGAACAAATTGCATGGATGCTTGACCAATACAACTAAAACTTAGAGAAGAAATATCAAGCCTGTAACCTACTTTTTTTAAAACCTGCGCTTGTAGCCTAAATTCAAAGTTTTTAACAAAAGTAGTCTCAAGAATAGCCTCTTGAATATGTCCAGCTAAAGAAACTTCTTCATAAAAAGATACTTCAGAAGGAATTTTCTTATTTGAATTTCTTTCTAAACAAACAAAAAGACATAAAGCAATGCAAAAAAATAAAATTTTTAATAAAATCAAGGCAAAAAATCTCATAAATATGACATAAATCAGTATATAATCATCAAAAGTATAATATTTATTGAAAATTTATAATAATTACATAAAAAATATACACAAAAAACTAAAAAATTAGCAAAAACAATCGTTCAACACAATAAAATCAGTAAATTGATATAAAAATTTAAAAAATAACCAACAAATAAATTAAAAACCTAAGGGTTTAGCTTTAATAACTCGTGAATTTAATCAGGTAATAAGACTAATGAGCAGAAAATGATTATAGAAAAAGGAAATGATGTATAATATAAACCTAGAAACTGCCTTGATAAAAGCAGCATCTTCATAAAGATTATTCTATAAAGAAATGAAAATTAAGTTTTCCAAAAAATACGTTTGATAGTAAAAAATGAGGTTATTAAGGCTACCAGCGTTGTAAATATGAATCCTCTGCTAACGCCACCCCAAGCATTAAAATTTAACGCATTTAAAAGTATTTCTGTATGACTAATTTTTAATAAAGGGAGTAAAAAAAGAGCTCCACAGGTATATGCAATCATAGGATTTTGCCCTACCTTGGCAATAAAACTAAAAACATTTTTAAAATAACCTCCTGATTCTAAAAACATAAAACTTACAAGAGTTAAAAAAGCTAGTCCACTACAAATAAAATAATAACTATAGGTTGATGGATCTTTTTTTATCCCCCCTTCAAAAGGTTCAAAAACCAAACCCAAAATAAGCAGGAAAACACCCCATCTTATAAAATTTTGAAAAAGTAAATGTAACGCTGCTTTTCTACTCAAGAGAATAATAAGTAACGAAAAACCTATAGTTACTAAAATATTTATGTCAAGCGCTCTGGAGAACAATAAAGTAACATTTATAACTACCAATAAAATAGATAAAGCAGCTATCGCTAAAGTTATAACTGATGATTTTATAACTACTTGCTTTTGCTTAGTTTCCAAAAGCCAATCGCCCGCAAAAGTACCCGGTATGATGATGAATAAATATTTGAGATAATAAAAACTATAGGCCCAAGGTATAGGCGACCACTTAAATACCTGACTTACCCAGCTATCATCAACCTTAGCAGAAAGAAATATACCCATAACAAGCGGAAGTATGGCCAGTCTTAATCCAGGTTTATACTGAGTTAAAATCCAGATAGTAGAACCAAACAATGCCATATTTGCCAGTACAATGATAATAATATCACTACGGTAAAAATCAAATCCATTTTCTTTAAAAGGGTAAAAAACAAGAAAAAGCATGGCGATAAAAAAAGCAAAAATTTGCCTGCCTATGGAAAAAGATTTACTTTCAAAATTGGTTTTAGAAAACAATAAAAAAAGAAGCATAAAGCAGCCTACAGAAAGTAAGTTTTCAGTCATCCCGGGACGCTCACTCATTACCCAAGCCCTACCATGAAAGATAAATATTGCAAAAAAGACAAGTAAAACATAACGTTTAACTACTTGCAATAAAACAATAAAAATACTCGATTTTTCTAGCTTACTGCTTAAAGCAAGTGGAAAAGCTGCCCCCATAGAGAATAGAAAGAAAGGAAAAACCAAATCAACCCAGGTAATTCCCGCTATTTCAGGATTAAACACATACTTTGGCGGAGGCACTTGTGCATGGAACATCCATGCAGGCATAAAATCTGCAAAAGCGATACTTCCTGATAATACCATCAGTAAAATAGCCAACCCTCTTAAAACATCTAAGGATAAGAAACGACTGGTCATATCATGATGAACTACTTTCATTTAAAAGTTAGCGATGATGATCATCTGGAAATTTAGCTTTATATGGATAAACTTCTTTAAAAACACTTTGTATTTCTTTGTTATTTAAAGCTTCGTTATAGAAAAATATTTCGCCGTTAATATTCAAATCTCTATTAATTTTCAATTGTTGTTTCAATAAATCAGCAGACATTTTAATCTGATTACCCTCCATTAAGATGATGCCAGGGGCAAAAAGCTGTTTTGGACGATTGCTATTAACATAAGATAGCGCTTCTGATACTGTATTTTTATAAGCATCAGCACTATACCTATAACATTGTACTGCCAGCAAATCGCAAATACCCTCTTTTACCCAGTTAGGCCAATCCTGCATTAAATTTTCTTTACTCCATGGATAAGGATTTGGAGCAAAACTTACCATGATATCCTTTTTTAAAGCATGTGCAGCTTTATATAATCTTTTCCCAAACTGGTTCAAAATAGCAATTCGCCAATTTACCCAGCTTTTTTCATTAAAATCTTGAGGCGGAAGATTTCCTTGATGTTCAGCTTTATATTTAGCTATTGTATAAGCATCGTAACCAGAATTTCTAGGCATAGCCGGTAAACGATCATCACCCTGTACGCCATCTACCTCAGGATATAATTTTATTCCTTCTTCAATTAATTTTATCATATAATCCTGAACTTTTGGATGATATGCATTAAAATAAAAATCTTTCTGATGATAGGCTGCTGGCTTACCATCATTACCTATACCCAGCCAATCAGGATTTTTTGCTAACAAAGGGTTTTTATCGGTAATAGGTTTAGTATCTCCCATAAATCCATACTCGTACCAAAAAAACACTTTAATATGGCGTTGATGCGCTAGGCGAATTAAATCTGCTACAGGGTCACCAGTAGGGCTTTTTAAGGGTTGATGATATTGACTCAGATACGGACTTAACATACTGGTTGCAGCTAAATTTTTTGAACCGGTATATTCCTTAATTACTTTACTAGGATAAATACTTTGCGTTTGTGCATAAGAAACCAGAAAGACCGCATTAAAATTCAAGCTATCCAGTAATCCTACAAATTTCTGTACATTTTCATAACTATGTAATACCTTAGTAAAACGTGGTGCTGGTACCCAAACACCTCTTACAGCTTCTATTTGTTTTACTTGGCCGTTAGCATGCAAAGCAATGGTAATGAGTAATAAAACCCATACTTTCTTTCTCATATCATAAAAATAAGGCTGTCTCAATCTCAAACAGCATCAGGTTAATATGAAGCCCGTATTCATCCTTCTACTCTATTCAGGATATTATCGTCTTCACTTATAAGAACATTTACTCTTATGAACATATTAAATTCCACTCAAAGAGAAACACTTAACATCTTTGTTCATAAGAGACTTCTTTTAATATTAAGGTTATTTTCCTTTGTTATAAGTTTCAAAATAGCTAGGAAACTTTTTGATGCCTTCAAAAAACCAAAAGCTTTCACCAGTGATGCCACTAGCCCTATTTTCATTAATCATTTGAATAACAAATTGCTCTGATGGATTATAATCAGCGTTTTGCATCAGAATACCAGGATAAAACTTAGTTTTAAACTGTGGTTTTAGATAAGTAAGCTGTTGTGCTAAAGTAGCTCTGTAAGCAGCAAAGTCATATCTGTAAACTTGGGGCAGTACCATATCTGTGTAGCCTTTATCTAACCAAGCAGGCCAATCCTGCAAATATTCGTTCTTTGCAAAAGGATGAACACTTGGTGCATTAGTAACCATAACATTAGGTTTTCTGGCTTTTACCTGCTGATATACACGACCCCAATATTCTGTTAACAAATCAGATCTCCAATTTAACCATGCTGCATTTTTTGAGTCTGCCGGAGGATTAGCCCCATTGTGCTGAGCTTTATATAAATTAACAGTATAAGTATCATAACCACCTTCAGAAGGTAAAGCTGGTAATCTATCATCGCCTTGCACACCATCAACATCATACTTGTTTACTACTTCTAAAATCAAGGAAGTCATAAAATCCTGCACCTCTGGTAAAAACGCATTCATCCACTCAAAACCATTTTTCTTTAATAGGTTACCACTAAAGTCTCTAGCTGCCCAATTTGGTTTTGTTTGAATAATTAACCCTCCATTTTGGTTGTTTGAAGCCGCAAAACCATACTCAAACCAAGCATGTACTTTTATGTTTTCCTTATGCGCTTCTTCAATCATTTCTTGTAAAGGGTCTCTACCAGCAAATCTTTCCATGATTCTTACACCAAAAGTATTTTGCATAATATCACTTGGATATAAAGTTCTGCCCTGGTTCCATACCACCACAAAAATATTATTAACGCCACTGGCTTTACAAGTAGCTACTGTTTGTATAATATTAGCTCTTGAATTCAGTGCATCACTGGCTACATTGGTAACCCAAGTACCGGCAAAATGTACTTCTTTTTTGACGTTACTAGTAGGCAGCCTTTTGATTTCTTTCTCGCAAGCAGAGCTACCTAAAAATATGGTAAAAGCTAATGTTAAAATGTAATATTTCATTTTGTTTGTATTTTTTAATTAGTTATATAAGAGCTTGTTTCTAAAAAAATGCTTTAGAAACAAGCTCTTATGATTGTTGAGATAAGTTATTGCTCTAATTGGTAAAAACGCATACCAATATTGGTACAAACAAACACCGCATGTAACTTACCATTGATAATGGCCATATCTGCATCCATGGTTAAATTTCCGTTGGCCTGAGTAGATGGCATTAAAACGTCCATAATTGGATTTTGTATAGATGCCAATTGATTATCAGTAATATCAGAAACCCTAAAAGCAGCACCTCTATTTGGCACAAATACGGTATACGCCAGATAAGTTCTACCATTATGTCTAAATACTTTAGCATCCGTTGTTTGGGTACTAGGTACTCTGCTTATTTCTCCTAAAGTACCAGTTAAGCTTACAATACCATTAAAGGCAGCACTCGTAAGCGTACCTATATAACCTGATGTACCTATTGGCATAGGTTCTAAACTAAAATAAAAACCAGGGCTAGCTATAGGATGTGTTAATTTAGTTGGTGTAGGGTTTAAGACACCTCCTGTAACCGTCCAAACAAAAACATCTGTACTTTGCGCTCTTCCAACAGTAATAATAGCATTTCCATCTAAACTACCTTGAACATTAATACCTGCAGCTCTAAATGCTGTAGCTCCCAAACCTAATGATGCAGATGAATATGTGATATAAGGCACTGGGGCAGAAGTTACATTATCCCATTTATAAATAAATTGGTCAGCAGTTGTTAAGCCCAAAGAAACACTTAAAATAACACCTTTACTATCTGTAGCTATCTTACGAATACTGTTTGCTATGGTAGTTCCTGTTCTGTTAAGAACACCTTGTTGTACACCTGCTAAATTATAGTAATTTGGACCAACAACAGTAGGTGGAGTTGCCGAGTAGTTAGGAACAATAATATTGTTTCCACTAATAGCTACACCCGTTAAATCATTTATTGGGAAGCCAAAACTAGCATAAGACCTCTCAAATATTGGTGTTAAAGATAACTTAGGTACACCAATAGTGAATTCCTTTTCTATACCATCTGTACCTGTTATTTTCACTTTCGAAGTTCCTGTCAACAAATTAAGATTAGTACCTGTAAATGTAGGGTCTATACGGTTTCCAAAACCAGCACTTATAGTAACGGTAGAATTAGAAAAATCTGTTAAACCTTTTACATAAGGCACCAATGTAGATGGTGCAACAACAACTACTGAGTCTGTTGCAATACCATTTATAGTCATTGATCTTACAGAAGCTGGCCCTACTTCTTCTGAAGTAATAATAAAATCGTAATTGTAAATAGTGCTTTCATCAACACCTAGAATTCTAAAGGTTCTAGGGTTCGTATAATCTGCTGCAACTCCGTTTGTAAAATCCTGTAAAGTACCGTTTACAAAACCCAAAGTTACTTTAAGGTTAGTTAAGTTGGTATTTTCTGGAACCTGTACAATTAAAGAATTTGCGCTGAAGAAAATATTTGATGCCGGAATGGTTAATCCTTCTACAATAAGATTAGATAAAGATGGTGGCGATTGAATTTTTAAAACAACGTCTAACCTTTCACCATCACTGCCAAGTAAAGTAAGGGGTAAGGGCTTTCGCACATCCATAATCTCGTCATTATTAAAATTTTGCAGATTTCCATTAGCAACCAATACCTGTACTTTTGCTTTAGACAAATCTCTACCAGCCGGAACGGTAACTAAAACATCATTATTAGTGTAAGTAGGTAGATACAATTGCCCATCAACTTTTACACCTACAATTTTAGCTCCCTCATACAGCCTATCCAGCTCATCCTTTTTTTCGCAAGCACTAAATGCAATCATTACCAGCAGTAGCAATGAAGCAACCTTAGTGGTTAAAGAATTTATACTTTTCATAATTTTATTATTTATATCTGTAAAACAGGTCTGTTAATTTCCGTATCCTAGGTTTTGCCCTAAAGTAGGCTGTTTATTAACTTCAGTTTGTGGTATTGGCCATAAGTAAAATCTATCTTCCCATCGGCGATCTCTGTCTCTGCTTCTCAACTTATTGGCAAATGCAGCATAACTGGCTACATCATTTAAATCACGTTCTGAACCTGGACCACCAAATGAAGGCACCATGTCTGGCGTGGCTTGGTCATAACCATTTGGATACGTATTGGTTGCAGGGTTTACACCTGTAGCTAAAGGATAACCGTAAGTAGGTTCTGCATTTTGTAACGCTCCTAATCTCCAACGGCGCATATCAAAGAAATAAAGTGATTCTTTCATTAACTCTACTTTACGCTCTCTACGTACTATTTGGCGCATTTTATCCTGATTACCTGCCCTAGAAGGGTCTGCTGTTAAAATACCAGGCATACCAACCCTTGCTCTAACCCTGTCTATAGCATCTGTAACGGTAGCATCCAACTCTCCCAATTCAATTTTTGCCTCAGCATAAGTCAAAAGAATTTCAGCATAACGCATAATCATAATGTTATAGGTTGCCTGTGAAGTTACTTCATCATCAAAATGATTATATTTTTTCCACGCAAAACCTACTCCACTTTGTACATAGCCAAATGCAGCAACTGCTCCAACATAATCTGTATTATCAACCAATCTAGGGTTATTTTGAGCATCAAACTCCGTTGTACGAGGGTTATAAATTTGCATTAAAAACTTACGCTTATTGCTACCTGTATTACCAATAATAGTATCTCCTTGAGTGTAAATCGTAGCTTTTAACCTCGGGTCTCTATTTACGAAAGGATTACGTGGATTATAGCCTGAACCAGCTTCATCTATTCGTTTACCGTTGATGGTTTCATAAGTATCTACCAATTGCTGAGTAGGGAATCTTCCACTTTGACCAATCATACGCACATGCTCACCAAAAGACATATAATGGTAATTTCTTTCTCCTACATCAGAGAACATCATAAACATCATAGTTTCTCTTTTCACATCTGGTTTAAGCTGTCCAACTCTAGTAAAAATCTCATTATAATTATTAGCCAACCCACGACCACTTTCATCCATAACTCTTTTAGCAGCATCTGCTGATATTCTAAAATATGCAGTAGCTTTAGTTTGGTCTTTAACTGCATCTCTGCCAAAACCAAATTTATGCCATGATGCCGCATACAAAGCAATTCTGGCCTTTAAACCAAATGCTACTGATTTATCAACCCTACCAAACTCTGTGGCTATCCAAGGAAGATTAACTGATGCCTCATCTAAATCAGCTATTACTCTTTCTACCACAGTTTCCCAAGGTGTACGTGTTAGTTCTCTAATTTGTGCCTCAGTAACTGGTTGTTCAAAATAAGGTATATCTCCAAACAGGCTAACTAACAAGATATTAAAATAAGCCCTTAACACCCTAACCTCACTAACATATTGCTTTGCTTGGTCATTTAAATCATCGTAAAATGGCTCGGCACCACTAATAACAGAATTACATCTGGCAACAGCAGTATACAAATTGGCATACGTTAACTCAATAGGGAAATTAGTTCTAAGATCTAGATTACCTACACCAATAGAACTATTATCAGCCCTTTCAATTCCAAAAGGTGTATACATATCCCATAAAATTGAAAAAGGAATTAAACTACTATTTGGAGCCGCGTGATTCAATTTCAACATCATATAGCAGCCATTTGCCCCTTGTGCTATAGCACCTTCATTATTATAAAAATTAGATGATAAATATTCGCTCAAAGGTTGTCTATCTAAATAATCTTTCTGACAGCCAGAAGAAACTGTTAGCAATGCAATCAATACTATTGCAAAACCGCTTTTAACTATTTTATTTTTCATTTTTCTTTAGCTCTAGTGATTAAAAATTCATATTAAGACCAAAAGTGTAGGTTTGCATGATTGGGTAAAACTCCCCTCCTACAGAACCATCATAGGTAACCTCTGGATCATAACCGTCATAAAAATTGCTTAGGGTAAATAAGTTCTGCCCACTGATATAAAATCTTAAATTATTAAGTTTTAATTTTTGGGAAAGTTGCTTAGGTAAGGTATAACCTAATACAACATTTTTTAACCTGCCATAAGCCGCATTTCTCACCCATTTATCAGACCTTACAAAGTTGTCAGCAGAGTTTGCCTCTGGAACTAAGATTGGATACTCTGCATTAGGATTTTCAGGTGTCCAATAATCAACCTGATGACGGAATAAGTTAGCACCATTAGCAAATGGTCTTAAACCTACACCACTTAAAAATGCCGAACGTTGACCTATACCTTGTATGAAAGCTATAAAATCAAAGTTTTTGTAGCTTGCGGTTAAGTTTATACCATACTCATAATGTGGAAAAGGATCGCCTAGATACACCTGATCTCTTTGATCAATCAATAATGGATCTACACCTTCACCTTGGAATATTTTTTTGTACTTAACAAACCCAGGACGAGCCGCACCACTTAACTTAGGTGAGTTAGCTACATCATCTAAATCAACATAATAACCGTCTGATAAATAACCCCAAATACCATTGTTAGGATAACCTACAACTTGCGTACGGTCTTGAGAATTTAAGCCATTTAAATCAGTGATTTCGTTACGGTTATCATTTAACGTAACAGTAATACCGTAATTAAAGTCTTTAATTTTATTTCGATAGCCTAAAGAAATTTCCCATCCTTTATTTTCCATACTTCCTGCATTGGTAAATGCAGGCTGTAAACCGGCATAATAAGGTGGAGGAAAGCGTAATAACATGTCATTGATGGTTCTAATGTAATATTCTGCCGTAACTGTTAGTTTATCCCTAAAAAAACTTCCATCAATACCTACGTTAAATTGAGTTGATGATTCCCATGAAATATCAGGATTAGCAAGTGCAATTTGTGCAACCCCATCTGCCAGCTCTTTTCCGTCTCCTAAGTAATAACTATATCCATTATTGATGGTTGCTGCAAATGGATAATTACCTATATCCTGATTACCTAGCAATCCGTAAGAAGTTCTTAGCTTTAATAAATCAATCCAACTTTTACTTTTGCTTAAGAAGTTCTCCTCAGAAATTACCCATCCTGCGGCGGCTGAAGGGAAAAAGCCCCAGATATTATCCCCTCTAAATCGGGAAGAACCATCATATCTACCATTAATTTCTAGCAAATATTTTTGGCTAAAATCATAATTGATACGACCATAGTAAGATTCCATAGCCCACTCATTAGCGCCACCGCCAGAAGTAGCTGATGCACCTAAACCATTATTTAAATAATAACGTCCTAAAGTGAAGCCTTGTTTAGCTCCAAAAAACGAAGTATTGGTATTATCCTCTGCTTGATAACCAGCAATGATTTTAGCATTATGTTTATTAATGCTTTTGGTATAAGAAGTTTGAAATCTATAAAAATTACGAACAGTTTGGTTCCAGCTTTCCGTTAAGCCATCTTGTGCAGGAAATTGACCCAAAACTTGTCCCTTTAAAGAAACTGTATAAGGAATAATTAAACTTCTATTTCTACCGGTAACGGTTCTTAAAGAGTATTGTCCTAATACCTCAAAACCTTTAGCGGGCGTTAAAGTTAAAGTTCCGTTTACAATAGACTCCGAAGATTTATTTCTATTCTCTCCACTAGCATAAGCCGCAGCAGTAGGGTTATCACCATTTTTACCATAACCCCAATTACCATCTAACTCTCTGGCAGCAGAAAGAGTTGGTAGCATATATAAAGCTTTACCAATAATATTTTTTGGAGTACCTAATCCAGGTCTTAATTCATTTGATTGTCTTAATGAAGTATTTAATGAAAAAGTAGCCCAAGGCTTAATCTTTGCATCAGCATTAAGCATTAAATTAGTACGATTGAAATTATTATTAGGAATTAATCCGTCTTGCCCTAAAAAAGTACCAGAACCAAAGAATGATATTTTATCACTACCACCGCTAATAGATACGTTATGGTTTTGCATTAAGGAATTATTCGAAATAGTTTCGTTCTTCCAATCGGTATCATATCTATTCCAGTTATCAGGCTTTAAAGTACGTTGTTCTTCAATCAATTGTAACTGTTGCTGTCTTTGAGTTGGAGATACCGTAATGCCAGCATTGTCAAACGCATTAAGCTCTGCCTGTAAATATTCATAAGCACTTACAGGATCTGGCAAATTTGTTGGTCTTTGTAAGGTTGAGTAGCCATTATAACTGGTTGTAATAGTACCTGCCTTACCTTTTTTGGTGGTAATTAAAATAACACCATTAGCAGCTCTAGACCCATAAATAGAAGCAGATGCTGCATCCTTTAGTACAGAAACAGATTCAACCGTGTTCATATCAATTTGGTTGATGTTGGTTTCAATACCATCTAATAAAACCAAAGGATCAGTATTTGAATTGATAGAGCCTACTCCTCTAATCCTGATTCTTGATCCATCAGCACCAGGTTGCCCAGATTCTTGCTGTACCGTTACCCCTGGTAACTTACCTTGTAATGCTGTAGACAAAGATGCAACACTACGTGTATTAAGTTCTGTACCCGTAATAGCAGATACTGACCCTGTTAGCGTTGCCTTTCTTTGTGTAGCATAACCTACAACAACAGTCTCATTTAAAGCAATAGAAACTGATTTTAAATTTACATTTAAATTTTGTTGACCAGAAAAAACAATAGTCTGAGGTTCATAACCTATAGCAGAAATAACAATGGATTGACCATTTTCTACTGCTAACTGGAAATTTCCTTGCTGGTCTGTCGTGGTGCCTTTCTGAGTTCCTTTTATTGTAACAGAAACTCCAGGTAAAGCACCTACTTCATCGGATACTGTTCCTTTTAACATAGTGCTTTGTGCATGTACATATACAGCAGCTACCAAAAGGAATAAGATAAGCGTTATGGTTCTTTTCATTTGGTTTAACATTTATTGATTAGTTTAAAGAGTTTGAGATATTTCATAATAATTAGGTTTAATTTTTAAGGATTGGATACTGGCCTATCTGTTTTGGCTAAACCAAAAGTTTTGTTTGGCTTACTACCCATGGTATATTCTAATGTTCCACCGTTCATGATATCATCATACATGATGTAAGATTTTGTATATGCTTTGCCATTGAGTTTAACTGATTGTATATATTTATGAGTTGCACTATTATCAAGTGCAATAATTTTGAATTTTTTACCATTATTAAGCGTAATATTTATTTTATCTGCCAATGGAGACCCGAAAACAAACATTCCGTTAACCGGATTTACAGGATAAAAACCCATAGATGAGAAAATATACCATGCAGACATCTGTCCACAATCTTCATTACCTATTAAACCATTAGGCGTGGCTTTATAAAATTTATCAAAAACTTCACGAACCTTTTCTGCTGTTTTCCATTGTTGCCCTACAAAAGGGTATAAATATAGAATATGATGGCTAGGCTCGTTTCCATGAGCATATTGCCCTATCATACCTGTAATATCTATAGAAGCACCTTCATTTAAATCTGATTTAACTGTAAAAAGGCTATCTAACTTGGTAATAAATTTACTTTCGCCTCCAAATACGTTTATCAATCCTTCAACATCATGTGGCACCAACCAGGTATACTGCCAAGCATTACCTTCAACATAATCATCCTCCATGTGTATGCTGTGATACGGATTAAAATTTGCCCGCCAGCTACCATCAGATAACTTTCCACGCATAAAACCTGTACTTTTATCAAAGTAATTTTTATAATTCTGAGATGATTTAAAATAAGTTTTGAAAACCTCCTTTTTGCCTGTTTGCGCAGCAAATTTTGCTATAGCATAACTATCTATAGCATATTCTAAACCCTTAGCAACAGACCAAGGTTCTTGATCAGCAGAAATATAACCTTGCTTGCGTGTATCTTTTAAGCCTAATTGATTATAGTCTTCAAATCCTTTAATTGCATTCCAAACCCTTTCTTGATTAAGATTAAAACCCTTTAAATAGGCATCTACAACCACTGGGATAGAATGAAAACCTACCATAGTACCCGTTTCGTTTCCAACCAGAGGCCATACAGGCATAGTACCTTGCTGCTCTTGAATAGCTAATAAACTATTAGCATAGTCAGCAACACGCTCATCTGTTAAAGTATACAAGGGGTGTACAGCCCGATAGGTATCCCATAAAGAAAAAATGGTATAAGGTGTAAAACCTTTTGCTTGGTATATCTTACCATCTGCACCACGATAGTCTCCATTTACATCACTAAACACAGATGGAGCTATTTGCGAATGATATAATGCGGTATAAAATTGCGTAACAATGGTTGAATCTTGCGCTTCAAAATCAAATGTAGATAGTGATTTATTCCAGGCTTCCTCTGCCTTAGCTTTAGTTTGTTCAAAATCCCAACTTGGCATCTCAGTTTTTAAATTTAATGCTGCTCCAGCCTCAGATACATAAGAAATACCTGTTTTTAACAAAAGAGGTTGGTTATCATTTTCAAAATTTAATATGGTGTTGAGCCTAATCCCATTTGCTTCTTTAGCATTTACGGTATCTGCACCTGATAAAATTTGATGTTTTAAAATGGGTTTAGAGAAAACTGTAGTAAAATAAACCTTATGGTCTTTTGCCCATTCATCAGAAATACGGTAACCGGATATAGTAGTATCATTCAAAATTTTAATACCTGCATCTAAGGTTCCTTTTCTGGAAAGGATAGATTGTACACTTTCCTCAAGATTCACGATAACGTTGGCTTCACTATTTTTAGGAAAGTGATATCGCTGCAAACCAACTCTTTGGCTGGCAGTAAGCTCTGCTTCTATTTGATAACGCTTAAGTTTAACCTGATAATAATGAGGCTTTGCAATTTCTGTACTTTTATCAAACGTAGAGAAATAAGTCTTTGCAAAACTTGCCGTATCTTTCATAGGCCGAGAAGGCAGCTTACCCACTGGCATAAAGATTATATCTCCCAAATCTGCTATACCAGTACCACTTAGATGTGTTTGCGCAAAACCTATAATGGTAGAATCAGAATCATGATAACCAGAACACCAATCCCACCCTTTAGTTAAATTATTAGGTCCTAATTGCACCATACCATGTGGCACAGAAGCTCCTACAAAAACATGTCCATGCCCGCCAGAACCAATTAGTGGATTAACAAAATTCAAATAATTATTTTCCCTTACTTCAGATGTTTTAGGATGACAGGCCAAAAACAATAAGATGGGTGAAATAATTAATAAAACATGTTTTTTTTGTTTAAACATCTATTTGTTAGTTAAAAAATTAAAAAAGATAATGCTCTTAATTTATGACTGATTTTCTTTTATCTAATTCTGTAAAAGATAATTATTGGGTATTTATTGCTAAAACACTAATAATTAAGGGCTACCAATTATAACACAAGATATTATTTTTTTTTAATATATAAAATTACTTTAATATTTTATTTTAAAAAGTTATTTAACACACTTATTCCATGAAGCAATCATGTGTATTAAAATTTCTGATGATTTAAACGAGCTGAAGCGATTGCTTGAGCTCAAAGGTCTTATAAACTTGGAACATTGCTCTAGGAGCATGGAAACAACCTTTCCACTTACCACCTTTAAGGTTAATCAAAACCTCTCCACGCCTGTTTAGATAGCCGTACCACTCGCCATATTCTTCGTCTCTAAAATGCTTCCAAGAATATTCATGAAGTTTCTCAAACCAATACTTAGCTTGTGCATTGCCTGTTAAAGCCCATGCTTTAGCCATACAAACTAAGGCTTCTAGGTGCACCCACCATAATTTTTGATCCCACTCTAACTGTAATGGCGGATGCCCCTTAAAATCAAGAAAGTAAAATATGCCACCGAAATCTTTATCCCACCCATATTCTAAAGTTTTTATAGCAATTTCTATAGCCTTATTAACCAAATCTTTATCATTTAAACGAACGCCTAAATCCATCATAAACCACATAGCCTCAATGGTATGACCTGGGTTTAACAAACGCCCCTCGAAAGTATCTGAGAAAGACCCATCTTTATTAACATTCTCGAATATCACTCCGTATTCTGGTTGGTAAAACACATTCATAACTTCATCTATCACATCTGCTATTAAATTGTTTACCAAGCTTTTATCAAGCAAATGTTCTATCTCTAATGATAAATTACTAAGAATCATCGGTAAAGAAAAATTCCTTAATTCACGTGTTCCCGGATAAATTTTATTGTATTTACCTTTTGTATTATCTCTTCTTTTAAGAATGTTTTCGAAGGTTTTTTTAGCGATATCTGCATATTCATCTTTACCGGTAGCAGTATATAGCGCTCCAAACCCCATAGTGGCAAAACAATCTGAAAAAATATTATAAGGCTGCACCAAAGGCTTCCCCTCTTGGTTTAAAGAAAAATACCAATCTCCATGCGCATCTCTACCATATTTTTGCATAAAGTTGGCACCATGCTGCGCCATTGCCAAATACGCTGGATTTGCTTCCAGCTTATTATAAAGTGTTGCAAAGGTCCATACTTGCCTGCCTTGCAACCACATAAATTTATCTGTATCAAAAACATTACCGTACCTGTCTAAACAGGTGAAAAAGCCCCCATACTTCTCGTCTTTAGAATGCTTCATCCAAAACGGTATAATACTTTCTATGAGCTCTTTTTTATAAACTTTACTATAATTATCCATGTATTTGTGTGTATTTATTTTAATAATGTTTTTCGATATTCATGATAGCGGTTATAAAGATGCCCTGCTTGTAAATAAGCAGATTGCGGACTCATAAAATGTGAAAACTCGAAAGTAATGGCTTTATCATATCCCGCGGCTGCCGCTGCTTCTAGTTTCAAACGCATCTTATCAAACTTAATAGGCAAAAACTTGATAGGCATATCCCTATCAAATGATTCTACATTAGTCCAGCATTGCAGACCAAACTTATCTGCAAGTTTTTTATTGACTTCAAAAAATGCAGGTAACTCGTGATAATCAACATGTCCATCTTGAAAAGCGACAGCGTCTATTGCCCCAGAAATACCTTCAAAAATTTCACCCCATTCTTCTTCATGCTCTTTTACAGAAATGGCATCGGCTTTACTCAATCCCGAAGTATGAGCCATAACAGCTTTTCTGCCATCTATATAAGGAGAGATTAATGTAGGTAAACCATTACTTATATCTTTGCACTGCATTCCCAAGGTTTTAAAAGCTTGTATAGAACCTTTGGTTTTACGACTAATTTCTGTACTCACATACCAACCACTAAAGCTTTTGTGATGCCCATATTTAGTCCAAACTTCATCTACTACGTATCGGTTAGCATCTATTTCTGCTTGTAAATTGCCAGTATCCCAAAAAATACCGCTATCATATAAACCAAAATAAAATTTCATCTCGTACTTATCAGCAAGGCTCAGAAAAAGTTCTAGCAGATCTATAGAAGGCTTATAACAACTGTAATTTTTTATCAAATATTCAGAGGGATAAGTAATAAATTTTCGGTAGCCGCTACGGATCATGATGACCGTATCAATACCAATAGCTTTCATATAGATAAAATCTTGCTCCCACTCTTTCTCACCCCAGTTTTGATGAGGAATATCATGCGAGATTTCATCTATAAAAGTTCCGGTTATTTGCATTTTTAAAATTTTAATCTTGTTTTATCTGATGTATTTTAAAGACTTTAAATAATTTGCCCAAATGATATAAGCATTGGGCTGTAAGTGCAATCCATCAGTTGATAGTTCTTTTTCTAATTGCCCATCTTTTCCTTTTAATGCGGATTGATGGAGATTTACATAAGTACAACCATACTTCTTGGCTATCTTCTGAATTTCTTCATTAGCTTTATGGATACGCTCATTCGTGATTTTAGCATAAATTGCAGCTAACATTCCCTCATTTACAGGCAATATGCTTTGTACATATAATTTAGTTTTAGGAGATGTTTGCACTATAAGTTTGACGATTCTTTCGTAACTTATACCAACATCTTTTATACTTGCACCTCTTTTAATATCATTTACGCCAATGGCTAAAAATATTTTCTTAGGTTTATGAGCCAATATAGCAGGTAAACGATGGATAACACCATAAGTAACATCACCGCTTACACCACGATTAATGATATTTTTAGCATCAAACAGTTCTGTCCACTCACCAACCTCTGTTATACTGTTACCTAAAAAAACAATAGCATTCTTTTTTACTGGTAAAGCTTTAAAATAAGCTTCCCTTTTTAAAAAATAAGGACCGGCAAAGCTAGTATCAATAGTTTGTGCAAAGCTTGAGTATACCGAAAGGCAAATCAATAGCAGCATAAAAATTTCAATCAATCTTTTCATCTTAATCCTCAACTTCTTCTTCAACTTTTTGTAAAGGCACCAACCAGGTTACTAAAAATGCGGGTATGGTAGCTATCATCACCCAAATAAAAAATTCTTTATAACCTAGATAATCACTTACAAAGCCACTTACCATAGAAGGAATCATGAATCCTAAATTCATTAATCCACTACCAAAAGCATAATGTGCCATTTTATATTTTCCGGGAGCAATATTTTGCATCATAAATAAAATCAAACCAACAAAACCGAAACCATAACCAAAATATTCTATGGCTACGGCAGTACCAATAATTAACTGACTTGTGGGTAAAGTGATGGCTAAAAATGCGTATGCCGCAAAAGGAAGGTTAAAAAAACAGCATAATATGAGTAAAGTCTTTTTTGTTAAACCTTTATTAGACACAAAATAACCTGCTGCAATAGAGCCTAGTACAAATGCAATAGCCCCAAAAACTCCGTACAGCACCCCTATTTGAGAAGTGGTTAACCCCAAACCTCCTTCGGCTCTACTTGCTTTAAAAAACAAAGGCGTAATCTTAATAGCTTGCCCTTCGGCAAAACGATAGAAAACAATAAAAGCCAAGCTAAACCAAATATTCTTTTTCTGAAAAAAGGTAATGATAACATCCTTAAGCGTACTTAGGCTTTCTTTTGCTGAATTTACACTTTGCACTTTCTCACTATCAGGAAGCATTTTCATATTGTAAAAGCCTAGTAACAACATGATGATGCCATAAGCAAACATCACAATCATCCAAGCGTTAGCAATTCCTAGTTTATTTTCAAGCTCGCCAGCTAAATAAACCAATACCCCCCCAGAAAAAACTTTAGCTATATTATAAAAAGCGCCTTGCCAGCCTACAAATGTGGCCTGTGACTTTGCATTTAACTCGTTTAAATAAACGCCGTCTGCCGCAATATCATGGGTAGATGCACTTAAAGCTATGATAGCCAATACCGCAATAGATACACTAAAAAAATGATCTAACTGTAATGATAATCCTACCAAACCAAATAATAAGCCTGTTAAAATTTGTGTAGCGTATACAAAAAACTTTTTGGTTTTATACATCTCCAAAAATGGCCCCCATAAAGGTTTCAAAGTCCAGGGAAGCATAATTAATGAAGTCCAGAAGGCTATCTGAGAATCCGAAACTCCTAAGTTTTTGTACATAATAGCACTCGCAGCAGCTAATGCAACAAAAGGCAAGCCCATAGCAAACCATGTTGATGGAATCCAATAAATTGGACTTCTTTGAGTGAGTTTGTTTTGAGCCATATAGTGTTTATCAAAAAAATTATTACCGCTTATATTGATATTTAAAGATTTTTAAAATCTATTTCAGATTTCCAAACCAATCTATTGCTTGGTCAAAAGGATTTAATAATGCATCAATTAATACAGCTACTTCGCTTCTTTTCATAACTTCGTTATTAGACAAAAGCGCATATTTTTGCTTTACTGTATCTTTAGAAATTTTAGGATCAATGGCAATTAACATTTTTATAAATTCAGAAATAGTTAAATCAGCACCACTTGCTTGATAATTTTCTAAAGCCGGATAATAGCTCTTTAAGCCTTTAACCATTTCAAACTCACTAACAGGATGATTTGGATAAAACCATGTTTGATTTGCCCATTTGTAAGGATTTCCGGTTCCTTTTAAAATTCCTGTTGCACCTATCTTTTGTACAGCTTTGAAATATGAATCAGTAGGTTTAACATCTAGATAAGGCATTAAATATACCTGGGCATCCAAAAGTTTAGATTGTACATCTCTAATATTTAGATCCTTTGGATCTTTACCTTCTTTTACAGATAGAGCAGCTAAGGCACCAGCTGCCTGTCCAATTTCTAAAACTACAGGTTGTAAACGAGTTGCGCCAGCTACAATATTTGATACACTTATACTCTTCTCTGCAACTATAAAATTTGATAAATTTTTAGGAATTAATGCCCCAAGCGGTACATTATAAGAAGGAATTTTAATTTTAATAAAATCTATCTGAGGGGCATTAGGGTTCTTAAGGTGATGATGATCTATAGTATAATCACCAACAATAGCACCAGTTCTATAAAGTGGAAACTCTTGATCAAAAGGTTTCTCTAGATAATGTACAGGTAAACTAACTAATCCTTCTACCCTTCTTGATTCTCTATGATATGGAATTTTAGGAAGTTGATCTTTAGTACCAAATTCATCAGATAATCCTAAGTTTTTATAACCTAACACTGTTTGTATGTAATAAATAAACCTAAGTGTATGTAATTTAGCTTTTTTTAATTCAATCTCGCGTTCTGCTGACGTTTTAGCTATAATATTCAGATAAATATCGTTACCTTCTTTAGGCCAGTTAATCATATATTTACCATTAGGCAATTTGCCATAAGTCAACATTTTTTCACAATCTATATTGGCAGAAATATGACCAGAAGAAGGGTCTGATACATCACAAGAGTTTTCAAATTCTTTAGGATCAAAACCCGAAGGTTTAGAAATAGTTTTATCAGTGCCTTTACCATAATCTTTTAATACGGCTACATAAGTTAAATCTTGTATAATATTATTAGCTTCCTCTGGCGCATAAACTTCTCCAGTTCTGTTTTTACTGTCCATACCTACATAAAATACAGCTCCGGCTGCTGCCATCACATCGCCCAACTCTGTACAATCAATCACAACATCCGCATGAATCAAGTAGCTTTTATTTCCTTTGGTAACCTGCACCACCCAGCCTTTATCTATTTTCTTAACATTAGAAAATTTAGTTTGATACCAGATACTTAGCTCAGTAGTCTTGGCAGTCATTTGTTTAAAAATTTGATTCCCAACTTCAGGTTCAAACAATGTATTGCTAACCCAGCCAGTTTCTAATTGAGCTGGCCCACCATAATAATCATATAGCTTCTGCCTAAATTCTCCCCACAAACCTGAAGGTAGTTGATGATTTCCATCTACAGCAGAAACACCAGCAGAAGTCAACATCCCTCCCAGCCAATCTGTTTCTTCAATAATCAAAGTTTTAGCCCCTAATCTAGACGCTTGTAAACCAGCGGTAACACCACTTGCACCACCACCAACAATAAGCACCGAGGTTTTATATACTTCTATCTTTTTAGCCTGAACAGTAAGACAACTAAATGAAAATAAAATAGCCAGTAAGAGGGATTGTTTATAATTCATATACGAATATAAATTTAATTATAAACAAATCAAAAGTTTTTAATTTTTTTTAATAATAAATTCTAAAATCAGAGATTCAGGCTTTTTAGATAATTACTTCTTTATTGGGCTAAGCTATAACACTAATTTAACCATCTCTCTGCTTTTTAAAAAATGCTTTACAAATACTTATTCTTTAGCTTAACTTATTGTACTTTTGATTTTAGTTATTAATAATTTTTATAATCAACCTTATGACATTTTTTGAAGAGCTGAATAAT
Organism: Pedobacter glucosidilyticus; assembly: GCF_002483235.1. Classification (GTDB taxonomy): domain Bacteria; phylum Bacteroidota; class Bacteroidia; order Sphingobacteriales; family Sphingobacteriaceae; genus Pseudopedobacter; species Pseudopedobacter glucosidilyticum_B. Next base: position 36,268 of record NZ_DLHN01000035.1, on the reverse strand, counting down.
GAAAACACGTACGGCGTAGCTTTAAAAAACATCCAATTAAAAAAGAATATTATATCTTTTTTATGCAGAAATGGCAGCTATACTATTGCTGATGTTTGCAAAGAAGTAAATTTAAGTGTTCCTAAGGTAACCAACTTAATAAGCGAACTTATTCAAGATGGCTTAGTAGAAGATTTAGGTAAGGTTGAGTCTACAGGAGGAAGAAAACCCAATCTTTACGGAATGGTAGGCAATTCTGTTTTTTTTCTAGGGGTTGATATTAAGCAAAACCATATCAATATTGGTTTAACAGATTTACAAAAAAATCTTATCGAAATAAAAGAAAACATTCCATACAAGCTTACCAATTCACCAGAAGCTTTAATTGACCTGATAGACATCATTAAAAATTTCATTAAAAACTTAAGCATTAAAAAAGAAAAAATTTTAGGCTTAGGTGTAAATTTATCTGGAAGAATTAACCATGATACCGGCTACAGTTATAGTTTTTTTAATTTTAATGAAGAGCCTTTAGCAAAATCCTTAGAAAAGGAGCTTAGCATTAAAACTTTTTTAGAAAATGATTCTAGAGCGATGGCTTATGGAGAATTTAATTCGGGCCTCGTGAAAGAAGAAAAAAATGTTCTCTTCTTAAATTTGGACCATGGAATAGGAATGGGAGTGATGATCAACAGCCAATTATATTATGGAAAATCAGGATTTGCTGGTGAATTTGGACATATACCTCTTTTTAACAATAATATTATTTGCCAGTGTGGCAAAAAAGGCTGTTTAGAAACAGAAGGTTCTGGCTGGGCGCTCACCAGAAACTTTAAAGAAAAAGTTGAAGCTGGTACTTCCAGTATTTTAGTTAAAAAGAATGATCCTTCTTTTTCTTTAAATCAAATTGATATGGATAGCATTATAGATGCAGCAAATAAAGATGATGTTTTAGCTATTGATTTAATAGCAGATTTAGGAGATAAATTAGGTAGAGGAATAGCACTCCTTATAAACATATTTAATCCAGAATTAGTTATTGTTGGCGGCAGTTTAGCCAAAACCGGAGAATACCTTATTTTGCCTATAAAAAGTGCTATTAACAAATATTCTTTAAGCTTGGTAAATAGCGATACTAAGATTAAAATTTCTTTACTTGGTGAAAAATCAGGAGTTATTGGAGCTTGTTTATTAGCTAGAAACAGACTCTTGAATTTAGATTGATGGCTATTTATCTTGCTAAATTTTCTTGGTTAATTAATTAGCTTTTTCACCTTTCTATTGCCCTCGCTAGTTAAATTAACAATAATTACTTTTGAGTTTGTATTTAAACTAAAATCAAAATTATTTACTCCATTTTGTAGTGTTAAATTCTTTGTGAAGAGTTTTCTCCCTCCTAAGTCAAACACCTCAAATAAAGCTATTTTAGCTTTATCACTTAATATATTTAATGATAAAATTCCACTTTCAGTATTCATCTGCAAGAAGAAATCTTCTTTTTCAAAATCAAAACTAGATGAAACAATAATTGATTTTTCAAAAGCCCTATCAAAATCTACCATTTTTAACTGGTAATAATTATTGCCTTTAACAGGATTTATATCATTAAAACTGTAAGTTAAAATTTGATTTGAGTTTCCAGCCGCTTTTACTAGCCCCACAACATTGAATTTACTACCATCTACTGATTTTAAGATTTCGAAATAATCTGAATTACTTTCTGAACTGGTTGTCCATATAAGCTTTATGGAATTGGTTTCTTTAACTGGCTTAAAAGACGATAATGTTATAGGTAAAACGGTATTGGTATAGGCTCTTAAAGACGCAATAAAAGCCATATTATTAACACCAAAGCCGTTCCCGAAAGATAAAGTTGCTACTTCCGTAGATGGCACTGTAGTAAAAACAACACCGCCTCCGTTAACATCTTTTAAAATTTGTAATGAATCTAACTTGGCTTGTCCAAAAGATTGGGAAAAAGATAACATCAATGCTATTGCACTTATATATTTTTTGATCATCATGATTCTAGTTTTTAGCTTTAATTAAAATAACGCCTGGCATAGGTTGCTCATTACCTCCACTAGAAGGTCTAATCATTTGCTGATTGTTAACCCGTAAGGTTGATGAGCTTCCTCCATCTAGATTAATTGCGCCCACACATCCTATATCTTTCATGTAGTTTGCTAGCTCTACTAAATTTAATCCATCAGAAACACCAGAATTACCACCCTCTGCAACGAGCATTATAATTTTACCGTCTGCTGTATAACCAATAGCGGATCTAGCCCTAGCACTTGTATTATCAATAACAATTAACTCTTCTGCATCTGTAACATTTACATTCCCGTTTTTAATCAACATAGGCGCACCACCCACTGCAGTAACATTATTCCATATAACCCCACCCGTGGAAGTTGGTTGCGGCTGAGGGGCAGTGTTAATAAGATTAGGACTAGGAGTTGAATAAGAATATACTACTCCAGATATATTATAAACCCAAGCTACATCCGGCAATAAATTTGGAGCTAAACCAAAAGCAGCCCTAGTTGGAAAGTAAGATGTATTACTCCCATTAAAACTTCTTGTTAAGCTACCTATATTATGAGCTGGGGTTACGCCTTGATACCTCAACATACTAAAAGAATTATTTGATTGTGGAGGATTTTGTTGTGCTTGAAAAAAACCAGCGTTCATAACGGCTAAAACAGTGCCTGGCTCATCATTCACAAAAGCACTAGCAGTTTTATTAATTACGCTATGTGTAGGTTTAAAATCTACAAATTTAGGATCTACAACTACCATGTAAGCATTCATCTTTCTTGTAGGCCCGCCGTTAAAAGAATAATCAGTAGTAGATCTATAAACTTCTATACCATAAGGCATATTAGCAGTTAAAGCACTTTCCTGTATCCAATAATTAGGTAAGCCGGTAATTAAAGGAGTACTTTTTGTTAATGGAGTTGTATAATTTGGCTGATTAGGATTTGTTAATGATACCATGCCAATAGTACCATTTCCTACATAATTTGTACTAATTGTACCATTACTAAAAATAGCTTTGGGACTTCTGATATTGTTCCAAGAATTTAAAGCAGTAGTCATAAAATCTCCATAAGCTAAGGCATGAACAGCTTTATTTGCACCATTAAGAATCGCATTTTTTTCAGTTAAGGTCATAGTTGGCGTAATATCTGTAACATCAGCCCTAACCATAACAGCTTCATGGGGGGTTACATTAAACGCATTCCCCAACAAATCCGTAAAATAATTAGAATCATTGATAGACAAATCAATAATATAATCACTAGCATCAGCATCTGATACAAAAGTTTGTGCCTGTGTAGCAGTTAGTCTCCTAAGAACTATTACAGTACCCGATCTTAAATTAGACCACAAGGGAATATCATTGAAGCGAATTTTAGCTCCGCCTTCATCCAATCTACCTCCAACTGCCGCAGTACCATTACCATGGTCTTTTATAAACCATTTCCTAATGTCCAACTTATCTGTGATTACAACAAGCTCTACCACGTCACCTGTTCCATCTCCTGTTCCACTATTAAAGTATCTATTTACTATTAAGCTCTGCGCAGTTAAAATGTCAGAACTTAATAGTAAAAAACAAAACATTAAAAATCCTCTTAAGTAATTCATAATTATTTATTAATAAATTAAAGTTATTAATTTTATTTTATTAACAAAATAAAATTATTAAAAAATATTAATAATGACATTTCTCATGATTATCAATCTTTTTTTAAGAAATGTGATTATGATCTAATTGTTATGATACAGCGAGTGGTTTATGATTAATTAAGTTTAAAAAATCATACTTCTCACTTGGCTAAATTTTTGATAGCTAAACCACAAATAGTCAATTAAAATCAAAATATATCATTATGAAATTTACAAGAAAAGCATCAGCAAACTGGAAAGGTACAGGTAAAGAGGGCAATGGAGCCATTAGTACTGAAAGTACAGTATTAAATAACACCCAATTATCTTATAAAACTCGTTTTGAGGATGGTATTGGTACCAACCCAGAAGAATTAATTGCAGCAGCTCATGCGGGTTGTTTTACTATGCAACTAAGCTTTTTAATATCAGAAGCAGGTTTTACACCAGAAAATCTAGACACTATCGCTCATGTACAATTTGAAGATGGTAGCGTAAACCTCATTACCTTAGAACTTAGCGGCGCTATACCTGGCATATCTAAAGAAGAGTTTGAGCAATTAGCGCAAAAAGCGAAAGAAATTTGCCCTATTTCTAAACTTTTAAATACGGAAATTCAATTAGTTACTACGCTACAAGAATTATCTTAAAAAAGTAAACGCAGCTTTAAAAGCTGCGTTTAATACCCAATACACTAACGATTCATTGGGTTTAACTAACACTTTATTGTTTTATCAATTGGAGGTAGCAATAACTGTCCCACAGCCTAACATATTTTTAGGGTAATATGGGTTTTTGATTTCTTTTGATAAGCTTAACCATTTAACACCTGTCATAGGGCACCTCTGTAAATAAAGAGTAGACCCCTTAGTTTTATTTACCAATGGCCATATTTCTGCCGAAATACCTTCAAAATACTGTCTTTGTAAGTTAATATTTCCTGTTTTAGATAGCGCAGCAGCATACTTAACTATTTTAGCTTTCGCCGAGTTTAATTTAGCTAAAGTATCAGGATGACTAGCCTTAACAGGCATATCTTTTAATAACTTGCTTAATGTAGCGCTAGAAGTTTTAGCCGCAAGAGAATCAGAAACTACCAACTGGTCTTTCAACTGTAGGTAAGCATTTAAAGCCCCAGATTTTACACTTTTATCCTGTGCTATTACCAATTGTGTAGCAAACAAAAAAGCTACGATCAAGATTTTTTTCATATCAATACTTATTTATCTTCTTTAGGATTTAAAATTTTATCTATTTCTTTCAAACAAGCCTGATAGTGCAGATTATCAAGCTTAACAGTTGTACTGGCATTTAAAGTTTGAATTTGTGCTTTTAGCTTCAAAGCATGTTCTCTTGCATAAAGCGGTACATCACTTTTAAAAACAAAACCAGACTCCTTCATATCTTTTACCTCTGGGTTTAGCAAAACTCTTAACCTGTCTACATATAATCTCTGGAAAGCCCTTCTATACATAGCAGCCTCAGCAACAGTTTCCTTTTTCCAAATGATAGGAATTAAATCATTCAAATATTCATCTGCCGGATATTTAGCCTCTGGAGCTGTTGGTTTACTGATGTTAATGATTAAACCAGCACTTAAAAGCATATTAACAATTTGTCCTTGTATTTCAGGTATTTTCTTTAACGGATCTGCTTCAATTTTAGAACTTATAGCCTCTGGAAATAACCATAAAGGAGAGTTAAACAGCTGCTTATCTAAATAAGTTAGCCCCTCTTTTACCATACTTTTAGGGATAGGCGTATAAACTGGCCCCTCTTGCTCGTAAGTTTTTAAATTGATATAGTAATTACCAAAATTCTTCATTACATGATACAAGTATCTAGAATATTGGGTAACCGCCTGTTTGTGCATACGTTCTAAGTTGGTATACAAATTACCATCTTCATACGTCCACTGTGGTAGGTTTTCAACTACTCTTTTCAAGTTTTCAATGCCGTAATTACTTGCTTTCACAGCATTATCTCCCAAATCTTCGCGTTGCGAACGTGGGTCGGCATCTTTACCTTCACCGCCAAACCATAATTTCGGATTCTTCTTTAACCTATCGATGGTAAGCTTATTCAAAATTTTAGTTTCCTCTTCTAAAGGCTTATAAAACATACGATAACCCCATTCTATAGCCCACTTATCATAAGCACCTATTCTTGGGAAAATACCTTTTGGCCCTATTTGGTCTTCTGGCTGTGCTACATAATTGAAACGGGCATAATCCATAATAGAATTGGTATGTCCATTAGCTTCTACCCATTTTTTATCTCTCAATAATTCTACTGGAGTTTGGCTGCTAGCGCCCATATTATGCCTTAAACCTATGGTATGCCCAATTTCATGGGATGACACAAAACGTATCAGCTCGCCCATTAATTTATCATCAAAAACCATTCTTCTGGCTCTGGGGTCTAGCGGACCAGCCTGTATCATATACCAATCATGTAAAAGGCTCATTACGTTATGAAACCAGCCCACATGGCTTTCAATAATCTCTCCACTTCTAGGATCACTAATGCGAGGCCCATAAGCGTTTGGAGTCTCAGAAGCATAATACCTGATGACAGAAAAACGAGCATCTTCTAAACTCATGGTAGGGTCGTTTTCTGGCCATTCTTTAGCAATGATAGCTTTCTTAAAGCCGGCAGCTTCAAAAGCTTCTTGCCAATCCTCAACACCAGCCATTAAATAAGGTCTCCATTTCTTAGGTGTTGCTGGGTCTATATAAAAAACAATAGGATTTTTAGGTTCAACCAATTCGCCTCTCAAATACTTTTGCATATCTTGCTCACGAGGTTCTAACCTATAACGCTGGATAAACTCGGCACTTTTACTGCCTTGGTCATCATCATTAAAAGTGAGAATTTTATTAGCAAAATAGCCTACACGTTCATCAAAAATACGCTTCATCATAGGTACTTTAGGTAGCAATACCATGGATGTATTTAGCTCTAAGGTGATATTACCTGTTAAAGCACCAGCCCCTACCGGTGATGAACTTGCGTTATAAGTTTTAGTTGTTCTTACTTCCAGATTGATAGGATAAGCATGAATACTATTAATAAAAGATCTATCATCAGCTAAAGCAGATAGCTTTTTATCTGTTTTGATACTTGCAGCAAGTGAAACTATAGGATTATCTTTTTTGAAAAAATCTGTCACCTCTATAACATGTCTGTTATTTTTAGGATTCACAGTTTTGATTTCAAAAGCAGCTACAATAGGGTTTAACCTTGATGCAGAAACGGCTCTGTAAATAGCCTGAGTAGAATCTTTACTCTCTTGCTTATAAACTTCTGATCTGATAAAAATCCTGTTGTCTAGAGCTTTTTCAAAATAAATAGTTTGCTCGTTTACTTTTTCTCCACCAAATAAACCAAAACCTTGCGGTGTAGCGGTTAATCTGGTAATGGTTAAGATAAGTCTGTTAAACAAACTATCTGGTATCTCGAAGAAGTACTTACCGTCAAAGTTTTTAACGGTAAATAATCCTTCTGTAGTAATCGCCTTGTCTGGAATAATGTCTTCGTATTTCTTTTTTCCTTTGGTGCTGGTACTTGTTTTTGTACTATCACTTTTTGTCTCTGCACTTTGTGCAAAACCAATGTGGGTTAAAAAAGAAAAGAAAACGATACTGATGATTAATCTCATATAATAATTATGGGTTAAAAGGGTAATTTTTCGTCTGTATTAAGCCTCAAATTAGGATTAAGTTTCATCGCATTTAATGGGAACGGAATGATATATAACCTTGAATTTGGCGCTAAAGTATATGTTTGTTGCGGAACATCTGTTCTTACAACCGGATACCTTCTGGTTAAAGTTTTAGCATACTCTGGCTCATTATTTAAACGCTTTAAATCAAAAAAACGATGAAAACCAAAAAGTAGTTCTTTACGTCTTTCATTTACGATTAATTCCATAGTTGCTTTTCTGGTTGTTGGAACATCTAAATTTACGGTTCCAGTCAGAATTCTTTTTGCTCTTAATTTATTAAGAATAGCAACGGCATCAGCAAAATTATTTTCACGAGCATAACATTCTGCTAACATCAAATGTACTTCTGTTGTTTTTAAACCCACTGTGCCATAGAAAAACCTATTGGCTCTTATGTTGTAGTAGGCTGCCCCAGACAATACATCAACAAAGCTAGCACTGTTATTAACAAAGAATAAATTAAACCTTGCATCATTATTTCCGAATAAATTTCTTAATTCGGGGCTTATGCTATTGGTATATGCAAAATTCATTTCTGTATTACCAGTCATGTACATATAGCTTAAAATCTCAGGGTTATTAGGTGGCACAATAGCAATAGCACTAGGACCTCCCTTTTGAGCATAATCTACCAAATCAAAAATCTCATCTCTATAACTCAAAGATTTTAAAGCAGCCTCTTTAGCTAGTGCAATTTCTCTTTTAAACAAATGTACTTTAGCTTTTAACGCATATCCAAAAGCAATATTAGGATGATAAGGATCAACCGGATTTTCTTCTAATAAAGGTAAAGCTTCATCAATATCTTTTTGAATAAATTGATAAACTTCTTCTACAGTAGATTTTTTAGGTTTTGCTTCTAAATCGTATTTATCCATGATACATATACCACCATCTGTAGCAGCTGTTGTAGGGTCATAAGCTTTGGCATAAACATTAACCAATAAAAAGTGGTCAAAGGCTCTTAAAATTTTAGCCTCGGCTTTAGCTAAATCTTTGATACGTTGTTCACCAGTTGTAAAATCAATACCAGAGATAATGGTATTCCATCGGTTAATATAAAAATATGCTCTATCGTAAAAGGTTGAAGCTGTAAGCAAAGATACCCTGTCTGCTTGCTCATCAAAAGTAAAATTGATGATATTAATATTTTTATTAATTCCAACTACATCAGATTCTTTCATCCATTGATCGTCTACCAAATACTGAAAATTAGCATTAAAATAAGCTCTATTAGGGAAAGAAACCAATTTGTAATAATCTTCTGTTGAATTTAAGATAACCGCACCTGTTGGGGTAATATCTGTATATTTTTCGCATGATGGAAGTAAAGCCATGACAACCAATGCAAATACTAATATTTTATTCTTCATTTGTTTAATTTTTTATTTCCTTATGATGATAAATCAATCATAATTGTTTTATAATTAGAAAGTTACATTTACACCTAATAAAAATGATTTTGGAAGCGGAACGCTATAGCTACCAGAATTTAATGAATAAGTTTCTGGGTCTATATCATCACCAGCAGCACTAGCGAACCATAAATTATTAACCTGTCCGGTTAAACGAGCTGATGCTAAGCCTACTTTTGTAACCACTGCTTTTGGTAAGCTATAAGCCAATGAAATATTTCTTAATTTGATATAATCGGCCGAGAAAACATTTATATCAGCAGCTCTAAACTGAGAATTGATGGTATTCATATTACTAAATATGTGAGTAGTAATAGGATAATCTGCCGGTAATCTTGGCGTAGTACCATCACTCAAGGCTATATTAGCTGCTCTAATATTGTTAACATTATCTTGAACTGGGTTTTTACGTAATTTATTACCTCCTGAGTATATAAATAACATCCCTAGCTCAAATTGTTTATAAGCCACTCTTTGCGAGAAAGAACCATTAAACTTAGGGATTAATGTCCCTAAATTCACCAACGCTCTGTTATCATTAATAGATTTTATAGTACCAGCAATTGGTTGTCCGTTAGCATCAAATTGTATACTAGGATTACCATTCTCATCTAAAACATAAGGGTAACCATTAACAATACCACCGTAACGGAAACCGTAAAGACTATTAAAAGCATCATTCTCGAAGAAATTAGAACTTGGAGATTGGATATAAGAAAACGGAGTAGATATGGCTTTATTTACATCCTCTATAATGTTTTTATTATAAGCATAAACCAAAGTAGAACTTAATTTCCAATCTTTAGTACGCAACCATTCGCCACCTAAAGTAATCTCTATACCTTTATTTCTTAAAGCTCCATTGTTTAAAGTTATTTGATTGCCAATTGCACCAATAGTTGGGTCTAATTCTGTACTTACAATTAAATCAGAGCTATATCTGTTGTATAAATCTATAGTTCCAAACAAACGATTTTTAAATAAGGCAAAATCAACTCCAAGATTTGTTGTAGCCGTTTTTTCCCATCTTAACATAGGGTTTGCCACGCTAAGTAAGTCCAGGTATTGCAACGATGGGAATAATTGATCATTTCTTAACCTAAAAGTTGCATATTTACTGGTGTTTCTATCTATTCTACCGTTTATACCATAACTTCCTCTAACTTTAAGCATTTCTAACCAACTGATGTTACTTAGGAATTCTTCATTGCTGGCATTCCAGCCTAAACCAACTGACCATAAAGGTCTGCTTCTATCATTAAACTCTACACCAAAAAGGTTGGTTTGGTCTATACGGAAACTACCTGTTACGTTATACTTGTTTTTAAAAGTATAACCTGCATTGGTATAGAAAGAAACGTATCTATTTTTTGATTCTTCTTGAGTTCTTGGTACAACACTTAAAGTTTTCCTGCCTCCGTAAATATAACTTGGTAAACCTGTTATACTTAATTCATTTTCATTGATGATGGTGGAAGTCAAGGTTACTGGATCATAACCATAACGAATATCCTGAACAGATCTTGGCGTGAAAGTTTGTCTCATCTCAAAACCTGCAATAGCATAAATTGCGTGGGTACCTTCATCAAAACTCTTATCTAAATTTAATTGATTTCTAAAAGTATAAGCATTAGATGCTCGATTAAACTGCTCAAACCTTCCGCCAACAGGTAAGCCATAGGTATAAGTATTATTAGCAAAATTAGTTAAAGCATTTGCAGCACTACGTACTTTGTAAGAGTTAACGTCTAAATAAGTTTCTCTTCTTGTCTCATTCAGCTCGTACTGAAATTGAGTGCTATAACTGATGGCTTTAGTGATATTAAATTGCAAATTGGTAAACGCTCTTATTCCAATTCTTTTACTATTGGTAACACCTTCATCTAAAGCATCTAAAACATTAAAACGGGTAGATTTAAAAGCAGGGTTGGCATTTAAAATTCTGGCAACAGCACCATTAATAGCTGTAGCGCCAGCAAAGTTATCAGCAAAATTAACATAGTCTACCTGCTCTCTGTTACCATTCTCGCCAATGATTCGCTCATAACGGTTTTGCAGAAATATATTATTGTAAGAACCATCAGTATCATCAGCTAATTGATACTGACCGTTTAAACCAACTGTAACATCTAACCATTTTTTAGGCTTGAAACTATTTTTGAAATAAAGGTTATAGTTTTCGTTGTTATTACCTACAACACGTTCTTTTCCTTTATCGTAATTTAAAGACACAAAAGTGTTGCTCTTGGCATTTCCGGTACTTAAAGAAACGTTATAACGCTGTCTAAATTCGTTTTGCCAAACTTGATCTCTATATTCTTGCATATAGTCGTTTTGCCCCCAATTGTTCAATGTTTGATCTACCGCAGCTTGAGTAAGCAAACCTGCATCTCTATCTCTATATAATTGATATAATGGAGAGTAATATTTGATACTTCCATTAGCTACCGTACCATAAGATTGAAACATAGCTTCTGTAGTTGCAAACCTAGATCTTTCTTGGTTGTAAAGACGTGTTTCATAATCTATCACTTGAGCTGTAGATGCTAAACCAAGCAAATCTAAATCTGGTTTCGTGTTGATAAAGAAATCTGAGTTAACAGAAATTTTTGTAGCCCCTTGTGCTTTTTTTGTAGTTACCACAATAACACCATTAGCAGAACGGGCACCATAAATAGAAGCTGCTGCACCATCTTTTAGTACCGTTACAGATTCTACATCGTAAGGGTTAATTTGGTCAAGCGTTAGCTCTGTAGGCAAACCATCAACCACAATCAATGGGGCAAAATCACCAGACTGGACAGAGTAAGTACCTCTACCTCTTATTTCTGGTTGGTCGGCACCTAAACCGTTTGGATTTTTATTATACACCAAGCCTGCTACCCTACCCTCAATGGCACTTAGTAAATCTACGTTGATATTTTCATTTAACTTTTTCTCTGTTAAAATGGTAGCCGCTGCTGTAGAACGCTCTCTGCTGATGGTTTGATAACCATTTACTACTACAGCACTTAATTCTTCTGCATTAACCTGCATTTGCAGAGAAACATACGCTGGATTTTTTGTTACAGAACGCTCTTCTGTAGCGTATCCTAAATAACTAAATACCAGTGTAGACGGGCTTTCAGTAAGATTGATAGAAAAATTCCCATTAGCATCAGTAAGAACAAAATTATTGCTGCTCTTATTTTTAACAACTACACCCGGTATAGGTTGCTTATTTTCATCTATCACCAATCCTTTAGCGGTAAAATTTTCTTTAGTTGATGCTTTTTGGGGCACCATTACAATCGTATTTTCTGATAGTGTGTAACTAAAAGTCTGGTTCTGAAAAACAGCATCTAATATTTGGTTTATACTAGCACTGTTTACTGTTAAAGTTACAGGTTTGGCTTGTTGTAAATAGCTTGCATCAAAAACAAACTGATAATTAGTTTTTGATGTGATTTCGGCTATAACCGTTTTAAAAGGAGTATTTTTAAAATCAAAGCTATAAGTTTGAGCGTTTGATTTTAACGTTACTAAAACTAAGAATAGCGGCACTAGTAAGAACTGCAAACATAGTTTAGTGGTAAGTGAATAGGTTTTGTGGGTTTGTTTCATATCATACGTTTTGGTTAAATTTTAATTCTTCATTGTGCTATGCTAAGTTTCCTCCCTTCAAACTTGAATTTCACATCGGTAGTAAGTGATATCATTTCTAAAACTTTCTGCATTTCTACATTTCTATTAATTTTCACGTATAGATTTCTTTTTGGTAAACTCTCATAGTCTACTTCTATGTTATACCATCTGGCAAGTTTTTGCATCACTACGTCAAACGGCACATTGTTAAATAAGAATAAATTATTTGTCCATGCGGCAGATTCTTCTGTATTCACATCAGAAATGGTTAAACCACCCTTATTAAATAAAGCTTGCTGATTGGGTTTTAAAAGATTAGTTTTATGGTTACCCGGATAATCTATAGCCACACTACCCTCTAATAGCGTAGTTTTAATTCCTTTATCTTCTGGATAATTACTCACATTAAACTTGGTACCCAAAACTTTTACCTGCATACCATTAACATCTACTATAAAAGGTCTTTTAGGTTGATGTGCCACCTCAAAATAAGCCTCTCCATCTAACTTTATACTTCTCGTATTGCCTCTAAAACCTGCCGGAAAATATAATCTGGATGCCGAGTTTAACATCACCTTTGTTCCATCGCTTAGCGTAACTTTATACTGCCCACCTTTAGGTGTTCTAATGGTTTGTAAAGCAACAATCTCTGTACTGTCTGCCCCTTCATTGATATGATAGGTAATAGACCCATTCTTATGATGGATGATAGAAATACCAGCCTGCTTGTAAATTTCACTTTCTCGCTCATCATCCAGAGGAATTTTTTTACCACTAATTTCTAATAAGGCCACATTTTTTCCAGGCTCAATAGGATTTATGTTTTGAGTTTTAGGATAAAACAAATAAGCTGCTAAGCCTATCAATACTAAAACTGCAGCAACTCTTAAATAAATAGGAATTATAAACTGCTGAGTTTCTTGTATAACAATTTGATCTTTTTCTATTTTATGAATGATTTGCAAACGTAAGCGCTCCAAATGCTGTTCATTTATAGGTTTAGCTTGATTTTGATTTGACTGGAAAACCTCGTTAATCTCATGTTTAAGAGATGCTTCACTTTCATTTTTAAAGTGTTGCATCAATTTTTCAAGCTCAAGCTTGGTGATGGTGTTATATAAGAATTTATGGTAAAGTGCTTTAAATTTCATACTATCTTAACATGATATAAACTAAATACGCTCGAAAAGAAAAAATACACTATTGCTATTGCATATTTTTTTAAAAAAAATTGATTTGAGGGAAGAAGCAGCTTTTTAAAAGACAAAATCAGCTTAAAAAAACAAGAAAAACCCATACAATAGCCAAAAAATTTATTTCTGGCTTAATAAAATGGTTAGTAAAATTACTTTTTTAGATATAAACTGATGCAAATCATCAAAAACTCTTGAGCATGTAAAAAAACATACTCTTTGATACTTTTTGTTGCTGCAACCAGCTGATTACTTACTGTAGATGGGCTTATTTGTAATAAATCTGCCACTTCTTTATAACTTTTGTCTTCAAATTTGCAGAGCCTAAAAATTTCTCTTCTTTTAGGACTAAGTGTTTCCAAAGCAGCATTTAAAATGGCACTACGCTCTTTATTCAATAAATAATCTTCGGTTTCTGAATAAAGATTAGTAAAGCTTTCTATAAAGTAATCCTGCATTTTCTTATCATGCGCAAGTTTACGATAATAATCATACACCACATTTTGGGCTATGGTATATAACCAGGCTTTAAAAGATTTATCTGGGTTTATGCTCACCCTATTTGACCAAACTTTAAGAAATATATCCTGAAGCAATTCATCAGCAATATGCTCATACTTAGTCATTAAAAATATCTTTTGATAAATAAGACCGCTATACTTCTGATAAAGCTGGTTAAAAGCATTTTGGTTTCCGTTAACCAAGTCTTTAACCAGCTCACGCTCATCATCTCCAGAAGCTTTAATAATATGAGACATATTCATCAATCGAAATATTCTCGCTAATTAAGGAATAAATAACAGAATAAAGGCTATCTTAACTCATAAATCCTCAACACTTTAAATAAAGAATCTAAATTTAATGATAATTTAAAATTGTGAAGAAGAAGGATGTAAATTATGATGTTGGTTTTACATCATACCAAAGTTGTACTAAACCTGTTGGGTAGGTTTCGCTTTTTTTAAATTTTAGCCTCTGTTCTAATCTACCATTTTTAAACAGGCTTTTTCCACTTCCTAGTAAATGCGGAATGATAGAAACAATAATTCTATCAATCAATTGGTGCTTTAATAATTCATCCACAATTTCTGCACCTCCATCACAATAAATATCCTTCCCTTCTTGCTGCTTTAACTCGTTAATTAATACCACCACATCATCTCGGTAGGTTATATGCTGTATGTCTCCCTTTCTTTGCTTAGACATTACATATATCTTCTTATCAGGATACATCAGCGTATCCCCGAAGGTTAATATCTTATCAAATGTTTTTCTACCCCAAATCACAGTATCAATACTATCCATAAAAGCTTGGTGACCATAATCTTCCCCAACAGATTCTACCATGGATAAAAAATCAATATTATCGGATTCTGTAGCTATATATCCATCTAAACTCATAGCTATATAAAGGTTAACTTTTCTCATCATTACAAATAAAAGATTAAATATGCACTCAAATAAAGAGCTTTCAAACAAAAAAACCCAAAAACATGCGTCTTTGGGTTTTATAAATAAAGTAATTGGTTAATTATTTACCAGCAGCTTTATTTTTAGTTTCTTGAACTTCTAAACGAATAGCTTGAGCTAAGTTTTTTAAGTCTTGCATTCCTTTTCTTACTCTTGTACCAGCAGCGCTGTTACCTTTGTTGTAAAATTTGTCTGCATCACCTTCTAGTTCTGCTACTAATCTTTTTACTTCTTCAAATTGTTTCATTTTAAAATACTCCTTTTTTTATTTATGATGGTTAGTAATATTGTTTACTTATAGCTAATGTATAATGTTTTTTTGTAAAAAAAAATATTATCCCAGCTAATTATTTCCCTTAAAATGCTTTTTTTTCCACAAACAGCAAGGTTTTAACAATTTATCATCAACAAAAACAAATTAAAAACCTCATAATCAATACAATACAAAAAAACATTTTCAAAAAAATGCCTCTACGTTTATGGTAGAGGCATTTATATATTTTAAACATTTTTAAGCTTCAACAGCCTTTTTTTCTTTATATAAACCTTTATTAAGCTTATCTCCAACCTCACTAAAGGCATTTAATGTACGCTCTACATCTTCTAAAGTATGCATAGCTGTTGGAATTAAACGCAACATAATGAGTCCTTTAGGAATAACAGGATAAACTACAATAGAGCAGAAGATGCCATAGTTTTCTCTTAAATCCATGGTGATAGCTGTAGCGTCTGAAAGTTCGCCTTTTAAAAATACAGGTGTTACTACCGAGTTTGTATTACCTATATCAAAACCTCTTTCTCTTAAGCCTTTCTGTAAGGCAGTTGCAATTGTCCAAAGTTTATCCTTTAACTCTGGCTTGCTTTTTAACAGCTCTAAACGTTTTAATAAACCCATTACCATTGGCATCGGTAAAGATTTGGCAAAGGTTTGAGAGCGCATGTTATAACGTAAATAATTGGTAATTTCTTCTGTAGAAGCTACAAAGGCACCAATACCTGCCATAGATTTTGCAAATGTTCCAAAATAAACATCTACACCTGCTATAGAATTTTGATGTTCATGAGTACCAGCACCCGTTTTACCCATTGTACCAAAACCATGGGCATCATCAATTAACAAACGGAAATTAAATTCTGATTTAAGAGCTACTACTTCACTTATTTTACCTTGTGCACCAGACATCCCAAATACACCCTCTGTAATAACCAAAATACCACCTCCAGATTGCTCAGTAAGTTTTGTAGCTCTTTCTAATTGCTTGCGTAGGCTATCCATATCATTATGTTGATATACAAAGCGCTTACCCATGTGCAAACGTACACCATCTATGATACAGGCATGAGATTCTGCATCATAAACAATAACATCGTTTCTATCTACAAGGGTATCTATAATAGATACCATACCCTGATAGCCATAGTTTAACAAGAAAGCATCTTGAAAGCCTGTAAACTCTGCCAATTGTTTTTCTAATTCCTCGTGGTTATTAGAGTTTCCAGACATCATTCTGGCGCCCATAGGATAGGCCATACCGTAATCAGCAGCAGCTTTCGCATCAGCCTCTCTTACTTCGGGATGGTTAGCTAAACCTAAATAGTTGTTTAAGCTCCAAACTAAATGTTCCTTACCTCTAAATTTCATGTGAGGTGCAATCTCTCCCTCCAATTTCGGAAAAGAAAAGTAACCATGAGACCATTTTTGGTGTTGACCAAGTGGCCCCATATTCTTAGCTATCTTATCAAAAATATCCAATGTGATGTATTTTTTGTATGTTATTAAAATATTAATTTGCTGCAAATTTACTTTAATTCATTGATAAACAAAACCTATTGGTGCAATGAATAAAATATGGCATTAAAATTAAAAAGCCATTCCTTTAACAGAATGGCTTTAAATTGGTTAATGCAAAGGTTAATCTACATTATCATGAAGGAATGAATTATTTGGTCTTATTTCTGTTTGACCATCTTCATTACTTAAAGTAAATCTTGATACTTGAGACTCAGAAGAATGTGGCACATCTTTCAACTGCATTTGCTTTCTTTTGTAAGCTGGCTCATTTTCTAATTCTTGTAATCCGCTAGTTGATCTTAGCTTCATACTTAAATCTTTTAATCTTAAAATACGTTCTTTAGATTTCCTCAATTGTTCTTCAATAGAGTCATCTGTTTTATAATCATCTACCTGCTGCACAGGCTCTGGTATAACTTGCTTAGGTTCCTCTTCTTTAAAAGAATCTTGTACCTTATTGGTTTGTGGAACAGAAAAATTATACGTTGGTTCTTCTATTTTAAGGTTAAATTCAAAAGCATTTTCCTCTTCTTTAGCTTCTACCTGTTCAGGTTCATCTTCTATCAATTGATGTCTGATGGTTTCTACTTCTTTATTTACAGGTATTTGATCTTGCTGGGTAAACATTCCACCAAATAAATCTGCCTGAGGCACAATGCTCTCTTTTGGCTTAGCCACTTCTGGTGTTACCTGAGGTATTTCTGCCTGCGGTTTAGCTTGTACAAACTCATTCACCGGCCTGATTAAAGGAGTATCAGAAGTTAAGAATTGCTTCTTAGGTGCGCTTTGTTGTGTTTGTACTCTTTCCTCTCTGGTTTGGAAACCAGTTGCAATAATGGTTACAGAAATTTTATCTCCCAAAGAAGCATCATTACAATTACCCCAAATTAAATCTGCGGATAAACCAGCTTGGTCCTGAATAAAGTCTGTAATAATACTTACTTCATCCATGGTAACCTCTTTATCGCCAGAGCTAATATTTAATAGGATATATCTTGCCCCTTCTATTTCATTATCTTTTAATAATGGTGATAATAAAGCGCCTTCTACTGCTTTTAAAGCTCTGTTTTCACCTTCCGCCGCATAGCTTCCCATGATGGCCACACCGCTATCTTTCATGACGGTACGCACATCTTTAAAGTCGACGTTTATATAACCCGGTACTGTAATAATTTCTGCTATGCCTTTGGCTGCTGTGGTTAAAATATCATCAGCCTGGCCAAATGCTGAACCTAAGGTTAAGTTGCCAAATATCTCACGCAACCTATCATTAGAAATTACCAGGTAAGAATCAACATATTTCTTTAATTCTTCTAGTCCTTCTTCTGCTTGCATTCTTCTACGTTTACCTTCAAAGGAGAAAGGTGTAGTAACAATAGCAACGGTTAAAATATCTAGTTCTTTAGCCGCTTTTGCGATGATAGGACTAGCCCCGGTACCTGTACCACCGCCCATTCCGGCAGTAATAAAAAGCATACGGGTATTAGCACCAAGCATTTCTTTAACATCGTCTATATTTTCTATAGCCGAGTTTTTTCCAACTTCTGGAATAGAGCCTGCGCCCATTCCTTCTGTTAAACTTGCGCCTAATTGTACTTTGTTAGGAATAGGACTGAGTTCTAAAGCCTGGGCATCGGTATTACAAATGATGAAGTCTACACCAGTAATTCCTTGCCTGTACATATGGTTAACAGCGTTACCACCGCCACCACCAACACCAATAACTTTGATTATTGATGATTTTTCTTTTAACATTTCAAACTGCATATCCTTTATTATCAGCTTTTAAGCGTTTTGTAAAATTGAATTATTCCTACATGTAATATTAAAAAATATTCCACAACAGTTATCCACAAATGTTAATAGTGTGGAAAACTTTCTGATTGTTGAAAATTATTTAAGAAAATCCTGATCGCTAATATCATCCTTAATAAATTTCTTAGTTCCTTCAAGCAAAGAAGCAAATAAGCCTCTGTTTTTCTTAGAGCTGCTTTCTGCAACAGAAGAAACAGGTGCAGAAGATGAAACTTTATAGTCTTTCTGCAATTCGCTTTCTACTTTCTCAATACCTTTTATCAATAAACCAATACCAGTTGCATACATTGGGCTTTTTAAATCCTCATAAATATTTTTAGGCAATTCTTCATTTTTTGCCAAATGCTCATTAGGATAACCTATTCTGCAATCTAAACCAGTTACATATTCTACCAATTGCGATAAATGCTTTAATTGCGCACCACCTCCAGTAATAACAATTCCACCTATTAATTTTTTCTCGTAACCAGATGATTTAATCTCATAATAAACATGGTCTATGATTTCTTCCATCCTGGCTTGTATCACATAAGCTAAGTTTTTAACTGATATTTCTTTAGGCTCTCTTCCCCTTAATCCTGGTACACAGATAATTTCGTTTTCTTTATTTTCTTCGGCTAAAGCAGAACCAAATCTGGTTTTCAACAATTCAGCCTGATTACGCATCACAGAACACCCTTCTCTAATATCTTCGGTTACGCTATTACCTCCAAAAGGAATAACCGCAGTATGTCTGATCAAGCCTTCATGGAAAATAGCCACATCAGTTGTACCACCACCAATATCAACCAAAACAACACCAGCTTCTTTTTCTTCTTCGCTCAATACAGATTCTGCGGAAGCTAAAGGCTCTAAAATTAAATCCTGAGTTTCTAAACCACCTTGCACCACACATTTCATGATATTTTTAATGGCCGTTACCTGTCCGGTAATGATATGGAAATTTGCTTCTAAACGCACTCCTGCCATACCCACAGGGTCTTTTATACCCGGCTCATTATCTACCGTAAATTCTTGTGGTAATACATGTATGATTTCCTCTCCTGGGTTCATCGCTAGTTTAAACATATCGTCTATTAACCTATCGATATCCTTTTTAGAGATTTCATTACTGAGGTCTTTTCTGGTTAATATACCACGATGTTGCAGGCTTTTGATGTGCTGCCCAGCAATACCTACATTAACAATTTTAATGTCAACGTTAGATTGTGAACTACCTTCTTCTACTGCTTGGGTGATACCTTTAACGGTTTTTGCAATATTAGAAACCACGCCACGGGTAACTCCGGCAGATTCTGCCTTACCCAAGCCTAAAACTTCTATTTTACCGTGTTCGCTTCTTCTGCCCACGATAACACAAATTTTAGTGGTACCAATATCAAGACCTACTACAATGGGTGATACTTTGGATTGTTTAGTAATGCCTTTTTCCATGTCTATAATGTATTTTGTATTGAATCTTTTGCTATTTTCTCTTTGCGTAAGCTATCTTTTAATTGCTGCTGCTCAAACTGCTTTCTTAAAATGGTAGAATCGCTTTTTTCGCAAACAATCTGACCTTTAAATTTCAAGCTTACTGATGAATAAGTATCCCAACCTACGTAAGGTATTGCCTTTTTATAAAAAACCAATAACCTTTTAAATTTATCTTCAATATCATTCCCATCTCCGAAAATGATTTTTTGCTTACCTACCCGAGGTACTAATTCTATTTCTTTTTTCTCGTTTATATAAAGCTGTACAAATTGCTCGTTCCATAAAGAATCTTTGGTAATATGTACAGCTACTTTAAAAAGATCTTTAGCTAGTGCCGTTCTTAGGGTATCTATTTTACCACTAAAGCCTTCTAGAATCATCCCATTAGCCGCTAATACTCTGGCTGTGAAATGTTCTGATAATGGAATTTTCAACCCGTTTTGATCTATATAATAATCTTGCCCTGCAATGTTTAACATCCTTAGAATAGGCACTCGCTGCCTGATATCTGCATGGATTACCCCATTCATATCAGCAAAAACATTTGCATATTCTACAAAAGGATTGGCTTGCAACCTATCCTCTAAACTTTGCAAATCTATATTACCTAATCTTCTGCCCACTAATAAGCCATTTTTTGAAACCAGTATTTCATCAACCTCGGCCCGCTCTATAAAATATTGATTTCCGGGTAAGATTACTTTTACCTCTCTACAAACTGTTTCTACCTTCTTAGTTTCGATAAAACTCATCAGCACCACTAAACCACTCAGGCTTAACAGCCAGAGGAATATAGCACCTACCAATTTCCATTTTATCTTTTTAAGCATTTGTAAATAAAGTATGTAAAGGTTTTACCAATGTATCTATATCCCCGGCTCCAACGGTAACCAACAATTCGGGGTTTAAACTCCTCACCAATTGTAAAGCTTGCTCTTTAGAGCATCTGATAACTTTATCAGAATTTATTTTTTTAGCTAAGAAATCACTATCCACACCCGGTATAGGCAATTCTCTTGCCGGATAAATATCTAAAAGCAGTAATTCATCGGCAGTAGCTAAAACTTCTGCAAAACCGTCTACAAAATCTCTGGTTCTTGTAAACAAGTGTGGCTGAAAAACAACCGTTAACTTTTTATCTGGATATAAGGTTCTTACAGCTTTAAAACAAGCTCTTAACTCTTCTGGATGATGCGCATAATCATCTATATAAATTCTTTTTGGTTCTTTGATGATATACTCGAAACGTCTTTTTACACCTTTAAAACTGGCTAAGCCTGCTCTTATATCCTCTTTGGATATTCCCATTAAAAGGGCAACTTGTATAGCTGCCACTGCATTTTCTATATTGTGCTGACCAGCCAACCCTAAAACAAGATTTGGCATTTCTAGCTCTTGATTTTTAAAATCAAATTTAAATTCGCCAGCTTCTACCCGTATGTTTTGCGCATAAGCATCAGCTTGGGTGGTTAAACCGTAAGTTGAGGTTCCGGCTAATGGCAAGCCGTTACGAACAAATAATTTACCATCAGCTTTTACTTGCCCTGCAAATAGTTTGAAAGATTCTATCAAATGGCTTTCATCTCCATAAATATCTAAATGGTCTGCATCCATGGATGTTACTACCGCAACATCAGGATGTAGGGTTAAGAAAGACCTGTCATACTCATCGGCTTCAACCACCATCACATTATTTTTACCTATAATGATATTGGTATCGTAATTAGAGCTAATGCCTCCTAAAAATGCTGAACAGTCATTCCCACCATTTAATAATAAATGTGTGATTAAAGTACTGGTTGTTGTTTTACCGTGTGTACCTGCTACCGCAATGGTATACATACCAGCAGACAGGATACCTAACACCTGCGAACGTTTGTAAAGTGTGAAACCTTTTCTTTTGAAGAAGTTTAACACCACACTGTCCTGCGGAATAGCAGGTGTATAAATGATTAAAGTGGAAGAAGAAGGTTCATGAAAATTCATTGGAATATTTTCCTCCAAATCTTCATAACGTACCGGGATACCTTCATCTGCAAGACTTTGTGTAAGTGGCGTAGCTGTTTTATCGTAACCGCATACCACACAACCTCTTTTATGAAAATAACGGGCAAGACCACTCATGCCAATACCGCCAATTCCGATAAGATAAACCCTTTGTATGTCTTCCAATTTCATCATGCTATAAGGCAATTTTTAATACTTCTTTTGCTATAGTTTCATCTGCCGATGGTAAAGCCAACCCGGCTATATTTGAAGACAAGACCTTCATCTTGGCTTCATCTTTCAATAATTTTAAAGTTTGCTCTACCAAATCAGATTCAGCATGTTTATCATCAATTAAAACGGCTGCATCTTTATTCACTAAAGCCATAGCATTTTTCGTTTGATGGTCTTCTGCAACGTTTGGCGATGGAACCAAAATCACAGGTTTTTGCACTAAACAAAGCTCTGCAATAGTTCCTGCCCCGGCTCTTGAAATAATTACATCTGCCATCGCAAAAGCCAAATCCATACGGTTTAAAAATTCAAAAATTCTTATCCCATTGTCTTTAGGTTGGTTGCCGTAACTATCTATAATACCTCGGTAATAATATTTACCTGTTTGCCAAATCAGTTGTATATCTTGGCTTTGCAATAAAGCCAAACCACTCATCATACTTTTATTTAAAGTGCCAGCACCTAAACTTCCGCCAACAACTAAAATTGTTTTTTTGGTTTCGTCTAATTCAAAAAATGCTGCCGCCTCTTTTCTTTTATCTACAATTTGAACTGACTCTTTTCTTACCGGATTGCCAGTTTTAATAATACGCTCGGAAGGAAAAAACGCATCCATCCCATCAAAAGCAACACATATTTTTTCTGCCTTTTTACCTAATAATTTATTGGTAATACCTGCATAAGAGTTTTGCTCTTGAATGAGGTAAGGAATCTTTTTTATGGAAGCTGCATAAAGCAATGGCCCTGATGCATAACCGCCAACACCAACTACAGCATGAGGTTTAAAATCTTTAATAATTTGTAGCGACTTTCTAACACTTCCAATGATTTTAAAAGGCAATAATAAGTTCTTAGCCAAATTACTTCTTTGAAAACCTTGAATATCTAAACCAATAATGCGATAACCAGCAGCCGGAACTTTCTCCATTTCCATTCTTCCTGCTGCACCTACAAATAATATTTCTGTATCTGGCTGCAAAGTCCTCAAAGCATTAGCTATAGCAATAGCAGGGAAGATATGTCCTCCTGTTCCGCCTCCACTGATGATGATTCTTTTTGCCATATTTTTAGTATTGAGTAGATAGTATTGAGTATGGAGACTCATCTGCTATCTGGTCATTCCTTTTTATTTTTGATTGATTGATTTTTGATTGATTGATTGATTGATTCTGTATCGCTCTGCTAAATTTTATTTTACTTTATTGATTTAATTAATGTCAATCTCTCATTCAATCCATCTATCATTCACTAAATATTTATCCTACCGCCGGTATTTCTCCAACAATTACTTTTTCTTCTTTATTTGTTGCTTTTAAATCTGCTTTATATTCTTCTACATCTTTACTAACCGATAAAATAATACCGAATGCTACGCTTGTAAACAATATAGACGTACCTCCCATACTTACCAATGGCAAAGGCACACCCGTAACTGGGAATAAATTTACTGCTACAGCCATATTAGCCAATGCTTGTATGGTTAAACTAAAACCTAAACCCGCAGCCAATAAGGCCCCAAAAGCTTTTGGGGCTTGGGTCACAATCTTGATAATCCTAAACATGAGTAATAAGTATAGGGCCACCACAAGAATACCACCAACCATACCATACTCTTCTATAATAATGGCGAAAATAAAATCTGAATAAGGGTGTGGCAAGAAATTTCTTTGCGTACTATTACCCGGACCTTTACCTAAAATACCCCCGCTAGCAACTGCTATTTTTGCTTGGTCTTGCTGGAAAGTTTTATCAGCATGTTGCATTTCTGGATTAAAATAAGCGTGAATCCTTGATTTATAAGTCTCTCTTCTTGGACCATAAAACACCAATACCGCCAACAAAGCTGCACCACCAACACATACAATAGCAATTTGCTTAAAACTAATTCTTCCTATCAATAATAACAATATACTTACCCCAAACAGCATTAATGCTGTTGATAAATTTGCTAAACCTATTAAAATAAATACTAAACAAACCGAGCCCATAATCGGAATAAAAGCTTTCTTAACATCCTTAATATTCTCCTGCTTTTTGGTAAGCGTTCTAGCTAAAAAAGTAATGAGAGCAAGCTTAGCCAAATCTGATGTTTGGAAAGTTAAACCTGTACCTGGTATTGCTATCCATCTACTTGCATCATTCATGGTGCTACCAAAAAGTAGCGTATAAAGTAATAGTGGAATAGTGATAATCATTAAAATTTTTGATATCCCACCGTAATACCTATAATTAAGTAAGTGGGCAAAGTATATCAAAACAAAACCTATGATGATAAATAACAAATGCTTAAACATTAAAGACTCTGAACCTACACCACGCTTGTATGCCAAGGTACCTGTAGCACTGTAAACTGCTAATACAGAAAGTAACGATAGCAGGATGATGATCAACCAAATCCATCTATCGCCACGGGTATGATTTAGAATATCTTTAATCATGTTTGTTGATATTAAAGTTCTCTAACAGCTGCTTTAAATTGATTACCTCTGTCTTCGTAATTTTTAAATAAATCAAAACTTGCACAAGCAGGAGACAATAAAACAGTGCTTCCTTTTTTAGCTAAGTGATAAGCTACTTCTACCGCTTCTCTAGCAGAAAATGTATTCACAATAACTTCTACATCATCTTCAAAAGCATCATGTATCGCTTTATTATCTTTACCTAAGCAAACTATAGCCTTAACCTTTTGCTTAACTAAATCTTTAATCATGCTATAATCATTTCCTTTATCAACACCACCCATAATTAAAACAACATCAGTATTAACACTTTCTAACGCGTACCAAGTAGAATTTACATTGGTTGCTTTAGAATCATTAATGAAAGTGATATCGGAAATTTTGGCAACATGCTCCAAACGGTGTTCAATATTTATAAAATCTCCCATGCTTTCTCTAATGGTTGCGTTTCTAAGATCTAATATCTTAGCTGCTATACCAGAAGCCATAGAGTTGTAAACATTGTGACTACCTTGTAGTGCTAAATCTGAAAATGACATAGTTAATTTATCTGAATGGTTTAGATTAAACGTGATGGTTTGCCCTGATGCAAAAGCACCATTAGCAACTTCTTTCTTGATAGAAAATGGATGTATTTGAGCTTTAATAGCAAAATCTGTAATTACTGCTTCCGTTTCAGGATCATCGGCACAGTAGATAAAATGGTCTTCTTCCTTTTGATTTTGAATAATCCTGAATTTAGAATTCACATAATTACGCATCTCATAATTATATCTATCTAAATGGTCTGGCGTGATGTTTAATAAAATGGCTATATCAGCTTTAAACTGATACATATTATCCAGCATGAAACTGCTAATCTCTAATACGTAATAATCAAAGTTTTCTTGAGCAACCTGCTTAGCAAAACTTTTCCCAATATTACCGGCCAAACCCACATTTAAACCTGCTTTCTTTAAAATATGATAGGTTAAAAGCGTGGTGGTAGTTTTACCATTAGAACCAGTAATACAAATGGTTTTAGCGTTGGTATATCTTCCAGCAAACTCTATTTCTGATAGTATTGGAATATTCTTTTCTACTAATTTTTTGATCATTTGAGCTTTGTCAGGGATACCCGGACTTTTTACAACCTCAGTAGCATTTAAGATTAAATCTTCTGTGTGCTGATTTTCTTCAAAAGGGATATTAAAATCGTTTAGCTCTGCTTTATAATGATCTGCAATAGCACCAAAATCAGATACAAAAACATCAAAACCATGCTTCTGGGCTAGAATAGCAGCGCCAACGCCACTTTCTCCAGCGCCTAAAACTACGAGCCTCACCCCAGCCCTCTCCGAAGGAGAGGGAGCACTAGATTGCTCTGCTTTATTTGTATGATGGCTTTCCTTATTCATTTAATTTCTAACTCTCTAAAATTTCAATCCTTATTCCTTGTTCCCTAATCTTTGTTCCTTGATCTTTGTTCTTTGTTCCTTATTCTTTATTCCCTAATCTTTGTTCCTTATTCTTTATTCCCTAATCTTTGTTCTTTATTCCTTTATCCCCCAATCCTTATTCTCCCAAAAAGTTACCTCAATTTCAGCGTTACTATAGTGATGATGGCTAGTAGTATCCCGATAATCCAAAAGCGGGTAACAATTTTAGCTTCGTGATAACCTTTTTTCTGAAAGTGGTGATGTAAGGGCGACATTAAAAAGATTCTTCTACCCTCGCCATATTTCTTTTTGGTGTATTTAAACCAAGAAACCTGCATAATCACCGATAGATTTTCTATCAAGAAAACACCACAAAGTATTGGGATAAGTAACTCCTTACGTATCATAATAGCTAAAACCGCTATGATACCCCCAATAGTTAAACTTCCTGTATCGCCCATAAAAACCTGAGCAGGAAAAGTATTATACCAAAGGAAACCCACACAAGCTCCTACAAAAGCCGCCGCAAAAATCACCAGCTCTCCAGAGTTTGGGATGTATAGAATATTGAGGTAATCTGCAATAATCATGTTACCAGAAACATAAGCTAGTAAAGCCAGGGTAATCCCTATAATTGCTGATGTTCCGGTTGCCAATCCATCTATACCGTCTGTGATGTTAGCACCGTTTGAGACCGCCGTTATAATCACGATAACGAATAGCAAAAACACCGGAAAAGCGTATTTCTCATAGCCATCGCCCATAAATTTTAAGACTTTGGCATAATCAAACTCATTATTTTTATAAAAAGGGATATTGGTAATGGTAGATTTTACATCATTTGCGTAATGTACACCTGTTGATTTTTCTACTTTTATCAGCTTCTTTCCTTCTTGATTGTAAACAGTTTCTGTTTGGGTAGTAGAACTTCCTGCCGGCAAGGCACCTGTAACAGTTTGTCTTACCAAAATTCCAGGATGGAAATACATGGTACAGCCTACAATGATGGATAAACCCACTTGTCCAACTATTTTAAATCTACCAGCTAGCCCTTCTTTATTTTTCTTAAATACCTTAATATAATCATCTAAAAAACCTATTGCTCCCATCCAAATGGTAGTTACAATCATTAAAATGATGTATATATTTTCTAGCTTGGCAAATAACAAAGTTGGGATTAATACCCCAGCAATAATGATTAAGCCACCCATAGTTGGGGTACCTTGTTTTTGTATTTGCCCGTCTAAACCTAGGTTTCTTACCGTTTCCCCAACTTGCTTATATCTTAAATATTTAATCAATCTACTTCCGTAAACGGTAGTAATAATTAAGGATAAGATGATGGCCATACTTGCCCTAAAAGAGATAAACTGAAATACACCTGCACCAGGGAAATCAAATTGTTTATCCAAAAAATTAAACAAGTAGTATAACATTAAGCAAGTAGGTTAAATTGGTCCAACAATATTTTTTTATCATCAAAATCAGTCCTTACACCCTTTATTTCTTGATATTTTTCATGGCCTTTACCAGCTAATAAAATAATATCACCAGGCTGAGCTAAATGACAAGCAGTTTTTATAGCCTCTCTTCTATCTAGGATGGTGAGTACTTTACGTTGGTTAACTGGCGTAACCCCTGCCTGCATATCTTTAATAATGTCTTCAGGATTTTCTGATCGTGGATTATCTGAAGTAAGAATTACTTTATGACTCCAATCACAAGCTGTTTGTGCCATTACTGGGCGTTTAGTTTTATCCCTATCTCCGCCACAGCCAATAATGGTGATGATAGATTCATTTCCATTTCTGATATTATCTATAGTAGACAATACATTTCTCAAAGCATCAGGCGTATGCGCATAATCCACAATACCCACTACTTTATTTGGCGCCATGATATAATCAAACCGGCCCTCTGCACCACTTAGCCTGCTTAAAATGGTTAAAACCTTTATTTTGTCTTGCTCTAACAACATGGCCGTAGCGTAAACAGCCAATAAATTATAAGCATTAAAAGAGCCTACCATTTTCATGTAGACCTCATGCCCATCAATATCCAGGTGCAAACCAGAGAATTGGTTTTCTATCACTTTAGCTTTAAAATCAGCTAAGGTTTTTAAAGCATAACTTTTTTTATACGCCTTGGTATTTTGAAGCATTACCTCCCCATTTTTATCATCAATATTGGTAAGAGCGAAAGCGGGTTTACTTAATCCATCAAAAAATGCTTTTTTTGCTTTTAGATAATTATCAAAAGTTAGATGAAAATCTAAATGGTCATGAGTGATATTTGTAAAAACAGCTCCAGCAAAGTTTAATCCTTCTATACGATGTTGTGCTACCGCATGCGAGCTTACTTCCATAAAACAATAATCACAACCAGCATCTATCATTTGGTTGATTAAAGATTGTAGTGATACTTGGTCTGGCGTGGTATGAGTTGATGGAATAATGGCATCATTTATCTTATTTTCTACCGTAGATATCAAACCTACTTTATAGCCTAAATCTCTAAATAACTGATAAAGCAAAGTGCAAACCGTTGTTTTACCATTAGTACCTGTTACACCTACAAGTTTTAGTTTTGATGATGGATGATCATAAAAATTTGCAGCCATCACACCTAAAGCTTGAGCAGAATTGGCTACAACTAAATAGGTAATACCATCTATGATATCTTCTGGCAAGGTTTCTACAACAATTGCTTCAGCACCTTTTTCTATAGCTAAGCTGATATATTGATGCCCGTCTGTTTGAGTTCCTTTAATAGCAACAAAAAGCGTTTGAGGTGCTACTTTTCTAGAGTCGAAAGCAATTTGTGTTATCTCAACCTCCGTTAAGCCAATTACTTGCTCCAAAGCAACACCATACAATATGTCTTTTAAAACTGCCATTATTGTAACTCGATTAAAATTTTAGTTCCTTTTATGATAGGTGTTCCGCTTGCTAAAGACTGTATTACAACTTCACCGCTTCCTTTAACTACTGGCTTTAAGCCCGAATTTCCTAAAACGTATAAAGCATCTCTCAAACCCATTCCAACTACATCTGGCACTACACCACGATTCATTCTTACTTCTTTATAAGTAATGCCATTATTAGTATCGATATCACTTTCTGTCGCAGAAGCGAAATAAGGTTTAATACCAAAAGCGCCGTAAACTTTTTGTGCCGATTTTTTATGCCCTCCTTTTACTTTTGGCAGTCTAGTATTGCCTACTAATTTTGGTGCTTTGATATCAGAGTACATTTGGATATCGCCAGCGTAAACCATATCAGCAACTTCCCTAAAAACAGGCCCTGCAACATCTGCTGCGTAATAAGAACCTTTAGTTGGGTTTTGAACAACCACTATCATGGAGTATTTAGGCTTTTCTGCGGGGAAATAGCCACAAAAAGATGCTTGATATTGTCTTTTACCTTTATAACCTTTAGAACCATCTGCCACCTGCGCTGTTCCGGTTTTACCGGCTATTTTATAAAGTGGATTATTTAAAGCCTTTCCGGTACCATCAATCACTACGCCCTCTAACATCACTTTAAGCTTTTCTAAAGTGGCATCAGAACATATCTTATTATTGATTACCCGAGGTTTAAATTGCTCAACAGTAGACCCCAATCTTCTAATTTCTTGCACAAACATTGGACTTATCATTTTACCATTGTTAGCTACCGCGTTATAAAGTGCTAAAATTTCTACCGGAGTCATTTTTAGCTCATAGCCATAAGCCATCTGAGGTAAGGTTAAGCCACTCCATGATTTACTTTCTGGTGTTTTGATTAAAGGCTTACCTTCTCCAGGAATTTGTAAACCCATTTTTTCACCAAGCTTTAAATCATGAAGCTTACTGGTAAACTCTTCAGGCTCATCTTTATAATGGTTGTAAATTTGCTTTACAATAGCTACGTTGGATGAAACCTCAAAAGCTTGTTTCATGGTAATAACACCATAACCACCTTCATGAGAATCTTTAATCGTATGACGATAAATTTTGTATTTTCCTCCCTCTGTATCTACACGGTCGTTTAAATCAAACTTGCCGTCTTCCATAGCAATCATGTACGAGGCTAATTTGAAAGTTGAACCAGGCTCGGCACTTTGTGCAATGGCATAATTAAACTTCTCTTTATACTCTAGCTCCTCACCATCCCTGGTATAATTTGCTATAGCTTTAATTTTTCCGGTCTCTACCTCCATCACCACTACACAACCAAAATCAGCCTCGCTTTTTATCAATTGTTTTTTTAGTGCATTTTGCGCAAGATCTTGCATATTGATATCGATGGTAGAAATAATATCTGCACCATCTTTTGGTGCTATTTCTGCATCCTCGTTAATAGGCATCCATACGCCACCTGCAATTCTTTGTACTAGTCTTTTCCCTGTTTCGCCATTGATATAATCTCCATACGCACCTTCTAAACCTACTGCCGCCCCTGCATTTGCGTTATAATAACCTATAGTTCTGGCTGCTAAATCTCTGAAAGGGAAAATTCTTTTGTTTTGCTGTACAGCAATCATCCCGCCTTTATACCTACCCAAATTAAATATTGGAAATTTCTTCAACGCTTTTAAATCCTGATAGCTTACATTTCTTTTAATCAAGAAATAACGTTCACCTTCTTCTCTGGCATCACGCAAAAGACGAGCATATTTAAAACCTGGTTTATCCTTAAAATGTGCCGCTAAACGATAGGCTAAAGAATCTACCTTTTCGTAAAAAACCTTATCCTCTTTTATGCCGCCAGCCAGTAAATCCATCCTGATTTCGTATTCAGGAACCGATGTTGCCAATAAACTACCATCTGCAGAATAAATATTACCCCTAGCCGCCTCAACCTCTACATACTTAGTACTTAAACTATCAGCCATAGCCCTATACTTATCGCCTTGTACCACTTGCACATGAACCATTTTAGCGATTACAGCAAATGCAAACAAAACAATAACCCCGAAAGCTGCATAAACACGCAGAAGAATGTTAGTTCTTATATTCATCAGGACTAATTTTTATTTTTATGGGTGGCTCTAAAGAAACTTTAAGACCCAAAACTGAATCTACCCTACTTGCCACCTCTGTTTGTTTACTTTTAAACATGAGGTCAGCTTTAAGCGTCTTAAAATCCCAACTTAACTCTTTCACTTCTTTACTAACCTTATCTATTTTTCTAATATTATTTTCCGCAGTATGCCTATTTCCGATATAAATCATCCCTAGAAAAGCCAAAAAAACAATAAACGGAAGGGCTTCTGTAGCACCTTCTTTAGAAACTACACCTTTTGTAAAAAGAGAGCTTATAAAGCTTGGAGCAACCTCTTTTGGCTCCTCTTTCTGTTTTGGAAGAATTTCTTCCTCTACAGATTCTACTTTAGGTTCTCTAATTTTATTGATCATTGTTTTACTGCAATTCTTAACCTTGCACTTCTTGCTCTGTTATTTAATTTGATTTCTTCTTCACTTGCCGTAACCGACTTTTTTGTTAAAACCTTAAAAGGCTTAATTTCATTACCAAAAAAATCCTTTTCAACCTCGCCACTAAACTTACCTTTAGCCATAAAATTCTTTACCAACCTATCTTCTAAAGAATGGTAAGACATCACGACCAACCTTCCCCCCGGCTTTAAAACTTCTGCTGTTTGCTCTAAAAAATCTTTAAGGGCTTCCATTTCTTGGTTAACCTCGATTCTTAGCGCCTGAAAAACCTGAGCTAGATATTTATTCTCTTTTCCTCTCGGAATTAGTTTTTGAATTACACTTTTCAACTGTGCGATAGTTTCGATAGGATGATTCAATCTGGCTGTAACAATAGTTTTAGCTAAAGATTTTGCATTTTGTATCTCACCATAAATCCCAAAGATTTTATGCAAATCTTCTTCTTCATAAGTATTTACAATTTCTTTTGCGGTTAAACCGGATGATTGATCCATACGCATATCCAAATCACCATCAAAACGGATGGAGAAACCGCGTTCAGGAACATCAAATTGATGAGAAGAAACACCTAAATCAGCCAAAATTCCATTAACAGGAATTAAATCGTGTGCTCTTAAATTATTTTTTAGAAATCTAAAGTTCTGGTCAACAAAAACAAATCTATCATCAGCTATGATATTCTGCTTTGCATCTTCATCCTGATCAAAAGCTACCAAAACCCCATCATCACCTAAGTGCTTCATAATTTCCCTTGAATGGCCACCACCACCAAAAGTTACATCCACATAAACACCTTCATGCTCAATAGCTAAACCTTCAATACATTCTCTCAACATTACCGGAACATGATAAACGTTATCCATCTATCCTCCTTCCTTTACCCATTACCTCTTCGGCAAGGCTTGAGAAATTTTCTGGCTCGTCATCCAACTGCGCATCGTAAGCATCTTTAGCCCAAACTTCTATTTTGTTAAACTGACAAGACAACACCACTTCAGCACCTATATCAGCGTATTCTAATAAAGATTTTGGAAGCAGAACTCGCCCAGAAGCATCCAAAGAAAGCTCGGTAGCCCCTCTAGTGAAATAGCGAATAAATTTTCTGTTCTTTTCTTCGTACTGATTTAACTGCGCTAACTCAGCAGTTACTTTATCCCACTCGGCTTTAGAGTAGATAACTAAATGCTTTTCAAAACCACGATTTATCACCAAGCCCTCCGCATCTGCCGCAGGCAATTGCTTCTTCAAACCAGAAGGCACCATCAGGCGTCCTTTGGCATCAAGCTTACAATCAAATTCTCCAATCAGATGAGACATGCTAAGTGTATATAGTTTTTCTTAATGTAAAAATAAACATAAGTTCCACTTCTTAC
This sequence comes from Pedobacter glucosidilyticus, assembly GCF_002483235.1. Classification (GTDB taxonomy): domain Bacteria; phylum Bacteroidota; class Bacteroidia; order Sphingobacteriales; family Sphingobacteriaceae; genus Pseudopedobacter; species Pseudopedobacter glucosidilyticum_B. The sequence continues at coordinate 3,192 of NZ_DLHN01000035.1, read as the reverse complement.
CACTTTTTACCACAAAAAGTTTTCAACACCTTAGAAAAGGCTTATAAAATGATTTTTCAGGCATTTTACAGTCTTATTTATCTTATAAATCCTCAGTAAAGCATTAACTTCTTACCTAAAAACATACTGATTATCAGTTATTTAAATAACCACAAAATTATCAGGTGGGAGATTTTTCCAATTTTTATCTAAAAAGTAGGATAAAGTGGGAGAGCTTTACAAATGAAACTTAAATTAAAGCCGAGTTTTGAACGAAATAAATGATATAAGTTAAACGTTATCAGGAAAAAATTCCCTGTATGTTATCTCAAATTTTTAAAATAGCATTCATCATTCCAGTTGTTTTATCTTGTAGCTTTTCAAAAAACACACTTCCAGCTAAAGCAAATACAAGCATCACCAAGCCTGCTGATATAGAAAGTTTAGAACAAGAATTACATCAACTGGTGAACAGAGAAAGAAAAAAAGCCGGATTAGCACCTTTAGTTTACGATGAACAAGTTCAGTTAGTTGCCAGAGCACATAGCCTAGATATGACTAAAAGAGATTTCTTCTCTCATATAAATCCTGATAAAGAAAACCCTTTTGACAGGATGAAAAAAGCGGGTATCGTATTTAGAGCGGCAGCAGAAAATATCGCTTATGCATCAACCATTAAAGAAATTCATGAAGGTTTAATGAATTCACCAAAACATAAAGCCAATATCTTAAACCCTAAATTAGGAAGAATGGGCGTTGGCATTGTAGCCTCCAAATATGGCTTAATGACTACACAATTATTCAAAAATCCATAGCAACACAATTGATTATTAATTGTTGTTTATTACATTTAGCCTATTAGCTTAAATTGTAATTATGAAAGTAATTTTATCTATTGATGGTGGAGGCATAAAAGGGATTATCCCGGGAATGATTTTGGTGAGCTTAGAAGAAAGGTTAAAAAAAAAGACCCACAACCCTGAAGCATCTATAGTAGAATATTTTGATTTCTTTGCAGGTACCAGTACCGGCGGAATATTAACCGGCTTATTACTTTGCCCTTCTGAAGCAGACCCAACAAAACCTAAATTTAGCGCTAAAGAAGCTTTAGACCTTTATATTAAACATGGAGCTGCAATATTCCAGAATAAAGGCTTTAAAAAGATATTGGCTCAAATTGGTTGGGTAACCGAAAAATATAATAATATAGCTTGGGAGAAAATTTTAAAAGATTACTTTGGTGATGTTAAGCTAAGTCAGCTGATAAAACCCTGTATTATTACAGCTTATAATATAGAACTGAGAAAAGCACATTTTTTCAGACAAAAAACAGCTATAGAAAGAGGTGATAGCAGAGATTTTTATTTAAGAGATGTTTGTAGAGCCACATCAGCGGCACCAACCTTTTTTAGCGTTGCCGAGATTTATTCATTAGCAGGCGTGAGATATCCATTATTGGATGGTGGTGTTTTTGCTACTAACCCAACCATGAGTGCCTTTGTTGAAATACAAAAAACACCCGAAAAAGAGATTCCAAAAAACATCCATATTTTATCTTTAGGAACTGGGGTTTCTAAAAAATCTTATGATAGCGATGAGCTGAGCCAAACTAAGGCACTATTTGTAGTGCCAGCCTTATTAGATATGATGATGAGCGGTGCTAGCGAAACCAGTCATTTTTATATGATGCAGATTTTTTCCTTTTTAGGTATCTCCAATCAATACATCAGGCTAGAGCCTAAAGACTTGCAAAGTGTTGATGAAAGAATGGATGCCGCCACACCTAAAAACATTAAAAAGCTAATGGCTTTGGGCGACAGATTAATTAGCGAGCGAAATTTATTGTTAGACCGTATTGCAGATACTTTAATAAAACTTAAAGAAGAAGCTAATTAAAGCCATTTCATATAAATTTCGTCTTTAAAATAGATATTTTTTTATTAGATGTCTAGTCGAATTCAAACCCATCTATGAGTTTTGCCTAGCAATATCTTTATGATTTTTTGCTAAAAAATTATCGAATAACATATTATTTTTATAGCTTTAGCATTGTAAATGTTTTTAACAATTTACCATCACCAACTTCTTCAACCAAATCTAAGTTTATATACAGCAAGGTTATAGCAACCTTACAGCAACTTTATAGCAACCTTATAGCAAGTACTAAATATAGGTATACTATAGCTTAAGTATAAGATAACTACACTGCTTTATAAACTCAAGGTATTTTTAATAAACCAGACAGTATTTAAAACACAGTTAATAACAAACTAAAAGTTATTTATTAAAACTTTCAAACTTATCCCAAAAACCATCTTTAGGTAAAGGAGCAAAAATATCCACAGGTTCATTTTTTACCGGATGTATAAATTGAAGTCGTCTGGCATGTAAACAAATGCTCTTTTTACGACTGCCACGTGGGTAGCCATATTTATTATCGCCTACAATGGGGCTACCTAAAGTAGCTAATTGTACCCTTATTTGATGAGGCCTGCCAGTAATAGGATCCACTTCAATTAAATAGTAACCATCCAGAAAACCCAATACCTTAAAGTTTAATTCAGCTCTTTGACTACCCTTAACTTCGTGGTCATAAGCTGTAGTAATATTTTTTTTAGGATTTTTTACTAGCCAATGAACCAAAGTACCTTCCATTTTACTAGGTTTTTGCCTAACCACAGCCCAATACGTTTTATGCATTTGCCGCTCTTTAAACATTTTATTGATACGATCTAAGGCTTTAGAAGTCTTTGCGAACAGTATGACTCCGCTTACCGGCCTATCTAAACGATGTACAACCCCTAAAAAAGCCCCATTAGGTTTATGATATTTTTCGGCAATATATTTCTTTACCATATCATCTAAAGACAAATCTCCGGTATCATCTACCTGAACAATCCATCCAGCTTTTTTATAAATAGCAATGAGATGATTATCCTCGTAAAGAACATCTTTATCCGTAACTGTATAATTTAGATATGGGTATTCAGACATTTTTTTAGATATGATATTTTAGATTTGAGTGTTGAGATGTGCGTATAGAGACCCTTGCAAATAGATTTGAGTATTGAGATGTGCGTATAGAGACCCTTTCAATTCCATAAAATAAAGATGTGAGATTTGAGATATGCGTATAGAGACCTTTTGCAATTCCATTTAATATCTCTAACTTGTATTCTTTTTCCTAAAAACTAACCAACTAACCAACTAACC
>NZ_DLHN01000043.1 GCF_002483235.1 Pedobacter glucosidilyticus | reverse complement strand
TATATTTAGTAAGTTTTGTATCGGGAAGTAATATGTCATATTAAACTTTCTCAACATCGTTTTTCATTATATTTGTTTTGATGGATACTACAACTTGGAAAATCTCTTATCCCGAAAAATTTATTGCAGAAATAGAACATTATCCTGCGGTACAACATAATCATCAAAGTCAGCAAATACAAGCGCATACACAAGATTTACGCACCACTTTTCAATATGAGAAAATAGAAGAAGGATGCTATTTATTTGTGGTAGACATGGAAGCTCTAGAGGCAACAAAAATTGCTATTTTAGGTGATCGGGAAGTAGAATACTTTTGCCTTTCTTATCAACTGATTAGGGGTGGGGTAAACAAAACGCCTCATAAAGATAATTATCAGCAATCTAAAGCCCTCTCTTTACCCAGAATATGTAGTTTTTATAACAATGCGTTTGATTATGAGACTAATTTTGAGGAGAAAGCAGGTATAAGAGCCTTTATATTTTGCTTTAAGAAAGAATGGTTAATGCAACATATAGATTTGAGTAGTGTTGATTACCAAGCTGGTTTTATGAAAGTACTGGCAAAAGAAATGGATGGTATAGCCTATTTTAACGATAGCTTTTATAAAGACACTTATGATGAGCTGAATCATGTTTTATCCAGTCATAAAAGATCACCAGTCTATAGCTTGGTAGTAAAGAAATTATCCATGGCATTGATAGCCGATTTCTTTAGTATCGTAACTGATCCTTTATCCGTTTTAAATGTACCTGCACAGCCAGAGGAATTTGATGGTATTGAAAACATCAAAGACTATATCCATAACCATTTCAGAAAAGGCTTCCCAGGTTTGGATTATCTGGCAGAATTAGGCAAAATGACCGTACCTACTATGCGCAGGCAGTTTAAAAGGCAAACAGGTAAAACCGCTTTTGATTATTTTAGAGAAGTACAAATGCGATGCGCTTTTGAAATGTTACAACAAGGCCACAGAGTTAAACAGGTAGCATATTTACTTAATTTTAGCAATGCTTCCAATTTTAGCAGAACATTTAAAGAAGTTTATCGTTTGCCCCCAGCAGCGGTAATGAAATTAATTGATGAGTAGGATATAGGAGTATTTATTGAAAAATAAATGTTTGCCGAAGAGTTTCTACCATCATCAACTGATCTCAGACTAAAGAAGAAAAGTCGGAACTCTTTCTGAATATATCAGATCATGTTCCGATTTCTTATTGGGGTGTTATCTAAACCTTATTCAACCAATACTTTAATTTTTGCACCATTTTCTTGAAGTATTAAAAAATAAGCACCAGGATTTAACTTCTTGCTTAACTTAAAAGTTGCATTTCCGTTTGAAAATGGGATATAGCCTTTAAAAACTTCTTTTCCTAACAGGTCATACATCATCAATACTTGATTACCCTCTAAACCGGCATAGTTAATATTTATGGTGCCATCAGTAATCGGATTTGGGTAAACCAGAAGTTCTTTTTGTGCTAAACTGGTAAAGTTTATAGGTCTTATACCCAATACTTCTGTTTTACCATCTTTATCCGTCTGGCTTAGTTGATAATAGCTCAAGCCGTTAGATGGATTAAAGTCTATGGTTTCATAACGAGCACCATTTCCTTTAGATTGTACGACACTTAAAGTTTCAAATGTTTTGCCATCTCTACTTTTTGAAACCGTAAAATGGCTATTATCATGCTCTGTTGCCGTTTCCCATGTTAAATTAACCTGTTTATCAAATTTAACACTTGCCTTATAATCCTTAAGTTTTACAGGTAAAGTACCTAAAGGAAAGCTCTTGGCAAATGCGCCATTAAAAGAAGCGTAAGCTACCACAAGCTCGCTACCTGTAGATATTATATTTGTGTAATTAGCTTGTTTTAGAGAGAAGCCAGCACTACCTACATTTTCCCAAATTGTTCCGTTAAACTTCTGAACAGTAGCTCTACCACCATTTGCGTTATCGCCATAAACCAAATAAGGTGTATTCCCATAAAACATGATATTGGTGTAGGATGCTGAACCAGGTGAAAATCCTGCAGCACCAACAAGCTCCCAAGAAGTTCCATTAAATTTTTGAACTGTAGCTTTGTAAGAGTTAGCAGCATCTTGATAAACTACATAAGGTATTGAGCCGTCAAAAGCTATGCTTGTATATATAGCTTCTCCTGCAGAAAAGCCGGCCGCACCAACAAGCTCCCAAGAAGTGCCGTTAAATTTTTGTACAGTTGCCTTGCTTGAATTTGCACCGTCACCGTAAACAACATAAGGCTTATCATCAAAAAATACCAAATTAATATAAAATGCTACACCAGCAGAGAAGCCCGCTGTGCCTACTAATTCCCAATTGGTACCATTAAACCTTTGTACGGTAATTTTATTGGAATTTGCCGCATCTCGGTAAGCAACATAAGGAATATGATTATTAAAACCAATAGTTGTATATAAAGCTCCTCCAGCAGAAAAACCAGCATTTCCTACAACTTCCCAAGTTGTACCATTAAACCTTTGTACGGTGACTTTACTTGCGTTTCCTCCATCCTGATAAACTACATAAGGTGTGCTTCCATCAAAGGTAATCTGATTATAAGCGACCTGGCCAGCAGAAAAACCTGCATTACCTACAATTTTCCAAGAAGTACCATTATATTTTTTAACAGTTGCTTTATATTGATTTTCTTCATCACGATAAAAAACAAACGGTGTAGTACCATCATAGCCTAGGCTCAGGTACAGTGTTTGACCTGTAGTGAACCCATTAATAAGCCCTACAAATTCCCATTTGTTACCATCATATTTTTGTACAATAGCTTTATTTGATAAACCAGCATCTTGATAAATGATATACGGGGTAGTTCCATTAAAAGCTATATGTGTTCTGGTTGAATTACCTACTGAAAAGCCAGCATTACCTACCAATTCCCAAGTATTACCATTAAATTTCTGTACGGTTATCTTACCAGAATTTGCGCCATCACTGTAAATAATGTAAGGTGTACTACCGCTCATAGCTAAATTTACATGAAAAGCAGTATTGTTAGAGAAACCTACGTTACCAACCAGTTCCCAATTCGTACCATTAAATTTTTGTACCGTAGCTTTGTTAGAGTTTGCAGCATCTGTATAAGCTACATATGGAGTAGCCCCATCAAAAGCAATATTTGCGTAAGAGGCCTGTCCGGCCGTAAAACCGTTCACACCAACAAGCTCCCAGTCTGTTCCATTAAATCTTTTCAATGTTGCTTTAAAAAAATTTCCACCATCAGCATATAACAAATAGGGGGTAGCATTATTAAATATAATAGTGGTATAAAGAGCTGCACCGATGGATATACCGGCTGTACCAACAACCTCCCATGTTGTGCCGTTAAACTTTCGTACGGTGGCTTTACTACTATTACCTCCATCTCTGTAGGCTACATAAGGTGTATTGTTATGGATAGCCAATGAAATATAATTGGCTGTTGCTGACGAGAAGCCAGTAGTACCCACTATTTCCCAAGAAGTACCATTAAATTTTTGGACAGTTGCTCTGTTGGAGTTTGCAGCATCCTGATAAGCAATGTAAGGAGTAGTACCCGCAAAAGCTAAACTAGTATAAACGAGTGTACCTGCTGAGAAGCCAGGTGCGCCTACAAACTCCCAGGATGTACCATTAAATCTCTTAACCGTTAGTCTACTGTTATTATCGGCATCTTGATAAGCTATGTAAGGTGTAGATCCATTAAAGACAAGATAAGGGAACGTGACACCACCAAAACTAGCTTGATTAAAATCATCTGGTCCTAATGGCTGCCAAGTTTGGGCATTTAGGATGATTGTCCAAATACTTAAACTAAATAAAAGCGTAATTTTTTTAAACATCATTTTTGTTAAGAATGGGTTAGAAAATATTTTATACATGTTTTGTTATGTATAGATGCTTGATGATATTAAATTCTACAGCAAATTTACCGCTGATTACATAGCAGATATGATCAAAAAACAATCAAATATGACGGGGGGAATAAATTAAACTCTATATAAATACTCGGAATCTTAAAAAAGGCAGATTTAAATATGTTCAAATTTTTAGTGGAGAAAACGCACAAGTTTTCCATGTTTAATGACGAAGGCAACGCAGCAGCTATTGACGAACCTGTAAAAGATTTTCCGCTTATTCATTTTTTAAAATTATCTGAATCAGAATTTTCAGGATTAAAAGATGCTCAGGATGAATAATTACGATAGCATTACATATAAAATTAATGGTAACTCACTCACTTATACAACCCGCTCTTCCCAGCTACCAAATTAATTGTCACCAAAATATCTTCTTCCAAATCTACTTTTAAAACCAAATCTTCTACACTGATAATTGCATCACCATTGATATCTGCATATTTAGTATCACCTATATTAGGTGTTGGTTTGTGTATTGGGCTGTTATTAATTTCGTCTAAAGACTTAAAAAGTCCGGCATTAAATAGTTGAGCAGCTGAGTTACCCATATACCAATCCGTATATCTTTCTTGGGGCACTAAGTAAATATGAAATGATTTGTTTTTTGGCAGAATAATACTTGTTTCACCACTGGAATCACTTGCTATTGTGCTAAGAGTTTGAAAGAATTCACCTTGATGTTGTAAAATATCAAACTTTATATTTTCTACAGATCTATTATTAGGGTCTAGTACTTTAATGTTTAAAGTAGCAGTTTTTAAGTCCTTTTTACATCCTGTAAATACAGTAAGTGTTAGACCTAACAAAATTGTTGAAAGGTAAAGGTTTGTTTTCATGGTAGATAATGATGTGTTATTTGTTTTTTAAGATTTCTATTTTCTCCCGCTCACTGGCTAATAATCGTTCATATAATTCAACTACTTTATCAATTGGATTAAATGTAAGATTACATCCAAAATTAACAGATCCGGCATTATCATTAAGGGTACTTGAAATAATATTAATCACTGTTTCATCATTATAATTTTTAACAGCATCCGCAGTCACCCCTAAAGCCTTAGCA
>NZ_DLHN01000019.1 GCF_002483235.1 Pedobacter glucosidilyticus | reverse complement strand
TATGAATGATTTTACAAACTCGAATGCAAAACCGCATGCGCTTTATTTAAGTAAAAAGTCAAAAGTATAAAGACCTAAATGCCTTAAGAAGTAGAAATTCAAAAGTAGAAAGAACCTAAGAAGCGGATATTTTGGGAAACTGCCTTTAAACATAAAACTCATCTTTCCGAAGAACGCAGATTTTTTGTCATTTATTTTCCACTTCAGCAGTAAGAGCAGTTGAGCTAACAGGAGTTGATAGGTTCTATTTTGTTCTATCAAGCTTAAAGTACTTGGAGGCTAATCATCAGAAGGATGGAGAAAAAAAATTATAGAAAGGAAGCAGAAATAAGCATCAATATCCAGTAAAGATTTCACAAATAAACCTTATTAAGCTAAATATTTGTTATTTTCAGGCTTTTTGATACAAATGGAAATCATCATCATTATTGCATTGATACTTTTAAACGGAGTTTTTTCTATGAGCGAGATTGCTTTAGTCTCATCCAGAAAATTTAAATTAGAAAGTGCAGCAAAAAAGGGAAATAAAAATGCTAAAAAGGCATTAGAATTAGCTAACCATCCCAATACATTTCTATCTACAGTACAAATAGGTATTACTTTAATTGGTATCCTTACGGGTATTTTTAGTGGTAATACTTTTACTGCTGCTTTAACCCATTGGTTTAATAGCTTTGATGTCTTACAAGCTTATAGCGAGTCTTTAGCAGTTATCACGGTTGTAGTAGGTATTACCTATTTAACCATCGTTTTCGGAGAACTTATCCCTAAAAGGTTGGGGCTCAGTTTTCCTGAAAAAATCGCCTCTTTTGTAGCTATTCCCATGACAGCCTTAAGCACCATATCTAAACCCTTAATATGGTTATTAGCCAAAACAAACGATTTATTTTTAGGCTTATTTGGTATCAAAGAAAAACAAGATGGTATCATAACAGAAGAAGAGATAAAATCTATACTAAGCGAAAGTACCAAAGGCGGAGAAATAGAAGAAATAGAACATGATATTGTAAAGCGGGTTTTTTCGTTAGGAGATCGTAAGGTTGGTCAACTCATGACGCACAGGCATGACGTAATTAGGATCAATATAGATGAGTCTTTAGAGCAGATAAGAGATAAAGTTAGCCAAGAGCCTCATTCCGTTTATCCAGTGTGTGATACTACCATAGACAAAGTGATAGGCTTTATATCTATAAAAGTATTATTTAGTAAAGCTACCAGTTTTAATGATTTTGATATGATTAAAAACCTGGCTAAACCGCTTTATGTGCCAGAAAGTATGCCAGCTTATCGGGTATTAGAAATGTTTAAAATCCATAAATCACATAGTGCTATTGTTTTGGATGAATATGGTTCTTTACAGGGTATCATTACCAAAGATGATGTTTTAGATGAATTGATAGATGATTCTATTGAGTCAGAAGATAACCAGTATCAAATTATCCAAAGAGATCAAAACTCGTGGTTTGTAGATGGGCAATTGCCTTTTTTTGAATTATTAGAATTTTTTAATCTGGAAGAGGCTCATAAACCGGCCGATTTTACTACAGTTGCGGGTTTATTTATTTCTTTGGTAAATCATATTCCAAAAACCGGCGAAAAAACAGAATGGAACGGTTTTATATTAGAAGTTTTAGATATGGATGATAACCGTGTAGATAAGCTTTTAATTACCATAAAAGAGTAGTGTATAAAGCATTTATACATCCATCAACAATAAAAAAACACTATATGCTGGTGTTTTAAACCTTTATATAGTGTTTTCTGTTAAAGTTAGTTGTTATTTTTTAAAGATAATCTTTAAAAAAGTGTAAACTCAACCCTACGATTTTCTTGTCTGCCAGCAGCAGTAGCATTACTTGCTATAGGTTGGTTTGGACCGTAACCCGTAGCTTCAATTCTAGAGGCATTAACCCCTTGGCTTACCAAATAAGCTTTTACTGCTTCTGCTCTTTCTTTAGATAAACGTAAGTTTAATTCCATAGAACCTGTATTATCCGTATGGCCAGCAAGTTTAAGGCTAAAGTTTTTTTCTACCAGTAAAGCAGCAACTTTATTTAAAGTAGGATAAGATACAGAGCGTATGGTAGATTTACCCAAATCAAATTCTAAGTTTTTAATGGCTTCATCAACAATTTTTCTATCCACCTCGGTTACCATTATTTTTTCTCTGATAATTTGTTTTGGTGTGGTTAAAGGGCATCCAGCGCCATCAACTACAGTATTTGCAGGTGTGTTAGCACATTTGTCAAATTTATTAGCTACCCCGTCACCATCATCATCGCCTAAATCTTTAGCATATTGCTCTCTGTCTCTCAAAGCATTTTGTTCTGCATTAGATAATGCTCTTCTTAGTTCTTCACTTTCAGCGGCTGTTTGTTTTCTTAAATCAGCCAAAGCGCTATAATTAGCTAATTGTGGGTTTTCTTTTTTCCCCAAAGCAAACTCAACACCTGCATGTCCGTAAGAGAAATTATCAAATCTAGAGCCAGCAACACCATCAAAAGTGTTTGTTTTCATGAAATTTACATCATAACCCAAATCTAGGTTAACACCTTTGGCTATGCCTATTTTAAAACCTGCACCTACAGGTACAAACCAATTTTCTGCATACCCACGGTTTGGACCCGCATTTACCACCTCAGCATTAGAAGATAAATATCCAGCTCCTGCTTTTACATAAGGCGAAAAATATCCTTGTTCATTATTGATACTCAAATTGGCTAAAGTGAAATTGGCTGTTAAAGCAGCAGACCACTCTATATGAGATTTAAAACTTGAACCTTCGTATAAGGTATTAGCAGAAGTGTTAGGAACCAAACTTGATGCTCTTAATCCTTCAACGTTACCAGCCAAAAAATCTGCCTGAATTCCAAATGATGGTATAATTTGCTTTTTTAAATAGCCACCATAACCCCAGTTTTCTTTTGGAGTATTAAAATCATTTGTTTGACCTCTGAATACCGTATATGGAGTTAATACTCCACCATGTATACCAACAGACCACGTACGGAAATTTTTAGTTGAAAAACGAGATGTTGTTTCTGCGGTTGTTTCCTGTGCATTACTTTGTGTTGCTAAACTTGATAAAACAAGCAGCATACTAATTTTAGAAATTGTTTTCATAGCTTAATCAATTAAATCGGTAACATGATAAGGTTACCGAATAACAGGTGTATTAGAAAAACCCTGCCAAGAATTTTTATAAGTTATAATCAGGCTCTGTATCATAAAGAGCTGGTATTTATCTGGAGCTTTGTTTTGTCTTGTACTCTTGGCAGTACATGATGAACCTATATTTAAGAAGGGATAAGATTTTTTATGGGGCTATTCTCATAAAAAAAGCCCGCTTTGTTAAAAGCAGGCTTCTTAAAATACTTCAGTAGTTTAAGCTAGTTTTCTATATTTAATCCTTTTAGGTGTAACATCACCCAATCTCTTTTTACGGTTTTCCTCATATTCTGAGTAATTGCCTTCAAAGAAATACACTTGCGAATCGCCTTCAAAGGCTAAAATATGGGTACAAATCCTATCTAAAAACCACCTATCGTGAGAAATTACTACGGCACAACCTCCAAAATTCTCTAAAGCTTCTTCCAAAGCTCTTAAAGTATTCACATCTATATCATTGGTAGGCTCATCTAGTAATAAAACATTAGAACCTTCTTTTAAAGTAATTGCTAAGTGGGCTCTATTACGTTCCCCTCCAGATAAAACCCCAACTTTTTTCTGTTGGTCTGCTCCGTTAAAGTTAAATTTAGAAACATAAGCTCTAGAATTGGTGGCTTTATTTCCTAACATCATGGTCTCATGTCCGCCGGTAATATTCTCCCAAACAGATTTTTCTGGGTCTAAATCATGGTGCATCTGATCTACATAACCTAATTTTACAGTCTCTCCAACTCTAAAAGTACCAGCGTCTGGCGTCTCTTGGCCAGTAATTAACCTAAATAAAGTAGTTTTTCCGGCACCATTTGGTCCTATAATACCCACTATACCAGCCGGCGGAAGAGAGAAAGTTAAATTTTCAAATAGTACACGGTCTCCATAAGCTTTGGTTACACCATTAGCCTCAATAACCACATTACCTAATCTTGGTCCTGGGGGGATAAACAGTTCCAGTTTATCTTCTCTTTCTTTAGTTTCTTCTGATGCTAGTTTCTCGTAATTACCTAGCCTTGCTTTAGATTTTGCATGTCTGGCTTTTGGTGCCATCCTTACCCATTCTAGTTCTCGCTCTAAAGTTTTTTGGCGTTTGCTCTCTGTTTTTTCTTCTTGAGCTAGTCGTTTAGCCTTTTGGTCTAACCACGATGAGTAATTACCTTTCCACGGAATACCTTCTCCACGGTCTAATTCTAAAATCCAGCCAGCAACATTATCTAAGAAATACCTATCGTGAGTAACCGCTATAACAGTTCCTTCATAATTTTGTAAGTGTTGCTCTAACCAATCCACAGATTCCGCATCTAAGTGGTTGGTAGGCTCATCCAACAATAAAACAGCAGGTTCTTGTATCAATAATCGGCATAAAGCTACACGTCTTTTTTCCCCTCCTGACAATGTGGCAATCTTAGCGTCAGGTTCTGGGCAACGTAAAGCGTCCATAGCCCGCTCTAATTTTGCGTCTAATTCCCATCCATTAGCAGCATCAATTTGGTCTTGCAAAACGCCTTGTCTTGCTAAAAGTTTATCCATCGCATCAGCGTCTTCATAAACTTCGGGTAAACCAAATTTTTCATTTATTTCTTCGTATTCTTTCAGGATGTCTGTAATCTCTTTTGCACCCTCTTCAACTACTTCTTTAACGGTTTTTTCTGGATCTAGCTCTGGTTCTTGTGCTAGGTAGCCTACAGAAAACCCTGGAGATAATACTACTTCTCCTTGGTAAGATTTATCTAAACCAGCAATAATTTTTAATAGGGAAGATTTACCCGATCCATTTAACCCGATAACGCCAATTTTAGCGCCGTAAAAGAAAGAAAGGTAAATATTTTTTAGTACCTGTTTCTGTGGCGGATAAATCTTATTTACCCCTGCCATTGAAAAGATTATTTTCTCGTCTGCCATTATTTCATCAATTGAAAGGCAAATATCGTTTTTTTGGTCAGAAACAGGTAAAAATTCTTAACTTCACTAGTGTAAAGCGGTTTTCCACTATATTGGTTAAATTGTTGATAAAAACTACTAAACGTTACTCTTGCATTTCTAAAACTATTTGATACATTAGAACGTTTCTACACTTATAGAGAAAGGTATTATATGGAAGCTAAATTTTCGCCCCGAGTTAAAGACGTAATTTCTTACAGCCGTGAAGAGGCTTTAAGATTAGGTCATGATTATATTGGCACAGAACATTTGCTATTGGGTTTGATTAGAGAAGGAGATGGGGTAGCGATAAAGATTTTAAAATCTTTGGGTGTTGATACAGCAAAGCTTCGCAGAGCTATTGAAGATGCCGTACGTGGTACTTCTGCTATTACTGCTAATTTAGGGAACATTCCCCTAACCAAGCAAGCAGAAAAGGTATTGAAGATTACCTACTTAGAAGCTAAAATTTTTAAAAGCGATATTATAGGTACAGAGCATCTTTTATTATCCATTTTAAGAGAAGAAGATAATATTGCTTCTCAGATATTGGCGCAGTTCAATTTAAATTATGAAATATTTAAATCTGAAGTAGAAAATAATAAAGGTGGTTTTAGAGATGATCCTACAAATTCTGCAACTAGCGGTGGTGATGATGACTTTAAAGAAGAAGAGTCTTTTTCTACACCTAAAAAGGTTTCAGATATCAAATCTAAAACACCAGTACTTGATAATTTCGGAAGAGATTTAACAAAAATGGCCGAGGATGGAAAATTAGATCCTATCGTTGGTCGCGAGAAAGAGATTGAGCGTGTGTCTCAAATTCTATCTCGCCGTAAGAAAAACAACCCTATTTTAATAGGAGAGCCTGGTGTTGGTAAATCTGCCATTGCAGAAGGTTTGGCTTTAAGAATCGTACAACGTAAAGTTTCTAGGGTATTATTTAACAAGAGAGTTGTTACACTTGATTTAGCTTCTTTGGTGGCTGGTACAAAGTATCGTGGCCAGTTTGAAGAGCGTATGAAGGCTGTGATGAACGAGTTAGAGAAATCTCCAGATGTTATTTTGTTTATTGATGAGATTCATACCATTGTGGGTGCTGGTGGTGCATCTGGCTCATTAGATGCTTCTAACATGTTTAAGCCTGCATTAGCTCGTGGAGAAATCCAATGCATTGGTGCTACAACGCTAGATGAATATCGTCAATACATCGAGAAAGATGGCGCTTTAGACCGTCGTTTCCAAAAGGTAATGATAGAGCCTGCTACGCCTACAGAAACTATCGAGATTCTAAACAGAATCAAAGAAAAGTACGAAGAGCATCACGGTGTAACTTATACGGATGAAGCTATTGAAGCTTGCGTAAGCTTAACTTCAAGATACATTACAGACAGATTTTTACCAGACAAAGCTATTGATGCTTTAGATGAGGCTGGCTCAAGAGTGCACCTAACCAATATTCATGTTCCGCAAAATATCATTGATATTGAGCAAAAAATAGAACAAATAAAGGTTGAGAAGAATAAAGTTGTACGTAGCCAGAAATATGAAGAAGCAGCAAAACTTCGTGATACTGAGAAGAATCTCTTAGAAGAATTAGATAAAGCCAAGGCAGAATGGGAAGCAGAAACTAAAACCAAGAGGTACATTGTTTCTGAAGACAATGTTGCAGAAGTGGTTTCTATGATGACTGGTATTCCGTTACAACGTGTTGGACAAACTGATAGTCAAAAACTATTAGGTATGTTCGAGAAAATTAACGAAAAAATTATTGGTCAGGATGATGCTATCAAGAAATTAACCAAAGCTATACAACGTACCAGAGCCGGATTAAAAGATCCTAAAAAACCAATTGGTTCTTTCATTTTCTTAGGACCTACAGGTGTTGGTAAAACAGAGTTGGCTAAAGAACTTGCCCGTTTCATGTTTGATGCAGACGATGCTTTGATTCAGATAGATATGAGCGAGTATATGGAGAAATTTGCTGTTTCCAGATTGGTAGGAGCGCCTCCGGGTTATGTGGGTTATGAAGAAGGTGGGCAGTTAACCGAGAAAGTGCGTAGAAAACCTTATGCTGTAGTATTGTTAGATGAGATTGAAAAAGCGCATCCAGATGTATTTAATATCTTATTACAAGTTTTAGATGAAGGCCAGTTAACAGATTCTCTAGGTCGTAAAGTCGATTTTAGAAATACCATCATCATCATGACTTCAAATATCGGAGCTCGTCAGTTAAAAGATTTTGGTCAAGGTGTTGGATTTGCAACTTCTGCTAAATTATCACAAACAGAAAGTCATAATAAAACTGTAATTGAAAGTGCTTTAAAGAGAGCGTTTGCTCCTGAGTTTTTAAACCGTGTTGATGATGTAATTGTGTTTAACTCTCTTGAAAAAGAAGAAATATTCCAAATTATTGATATAGAATTAAAAGCTTTATTTGGCAGAGTTCAAACATTGGGTTATGATATCAAATTAACTGAGGCTGCTAAGGATTATATTGCTGAAAAAGGCTTTGATGCCAATTTTGGTGCTCGTCCTCTAAAAAGAGCTATTCAGAAATTCTTGGAAGATCCAATTGCAGAAGAAATCCTTAAAGGAGAACTTACAGAAGGCGATACCATGGAGGTGGATTATGATAAAGAAAAAGATCAAATTCATATCATAGGGAAAGCTGCTAAAAAGAAAAAGAAGAAGGAAGAAGAAAAAGAAGGCGGAGAGTAGATAGAACTTCTTCTATCAAGGAAAGCATCACAATAATTGTGGTGCTTTTTTTGTTAGTATGCAACCATCATCATATATCAATCGTCTAATGATTAATTATTTATCTTAAATATAATACACATGAAGAAGCTAGCCATCGTTTTATTAGGTATATTGGTGTTAGGAACATCATCTTGCCGAAAAGTAACAGAAGAATATTATACCATCCCAAATAAAACCATTTATGATGTTGTCCAGGAAAATGAATGGATTACTAATGATGGCGGAGTAACTTATTCATTTTCTATTCCTTTAGCAGAAATTAATCAGAATGTTTATGATTTAGATGGTATTTTGGTTTATGGGACCTTTGTTGATGGTGAAGATGAACCTATTCCAAATGTATTTGAAGGAATTTCTTATACCTATGCCGTTAGAGTAGGGGCTATCATCATCAAGGTACAAAGTACTGATTTAGGAGCGATTAACAGACCTGGTGCTTTACCGGTTAAAATAGTGTTAATCCCGTCAGAGCGATAAGATATATTTATCATGTTTCTGGTATAAAAAAGCCTCAAAACCATTATTGGTTTTGAGGCTTTTTTTATCGAGTGCGGTATAAGGTTTTAGTCTTCTACAACAACACCCATGCTGCAAAATTTCTCAATTCTCTCATCAATTAACTTCTCAATTTTTTTAGCTTTTAGCTCAGATAAATCTGCCAATAACTGGTTTTTGATGGTTTCTGCCATAGCTTTAGGGTCTTGATGTGCGCCACCCAAAGGTTCTTTAATAATACCATCTATCAGCTTATTTTGATACATATTATCAGCAGTTAGTTTTAAGCATTCTGCTGCTTGCTCTTTAAAATCCCAGCTTCTCCATAAAATAGAAGAGCATGATTCTGGAGAAATAACAGAGTACCAGGTATGCTCTAACATATAAACTTTATCTCCAATACCTATACCCAAAGCTCCGCCAGAAGCACCCTCACCAACAATGATACAGATGATAGGAACATTTAGCACAGACATTTCAAGTAAGTTTCTTGCAATAGCTTCACCTTGTCCACGCTCTTCGGCTTCAAGACCAGGGAAAGCACCCGGTGTATCGATAAAGGTAATAACAGGTTTGTTAAATTTTTCGGCAAGCTTCATCAGTCGCAATGCCTTTCTATATCCTTCCGGATTAGCCATACCAAAATTTCTGTACTGGCGCATTTTGGTATTTACACCTTTTTGATGACCAATAATCATCACAGATTGCCCAGCAATAGTTCCGAAACCACCAACAATGGCTTTATCATCTTTAACGGTTCTATCACCATGCATCTCTATAAAATCATCACAAATCATTTCTATGTATTGCAATGTATAAGGTCTTTCTGGATGTCTAGAGATTTGTACTTTTTGCCAGCCTGTAAGGTTGTTATATATGTCTAGCTTGGTTTTTTGTATTTTATCTTGCAGTTCTTTCAATGTAGCAGACATATCTACCTTAGTTTTTTCTGCTACCTGCTTTACTTTTTCAACCTGTTGCTGTAAGTCTGCAATAGGTTTTTCAAAGTCGAAAGATGTATTCATATCGCTCCTTTTATTTAGGTTGCTAAGTTATCGTTTAATCTTAAATTTTAAAAAAACTAATTTACAACAACTAGTTGTTTGTATTTCTGTAGTTGAGTTGCAGAAAGTACTTTTTTAGTTGCGATATGAGCTTTTAAATAAGCGTTTCTTAATTCGCCCTGCAGAGCCCCGATTTTATTGGTGTAAAAAATTAAAGAACCATCGTTTATTTTCTGCTCTTTAAACAAAGTATTGAGTTTACTTTCTTGAGCTAAAATGAAACTCCCCATTTCTTTAGCCTTTCTGGCCATTTCATTAAGGATTTGAGTGATTTGTGATTTTTGTGCAGCGTTTAAATTAAGTTGTTGGGCATATTGTAAAGCTTTCTGCGGCGAGGGATAATTGTTTATTTCTGCTACCAAAACCAATTCAAATGGATTTGCTTTAGTATAAGCCAAATATTGTTCATTACTTAAATATGTTGGCTTTATACTTTTTAAAGAGTCTGTTTGGTAAGTATTAGCTTGTAACATAGAAAATCCTAATACGCAAAATAAAAGCGTACATAGTGCAGTTTTCTTCATTAATTTTCAGGTTTAATTTTATTAAGTTTCTCTTTTGCAGTATCCCATGTATTTTGCTGAGGTTTTTCTAATGTGTTATCAATAAGTTCTTGTAAGTTAGCCAAGCCTTTTAACACTTCTTCGGCTTTAATATTTGCCTTTTTTAAATACAATAAGTCAATAATTAAAGCTTTATTATTTCCTTTATCATCTGTTATCATGCTGATACCTGCTGTCATAATTAAATATTTAACGTTTTAATAGCAAATATGGTATTAAATTTTTAAGCATAAAAAAACCGGGTCTTAAACAGGCCCGGTTTTACGTAAGGTGGTTTTAATGTTAAATTTTTATTGAAGTAACTGTAGTGATATTGTCTTCTGGAGAAACTAATAAGATAACTTGTTTTTCTCCGCTGATTAAAGATACCCAGTAAGAACCGGTGTCATCAGAAAATTGGAAATCAGATGGTCTTGAAATGATTTTAACAATTTTTTGAATTTTAGCACCAGCGTAAGTATCATAAATACTTTTTAATGCAACTTTAGAAAACTCTTCTGTTTTTACAATTTGTGTAGCAACTAAAAACTCGTTTTGTAAATTGTATAAAGCGTAAGCTGGTTTATCATTTAATTTAAAAAACGCAGTTTGGAATTTTTCGTTGATATTCCATTTTACATCAGTTGCATTGTAAAAGTTATAAGCAAATTGTCTTAAAACATTTTCTGCAACGTTTCCAGATTTTGAAGCCGCTTTAGAGTCTTTCTCGTCAGCAAAACTTACTGTTAAACTCAATAATAGTGCGATTGATAATATAGCCTTTTTCATAATTTTAAATTTTAAATAGTAACATAATTATTTACACAACAAAAGTATGTTAATATTATTAAATATGTAAGTAAAATTTAATTTTTATAAAAAATTCATATTAAAAAGACTTTTTAATTAAAAATGAAAAAAATCTTAGTGTAAATACTACACTATTTGATAAATTTATAAAAAGACTTGGTGGGCAAGGGTGATTTTATTTTGTAAGTGTTTGATAAAGAGCTTTTTTGTGTAAAATATTTGTTAAATAGATGTGATTTTATTGTGAATATTGACTTGATGAAACAAAAAAGGGCTGATTCTAAGAATCAACCCTTGTTAAAAGCGTCGTGATTTTGTTTATAGTTTTTCTAAATCAGCAATATTGCTTTTTAAATATTCTATTTGAAGATTAACATCTGCCTTAGCTTGGGTAGGAGTGGAACTTAACAAATCTGTTTTTACCTTTAAAAGATTATGAAGTAAACCTATAACGTATTTATCAATACCATAAGATTTATACTGTATACCAATACCTTTTAAAAGAGCTACATTCTCATTAAAAATGTCTGTATTTTTTATTTTGCTTAACATGCCAACATAACGCTGCATCATCTGAAACTTTTCTTCTATACCACTATCTTTAAAAGCCTTAGAAACAAAATCGAAATTATTTTCTGAACCTTCATCAGCATAAAGCGCTACCAGGGCAACAGATAAAGGGCCTCTGCTATCTTGTTCTAAAGTTTTTGCAAGTATGATTGCTTCTTTTTTATTGGTTGCAGCTAAAGCCGCTAAGGCAGCACCTTGTACCGCATAAGATTTACTTTTTAAAGCTTCTTTAAACAATGTTTCATGCGAACTGTCTTTTAAAGATGCTAATGCAGTTATAGCAGCTGCTTGTACTAATGTTTTTTCATCAGTTTTAACTAAATTTTTAAGTACAGGAAGTGCTTTAGCTTTAACAGATGATTGATTTAGCTTTAAAGCATCTATAGCTTTGATTCTTATTTTATAGTATTTATCATTTAAAGCACTGTGGATAATTGCTTGTGCGGTTGCATCGCTGCTATTTTTGCTAGCTGCGTTTAAAGCTTCTAAACGGTCAAGATACAGTGGTGCGTTCTCGTATTGAAAAGCGTATTCACTTAAAGATTTTTCATCTGTTTTTTTTGCTAGTATGATTTTATCAGCATCAACATTAACTAAATCTGGTTTTTTATTTAGAGTGAAATTTAATGTATCGGCTTTTTTAGTCATGAAATAATCATGACGTTCTTTTTTACCGCCTACATAAATATCAATTTTCATGGGTAACAAGAATACATCGGTTTTTTGAGTCTGACTTAAAATAATTTGTTGTGTTTTTGCGCCTTCATTCCAGCTATATTTGATGTTAAGCTCTGGATGGCCTTCTCTAAAATACCATTGATTAAAAAACCAATTTAAGTCTTTACCAGTAACCTCTTCAAAAGCTAATCTCAATTGGTGCGCTTCACCAGTTTTAAAGGCATTACTTTTTAGATATAAATTTAAGCTTTTATAAAATGCATCTTCCCCAATATCATGACGAAGCATATTTAATATACGCCCTCCTTTTTGGTAAGACACTACATCAAACATATCTTCTTTATCTTCATAGTGAAATCTAATCAGATGTTTAGATTTAGCAGTAGGGTTATTGAGGTAGGCTTGCATAGCTTCATAATTATGAGCATCTCCTGCATCTTTACCAAATTTGTATTCGTTCCAAAGGGTTTCGCTGATATCAGCAAAAGATTCATTAACAGACAAATTGCTCCAACTTTCGGCAGTTACGTAATCTCCAAACCAATGGTGAAAAAGCTCATGTGCAATAACATCCTCACCAGCACTTCCATCTAACAATTCGCGGTCTGTTTGTTGAACAAAATCACCATGTATAGTGGCTGTTGTGTTTTCCATTGCACCGCTTACAAAATCTCTCACTACAACTTGTGCATATTTATCCCAAGGATAATCTATCCCTAATTTATTAGAGAAAAAGGTCATCATTTCTGGTGTATTACCAAAAATACTTTTCGCATAAGGGGCGTACTTAGGCTCTAAATAATAGTCTACCGGTATGTTTTTCCATTTATCTTGGTAAATTTTAAAATTGCCTACAGCCATCATAAATAAATAAGGAGCATGAGGTTTGTCCATTTTCCAAGTATCCGTACGAGTGCCGTCTTTGTTAGATTTTTTATTTACCAAAGTACCATTAGATAAAGTTGTATAGTTTGCAGGCGCAGTTATGCTAATTTCCTGCGTGGTTTTTTGATTCGGACTATCTATGGTTGGAAACCATACTGAAGAACTTTCAGTCTCGCCTTGTGTCCATATTTGAACAGGCTTATTTTGTATGGTACTATCAGGATTTATAAAATACAACCCTTTAGCATTGGTAATAGCTGCACTGCCTTTGGCTTTAAGCTCATCGGGTTTAGCCACATAATCAATATAAACGGTATAGCTTTCTTTACTAGAATAAGTTTTATCGAGATTTATTTTGAGTTTTAAACTATCATAGCTGTAGTTAAGCTTGCTTAGCTTATTATTAGTAACCAACGCTACAGTTTTAATATCCATCCCTTTAGCATCTAGGGTTAAAGAATCAGTAGCGTAAAAGTGAGGTTTAAGAGTTATCCAAGCTTTACCATTTAGCCTTCTTTTTTGATAATCGAAGCTAACATCTAATTTGGTGTGTATTAAATTGTTAATTTTATCAACTGTTGCCCGGTAAGCTTTTTGCGATTGTGAAAATGAGGCATTAGTAAGAGAAAATAGTAAAATAACTACAGATAAATACCTGAATAAGCGATAAATCATGTGAATTTTAGTTAGTGAAGTTGCAAAGATATTTAAATTGAGTTAAAACTATTGTAGTTTCATTTGTAAAGAATTTATATCCTATTTATATTACAGCTTTAAATTGAATACATGAGTCATATATACCTAATCTTAATATACTTTCATCTATTACTCTTTCAGGGGATTGATATTAATCATTATAAAAAGGTAATAAACACTTCTGATAATGATTCATTGGTGGTAAATGCACACATTATGATGATGAAGTCTTTTGGGCCTAATAAAATGGACTCCGTAAGATTGTATTTTAATAAAGCTCTTTACTATACGAAAAAGAACAACTTTTTAATAGGCGAGACTATCCTGAACCATAATATGGCTAATTTATTAAGTGTGCATGGAGATTTATCAGAAGCATTGGTTTACGCTAATGCCGCCGCCGCTTCTGCTAAAAAGCAAAAAGATGAGCTTAATCTGGCAAGGGCTTATGGATTGTTAACTGTAATTTATGGGCGTAAGGGCGATTTTACAAAGTCAGCGGCAAATGCATTTTCATCTTTAAATATTTTTGAAAAATTAAAAAATAAATCTGGTATGATTAACGCTTACATTAAATTAAGCGCTATACATATACAAATTCATGATTTTAAAAGCGCACTTAAATACTGTAAAATTGCCGACTCTTTAAATAAAGAAGTAAAAGATAAAGATTTTGAGTTAGATATTGTAAATAATATGGCTATAGCATTTGCAGAACAAGGAAAATTGGACGATGCTTTAGAAATGTTTAAAAGAGTAAGTAACTTAACAAAAGGGCAAAAATCTAAAATATCTGCACACGCTTCTGCACTGATGAATATTGGCTTAGTTTATAAAGAGAAAAAAGAATATAAAAAAGCCTTAGATTATTATCAACAATCTTATAAGGTTTCCTTAGATAATAATTATCCAGAAGGAATTTTAAAAAACATGCAGAATATTTCTGTTGCTTATTATTTTATTGGTGATTATGATAAAAGTAACCAAGAAGCCTTAAAAGCACTGGATAAATCGCGGGAAATGGGAGTTATTGATTTGGAGGTTGAGATTTTAGAAGGTTTAAGGAGTAATTATTTAAAGCAGCAAGATTATAAAAATGCTCAAAAATATACAGAAGAGTATTATGAAGCAGCTATGAAGCTGAATGTTAAAGAGCGTGAGAGAGAAATTTCAGGCATTAAGGATAAGTATGAATTAGAGAAAACACAAGAGCAAGTAAAACTGCTTAATCAAATTAATGAAACAAGAACCAAGCAACGTAATTTAAGTATTATTCTTCTGGTGATTGCGTTCCTCTCTATGATTGTTTTTGCCTATTCTTATTATCGCATTAGAATTCTAAACAGGCAAAATGTTATCAATAAAGACAAATTGTTTGAGAGCAATCAAATTAAAGACAGGATATTTTCTATTATAGGTCATGATCTAAGAAGTGCCTATGTGTCAACTCTAGGGATTTTAAGTCTCATCAAAGAGAACAATATATCAGAGCATGAAAAGAGCAATATGATAGATCGTGTTATCCATCAATCTGAAACCGCATTAGAAACTTTAGATAAATTATTACATTGGGGCTACAGCCAAATAAGAGGAGCTAAAATTACGCTAGAGGATTTTAATTGCGCAACACCTATTAAGCAAACTTTAGATTTTTTACAGCAATTGATTCAAGAAAAACGGGTAGTTGTTGATAATCAGATTAATGAAGAAATATGTGTTTTGGCTGATAAAAATCATTTCAATTTTATCATAAGAAATCTAATTTCAAATGCAGTAAAGTTTACTCCCAATGGTGGTAAAATAACTTTAAAATCTCAAGAAGAAAAAGATAATTTTAAGTTTTTTATTACCGATAGTGGCGTTGGTATTGCTAAAGCAAGATTAGAGAAAATCTTTACTGCCGACTCTTCAAGTACAAGTGGTACTCAAAACGAAAAGGGTACAGGATTAGGATTGATCATCTGTAAAGAGTTTATAGAAAGTAACGGCGGTAAAATTGAAGTAAATAGTATAGAAGGAGTAGGAACTACTTTTAGCTTTACTTTAAAGAAGGGAAAATGTTAATGAAAAGAGAATGTCTCCAATGCAATTTTTGAGACATTCTCTTTTAAGGAATTAACAATATTGTTCAAAAGCACCAATCAAATTATCTGCTATCATTTGTGCTGGGCGACCTTCAATTTGATGTCTTTCTATAATGTGAACCAATTTACCATCTTTAAACAAAGCCATTGATGGCGATGATGGCGGGTAAGGCAACATGTAATTACGAGCAGCATCTACAGCGTCTTTCTCCATTCCGGCAAAAACAGTTACAATTTTACTAGGCTTTTTGCCTTCCTGTACGGCAATTTTAGCAGCCGGACGGGCATTTGCAGCAGCACAACCACAAACAGAGTTAACTACAACAAATGTTGTACCTTCTGTTTCTATAGCTTGTTTTACTTCATCAGCATTTTTTAATTCTTCAAAACCAACACTAGTTAAGTCGGTTCTCATTGGGGCAACTAAATATTCTGGATACATTTTCTTTGTATTTACGATTTACGAATTAAGATTTTTCTTTTTACAAGCACAAAATTAAGCTTTTAACCAAATGCTAACAATAAAGCATATCAAGGCTTTGTCATAAAAATTGGATCATTATAGATTTACTTTAAGCTTTAACCAAAACCTTTGTTTACAATTTGTAAACTTTTTTTATTTTTGCGTAGATGAATCATTTTAACATCATAAAGCGTAGCACCTTAATTGATTTTTATACTGAGTATCCTGATGCTAAAAAGCCTATAGAACTTTGGTATTCTGAAAAGAGAAAGTGATTTTAGCAATTTTAATGAGTTAAAGGCCGTTTATAAGCATGCAAGTGTAGTAGCAAATAACAGAGTTGTTTTCAATATAAAAGGCAATAATTGTAGATTAGTTATTAAGATTAACTTTTACACCAAACAAATTTTTATCATCTGGTTTGGTACACATAAAGATTACAATAAAATAGATGTAGAAACTATAAGCTATAAAAATGAATTGGACAATTTTAAAAACAGAAAGCGATTATAATAAAGCCTTAGAGAGGCTAGACATAATTTTTGATGCTGAACCTAGCAGTCCTGATTTTGCAGAAGCTGAATTATTAGGGTTACTTATCAGTAATTATGAGGATAAGCATTATCCAATAGCCAGCCCCAATCCCATAGAAGCTATAAAATTGAAGATGGAAGAATTAGGATTAAAGAATAAAGACCTACAGCCTTATATTGGGTCTAAAAGCTACGTATCTTCTATACTAAGCGGTAAAAGGGAAATAACATTGCGTATAGCTAATATTTTACACCATAAACTTGGTATCCCTACTGTGGTATTCTTTAACGCAAACGTTTAATAGGATTTGATTACCATTAAATTTAGAAATTATGACCATGTTTGCGCCAGCACATCCGGGGGAATTAATAAAAGAAACCATAGAGGAATTGAGAGAAGAAACCAGTAACAAACTGACTTTGGAAGAAGTTGCTGCTGGGTTAGAAATTAGTAAAACTTTATCTACCATCATCAATCATAAGCAGAGTATTAGTCTTGAAATGGCATTAAAACTCGCCAAAGCTTTTAATACAAGTCTTGATTTTTGGTTAAGAGCACAAGAAAATTATAATCTTGCGCAGGCTAAAAAAAAGTGAATACCGATAATATCAGGGTTTTTTTGAGAGAAGCTGTGGCGGTGTTGAAGATTGTACGGATGATTTATTTAATTGGATATTTCAAAAAAAGAAGTTAATAAATTATCTAAAATTTATATTAACAATTTTCCTTAATCCATTCCAAAAATTCATCTTTTGATATTCCCATTGTTATTAAATTAGAATTTATATGGAAAGCAGGTATTTCTTTATCTTTTTGCCTGTGAATAATAGATCTTAAGCATCCAGGACATTTCCATT
Source organism: Pedobacter glucosidilyticus (assembly GCF_002483235.1). Classification (GTDB taxonomy): domain Bacteria; phylum Bacteroidota; class Bacteroidia; order Sphingobacteriales; family Sphingobacteriaceae; genus Pseudopedobacter; species Pseudopedobacter glucosidilyticum_B. The sequence continues at coordinate 62,940 of NZ_DLHN01000019.1, read as the reverse complement.
TATCATGTGAGGCTTCAGTTGAGATGTATTTGCAGTTTTTAAATTCTAAAAATTTAATCCAACATTTTGTTTTTATAGGTCTATTGTTTCCCATTGTAATCACACTGTCATTAATCGTTCTCTTAATTCAGTGTTTTCAGATAAATCAAAGTCACGTAAGATTCCTTCTTTGTCAATATGTGCTGATTTACAAAGTTCAGTTTTGAAAAATGGACTTTGAGACCACCCTAAAGCTTTAAGTTCACTTAAAATTTTGTTTTTCTCTTGAGACATAAGAGTTTCACAAAAATCTGGAATAACTATATTCTTCATCATTTTAAATGCTTCAGATGAGGTAGAACCATATGCGCTAAGTTTCAATGAAGGTATATAACAAATATGAAAATTGCCATCAATTAAATCAATCGCTTTTAGTTTTGCATTAATCTTTTTTAATTTACTATTATGAATAAGATTAATGAATTCTTGTTTAGTTTCAGACATTTTTATTTATTTCTATAAGCTTTCAAATGTAAAGATAAGTAGTATTTAGATAACATAAATTGAAAAATTTATAATAAAATATGTTTTTACAATCTTAACAATCTCATTACCATTAACCATTTGAATTTCATCCGTCTAAGCGGTATCTTTGCAGCTCACAAAATAAAAAAACTATGTCATCAGTAGAGACAACTTACGTACCTTACAAAGTGAAGGATATTTCCTTGGCCGAATGGGGAAGAAAAGAAATTGAATTAGCCGAGGCAGAAATGCCAGGTTTAATGGCTCTTAGAGAAGAGTTTGGCGCAAGCAAACCTTTAAAAGGAGCAAGAATTGCAGGATGCTTACACATGACCATCCAAACTGCAGTTTTAATTGAAACTTTAGTAGAATTAGGTGCAGATGTTACTTGGTCTTCTTGTAACATTTTCTCCACTCAAGACCACGCTGCTGCTGCAATTGCTGCTGCCGGAATTCCTGTTTACGCATGGAAAGGGATGAATGCAGAAGAGTTTGATTGGTGTATAGAGCAAACCTTATTCTTTGGCGAAAACCGTGAACCTCTAAACATGATTTTAGATGACGGTGGCGATTTAACCAATATGGTTTTAGATAAATATCCTGAACTAGCAGCTGGTATCAAAGGAATCTCAGAAGAAACAACTACAGGTGTTTTACGCTTACATGATCGCGTTAAAAAAGGCACACTTCCAATGCCGGCAATCAACATTAATGATTCTGTTACTAAATCAAAATTCGATAATAAATACGGCTGTCGCGAGTCTTTAGTAGACGCAATCCGCAGAGCTACCGATGTGATGATGGCTGGTAAAGTAGCTGTTGTTTGCGGTTATGGCGATGTAGGTAAAGGTTCTGCAGATTCTTTACGAAATGCAGGTGTAAGAGTTATCGTTACAGAAATAGACCCAATTTGTGCTTTACAAGCTGCAATGGAGGGTTTCGAGGTTAAGAAATTAGCTACTGCTATCAAAGAAGCAGACATCGTGGTAACAGCAACTGGTAACAAAGACATCGTTAGAGGCGAGCATTTTAAAGCTTTAAAAGATAAAGCTATCGTTTGTAACATTGGCCACTTTGATAACGAGATTGACATGGCTTGGTTAAACGAAAACTATGGCGATACCAAAATCGAAATTAAACCACAAGTAGATAAATATACCATTGATGGTAAAGACGTTATCGTTTTAGCAGAAGGTCGTTTAGTAAATTTAGGTTGCGCAACTGGTCACCCATCATTTGTAATGTCTAACTCCTTTACCAACCAAACTTTAGCGCAAATAGAGTTATTTACAAACGCTGCGGCTTACGAAAATAAAGTTTATGTTTTACCAAAAACATTAGACGAAAAAGTAGCTCGTTTGCACTTAGCAAAAATCGGCGTCGAGTTAGAAGAACTTCGTCAAGACCAAGCAGAATATATTGGTGTTACGGTTCAAGGTCCGTTCAAATCAGACGCATACCGCTATTAATATTTTTAATTGTTGTCCCGATAGCTATCGGGAGACAATTAATCCAAGCCGCTCTGTAGCCACAGGGCGGTTTTTTTATTTAGTTGTAAAGGAATTTTATTAAGAAAAGCAATGCTAGTATTTCATTTTAAGGCTAGTCCGGTGCTTTGCTTTACTCCTCGTCCATTTTCCGCAAAAAGCTCCAAATGTCCTGTGGGGTATCGCCCTCGCCCCGGTTTATTTTTCAAAACCTGTGCTAAGTATTTACAGTATCACAGCATAATGATACCTTTGTATATGTCATTAGCCAAATTATCAGTAAACATCAATAAAATAGCCACTTTAAGAAACTCAAGAGGTGGTAATAACCCTAATGTATTACAAACAGCATTAGACTGCGAGCGTTTTGGAGCACAAGGAATAACCGTACATCCACGTCCCGATGAAAGACATATTCGCTATCAAGATGTTTACGATTTAAAAGGCCAAATCCAAACAGAATTTAACATAGAAGGCAATTGCCAAGAAGAAAAATTTGTAGAACTGGTTTTAGCGAATAAACCCGCACAAGTAACTTTAGTACCTGATGCTTTAGGGCAAATTACTTCTAACCATGGTTGGGATACCATCAAACATCAAAACTATTTGCAAGATGTTATTGCTGTTTTTAAGCAAGCTGGTATCAGGGTATCTATTTTCGTAGACCCTAATCCAGAAATGGTAGAAGCCGCAAAAACTACAGGTACAGATAGGATAGAACTTTATACAGAGTCTTACGCTGTTCATTATCATCAAGATAAAGAAAAAGCCATTTTACCTTATGTAAAAGCAGCCGAAATGGCTAATAAAGTAGGTTTAGGTATTAATGCCGGACATGATTTAGACTTACATAACTTACAATATTTTGCGCAAAATATACCGGGTTTGTTAGAAGTTAGTATAGGGCATGCACTTATTTGCGATGCACTTTATTTAGGCTTAGAAAATACTATTCAAAGATATTTGTATCAGTTGAAATAATTATATTTACACAAAGCACTTATCATGACTGTTGCAGCTATAAGAATCAAATTACAAGAATATATTAAAGTAGCGGATGAAAAAAAAATCAAGGCTATTTTTGCGCTCTTAGAAGATGATATTGTAAAAGATTTTAATTGGTGGGAAGATAAAAACTTAGTAAAGGATTTTGAGAACAGGATAAAAGAATGCAAGAATGGTACAAATAAGGCTTTTTCTTTGGAAGAAATAGATGTAGATATAGAGAAAATAAAAGCTAACACTATTTCATGAGCTATAAAGTACTACTAACGAAAAAGAGTAGGAAAGAATTTCTGGATGCTTTTTGTTGGTATCACGAACAAAAATTAGGTTTAGGTGATGATTTTAAAACCGAGATTTATAAACATCTTAATTTAATATCAGAAAATCCAAAACTCTATCCCAAAAAGATAAGAGAACTAAGAGAACTGGTTATCAAAAAATTCCCATTTATCATCATTTACAGTATAGATGAAACCTCTAAGACTATTTATATAGCATCTATTTTTCACGTAAAAAGAAATCCAAAGAATAAGGTTTAAACTTTTAAACAACTGTATTTTAATCTTTACAATTTCATGCTGTTTCTATTATAAAAGCACCCTCATTTTTCATAATTTTGCGCATCTTAAAAACTTCCGTTTAAATGAAATTAAATGTTGATTATCAGGAACTGTTCGAGCAAAGACATATTGCACCAAATGAGCAGGATACCCAAGAAATGTTAGATGCTGTTGGGGTAAATTCTTTAGAAGAACTAATTGCCCAAACAGTGCCACAAAACATACGTCTCAAAGGTGCTATGGATTTACCTTCGGCAAAAAGTGAGTTCGAATACCTGAATCATCTTAAACAAACGGCTTCTAAAAACAAGATTTTTAAATCATATATAGGGCAAGGTTATTACGGCGTTATTGTACCAGGTGTTATCCAAAGAAATATCCTAGAAAACCCAGGATGGTACACGCAATACACTCCTTATCAGGCAGAGATTGCACAAGGAAGATTGCAGGCTTTACTAAATTTCCAAACCATGGTTATAGATTTAACCGGAATGGAAATAGCCAATGCGTCTTTGTTAGATGAAGGAACTGCAGCTGCAGAAGCGATGTTTATGCAATACAGTTTAAGGAAAAATAATGCTGCAAAAACATTCTTCGTTTCTGAGGAAGTATTCCCACAAACCATAGATATTCTAAAAACACGTTCTCAGCCTTACGGTATAGAGCTTGTTATCGGCGACCATAGAACCGTAGAGCTAACAGAAGATATGTTTGGTGCTATTGTTCAATACCCAGCAGGTAACGGCGAAGTTTTTGATTATAGCGATTTTGCTAATAAAGCTCATGAAAAAAACATAAAGCTAACTGTTGCGGCAGATATCATGAGTTTAGCTTTATTAACTCCTCCGGGCGAGTGGGGTGCTGATATTGTTGTTGGTACTACCCAACGTTTTGGTATTCCTATGGGTTTTGGTGGCCCTCATGCTGCTTTTTTCGCTACAAAAGAAGAGTACAAAAGGTCTATGCCTGGTCGTATCATTGGGGTAACCATAGATGCTCATGGAAATTATGCTTTGCGTATGGCTTTACAAACCAGAGAGCAACACATCAGAAGAGATAAAGCAACCTCAAATATTTGTACTGCACAAGCTTTATTGGCTATTATGGCTGGTATGTATGCTACTTATCATGGTCCAAAAGGTATTAAACTTATAGCAGAAAGAATACATGGCTTAGCTATTTTATTGTCTAATACTTTACAACAACTGGGTTATCAACAAGAAAACACAACATATTTTGATACGGTTAGATTTAACGTTGGCGCTTTGGTAAATGCTATTAAAGCCGAAGCTTTAAATAACGAGGTTAACTTAAATTACCAAGGCGAAACGGTTACTATTTCTATAGATGAGACTACCTCTGTAGCAGATATTAAAACTTTAGTAAGATTCTTCGGAAAAGTAAAAGGTATCAATCAAAACGATATAGATCTTGATGCTTTTAAAAGCGATTTAGCAACTACTATTCCTGCTTCTTTAACGAGAACATCAGCTTACTTAACACATCCAATTTTTAATAGCCATCACTCAGAACATGAGCTGTTGCGTTATATTAAATCTTTAGAAGCAAAAGATTTATCCTTATGCCACTCTATGATAGCTTTAGGCTCATGTACCATGAAATTAAATGCTACCACAGAAATGATTCCGGTTACTTGGCCAGAGTTTGGAAACTTACATCCTTTTGCGCCAATAGATCAAACTGGTGGTTATATGCAAATTATGGATGAATTAAACCGTTGGTTAAGCGAAATAACCGGCTTTGCCTCGATGAGCTTACAACCAAATGCAGGTGCACAGGGTGAGTATGCAGGTTTAATGGTTATCAGGGCTTATCATCAAGATAGAGGAGATTTCCATAGAAATATTGCTTTAATTCCATCTTCTGCACATGGTACAAACCCAGCTTCCGCTGCTATGGCTGGTATGAAAATCGTGGTGACAAAATGCGATGAAAAAGGTAATATTGATGTTGAAGATTTAAGAGCAAAAGCAGAAGAGCACTCTGCCAACTTAAGCTGTTTAATGGTTACCTATCCATCTACCCATGGTGTTTTTGAAGAGTCTATCATAGAAATCTGCGATATTATCCATCAGCATGGAGGGCAGGTTTATATGGATGGTGCCAATATGAACGCACAAGTAGGTTTAACATCTCCGGCTAATATTGGTGCCGATGTTTGTCACCTAAATTTGCATAAAACATTCTGTATTCCACATGGTGGAGGTGGTCCAGGTATGGGGCCAATTGGTGTAGCTAAACATTTAGTTCCGTATTTACCAGGCCATGCCGTGGTAAATATTAGTCAAGAGAAATCTATACATGCAGTATCGGCGGCACCATGGGGTTCTGCGTCTATTCTGTTAATTTCTCATGCTTACATTGCGATGATGGGCGCAGAGGGTTTAACTAACGCTACTAAATATGCTATTTTAAATGCAAATTATATTAAAGCTAGGTTAGAACAATATTATCCAGTATTATACTCAGGGGCAAACGGAAGATGTGCACATGAGATGATTTTAGATTGCCGAGAGTTCAAAACTTTAGGTATCGAGGTTACAGATATCGCTAAAAGATTGATGGATTACGGTTTCCATGCACCAACGGTTTCATTTCCTGTTGCTGGTACGGTGATGGTGGAGCCTACAGAATCTGAACCTAAACACGAGTTAGACCGTTTCTGCGATGCTATGATAGCTATCAGAAATGAAATAGCTGATATTGAAACTGGTTTATTGGATAAACTCAATAATCCTTTAAAGAATGCTCCACATACAGCAGCAGTAGTTACTGGTAATGATTGGGATAAACCTTACACAAGACAAAAAGCGGCATTTCCATTAGCTTATGTAACTCAATATAAGTTTTGGCCTTCTGTAGGTAGGGTTAATGATACCCATGGCGATAGAACTTTAATTTGTTCTTGCCCACCATTAGAAACTTATGTAGAGGAAACTGTTTAAGAAAGAGAATATTTTCATTCATAAAAAAAAGCTGGATTATCCAGCTTTTTTTGTTTAAGTTTAAAACATAAAATAAATATTTTACAAGAAAAATATTGTCATTAAAATTATGTTTTAGCTATAGGTATGCGGTTTTTAATATCATTTTTAACTAGCTTTCTTTTAGTACTTAAAATTTTAAATGCTTCTGAAAAAGACACGATTAAGCTTCAGCTCAAATGGCGTCATCAATTTCAGTTTGCAGGTTATTATGCGGCACTTATTAAAGGGTATTATAAAGAAGAAGGTTTAAATGTTCAGTTAATTTCTGGAGGTCCATCTGTATCACCTATCAATGAAGTTTTAAGAGGCAGAGCAGACATCGCAATTTTTGATCCTAATATAATTCTTAGAAACTCTAAAAAGAATCCTTTAGTTGTTTTAGCAACTATCATGCAATCATCTCCCTATGTAGTCTTAAGTTTAAAAGAAAAAAATATATTAAAACCTTCCGATTTAATAGGTAAAACAATCTTAGCAGATCAAGACCAAGGATGGAATATTGTTAAAGCTACTTTACTAAAAGAAGGTATAAAGGAAGACTTAATAAATATAATCCCGAGAAAAAAAGATTCAGAAGAAATTGCCGACGGCAAAGCCGATGCTGTTGTTACTTATATTACCACACAACCACAAAGACTTCATCAATTGGGTTTAAAGCTTAATATGATTAGGCCAGTAGAATATGGTGTTGATTTTTATGGAGATGTTTTGTTTACAACAAAATCTTTTGCCTACCACAATACTCAAGTAACAGATGGATTTATTAGGGCAACTTTAAAAGGCTGGGAATATGCGCTAGCACATGAGGATGAAATGATTACCTATATTCTAACATTGCCAGGTGTTAAAGAGTATGGTAATAATAAAGCTTTTTTGAAAGTAGAAGCAGCAGAAGTAAGAAAGCTAATCATGCCAGATTTAGTACAAATTGGTCACATGAATTTAGGTAGGTGGCAGTATATGCTTCAAATTTACCAACAATTAGGTATTGCAAACAAAGATTTAACTTTAAAGGATTTTATCTACAACGCAGAAGATCGTAGCTTAAGTAAATGGCTTAAACCCTTAATTTATCTAAGTATTGTTGTTTTAATTGTTATCGTTATTATTTCTTTTATCAATTGGCAATTGAGGAAAAGAGTTAGAATTAAAACAGCAGAGTTATCGGCAGAAATTGAAAGCAGAAAAGCTGCCGAAAGCTTGGCTAAAAGGAATGAACAAAAGTTAAAGTTGGCTATAAAAAGTGCAAATATTGGTCTTTGGGATTGGGATTTACACCAACAAAGAGCTTTTGTGAGTAAAGATTGGTGCGAAATCTTAGGAATAACTTATCAAGAAACATTAAATCAAATAAATTTACTCCATTATATACATCCCGATGACAGATTAAATGTTGTTAAAAGTTTTCTACGATTTAGAAACAGTATTGAAAAGCAGCAAATTGTACAATTTAGATTAAAAAGTAATCATGGAGATTATTTATATGTTATGGCTTCCTTTACTTTTGGAGAGCAAATAAGTAAGCATATTGTATCGGGCATTGTTATCAATATAGATACCATCAAACGTAAAGAGTTTCAACTCATCAAAGTTTCTGAAGAATTACTGAGAAGCAATAACGAGCTTAAAAAGTTTGCATATATCACTTCTCATAATCTAAGAGCACCTATAGTAAATCTGGAAACACTGTTTAATATGTTGCATCTTCCTGATTTAAATCACGAACAAGTCATTATTATTGATAAAATAAATATCTCTATTCAAAAACTCAGTAATGTATTAAATGATTTGATAGAAATTGTATCTCATCAAATCGCATCAGAAAATAAATATCCAGTTGAAATTAATCTAGAGGAAGAGTTCGTAAAAGTAATTACTTCCCTAGAGCCTCAAATAGTAAAAGCCAACGCCAAAATAAGATTGTATTTTGAAGAAAATGTTCTGTTTTATCCTAAGCAATATTTTGAAAGTGCTATTTATTGTTTATTAACCAATGCTTTAAAGTATAAATCAAATGATAGAAATTTAGAAATAAATATATCAGCACTTAAAGTAGAAAATCAAGTTGTCTTAAAAGTTTCTGATAATGGTTTGGGCATTGATATGAAAAAAAATGGAGATAAAATTTTTGGTTTGTATCAAAGATTTCATGAAAATATTGAAGGTAAAGGATTAGGTTTATTTATATTAAAATCACATTTAGAATCTTTAGGTGCATCCATAGAAGTAAGTAGCCAGCTAAATGTAGGTAGTACTTTTATCCTGAGATTTAATCAATTTGACTAGGTTTAAACAGCTTTTAATAATGTCAGTTTAATGTAAATTGATATTTACATGTTTAAACATGTAAATTATTTATGTAGGTTTGCAATACAAAATTAAAAATTATGAAAAAAGGAATATTATTAATTGCTTTAGTAAGCATGATTATGGTGGCATTTAAGCCTGCTGCTGTAGAGTATAAGGTTGATACTCAAAAATCAAAAATCGAATGGATTGGTAAAAAAGTTACAGGTGAGCACCGTGGTGAAATCAAACTTTCATCAGGCGTATTAAACTATAATGGAAATGCGTTATCTGGAGGTAATTTCATCATCAATATGAACAGTATGACGGTAACTGATTTAGAAGGTGAAATGAACGCAAAATTGTTAGGACACTTAAAAGCCGATGATTTTTTTGGAGTAGATAAATATTCACAATCAAAATTTACGATTACTAAAGTTACTCCTGTTAGTTCAGGAAAAGTAAATATTACTGGTAATTTAACTATAAAAGGGATTACCCAGCCTATAACATTTCCTGCCGCTGTAAGTATTAAGAATGGTGTTTTGGTAGCAGTTGCTCAAGGTGTTAAAGTAGATAGAACTAAATATGATATCAAATACGGTTCTAAAAGTTTCTTTGATAGTTTAGGAGATAAAGCAATTAATGATGATTTCGAGCTTAATATCAATTTAGTTGCTAAAAAATAAGCAATAGAATTATTTAAAATCATCAATAAGGGGGATAAGTATAAACACTTTATCCCCTTTTTTATTTTGTGTAGAAAATAATGCTTGTAATTAACCAATAGTGTATATTTGTCCCCAATAAATGTTTCCCAAATAGCACTACAACTTTAAATGTTAAATGAATAAAAATTAAAATGTGGTATTATATTCCTGATATAGGCTATAAATGATTAATCTTTATGAATGAATATTTATGGTATAAAACTTGAAACAAATTTTAAATTATACTGTATCAATTATGATTAATGATTATAATAGCGGAATAATTTTATTAGGCTAAGTCGAAACTTTATAATTAATAAAAACTTTATTTAAACTCTTTCGTAAAAGAGCCCATATATGATGAATCAAGCCTTACATATTTTAATTATTGATGATGACGAAATCAATAATTTTATAGCCGCTAAACTAATAGACAAGATACCACCAAGAGCAAAAGTTTCTACTTGTTTAAATGGACAAGAAGGGATAGATTATATAATTTCTGGGTTAAATAATCAAGAAGAGCTTCCTGATATTATTTTTTTAGATATCAATATGCCTGTTATGAATGGATGGGAGTTTTTAGAAGAGTACGCTAAAATAGCTCATCAGCTATCAAAAAAGATAGTTATCAATATGCTTTCTTCATCTGTGTACAATGATGATATCAGTAAATCAAAAACTTTTTCTACAGTAAATAAATTTATTTCTAAACCATTAACTGTAGAAAAAATAAAGAGTTTGTATGATAGTTTAGGTATTAACTAAAAGCACTTACCGTAATATTTCCTTGTTCGTCTTCTTTTACTGTACCGATAGTTCTGTTTTTAGCATGATAAAATAAGCAAATCCAATTGTTTTGTGCTGCTTTTTTACCATATTCAGTCCTTAAATCTTTAGCTAATTTTCCATCAAAATCATATTTAGCTATAAAATTTCTTTGTAACTGTTCTGGTTCAGGCACTACATCGCCGCCGAAGAAAATCTCATGTTCTGTATTTTTGATAAAATACACTTGGTGAAATTCACAATGTCCACCGGTAAGTTCATAACTAATTTCATCGGTTAAGATTCCATTTCCATCAATAAAATGAACTTGTCCTGATCTTTGTATCACATCAAAAATCTCTGTTTTGTATGAGGATGATTGCTTGGCATAAGCCGTTTCCCACTCGCCCCTTTGGATAATGTATTCTGCGTTAGCAAAGCTAGGTTCTAATTTGCCCTGATTATTCCAAACCATCCCACCGCTATGGTCGTAATGCAAATGAGACATTAAAACTTTAGTAACATCATCCGGATGATAACCTGCTTTTTTAATATTTTCATGTAAAATAAGATTGCCTTTCTCATCATGATAACCTAAACCCGTATCTAGAATTAATAATTCCTTTTCAGTTTTAATCAAAAACGGATTGATGTGTATAAACAATGAAGCAGGTCTTTCACTTGCTTGATGAATGCTAGGATCAAAAGGGATAAATTTCTTTGATGAATCTACAGAGTATGAACCTTCTTTAAGTGCTATAATTTCCAAAATGCTAGTTTTTTGTAATTTAAATAAGACATAATCAGTGGCTTACAATTCTTTTTTATGGAGCTTATTGATTATTGTATCTTTACTGTGTTACATTGCGCAAATATATGGAAAAAAGGTGGGTAGAGCATTCGATACAAGATATAGAAACTGTTAAATTACTCTCAGAAGAGTTAAATATAGATGAGATTTTAGCTCAAATGTTGGTTGCCAGAGGTATAAAAACTTTTGAGCAAGCTAAGCTATTTTTTAGACCATCTTTGGATGATTTGCATGATCCATTTTTAATGAATGGGATGGAAGAGGCCATATCCAGAATACAAAGAGCCATCAAGAATCAAGAGCATATTTTAATTTATGGAGATTATGATGTTGATGGCACTACCTCCGTAGCTTTAACTTATTCTTTTTTTAAAGATTTATATCCTCATTTAACTTATTATATTCCAGATAGATATGTAGAGGGCTATGGTATATCAACACAAGGGATTGATTATGCCGCACATCATGGTATAAGTCTTATTATAGCTTTAGACTGTGGTATCAAATCAATTGATAAGGTTGAGTATGCCAAAGAAAAGGTAATAGATTTTATCATTTGCGACCATCACCTACCGGGAGATGAAATTCCGGATGCGGTTGCTGTATTAGACCCAAAACGTAAAGATTGCGATTATCCATATAAAGAACTTTCTGGTTGCGGTTTAGGCTTTAAACTGATTCAAGCTTTTGCATCTAGGAATAACATCCCAAAAGAAAAAGTGTTAAAATATCTCGATTTGGTAGTGGTAAGTATTGCTTCGGATATTGTGCCTATTACCGGCGAAAATAGAATTTTAGCGCATTATGGTTTAAAAAAGCTTAACTCAGACCCATGTAACGGTTTAAAAGCTTTAATTGAGTTGTCTGGTAAAGCCGATGATTTTACCATCACAGATATTGTTTTTTCTATTGGCCCCAGAATTAATGCCGCTGGTAGAATTGATGATGCCAAACAAGCGGTTAAACTTTTAATAGCTTCCTCAACGCAATTGGCAGAGGATGCTGGCTTTATCATCAACCTCAAAAACTCAGAACGTAAAGAGTTTGATAATAACATTACAGAACAAGCGCTTAACATGATTTTAAACTCACCAGAAATGGAGAACAGAAAATCAACGGTTGTTTATCATGAAACTTGGCATAAAGGTGTAATTGGTATTGTAGCGAGTAGATTAACAGAGAAATATTATCGTCCAACAATTGTTCTAACTCAATCTAATGGACATATCGCAGGTTCGGCAAGGTCTGTTTTGGGATATGATTTGTATGAAGCTTTATGCGAGTGTAGCGATTTGCTAGAGCAATTTGGCGGACATAAATACGCCGCAGGTTTAACCATGAAACCAGAAAACTTACCTGCTTTCATCCATAAATTTGAAGAGGTTGTATCTGCCACCATTACCGATGATATGCTTATCCAAGTAATAGAAGCAGAAAAATGTATAGATTTAAAAGATATTAATCCTAAATTTTTCAGGATATTAAAGCAGTTTGCTCCTTTTGGTCCTCAAAATATGGCACCTGTTTTTATCAGTAGAAATGTATATTCGTACGGCTATGGCTCTATTGTTGGTAATAACCATTTAAAAATGAGTGTTAGACAAAAAGATAGTCAGGTTTTTGATTGTATAGCCTTTGGTTATGGAGATTTTTTAGAGCAAATTAACAGAGGTATCCCTTTTGATATTTGTTACACCATAGAAGAAAATGTATGGAAAGATAAACGTTCAATACAATTAAACATCAAAGGTATTAAAACCTATTAGGTTAAAATTTATGATATTAAGAGCAGAAAATCTAATCAAAAAATATAAGCAGAGAACCGTTGTTAACAACGTATCCTTTCATGTAGGGCAGGGTGAAATTGTAGGTTTACTTGGTCCAAATGGTGCCGGTAAAACTACTTCGTTTTATATGATTGTTGGCTTGATAAGACCAAATGAAGGTAATGTTTTTTTAGAGGATGAAAATATCACCCAAGACCCGATGTACAGAAGAGCGCAAAAGGGTATAGGCTACTTGGCGCAAGAAGCTTCTGTATTTAGAAAGCTCACCGTAGAAGATAATATCAAAGCTGTTTTAGAGATGACTCAACTCTCCAAAATAGAACAAAAAGATAAATTAGAACAGCTTATTGATGAATTTAGCCTCCATAAGGTAAGAAAAAACCGTGGCGATTTATTATCAGGAGGCGAGCGCAGAAGAACAGAAATTGCCAGAGCTTTAGCCGCAGACCCAAAGTTTATTTTATTAGACGAACCTTTTGCAGGGGTAGACCCTATTGCGGTAGAAGAAATTCAAACCATTGTTGCTAGGTTAAAGCATCGTAATATTGGTATCTTGATTACAGATCATAATGTAAACGAAACCTTATCTATTACAGATAGAGCGTATTTATTAGCAGAAGGTAAAATTATGCTTGCTGGCACTCCTCAAGAAATTGCGGATAATGAAATGGCTAGGAAGTTTTATCTAGGTCAGCATTTTGTACTTAAAATCAAGAATTTTAAAGTTTAAAAATTATATCTCTTACATTCAAAGTAGCCCATAACCCATTATGACAATTGTAAATTCTTTTCTTAACTGGATTATGAAAAAGCGTATGCACCAGATAGAGCTTTTCATGAAATATCCTAATGAAGTACAAGAAGAATGGTTAAATACTTTGGTAAACTCAGCAGAAAATACAGAGTGGGGTAAGCTTTATGACTATAAATCCATAGAAAACGAGCGCCAATTTAAAGAGCGTGTACCGTTGCAAAGTTACGATACGCTAAAGCCTTTTATTGAAAAAATGCTAAAAGGCGAACAGAACATACTTTGGCCATCAGAAATTAAATGGTTTGCAAAATCATCGGGTACTACCAGCGATAGAAGTAAATTTATCCCTGTAAGTGAAGAAGCTTTAGAAGAATGCCATTTTAAAGGAGGTAAAGATATGCTGGCTATTTATTGTAATAATAGACCAGATGCCAAGATGTTTACTGGTAAAAGTTTAGTTTTAGGAGGTAGCCACCAAATCAATCAATTAAGTCCCGATTCCTTCTATGGGGATTTATCAGCTGTTATCATAAAAAATCTACCTATATGGGCAGAAATGATGCGTACGCCAGATATGTCAATTGCCTTAATGGATAACTACGAGGAGAAGATTGAAAAGATGGCTAGAGCAACTATGGAAGTTAATGTAACCAATATTGCTGGTGTACCAACCTGGACTATAGTTCTTGCAAAACGCATTTTAGAACTTACGGATAAAAATAACCTCATGGAAGTTTGGCCTAATTTAGAGCTTTATGTACATGGTGCTGTTAATTTTGAGCCTTACCAAGAGCAATTTAAAATGCTTATTCCTAACGAGCAAATGTATTATCTAGAAACCTATAATGCATCTGAAGGCTTTTTTGGGATACAAGATCAAAGTGAAGATAAAGATTTATTACTGATGCTTGATTATGGTATTTATTATGAGTTTTTGCCAATGGAGCATTTTGATGAGGAAAATCCTAAAACATTATCTTTAAGCGAAGTAGAGTTGAATAAAAACTACGCCATCATCATCAGTACTAATGCAGGTTTATGGAGATATATTATTGGTGATACAGTAAAGTTTACTTCATTAGACCCTTACCGAATTAAAATAACAGGAAGAACCAAGCACTTTATAAACGCTTTTGGCGAAGAGGTTATCATAGACAATGCAGAAAAAGCGCTAACCAAGGCTTGTGCAGAAACCAATGCTATCATCAAAGATTATACTGCTTGTCCAATTTATTTCCAAGGTAATGAGGCTGGTGGTCATGAATGGATTATAGAGTTTGAAAAGAAACCTAACGAGTTTAATAGATTTGTTGATATTCTGGATAATACTTTACGCGAAGTAAACTCTGATTATGACGCTAAAAGATTTAAAGATATGGCTTTAAGAAGACCAACAGTACATATCGCTCCTGATGATACTTTTTATAAATGGTTAAAACAGAAAGGAAAATTAGGCGGACAGCACAAGGTTCCAAGATTGGCAAACAACAGAACTTATGTTGATGAAATCTTACAAATCATACAAAGTTCATAGCTATTTAAAAAATAATTAAACCCACATGCAACCTATCTTATAAATTCATCATCTACCTCATATAACACGATGAATTTGCAGCACAAATACTCTCAGGAAGAAATTATTAAAGGATGCCAAGCAGGCGAAAGACGTTATCAAGAGTTGCTGTATAAGATGATGTCTTCAAAAATGCTAGGTGTTTGTATGCGTTACGCCAAAGATCAATTTGAAGCAGAAGACATGATGCAAACTGCTTTTGTAAAGGTATTTAAGAATATAAATGCGTACCGCGGAGAAGGTTCTTTTGAGGGTTGGATAAGAAGAATAATGGTAAATACTTCTATAGAAGTGTACCGTAAAAATTTAAGAAGTTTAAATATTGTTGATATAGATGAAACACATGATCATCAGGCCTCAACAGCATTTGATATGAGTAGATTAAATATTGCAGACTTAATGAAGTTGATAAGAAATCTTTCTGATGGTTATAGATTGGTATTTAACATGTATGCTATAGAAGGATATTCGCATAAAGAAATAGCAAAAGAACTTGGCATTACAGAAGGAGCATCAAAATCCCAGTTAAGTAGAGCTAGAGCAATATTAAGAGAACAAATTTTAAAAATGGAGGGAAACAGTTATGGAACCAATGTCGGATAAAGAATTGGATATATTATTCAAATCTAAATTTGAAGATTATGAAGTAGAGCCATCAGTTTCAAGCTGGTCTAAGATAGAGGAACAGTTATCTATTAAGCCTATGCAGCGCAGGAAAGTTCCTTTTCTATGGATGGCAGCTGCTAGTGTATTAGTTGTTTTGGGTTTAGGTTTAATATTTTGGAATAAACCACAGGAGCAAATTATGCTAAAAGGTAAGCCCGCTGTTGAAGAAGGAAACATCTTGATTGCTCAAAACAATAGCACTAGTTTAAGTAATGAGGTTAACACTAGCACTAAGCAAACCAATATACAATTAGGAAATCAAGAAAATGAAGTGCAAAAAATAGTTAAAGCTGCTCCAGAACAAAATAGTTTGCAAGAAGAAAATCTTTTTGCATCCACACAAGCAAATAAGCCTGAAATACAGCAAGAGCAAGAGCTTGTAATACGTACAGAACCTGTTAAAAGAATTACAGTAACAGAACTGATACTTCTTGAAGAAGAAAATGCAGCAAAGACTGATAAAATTAAATCGAGCATGTTTTCTTCTTTAAATGAAGATAACCAATCATCAGAAAAAATAAGATCTGTAGGAGATTTGGTAAATTTTGTTATCGCAAAAGTTGATAAAAGAGAGCAAAAGCTTATCAGAATTAGTAAAACAGACGAAAGTGATATAGAAATAACAGGAATTAATCTAGGACTCTTTAAATACAAAAAAGACTAAAATGATGAAACAATTCATACTTATAACATGCAGCATTTTTTCTATCGCAGCATTTTCTCATGCCCAAACGGCAGACTCAGTGATGGTTAAAAAAGAAAGAAAAGCCCATTTAGAAATAGGGAAAGAGGGAGTTAATATTCATATTGGTAAATCAGATTCAACTCAAAAAGATAAAAAGGGAAGTTTTCCCAAAATAAGTTTTGGATTTAACTTTGAGCATTTTGATATTGGTTTAAGCAAATATCATAACAATGGTGATTTCGGGTTCCCAAATAGCTATGATTTTTTAGAGCATAACAACTGGAAAACGCATACTTTTGGTTTTGATATTCTGCAATTTGGAGTAAGGTTTAATCCAAATTTTAAAATAGCGCTTGCCGGGGGGATAGATTGGAACCATATAAGGCTTGAAAAAGATGTAACCATCAGACCAGATTCGCCCGTGTTAACAGCTGACCCATCCTCAGAAACGAATTTAAAAAAGAATAGATTTTCTAGTAGATACGTAAGAGTTCCCTTGTATTTTGAATATAGAAGTAACCAAGGTAAAGATGGGAAAAGATTTTCTGTAGTAGCAGGTCCGGAAGTAGGTTTCCTGATAGATGGCAAGGTTAAGCAAAAGACTGATGGCGGCGAGAAAATCAAAGTTAAAGATGATTTTAATTTTAACCAATTTAGATATGGTGCCAATGTTAGGCTAGGTTACGGGGGCGCAGGTTTATTCTTCAAATATTACCTTAACGATGTATTTGCAGAAACAGAGGCTCCTGGCCTAGAAGGGTATAAAAACCTTTCATTTGGATTAACTTTCGGATTTTAACCTGTATAATATGATGTGTGTAAAAGCTCTGTTTTGATACAGGGCTTTTTTTATTCTTTTATTTATCAACACGATGATTATATTTACTAAGTAAACAATAAGATTTTGCCTTTAATCAGCGTAAGTAATATTTATAAGAACTTTACAGATACCTCTCATTCTGGTGTTTCCGGAATTAGCCTTGATATTCATGAAGGTGAAATTGTGAGTATTGTAGGAGAAAGTGGAAGCGGTAAAACAACTTTACTAAAGCTAATTTATGGTTATCTTATTCCTCAGGAAGGAGAAATCCTTTTTGAAGGTAAGCGTGTATTGGGACCCACAGAAAAATTGATTCCAGGGCATGATGAAATGAAAATGGTTACGCAAGAACTTACCTTAAACCTTTATGCTAGGGTTTATGATAATATATCGTCTCTGCTATCTAATACTGATTTAGATGTTAAAAGAGATTTAACCATGCAAACCATGGAATTCTTAAGAATAGACCATTTGGCCTATAAAAAAATTGTTGAATTAAGCGGCGGCGAGCAACAACGAGTAGCTATAGCAAGGGCGGTTATTACCGAGCCTAGAGTGTTATTGTTAGACGAACCTTTTAGTCAGGTTGATACCATTCTAAAAAAACAATTAAGAGATGATATAGAACGCTTAGCTCGTTTTTTAAAAATAACAGTTATCATGGTATCGCATGACCCTAGCGATGGCTTGTCATTATCTGATAAGTTGGTGATTGTAAAAGACGGAAAAGTAGTTAGAGAAGGTAAACCACAAGAAATTTATCACCACCCACAACATGCTTACGTGGCTCAGCTTATTGGTAAAGCCAATATTTTAGAAGGTCTATCTTTTTTAGAAAAAGGTAAGTATGCTGTTTACCCTCAGGATGTTGTTGTAAAAAAAGATGGTATAGCTGCTAAAGTTAAATCAGTTCATTTTGGAGGTTTATATCAAGAAGTTGAATATGTAATTGAAGATAAAATCATATTATCTTATGATTTTGATTTTCTACCGTTATCTAAAGGCGATGAAATAAACATTGCTTTTAAAAAGCAAATAGCGTTGGATTCTTAATAAAAATCGAAGCATAAATTGGGCAAAATCAAAGATTTTTACCCAGTTTTTCTATCATATCTTGAGGGATATTTTCTAAATCCAAAACTAAGAAACCATCTAAACTATCAGAGAATTTAGGGTCAATATTAAAACAAATAATCTTAGCATTTAAGGCGATATATTGCCTTAGCAAAACAGGAATTTTAATATGATTGCTCTCTACTTCAGCAATTAAACTATCCAGATTTTTAAGAGAGTTACTGTTAGCCGTTAGTATATCAGCATCAATTTTAGAAAAGTCTACCTTAAATTGTTTCCTAGGTTTAACCATTTGTGCCATTTCGTGGTCAAAATGATTACGGTAAATAAAATCCACAATCAAAGATTTAGAAAATTTACTAAAAGTATTACTAATGGATACAGGACCAATCAAATATTTATATCTAGGATTATCAATCAAAAATTTAAGAATCCCTTTCCACAGTAAAAACAGTGGTAAAGGTTTTTGTTGATATTCTTTTCTTATCCAAGAACGCCCAAGTTCTAAACTATTTCTTAAAACAACACTAAACTGAGGCTTTATCTTAAACAACTCGGCAGTGTAAAAGCCTTTTTTGCCATAGCTGTAAAAAATTTCATCACCTTTACCAATTCTATAAGCCCCAACAACCATTTTTTGCTCGGTATCCCAAATAAATAAATGGTTGTAATAAATATCATAACTATCTAAATCGATAGATTTATTAGTGCCTTCTCCAATTTCCCTAAAAGTAATTTCTCTTAATCTTCCTATTTCTTTAATGATGTTAGGGATATTTTGAGTAGGGGTGATGTAAACCTCATAGTTTTTCTCTGTCCACACCAAACACTCACCACGCAAGTCCTCAATTTCTTTTTCCATCAAAGGTGTTTCAATAGGAGGAATAATATCTTGAGATTGCTTTAAAATTTTAAATAAATTAGCACTGCTAAAAATTTTTCGCTCGTTTTCTAAACCGGCACCTAAAGCATAAGTTTTGGCTCTTAAAAAAGCCAATAGAGCGCTGTTATTATCGTTATTCGGGATTTCTTCAAATTTTATAGGTTTCCCTATTCTTACATGGATGGTATGCCCCTTTTTATTAAACAATTCTGATGGTAGCTTGGCAGTTCTTAAAGCAGGGTGTATGAGTGATAATAAGTTAAATAACAAACCATTATTACCATGAAAATAAATAGGTACTACGGGTACTTTTGATTTTGATATCAATTTACCTACTACCGGATGCCACAGCTTATCTGTTACTTGCTGTTGCTCTAATTTAAAGGTAGATACCTCGCCAGCAGGAAAAATCCCGATAGGAGTACCGCCATTTAATAAGCCCAAAGTTGTTTTTATACCGCTAATGCTAGATGAGTGATCTATATTTTCAAACGGATTTACAGCTACAAAAAAATCACTCAGGTTAGGTATTTTCTTCAATAAGAAATTTGCCATCACCTTGGCTTCTGGTCTTATAGTACAAAGTATTTTTATCAAAACCAAACCTTCTATGCCGCCATAAGGATGATTTGCTACGCTTATAAAAGCACCATCTAGTGGGAGATTTTTAAAATCACTTTCTTTAATCTCTACTTTAACACCTAGAAGTCTTAGAATTTCATCTACAAAAGCCACACCCTCAAAATCGGCTGCTTTAGCAAATGTTTCGTTAATATCATTTATTTTCATGATTTCCATTAACAAGTAAGCCAATCCGGGCATTCTAAGCTTGTTAATTTTAGTAGCTTTCGCAAATTCTTCTGTCGTAATTATTTTCATCAGAATTGGTCGGTTTTTTATGCAAATATCAACTCTTTTAATAGATATTAACTAATTAAATTTTTATTGATAGTATTAAAAATAATTCTTTAATTTGATTTATTATCTACGTATGAATCAAAAATTTAAAGAATACTTTAGTATTTCTCGTCAGGAATACAGAGGTGTATTGGTGTTATTTATATTAATTGGGATACTTTTTAGCCCTTATGTTTATGAACGTTTCTTTTTCAAGCCTTTAGAAATAAAAATAGAAACCATTAAGCCCGCTTTAACCCAAATTGATAAATATAAAAATATAGGCGATGAAAATCATGAAGAAGAATTTCATAAACCTATTTTATTTAAGTTTAACCCGAACCATTTACCAGTGGAGGATTGGATAAAGCTAGGGCTATCAGAAAAGCAGGCTCTTTCTATTAAAAAATATGAAGCCAAAGGAGGCAAGTTTTATAAGAAGGAGGATGTTAAAAAAATGTATGCTATTTCTCCTGCTATGTACCAACGGTTAGCACCTTATATAGACATACCAGAAAATAAAAAGGAGGCTTATACCACTTACGATAGGAAGGAGTCTTTCCCTAAAAAGGCTTTTGTTATGGTTGATGTAAATAATGCAGATTCATTACAGTTATTAAACATCAAAGGAATAGGTCCTGCATTTGCCTCAAGAATTATAAAATATAGAAATAGGTTAGGAGGTTTTATCAGAAAAGAGCAACTCATGGAAGTTTACGGATTAGACTCTGTTAAATATGCTCAAATAGAAAGACAGGTTTTGATAGATACAGAGAAAATTATACCCATCAATATCAATACCTGCGAATTTGTAGATATCAAGAGGTTCCCATATTTGTCTTATAAGCAAATGAATGCCATTATTGCTTACCGTAAACAACATGGGGCTTATAAAACTATTGCAGATTTAAATAAAATCCACATCTTAAATCCCGAAATAATCAGTAAAATTGCTCCATATATCCAATTTTGATGATTGAACAAAAAATAAAGGAAACCGTAAGAGATGTTATGGATTTTCCCAAGCCAGGTATTGTTTTCAAAGACATTACACCTATTCTAAAAAACCAAGAATTATGTACTCAAATAATTGATGCTTTTGTAATACGATTAAAAGAGTTAGACTTTGATGCTATAGCAGGTATAGAAAGCAGAGGCTTTTTATTTGGATTAATGTTAGCCAATAGGTTAAATAAGCCTTTTATTCCTATCAGAAAAGCAGGTAAATTACCCTATAAAACCGTAAAACAAAACTATAACCTAGAATACGGCTCAGCAACTATAGAAATGCATGAAGACGCTTTTGAACCAGGAACCAAAATTCTGATTCATGATGATTTATTAGCTACCGGAGGAACTGTTGAAGCTACATCTTTATTGATACAAAAAATGAAAGGTGAGATAGCAGGCTTTTCTTTTATCATTAGCCTAGATTTTTTAAAGGGTAAAGATTTAATTAAGCCTTATGCTGATAAAGTTGTGGCTTTGGCAGAGTATTGATTAAAAAGTTTAATTAAAATCTAAATATGAAAAACAGCTTACTATTATTACTGTTATTTGGTGCTACACTCACCAATGCCCAAGACCTTCCCAGAAAAGGCTTTTTTAACAAAACTAAATTAGGTGTAGCCATACGAATGAATACATCTCCATCTTATTCTGGTATTAGGGATGAAGGAAACGGTACAGAAATTACCACCATAAACGGTTGGCATATCAATAAGCATGTTTCATTAGGTTTAGGGTTAAGTACATCTTCTTACATCAATCCAACTTTAACTTCTTATCCTGTATTTGCAAATGCACATTACTATTTTAAAAAAAGCTTTAAAACGCCTTACACTTTTACAAATTTAGGCTATGGCATTACATCTAACAGATATGATGGGGGCTTACTATATGAGATAGGTGCAGGTTACAATCTTAAATTAGGTAAGAAAACAGCCCTAACACCAGAAATATCTTATAAATATCAAGATTTTAGATATAAAAGCTCTAATGGTAAAATAGCTTTAAGTTCTATAGCATTAGGTATAGGCATTCTTTTTTAAACTTTATGATCTAGAGCGTTTAAGTATTAGTAGCTTAAAAGCTTTTTACTTCCTATGAAATCTAAAATAATTATTGCCACTTTATTTGTTTTACTCTTAAACAAAAGTGCTCAAGCGCAGCATTATTTTTATACACATCTAAAAATCCCGCTGTTTGAATATTTAAGCAAATCAAATAAAGAGCAGCCTGATAAAAATACCGATGGAATAGCTTTAAATGCAGGCTATGCTATTCAGTTGATGCCCAACTTTTGCCTAGAAACAGGTATTGATTATTTATTAGGAAACGCATTAACTAATAAAAACTACACCGATAATACTTTAACAGAATTAAAATCAGAAACAAGTCTGAGCAATCAGGCATTTTCTTTCCAGATAAGACCTACCTATAAAATTTCTATAGATGTGGATGATCAAACCTATTTGGCGCTAGCTTGTGGATTAAATTACCAAAAGCTTTATACGGATGCTTCTTTTACCACCTATACTAAGAATAGTAATAATCAAGCAAGCACTCAAAAAAGGCAAGCAACTGCTAAAAGCAACTTCTATTTAGTGCTAGAACCTAAATTGGCTTTAGAATTTAAAACAGAAAAGAAAATAGCTTATCGTTTTGGATTTAATTATACCCGTATAAATTGGGATAGAACTATCCAGCAGCTGAATTTTAATGATGTAGCTTATCAACAACCCAAACATCAAACTTCTACTATTTTCTTTTTTGCAGGCTTTGTGTTTTAAAATCGTATTTGTAAAATATGATCAAAATGAAATTATGAAAAACATCACAAAAAGAGATTTAAAATCCTTTTTATTAAGCTTTGCAATAATGTTTTTAATTGAGCTAATTTTAAATTGGAGTGATTTTGAACGAGGTTTTAAAGATGGTAAACCTTATCCTAAAGAGATTGATAAATAGCTTATTAAATAAATCTTTCAAAACTTGCAAAATACAATCTCACTCATTACCTTTGCAATCCATTAAAAATGAATAGAAGGGTGGTATTTAAAAAATGATTATTATCAACGTAAAAGACGGAGAATCAATTGATAGAGCTTTAAAGCGCTTCAAAAAGAAATTCGAAAAAACAGGTGTTTTAAGAGAGCTTCGTAGTCGCCAGGCTTATGAAAAGAAGTCTGTTGCCCGTAGAATGGAAGTTAAACACGCTATTTACAAACAAGGCTTAAACTTAGAATCTTAATAAATAACAATTTATTAAATAGATTCTTATATTATATAAAAACTATTTGTATATTCAATTTCGGATAAACAAATGGTTTTTTATGTTTTTAGAGCGTTTTTTTAATTATCTACAGTACGAAAAAAGGTATTCCAAGCATACCTTAACTGCTTATAAAAACGATTTATTACAATTTGAAAATTTCCTTAAAGAATTTGAATCAGATATTCTAACCGTTAATCATCAACAAATAAGAAATTGGATGATTACTTTGCTAGATGATGGTATAGAAGCTAGATCTGTCAATAGAAAAATATCTACACTAAGAGCTTTTTATAAATTTCTGGTAAAAGAGGAGGTGCTATCCATTAATCCTGTGTTAAAAATACAGGCACCTAAGGTTGCTAAAAAATTACCGGTTTTTGTAGAAGAGGCCAAACTTATTACTTTATTAGATAGCACCAGCGCTTTTGAAGATAGCTTTATAGGTGTTAGAGATAAATTGATATTAGAATTATTATTTGGTACAGGTATGCGATTAAGCGAGCTTTTGGGTTTAACCATTGCTTCAATAGATTTAAACCATCATACCATAAAAGTTCTGGGTAAAAGAAACAAAGAAAGAATTATTCCTATCCACCATTCATTAATAAATCAAATAAAAAGTTATTTAACAGAAAGATTAGCTATCGTTGCGGATACAAATACACCGTCCTTTATCGTTACAGAAAAAGGAGAACAAGCTTATGCAAAACTAATTTATAGAGTTGTGCAGCGTTATTTAAGTTTAGTAACTACACAAGACAAAAAAAGTCCACACCTGTTAAGGCATAGTTATGCAACATCGTTATTAAACCATGGGGCAGATATCAACGCCATCAAAGAGTTGTTAGGGCATGCAAGTTTAGCTGCTACACAAGTTTACACGCATAATTCTATAGAGAGAATAAAAACAATTTATAAACAAGCCCATCCAAAGGCTTAAAAACAGGAGGTAAAATGAAAATCGGAGTTCAATCCATCCACTTCAATGCCGACAAAGATTTATTGGCATTCATTCAAAAAAAAGCAAACAAACTAGATTTGTTTTTTGACCAGATTATTGGCGGAGATGTTTATTTAAAATTAGATAATGTCTCTGATGAAGCTAATAAGATTACGGAAATTAAGCTAATGATACCAGGTAATACCTTATTTGCAAAAGAACAATGTAAAAGCTTTGAAGAAGCAACAGACTTAGCCATAGAATCTTTAAGGAAGCAAATAAATAAACATAAAGAGAAAATTAAAGCTCATGAGAGTAATCATAAGCAAATTATTTCTCAAGCTATAAACTAGCTATATAATTCATTATCAACAGCCTTGAAACAGCCTTAATCGATGATTGTAAAAATCATCGATTTTTTTTTAAAAAAAATTTTGTTCGAATAGTAATTTTTGTACTTTTGCAGTCCCTCAAGCACAGGTCTTCTGGGATAAAAAAAGAAAGTTCTTTAAATTTAATAAAAGCCTCCTTAGCTCAGCTGGTAGAGCAACTGACTTGTAATCAGTAGGTCATTGGTTCGATTCCGATAGGAGGCTCAAGAGTGCGGGGGTATCGCATAGCGGCAATTGCGGCGGACTGTAAATCCGCTCCTTCGGGTTCAGTGGTTCGAGTCCACTTACCCCCACAATTAACATGCGGAAGTAGCTCAGTTGGTAGAGCGATAGCCTTCCAAGCTATAGGTCGCGAGTTCGAACCTCGTCTTCCGCTCACTTATTAAAAATAATATAGCCGCCTGTTTTAAAATTAGGCAGGGCTTTTTTTGTTTAAAAGCCGATGTAGCTCAGCGGTAGAGCACTTCCTTGGTAAGGAAGAGGTCATGGGTTCAAGTCCCATCATTGGCTCGATAAGATAGAGATTAAAAAAATAAAGTATATAAAATTAACCTACTAATAAGTACAAAATCATGGCAAAAGAAAAATTTGACCGTAGTAAACCACACTTAAACATCGGTACAATCGGTCACGTTGACCACGGTAAAACTACATTAACTGCAGCTATCACTAAAGTATTAGCTGATGCAGGTTTATCTGAAGCTCGTTCATTTGATTCAATTGACTCAGCTCCTGAAGAAAAAGAAAGAGGTATCACTATCAATACAGCACACGTAGAGTATTCTACTGCTAACCGTCACTATGCACACGTTGACTGTCCAGGTCACGCGGATTATGTGAAAAACATGGTTACTGGTGCTGCTCAGATGGATGGTGCTATCCTTGTTGTTGCTTCAACAGATGGTCCAATGCCTCA
This sequence comes from Pedobacter glucosidilyticus, assembly GCF_002483235.1. Taxonomy (GTDB): domain Bacteria; phylum Bacteroidota; class Bacteroidia; order Sphingobacteriales; family Sphingobacteriaceae; genus Pseudopedobacter; species Pseudopedobacter glucosidilyticum_B. The sequence continues at coordinate 37,137 of NZ_DLHN01000019.1, read as the reverse complement.
AACTCGTGAGCACATTCTATTAGCTCGTCAGGTTGGTGTACCAGCTCTTGTTGTTTTTATGAACAAAGTAGATATGGTTGACGATCCAGAGTTATTAGAGCTTGTTGAAATGGAAATCCGTGAGTTATTATCTTTCTATGATTTCCCTGGTGATGACATTCCTGTAATCCAAGGTTCTGCTTTAGGTGGGTTAAATGGTGATGCTAAATGGGTTGGTAAAATCATGGAGTTAATGGATGCGGTAGATAACTTCATTCCAATTCCACCAAGATTAACAGATCTTCCTTTCTTAATGCCTGTTGAGGACGTATTCTCAATCACTGGTCGTGGTACTGTTGCAACTGGTCGTATAGAAAGAGGTGTTATTAACTCTGGCGAGCAAGTGGATATCTTAGGTATGGGTGCTGAGAACTTAAAATCTACAGTTACTGGTGTTGAGATGTTCCGTAAGATTTTAGATAGAGGTGAGGCTGGTGATAACGTAGGTTTATTATTACGTGGTATTGAGAAAACTGATATCCGTCGTGGTATGGTTATCTGTAAGCCAGGTTCAGTAACTCCTCACACAGATTTCAAAGCTGAGGTTTACGTATTATCAAAAGCAGAAGGTGGACGTCATACTCCATTCTTTAACAAATACCGTCCTCAATTCTATTTTCGTACAACAGACGTAACTGGTGAAATCACTTTACAAGAAGGTGTAGAAATGGTTATGCCTGGTGATAACGTAACAATCAATGTTAAATTGATTAACGCAATCGCAATGGAAAAAGGTCTACGTTTCGCTATCCGTGAAGGTGGTAGAACAGTAGGTGCTGGTCAGGTAACTGAAATTGTAGCTTAATTTTAAGCATCATAAATATTTGAAAGCTAAGGTATTTAATGCCTTAGCTTTCTTTAACAAAAACGGGAATAGTTCAACGGTAGAATAGAGGTCTCCAAAACCTTTGATCAGGGTTCGAATCCTTGTTCCCGTGCTAAAGCAATACAAATGGCTAATTTTGCAGAATATATTAAAGAATCTTACACAGAGCTTACTGAAAAAGTAACTTGGCCAACTTGGGGTGAATTGCAGAATAGTGCTATCATAACCTTAGTGGCTTCTCTTATCATTGCATTAATCATATTTGCAATGGATGAGTCTGCAGGTAATCTGATTAAATTAATTTATAAGTCATTCGTATAATATAATTAAAGATGAGCGACCAATTAAAGTGGTATGTAGTAAGAGCGGTAAGTGGGAAGGAAAAAAAAGTAAAGCAATATATAGATGCTGAAATCAGTCGTTTAGAGCTTACTCATTTGGTTCCTCAGGTTTTAATACCTATGGAAAAATACTATCAGATGCGTGATGGTAAAAAAATCGCTAAAGAAAGAAACTACTACCCAGGGTATGTTTTAATAGAAGCTGCTTTAAATGCAGAGTTAGAATTAATCATCAAAAATATCAATAGTGTTATCGGCTTCTTAGGAGATAAAAGCGGAAACGCTGTCCCGTTAAGACCGGCAGAAGTTAATCGTATCTTAGGTAAGGTTGACGAGATGGCACAACAAGGAGAGATGATTAATATTCCTTATTACGTAGGTGAAAACATTAAAGTGATGGATGGCCCTTTCAATGGCTTCTCTGGAGTTATTGAAGAAGTGAATGAGGAAAAGAAAAAATTAAAGGTTATGGTTAAGATTTTTGGAAGAAGAACTCCATTAGAACTTAACTATATGCAAGTAGAAAAAGAATAAGTATTGTGTAGTGTGTACTGAGTATAGAGATTTCTCAATACCCAATACTCAAATCTCAATACTCAATTAAAAATGGATATGAGCTCAACAAAAGAATGCTTCCACATTAATTAACGTTGAGAAATAAATAAATAGAAAATGGCAAAAGTAGTCAGTGCGTTAATCAAATTACAAATCAAGGGTGGCGCTGCAAATCCATCACCTCCAGTTGGTCCGGCATTGGGAGCAAAAGGGGTGAACATTATGGAGTTTTGCAAGCAATTTAATGCTCGTACCCAAGATAAACCAGGGAAAGTTCTTCCGGTTGTAATTACTGTTTACGCAGACAAATCTTTCGATTTTATCATCAAAACTCCACCAGTAGCTATTCAATTAATGGAAGTTACTAGCATTAAAAGTGGATCTGCAGAACCTAACCGTAAAAAAGTTGCTAGCGTAACTTGGGAACAGGTAGAGGTTATTGCAAAAGATAAAATGCCTGATTTGAATGCATTCACAGTAGAATCAGCAATGAGAATGGTAGCTGGTACCGCCCGTAGTATGGGTATAAACGTTACAGGAAACGCTCCCTGGAACAATTAATTAAACAACAAAGTTAAAGACAGTGGCTAGATTAACAAAAAATCAAAAGACAGCACTTTCCAAACTTGAAGCTGGTAAAGCTTACTCTTTAAAAGAGGCAGCTAACCTGGTTAAAGATATCACAACAACTAAATTTGATGCATCGGTAGATATTGATGTTCGTTTAGGTGTTGATCCACGTAAAGCCAATCAAATGGTTCGTGGTATTGCTACTTTACCTCATGGTACCGGTAAGACAGTACGCGTTTTAGCATTAGTAACTCCTGATAAGGAAGAAGAAGCTAAAGCTGCAGGTGCTGATCACGTAGGTTTGGACGAGTATATTGCTAAGATTGAGAGTGGTTGGACAGATATCGATATTATTATTACTACTCCTAGCTGTATGGCTAAAGTTGGTAAATTAGGTCGTATTTTAGGTCCACGTAACTTAATGCCTAACCCTAAGTCAGGTACTGTAACCCAAGAAGTTGGTAAAGCAGTTGCTGATGTTAAAGGTGGTAAAATCGACTTTAAAGTTGATAAAACAGGTATTATCCATTGCTCAATAGGTAAAGTATCTTTCCCTGCTGATAAAATTTATGATAATGCTTTGGAGGTTCTTCAAATCATTTCAAAATTGAAACCATCAGCTGCTAAAGGAACATATTTTAAGAGTATTCATTTATCTTCAACTATGTCTCCTGGAATTGAAATTGAAACTAAAACAGTAGCGGGAATTTAAGATTATGAGAAAGGAAGAAAAACACGAAGTTGTTTCTGCTTTAGCTGAACAAATGAAAGAGTACGGTAATTTCTATATTACTGATACATCTGATTTAACAGTGGCAAAAATCAATAATATTCGCCGCAAATGTTTTGAGAACGAAATTGGTATACAAGTTGTAAAAAACACACTTATCAGAAAAGCTTTAGAGCAATTAGATGGTGATGTTGCACCTTTATTCGATGTTCTTAAAGGTTCATCTTCTGTGATGTTTTCTACTACAGGAAACGCACCTGCAAAGCTTATTAAAGCTTTAAGAAAAGAAGGTGATAAACCAGTTTTAAAAGCAGCATATATTGATTTCACTGCATTTATCGGAGATAACCAGTTAGACGCTCTAGTTAATCTTAAATCTAGAGAAGAGCTTATTGGTGATATCATCGGTTTATTACAGTCGCCAGCGAAGAATGTTGTTTCAGCACTTCAATCTGGAGGAAACAAATTGGCAGGAATTGTCAAAACTTTACAAGAAAGAGGTTAACCAAATACCTAAAATTTGGAATTAGTAAAACAAAAAGTAAAATTTTAAAAATTAAATATAATGGCAGATTTAAAAGCGTTTGCTGAGCAGTTAGTAAACTTATCAGTTAAAGAAGTAAACGAATTAGCTCAAATTTTAAAAGATGAGTATGGTATTGAGCCTGCTGCTGCTGTTGCAGTTGCTGGTCCTGCTGCTGCTGGTGATGCACCTGCTGCTGCTGAAGAGAAAACATCTTTTGATGTAATCTTGAAAGATGCTGGTGGTCAGAAATTAGCAGTTGTTAAATTAGTTAAAGACTTAACTGGTTTAGGCTTAAAAGAAGCTAAAGATTTAGTTGATGGTGCACCTAAAGAATTAAAAGCTGGTGTTGCTAAAGACGAAGCTGAAGCTCTTAAAAAACAATTAGAAGAAGCAGGAGCTGTTGTTGAGATTAAATAATTAGAGTCTCTCTACAAAATATAGCCTTAAACTCCCTCCGTTAAAGCGGATTGGAGTTTATGGCTTTTGGTGTATATCACCAATTTTAATAAAAATACTGAATGGTTGTTCAGTATTAATCGAATTTTCGGTTTAGTTTAACTAAAATTTTAGACCCTTGGCAAACAAAAGCAATCAAAGGATAAACTTTGCTCAAAGTAAGCATGTAATTGATTATCCTGATTTTCTGGATGTTCAAATCCAATCGTTCAAGGAATTCTTTCAGTTAGAAACCACTTCAGATAACCGTCATACAGAAGGGTTATTTAAAGTTTTTGCTGAAAACTTTCCGATCTCAGACTCGAGAAACATATTTGTTTTAGAATTTCTGGATTACTTTATTGATCCACCTCGTTATGATATACAAGAGTGTATTGAGCGTGGGTTAACTTACAGTGTACCTCTTAAGGCAAAATTAAGATTGTCTTGTAATGATGAGGAACACGAAGATTTTGAAACAATTGTTCAGGATGTTTATTTAGGAACTATTCCTTATATGACACCTAAAGGAACTTTTGTAATTAATGGTGCAGAACGTGTAATTGTTTCTCAGCTACACCGTTCACCAGGTGTATTTTTCGGCGTAAGTCGTCATACAAACGGTAGTAAATTATACTCAGCCCGTGTTATTCCTTTCAAAGGTTCATGGATAGAGTTTGCTACAGACGTTAACAATGTGATGTATGCTTACATAGACCGTAAAAAGAAATTCCCTGTAACTACACTTTTAAGAGCAATTGGTTATGATTCTGATAAAGATATATTAGAATTATTTGACTTAGCAGATGAAGTTAAGGTTAGCAAATCTGGACTTAAAAAATATGTAGGTCGTAAACTTGCTGCAAGAGTTCTTAAGAAATGGGTAGAAGATTTTGTGGATGAAGATACAGGTGAAGTTGTTTCTATTGATAGAAATGAAATTATTCTTGAAAGAGAAACCATTTTAGAAGATGATCATATCGATATGATTGTTGATGCTGGTGTTAAAACTTTAATTCTTTCTAAAGAAGATAGCAACAGCGGAGACTATACTATCATTTATAATACTTTACAAAAAGATACTTCTAACTCTGCTAAAGAAGCGGTAGAACATATCTACAGACAACTACGTAACGCCGAACCACCTGATGAGGAAACCGCTCGTGGTATCATCGATCGTTTATTCTTCTCAGATAAACGTTATGATTTAGGTGATGTTGGTCGTTACCGTATCAATCGTAAGTTAAAATTAGATACTCCTGTGGAGACTAAAGTTTTAACTAAGATGGATATTATTGCGATTGTTAAATATTTGATCAAATTAATCAACTCAAAAGAGGATGTTGATGATATCGATCACTTATCAAACCGTCGTGTTCGTACAGTAGGTGAGCAGCTTTACGCTCAGTTTGGTGTAGGTTTATCAAGAATGGCAAGAACCATTCGCGAGCGTATGAATATCCGTGACAACGAGGTATTTACGCCAACCGACTTAATTAATGCTCGTACATTATCTTCAGTAATCAATTCTTTCTTCGGTACCAACCAGTTATCTCAATTCATGGATCAAACCAATCCATTAGCTGAGATTACTCATAAACGTCGTTTATCGGCCTTAGGTCCAGGTGGTTTATCTAGAGAGAGAGCTGGTTTTGAGGTTCGTGACGTTCACTACACGCACTACGGTCGTTTATGTACTATCGAAACTCCAGAGGGACCAAACATTGGTTTGATTTCTTCTCTTTGCGTACATGCTAAAATTAATAACCTTGGATTTATTGAAACTCCTTACCGTAAAGTTGTTGAGGGTAAGGTAGCGGTAGACCAACCAGTTATTTACTTAAGTGCAGAGGATGAGGATGGTATGACTATCGCTCAGGCAAATGCACAATATGATGAAAAAGGAAATTATGTTGACGATAAAGTAAAAGCAAGATATGAAGGTGACTTCCCGGTAATCGAGCCAGAAAAACTTGATTATATGGACGTATCTCCAAATCAGATTACTTCTATCGCGGCTTCATTAATTCCTTTCTTAGAGCATGATGATGCGAACAGAGCTTTGATGGGATCTAACATGCAACGTCAAGCTGTTCCTTTATTACGTCCAGAAGCTCCTGTAGTAGGTACAGGTTTAGAAGGTCGTGTTGCTCGTGACTCAAGAACTTTGATTAACGCAGAAGGTAATGGTGTTGTTGAGTATGTTGATGCTAACAAGATTACCATTAAATATGATAGAACAGAAGATGATACTTTAGTTTCATTTGATGGAGAATCTAAATCATACAACTTAATTAAATTTAAGAAAACCAACCAAAGTACTTGTATCAACTTAAAGCCAATTGTTAAAAAAGGACAAAGAGTTGAAAAAGGTCAGGTTCTTTGCGAAGGTTATGCTACACAAGATGGTGAATTAGCCCTTGGAAGAAACTTAAAAGTTGCTTTCATGCCTTGGCAAGGTTACAACTTTGAGGATGCTATCGTAATCTCTGAAAGAGTTGTTTCTCAGGACATCTTTACTTCTCTTCATATTGAAGAATTTGAATTAGAAGTGCGTGATACTAAGCGTGGTGAAGAGGAGTTAACTCCGGATATTCCTAACGTTTCTGAGGAGGCTACAAAAGATTTGGATGAAAACGGTATCATTAGAGTAGGTGCTGAAGTTAAAGAAGGTGATATTCTTATTGGTAAAATCACTCCTAAGGGAGAATCAGACCCTTCACCAGAAGAGAAACTTTTAAGAGCAATTTTCGGAGATAAAGCTGGTGATGTTAAAGATGCATCTTTAAAAACTCCACCTTCAATCAATGGTGTTGTTATTGATACTAAATTATTTTCAAGAGCTAAGAAAACTTCTAAAGCAGAAGAAAAAGCAGCTTTAGATAAATTAGAAGCAAGACATGAGAAAGCTGTAAGAGAGCTTCGTGAAACCTTGGTTGAGAAATTGTTTACTATCGTAAATGGCAAAACTTCACAAGGTGTTTACAATGTTTACAAAGAGCTTTTAATTGCTAAAGGTGTTAAGTTTACGCAGAAGTTATTAATGGAATTGGATTACAATCACATTAATCCAACGAAATGGACAACTGATGAGGACAAAAACGAATTGATAAAAGCGCTTCTACATAATTTCAATATTAAAGTTAACGAAGAATTAGGTGCTTACCGCAGAGATAAATTTGCTATCAGTGTGGGTGATGAGCTTCCTTCAGGTATCGTTCAAATGGCGAAAGTTTATGTTGCTAAGAAACGTAAATTAAAAGTAGGTGATAAAATGGCTGGTCGTCACGGTAATAAGGGTATAGTTGCTCGTATCGTTCGTGATGAAGATATGCCTTTCCTTGCTGATGGAACTCCAGTAGACATCGTGTTAAACCCACTAGGTGTACCTTCTCGTATGAACTTAGGGCAGATTTACGAAACTGTTTTAGGTTGGGCAGGTAAAGAATTAGGGTTGAAATTTGCAACTCCAATTTTTGATGGTGCATCTCATGACGAGGTTGAACATTATGTAAAAGAAGCTGGTGTACCAGAATCAGGAAGAACATACCTGTACAATGGCTTAACTGGAGAGCGTTTTGACCAACCAACAACCGTAGGTATCATCTATATGTTGAAACTAGGTCACATGGTTGATGATAAAATGCATGCTCGTTCAATAGGACCATACTCATTAATTACACAACAACCATTAGGTGGTAAAGCACAATTTGGTGGTCAGCGTTTTGGTGAGATGGAGGTTTGGGCACTTGAAGCGTTTGGTGCTGCTAATATTCTACAAGAGATCTTAACAGTTAAATCTGATGATGTTGTAGGAAGAGCAAAAACTTACGAAGCAATTGTTAAAGGTGAAAATCTTCCAACTCCGGGTGTTCCAGAATCATTCAACGTATTGGTTCATGAACTAAGAGGATTAGGTTTAGATATTACATTAGATTAATAAGGCCGAAGGCCGAAAGCTTAAGGCGTAATGCTTTAAGCTTTTAGCATTCTGCTTTTAGCTTAAGAAAGAATATGTCTTACAAAAAGGATAATAAAATAAAAAGTAATTTTACCTCAATTACCATTAGCTTATCTTCTCCTGAAGCAATTTTGGAAAGATCAAGTGGTGAGGTATTAAAGCCTGAGACAATCAACTACAGAACGTATAAACCAGAACGTGATGGTTTATTTTGCGAGCGTATTTTTGGTCCGGTGAAAGATTACGAATGCCATTGCGGTAAATATAAGCGTATTCGTTATAAAGGAATCGTTTGTGACCGTTGCGGTGTTGAGGTTACAGAGAAAAAAGTACGTCGTGAGCGTATGGGACACATCAATCTTGTTGTTCCTGTTGCGCACATCTGGTATTTCAGATCTTTACCTAACAAAATTGGTTACTTATTAGGTTTGCCAACTAAAAAATTAGACTTGATTATTTACTACGAGCGTTATGTAGTTATACAGTCTGGTTTAATGGCAGATCAAGGAATCAATTACATGGACTTCTTAACAGAAGAAGAGTATCTTGATATCTTAGATAAATTGCCTAAAGAAAACCAGTATTTGGATGATAAAGATCCAAATAAATTCATCGCTAAGATGGGAGCGGAGGCTTTAGAAGATTTATTAAAGCGTCTTGATTTAGATACTTTATCTTATGATTTACGTCACCAAGCTGCTAACGAAACTTCTCAGCAACGTAAAAATGAAGCTTTAAAGCGTTTACAAGTTGTTGAAGCATTCCGTGGTTCTCAAGGTCGTATAGAGAATAATCCAGAATGGATGATTGTTAAAATCGTTCCGGTTATTCCACCAGAATTACGTCCATTAGTGCCATTAGAAGGTGGTCGTTTTGCAACTTCAGATTTAAATGATCTTTATAGAAGAGTTATTATCCGTAATAACCGTTTAAAAAGATTAATGGAAATTAAAGCTCCAGAAGTAATCTTACGTAACGAAAAACGTATGTTACAAGAAGCTGTTGATTCATTATTTGACAACTCACGTAAAGTGAATGCTGTTAAAACTGAAGGTAACAGAGCTTTAAAATCATTATCTGATATATTAAAAGGTAAGCAAGGACGTTTCCGTCAAAACTTACTAGGTAAACGTGTGGATTATTCTGGACGTTCTGTAATTGTGGTAGGTCCTACCTTAAAATTACACGAATGTGGTTTACCTAAAGATATGGCAGCAGAGCTATTCAAACCATTTATCATCCGTAAGATGATAGAAAGGGGAGTAGTTAAAACTGTTAAATCTGCTAAGAAAATTGTGGATAGAAAAGACCCTCTAGTTTGGGATATTTTAGAGAACGTATTAAAAGGACATCCAGTTCTTTTAAACAGGGCTCCTACACTTCACCGTTTAGGTATCCAAGCATTCCAACCTAAATTAGTTGAAGGTAAAGCTATCCAATTACACCCATTAGTTTGTACTGCATTTAACGCGGATTTTGACGGTGACCAGATGGCTGTTCACGTACCACTAGGTAACGCTGCTGTTTTGGAAGCCCAAATCTTGATGTTAGCATCACATAACATTCTTAACCCTGCTAACGGAACTCCGGTAACGGTACCTTCTCAAGACATGGTTCTTGGTTTATACTACATGACTAAAGGTCGTAAGTCTGAGCCAGGACACCCAGTAAGAGGTGAAGGTTCTATTTTCTATTCTTCGGAAGAGGTAACGATTGCCTACAACGAGAAGCAAATAGATTTACATGCCTTCATTAAAGTAAAAGCTAAGGTTAAAGGTAAAGATGGTTCAATAGAAGCTAAAACTATTGAAACTACAGTTGGTAGAGTATTATTTAATGAAGTTGTACCAGAAGAGGTGGGTTTCATTAATGAATTGCTAACTAAAAAATCTCTTAGAGATATCATTGGGGAAGTTGTAAAAGTTACTGGTATGGCCAGAGCTGCAAATTTCTTAGATGAAATCAAAACTATGGGATTCCAGTATGCTTTCAGAGGAGGTTTATCTTTCAACTTGAAAGATTTAAATATTCCTACAGAGAAACATACTTTATTAGAGCAAGCTCGTAAAGAAGTTGATGAAGTAATGAATAACTATAACATGGGTTTCATTACCAACAACGAACGTTACAACCAAATTATCGATATCTGGACGCGTATCAATAACAAACTGACATCGCATGTAATGCACCAGTTAACAAACGATAACCAAGGATTTAACTCTGTTTATATGATGTTAGATTCTGGAGCTCGTGGTTCTAAGGAGCAAATTCGTCAGCTTTGTGGTATGAGGGGATTGATGGCAAAACCTCAAAAATCAGGTTCTGGTGGTGAGATTATTGAGAACCCTATTCTTTCTAACTTTAAAGAAGGTTTATCAGTTCTTGAGTACTTTATCTCTACCCACGGTGCTCGTAAAGGTCTTGCAGATACAGCATTAAAAACTGCTGATGCTGGTTACTTAACTCGTCGTTTACATGACGTTGCTCAAGATATGGTTATTAAAGCACACGATTGTGGTACTTTAAGAGGTATGTTCACAACAGCTTTAAAAGATAACGAGGATATTGTTGAGCCATTATACGATAGAATCTTAGGTCGTACTTCATTACATGATGTTTACCATCCATTAACTAACGAATTATTAGTTGGTGCTAATGAGGATATCACTGAAGAAATCGCGAAAGCCATAGAAGAATCTCCGTTAGAAGGAGTTGAAATACGTTCTGTATTAACTTGTGAGGCTCCAAGAGGAGTTTGTGCACTTTGCTACGGAAGAAACTTAGCTTCTGGTAAACGTGTTCAAATGGGTGAGGCAGTTGGTGTAATTGCAGCACAGTCTATTGGTGAGCCGGGTACACAGTTAACACTTCGTACTTTCCACGTGGGTGGTACTGCATCTAACATTGCTGCAGAATCTCAAATCAATGCTAAATTTGATGGTGTTATCGAGTTTGAAAACATCAGAACTGTTGAGTATGAGACAGAAGAAGGTAAAGTAGAGGTTGTTTTAGGTCGTTCTGGAGAATTTAAAATTGTAGATCCAAATAGCGGAAGAGTTATTGTAACCAATAATATCCCTTATGGTTCTTATTTATATGTTAAAGAAGGAACTAAATTAACTAAAGGCGATAAGATTTGTTCTTGGGATCCGTACAATGCAGTAATCATATCAGAATTCTCTGGTAAGGTAGAGTTTGAATCAGTGATAGAAGGTGTTACCTTCCGTGAAGAATCTGATGAGCAAACCGGACACAGAGAGAAAGTGATTATTGATACAAGAGATAAAACCAAAAACCCTGTTGTTAAAATCGTTGACAAAAAAGGTGGCTCTATTAGAGAATACAACATTCCAGTAGGAGCACACATTGTTGTAGATGAAGGCGACGAGGTTAAAATGGGTGAAATCTTAGTTAAGATTCCTCGTACAACTGGTAAAACTAGAGATATCACCGGTGGTTTACCTCGTGTAACCGAATTATTTGAAGCTAGAAACCCATCTAACCCAGCTGTTATTACAGAGATTGATGGTGTAGTAACTTTAGGAGGTGTTAAACGTGGTAACCGTGAGGTAACTATCGAGTCTAGAGACGGTCAAGTTAAAAAATACTTGGTGCCATTATCTAAGCACATTTTAGTACAGGATAATGACTTTGTTAAAGCTGGTATGGCATTGTCTGATGGAGCAACTTCTCCAGGCGATATCTTATCAATTAAAGGTCCTGCGGCTGTACAAGAATATCTTGTTAATGGAATCCAAGAGGTTTACCGTTTACAAGGTGTGAAAATTAACGATAAGCACTTCGAGACTATCGTTCACCAAATGATGCAAAAAGTAATGATTGAGGATGCTGGTGATACGAAATTCTTAGAAAAAGAAGCCGTAGATAGATTTGATTTCTCTATTGAGAATGATAGTATCTATGATAAAATGGTAGTTGAAGATCCAGGAGATTCTAATGCTTTAAAACCAGGTCAGATTATTTCTGTACGTAAATTACGTGATGAGAACTCACAATTGAAACGTAAAGATTTAAAACTGGTTACAGCAAGAGAGGCTCGTCCGGCAACGGCAAGTCCAATGCTACAAGGTATTACCAGAGCATCTTTAGGTACTAAATCGTTTATCTCAGCTGCATCGTTCCAAGAGACTACTAAAGTTCTTAACGAAGCTGCAATTGCTGGTAAGCGTGATAATTTATTAGGATTGAAAGAAAACGTAATTGTTGGTCACTTAATCCCGTCTGGTACAGGTTTAAGAGATTACGAAAGAATTATTGTTGGATCTCAAGAAGAATACGATAAATTAATGGCTTCTAAAGAAGAGGAAGAAGAGATTGAAGCATAGTAATCTCTCTAAATAATAAAAAGCCTGCTAGAAATAGCAGGTTTTTTTGTTTCCCTCTTTTGGAGCAAATTTTGTATTTTTATAAAAAAGTCTAATAATGAGCGTTTCAGAAATTCAATTGTATCAAATTCTTAAAGCCAAAATAGGGGATAAAGAGGCTGAAGAATTGGTTTCTTGTGTAAAATCCGAAGTCAATAAGGAATTTGAGACTAAAAAAGATACTTTAGCAATAAAGGTTGATTTGGCTAATATGAAAAGCGAAATCATCAAATGGATGTTTATTTTGTGGATTGGCCAAATAACTATTACTTTAGGTATAATATTCGCTTTTATTAATAAATAGAAGAATATTGATGATTCATTTTTAGTTCTGGAAAGACCAGGACTTTTTTATTTTTATAGCATGCAAGAACAAAACGACAACCAACTAAACATAGAACTATCAGAAGAAATAGCAGAAGGCGTATATTCTAACTTGGCCATTATAACGCATTCTAATAGCGAGTTTGTACTTGATTTTATTAGGGTAATGCCTGGTATACCAAAGGCAAAAGTGAAAAGTAGAATTGTATTAACACCAGACCATGCAAAGAGGCTATTATTAGCTTTAGAAGATAATATTGCCAAATTTGAAATGATAAACGGACAGATAAAAGGCGGTGGAGAACCTAACAATGGAATGCCTTTTAACTTTGGAGGGCCTACTGCACAAGCTTAATTATGAGGAAGAGAGGTAATTTCTTTTTCAATAAAGGAAATAATCTCTCTTTCTTCTTTTGGGTTAAACCAATGTATATTTTCTGTTTTTCTAAACCAAGTGAGCTGTCTTTTAGCAAACCTTCTAGTATTTTGTTTAATAGCTTCAATAGCTTGTGGTAAAGTAATCTTATCCTCTAAATATTCAAATATTTCAGAATAGCCAACCGTATTGAGGCTGTTTAAGTGTTTGTCATCTTGTAAGGCTTTTACCTCATCAACTAAGCCTTGGGCTATCATTAAATCTACCCTTGTATTGATTCTTGTATAAAGTTCTTCTCTTGGGATATCTAAGCCAATGATGATACTTTTAAAAGGACGTTCTTTTTTTATTCCGCTACGAAAAGAAGAAAATGTTTTACCTGTGGAGTGATAAATCTCAAGAGCCCTTATAATACGCTGCGGGTTATGTATATCAACTTCTGTGTAATAAGTTGGGTCTATTGCTTGTAATTCTTGCTGTAGAGGGCTTATCCCTTCTTTAATGAGTCTATCATTAAGATTTTCTCTAATTTTTTCGTTTACCGGAGGAAGTTCATCAAAGCCATGGAGTACAGCATTAATGTATAAGCCAGAACCACCAACCATAACCAAAACATCATGACTTTTAAAAAGTTGATTTAGAAGTTCTAAAGCCTCTTTTTCGTAAGAACCTACACTTATTTGCTCTTGTATGCTGTGCGAGTTGATGAAATGGTGTGTAGCTGCTTTTAGTTCTTCATCTGTAGGTTTGGCAGTGCCAATACTCATTTCCTTAAAGAATTGTCTACTATCGGCAGATAAAATTTCAGTATTAAAATATTGGGCAATTTTAATAGCTAAAGCAGTTTTACCTATAGCTGTTGGACCTGCAATTACAATAAGAACCTTGGTTTTATTCATGCTGTTTTTAAACAAAAAATCCGGCTTAAACCGGATTTTAATATGTTGTTTTATTCTCTATCATAATCATCCTGATCGAAGTTTTCATTATCAGAAAACTCGTCAGAAAATTCATCGCTTTCCTCTTCTTCATCTTCACCTTCTTCGGTATCAGAATTTAAAGCTTCTAATTCATCCTCATCGGCAATTAAAATGGTTTCATCTTCTAAGAAGTCTGGGTCTTCATCGCCCGTAATTTCATCAGGAGAACCAATAATATTGCTAATGATTTTTGGTGCTTCGCCAACAGCTTTAAATACTAAAGGATAAGTTTGAGTAGGGTTGTTTTCTAAAATTTTAATCAGCTCTACATGAAAATCAAAAGGTTTTTCAAAATTATAGATGTAATAAAACTTTTGATGCGGATCATCTATATGGCTGCTTAATTTTGCATTCTCCATTAAACTTATACCACGGTCTATTTTTCTTTCATTAGGTAAGTAAGCAATTTCTTCGTTTTTTATCCAATGGTCGTTACTTACATAAAAAGAAGAAGACTTCTCTGGGTCATAACCTATAGATTTATGAATTGCATAATGCAAATCTTTAAATGTTTGATTTGATTTAATATCAATCTCTCTGATTACATCATCGTAATCCTCAAAACTTACCCTGAATCTGTAAACTGCCATGCTGCAAAAATAATTTTTATAGGGGATTTTTCTTAATTTATTTCACCTTCGTTGATAAATAAAAGGAAAACCTAATCTAGTTCTTTTTCAATTTTTAGCCCAAGTTCTATGCCTGTTTTTTTCATGAAATAAAGTGCTTCAGAACGGTTATTGGCTATATCTCCTTCTAAAATAGCTTCTCTAATCTTGTTTTTGATGATTCCAACTTCTTTACCGGCTTGTAAATTGAAAGTTTTCATAATGTCTTCACCGGTAACTGGAGGCTGCCAATTTCTTATTTTATCTCTTTCCTCAACATCTTTAAGTTTTTGTTTTACCAGCTCAAAGTTATTCCTGTACTTTTTGATTTTGTACTCATTTTTGGTAGTTACATCTGCCTGGCATAAGAGCATTAAAGCCTCTGTATGTTCGCCTGCTTCAAATAAAAGTCTCCTCACGGCAGAATCTGTAACAACTTCTTGTGCCAGTACAATAGGACGGAGGTGAAGCTGAACCAACAATTGTACAAACTTCATTTTATCATTAAGTGGGAGCTTTAAATCGGCAAATATTTTAGGAACCATTCTAGCTCCTTTGTCTTCATGACCATGGAAAGTCCAACCGTGATTTTTCTCAAAACGTTTAGTAGCTGGTTTGGCTATATCATGTAAAATAGCTGCCCATCTTAACCATAAATCATCAGATGTTTTGGCAACATTATCCAATACTTGTAAAGTATGGTAAAAGTTATCTTTATGGCCTTTACCTTCTATGATATCTACGCCATACAAAGCCACCATTTGTGGAAAAATCAGTTTTAACAGACCTGTATCAAACAAATAATTAAAGCCTATAGAAGGTTTTGGCGATAGAATAATTTTATTAAGTTCATCTGTAATACGCTCTTTTGAAACTATTTTAATGCGCTCTAAGTTGAGTTTAATAGCATCAATAGCATCTTGATTAATTTTAAAATTAAGTTGAGTAGCAAAGCGTATAGCTCGCATCATCCTTAAAGGGTCATCAGAAAAAGTCTCATTAGGATTTAAAGGCGTAATGATATTTTTTTCTTCCAGATGTTGGATACCACCAAAAGGATCTACCAATTCACCATATTGATGAGGATGAAGGTGAATAGCCATAGCATTGATGGTAAAATCTCTTCTTTTTTGATCGTCTTCTAAAGTGCCATCTTCAACAATGGGTTTTCTAGAATCTGCTCGGTACGATTCTTTTCTGGCACCAACAAATTCTACTTCTAAATCTTTATAGCGCAACATAGCGGTACCAAAATTTTTAAAAACAGCAACCTTAGTTTTTAAGATTTTACCTACTTCTAAGGCGAAATTTGGTCCATTGCCTATCACTAAAATATCCACATCTTTAGAAGGACGGTTTAGAAATATGTCTCTTACAAAGCCACCTATTACATAAGTTTCGACATTTAAATTGCCAGAAATTTTAGAGATAATTTTAAAAATAGGATGTTTAAGGTGTTGCTTCATATTTGATTTGGACAATGCTATCAAAAACTGAATGCATATTCCTGAAATTTTAAAAACGCTACCAAAGATAATTCTTTAAACTGAAGGCTGAAAGCTTATTTCCTGATAAAGGCAAAGGCTCCATTTGCTTCTAATTTCATGATGGTGGATGGCTTTTTAGTTTGATGATTATCTTGTTCTAATTGCACAATATAATCTACACCATCTTTAATGGTTTGAGGTATTTGAGAAAAGTTATTAGGGGTAGGCTCACCACTTAAGTTAGCAGATGTAGAAATTATAGGTTTTCTAAATCTTTGCACTAATTCTTTACAAAATGGATGTTTGGTTATTCTAATGCCAATGCTACCATCGCTATTGATAGCGTTTTCCGCTAAATTTTTAGCACCTGAGTAAATGATAGTCAAAGGGTTTTCTGCAAATTCTATTAAATCATAAGCAACATCGGGTATTTCTTTAACATAGCTTGGTAGCTTGGCATCTGTGTCTAATAAAATGATAAGGCTTTTAAACTCTTCTCTTTTTTTAAGCGCAAAAACTTTAGCAACGGCATCTTTATTGGTGGCATCGCAACCAATTCCCCAAACGGTATCTGTTGGGTATAGAATTAAACCACCATTTTTTAAAACTTCTAAAGCTTTATTAATTTCTTCTTTTAGCATGTTCAATGGTTTTTAGGTAAACGCTGTTTAAGTTTTTTGCAATACTTTCATCATTAAAATTTTCGGCATAGGTTAAGCCTTTTTTAATCATGTTAGCTTGTAAATCTTCATCTTTTAACACTATTTCTATGGCTTTAGTAAGTGCAATGTCATCATCAGGATGAACGTATAAGCTATCTGGCCCACCAGCTTCTTCTAAACAAGAACCTGTTGCTGCAATTACAGGAATCTTGCTGTTCAAAGCCTCTACAATAGGTATCCCAAAACCTTCGAACCTGGAAGGATAAATGAAAATTTTAGCTCCTTGGTAAATAAGTGGTAATTCTTGAAAAGGAACATTTTCTAAGAAAATAACCTGTTGTGTAAGATGATTTTCTTGAATAAAATCTAAAATTTCTTGTTTATAAGCGGTTACTTTACCTACTATAACCAGCTTAATATCTTGTTTAAGATGCTTTAAAGCTTTACAAATCAATAATTGATTTTTGCGTGTTTCTATAGTTCCAACAGATAGAAGATATTGCTGTGGTAGCTTATATTTTTCTTTTATTTCCTTGATAGCATCATCTGAATATGGACAACAAAAAGCAGCATCGCAACCTTGATAAACAACATCAATTTTTTGAGGATTGGTATTAAAATACTGAACAATATCTCGTTTTGTTTGCTCGCTTATGGCAATAATCCTATCTGCATTTTTGCAAGCCGCTTTAAATTTGTAACGATAAATTTGTCTATCAACCCATTTGAAATAGTGTGGAAAACGAAGGAATATCAAATCATGAATGGTAACAACGCTAGCAATATTAGATTTTTTAATATTAGCCGGAAGCTCGTTACTTAAACCATGAAATAACTCAACATCATCATAAACCAATGATTTTGTAAGCTGCAAACTCCTCCAATAGGATTTTAAAATTTTTACGGGAGCTGTTTTAACCGATATGTTGGCAAAAGGTTCAACCAATGTTTGCCTTACCTTTGCGTTATCTTGCGGTGTGTAAAGTAGGTATTGGTTCTGAGGATAATATTTAGCCATGATGCGGATAACTGCCCGACTATAATTACCTAAGCCAGTGAAGTTTTTAAATGCTCTTTTGGCTTCGAACCCTATTTTCATATTTTTTAAGTTTAAAGTAAAAAGTTAAAAGTAAAAAGGTTTTGATCAATGTTTATCTAGCTTTCTACTCTTAACTTTAAACTTTTTACTTTCAACTTCTATTAAATCGCTACACTATGTTCTCTTAATGCATCGTTTAATGATGTTTTTTTATCGGTAGATTCTTTTCTTTTGCCAATAATTAGTGCACAAGGTACTTGGTACTCGCCAGCAGGGAATTTCTTGGTATAACTACCTGGTATCACAACAGAGCGCTCTGGAACATACATTTTATGTTCTACAGGCTCATCGCCAGATACGTCAATAATTTTGGTTGATGCGGTTAATACCACATTAGCCCCTAAAACAGCTTCTTTACCTACTCTTACACCTTCTACAACAATTGCTCTAGAACCTATAAAACAGTTATCCTCAATAATTACAGGTGAAGCTTGAACCGGCTCTAATACACCGCCTAAACCAACACCACCACTTAAGTGTACATTTTTACCTACTTGTGCACAAGAACCAACTGTTGCCCAAGTATCAACCATCGTACCTTCATCAACAAATGCGCCTATGTTAACATAAGAAGGCATCATGATAACGCCTTTTGCTAAATGCGCACCATAACGGGCAATACCATGAGGTACTACACGCACACCTCTCTCTTTATAGTCGGTTTTCAATTTCATTTTATCGTGAAAAACAAAAGGACCAACTTCAATTTCTTCCATTTCTCTGATAGGGAAATAAAGAATTACTGCTTTCTTTATCCAGTCATTAACAGCCCAACCATCTAAAATAGGTTCTGCAACTCTTAGTTCACCTAAGTCTAAACGATAAATAACTCTTTCTATAGCATCACGGTATTCTTTGAAATTCAATAAATTTCTATCTTCCCATGCATCTTCAACGGCTTTTTTTAATTCGGCAATCATATTAAAATTTTTGTTTGCAAATTAAAGCTTTTTTTAGCTAATAATCTGATTTTTGACTTATTTTGAGAAGATTTATGGTAGAAAAAGTAAGGATAGATAAATACCTGTGGGCAATAAGATTGTTTAAAACCAGAACCTTGGCTACAGAAGCTTGTAAGGCTGGAAGGGTAAAGAAAGATGGCACAAACATTAAAGCCAGTTACGAGGTTAAGGTGGGCGATGTTTTACAGGTTTCGAAAAATATTGAGAAGAAGTTGATAAGAGTAACAGCTTTATTAGCCAACCGTGTAGATGCTAAAAAAGCGGTCTTACATTATGAGGATATAACTCCATTAGAAGATACGATTAAATTTAAATGTATGTTTAGGATGCCTGTTTTAGAACGAGACCGAGGAACAGGAAGACCAACTAAAAAGGATAGACGTGAAATAGACGATTTACAAGATAACTTTTTTATGGATGAAGAAGACGATTAAGGGAATTCATAGATATTTTTAAATGAATACATGACTTTTTTGGATTCTATTCCGAAAAAGTTATAACTTTTTTGGATTTCATTCCGAAAAAGTTAATTTTGTAAGAAATCAAATACCATGATAGATAGATTTCTTACAGAAAAAATCAAGGCTAAACTCTTTAAAGGAAAGGCTATCATTCTTACTGGGGCAAGGCAAATTGGTAAAACCACTTTACTGAAATCTTTTTTTGGAAGTGATGAAGAAGTTTTATGGCTTAATGGAGATGAAGTGGATGTACAAGAGTTATTTTCTACAATTTCTGCAACTCGTTTAAAAGCTATTTTTGGTCAGAAGAAAATAATTGTCATAGATGAAGCACAAAGAATCAAAGACATTGGTTTACGCTTAAAACTCATTACAGACTCTATTCCAGAAGTACAACTTATTGCAACCGGGAGTTCTGCTTTTGAGTTGGCAAATCACATTAATGAACCTTTAACCGGTAGAAAATGGGAGTACAAAATGTTTCCAATCTCATTCTCAGAAATGGTACAGCATCATGGTTTATTAGAAGAAAAACGTTTGATTCCACATCGTTTAGTTTATGGTTATTATCCGGATGTTATTGTTAATCAAGGAAACGAAGTAGAACTATTAAAGCAATTATCTGATAGCTATTTGTATAAAGATATTTTGGCTTGGGAGCAAATCCAAAAGCCAGATAAATTATTAAAACTCTTACAAGCTTTAGCTTTTCAAGTTGGTTCTCAGGTTTCTTTTAACGAATTAGGGCAACTTTGTGGATTGGATTCTAAAACAGTAGAGAAATATATTGTATTGTTAGAACAAACCTATGTTATATTTAGGTTGAGTTCTTTTAGTAGAAACTTGAGGAATGAACTTAAAAATAGCAAGAAGATATATTTTTATGATAATGGAATTAGAAATGCGGTTATAGCAAATTTTAATCAAATAGAAAATAGAGCTGATGTAGGTGCTTTATGGGAAAACTTTGTAGTTTCTGAACGTATTAAATTCTTGAATTACTCTGACAAGTGGGTAAATTACTGGTATTGGCGCACCAAAGAACAAAAAGAGATTGATTGGGTAGAAGAAGCTAATGGACAATTAACGGCCTTTGAATTTAAATGGAGTGCGTTAGCAAAAGCAAAGTTACCTCAGCTTTTTCTTAAAACTTACCCCAATAGCCAATTTAAAGTCATTAGTAAAGAGAATATAGATGAATTTTTGTTGTAATGGAGTTATTGTAATTTAAGGAATTTTCAAGATTTTCTAACAAAACTTTCTATAATTTCTAATCCTAATAAAGCTTCTTCTAGCGAACACGGGTTTTCTCCTTCACCTCTAAAATAGGCTATGGTTTTAGTAATCATTGGTCGTTGAATATTCACAGGATGCTCAAATTCTTCATGAACAGTTTCTCCATTTTTGGTGATACTTAATTTATTGCCAAAAATGTGAAAGGTTATTTTCCCTTTTGTACCTATAATCTCACAAAACTCTTCTTCTTGTTCGGGCAGTACATCAAAACACCATAAACCGTTGAAAATGATGTTGTTTTCGAATTTGATTTGGCCGCAAATAATATCATCAGCATTACTTTTTAGGGATTGATTAGCAGATACTCCACCATAATAAACAGGTTTGCCGAAGAAATGAAGCATTAAATCTATGGCGTGTGGTGCTAAATCATGAAATAAGCCTCCACCAGAAATGCTGGGGTTTAATCGCCAGTTTTCTTCGCTTGCGGCAATCATATCAGAACCGCTTCTTTGTAAAGTATGTAGGTTAACAAATTTTACCTCACCAATAAGCTGCTCATCTAAAAGATTTTTTATAGCCTTAAAATAAGGCACTTCTCTTCTATAATGGGCAACTACCACTTTCTGCTGATATTGCTTTTGGGCTTCTATAATAGCTTTACAAGCTTCCGTATTAATGGTAACAGGTTTCTCAATATAAACTGGTTTACCTGCTTTTAAGGCTTCAATAGCATAGTCATGATGTTGAAGAGGTGGTGTGGCTATGTAAATGGCATTTATATCATCATCCAGAATTAAGGCAGAAGCATCTTGATACCACTTTTGTATATGATGTCTTTTAGCATAATCAGCAGCTTTTTCTGCATTTCTTCTCATTACAGCTACAACTTTAGAGTACTCTTGTCTAAAGGCAGGACCACTTTTAACCTCAGTAACATTACCACAACCAATAATTCCCCAATTGATATTTTCCATTTTAATAATCTTTTTTACTGGCTGATTGTTGCCACATTTCAAAAGCTTTTAAAGCCTCATCTCTTAATAATTGTTGCGATGGTAATTTCCTGTCCTCAGGTTTCAAGTCTATTTCCTGATAAATGAAATCGTCATCAAAATTGATAGCGGCAGCATCTTTTTTAGTATTAGCATAGTACAATTTATCTATCCTAGCCCAATATATTGCACCTAAACACATGGGGCAAGGTTCGCAACTGGCATAAATAGTGCATCCTTCTAAAGAAAAGGTGTTTAGGTTTTGGCAAGCTAGTCTTATGGCGGCAACTTCTGCATGTGCTGTAGGGTCATTTGTAGTGGTTACGGTATTTGCACTTTTGGCTATGATCTCACCGTTTTTAACGATAACCGCTCCAAACGGACCACCTAAATTGTTTTTAACATTATCTTCAGAGAGGGCAATAGCCATTCTCATAAAATCTTCATGTTCCATAGCTGTAAATTAAAAAAGCTCAACATCAAATGCCGAGCTTTTGTTTATATTTTAAGAATTGAAAATATTACTTTTTATCTTTTTTGTAAGCTTCATTTAAGCCTTTGATTACTTCTTTAGTAACATCTAAGCTTTCATCAGCAAATAAAATAGCGCTATTACCTTTAGAGTAAGTTAAAACCATTTTATAACCTTTTTCTTTAGCATAAATTTTAAGGTAATCAGCTACTTTATCATAAAGTTTCTCGTTTTCTGCCATTTCTTCGCTTTGTAAAGCAGAGCCTGCATTTTGCTGATAAGCCTGTAATTCTTGTTGTTTACGGGCTAAACGCTGTTCTGTACTAGCTCTTTCATCAGCACTCATACCTTGTGCACCTTGTTGGTATGCAGCAACTTCACGTTGGAAAGCAGCACCTTTAGTTTTTAAATCAGCTTCGGCTTTTTTAGACTTATCTTCAAATTTAGATTTGATTTCTTTGAAATACTCGTAATTATTTAACAATGAATCTGAGTTTACGTATACCACAGCAGCAGCTTGGTCTTTAGCAGTTTCGGTTGTTGATTTAGTTGTTTTTGGTTCTGTACTATCATTACAGCTTACTACAGCAACAGCTAATAATAAGCCTAAACCTGCTTTAGTAATGTTAGAAAAATATGGTGTCATTTTAATTTATTTTTACACAAAGATATACTTTCAATAAAAGTATCCTAATAAAATAAAAAAAGACCTTTCAGAATCATCGAAAGATCTTTTTTTAATATCAATTTAAATGGATTAAGCCATTTGCTTGGTTAATTTTTCAGCTAAAACTGATTTTGGAACTGCGCCAATTTGCTTGTCAACAATTTCTCCGTTTTTGAAAAATAATAAAGCAGGGATGTTTCTGATACCAAATTTCATAGAGATTTCTGGATTGTGGTCTACATTAACTTTACCAACAACAGCTTTACCATCATATTCTTTTGCTAACTCTTCTACAACAGGTCCAACCATACGGCATGGTCCGCACCACTCTGCCCAAAAGTCTACTAAAACTGGTTTATCTGATTTTAATACTAATTCTTCAAAATTAGCATCTGTAATTTCTAATGCCATAATATCAATGATTTAAATAAAAATTCTTTTTTTAAGATTTCAAATATACATACCCAAACATTCTGCCACAAATAGATTCTTGTAATCTTACCATAGGATAAAGCTATAGTTAAAACAATATGGGTATTTTTTGTTTAATAGTATGGATAGATGTTGTACTGGCGCATATTTTGTTAATTATATTTAAAGCAATAAATTTTTATTTTTTGAACAAATATCTATCACTCTTTTTAAAGACAATTCTCTGGATTTTTACCGGTGTTATTACTTTGTTTTTACTGGTCGTATTGCTTATCCAAGTTCCGGCTATACAAAATATGGTAAAAAATAAAGTAGTTAACTATCTAGAAGAGAAAATAAAAACCCCCGTAAGTATAGCTAAGCTAGAAATTGGCTTGCCAAAAAAAATAATTCTTCATGGCGTTTATTTTCAAAGCCTGCAAAAGGATACTTTATTAGCTGGCGATAAACTGGCTGTAGATATCAGTTTGTTTAAATTACTAGACAATAAGCTAGAGATTAATAGCATAGATTTACAAGGCGTTACGGCTAATGTTAAAAGAAATCAAGATTCTGTTTTTAATTTTGATTACATCATTAAAGCATTTGCTGCCGAGCAATCTAAAGAACCAAAGCCTCAGGATAGTAGTGCAACCATGAAATTTTCAATAGAAAAAATAAATTTGGACAAAATAAGGGTAAGGTTTGATGATGCCATCACGAAAAATAACCTGGATGTTTACCTCAACCATTTTGATACAAAAATTAAAAAATTTGATTTAGATAGTTTAGATTTTGACGTTCCAAAGATTACCCTAAACGGTTTAAATTTAAATTTGAAACAAGGTATAGTAGAAGAACTGGTAAAGAACACACAAGAAACTGTTAAAGAAGCTTCTCATAACCCATCTTTAAAATTAAAGCTCGAAGAAATAGCTCTTTCTGCTATAAAAATCAATTATAATAGCGAAGGGAGCAGCTTAAAAACCTTTTTAGATTTGGGTGAACTAAACCTGATTTTTAATACACTAGACTTACAAAAACAATGGATAAACATTGAAAAACTATCTATAAAGCAATCTAAAGGAAGTTTAGCCTTTGGAAAAGCATTAGCGAAACCCATTACAGAAACAACAAGCAATAACACGCAACCCGGCTGGAAAGTTGGTTTACAAGAAGTGGCTATAGCACAGGTTGATTTTAAGTTTGATGATTTTAATAGCAAACCTTTAAAAAGAGGTATAGATTATATGCACCTGGATTTAAAAGGACTTTTGCTAAATGCAGATGATATTTATTACAGTACCGATACCATTTCTGGAAAAATAGCCAGTTTGAAAGTTGCAGAAAAAAG
The DNA here is from genome assembly GCF_002483235.1 of Pedobacter glucosidilyticus. Lineage (GTDB taxonomy): Bacteria > Bacteroidota > Bacteroidia > Sphingobacteriales > Sphingobacteriaceae > Pseudopedobacter > Pseudopedobacter glucosidilyticum_B. The sequence continues at coordinate 12,675 of NZ_DLHN01000019.1, read as the reverse complement.
TGGCTTAAATATTCAGGATTTTAAAACATCTTTTTTTTACGGACCTAAGTACGCTTACCTAGAGGATTTATATATTAAAACTCCAAGGTCGCTTATTCGGGATGAAATTAAAGTGGCTTATCCATCTATTGCAACTTTATCAAAGAATTTAAGTGAACTGTATATAGAAGCATCGTTAAATAAAAGTAGTATCGCTTTCGCTGATATTTTACTATTTGCACCAGATTTAGCTCAAAATCCTCCCTTTAAAGGAAACCCAAATGCTATATTAAGGGTGAATAGCACTGTAAAAGGAAGGTTAGACAATCTAAATATTCCTAAACTAGAACTTAGCGGAATTGGTCAAACTAATCTAGTTGCCTATGGCAGGATAAAAGGACTTCCAAATGTAGAAAAAGCTTTTTTTGACCTTAATATCAAAGAATTTAGAACCACTGCAAAAGACATCAATAGCTTTATTCCTAAAGGTACTTTACCGGCTCAATTTCAAATTCCGCAACGTTTATCATTAAATGGATTTTTTAAAGGAGCTATAAATAATTTTAATACGCAACTCTTTCTAAAAAGTAGTTTAGGAAATGCTACCGTTAAAGCTAATTACGACCAACGTTTAAAAAACAAAGAACGCTACCAAGCAACAGTTGAGGTAAAAGATTTCCATGTAGGGCAATTGATTAAAAATGATTCTATCGGTAGGATAAGTTTAAATGCACAAGTAAGTGGTATGGGCTTAAACCCTAAAACGATGGTTGCCGGCGTAAAAGCTCGGGTTTTAAAAGCTCAATACAATGGTTATAATTATAAAAATTTAGATGTTAAAGGAAATATCAAAGCAGGAATATATCAGGCAACAGCCAATATGGAGGATAAAAACCTTGATTTTGATTTATTAGCTAAAGGAAGTTTTAATCAGCAATATCCAAGTTTATATTTAAAGACCAATATAGATAGCGCCAATTTTGGAGCTTTAAATCTCTATAAAGGAAGCTTAAAATTTAGAGGTAAAATAGATGCTGATATAGCAACGCTAGACCCTGATTATCTGAATGGGAAAATATCTATAAACAATATGCTTATTGCAACAGAAACAGAGCGTTTTCCGTTAGACTCTATCAATATCATTTCGCAAGCATCGGCATCTCAAAACTCGTTAAACATCAAATCTCCTTTTTTAAATGGAAGTATAAAAGGTAAATATCAGTTTACGCAATTGGCTACAGCCTTGACCAATAGCATAGCTAAATATTACGATACCAGCCAGGGAATAAAAAAAGAGCCTGTTAAACCTCAATATTTTGCCTATCAATTATCGGTTCAAAATCATCCAGCATTAATAGCTTTTGTTCCGGGTTTAACCCGGATAGAGCCTATCCAAATAAACGGACGCTACAATAGCGAAGGCGACACCATTATTATGAAAGCCAATATTCCAAAAGTAATTTATGGTTCAAACATCATCAGTAATGCGGTATTAAATATAGAACCCAAAAACGATAGTTTGGCTTACAGCTTTATTATTGATGAAGTTAAAAGCAGTCAATTCTTGCTTCCTTATACAGCCTTAAGTGGAAACATTGCAAAAAATATCATCGATTATCGTTTACAGGTTAAAGATATCCAAGACAAAGAACGTTATTTAATTGCCGGAACCATGCAGGCCATTAAAAACGATACGGAGTTTAAACTAGCTTTAGAAGGATTAAAACTTAATTACGAAAGATGGCAGATTAACGAAAACAACCTTTTAAGTTTTGGAGAAAGTGGTATTTATGCCAATAATTTCGAATTACGAAACCAATCTCAATCCATCAAAATACAATCACAAGCAAGGGTTTTAAATGCCCCTATGACTGTTACTTTTGATAATTTTAAAATTGAAACCTTAACAAGCATCATCGAGAAAGATTCTTTATTAATAGGTGGAACCTTAAATGGAGATGTTTTACTGAAAGATTTAGATCGGGATTTCTCTTTTACTTCAGATTTAGCTATTCAAAACTTTAATTTCAGAACAGATACTTTAGGAAACATCAGCTTAAAAGTTAATAACCAGCAGGCCAATACTTTTGCTGCACAGGTAGCCATAACTGGGCAAGATAATGATGTTAGACTAGATGGAATTTACCGTACCAATAATAGTAGTTTTGATATGGATTTGAATATGGTAAAGCTAAATCTTAAAAGTATAGAAGGTTTTACTTTTGGTAATTTAAAAGAGAGTAGCGGTTATTTAACAGGCGGTTTTAAAATATCTGGTACAGCTACAGCCCCAAAAGTTATTGGCGATTTACAGTTTAAGGATGGAGCTTTTAGAGTAACACCTTTAAACTCTTATTTTCAATTACTAAATGATAAAATATCTTTTACCCAAGAAGGAATAAATTTTGATAGGTTTAGTTTATCAGACTCGGCCAATAATAAACTCACGGTAAACGGAGCAATTTATACCAGCAATTATCAGGATTATAGATTTAATGTAGATGTAAATGCCAATAATTTTAGGGCAGTTAACTCAACAGCTAAAGATAATGAGCTTTATTATGGCGATTTGTTTTTAAACACCCGATTAAGAATTCGCGGTGATTTAAACCAGCCAGAGATAGAAGGAACACTAAAAATTAATAAGGATACCAGATTCACTATTGTTTTACCACAGTCAGACCCGGGTATAGCAGACAGAGAGGGGATTGTAGAATTTATAGATCAGGATAATCCACAGCTGGCAGAAACTTTTGCTTTACCAGATTCTCTTAATAAAAGTAGTGTTACCGGTATGGATGTTTCTATGAATATAGAAGTAGACCCAGAAGCAGAACTGACCATGATTATTGATAAAGGAAATGGCGATTTTGTAAAGCTTAAAGGCGAAGCAGAGCTAACAGGTGGCATGGACCCATCAGGTAAAATAAGCCTCACCGGGAAATACGAATTAAAAGAAGGAAGTTATGAAATGTCTTTCAACTTCATCAGACGGATATTTAAAATTAAAGAAGGAAGCTCTTTGGTTTGGACAGGAGAGCCAACCACCGCTAATATAGATATTACTGCTATTTACGAAACAGAAACAGCTCCTCTAGATTTATTGGATAATCAATTAGGTGGTAGGTCCGCTGCGGTACGTAACACGTACAAGCAAGAAATTCCTTTCCAAGTATTACTCAATATGGATGGCGAGTTACTAAAGCCAGAAATTAGTTTTGATATTGTGCTCCCAGAAGGAAATTATAACGTTTCTCAAGATATCATCAGTGAGTCAAGAACCCGTTTAGAGCAGTTAAGGCAGCAACCATCAGAGCTTAATAAGCAAGTTTTTGCATTGTTATTGTTAAACAGATTTGTAGGCGAAAACCCTTTTGCAAGCGAAGCTGGTTCTGGTGGAGTAGAATCTATAGCCAGACAAAGTGTTAGTAAAATATTATCTCAACAATTGAATAATCTTGCAGGCGATTTACTTGGTGGTGTTGAGTTAAATTTTGATTTGGAAGCTACCGATGATTATACCACAGGACAGCTAGAAAACCGTACCGATTTAAATGTAGGCCTATCTAAAAGATTGTTAAACGACAGGTTAAAAGTTACCATTGGTAGTAATTTTGGCTTAGAAGGTCCGCAACAAGCAAACCGCCAAACTAATAACATAGCCGGAGATATTGCTGCTGATTATCAGCTTTCTAAAGACGGACGTTATCTGTTAAGGGCATATCGTAAAAATCAATACCAAATGGCTATACAAGGGCAGGTTATAGAAACAGGTTTAGGATTTATTTTAACGATGGATTATAACCAGTTTAAAGAGATTTTTGAAAAGCCTAAATCGCCACGAAGAAGAAATAATTCAAAATGATAAATAGATATTTGATAGTTTTTATGGTTATTTTCTTGATGTCTGCTTGTAGCAATATCAAGTATTTGCCTAAAGGCGAGCAACTTTATACAGGGGCAGAAGTTACAATTACAGATAAAGAAACTACCAAAAGCGAGCGTAAAAGCTTAACATCAGAATTGGAAGGTGTGTTAAGACCCAAACCTAACTCAACTATTTTAGGTTTAAGACCAAAATTATTTTTTTACAACATAGCCGGAACTCCTAAAAAAGAGAAGGGTTTAAGAAACTGGCTGAAGAATAAAGTTGGCGAACCTCCTGTATTCATGAGTCAGGTAGATTTGGATTATAATGCATCTATCATCCAAAACCGCTTAGAAAATAAAGGATATTTTTTAGCAGAAACAACCGCCGATTCTACCGAAAGAAACAGAAGAGTAAAAGCCCAATACTCGGTGCAAACCAAAAAACAATATAAGATAAGGAAGGTGATTTTTCCTCAAGATTCATCGGTATTAACTCAAGCCATCAAAGAAACAGAAGTTAATACTTTCCTAAAACCAACGGAAGCTTACGATTTAGACAAAATTAAGGCCGAGCGGGAGCGTATCGATGTACGCTTAAAAGAGAAAGGCTTTTATTATTTCGGGCCAGATTATTTAATTGTTAAAGTTGATAGTACCGTTGGAAACCAGCAGGTAGATTTATTAGTAGAAGTAAAAAAAGAAACCCCTATTAATGCCAAACAAGTTTATACGATAGATGATATTTACATTTACCCTGATTATTCTTTAAGAAAAGAAAGGCGGTTAAATAAAGACTCGGCAGTTGCTTATAAAGATTTTAAAATTATTGATGATGGCGATCCACTTTTTAAACCTCAGGTTTTTGATCGTACTTTGTTTTTCCATAAAGGAGATGTTTACAACCGTACTGATCATAATTTATCGCTTAACAGATTGGTAAATTTAGGTGTTTTCAGATTCGTCAAAAATCAATTCAAAGAGTCTGATTCTGTTCGTCATGTCTTGGATGCTTATTATTATTTAACACCAAGAGAGAAAAAATCTATCCGTTTTGAGTTGTTAGGGAAAACAAACTCAGCTAATTATACTGGTACAGAGTTAAATCTAAACTGGATAAATCGCAATACCTTTAAAGGAGCAGAACAATTAACCATTACAGGTTTTGGTGGGATGGAGACACAAGTATCAGGTCAAAACCAAGGCTTTAATGTTTATCGCTTTGGTGCTGATGCTAGTTTGGTTTGGCCACGTTTTATAACACCTTTTAATATCAATGGTACCAGTGCTTTTGTCCCTAAAACCAGAGCAACTTTAGGTTATGAGTTCCAGAATAGGGTGAAATTATATTCTTTAAACACTTTTAAAGCCTCCTTTGGCTATTTATGGAAAGAAGAAATCCGTAAAGAACACCAACTTAATGTAATTGATATTACTTATGTAAATTCTTTTAATGTTTCTGATTTATATAGGCGTCAAATTGATAGTATACCATCTTTAGCAAGAGTGATAGAAAAACAATTAATTTTTGGTCCAACTTATAGCTTTACTTTTACCAATACCACAGAAACCAGTAAAACACACACTTTTTACTATAAAGGTTCTATAGATTTATCTGCCACTATTACAGGTTTAATAAAAAATGGTAATGTACAAAGAGGTGATACTGCTACCATTTTGAATGTTCCTTATAGCGAGTTTGCTAAAACCGAACATGATTTTAGGTATTACCTTAAGCTTAATGACAGAAACAGGTTAGCTAGTAGAATTATTATTGGAGCTGGCTTACCTTATGGAAACTCCAGTTCTTTACCTTTTATCAAACAGTTTTTCTCTGGTGGAACAAATAGCATCAGAGCATTCAGGGCTCGGTCTTTAGGTCCTGGTACTTTCCGTTATAATGTTGATGAGGATAGCTTTTTACCAGACCAATCTGGAGATTTTAAATTGGAGTTGAATGCAGAATATAGAGCAAAATTATTTTCTATTGTAGAAGGTGCAGCTTTTATTGATGCAGGTAATATCTGGATGGCTAACAACGATCCAAACCGACCAGGTGCTGTTTTATCTAAAGATTTTATGAAAGAATTGGCTGTAGGAACAGGCGTTGGTTTGCGTTTTGATTTATCTTTTCTGATTTTGAGGGGAGATTTAGCATTTCCTATCCGAAAACCTTATTTACCTGATGGTGAACGTTGGGTTTTAAACCAAATAGATTTTGGTAACAGAGATTGGCGTAGAGAAAATCTAGTTTTCAATTTAGCTATTGGATACCCTTTTTAAGGATATACATATCTTTTTTGGCGGATTTAAAGTTGTACTTTAAATTTGTCTATTTAATTATAAAAATTTGAATTTTAGGTGTTTTATGTTTGTATTTTTAAAATCAAGTAGTTGATGCTATTTGTAATTCGGTGAAAATAAATCTATATTTGGACAGATTTAAAGTTGTACTTTAAAAATGGCTATTTCATCAAAAGAGTTTATATTAAGGATATTAGATAGCGAGTTAAATCGATTATCAAAATTATATACCATCATAGTGGTTACAGGCCCTAGGCAATCTGGAAAAACTTCTTTGTGCAAGCATCAGTTTCCAAATTATCATTACATCAATTTGGAAAATCCTACTACCAGAGAGCAAGTAATGGCAGCACCAAAAGCTTTTTTAGAGGAGCATCTTGGCGGATTAATTATAGATGAAGCCCGGCATATCCCAGAGCTATTTTCTTATTTACAGGTTATCGTAGATGAGCATGAGGATGCTAAATATGTATTAACCGGTAGTAGTAATTTTGCTTTATTACAAAGCGTTACGCAATCATTAGCTGGTAGGGCAGCTATACTTACCTTATTACCTTTATCATTAAATGAAATTGGCGAACATAAAAATACAAGTACCAATACTTTACTCTTAAATGGTGGTTATCCGGCTGTTTGGGCTAAGGGAATTCCTGCAAATGATGTAACACAAAATTATTATAACACTTATATAGAAAGAGATGTAAGACAGTTGTTAAATATCAAGGATATTAATCGTTTTCAAGTGTTTATGAAGTTGTGTGCTGGTAGGGTAGGTTCGGAGTTTAATGCTTCTTCATTATCTAATGAGATAGGTGTATCGGTACCTACAATACAAGAATGGTTAAATACTCTAGAAGCATCCTATGTAGTATTTAGGTTACCACCTTTTTTTAGAAATATTGGTAAAAGGTTAGTGAAATCTCCTAAAATATATTTTTATGATACCGCATTAGCCTGCTTTTTGTTAGGTATAGAAAATGAGCAACATTTAGATGCTCATCCTTTGCGAGGTGCTATTTTTGAGAATTTGGTGGTGTTAGAGTTTATGAAAAATAGATTTAACAAAGGTAAATTACCTAATTTATATTTTTATAGAGATAAATCTCAACATGAAGTTGATTTAGTAGAAGAAAAAGGTTTGCAACTTCATGCTTATGAAATTAAATCAGCTAAAGCTTTTACAAGAGATTTTTTAAATAACTTAAATTATCTTAGAAAAGTTGTTGGACAAGATATCACATCTACACAAGTAATTTATGATGGTCCTGATGATTATGAAACCTCGGAAAACGGAGTTATCAACTTTAGAAATATTAAGTTTGACAGCTAGCTATTAAACGCAAATAGTTCTCCATTATCAAAACTTTTTTCTAATTTAATACATAATCTACTTCCAATTCATCCAACTGGCTTAAAAGCTCTTTACAAATATTAATTTGTTTGGTTTTGCTTTGCATATCTACTTTTAAGCGGTCTTTTTTATCCAAAATAACAAAGCTTAATTTTTTGGAGCCACTATGGTTTGATATCACTTGATTTAAACTCTGAATAAATTCATCACTTATCTCGCTTATATCCACACTAATATCAATTTTGGTAGATTGTTTTTCCAGAACATCTCTAAGGTCTGTAAAATCTGTATAAGAAATACGATGCCTTTTAGTACCGTCTGGATTAGAAAAGTAGCTTACATTTCCTTTGATATAAAGATAATTATTGACAATCAAATGGTGTTTAAATTTCAGATATTCATCTCTATAAATGGTAAATTCAAAAGCATCATCATATCCCTCAAGCTTAAAAATACCCCAGCCTCTACCGTCTTTAGTAGTCATGTGCCTGATAGCGGTCACAATACCGCCAACTTTAAATTGGAAATCGGCACCTTTTTCAATATCATTAAAAATGGTAAGATTACCGCTAGAACAATATTTATTTAAAACCAATTTATACTCATCTAAAGGATGCCCTGAGATGTAAATCCCAACAACTTCTTTTTCTTTAGCAAGTTTTTCCATAGCTCCCCATTCTTCGCAAGGAGATAGCGTAGGCTCTGCAATTTCTACATTGCTTGAGCCTCCAAATAAACTTCCTTGAGAGGAATTTTCATTTTCTTTATGCTTAGCACCGTATTTAATTGCTTTTTCAAGTGGCGATGCTCCATCACCATCATCATAAAAATATTGAGCTCTATGGGTATTTTCAAAACAATCAAATCCGCCTGCCAGAACAAGATTTTCAAGAGCTTTTTTATTGGCAGCTCTTAAATCAATACGTTTGGCTAAATCAAAAATAGATTTGTATTTACCTGTTTTACGGTTTTCTACGATGGTTTCAACTGCTCCGGCTCCTACACCTTTAATAGCACCCATACCAAATCGGATAGCATATTGCTCATTTACAGTAAATTTATAATAAGACTCATTCACATCCGGACCTAAAACTTCCAAACCCATACGCTTACATTCTTCCATAAAGAAAGTTACCTGCTTAATATCATTCATGTTATTTGATAGTACAGCAGCCATATATTCGGCAGGGTAGTGGGCTTTTAAATATGCAGTTTGGTAGGCAATCCAAGCGTAACAGGTAGAGTGAGATTTGTTAAAAGCGTAACTCGCAAAAGCTTCCCAGTCTTTCCATATTTTTTCTAATGTTTTAGGGTCATGACCTTTTTCTGCAGCTTGTTGCACAAATTTAGGTTTCATTTTATCCAAAACATCTTTTTGCTTTTTACCCATCGCTTTACGTAAAACGTCTGCCTCACCTTTGGTAAAGCCAGCAAGTTTTTGGGAAAGTAGCATCACTTGCTCTTGGTAAACCGTAATTCCGTAGGTTTCTTTTAGGTATTCTTCGCAGGCATCTAAATCGTATTTTATTTCTTCTTCTCCATTTTTTCTTCTAATGAAACTAGGGATATACTCCAATGGTCCTGGTCTGTAAAGCGCATTCATGGCAATTAAATCACCAAAAACGGTTGGCTTTAGCTCTTTCATGTACTTTTGCATTCCGGGCGACTCGTACTGGAAAATACCTACCGTTTCACCACGTTGGAAAAGTTCATAAGTTTTTTCGTCATCAATAGGGAAGGTATCAGGGTCTAAATCAATACCCAGTCGGTGTTTAACCAACTTAACAGTGTCTTTTATCAGCGTAAGCGTTTTAAGACCTAAAAAGTCCATTTTTAATAAACCAGCACTTTCTACTACCGAGTTATCAAATTGGGTAACATATAAATCAGAGTCTTTTGCAGTTGCAACCGGAACGAAATTAGTAATATCGTCAGGAGTAATGATTACCCCGCAAGCATGAATACCGGTATTTCTTAAAGAACCTTCCAGAACTTTTGCTTGTTTGATGGTTTCGGCACCTAAATCATTCCCATTGGCCAAAGCAATTAATTGCTGAACGTTTTCCATCTCCTCAGAGCGGAGCGCACTTCTAAGCGCTTGTTCATCCATATTGAAAATCTTATTCAGCTTTAAGTTAGGGATGAGCTTAGCAATTTTATCAGCCTCAAAAAGTGGTAAATCTAGCACACGGGCGGTATCTCTGATAGATGATTTTGCCGCCATAGTACCGTAAGTGATGATTTGCGCTACTTGGCTGGCTCCATATTTTTTGATAACGTAATCCATCACTCGGCCACGACCTTCATCATCAAAGTCGATATCAATATCGGGCATGGAAACCCTGTCTGGATTTAAGAAACGCTCGAAAAGTAAATCATAAGCAATAGGGTCTATATTGGTAATACCTAAACAATAGGCTACTGCAGAACCTGCTGCCGAACCCCTTCCTGGGCCTACAGAAACGTCCATTTCTCTGGCTTTGGCAATAAAATCCTGAACAATTAAGAAATATCCCGGGTAACCGGTATTTTCTATAGTTTTAAGCTCAAAATCTAAACGCTCTCTAATTTCAGGAGTAATTTCATTATAACGTTTTGCTGCGCCGACATAGGTTAAATGAGCAAGGTATTTATTTTCTCCTCTTTTACCTCCATCAGCTTCGTCTTCTGGAACTAAAAACTCTTCCGGAATATCAAATTTAGGAAGCAAAACATCGCGATAAAGCGAGTAAATTTCTACTTTATCAATTACATCAGAAATGTTAATAATGGCCTCCGGAATATCAGAAAACAGCTTTTTCATCTCATCGGTAGATTTAAAATAATACTCGTCGTTTGGTAAGGCATAACGGAAACCTCTTCCACGTCCTTTTGGTGTAGAGAACTTCTCGCCATCTTTTACGCATAGTAAAATATCATGCGGATGAGCATCTTCTTTATTGATGTAATAAGTATTATTGGTGGCAATAAGTTTAACCTGATGTTTTTTAGCTAAGTTTATTAAAGTTTGGTTTACCCGATTTTCATCTTCCTGATTATGGCGCATCAGCTCGATATAAAAATCCTCGCCGAAGGTTTGTTTCCACCAGATTAAGGCTTCCTCTGCTTGGTTTTCGCCCATGTTTAAAACCTTACTTGGGATTTCACCATAAAGGTTTCCAGAAAGCACCATAATATCTTCTTTATACTGCTCTATAATTTGTCTGTCTATCCGGGGTACATAATAAAAGCCACTTGTATAAGCAATAGAAGACATTTTAGCTAAATTATGATAGCCTTTTTTATTCTTTGCCAAAAATACAACTTGGTAGCCATTGTCTTTTCTGCTTTTGTCTTTATGGTTATCGCAAACAAAAAACTCGCAGCCTACAATCGGTTTAATAATGGTTTCTGTTGGTGCTTCACCATTTTCTAAGGCAACTTTATTTTTTGCTTCTGCTGCTTTATTATGGTTTAAAACCTGACTTACGAAATGGAAAGCCCCCATCATATTGGCATGGTCTGTAATGGCAACAGCTGGCATTTTATATTTTGCAGCTGCTTTTACCAAATCTGCTACAGATGCTGTAGATTGTAAAATAGAAAATTGGGTATGGTTATGCAGATGTGCAAAACTTACATCTGCCAGGCTAGCAAAACTATCGCTGTTAATTTGATTAACATCATGTTGCTGTTTTGTACTTTTTCTAAGCGCTTCGGAAGCTTCTTTGAGGTTAATGTGTTTTAAACCAACTGGGCGAATAGTTTCTGGGTTGGCTGTTTTAAACTGAGTTAGATAAGCTTCATCAGTTTGTAATTCTTGCGTTGTAAAAACGTCTTTTCTAAGAAGTTCAAAAAAGCATCGGGTGGTAGCTTCAACATCAGCTGTTGCATTATGTGCTTCGCCAAAAGGTACTTTAAATAGGTATTGGTGAAGCTCTGTTAAATTAGGGAGTTTAAATTTTCCGCCTCTACCACCAGGTAACTGTAATAAGCTAGCAGTAACTTCTGTACAGGTATCTAAAATAGGTTTGTTGTTAAGTTCTGTAGCTATTTGAAAGCGGTGGAACTCGCAACCCATAATGTTTAAGTCAAACTTGATGTTTTGCCCTACAATAAATTTAGCTTGTGCAATGGCAGCATTAAATTTTACTAAAACATCTGCTAAAGGAAATCCTTCTGCAGCGGCTAGCTCGGTAGAAATACCATGAACTTTTTCGGCATCGTAAGGGATATTAAAGCCCTCTGGTTTAATTAAATAATCCTCATTGGAGATGAGTTTCCCCATATCATCATGTAATTGCCATGCAATTTGAATACACCTCGGCCAGTTATCTGTATCGGTAATAGGGGCGTCCCATCTTTTAGGTAATCCAGTGGTTTCGGTATCAAAAATTAAATACATCGTAATGATATGTTTTTGTGAATGAGGAGTTTGGCAGATGAAGATTATTCTGCCTGACTAAGCTCAAATTTACCAAAAAAATTGTGTGATTTTGGGGTGTTGATAACTTGTTTGCTCATTTAAACTATCAACATTATTTTGAATTTATTCATATAATAAGCATATTTAGTAACTATGAAAAAACATGTTTCAAAACCTATGGAAGTAGGTGTTATTAAATCTACTGCTGTATTTATACTGTTTATTTGGATTTCTTTTTTGCATGTTAATGCTCAAACACAGACTTTTAATTACGAAAGTTTCAAAACTAGCTTAAGAGATACCGTTATTTTAAGCAAGAAAGATAGTTTGGAGGTAATTAAACATCTTTCAGGAGACTTTGATAAGTATTATAATTATAGATTGAAAATAAAGAGAGAAATAATAGAATCTTATTCTTGGGATAGAGCATCTTTTTATCTAGACAAACCTATTAAAGAAGTTAAAGCTTATGCTAAAGAACTCAAAATTGATAGCGCTTATTATTTGGTAGCTTTTGTTTCGGATACTCAAATTAAACATCCTTTAAAAAAGGAAATCATTAGCGATTTAAAAAATAGTTTTTATGAAATAAAGAAAGATTCTTCTGTTTATAATTTAGAAGGTGTGGGCTTATTGAATGCTTTTTTTACTATCAGGATGAAACCTAGAAGTGAGAAACAGCATAAACTCATTTATCAAATAAAAAACAAACCAGACATTGCTTTAATAGAACAGGTTTTCTTAATTAAACAAGATGATTTAAAGCCAG
>NZ_DLHN01000020.1 GCF_002483235.1 Pedobacter glucosidilyticus | reverse complement strand
ATAGGCTACCACTGCCCCACTTACGCCTATAGAGGCTACTATCGTAGTGGCGTAACCTCGCTTCTCTTTGGGCATAATCTCTGCTACCAAGGTTATTCCTGCTCCTAATTCTCCCGCTAATCCAAAGCCCGCTATAAAACGCCAAAAGGCGTATGCATCTGTACTTTCTACAAAGCCATTGGCGATATTGGCTATCGAATAGATAAATATGGAACCAAATAACACAGATAATCTACCTTTCTTATCTCCTAATACACCCCACACCAATCCCCCTATCAGTAATCCCAACATCTGGGCATTTAATATGTATATGCCTTCATTCGTTAAGGTATCTCCTGTTAAGCCCATAGATACTAAACTGGGTACTCTTACGATGCTAAATAGTAATAAATCATAGATGTCTACAAAATAGCCTAAGGCTGCTACTACTACCGCTGCGTTTAATATTCTTGTGTTTTTTTTATCGTTCATTTAAATGGTTGGATATATTTAAATAGAAATTAGATCTGAATGTTGAATTAAATTATAAAAGCTCCTTTTGCAAGTACTGATAACTTTTACTAATACTCTCGAATGGATCTATGTTGAAGTTTTCTTGCTCTAAATAATAGTATTTAATACCTGATGACTTACGCTCAGCAAATATTTTTTTAAAGTCTATAGAACCATTACCTATTTCGGTGTTCAATTGTGGTTTTTGTTTATCCATATCCTTTATGTGCCACATCACAAAACGATTAGGATATTTATTAAATAAATCAATAGGATTAAGTCCAGCTCTAGCCACCCAATAAATATCCATCTCAAAATCTACCAAAGCAGGATTAGTATTCTGAAGCAAAATATCATATCCAGTTTGTGAACCATATTTCATAAACTCATAATCATGATTATGATAACCTAGTTTTAATCCGTTTGCCTTACATCTCTCACCAATGGCATTAAATTGTTTAGCTAATTTCTTATAATCATCTGCAGATTGCCTAAGAGACTCTTTTAATGCTGGGATAACCAAATATTGATGATTTAGCTGTTTAGAAACCTCTATGATTTCATCTAAATTATCTTTGGTACCACTTAAAAAATCATCCATACCATAATGCCCACTCGGGCTTTCTAATCCCTTCGCTGCTAATATTTTTTTTAGCTCTTTTACTTCTAAGCCCCAAAATTTACCATTATTATAACCATAAACCTCTACTTGCTTGTATCCTATATCAGCTACTTTGGAGAGAACTTTTTCAGGATTACTTTCTAAGATATCTCTTAAAGAGTAAAGCTGAATGCCGAGAGTTTTCTGAGATGATGCTCCCCAAACACATGAAGGAGTGATTGCCAAGGCAGCCAATGCAAGACTGCTTTGTTTTATAAATAATCTTCTATTTGTCATATATAATTTTCATTTATGAGAAAAGCTTTATAGCTCTCCCTTTTTTAATTGTTCTACTGCATAATTTGCTGCCCTTGCTGCTAAAGCCATAAAGGTTAAAGAAGGATTTTGTGTTGCTGTAGATGTCATACAAGCCCCATCTGTCACGAATACATTCGGACAATTATGTAATTGATTCCATTTATTTAGCAAAGAAGTTTCTGGGTCTTTTCCCATTCTTACACCACCCATGTGATGAATGTCTAATCCTGGTGCTTGTTTGGTGTCTTCTGTTCTGATATTTTTGAAACCAGCTTTGGTATACATATCCGTCATAGTTTCAAAGAAATCTTGTATCATTTTTTCATCATTGTCATCATAATCAATATTGATTCTTAACAATGGTATACCCCATGCGTCCTTTTTCTCGGGGTCTAGAGCCAAATAATTGGTTTCTTTAGGGATAGTCTCTCCCATCATCCCAGATTTTATTTGCCATGAGCTTAAACTCGGCTCATCCAGTAGATTTTCTTTTAATGTATCGCCAATACCTTCGTAGTTATTTATAGGCCACTTTTCTGCAATAAAGGTTGAAGCATAACCTCTTAAAAAATCTGTTTCCTGCTTATATAAATTTTTAAACCTCGGCAAATAAGCACTGGTTGGCCGTCTTCCTCCGGTATGGGTGCTATCTTGAAAACCATCATAAGTAGCATAAATACTGGCTCTGTAATTATGAAAAGCAACGTATTTACCTAATAACCCGTTATCATTACCCAAACCATTTGGAAATCTTTCTGACTTAGAATTTAATAAGATAAGGTTGGTATTAAAAGCTCCGGCGTTTACAAAAATAATTGGCGCAAAATATTCTTTTGATTCCTTTGTATTAGCATCAATTACTTTTACACCAACTGCTTTCTTTTTTTTATCATCGTAAATGATAGAGTGAACAACAGAAAAAGGTCTCAGCATTAAATTACCAGTTTTTTTTGCCCAAGGTAAAGTACTAGAATTACTGCTGAAATAGCCACCAAAAGGGCATCCTCTTTGACATAAGCTTCTATTTTGGCATTGTACTCTTCCTTGCTCAAAATGTATAGGCTCTGGCTTAGTTAAATGTGCACAACGACCGTAAATTACATCTCTACCTTTATAATTCTTGGCAACAAAATCTTTAAAGTAATTTTCAACACAGGTAAGTTCTAAAGGTGGTAAAAACTCTCCATCTGGGAGATTGGGTAAACCATCTTTATTACCTGATATTCCTGCAAATTTTTCTACGTAGCTATACCAAGCATCCAGATCTTTATAACGTATTGGCCAATCAACAGCAAAGCCATCCCTTTTAGGTCCTTCAAAATCAAAGTCGCTCCAACGTTGGGTTTGTCTGGCCCAAAGTAAAGATTTACCCCCAACTTGGTAACCTCTTATCCAATCAAAAGGCTTTTCTTGTATGTATGGATGCTCTGTATCTTTAACAAAAAAATGTTGTGCATCTTCTCTAAAAGCGTAGCATCTACTTACAACGGGATTGTTTTTTTGAATCTCGTAAGGAATATCACCTCGGTGTTTAAATTCCCAAGGCATCATATTGGTTGTTGGGTAATCTTTAATGTGTTCAACATTTCTTCCCCTTTCAAGAACTAATGTTTTTAGTCCCTTCTCGCAAAATTCTTTAGCTGCCCAGCCACCACTCATTCCTGAACCGATGACAATAGCATCAAAAGTGTTATTTTTATTTATATCCTCCATGATTTTTATTGTTAAGAAACAACTTTTACACAACCATAAAACACACCGGGTACAAGCTTGTATTCCTGAACTTTTGTTAGATAAAATTCTGATTGTGTGTATGAACGAATGGTAAGCTGACGTAAGTTTTGAAAGAAAAAAGTTATATCTGAAGGGATATTATCGCCTGTGGCAATTGTCCTCAAAAATGTTAATTTTTCATTAGCCTCTAGTTTATGAAAAGCATTACCCAGCTTTTGCTCACATAATAAATCAAATTCTTTAAGCCCTTTTACAAACTTTTGCTGCTTTTTTGGCTCATAACAATCATCCACCATCGTTAATGAAAATTCTAAAGCTTGAGTTCCTAATGCTCCAGGAATAACAGTTTCTTGCTTTTTTGTTTCTGGTATAAGCGTATCACATAAAGCGGCAATAATGTCTTCCTCTCTGATTTCTAAAGTGATATTTTTTAATATCACAGCAGGATCTCTGCTAAACCATGAGCAAGATGGTAAAACTAGGGTAGCTAATGAACCTATTAAAAGTGTTTGAATACTTGATCTTCTATCCATTATTGATAACTGAATGATATTATTTAACTTTTGAAATCGCTGAATTTGCTTCAGCAACTAAATAATTTCTAAATAGCTCTGCCGCAAAAGCTCTTGTTATAACTCCTTTTGGGGTTTCTATTTTAAGATTATTATCTCTTACAATTTTTTCGAAGTTGTCTTTAGATATAGGGTCTTCAGGAAAAAATCTTTTGCCTGGCATATCTAATAATCCGTTTATTAAACATAATTGTGCTGATTTCCAGTTATCTGTACCTTTTACTAAATCTATAATAGGTTTTCCAAATAAAGGGGCTCCTGCTTCTAATTGTTCTACCTGAACCAATACTGCCGGAATATTTCGTGGTTGTACCCCTAATTTAACAGATAATGCAGCTATGTTACCCACTGCCTGGCCATTAAGCATCGTACTTGGCTGTAATCTGGTTGCTCCGTTTACCAAACGAGATTGAGAAATATTTTTCTCTGCAGCTAGAAAACCATCTATTTTCTCTGGGATAAAAGATCTCATCGGTACATAAAAAGCCCCTGTTCTTGAATCCCAATCATGAGATTCAGCGGCAGAACTTGCTGCAGGATCTATATCAATATCTAAATCTTGAGGGCGTTTAGAACCATGTAAATCTTCTGGATAATCATTAATAGAAATGGCATCTTTGAAAGGAACAGGCTTTTTAGTACGATCTATTTCAGAACTTATTAACGTATGTAAACCAACTATTCTTCTGCTTTCTCTCACATAAGGCATCACAGGAAAATGTTTTAATACCGCTTCATAAGGCTTTAAATCTGGAAAATCTGTTACCATTTTATTTGTTAACCATACGTTATAAGGACTATCATATTTTTGAGAAACATCTACAGACCAATTTAAACCAAGCTCGTTTTGCATGTAGTAAATTAGACCTAATGTCTTTTTACGCAATTCCATCTCCTTTTTCCATCTCAATTCTGGCACTTCAATATCACCAACAGAAACAGGTACATCATTTTGTGCAATATTTAATTCTGTTTTAGTAGTATACTCATCTATACCTTTAGTTTCTGAGTTAGGCAAACCCCTGTAATAAGCTACAGTATTCCAGCTTGTAGGATTTGCATACACATTATAATCATCAGCCGTATGACGCTTGATATAAGACAAGTGTCTTTTATAAGCTTCATAACCTTTTGGAGGTGTTTTAACTTTTAATTCTTCTGGTAAGCCAGCGCTATATTCTTTTACAATGGCTGTCCAAGTAAAATCTTGTACTTTAGAAGCATGATCAATACTCCCGCTTACATGCTTTGCAATTCTGTATCTCGCACCGGTTAAAGGAATAACATCGCCATACTCGGTTGCATCAACCAAAATCTTACAAGCAATTTTTTCGGTTTTTTTTGCCCCTTGAAGTCCTTTTTCAATTTTTACTGCATTAATCTTATCTCCTTGTTTAAATACTTCTACTACTTTAGTGTATAGCAGAACATCTATATGCCCTTTACCCAGTTTATTTACTTCCTTAATCATATCGTAAATAAGAACCTGACCAACCGATGGTTCAACAGCACAAGATTCTGAATTCCAATAGCATGTACCTACAGTTTCTCCAATATTTTTGTAATATTGATCTGCCTTATGGTAAAATTCTTGGTAAATACCATGATTTCTTATGCCCACAGTACCCTCATCCATTGTAGCAACACCTGCTGCCGACATTTGCCCACCTAACCAATCTGTTTCTTCAATAAGCAATACATTACATCCCATTCTTGCCGCTTGTACTGCAGTAGCAAAACCACCTGTACCGCCACCAGCAATAATAACATCGTAGTCTTTTGCAGCTACATTTAACACCATTAAAACAGCTAATACCGCTGTTAGCAAAATTCTTTTCATATTATTTATTTTATTTTTTACCATTCTAGTTTATCTGTGTATAATTTTCCGTTGTTTTCAATTTTCAAACCTTGTTCTGGACCAACTGTTAAATCTTCTTTTTTCATGAAAGTGGTACTGATGTTTTTTCCTAAGAAGTCTTTAGAAAACTGATTTCCTGTGATTTTAACATCTCGGCATCCTTCTAATAAAAAGTTAGCTTTAACTATGGTATAAGGTTCATAGTTATAAGTTCTTGTAAGTGTATTATTGGTAAATTGGAGATTACCAACTGACCTTGCTCTTAAGATTGGATAATCAAAATGCAGAAACTTATTATTTGTGATGATGATATTACGATGATAAGGTTTTGAGTCTTCATCAGTTGGTAAAACGGATGGTGTGATATCTATAACAGCTTCTCCCCACTCCCAACGACCTCCGGTAACACTACCAGAAGTCATACAATTATCAAAAACATTATTTCTGATAATCATATCTTCGTTAGCTCCCGATTCCATCCAACCTTCTAGGTCTCCTTCTATCAATAAAGCATGACCCGCTGTAGTAAAATAGTTTCCTTCTATTAAGACTTTTTTAGGTGTGGTTGCTCTTATACCTGTACCACGATGTCTTTTCATGATTCTATTGTTTCTGATTTCAACAGATGGCAACCACTCAGCACTTTCCATCACATCTGCTGTATCAACCAAATCAGAAATAGGCTTATCAAATTCTACTTCAAAAGTTCCTTTCCAATCTGTACCATTTATAAGTTTGATAGATTTGATATGATTAGTGGCTACTTTCTGCCCGGTTTTAACATCTACATACCATACATCTTCGCCCTCGCCAAAATGAAAACCTTTGAAACTTTTTACCAACAGTTTATGAGAAGATAATTTTTCTTCTATTGGGGCATACATATTATGCACATTAACAAAATCGTCTCCCCCACCGTTAAACTCGCAATTTTCTATTTTGATTAAACCTTTGCATCCTTTTAAGTGAATACCATCAGCCATATTGGCAAATAATCTTTGTTTAGACTCGCGAGCTATAATATCAAAATTGTCTATAAAAATATTTTCTGTTGCTGTAGCATAAATTGCTAAACTTCCTCCATGATATAAGGTAATATCCTTAATGTTAACATCTTTGCATGTAGCAAACTGGAAAGAATTGGCAGCATAGATATAGTTATACATCGTGATGATATTGCTTATTTCGGGACGTTTTATCCAGTTAAATGGTCCTTTGAAAGAGATAAGTCCGGGTTTTAACTCTTTGGCTTCATGTGCATAAAAATCGCCAGCAGGCTCGTCATGTGTTTGAGGAATAATATTACCCGTTTTTTTATCAAAAACTTGTCCGTACTTAGCTTTATCAGAACGCCAACCTTTACCTAAATACCATACTTTTTTATTAACTATTTCATAAGGATATTGCTTTTTATCTATTTTAAGATGTATAGCTGTATCGCTTACTAAAACGAACTCTCCTTGGGTTACCATGGGTCTATCATAATCCACAGAAAAATGTTGAAGGGTAATGTTTTCGCTTTTGGACACATTAAATGGAATGGTTCTGCCGTGGAAGATGAATTCAGACCCTCCACCATCAATAACCAGGTTTTTAAACCCAGAAAGCTCTAGGGCTATATAAGTTTTATCGGATGGTTTAGCATCTATATCTGGTATAAAATGATAAACACCTTTTGGAAAAACTATTTTTGAAGATGGGTATTGCTTGGCTTGTTGTAAAGCCTTTTTAAAATAAGTAATAGCATTATCTTTACTATTAGGCTTTAATCCCATAGTACCGATGTTGATAACTTGTTGACCAAGGGTTACACTTAGTAAACAAAAATTTAGGATAAGTAAACAGATACTTTTTCTCATTTGTTAGGTTTAATTTTATAAAAACGGATCTTATTCAGAGGGTTCTAGGTAAGCTGCAAATCCCCCTCCGGCAGATAAAGCAATTTTGATTTCACTTTTATTGGTTACTATTTTTTCTTTTTGTAAGGCCTTATTTGCTAAAGCATCATCTTCATAACTAATGATCTTAAACTTACCTTCGCCCAGAAAATCTAACTTAAGTGTTAATGTTCTAGTCTCACTGTTGTTAAGGGTACCTATAAACCAGTTTTTTTTATCTCTTCTGGCCATGGTAATGTATTCTCCTACAGCCCCATTCAATACTTTAGTATCATCCCAAACGGTTTTTACTTTCTTTAAAAATTCGCTACCTACCTGGTTTTTATAACTGTTAGGATGATCGCAGGCAACAGTTAATGGGCTATCAAAAACTACAAATTGCGCTAAGGTATTAGACCGAGTTAACATACTTTGAGTAGGACTTTGAATACGAAAGTCATCTATCTTCCTATTTTCAAAACCACCGGGAGTAAAATCCATTGGGCCAGCTAGCATTCTGGTAAAAGGTAAAGTACACAGGTGTTCTGGTGTAACCATTAAAGACCATTTGTTCCATTCATTACCAAGAACTCCTTCTCTTGTAACTTGGTTAGGATAAGTTCTACCCAATCCGGTTGGTTTATAAGCACCATGAAAATTAACCATCAATTTATGCTTAGCAGCTGTTTTAACAATACGCTCATACCAGTTCACCATTTCTTGGTCGTCACGATCCATAAAATCTATTTTTACGCCAGCAATACCCCATTTTTCATAAAGCGCACATACAGCATCCCAATCAGAACGGTTTACATCTGTCCAATAAAGCCATAATATGAGTTTTACATTTTTCTCTTTAGCGTATTGAATTAATTGGGGCATATTGATATTCGGTGCAGATTTGGTAATATCAGCCTGTGGTTTATTAAATTCTCCATACCATTGCCAATCCACAATCATGTAAGGCCAAGTCATATCAGAAGCTAGATCTATAAATTGCTTGATGGTTGGTTCATCCATCTTTACATCATTGCTGTACCAGTTGTCCCAGGCAGAAATACCAGGCTTTATCCAAGATGGATCTTCAATAGCACAAGGAGGATTAAGGTTATTAATCAGTTCTGATTCTACTAAACGACCCGGAGTTTCACCTACAAGGACTACCCTCCAAGGCGTATTAAAAGCTTCTTTTTTGGTAACTTTAGTTGTTTGACTGCTATCTATTGATGGTGATAACATCATGCTAAGACCAAATTTATCTTGCTCTTTTTTTAAATACATTCCTGCATAATCAGTAAGGTCTGCTTCGGTAATTGCGGCAAAGCATTTATCAGATATTTTAACTGTTAAAGGCAAACCAATAAGCATTTTTTGTGTGAGCTCTGATATATTACGTTTATAGAAAAAAGATTCCTGAGGAGATACTGGCTTTATATGATCTGCCGCCCAACAAACACGATCTTCACCAAAAGAAAAAGTTGAATGTTCTTCTTTAATCAGATAATCTACACCATGTACAGACTTAGGAAATTTTATTCTGTAAGCTACGCCATCATTATAAACTCTGGCAATCAGTTGTAGCTTACGCTTTGGAGCAACTTTTTCTTGAAGATTTATCAATATCTCGGTATAATTGTTCCTTACTTTATCAAATCTTTTTAATACAGGTATCCAGGTTTCATCTGTAGTTGTAATTTTAGTATCGATAACCATGAGCTTATTTTTTAATTCAGGCATGCTGGTATTGAACTCAAAATTTACCAACTGCGCTGTAAGCACATGTTCACGATTAAATAATATTTTACCAGATAAGCTTCCTTCTTCTGATATATCAATTAAAAAATCAACTTTCTTATCTGGAGATTGTACCTGATATTGAGCACACAAAAACTGTATACTCCATAAACAGCTTATAAATGACACTAAAATTTTCTTCATTTCTAGACTTATTCTTATATCTATTCTCATTTTTTTATGATAACAAACCGGTTATCTTAAATTTTAAAAAAGCAATAGCTATGCTTAGGTTAATGTTAAATAAGGCTTTAAGTATGTCTCAACTTTGCCTTATTAAACGATTAACAGGGTTATATAATTTCTAATTTTACAGGTTCATCATGTATCATGATGAACCTGATGGATTTAACATATTTTAGTTGATAGCTAACTGAATAGGTTCTGAATAATTCCACTTTGGAGTTCCGGTGGCATCTGCAGTTACCACCACTGCACCTACCCTAAACCAAAATTTTGTTGCTGTTGGATATTTAGAGAATAAATTTCCTTGTAAGGATAAATCTATCTGTAAAGTAAACTCTTCATCTGCGCCAGGTATTCTATTTAAAGCTAAAAGACCTGCATTAGTTGGTTGTGTTGCAAATCTGGTTCCTATACTTACAACTTTATCTATATAGCTAAATAGTTGTGTTGATGCTACTCTGGTTGTGGTGCTTCCTGGGGTTGAAAGCTTAAATTTGGCTACAATAAGATTTCCATTCTTTACAATACTTAAATCTCTAACCTTTATATAAGGTTGAACTGTAAAGTTGAGCTCATTTCTACCTGCCTTAATTTCATAGTTTTTAAGTGTATCTAAATTTCTGAAATTAGCATCACGAACCACGATATCATAAAATCCAGGAAATATCAACCCTCTCTCATAAGTTCCATCTATTCTTGGTGTAATAGCTTGTCTTTCTGGTGCTGCAAAATTACCCTTCTCAAAATAAATAATCTTTGTGCCCTGTGCAGATACATCTGACTGTACATTTTCACCATCCTGATCTATAATTCTACCAAATATAATGGCCTCAGGCTGGTCGTAATTATCTATTTCACAGGATGATACCATCATCACCACTGCTAATAATATTAAATTAAAAATCTTCTTATTCATATTGTATAATTTAAGATGAATTAGTTATTAGGTATCAATCCGTTAGCACCAGTTCCAGGAATTGCAAGATAATAATCACGAATATCGCCACCTGAACCCCATGTCATGGTACCAGAAACTTTATTGCTGATATCTCTCACGAAGAAATAGGAAACCGGTGTTGTGGTTAAGTCTAACACAGGGCATAAAACCTTATGCTTAAATGAATTATAAATAACATGATACTGTCTTCTTCTAATCAAATCCCAAAGTGTGTAGGAGTTCTCCATACCAAACTCTACTCTTCTCTCGCGTAATACTTGTTCTAATGTAACACTTGGGATTTCATAGGTATGACCTGCTCTTTTTCTGATAATATTTACAGCTTTGGTAGCTAGGGCCTGTGCATTATTAGCCGTATAACCACTTTCAATAACAGCCTCTGCAAAATTCAATAGTACTTCTGCATAACGCATTTCAATAAAATCCTGAGTACAAGAGCCAGAAACAGGTAATGGATTATTATTTTCAACAACATATTTTTTCACAAAAAAACCTGTTAAAGAATATCTGGAGTTAATATTAAACCCAGAATAAGAGGTAGGACTACTTGCTCCGTAAGAATAATAAGTTGTACCATCTTTTATAGCGCTACCATCTTGTCTGTAAATAAATGTACCGTTTGGCCTAACTAATCCTGCCTGAGAAATAATTTTTGTATTCTTCCAAATAGAACTAGGGGTAATAATTGTTGCAAACATTCTGGCATCTTTACCTGCAAAAATATCTTGAGGATCATTAAAATGTCTGTATTGTGTTTGGCTGTTTGCAGTTGGTGAGGCATATAGCAAGCTGTTATCGTTTCTGGTATTGATAGGTACGCTAGCTCCGTTTGAGGTATAGGTTTCGTATAAATCGATAAGATCTAAAGTAGGATTTACTGTTCCTCCATCGTTATAACCATTACTTACTTGTGGTGTACACATTAAGAGATCCCAATTGTGACCAGTACCTACTCCAGGAAGTGTATATCCCTTAATAAAAATAGCTTCAACTCTGGCTCTTTGTGCATTTTCAAATAGCCCTTGATAATTTGCAGCTGCCTCTGCAGGCGAAGCAGGATTTGGCATATATAAACCATGGCCTGTAGGACCTATATCTGCATTAGGATTAATGATTTGTAAAGATGCTTCTATACATTTAGTATAATAATCATTGGCTACTGCTGTAGAAGGCATACCGTCTACTAACTTTTGTCTATAAGCCTCTGAGGAACCATTGTTAACAGGATATTTTGTAATAGAAGCTGCATATAAAGCAACTCTTGATTTTAATGCCCAGGCTGCTGCTTTGGTTGCTCTTCTTTCTTCTGCTGGTATGAGGTATTTTGCAGCTGTATCACATTGCGCTAATATAAAATCATAGGTTTCTTTCTCTGTTGCTCTGGTAAGTTTTAAGTCTTCTATGTTCCCACTAAAATCTTGTGTTTTAGTAAGAATAGGTACACCTCCATATCTTTTAGCTAACGCAAAATAAGTGTAGGCTCTACAAAAGGCAGCCTCACCAATTAAAGATTGCTTTCTTGCATTAGACAATACAGATGCTTTGATACTAGGAATTGCCTCTTCTAGTAAATTAATATCTCTTATTAGTCTATAAGCTTCTACCCAATAAGGTGCTTGTGCACCTCCCTTTCCATACATGATGTGGAACCCTCTTGAAGCAACAGCATCAGGAGTAGCAACATGAAAATACTCTCCTCCATGGCTACCTGCTGCATAAGTATTAAAACCAAAATCAGCTCTGGGTTTATAGTTGAAATCTTCAATAGGTAATTGTTGATAAATAGAAGCTAAATAAGCTAATATCCCTTCCTCATCGCCATATAAAGCATCAGCAGAAACTTTATTGGTAACTTTTGCATCCAGAAAATCTTTACCACATGCACTTACCAGCATGGTCAAGATTGCTAAATATATAATATTTAATTTTTTCATATCTATATCATTAAAAAGTAACGTTTAAACCAAGATTAATTGATTTTATTAGAGGGTAAGCATAGTTTGCACCAAATTCTCCTTCACCTCTTTCGGGATCAAATAACCTAAGAATTCTATCTGTTCTGGTATAAATATTTGTAGCATTCACATGCACTCTTAAATTATCTATTTTAACTCTGTTTAAAATTTGTTTAGGTATCGTATATCCAATTTCTACGTTTTTTAATCTTACATAAGAAGCGTTTCTTCTATAAATATTATTTGTAAGCCTGATGGTAGGTGCATCTAAAGGTCTTCTTGTTGCCGGAAAATATCCGGGTACCCACTCGCTATCTTTATCATAATAATCAGCTAAACGCCATCTATCCATTAAATATTCAGGAGCATTCCTGTCAGAAAACAAAGGTGTTTGCCACTCGTTACCTAAACTTATGGTATAATTAGCTGCCCCTTGCACCAATACGTTAAAGTCAAAACCTTTATAAGCTCCACTTAAATTAAAGCCATATTGAACTGGGGGTTGGCCAGAACTGTAATCTGGACTAGATGATCCACTGGCTAGTATTTGACCTCCACGAAACATAGGTAACATATCATCTGTAGTAATTAACCCATCACCATTAACATCGCGGTAAATCGGATCTCCTGGGAGTTGGCTAACATTTCCTGTTGTTCCGTCCATATAAACCGGGTAGTTTCTAATTTCTTCCCAGTTCTGAAACCTTCCTATCACATCATAGCCCCAAATGATGTTCTTGTTCCGATATGATTGATCGTTTTTCCATTTAGAATAACTAGACTGAAAAGGGTTTTGCTCTCTATAAAGGTTCATAGACTGAGAGATATTCATGTTTGCACTGATAGCGTAAGAGAAATCTCCTATCTTATTTCTGTGGTTGATGGTAAAATCAAAACCTTGAACCCTATCTGAATTAAGATTTTCTTGAGGTAGAGAAGCTCCAAAAGTATTAGGTAAAGATCCGGCTCTGGTGGCTAACAAACCTCCTCTGTTTCTGCGGTAAACATCAAATGTAAGTCCAAACAAGCCATTTTTAAACATTTCTAAATCTATACCTGCATTTAATATTTTGGAACGAGACCATGATAAGTTGTTATTGACCAATAATGGCGATTGCACCAAGGTTTTATAAACACCGTCTACAAATTCATAACCGAAATTAGAGCCTGTTTGGTAACCCGCTACGTATTGAAATGGCTGTCCAACATCTTCTCCTGTTTCTCCATAAGAAACTCTTAGTTTCATATTTTGTAAAAAGGTTAAATTATTTTTGATGAAGCCTTCTTCAGAAACTCTCCAAGCAAGCATTACCCCAGGGAAAAAACCCCATCTTTGGTTAGGACCATATCTGAAAGATCCATCTTGTCTAAAAACAAATTCTGCCAGATATTTTTGCTTAAAATCATAATTAAATCTTCCTATAAAAGACTCATAACGTTGTTGAAGCTCGTCTCCATCATTGGTTTGGTTAATTAAACTTCCTTGTGATAATACATCAACAGTAAAAAAATCTATATCTCTTCTCGCAAATATCGACTGAGAATCTATAGTTCTCAATTCATGCAAAAACATACTAGAGATATTATGCTTATTATTAATAGATACTTTATAATTTAATTGACTTTGTAAGTTTAACCTTTGAGAACTAGGCACATTAAAGGATATAGCATCATTTGAATAGGTAGTTGCCTGTACGGTTTCCTGAGTTACAGGATCAAGGCGGTATAATTTTATTTGTCTTGATAAAAATTTATTAGAAGAATTGTTCAAGTCATAAGCTCCAAAGACCCTAGCTTCTAGCCCTTTGATACCCGGTATTTTATAATTAAGTGATAAAGAAGATCTTAATAAATTTGTTCTGGTAGTGTTATAACCAGTTAAATCAGGGCGTATAAGTGCAACTGGATTAGTTGTACCTGCCACAATGGCTGCCGGAAAATTAGGATCATCATTGATGTAAGGCTTTTGATAGGGTACTGCACCATAAACACCGGATAAAATGCTGGTAAAACCTCCGGCTATCTGGTTGTTAAGGTCTCGTCGGCCAAAAATATTAACATTTAAATCAAGAGACTTTGCTAGTTTAATATCGCTATTAGCTCTAAAATTAAATTGCTGAAAATTTAGAGGATTTTCTCTAACAAGTCCATTGTCTTTGGTATAGCCCGCACTGATGAAATATTTAGCAGTCTCGCCTCCTCCTCTGAGTGATAAATTATGCTGTTGCTGAGTAGCACTGCCTTTCATCGTTTCATTATACCAATCAACGCTTTCGTAGCCAGGCTCTATACCATCTTTATATTTTTGTGTCTCTTCACGGGTATTGGTTGGTCCTAACCAAATATTAGCACCCAATTCGTTCCTAAGATCAACCCAATCTGCTGAGTTAACTGCTTTTGGAATACTTGTAGGTGAAGAAAAACCCAAATTATTAGAATAAGAAACCTTAACCGGACCAGTACTACCTTTTTTAGTGGTAACTAATATTACGCCGTTAGATGCTCCAATACCATAAATTGCAGCTGCTCCATCCTTTAATACAGAGATACTTTCGATATCGTTTGGATCTAATCTTTCAAACTCTCCAACACCATCTCTGATAACTCCATCTATAACAATTAAAGGCGTACCAAAACCACGTATGTTGATAGAAGTCTGACCACCACCTGGTTGACTGCTGCTTTGTCTGATTTGTACGCCCGAAATTTTTCCCTGAACATTCTGAATTAAGTTTGGTGATCTGGTATTTAAAATTTCTGTTCCCTTTAATGTAGATATAGAGCCTGTTAAAGTTTCTTTTTTTTGTGTGCCATAAGCAACTACTACAACTTCTTCTGCCGCTATAGATTCTTGCTTTAAAGTAACGTTAATTGTAGATTTTCCTTCGACAGGAATTTCTTGGGTGGTCATCCCTAAAAATGAAAATCTTAGTACGGCATCTTCCGCAACATTATTAATGCTGTAATTTCCATTTGCATCTGTAAGTGTAGCATTGGTTGTACCTTTTACCAATACAGATACTCCGGGTAAGGGTAAACCTGTATCATCTAACACCTTACCTTTTATATTTATTGATTTTATAACAGGTTTATTAAGGTTTGCAGGTAATACTTTGCTAATAACAATATTATTATCAATGATGGTATAAGTAAACAAGGTTCTATCCAAAACTTTGTTCAAAACCTGTTCTATATCAACATTTTTTAAATCTAAAGAGTATTTTTTATTTAAGTTTAATTGGTCTGTTTTTATCAAAAAGCCATAATCAGTAGCTTTTTCTACTTCGCTTAAAACTTTAATAAGCGTAGCATTATGAACTTTGATATTGAACTTAATATCTTTTGCCAAGGTATCTGAGGCAAATACTATGGTGGAATGGATAATCAGCAAGATTGCTATTTTTATTATAGCAAGAAACTTCCCTGATCCAGATTTTTGATTAATCTGAAGTATTTTACTTTTATTCATAATTTAGGTTTAGTAGGTTAATAATAGGCATTAGAAATGCCTTTTATTGATTTTGAGAAACCTCCCCTTTTCTCAAACAAATCAACTTTACATTCTTATTTTATGTCATATTTAATGAATATTAGATTTTAATAAATGGTGATTTTATCAGGTTGGCCAACCTTGTTTTGTATTTCGTAATTAAAGCTTGTGGTTAAACGTAACATTTCTAAAACTTTAACTAAAGAAGTTTCTTTTTTTACACTTAAAGAATAACGAGCATCTTTAATTTTCTCATCTTCAAACTCGAACTCCACATCATACCAAATGCTTAATTCTTTGAAAATATCTTCCAGTCTTTCATCTGTAAGAACAAATTTCTGATTACGCCAAGCATTAACTGTAGATTCGTTTAAAGAACTGAGTACAATTCTACCTGTCTTATGAGAATAAGTGGCTGTTTGTCCTGGACTTAAAGCTGTAAGAATGTTACCTTTTTCTGAAAGAATATCTGCTTTACCTTCAATTAAAGAAGTAACAACAGATTCAGAAGAATAGGCTTTTATATTGAAAGTAGTACCTAAATCTCTCACGGTAACTTTTCCAACTTTTACTAACAAAGGAAAATCTTCACGATGTTTTACTTCAAAATAGGCTTCTCCCTTTAATTCAGCTAACCTTTGCTTATTCTCTAAATCTTCTTTATAAGTTAGTTCTGTCCCAGCGTTTAACCAAACTTTTGTACCATCAGGAAGTTCAATGGTACTTAAACTTCCTTTTAAAGAACTGAATTTATGAATTCCCTGATCCGGATAATTAATCGTGTTTTTTACAAGTAGATATCCTAATACGACACCTAAGGAAAGGATTGTAAAGAAAATAGCAGCATATTTAAGGCTTCTTCTTACCATTTGAAAAATAGTAGGCTTATTGTTTCTTTGTATCAAACGCCATGTTTCCTCAAATGCTGCATCAACATTTTCTGTTTGGTACTGACTACCCATTTTCAGCCATAGACTTTTAGTCTCATAAAAATCAGTCTCCGCCTCTTGACTGTTTTGTAAAGTATTGTAAAACTCTTCCTTTTCAGCAGGGCTAGCTTCTCCTGTAATGATTTTTGATAATAGATTTCCGTCCAACTTATTCATGGTTTGTTAAGTAAACAAATAAAGATGGATTTACCCTAATGAGAAAAGAAAGAAAAATGAAAAAAGTTGATATTTTGTCTTTATCGAACCAACCTGGCCAAAAAAATAATTAATGGTAAATATTCTTTTAAATCTGAACGTAGTATCTTTAAAGATTTGGTAAGATGTGCTTCTACAGTTTTCTGTGAAACCCCTAATCGTTCTGCAATTTCCCTATTCTTCAATTGCTCAAATCTACTCAGCTCAAAAACAATTCTACAATGCTCTGGTAAGTTTTTAATAGACTGGTCTATTTTTTCTTTTAACTCTTTTACCTGTAAATAATCAAACCCAATTTTATTTAAACTCTCATATTGATAATGGAGTTCTAATGATTTTATTTTTTCGTGATGTTTAAGTAATAATTGTCTTCGTTTCAGGATATTTAAACAATTATTCTTAACCATTTTAAATAAAAAATTACGATGATTAGTATCTTCTTTTAAATCATCTCTTATATCCCACAATTTCACAAAAGCTTCCTGAACAACTCCTTTCGCCTCATCTTCATCGTCTAGATAGTTACGACTTAAAAAGAATAAGGATTGATAGTTTTCATTAAAAATTTCTTTGAACTTTCTTTTATCCAGAATTCCAGTATTACTTTTTTCTTCAGTCATAGAAATTACCATTAACCATACATAAATAAATGTCAAAAAAACACTTATAATATGCTCGTACAAAATATATATGTTCTTTTAAAATTAAAAGATAATATTAACAATTCCTTGTATTCTTTAAATTAAATAAGAATTAAGCTTTAAATATAAATTGGCTATTATTTAAGAAGACTAAAAATAATATAATTTATCTTTAAAATGAAAAGTAATTGATATTTACAACTATCGTTTATGGATTGCAAGAACAACAGATGCTCTTTTAAGAGCGGTATAAAACAGTAAAAGTAACATTAAAGTATATATAAGCTTATACTATCAGTTTGTATATAAAAGTAAAAATCAACTTTGAGTTTGTAGAAAGAACAAACTCAAAGTTGATTATATATACCCGTATTAATAAAAATTGATTTTTCTTATTTAGGTATTTTTAGTTTAAATGTCACCTTGGCTATTTTACCTATAAATGGTGAAGTTGGCCAAGGGTTTGTAAAGGTTGTAACAGGACGTGTTTCACGTTGAATTTTTTCAACTTTTAAAATACATATTTTTTGTGTTACGCCCGTAGTAGAGCCTATAGCACTTACACCAGCAGATGCAGGATCTAATCTTAATAAGCAGTTGTCACCTTCTAACAAAAACGGCATCCTGTCTCCAGTAATAAGATTTGCATTGTAAGCTTTTAAATCTGCAATGGTAACATTATCGGTATTAAATGGCGCTACGGTTGCCTGATTGGTGGAAGGACCAATTTTCAACATGGTGGTTTGATTACGGTTTGGCCAGTTACTTGCCGGCACCATAGATGGGAAAGTATAGGATGTATTATTCCAAGTGTAAGTTCCACCTACATAATATGCCTCATTAGCAGCCAACGCAGCGGTATTTCTAGGCCCCATTAAGCGGAATCCTGTATCACCAGTGTAAGCTGCTGTTCCGGTAAACCATAATACATACATGTCTATATTCTTAATCTGAGAGAAGGCCTCTCCGATAGTCATAGATCTATTTAAACCAATAGAATAAAATGGTAATACATCAGGTTCCTCAATTATTCCTCTATTATAAAAATCGCTACCTAAGGTAAATGTACGTACTTCAAAACCAACATTGGTAGGTATATCTAATTCTGATGTTCTATTAAACCTGTCTGTGGCAATAATTCTTATGGCACTAACATTATCTCCAAGAGTGGTTGTGTAAGTATCGCTTACTTCCAGCTCGTTACCAACTGTTACAAGAGTGGTAGCTCCTACTGCTGTAGATTGTTTTAGTTTAAATGCTCTATAACTTACAATACCAATTCTAGAACTTAACCTGAACCCTACATTAACAACTTGGTTTACATCTGCATCTATTTCTGACGGACCGGTTAGCGTTATTACCGGAGGAGGTACAGCTTTGTATCTGATTGGTAAGGTCTCTATTTTTTCTTTATTGTATTCATCAACAACTTTAACTTGTAATGCAAAATCTCCGTCTTTGTAGGTAATGGTTTGCGAAAAGGTATAACTTGAATCTTGATTAATAGGTAAAGGAGTAGCAAGCGAAACTGGAGTTATAGGAGTTGCGGATTTATTATTATATAAATTCACTTCTATTCTGTTTAA
This sequence comes from Pedobacter glucosidilyticus, assembly GCF_002483235.1. GTDB lineage: Bacteria > Bacteroidota > Bacteroidia > Sphingobacteriales > Sphingobacteriaceae > Pseudopedobacter > Pseudopedobacter glucosidilyticum_B. The sequence continues at coordinate 128,456 of NZ_DLHN01000020.1, read as the reverse complement.
TCTACCAGCGCCTTTAACTGTGAAATTTGTTACAGGCATAACCGCATTTGGATCTTCTTCATCAAATACAATTTCTGGTAATTCAAAAGTAATAACAGGTGGTGCTTTGTAAGGAATTGTTGAAATTGGCACTTTAATTTCTGTTACTCTGCCAGCTATATCTGTAGCAATGATTTGAAAGAATTTAAAATCTTCTTGCCAAAGAGGTAGTTCTTTTATAGAATATTGCTTGTCATCATAAAAAGTACTTATACTTTTATAATCCTCAACAGTATCGTTCATCTTCACGATTTTAAGATCTATCGATTTTAATCCTAAATCTGAGAATACAACTCCAATTAATGGAATATTATCTGCTACATTTAAATCTGGCTTTAATTCTTCTATCATCAGTTCTACAACTGGTGGCTCTGTATCTCCAATATCAATGGTGCTTCCTTTTTTACATGCAACAATGCTGAGTAGAAAGATGATAAGCGTATAAGCTGAATATTTTATTATTTTCATCACTTTATATTTATTTAAATGATTAATATGCTGTTACATAAGCTGCATTTCTCTTGAAAAACGCGTAGTTTCTGTAAACATGAATAGGACCATTACTGGCCAAAATATTGGTAGTTACCGAGTTTATACTTTGGCTTGCATAATTACTGTTTAACCTATTAATGATAATATTACCGTTAACAATTTGATCTTGAAAAACGGCTGTTGCCTGCGCAGATTTTTCTACCATGATTGTCAAGAGACCGTCCTCACCTTCTAGTAAGGTTTTTACATAAATGGGTTCTATAGGTAACTTTTTATTGTAAGCATGGTACTCTCCTACGATAATGTGATAAAGCAGTAATTTTCTTACCTTTTCAACATCAACTCCTATAAAGTCTCCAGCTCCGTATTTAGCTAGAAAATTTTCCATAGCTCTGTTATTTAAAAACAAGTAGGTATATTTTCTATCAGTTTGGGTATAAAAATCACGCATTTCTGCATATTCAACAGCTTCTGTCATTCTAGAAAATACATCTGGTCTGCTCTGCATGTATTCCCAAGCAGTCATGTTGATATTAGGATCTAGAGGTTCTCCTTCATAATCATAATCTTTCTGAAGGCAAGATGTTCCTATCATCAATAGGCAAAACATCAGTATGCTAAATATTCTAGAGCGCATATTAAAGTGTAAATCAATTATCTTATTCATATTTTTCAGATTTAATAACCCGTATTTTGTTTAATATTTGGATTCTGATTGATGTGGATATAACTTATTGGGAATAACGCCTGAGACTCATTGGTAATACCATTTATAGGGCCCATAACTTTAACCACTCGTTTTGTTCTAACCAGATCAAACCAGCGCTTACCCTCTCCAACTAATTCTTTTTGACGTTCATCAAGAATATAATCAACTAGGTCTTCTCTGGAAGCAAAGGATACTTGTGTTTTAGTACTAGATTCTACACCTGCTCTTCTTCTTACTGTAGTAGATAACAGGTTAAGTGCATCAGCAAATTTGTCTAAATGTGCTTTTGCTTCTGCTTGCATTAAAACAAGATCTGTATAGCGGTAAACCGGATAAGCTACTTCACATTCTGGGAAAGCATTAAAGCTAATGGTTCCACCGTTTCTAACATATTTATTTACCAAATAAGTACCTGGTAAAGTTGATGCTTTTAAGTAATTATCAAACCTATTATCTCTAGGTGTAGTATTTGCAGCAGCAGTAAAAATACCAGTAAGTTTTGGTGATAAGATTACACCAGAAAGGAACAAATTATGAATAATACTATACTGTGCAACGTTGTTTAGCTCTTTTAAATCAAAGTGTATCACAAATAGCAACTCGTTACCTGCTCCATACTCATCTCTCAGGCGGTCTCCCATATCGCCTGTTTTATTATTCAAATCTGTTACGAAAGTATTTTTCAATACTTCCATGCTAGGCTCAAACCTGGTAAAAGGCTGGCTGGTTGCGCCTAAAATAGACCTTACTTTATCTATAGTTCTATCTGCTTCTTCGTACTCTTCCATCCACATAGAAACATCAGCTTGAATGGCCAAAATCCCAAATCTTGAAATACGTTTACGCTCTACATTGGCAGGATCTATTAACTCTTCTGCTCTTTTTAAGTCGGGCATAATAACATCACGTAAAACTTCTTCTTTAGCAGTTCTCTCTTTAAATTGACCTTTATCTAAATTATCAATAGGCTCTAGGTAAACAGGTACAGCACCCCAAACACGTACCGCATAGAAATAGCATAAAGCCCTCATGGCATAGGCTTGAGCAAGAAAATCATTCTTTTCTATCGTGTTTGGCAAGTTTGCATTTGGAATATTTTTGATAGCAAAATTTGCGTTATTGATAACTTTATATAAACCAGCCCAATTGGTACAGCCCATATCAGTTGTTAATTGATTAGAGATTAGCCTCCCCCTATCACTTGCGGCTTCTGTTGTTAATACATAGTTATCTGAGCGTAGCTCGCCCCAGTCAAAGAAGTTTAAACGGAGTGCATCTCTAAAAGAAGAATAAATTTCTCCAACTCCGGCTTTTACATCTCTTTGGTTTTGCCACATATTTTCTGCTGTAACCTCACTTATAGGCTCTGGCTCTAAAAATTTATTACAAGCTGAAATAGTAAAAAGAGAAACAATTGCAATTGCCTTTAGCAAAATATGTTTAGGATTGCCAGTTTTATATTGATGATTCATGTGATTAAAAATTTAAGTTAAAGCCTAATCCAAACTCACGCTTACGCGGATATCTATTGGTATCCATACCTAATGCAAGTGCACTAAAGTTTGAAAACTCAGGATCGTAGCCAGAATAATTGGTGAAAGTGAAGGCATTATTTACATATCCGTACATACCTAAAGACTTAATTTTAAGTTTAGTGGTTACTTTGGGAGGTAATGAATAGCTTAATCTTATATTTCTGATTTTAAGAAAAGAAGCATCTTCTAAATAAATAGAATTCACATTACGATCATTCTGGTATTGGTCTGCATAGGGTCTTGGATATTTAGTCTCGTCTCCTTGTCTTATCCAAAAATTATTGGCAAAATCCATACTTGGAACTGTAGAGAAGAAAGGCATACTCATTTGGTTAAGTGTGTATCTTGCCTGATTATAAATTTGACCTCCTACAGAAAAATAGCTTCCAATAAATAATCCAAATCTCTTATAGTTAAAAGTAGTATTAATACCACCAACAAAATCTGGCTGTGCATTACCTAATACTTTCCTATCGCTATCGTTAATAATTCCTCTACCACTTGCATCATTAGGATTATCATACCAATTCACATCCCCACCTCTAAAAGGAGTACCATCAGTAAAAGTCTTTTGATTTACGTTTCCGGTATATGGAGCACCATTTAGCGTATAACTATCCAATACATATTTTCCAGCTGCATCTTTAATCATTTCTCCGGTAGCATCTCTTTGGAAAACTGGTGTTAATTGCTGCCAATCATTAGAAAAAGCGTTGGATTGATCGTATGGGAAGATATTTAATTGTTCATAACCAAAAAAATCACCGATACGCCCACCTTGTGAAATCCACCAAACATTTTGGAACAAATAAGGTTGGCCATTAGCAATAGATAAAATCTGGTTATTATTTCTGGTAAGGTTAAGTCCTAAGTTCCAACTAAACGTTTTTTTCTTGATTATATCGCCTCTAACATCTATCTCAATACCTTTATTAGAGATAGAACCAATATTTCTTCTTACAACATCAAAACCCCATTCTTTAGGTATTTCAAAATTGGCAAGTAAATCATCAGTTTGTTTATTGTAATAATCTACTGTTACGTTAAACCTGTTTTTATAAAAACTTAAATCAAGGGCAATATTTGATTGTGTAGTTTGCTCCCATCCTAAATTGTTAACGGCTATACGCGAAGCTGTTATACCGGATACATCATCATAAATACCTCCAACACTGTAAGATAATATCGCATCATAATTACCTATACTTTCATTCCCGTTAACTCCATAACTTACTCTCACTTTAGCATCATTTAAAACACTTTTAGCAAACTTCATAAAAGACTCGTCAGAGAATCTCCATGCTGCAGATGCTGATGGGAAATAACCATATTTTTTGTTTGATGCAAATCTTGAAGAACCATCAACACGTACGGTAGCATTAAAAATATACTTTGATTTGTAGTTATAACCAATTCTGGTAAATGCTGATGCCATGGTATGTACAGATTCTTCTGTTCTGGTAGCAGCAAGATTGAAATTAGCAGAGAAGGCATTCATGGTATAGATGGCATCTGTGGCAGAATTACGTCCGCTAAATCTATCAGACTCGGTTCTCCAACCTTGAGCACTAACACCAGCAAGACCAGTTATGGTATGCACTTTATTAAAAGTTCTGCTATAATTCAGATAGTTTTCATTCATCCAATTCCAGTTTAAAGTACCTACAGAAGAACCGCTATTGGTAAGCCCTCCGCTAAATAAGAAACTAGGGCGCATGAACTTGTACTTAGCTAAAGATAAATTAGCATTTAAAGTACTGGTGATTTTCAGGTGAGGAGATATTTTAAACTCTGCCGATTGATAAAAAGTACCGCCATAAGTATCTGTAAAGTTGGTTTCTGCTGGCAATGCTAGTGGATTACCGCCCCACAACACCCCAATTAAAGTATTATCTGGATAATAAAAAGATAAATTTGGCTTTCTAGCTAACATGGTATTGAGGTAGTTAGACTCATCAGCGCCTTTCTTCTTTGCATAAGAAAAATTAATTCTGGTAGAGAAGTTTAACTTTTTAGTCGCATTATAATCAGCATTTAATCTGGTTGTGATACGATCAAAAGAGGTATTCTCCATGATACCATTTTCTTTTAAATAACCCGTAGATAAGAAGTATTTTAAATTATCTGTGGCTCCGCCAAAATTCACATCAATTTGGTTTTTATTAGCTGTTCCGAATACAGCGTCTTGATAATCATTATCACTATTTAAAATAAAATTTAAACTATCAGCCATCTGAGCTACCAAACCTTGTACTACCGCAGCAGGAACCAAGTTTCTACCTTCACCATTAATATACTCCATCTGCTTATTTTGCAAAATTCTATATTGTGCGGAGTTAAGTTGAGGTAAACTATTAGCCAGATTATTCATAGAGTGCAGGTATCTAACATCTAAGGTTGGTGCTTTTTTATTTCCTTGTTTTGTGGTAATGATGATAACACCATTGGCAGAACGAGCACCATAAATAGCTGCAGAAGCTGCATCTTTTAAGATGTCTATAGATTCTATATCATTAGGGTTAATGGCGTCTGCATTGGTTTGTTGAACACCATCTATTACATATAATGGCCCAATACCACCATCATTAATGGTAGAGGCACCACGTATAACGATAGATGCACCTTCTCCTGGCTGTCCGGATCCGGTTGATATTTGTACACCTGCAACCTGACCTTGTAAAGCTTCTGCTAAATTGGTAGGCATTCTTCGCTCAATATCCTCAGCCTGTACAGAAACAACAGCTCCGGATAAATCTCTTCTGTTGGTAGAGCCATAGCCCACCACCACAACTTCGTTAAGAGCAGTAGTTAACTCGCGTAAAACAACATCTATTTTATTTTTATTTTCTACCATGATTTCAATACGCTGAAATCCTAGCATATAGTAAGAAAGTACAGTTTTAGCATTAGGAACTTTTATTTTATAGTTTCCGTTAGCATCTGTAGTAGTAGCCGTTGTACTACCTTTAATAGAAACTACAGTTCCTATTAAAGCTTCTCCATTCTCATCTTTTACGGTTCCACTTACTTCTATACCTGTAGCTGCTTGATTATTTTGAGCCAACAGATAATTTGGCAAATAAATCAACAAAAGCAATAGGAGTAGTTTTCCTGATCTTTTTAAATAATAATAATTCATACTTATAATTTGGTCTTTGGTTAAGCTTTATTTTTAGCTACTGCAGATTGGCTTGGTCTAACAATAGCTTTATACTTAAGTTTAAAAACTTATTGGTTTAGGTTTATTGAAAAAAATATGAGACCTGTTTAAAGCATTAAGGCTCATTTTTATTCATCGTCTTAAACAAGCAATAGCTTATTTTTTTGATTTCAAATTTATCTGGACTTTACCCTCTTAAGAATGGATAGAAATTGCAAAACCATAGACTTTTTGACTTTTTTAGCTTAAGTCTTTTAGACGGAGTTTTAAGGATAGGTAGGATTAGATTATTATATGGACAATAAAAAGATTTTTTATGAAGAAAGAAGTTGCTTAGTCCATATTGGTGTCATGAGAAAAACTTATATGATTAGTATTTAATCACTAAAAAGCCATCTGGTCTAAGGATTTCAAAAGCATACTGGCTATTTATATGTGCTAATACTACAGTCATTTTCTCTCCGGGCTTTAATTCTTTTATTAAAATTTCTTTTATCTCTCCATTCATGTCAAGATACTTTAAACGATAATTACGCAAGGTGTAAGATGGTATAGACTGTTTTGCTTCTATCTCTATTTCTGCATGGTGTTCATCTTTCTTAGCTACTTTAATAATATCAACTGGACTACAGAGTTGTTTAAATACATGATAAGAAGGTTTAGGCTTAAGAAACATATCTGTTAAACCATGACGTCTTATTTTATACTTTCCTAGTCCCTCCTCGCCCATTTGCGTACGGTAATCACTCAGACAGAAATAAATAAAGCCCAAAATATTGGGGTTCTCACGATAAAGTTTGGTGTGATATAACATTTCATCAACTCTTCTTAAATCTCCTCCTGCAAATGCTGGTTCGCATAAACCGTATTCTGTAATCAGCAAACCTTTATCTTTAACAATAGGATTAATTTTATCAAATCTGTTGGGTAAATCAGTTCTATCTTTACCATTCCAAGTTCCAACATATTCATTCCATGTTGGTAAATCGCCATGTAAAGATGGGTCAGTAGCTAACCTTTTATCCAGCTTATCACTAATTACGGTGAATAGCCTTGAAGTATCTAATTGTTGGGCATAGGTTTTTAATGCGCTATTATCTTCTAAAGTTGAAGCCACTTCATTGTTTAGTCCCCATGCAAAAATTGAAGGATGATTGTAATGCGCATTGATCATTTCATTAAGCTGAGATTTTGCTAGTTGCAAAAGTTGTGGACTTAATTTTTGAGGCTTTTGCCACCAAGGAAGCTCCTCCTGCACTAAAATGCCAAGTTCATCCATCTTATTTAGGAATGCTTCATCTTGCTGCCAGTGAAAACGGGTAATCACTACATTCAAATCTTTCAACTTTCTGGCTACAGAATCTATAAAATTCAGAGGTTCTGCAATCCCATACGCCGGATGACTTCCCGGCATATATTCGATACCGGGTAACCTCACCTGCTCGCCATTTAAGTACCACTTACCTTGCTTTATATCAATTTCTCTAAAGCCAAAATGCACTTCCTTAACGTCTGATGATTTACCATTTCTTAAGGTTGTTACTTTCAAATCATACAAAGCTGGGTTGTCAAAATGCCAAGGTGTAACTTTATTAAAGTTAACTCTCCAAGAAAAACCTTTACCCGTTTTGTTTAGCTCCTTTTCTTCGCTAAACATCACTTTACCCGTTTTTCTTTCTACACAAATTGCTTTTATTGCCAACTTGTTAATTTCATGCTCATTTAAATTGATATTGATAAAAGCTGATGCCGAACTATCTCTAAGGTTTAGTTGAGGGGTTATATGTACGTATTTAATAGATGGTTTTGCGCTGATATGTAATTTTACACTTCTGGTTATACCACCATCTGCTGCCCAATCAAAAGATTTGGCAAAAGGCAACATGTTTTCCGAAAAACGATTATCTACGCTTACTACAAGCCTGTTTGTAGTACCATAATTTAAATGCTTGGCTAAATCAAAGGCAAATGGAGTATATCCTGATTGTAAATGTTCTCCAATTTTTTTCCCATTTAAGTAAACCACAGCATCATGATATACCGCGCCAAAATGTAACATGACCACACTATTTTTCCATTCCTTTGGCGCTTCAAAGTCTTTTTTATACCACGCTTTACCATAATAATTCTGATGTTCATCTTCAATATTCCAAGTATGAGGAACCATGACCTCTTTACTGGTTTGTGGAAACTTTAAGGCATAATTTTGTTGATCAGCCTCGGTATTTTTATCGATAATAAACTGCCATTTTCCATTAAATGATACATCCTCAATAACTTGTGATTTTGATATCATTACTCCTAAAAACAAAGGAATAAACACGAATATTTTTTTAAGCATTTTATACTTTTTAAAATTCATAAGCAGTGGTTCATCCAAATCTAAAATGAACAAATGCTAGTTTCAATAGACAGAAATTGCATTTAAATGGATTTTTTAACTTTTAGAAATAGTAGATTCTAGTAAATTTCACCTTATTACGACTTTGTTTGAAAGAAATAGTAGTATTTGCCTATTAATAAACCTCTTTATACTACACATCCTACAGCATAAAAGTCTATACTTATGCCATTATAATCCATTTATTTAACCTGTTCTCTTGAATATTTTAGTTGTCGACAAAAATTTCCATCAGTCGTAACCAATTAACCAACTAAATAAAATAAACATGAGAAAACTTTACCTCACTTTTTTACTATTTATACTTTTTACTCTGGTTGTAAAAGCAGCACAAAGAGTATCTGTTGCTACTGGAAACTGGACCGCTCCTGCAACTTGGGAAAATGGCATAGTACCTACTTCTGCGGATGATGTTGTGATTACGCAAGGACACACTGTAACACAAGATAACGGTCTTACAGGTGGTGTAACTGTTGCTAGTTTAACCGTTAATGGTACTATTATTTTTGCTAATAATGCTCAGGAAATGCGGGTAGCAGGCAACTTAACCATTAGCGCTACAGGTATTTATAATAGTTATGGGGCTACTAATAATGTAGCTAAAAGATTATACTTAGGTGGGAATTTTATAAATAACGGAATTACTGATTTTACTAAAAATTTCACTAATACCGCAACACCTTCGCTCACTTTAAATGGTACAACACAACAAAGTATTAGTGGTGCTGGTAGTTTTGGTTCTTTCTTTCAAATTATTGAACTTAACAACAGTAATGGTGTTATTATAAATGCTCCTATTGTTATAGCTCGCTCTTTAATACTTACCTCAGGCACCTTAGATAACCAAAGTACTGTAACTATTAACCATTCTTTGGCTAGTTTAACCTCTGCTACTATAGATATCACAGCACCGGCAGCCTTCACAGGAAATCAGGTTACTCGTGGTAATAACAGCACAGCTGCCATTAATATCGTTTATAGAGGCACTGTACAGGCAGTTGCAGGTTCAGAAATACCTACTTCCTATTTGACAACTAATGATTTAACTTCCAGAACAGCAAATGGCATCACTATTAATAACAGTGCTGGTTTATTGTTAAACTACGATGTTATCCTCACTTCAAATGGTACACCCCTTACTTTCACTAATGGTATCATAAATCTTGGAAACGGAGTAACCCTTACTTGCAATAATCTTCCAGCAGCGGGTAGTACCAGTAGTTTTATACAAGGTGGTACTGTTGCAATTAGAGTTAGGAACGATAATACTTCGCTTGTTAACTTCCCCATAGGTTCTGGAGGCGAATACAGAAAGGTAACTTTCGGTGATTTGAAATCAGTAAGTAGCCCCGCCACTTTTGTGAGCATTAGCTTAGGAACACCTACAGGTGGTACAGCGGGTTCTGGTTTAAATAGTATCACCAGTAGTAGAAGATGGTTAGTTAAGATATTACCTAGTGGACCTGCAAATGCCGTTTATAATGCTGTCTATAAAAGTATAAATTTCACTTTTGGTAATTCAGATGGTGGTAGTAATGTAAGCGCTATTGGTACTTCTACAACATTAGGAGGCGCTTATGAAGCTTTAGCCAACACTAGTTTAGTTAGTAATACCATTACAGCTACCAACAGTAGCGATTGGACTTTAAGTACAACTGATAACTATTTTACCTTAGGTATTGCAGGCACTTTACCTGTTGATTTACTTTATTTTAATGCTTTAGCAACTCAAAACCAAGAAGTAAAATTATCGTGGAAAACAGCATCTGAAACTGCTAATAAAACATTTACCATACAACGCTCTTCAGATGGTGTTACTTTTCAGGATATCTTTCAACAAGATGCTAAATACGCAGGATATGATTATGTTAGCTACGATACTAAACCTTATACAGGAACTAATTATTACCGTTTAATTCAGATTGATTTTAATGGTACTTCGCGTATTCTTGAGTATGCTAGTGCAAAACTAAGTCTACAAGACAATTCAGTTTCTTGCTACCCTAATCCTGTTATCCAGACGCTTCATATATCTATACCTAGCTTAGAAGATGATTTTATTTTGGTAAATCTTTTTAATACTTATGGTCAAAACTTATGGTCAAAAAAATTGAGTAAAGAACAAGTTAAAGCTGGTTATCCTATAGATATGAGCCATGGATATACAAAAGGTTTGTATGTTCTAAAGCTAGAAAGTAAAGATTTTTCTAAAGCGATAAAGGTGATTAAAAACTAGCAAGACCATCATCCAGCAAACGATATGATAGCACAACTTAAAAATATGAAAACAATTATTTACAGTATTTTATTTTCTCTTCTTTTCGTATCTGTAAAAAGTTATGGACAATCTCCCTACCCAGCAAATACCAGCCTAGCTGATGTTATTGGGATTACCCACATGAATGGTAAATATCGTTTTGACCCTAGTAAAGATTTCATGAAAGAGGGTGTAGATGAAATTGAAGCTATGGGTACCAAAGTGATTAAACTTTTTATGGGACGCTCTACCGCAGTAGCTTACCCAAGATACTGGGGTACCAATTGGCCAAATCTTACAACTAATACTTTTACCCTTACGGATTTGGCACAAACGCCCTACTTTCAAGATGCTTTAAATAGAACCCAATTTAAAACTTATGTACTTACTACCAATGAGCTTACCAATAATGGTAATGTCACTTATTTTCAGGATGGTATAAGCCCAGAAGAAGAAACAAGACTTTATCAAGAGATTTATAACTTCACCACATACCTTTGTAATACGTTTGAAAATACGGGAAAAACTTTCATCCTATCCAATTGGGAGGGAGATGGCATGCTGGGCTTTGTTAATGAATCGCCTAACCTACCCTCTGTAACTGTACAAAACACCCGTATCAATGGTTTTATCAAATGGTTTCAAATCAGACAAAGAGCTATTACAGATGCCAGAAATGCTGCCAACAAACAAGGAGTTAGCGTTTTGGGTGCTGCAGAATTTAACCATGTAAATAAAGGACAAACCTATACTTGGCCTACCATGATAGATAGGGTTGTTCCTTATCTGAATATGGATTTATATTCCTTCTCCAATTGGAAATCTAATACACCATCAACGGTAGATGACTTTAACGATTTAATCAAATATATCACCGATAGATGCCCAAGTTCTACTCTATTTGGGAGAAATAATCTTTATCTAGGTGAAACCGGAACCTTTGAATATCTTAATGTTGTGGGTTATATAAACGGTTCTACTGCTGCAAGTGACCGTGTTTCTAGGGAAATCATGCAACGCAATACCGAAATGGCTTTGAAAGCGGGAATAAGATTTATCGTTCATTGGGCCATATTTGATAACGGTGTGCGCTCTGGTGTAACTATTACTCCAGAAGATAGAAATGCTACTGAGAGCGAAGGTATGGGTGTTGGTATTAGAAGAGCCAATGGCTCCTACTCTGGCACTTATACTTATTATAAGTCTATCATGTCTAAAACTATTGGTGAGTATCTAAATGTTTATGAGGCGGAAGCACAGGTTACTTCTAAAAGTTCTACTACTACAGAAGGTGATGTTTTATTAGGAGATGCCAGCGGTTCTTACCTCTCTAAACTGGAAGCTAATGCTACCAACAACTGGATACAATATGCCTTAAGGGTAAGCCAAACTGGCGAATGTAATGTAAAAGCCATCATAAGAAAAGGTCCTACTTATGGAAAATTCAGGTTAAGCATTGGTAGTCAAACCATCAATACAGAAATTGACTGTTATAGCCCTACGGGTTCTTTTGAATTGGTAGACCTAGGCAATTTTACCTTTGGCGCTAACCCAGCAACCTATAATTTCAGATTTAATGTAACAGATAAAAACAGTGCTGCAACAGAATACGATTTAGGTTTTGATGCTATCATTCTTAGCCCTACCAGCAAACAAGATCCTATATTGGCCAACTTTGCTAATCTAACTAAATTAGATAATGATGCTGCCTTTAACCTTATTGCACCCACAAGTAATAGCGATGGTGCATTTACTTACACCAGCAGTAATACTAATGTAGCTACTGTAAATGGTAATCAGGTTACTATAACAGGTATAGGTACTACAGAAATTACAGCTACACAAGCTGCCACAACTCAGTACAATGCCGGAGAAATAAAGCTTATACTAACTGTTAACTCTAGTGTCCCGGTTCCACCAAGACAAGTTGTATCTATTGCGAGTGGAAATTGGTTAGATGCCAATACTTGGGCTAACGGTAATATCCCTCTAGAAACAGATGAAGTAACCATTAGTAGTGGGCACACGGTAACCCAAAATGTAGAGAGCATTGGAGGAGTTAACATAGCTAAATTAAGTATAGAAGGTACTTTACAGTTTTCTGATTTAGCACAAGAACTTAAAATTAAAGGTAATTTAGCCATTGGCACTCAAGGCAGGCTAAATAGCTTTGGCTTAAGCAATAATATTGGTAAAAATGTGTTGCTAGGAGGAAATCTGGTTAATAACGGTAATGTAGATTTTTCTAAAAATCCGAGTTCTGGAAATTCATTAACCTTAAATGGTACAAGCTTACAAGAAATAAGTGGCGGTGGAAGTTTTGGAAATATACAATCTTTGGCCTTAAACAATCCAGCAGGTGCAACACTTAGCACCCCCCTGAGCATTATTAGAGCTTTGAGATTACTTGCTGGCGAACTAAATAATCAAAGCTCACTCACGCTTAACCAGTTTAGTGGTATCACAACCATTGCGGTAGAAATTACCGCCCCAGCTAAGCTTTTAGGAAATCAGGTTGTACGTGGTGGTACAGCAAATATCAACATTACTTACAGAGGAAGCGTACAGGCCATAGCGGGCTCAGAAATCCCATCAGCATTAATTAGCACCAATAACGTTACTTCTAAAACTATCAATACTTTAACTATTGATAATAGTGCCGGTTTAATCTTAAATGATGATATCATTTTAACTTCTGCAAGTATTCCATTGGTATTTACCCGAGGGATTATCAAACTTGGTCCTACCAATACCCTTACATGTAATAATCTACCAGCAGCAGGTAGCGCTACCAGCTTTATAGAAGGCGGAACGCTTATTTTAAGAGTTAGAAATGATAATACTGCTGCTGTAAACTTCCCTATAGGTTCTGGCGGACAGTACAGAAGAATCACTTTTAACGATATGAAAGCGGTAAGTGCTCCAGCAACTTTTGTAGGTTTAAACATTACTGCTGCTGAGGGCGGCACTGTGGGCACTGGCGTTACCAGCTTATCATCAAAAAGAAGATGGGTCACTAGAATTACCAGCGGACCTAATGCAACTTACAAAAATGTAAGCATTTTATATGGCACAGATGATGGTGGCAATGATATAGATGTTATTGCAAATGCTACAAGTATAGATGGTACTTATCAGGCTTTAAACGTAAATGCTCCGGCATCTTCTGTTATCAGCACATCCAACAGTAGTGATTGGACTTTAAGCACCAGCAGTATTTATTTTGCTCTAGGGAATAAAAATCTGGATGTTTTACCTGTAACATTAGCAAGCTTTGCAGCCGAGGGACTTTCTAATGGCATTAAGCTTCATTGGAGAACTTTATCAGAAACAAGCAATAAAGTTTACGTAGTACAACGCTCTCAAAATGGTCTTGATTTTAGTGATTTATTAACCATAGACGCTAAAAATGAAGCTGCCAGTTATGTAGCTTTTGATCCAAAACCATTAAATGGAATGAATTACTACCGTTTAGTACAGTATGATGTTGATGGAACTTATAAAGAACTGGCTATTACTTATGCTAACTTTATTTTACAAGCGCCTGACTTGAGAGTTTATCCTAATCCTGTAGAAAATGTTTTATCTATACAAAGCACTGAATTTGATTCGGGAATGGTTAATTTGAGAATTTTCTCTATTTCCGGAAAACAGTTATTAGCTCAAAGTATAAGTGCCGATAGCTTAATTAATGGCTATTCTCTGGATATGAGTAATGGTTTTGAGTCTGGCATCTACTTGCTAAGTATTTCAAATGGTAATATCACCAGACAAGTAAAAATCATCAAAAAATAATTCGGTTTATTTAGGTATCCTGATAGAGGGTAGGTGCTATTTGCATCTACCCTTTTCTTTTAAAAAATGAGCTCAAAAAAATTTAAATGTAATTATTACACTTTTTTTAAAATTCTCATTAGGGTAAACAGGGCTTTATTTGTTTTTATACCAAACTGATATAAACTAGATTATTACAAATTGCTATTTAATTTTAGCGCTACTCTCAAATTTAATTAAAAATAAATCATGATGATGTCATCAAGCTGTGTCATTTTAATCTAAAAGTTTTCATAGAAATCTATCAAAACTTTTATGATTACCTCCCCAAATGATATGACGGTACATCATCCATCTGTAGCTAAAAATTTTATAGCACAGTTGCTAAACATATAGCGATTGTTGATAAATCTTGATTTAAATCAAAAAAGATTAAATTTTATGGAGGAAAAAACTACTACTCAAAATTTCATTAAAGAAGAAGCTGCAGAACAAAAAATGCTTTTTTTACCATCCAATACAAAAAGGATAGTAAGTAATAATTTTTTAATTAAAGGTTTGTATGTTACGGCTTTAGGGTATTATCCAAATGCTACTTACCACAACTATCAAAGTAGAACTGGCGACCAACATTATACTTTATTATATTGTGTTAAAGGTTCTGGAGTTGTAGAATTACCTAATCGTCACATCCATCTCCAACAAGATACTTTTATTATAATCCCTAAACATAGTGTATTTCAATATTACAGCTCTATTCAAGAGCCTTGGTCTATTTACTGGATTCACTTTGATGGAGAACATGCAAATCACCTATATCAAAGATATCAAGAAAGTAATAGTATAGATTTGCCTTATAGAGAAGAGCGTATTGAGCTTTTTAACCAAATTTATGGAATGATAGAAAGTTGTGTAAATGAAAGAGAAATTGAAATCTGCCAGTTAAAAGTATTATCATATATTTCTTCTTTTATTTATTTGGAGAATATTCAAAATTCCATCAATCAAATAGATATTGTATCTAAATCTATAGCATTCATGAAAAAGAACCTAGATAAAAGATTTAATATTGAAGAGTTTTCTCAACAACATCGTCTTTCTATTTCTCATTTTTCAAGATTGTTTAGGGCTAAAACAGGAACTTCACCCAACCAATATTTCAATTTGTTAAAAGTTAAAAAATCCTGTCAGTATTTATGTTTCACAGATCGAAATATCAAAGAAATAAGTATGGAATTAGGTTTTCAAGACCCCTTTTATTTTTCAAGAATGTTTAAAAAACTAATGGGTATTTCTCCGGTAAACTATAAAACTCAACAGAGAGGGAATTAAAGAAAAATGATTAAAGCTATGAAGAATCTTATCCTATTGTTAAAATTATAGGTCAAAAAGATTCTTCTTAGGATTTATCATCTCATTTAAATGAGGTTAGTTCTTTTATAGGGATTTTAAAAAGCTTATAATTTCATTTATTTTATTTTCTGTGATGTATTTATAAAGTGCATGTCCTTTATTCGGGAGAATATTTAGTTTTGAGGATGTAGACTGCAACTCTTCCATTCTTTTGTGCAAGGCATAAGCATAATCTACATGGATGATATCATCTTTATCTCCATGATAGGTTAATAATGGGACTGCATTTTGAGGTATCAAACTAGCATCTTCTAACCCTCCCCAAAAGTTTACAACAGCTTTTAACTTTACATCTTTGGGCTTCAGCATATATGCCAGATGCAAAGCAGTCATTGCCCCGGCAGAGCCACCACAAACCACTACCTGATTTATATCTAATTGGTACTTCTTACTTTGCTTTGCTAACCATTGTAGTGCTGTGTGAGCGTCTTCAGAAGCATTACTCACTGCTTTTTGCAGTAAGGGATGGAATTTCCCTCTCTGGGGCAAACCTTTAGCCATATTAGCACCACAACTTGCACCAGAAACCTTATTATTTTTTAAGGATAAACGATAATTGATAGATGCAACAGCATAACCATTCTGTGCTATTTTAGTACAAAAATCGGTTAAAGCTTTATCCCCTCCAGAGAAGCCCCCGCCATGTATAAAAAGAAACACAGGAAGTTTATCTTTTTTACTTAACGTTTCTGGTAAATAAAGATCGAGGATTCTGTCTGAAGATGATGAATTTGTGTTTTCTGGTATTTCGCCATAACGCAAATTTTCATGAATGACTATATCGTTTATTTTCTTTTGCTCATAAACAGGAGATACATAATCCTGAGCATATAAGTTAAGTGCGAATATAGGTAATAAGGTAAATTTTAAAATAAAAGCTAATCTGATTTTCATTCTGATAAAATTAACACTATAGAGTTAAAATTCGACAGATTTTAATTAAAAGAACTATTTGCCATGTCAAAATGTATCAATCAGCATAATTTCTTGCCCTTTATGCCAATTATCTTAGTTGCCATCAAACATAAACTTATCTTAATATTTAACTTCATGCAATATTATCTTTTGAAGGATAAAAACTTCAGCAAAACCTTAATTAATAGACTAAGGATGTTAATTGGGCTAACCCAATTTGTAATACCTTTAATATTATTGTTAACCTTTAACATGAGTAATTCTTATGCTCAGAAAGAAGAGAATGATAATACTTTTAGTGATAACAGAAACAAGCCAGAAAGAGAAGAATGGTTAAGAGACTTAGGCATGGGACTATTTCTTCATTGGAGTTTTGATAGTCAGCTAGGTATTGTTATCAGCCATTCTATGGTTGGAGCTTCTCCTGATTACTTAAATAGATTCATTAACGAATTACCAAAATCATTTGATCCTTATAAATATGATGGTTATAGAATGGCAATGCAGGCAAAACTGGCTGGGGCAAAATACATTTGTATAACGGCAAAACATCATTCTGGATTTTGTATGTGGGATACCAAAACTACTTCTTTGAACATTATGAACACGGCTTACCAAAAAGATTTACTTAAAGAATATGTAGACGGAGCCCGTAAGGCAGGTTTAGCCGTTGGAATTTATTATTCGCCAGAAGATTTTAAATTTTTATATGATAATGGAATAACCATCAACCGTGGTATCCATAATCTTGGTAAAGAAAAAGAAGCTGCTTATAATGATCTTGTAAGAAAACAAACAAATGAGTTGTTTACAAATTACGGAAAAATTGATATGCTATTTATAGATGGAAATCACAAAGAGGCATGTAAAGATGAAGCATGGAAATTACAACCTGATGTTGTTATCACAAGAGGAGCTGTAAATTCTCCAGAGCAAACTATACCTGGAATAACTACAGATAAGCTTTGGGAGTCTAATTTAACAATGGGAACACAATGGCAATACAAGCCTACCAATGATGATTTAAAATCTGGAACCAGATTAATTGAAATTCTTATAGAAACACGGGCTAAAGGAGGAAATCTGTTGTTAAATGTAGGACCGAAACCTGATGGAACTATTGCAGACCCAGAAGAAAGAAGACTTACAGAAATTTCTGCTTGGCATTTCATTAATCAAGAAGCTATACATAATGTTAGGCCTTGGATTGTATCAAATGAAGAAAATATTTGGTTTACTGCTTCTAAAGATAGAAAGACTGTATATGCAATGGTAACTGGCTTGCCAGATTGGGGCAAAGGACAAAGAAAAGAGTTTATACTTTCATCTATAAAAGCCACCCCTAATACTAAAATTAGTGTATTAGGACATGCAGGTAAAGTCATAGAATATGCAAGTGGTAAAGATGCTAAATCCTATTTCACCCAAAAAGAAAATGGTCTTCAAGTTTCTGTTGTTAGTGCTCAGAGAATTTACAATAATAATAAATGGCCTAATCCTCTAACAATAAAGTTAGAAAATGTTGAGCCAGCTCTAATACCTCCTACTTTAGCAACTATGAAAGCTGAAACGAGTAATAAAGTAATCTTAAAGGGTAATTTACTAAATAAAGGAGACGCTAAAACTTTACAGGGATGCTTTGAATATAGACCTTATGCAGGTTTTGTAGAAAATTTATATTTCAAAGAATGGAAGAGAACAAATACCGTAAACCTAGATAAAATAGGTGAGTTTATACAAACCGTAGACAATTTAGAGAAAGGCAAGAGTTATGAATTTAGATTTGTAATTATAGGTCCTAACATAGCTTTTTACGGTGAAAGACAACAATTTTCTATTAAATAATAAATATAACTAATTAAACTTATCAATGCTTTACGTTTTCCCTAAAAGAGTCCCTTTTATAATATTTGGACTCCTTATTTCTATATTTCCATACCTAAAAGTTAATAGCCAAGAAACCAGAAAAGTTGAAGAACTTCTAAATGGATGGAATTTCATTAATAAAGATGTTTCTGATGGTTTCAAAAACAACTTAAATACCTCTGGATGGACAGAAGTTAAAGTCCCGCATGATTGGGCAATAGCTGGTCCATTTAGTAAAGAAAATGATCCTCAAAAAGTAAGAGTCACAGAAGATGGTGAATCAAAAGAAAAAATCAGAATAGGAAGAACAGGAGGCTTACCTTATATTGGTGTAGGCTGGTATAGAAAAGAACTAAATATATCTTTAAATGATAAAGGAAAAGCCATTTCTATTGAATTTGATGGTGCGATGAGTAATGCCAAAATTTATTTGAATGAGCGATTTGTTGGAGAGTGGCCTTATGGGTATGCATCCTTTAGTTTTGATATTAGTAAATTTATCAATTGGGGAGGTAAAAATATTCTAGCTGTAAGGCTTGAAAATTTTAAAGGTTCAGCCCGATGGTATCCTGGTGCTGGTATTTACAGACATGTACGCTTAGTTAAGAAAAATCCAATATATGTAGACCATTGGGGCACTTTTATAACAACACCCATCATAAGCGAACAAAAGGCTGTTATAAACATTCAAACTAAAATTAAAAATGATACAGGCAATCCTAAAGAAATAGAAGTTTTTCAAATAGTATATGATTCAAAAGGTTATAAAAAAGGAGAAATATCAAATTTTTATAACCTAAAAGACTCCTTAAATATTACTCATAATTTAGATGTACTGAAGCCTAAGTTATGGTCGGCTGAAAACCCTTATAATTATTCTTTAAAAACTATCATTAAAGCATCTGGTAAAGTAATTGATGAATATAAAAGCAGTTTTGGTATCAGAAAAATTGAGTTCAAACCAGATGAGGGAATGCTTGTCAATGGTATTAAAACTAAACTTAAAGGTGTATGTCTACACCATGATTTAGGTCCTCTGGGGGCTGCTTTTAATAAGGCTGCGCTTCAACATCATCTTTTATTGTTAAAAGAAATGGGATGTAACGCAATTCGTGGTACACATAACCCACATGCCCCAGAAATGCTTGAATTGTGCGATGAAATGGGATTCTATTATATAGATGAAACTTTTGATGAATGGAGAATACCAAAAGTAGAAAATGGTTACCATAAAATTTTTGATGCTTGGGCAAAAAAAGATGTAGAGGCCATGATTAAGAGAGATAGAAATCATCCTGCTTTAATCATGTATAGTATTGGTAATGAAATAAGAGAAGCTAATACTCCTGATGGTGGCAAGTTGGCTCAATATCTAGCCGATATTTGTAGAAAAACTGACCCTACGAGGCCCGTAACAGCTGGTTTTAATCATTTGGAACCTGCTATCAAGAATGGTTTAGCAGCAGCTGTAGATATACCGGGTTGGAATTATAAACCTAATTATTATGCTGATATTCATAAACGCTTTCCTAATTGGGTTATTTATGGTAGTGAAACGGCATCTACTGTAAGTTCGAGAGGTGTTTATCAGTTACCAGCAAAAATGGCTTCTATGAAAATATGGCCTGATAATCAGGCATCCTCTTATGACTTAGAATACTGTAGTTGGTCACAAATACCAGATATAGAATGGAAAAGTCAAGAAGAAAATGATTTTGTTGCAGGCGAATTCGTTTGGACAGGAGTGGATTATTTAGGTGAGCCCTCCCCTTTTAATGATAATTGGCCAAGCAGAAGTTCTTATTTTGGAATCATTGATTTGTCTGGTATACCTAAAGATCGTTACTACCTTTATAAGAGCCAATGGAGTAAAGAAAAGGTTTTACACCTACTTCCACATTGGAATTGGAAGGGTAAAGAGGGAGAGCAAATACCTGTTTTTGCTTATACCAATTATGCTGCTGCCGAGTTGTTTGTTAATGGCAAAAGCTATGGCAAAAAAACGTTTGATAAAAACAGTTTGTTAGATCGTTACAGGTTAAGATGGGAAAATGTGGTTTATGAAGCCGGCGAAATTAAAGTGGTAGCTTTTGATGAAAGCAATAAGATTAGAGAAACTAAAATCATTAAAACTGCAGGAGAACCCTTTAAAATTGTTTTAAATGCCGATAGGAACAATCTTAAAGCTGATGAAAAAGATTTAGCTTATGTAACAGTAAGTGTGGTTGATAAAGATGGAAACGTTTGTCCTTTAGCAGATAATCTTATCTCCTTTAATGTAAAAGGCAATGGTTTTTTAAGAGCTGTTGGTAATGGAAATCCTTCAACAACAGAACCTTTTCAAGCAAATTATAGAAAAGCTTTTTATGGAAAATGTATGGCTATCATTCAGAATAATGGGAAAGCGGGAAGTATAGAGATTGAAGCTACTTCTTCAAACTTAACCAGTGATAAACTTAAAATAAAAATCAAGTAGCTATTCATTAATTGAACAAAAAAAAGGAGCTGTCAAAATTGACAGCTCCTTTTTTTCATAGTAAATATTTTAAAAGTTTAATTTCCAGATATCTTTATAGTATAGGCATATTTTCCAACTGCATTTTCTGGTAAACTAACTTTTAATCCGCTCTCATCTTGTTTCCATTTTAAAGATTCTGATGAGCCTAAGAGTTTTACTTCTTTAATATCACCAAACCATATTTTCTTTGATTTCGGTAAAGATTTAATAGTTATTTCTTTTCCTGGCCACTCCATAATTATAGCATATAGATTATTTCCTTTGGTAGTAAAACGAATATCTTCCTTGGTATAATTTAAACGCTGTGCTTTATTTTGTTCACCTTTTTCTATCTTCACAGGGCCCTCACCATAAATTTCCCAAGGACGAGTACCATGAATAGCCTCACTGTTTATAGCCATCCATGAAGCCATTTCTTTTAAAAACTTCTCTGCAGTATCTGTAATCGTACCATCAGAACGCTGGGTGATATTCAACATGAGGTTACCGTTTTTACTAACAATATCTACCAGCTGCTGAATAACCTTCTTTGTAGTGGTAACGTAAGGTGTTTTTGATATAAACCAACCATCAAAAGAAGTATCTGTTTGCCATGGATATTTTCTTAAACTACCGCTTTGACCATTTTCAATATCAAACACTACAGCCTTTTGCTTTTCAGGCGCAACGCCTTTTACATTTATTACAGCCTGATTAACACCATTCCACTGGATACTTTTATTATAAAAATTTGATGCGATTTGCAACCATTCAAAAGGGATTCCGCCATCAAAATAAATCAAATCTGGTTTATAGTTGTCAATCAAATCCATAGTACGGTTGTAGAAATTTTGCTTAAATCTTTCATTTCTTGGAGCATCCGGTTCATGTGGTTCTCCATATAGATCTTGCGGGTCATATCCCTCCCACCATTTACCCTTACCATCAGCTTTAGTTAAGTTTCCATCATAAGGTACACCTTTATAAGGTCCATCAATATCTGCACCGCGACTTGCTTCAAACCAACTCCAACTGGTTTGACCATGAAAAGAAACTCCAAATTTCATCTGGTTATTTTTAGCAGCTATTTGCCAGGCTTTAACAATATCTTTTTTTGGCCCCATATTAACTGCATTCCAAGGTTGATATTTAGAATTCCACATATCAAAATTGTCATGATGCTGCCCCATAGACATGAAATACCTAGCTCCTGCCTGATGATAAAGCTTCATCAGCTCTTCTGGGTTAAATTTCTCTGCTTTAAATAGGGGAATTAAATCTTTATAGCCAAATTGAGATGGATGTCCATAAGTTGCTAAATGGTGAGCATAAGCCTTAATACCTCCATTTTTTCTCCAAGCACTAGTGTCTGTTTGTGGTTTGTAAAGAAAACGGGCATACCAGTCGCCAAATTCTGCTACCGATTGTGGCCCCCAATGCGCCCATATCCCAAATTTAGCATCCCTAAACCACTGTGGACAATCATATTGTTTTAATGATTCCCAATTAGGCTCAAAAACTTGAAGTTCTGGTGATTTAGATTTTTTACTTTGATTTTGACTATAAATAGGCTTAAGCTCAAAAAGAATAAAAAAACCTAAAATGATATATTTTTTCATAAGACAATTGTTAGACTTAGTTAAGTAACCCATCAATTTTAATAGCATAAGCAATAACATTAGGTTTTTGAACCGGTAATGATATCTCTAATCCTGCCGCTGTTAATTTGTATTTCAAATTCTCCTGAGACCCCAATAACGATACTTTAAATTTATCTTTTATTAGTTTATCAGAAATCGATGAAATAATAATTTTGTGATCTTCTGGCCATGCCATTCCTATAGCATAAAGTACATTTTTGTTTCTAGTGAATCTAAAATCAGCAGGTGTATAAGGTGCTTTACGGTATAAAGGCATATTTCCTTTAGAATTGTTGGGGGTCTTATCTGCTATCGACGGTCCTTCTCCGTAAACTGTCCATGGTCTGGTGTTGTATATCGCTTCACCATTTATAGCTAACCACTCTCCAATACCTTTTAGAATTTCTTTTTCGTCTTCATCTATGGTGCCATCGGCTCTGATGGGTACACTTAATAATAGATTTCCATTTTTACTTACTACGTCTGCTAAAGCATGAATTACACTTTTAGCATCTTTATATTTAACATCTTTTTTATAATGCCAACTTCCTATGCAAGCATCAGACTGCCATGGTACAGCAGTAATATTTCTTTCTGTACCTACCTCTAAATCATTTATTAAGCATTTCTTTTCTTCTTCTGTTAATGATTTTGTATTGATAACAGCTTCATTTTTACCATTTCTTTTGATATTTCCATTATAAATATCTGCCGCTAAATGTAAACCATAAGTCGGACTCTCATGATTTAATGGTAAATGAGAATCATCAAAATATACCAAATCTGGCTGATGTTGCTGAACAACATCTCTAACCCTGTTGTAAAACTTCAATAAATATTCTTTAGACGGAGCATCACCTGGATTTGACCAAGCCAAGCGTCTGTTTAAAACATCAGGACTTATTTTATGACGATATTGTGCATATAAATCCTGAGGATCGTAGCCTTCCCACCATTTTCCTTTACCATCCGCTTTTGTTAAATTACCATCGTAAGTGATCCCTGCTTTAGGGCCTGATTTATCACTTAATTGCGCTACTTCATACCAAGACCATGCGCTACTTGCATGTATAGATACACCAAAACGTAAACCCACTTTTTTTGTAGCATTATCCCAATCTTGTATGATATTTCTTTTGGGGCCCATATTTAAAACATTCCAAGGTTGATATTTTGAATTCCACAAATCGAAATTATCATGATGATTTGCCATTGCTACAAAATACTTAGCCCCAGCATTTTTATAAAGAGTTAAGAGCTCTTGCGGGTTAAATTTATTTGCTTTCCATTGGTTGATAACATCTTTAAAACCAAATTCAGATGGATGCCCATATTTTTCATTATGAATTTTATTTTGTTGATGCCCTTCTATATATAAATTTCTACCGTACCAATCGCCCGCCTCAGGCTCACATTGTGGGCCCCAATGTGCCCATATACCAAATTTTGCATCTCTAAACCATTCTGGTGTTTGGTAACTTTTTAGAGATTCCCAACTTGGTTTAAAAGGTCCTTGATTTATTTCTAATTCCTGAGATTGAATATCTGAGACAATACTCATCAGCATCAATAAAAACAGTTTAGTTAAATAAGATTTATTCTTCATATCATTTATATTTAATTTTTGGAGGTACTTAATCCATCTATCTTAAGCGTGTAAGCCGTTGACATTAATTTATTGTTAGGCAATGTAACTTCAAGACCTTTTGAAGTTTGTTGGAAGGTTAATTTATCTTGAGCACCTAACAGGCTAACTTGTGTTATTTTTTGATTCTTTTTGTTATTACTTAACTTTAAAGACTCAATACAAATTTTATTAGTTTCAGGCCATGCTAACCCTATTGCATATAAACTATTATTTTTTGTTGTAAATCTAAAATCACTAGGTAGGTAAGGATTACTATTTTTTCTGAATAAAGGCTGATCTCCTTTAGAGTTACTTTCTGTAGAAGAGGTTGTTGAAGGACCTTCTCCGAATATTGTCCAAGGACGGGTTCCATAAATAGCTTCGCCATTTATAGCTAACCACTTACCAATTTCATTAAGAACCTTTTTTTCTGCATCATCAATTGTACCATCTGCCCTAATAGGTATACTTAACAGCAGGTTTCCATTTTTGCTAACTACATCTACCAAGGCTTCAATAACAGCCTTAGAAGATTTATACTGCTTTAGATTGCTATTGTAGTGCCAACTACCAATACAAGCGTCTGATTGCCATGGGATGGGGTTAATTGTTCGCTCGGTACCTACTTCCAAATCATTAGTGAGCGCTAACTGTTCTGTATCTGTAAGGGCCTTTGTATTTACAATAGCTTGATTATTTCCCTTGTTTCGCAGGATACTCTGATTATAAATGTTTGCAACCAGATTTAAACCATAGGCGTCTCTTCCATCTTTCATGCCTAAAGGAAGTTTGTAGTCATCAAAGTATACTAAATCTGGCTGGTATTTGTTAACTACATCCAAAACTCTATTATAAAATTTTTGGTTGTAAGCTGGTGTAGCTTTCTCACCTGGATTTTGCCCTTGAAGTTTTCTATTTTCAGAAACCGGGCTAGGTTTATGATTTTGTTCATACAAGTCTTGTGGATCGTAGCCCTCCCACCATAAACCCTTTCCGTCTGCCGCCGTAAGCTTACCATCATACGGAATACCTGCCATAGGGCCTGTTTTATCACTTGATTGTGCAACTTCATACCAAGACCAGGCACTTCTTGCATGTATAGAAACACCAAAATGGAGATCATTCTTTTTTGCAGCAAGAGCCCATTTTCCAACAATATCCTGTTTAGGCCCCATATTTACCGAGTTCCATGGTTGGTACTTAGAATTCCATAAGTCAAAATTATCATGGTGTACAGCCATACCTACAAAGTATTTGGCTCCGGCAGATTTATAAAGTGCCACCAGCTCTTCTGGATTAAAATTTTGAGCTTTCCATAAATTGATGACATCTTTAAACCCAAATTTTGAGGGATGTCCATATTTTTCGATGTGTGTATTGTATTGCTTGTGTCCTTGTATATACATATTCCTAGCATACCAATCACCTGCTTCTGGCTGGCATTGTGGCCCCCAATGCGCCCATATTCCAAACTTGGCATCCCTAAACCAATCTGGCGTTTTATAATTTTTTAAAGACTCCCAAGTTGGCTTAAAGGGCCCTTGAGTGAGTTCTAAGGATTGAGAAAAGATGGTTTTAGTTGTTCCTACCAAGATAAAAGTAGCCACAAGAAACCATTTACCTGGCTTATTATTCTTAAACATAATTAATATAGGTTATTAAAGGTTTTTGTGCTAAAGTCTTCATATTAATGATAGAATAGACATGTGTAATACTTCAAAAAAACATGCTTAATATTACTTTAGTATACTGATAAAAAAATAAGTTAAGTACAATTGACATCTTAAATAGCCAATATTTAATACCTTACTTAACAATTGACCACTTTATTTGAAATATTTGTAAGGGATATTCTTAAAATAAATAATTAACTTGAAAGTCTTAAAAAAGCCAAATAAACTAAAATTTAGCCTTATCATTTTGAAGATGTTGTAGATGGCTATTTTAATGTTTAAATTATTTAAACCAATAATATTAGATTCTTGAAAATAAAATTACTCGGTATTTTAGCCCTAATATTTCTTAGTCTACATGGGGAAAACCATGCGCAAACCAAAAAAATTTCATTTAAGCATTATACTATCAATGAAGGTCTCTCTCAAAATACTGTATTATGCATTTTGGTAGATCATTATGGATTTATCTGGATAGGTACAGAAGATGGCTTAAATAAGTTTGATGGTTATGAGTTTACGATATATAGACATGATAACAAAAACAAGAAATCAATAAGCAATAACCAGATTAATGCCTTACATGAAGATAAAGAGGGTAATATTTGGATTGGTACAGCCAAAGGACTCAATGTATTTGACAGAAAGAAAGAAATTTTCAAAAAAGTTGTGAATAAATCAGCTATCATTGATGGCTCTGGCGAATATATTACTTCATTTGAAGAAGCTAAAAATGGAGATATATGGATAGGAAGTTTAGGCGATTTTAAGAGATACGATAAAAAAACCAAAAAAGTAACGGTTTATAAACTTCCCCCTACAAAAGAAAAAGATCAGAATAGAATACATCATATTTATTTAGATGAAAAAAGTTTATTATGGCTTAGTAAAGGCAAAGGACTTAAAGTTTTCAATCCTAAAACTAATACCTTACAACACCCCTCACCTATTTTAAGAGACCATAAAATACTACAAAAATCTTTTATCAGAACTATTCAAAAAGATGATCATGGTAATGTATGGATTGGTACCGAGTTTTATGGTGTATTTGTTTATAATAAAAAAAGAAATTCATTAAGAAATTTATCTCAATTAGCCACAAAAAACGGTTTACCTATTAATGCAGTTAGAGAAATCTTCATTAAAAATAAAGACGAGGTTTGGCTTGGTACCCGAGAAGGATTAGTAGTGTATCATATTAAACAAAATAAATTCACCAATTATGTAAATGATAAATATGATTTAACTTCTATTTCTCACAATATCATTAGATGTATTACTAAAGATAAAGCCAATAATTATTGGATAGGAACCTATTCTGGTGGTCTTAATATGGTTTCTGAAAACAATAATTTTTTCTCTTTAATTACTGAGAATTTTGGTAACAAACAGGGCTTAAGCTCAAAAGTAGTAAATGCTATTTGTTATGATAAAGATGGAAAACTATGGGTAGGAACAGAAAGTAGAGGGCTAAATTTGATAAGTAATAATTTATCATCATTTAAAACTTTTCTATTTACCAATTATAATCCTAATACTTCTAATACTGTAAAAGCTATCATGAGTGATAATCATCAATTATGGATTGGCACTTTAAGTAGCTTATGGCGTATGGATACGGCTAAAGAAACCTTTAAGGAATACAAAATCCCTGAAAATAATGGTGTTTATACTTTAGAAAAAACAAATAAAGGTATATGGGTGGGTACAAATGGTTCTGGTATACTGCTGCTGCAAGATAATGGAGAAATAAAGCAATTTAAGTATAATGAAAAGCAAGAGGGATTAGTTAGTAACCATATTACCAAAATCTATAAGGATAAAAAAGAAAATCTATGGATTGCTACTCCAGGAGGGTTGAGCTTTTTTAATGGCACTAGATTTTATAATTACAGACACCTTCCAGAAAATGAATATAGCTTAAGTAACAGCAGCGTTCAATCTATTTTTATTGATTCTAAAGATAGAATTTGGATAGGAACAAGAGGAGGAGGTTTAAACTTTTTTGATGCTAGACTAAAGAAATTTTATGCCTTAACTACTCAACATGGCTTGGCAAATGATGTTATTCAGGATATTAAAGAGGATAAAAATGGTAATTTATGGTTAAGCTCTAACAAAGGGCTTTCAAAACTTAGCTTCCATAAATTCAAAGCTCCTTTTAATGAAAAAGATTATAAAATCATAAACTATTATTTTGAAGATGGATTACAAAGTAATCAATTTATAACAGGTTCTAGTACAATTAACCAAGAAGGAAAGCTATTTTTTGGAGGTATTAATGGGATTAGTTACTTTGATCCTGAACAAATAACCATTAATAAATTTAAAGCACCCGTAGTACTTACTGAGTTTCAAATTAGAAATAAAAAGATTTATGTTGAAGAAGAAAACTCACCTTTAACCGCTGCCATAAATGAGGTGGATAAAATTGTCTTAAGCAACAATCAAGCTTTTTTTAGTGTAAAATTTTCAGCATTAAATTATATCAATCCTACCAAAAACCAATATCAATATAAACTAGATGGTTTGGGTAATGAAGATTGGCATATAGTTAATAATCAAAGGGTTGCCACATACACTAATTTAGATGCTGGAACATACTATTTAAATATTAAAGCAGCCAACAATGATGGTTTATGGAACGAACAGGCCAAGGTACTTAAAATTATAGTTCTACCACCTTGGTGGAAAAGCTGGTGGGCTTACCTGTTATACGCAAGCATCATTGCTACACTACTTTATTTGTATTATTTCTATTCTCTTAAAACGGCAAAGCTTAAAAATGATTTATACTATGAACATTTAATTAGAGAAAAAGACCAAGAACTATACCAACAAAAGTTGAATTTCTTCACCAATATATCTCATGAGATAAAAACACCTATCACACTAATTCTAGCTCCTTTAGAGAAACTTATTGAAGCTAATACAGCTAACAATAAGATAAATAATCAGTTAATGATGATGAAAAGAAATGGGGAAAGGCTGATGAGACTGATTAACCAGCTTTTAGACTTTAGGAAATTTGAGAGTGGAAACATGAAGCTACAAGTAGCAGAAGGCAATATTATCAGATTTTTGAAAGAGATTACCTACTCTTTTCAAAGCTATGCTAAACATTTAGGCATCAATCTTAAAATCGAATCTGATGAGAGCAGTATTAAATTATGGTTTGACAGGGATAAGTTTGAGAAGATATTTTATAATCTCATTTCAAATGCCCTTAAATTCAATAAAAAGGGTGGAGAAGTTATAATTAGAGTTAAAACAAAAGAGAACCAACAGGTTTTAATTGAAGTAGTAGATAATGGTATTGGTATAGCAGAAACAAATATCAAGCATATATTTGATCAATTTATCAACTTTAATGGTAATGGCGAACACAAACCTGGACATGGAATTGGTCTTAGTTTTACAAAAATTTTAGTTGAGTTACATAAAGGAACAATTAGCGTAGCAAGTAAAGAGGCGCATGAAAATGAAAACGGTTTTACCACTTTTACCATTACATTGCCATTAGGTAACCAACATTTTAAACCCGAAGAAATTATTAGTAACTATAAAAATAGTGAGGATATTCAGCTTTATTATCAATTAGAAGCTAGCACTGATTCTATTGAAATTAACCAAGAAAAGTATAACCATATCCTTGAAGATTATAAAGGTGAAAAGCCCATTTTGCTAATTGTGGAAGATAATAAAGATGTTTTATCCTTTCTGGTTAATCATTTTGAAGAAAAATTTCATATACATACAGCAAGAAATGGTAAAGAAGGAATTAATAAAGCTTTAGAACTATTACCAGATATCATTATTAGTGATGTCATGATGCCAGAAACTAGCGGTACTACTTTATGTAGCACTTTAAAAAAAGATCATAGGACGAGCCATATCCCTATCATCTTATTAACAGCCCGCACTCCTATCATTTATAAAATTGAAGGATTAGAAACTGGAGCTGATGATTATTTAACCAAGCCATTCAGCATTAAAATATTAGAGACCAGGGTATGGAATTTACTTGAAATACGCCAGAAACTAAGAGATCGCTATAAAAAAGAAGTTACCTTACAACCTTTAAATATTGCCGTTTCATCTACTGATGAAGTTCTGTTAGAAAAAATCATGAAATTCATAGAGACCCACATTTCAGATCCAAAACTTAGTGTAGAAGATTTATGTAAAGAGGTTTTTATGAGTAGAGTAACTTTATATAGAAAAATTAAAGCACTTACCAATCAAACTCCAGTAGAGTTTATACGAGGTGTAAGATTAAAAAGAGCTGCACAACTTCTTGCTACAAAAAAGCACCATATAAGCGAAGTTGCTTATATGGTAGGCTTTTTAGATTTAAATTATTTTAGAAGATGCTTTAAAGAAGAGTTTGGTAAAACTCCAAAAGAGTTTGCCGAAACCAACTCTTAGGTAATTTTAGTGGCAGTAAAATAATTATTGATTTTTGATGTACTCAAAACGGAAAGCATCTGCAACTGTGTACTTATCTTTATCACCAATAATAGTTACACCATGTTTATTACCTTTTTCAAAAGAATAACTTCCAATTTTAATCCATTCTCCGCCAAAGTTCTTTTGATTGATGGTGGCAAATTTTAGACCTGATGAGGTGTGAATTTCTAATGGCACCTCAGTTTCATTTTCCTGATTAGCAGGAGACCAATAGTAAAGATTATACTGCCCTGACTTAAATAAATATGGCTTAAAAGTAAACGTACCACTTTTACCTTTTTGCTTACTTCTAAAATTCATTTCATAACGTCCCTTTAATTTTGTTTCTTCTTCTTTCCAATCTCCGGTAAAAGAAATAAATCCCTTCATATTATTATCAATAACAATATCATCTACTTTATTCCATAATCCATAAGGATTATTTTTTAAAGAAAGTATTTGATTTTCTGCCTTTAATTTTTGCTGAAGCGAAAATATATCAATTTGCTGTACTGCTCTATTTGTTTTAATAGCTAAGGCTGCAGCTAAACCCGCTGCCTGGCCCATAATCATATATTGAGGTTCCATTCTGATTGAGGAAATAGCCAAATGGCTTCCAGAAACACAAACAGAAACCAATAAATTTTTACACTCCTCATATTTAGGCACCAGTGCTCTATAAGGGATTTCATACTGTGCTACAGGAATAGATAAATATCCTTCATTATAAACTTCATATTTAATATCAGGAAAACGGCTAATACCAATAAAACTCCTCTGCATTTCTCTAACATCCATATTATAAGATCCCATTCCTATAGCATCATACTTTATCGTATCTTTCAAGAGATCATGTTCAGTCATAAAATATTCCCCTTTCATTCTTCTAGCTTCCCTAACATAAAGCTGATGAGGAAAATTGGCATTGTTGATATATTCATCTTTACAAAGACCAAATGTTTTCATCTTGTTCCTTACATGTTCTGGGACTGAGCTATCATGAGCCAAAAAATAAGTAAGACCTAAGGTATAATCTTTGTGCCATTGCCAAATACTATCACGTAGTTCATAATCTGCATCAGGATAACGCCAACTAGAGCCGTCTAATAAGTTTGTTGAAATACCTACAGCAGAATTAATATCAGCTTTTTGATGAGGTAGTGTTGGAATAAAATTAATTAAGGGCCCGGCCTCAGGCTTTTCTTGATAATATCTTTTTATAAGTTCAAAATTTTCTGGATTATAATGATTTGGTTTTGGCCACGGTATCATATTCTCCAAATTATTTGTCGCAATCATTCTAAAGCAGTAAGACTGTATACCCTTATCTGCCTCCCCAATTTCTACCATGGGTTCTTTTTTTATCAAAGGAAGAATCAATTTCTGTTTTTCATCAATAAATGGACTTAACTTAACATCTATCTGATGGCTTGTAAAGGTAATGGGTTGCCTGCCTGCCCATGTTTCATTATAATCCTTCTTTCCTTCTCTTCCAAAAGTATAGGAAACTTTCGCTTTGGCCATTAAATCTCCTTCATAACTAGCATCTATAAAAGCTTTTGCTTGTATTCTTGTACCATCTTTGAAAGTTAAAGCAGAAATCACACCTGATTCTTTTTCAACCTGAATCACTCTTTTCCCATAAAGAACATTTACTTTATACTGGATAAGCCATTCTTTTAATAGTTGTTCTCCCACTTTAGGTTCGGGTCCACGCCAATAGAATATAGGAACTTTGTAATAATCCGCAACTTTTTGATAAAACTCTGCTGCTAAACCTCCAATAACTGTTCTATCTCCATAATCTGTATGAGATAATCCACCAGTAAGCATACCACCAATATGATTTCCAGGCTCTACTAAAGTTACTTTTACCCCTTCTTTAGCAGCTGCAATAGCCGCCATAACACCTGAAGCAGTTGCTCCATAAATAACAACATCTGTTTTTTGAGCATTTGCTTGATTGATACTATATAATAACAGTATCATGATAATATGAACCCTCATTTTGATAAATTTGATTGAGAAATAAAGGCTATTCTGAGACGAGTAATAGCTTAAGATAAGTATTGATATAAAAAGCCTGCACTCTACATTTATTAGAATAAAGGTAAAATGCAGGCTTATCCTGAGTTTACTGAATGCTTACATTCACATTGATGATATCTGGATAGAAGCCATTTTGAAAATCGCTTGCTTCTAGTTCAAAAGTATCAGTATTACCAGTGCCGGTATACAAGTATTTAACTCCACCTTTTCTCATCAATTCCTGAGAAAATGATGATTTACCAGCTTCTTTAGCCGGAATCCCGTTTATAACTAAAATACCGTTTGTAGGTAAGGTTTTAATGTTATAAAAGATATTTTTATCTGTAGTACCTTCTAGCTTTAAGTCTTGGATAGTAAGAATCTTATATCCAGTATTGGCATTAACCGTTAATCCAGTATTGAGTAAATCTCTTAATACCGTTTGCGCTACACTTTTTATCAGCATGTAGGGCCTTCTGTTTGCCGGAGCCTCTTTAGTTGCAAAATAATAAAGGGGTGTATTTGGTGTGAAAATACCAATATTGATAAAAGTTTTATTGCTATTGATAGCATCTATATAAGCAGAGGTAATTATACCGGTTTGCCACCTAAAATTACTTTCAGAATTAACAGGAAAAGAAAATAAAGGTACAGAGCCAGGTATAGGTGCATTATTCCAATTAATGGTGTTTTCTTGCCAATCAATATTTTGATCTTCATTGATAAGGATTGTTCCCGCACCATCTATCCTATTTAAAAAGAAATAAACTTCAACAGAACCAATCCTTTCTGTAAATGATGGTCTTCTAACCGCAAATTGTGTAATCCCCCTTCGTGTAAAACTCATATCTGTTGGGAAATTTTTAACAGACATGGTAGTTACAGAGCCATAATTGGTATTTCTTAAGGTTGAACTACCACCATTAACGTAAGAATCTTTAGTAACGGGAATGGAATCTACTTTTACTGTAGCATTTCCAGCATCCTTATTAGAGGTACTCGGGATATAATTGGTAAAAGAAGTAACCACATGTGCAATACCATTTTTAAATTCTAGATTTTGAGTTCTTACAATTGATGATGGAGAAGCCAATCTTGGAGAACTATTTATGGTAAACCTGTAAGCATCTGCTGTAGCTACTGTTCTGGTAAAGTACAAAGAATCATTATTTAAGGATTCAAATGACTTTGTTTCTGATACTTGTAAATCAAATGATCTAACTCTTTGACTAATTATAGTACTCAAAAGTAAGTTTTTCATTACTGCCGGTGGCACATCTTGTAAACTGCTATAACCTAAAGCAGAAGTTATCAAATTATTAATAGCGGTATTATTAGGAATAATTACGGTAAGATTACCATCACTGTTTAGCAAATCTTTTAACCCTGCATGTTCAATGGCTTTACCATACATACCAATTTCTGTTAAATCGTTTTCATGAAAATTATCCTCAGCAAGAAACTCCCAGATGGTTTTATTTTTAAGATCTATACCTGCCGGAATAGGGTTTGGGTCTACATCTTTTAACAACTGTAACTTATTGCATGAAGTGCCAATTAAAACTATAATTAGAACACTTATAAATATTTTAACCTTTTTCATAAACTATTTATAAAAATCATTTTGTTCAATATTTGGATTCTGTCTGATGATATTTAAGTTAATAGGCCAAAGGATATTTGCCGGATTGGTAATTTTACCATTGGTTCTATTTTGCATCACCTGGATAACTTTTCCGGTTCTAACCAAATCAAACCAGCGCTTACCTTCAAAGCAAAGCTCTTTTTTTCTCTCTTCTAGGATATAATCCTCGGCAGCATCATTACTTAAAGCTAAAAAAGCAGCTCTTTCGGAATTACTAGTAACACCTGTATTTAACCTATTATAAGGATTAGGATTATTAATCACATACCTAGCTGGATTAGAACCAGGAACTAATGTTTCAACCTCAACGGGACCGAAAGCCCTTTCTCTAACTTGCTTAATAAGTGTCCACGCAGCAGAACGCTGATTAGTTTTAACTAATGCTTCTGCTCTGAGTAGTAAGATATCCGATAAACGATAGAGGATAACATTTTTATCATTTTCTGTTACCCTATCAAAAGTACCTTTAGGAAAGTTTTTATAAATCTGATTCTCATTTTTAAAATGTGCAACTGTTCTAAGATCTCCTGATCTGTAGCTGGTTACTAAATCTCTATCAGCAAAAAATTGTGCTACTCCCTGACCACCACCAAATAGTGTTAATAAGCCTGACAATGTATTTTCATCATTATTATAAGCTATTTCTAAAATAGATTCTTTACTAAATCCATCTGTAAACATTTTAGAATACTCTGTTTTATCTACTTCAACTTGTGGTAAAGTATAATAATCTATATTTGGATCATAAAGAGCTGTTAAGCCATATTGCGTATTAGATATTACCCTGGCAGAAGTAGTGATCACACTGTCTGGATCATTCTTCCACATGCAATAATCTGTCATAATTGCATCTACTGCTCCCCTAGTTATTGTGGCTCTGGTTTGTTGAGCATCCGAATAAGAAGTAGGCACTAAATCTCTTGCTAATCTTAAATCTGTTGATATGCGGTTAAAAACTGTGTCTTTAGCTACTCTAGGAGTTTTAAGCGCATTTAAATCTGATGGATTTTCTACTGGCTCGGTAATCAAAGGCACATCGCCCCAAACCCTTACTAAATAGAAATAAGCTAAAGCTCTTAAGGCATAAGCTTGCCCTAACACCCTATTGTATTCTGTTGTTCTTCCAACATACAAACCTTTATCATTCATTATTTTTACATTCTTTATAATCAGGTTAGCCTGATTAATAATGACATAAAAATTTCCCCAATCTGTAACTGGAAGGTTTGCATCAAGTCTATTAAAGATAACAGCTATATTTTGAGTGTTATTTTCTAAATATAAACCGCAGATATCTGATCTCGAATCACCATAAAAGAAAAACTCCGTATTTAATGCAGTTTGTAATCTTAAATAGGTTCCTGTTAAAACTGCACTAGCTTGTGCAGGCTCATTCCAAAAATTATCAGAACCATATTGTGTTAGAGGGTCTCTATCTAATGCAGAATTACATGAATTTAGCATTACTAAAGACGATAGTCCAATAATAAAAGAGGATATATATTTTGCTTTCATCATTTTAGAATTTTGCGTTTAAGGTTAAGTTAAAAGATCTGGTTCTAGGAAAAGAACCATTGTCTAGACCGTAACCAAGTGGATTATTTCCTGTACTGATTTCGGGATCATAACCGCTGTAACTTCCCCATGTAAATAAATTTTGAACACTAACACCAATATTAGCGCTACTTAATTTTAACTTATTTACAATATTTCTAGGAAGATTATAGGCCAAAGAAGTGTTTTGCAACCTAACGAATGTTCCGTCTTCAATAAATCTATCACTAATAGCATAGGTTTCCATAGGATCCCCTTTTATAATTCTAGGAACATCTGTTACATCACCCGGTTTTCTCCATCTTCTTAATTGATTAGTTGAGTAATTGGTATCGAAGATACTTCCATCTAAGCTTCTTACAAGATTATTAAACAAATCATTACCTATTACATAATTGAGGAAGAAACTAAATGTAAAGTTCTTATAGCGAAAAGTATTTTGTAAGCCTCCAAATGCTTTAGGAGTAGGGTCTCCTATAATTTGTAAATCATCTAGATTAATGACTCCATCACCATTAACATCTTCATAAATCACGTCTCCAGCCTTATAAATAGCACCACTAGAAGACCCCTTTCTGTAAGGAATAACATTTCCGTTAGCGTCAGTAGTATAAACATTATCTTCATCTCTAGCATATACCCCTAAAGCTTTAAAACCGTAAAATACACCTACAGCTTCCCCTACTCTTGCTAAAGAAAACTGATTAGGACGATAATCTTCATTACCTGGTAATTCTGTTACCGTATTTTTGTTAATACCAATGGTAAATATGGAAGACCATTTAAATTTTTTGTCAATAATGACACCATCTAATGCTAATTCAAACCCTTTATTACTTAAACTTCCAAAATTGTAAGGAATAGAATTATAACCGCTTTGAATAGGTATTTGAACATTAAATAATAAATCACTACTGTTTTTAATATAATAATCGGTAGTTACATTAAATCTACCTTTCAAAAAACTTAAATCTAGACCTATGTCAAATTGCTTTGTCGTCTCCCATTTCAAATTACCATTTGCAAGATTAGTAGAAACTAAACCTAAATTTCCTAAATAAGACCCTTGTCTGGAGATGGCTCCTTGCGAGGCATAATTACCAATGGTTTGATTACCTGTAATACCGTAACTTGCTCTCAACTTACCTTCATAAAGCCAAGTTAAATCAGATGCAAATTTTTCACTGGAAAATTTCCATCCAGCTGAAACAGATGGAAAATAAGAAGCTTGATTATTTTCACCAAATCTTGAAGATGCATCCCTTCTTAAAACAAGTGATAATAGATACTTTGATTTGTAGTTATAGTTTGCTCTTCCAAAAAATGATGCTAAAGCATTTTCTTCCTGAGTTTGACTAAAATTGGTAATATTTGCAGAGCCCGCAATTGAAGTTATCTGGTTATCTATATTTCCAATACCCCTAACATAGGTTTCATCAGTTCTGAATAATTGGTAAGATTGCCCTAAAAGAAAATCGAAATTATGATTTTTCTTAATTTTCAATTTATAGGTTAGGATATTTTCATTTATAAATGAGGATCTTACTTCTGGTCTAAAATCACTAAAAATAGATCTTACAGAACTTGCTGTACTAAAGATGGGCGGACTAAAGAAATAAGAATCTGTTGTACTGTAATCTACAGATATATTGGTTTTAAAAACAAGATCTTTAAGGATATTCACACTGATTTCTTGTTTACCCAATAAACGCCACCTTTTAATATCGTTTGTAGAATATATGGCCTGTGCTAAAGCACTTGGCCTATTACCTTCAAATAATGGAATAACTTCACCAGTTATCGGGTCGTAAGGCCCATAAACAGGCAGTGCAGATAGGTATCTACTAATGATACTATTATTTTGCCTATTATACAAAAAGTTAGAGAGATTGAAGTTGGTTGAGCCTTGAATTGTTTTACTTATTTTATAGTTGATTCTAGAAGTAGCAAATAGCTGTTTGTATTGAGTTTCTACTACTATAGGCTTTAAATCTCGGTAACCAGCACTAATGTAATAATCTATTGTTCTATCTTTAGATGCTCCGTTAACACTCATATCTAACTTGTATTGCAAAGCCTGTCTATACATGATGTCTTGCCAATTGTAAGAATCCCTGTAGTAAGGATGTAAGGAATCAATAACAGAAACTTTAGTGGTTAGTATATCTGTAGAGTTATAAATAGACTCTGTATAAGCTTCTCTAAAATCTCTGGCGTTAAGAATACCAATCTTTCTTGTTAACTCAACCAAACTACTATTAAAGGAAAAATTAATAACAGGCTTTACTGTTGTACCTTTTTTAGTTGTGATGATAATGACACCATTACTTGCTCTTGAACCATAAATGGAAGCTGTAGCACCATCCTTTAATACT
The DNA here is from genome assembly GCF_002483235.1 of Pedobacter glucosidilyticus. Lineage (GTDB taxonomy): Bacteria > Bacteroidota > Bacteroidia > Sphingobacteriales > Sphingobacteriaceae > Pseudopedobacter > Pseudopedobacter glucosidilyticum_B. The sequence goes on along the minus strand of NZ_DLHN01000020.1, from coordinate 90,407 downwards.
TCAATAGATTCAATATCAGATGGATTGATATCATTTAAAGGACTAAAAGAGGCTTCATCATTTAAAGCACCATAATTATCATTATTTACAGGTATTCCATCAATAATAAATAAAGGCTGGCTGGCTCCGTTAATAGAGGAAACGCCTCTTAAAGTGATATTTGCCCCCGCTCCTGGCTCGCCAGAATTGGTTGTAATTTGTAAACCTGCAATCTTCCCTTGTAAACTGGTATTCAGTGAACCTCCAGAAAATTGATCCATTTGGTCTGCTTTAATAGAACCAATAGACCCTGTAACTTCACTTCTTTTTTGTGTACCATAACCCACAACCACTACCTCGTCAAGTTTGGATAGATTTTGTGACAGATTTACTTGATAATTATTTTTTTGTAATTCTTTAATAGAAATTTCTGATGAATTATAACCTACATAAGAAAATATAAGTATATCCTGCTCTTTCATATTTGAGAGCGTATATTTTCCGTCTACATCAGTAATAGCTTTCTTTTGTTGGGCTTTAACACTAACGGTAACACCTGGTAAGGGACTGTTATCGCTAGCATCAATTACTAGTCCTGTGATTTTTAAGTTTTGTGCCTGAATTTCTAAGCTAATCGTACTTAAAAAAATCGCAAATAACAGAATTTTGCAATTTTGATAAAATTGTTTCATGAAACGTTAATTAAGGTTTATTAAAAGGTTTATAAGAAATCTAAATCAACCTGATAAATAGCAACACTCCAATAATTAATAATATCCCAATAAAGAATAAATTAAGTTGCGGTTTTAAATTGCTATTTTTCAAATCAAAATAAATTATCTGTTTAAATCAAAATTGAAAAAATAGTGTATGAGTTTTTCATGCTGTTTTTTTCAAACAAGCATGCTTAATGTGACATTGTACAAAATATGAAAATAGCTTTGCTTATCATTAAAAAACATGTATAAAGAGTTAGCATAAATATTAATAGTCTTATAAATTTGATAAATGCTTACATCAAACTAGTTCTTTTGAAACATTAGAAAGTACTTAAGCTCAATAAGAGTAGATAAATTAGCTCCATCAATTATTAATCTTTAATCATGAATTATAAAACCATTATGATGGTGCTAGGTCTTTCTTTAACCAGCGCCTCTCTTTGCTTTTCTCAAGCTAAACAATCAGGTAATTATTTATCTGAATATGTTGAAGCTAAAACCTGGAGTATAGATGCTAACAGAAACTCTAAATACTCTGACTGGAAGAAATTTGAAACCAGACTTATTGACAATTTTAATGACTTTAAACCTGTTGATAAAATTACCTTCAATAAATATGGAAGTGATTTGTCACTAAAATTTAAATCTACAGGTTTTTTTAGGATTGAAAAGATCAACAACAGGTGGTGGATTATTGACCCAGATGGCTACGCAGGCACCAATGTTTCTATTAACAGTGTCTCAAGAGGAACATCTGACAGAAATAAGACTGCTTTTGAAAAATATTTTAATAATAGCAATGATGAATGGGCACAAGAAACACATCAAAAAATTATTGATTTAGGATTTAACAGCATTGGTTCTTGGTCTGATTATGAAAGCTTCATCAATCATAATAAAGTAGCTAAAAAACCTGTTTCTTACTGTATCATTCTAAATTTCATGGCTGCTTATACCAGAGAAAGAGGCGGAAGTTATAAAGAATTGGGGAACACAGGACATAAAAAAGGTCTTATTTACGCTTTTGATCCAGAATTTCCAGCTTTCTGCAAAAAGCTAGCAAAAAAAATTGATGAATTTAAGAAAGATCCGAATTTGTTTGGGTATTTCACTGATAATGAAATCCCCTTTTCTACCACCAATTTAGAAGAGTACTTAAAAATATCAAATCAGAATGACCCCAATTATTTAGCTGCAAAAAACTGGCTTACTGAAAAGGGAATTACAGAGAAAGAATTGACACCAGAACTTAAAAATGAGTTTATGGCTTTGGCAGCGGAGAAATATTATAGTGCCGTTCATCATGCTATTAAAAGTGTTGATGCTAATCATCTCATTTTAGGTACCAGGTTATATAGAAGTGAGAAAAATAGCCCAGAATTTATGAAGGTAGCAGGTAAATACAGTGACATTATATCTATTAACTATTATGGTGCATGGACACCTAGTAAAGAAAGAATGCAGCAATGGGGTGATTGGGCAGGTAAACCTTTTATGATCACAGAGTTCTATACCAAGGGCGTTGATACAGGTTTTCCTAATCTTTCTGGTGCCGGATGGCAGGTAAGAAATCAGGAAGATAGAGGAAAAGCTTACCAAAATTTTTGTTTAGGATTGTTAGAATCTAAAAATTGTGTTGGATGGCATTGGTTTAAATATCAAGATAATGATCCAGACAATAAAAAAGCAACCGGCTCTAATACAGATTCAAATAAGGGAATAGTTGATAATGACTATCAATTTTACACTCCTCTTTCAAACAAAATGAAACAACTTAACATGAATAGATATAGGTTGATTTCCTATTTTGATAGCTTGAATAAATAATTCTTATGAGAAACACTTTAAAATTTATCCTTATACTTTCTTGTTATTTATTCTCTCATGAAATATTTGCTCAAACAAGAATTATAAAATCTATTAATAGTAATTGGCTTTTTCATAAGGGTGGCTTAAACGGGTTACCCTGGGATGAAAAAAATGAAAATTGGACAAAAATTTCTATTCCTCATAGTTGGAATGATAAAGATGTTGTAGATGATGAGCCTGGATATTATAGAGGTATTAGCTGGTACAGTAAAACTATTGATATCCCAAAAGACTGGAAATCAAAATCTATTTATCTTCATTTTGAAGGTGCTGCACAAGTTGCAGAAGTTTTTATAGATGGAAAATTTGTAGGTAAACACATTGGTAGCTATACGGCTTTCAGCTTTAATATTGATCAATATTTAAATGATCATGATTCTGTAACAAAACATCAAATACATGTAAAGTTAGACAATAGCCATCATGAAGATATAGCTCCATTATCAGCAGACTTTACTTTTTTTGGGGGTATTTATCGTGATGTATATTTGAAAGTTGTAGATAAAATCCATTTTGATATGGATAATGTAGCATCAAATGGTATTTTTATTTCTACCCCTCAAGTGAGTAAAACTTCAGCTTCTTTAGCTATCAAAGGTAATTTATCAAATTATACTGGGCAAACAGAGGAGCTTATTATTCATCATACACTTTTGAACGCAAACCATGAAATTGTAGCGAAGAAAAGTCAGAAAATTAAAGCATTCAAAGATAAAAAAACGTCATTCTCTTTTCTTTTTGAGAATATAAATAACCCTCATTTATGGTCTACAAAAAATCCTTATCTCTATAAAGTAGTTTCTACCATTCAAACCCAAAAAAGTGGACAGGTATTAGACCAGTTAGAAAATCCAGTGGGTTTTAGATGGTTTAATTTTGATGCTGATAAAGGTTTCTTTTTAAATGGCGAACCATTAAAGCTTATAGGAGCCAGCAGACATCAAGATTATTTAAATAAAGCAAATGCGCTATCTGATGCTTTACACACCCGTGATGTACAACTTCTTAAAGCAATGGGTGCTAATTTTTTAAGAGTAGCTCATTATCCACAAGATCCTGCAATTTTAGAAGCTTGTGACAGGCTGGGGATACTTACATCTGTGGAAACTCCATTGGTTAACAGGATTACAGAGACTGAAGCTTTTGCCAACAATGCTAAACAGATGCATTTGGAAATGATCAGACAAAATTATAATCACCCAAGCATTATCATTTGGGCTTATATGAATGAAATTATGCTAAGACCTAGATATGAAAAAGGTTCTGCTGCACAAGACACCTATTTCAATCGCGTAGCTCAGTTAGCCCAAGAACTAGAAAATTTAACACTAAAAGAAGACCAAACCAGATACACCATGATACCTAACCATGGTAACTTTGCTTTATATAAAAAATATAAACTTACAGAAATACCAAAACTAGTAGGTTGGAATTTGTATCAAGGTTGGTATGGGGCTAATTTAAAGGGCTTTGATAAATTCTTGGACCAACATCATCAGGAACTTCCTCATAAACCTCTTTTAGTAACAGAATATGGTGCAGACTCTGACACCAGAATACATAGCAACTCGCCCGAAAGATTCGATAAATCGGTAGAATATGCAACCCTATACCATGATTCTTACATAAATGCTATACTTGAAAGACCTTTTGTCTCTGCAGCAATGATTTGGAATCTGGCAGAATTTAATGCAGAAGAAAGAGCAGAAGCTACTCCGCACATGAATACAAAAGGGATACTTACTTATAATCGTGAACCTAAAGATCCTTACAGGTACTATCAGGCTCGTTTGTTAAAAACCCCTTTCGTACAAATTGGCTCTAAAGAATGGAACTTGAGAACAGGTTTTGCAGATACAGATACCAGTTTAACCTCTACTCAAAACATTCAAGTTTTCTCTAATATGCCAACTATTAAACTACTTTTAAATGGTATACATGAATTTAAAGAGAAAACCATCAACGGAATTGCAACTTTTAAAGTACCATTTAAAGATGGAATAAATACGTTGTTAGCTAGTGTAGAGCATGAAAAGAAAATGATTACAGACCTGCTTAATATAGATTTCAGGTTGGTAAATCAAAATCTTAGAAACCCTCTCATACCATTTCAACAATTAAATGTGAGTTTAGGTGATAAAAGAATATTTCATGATAACGTTAATCACGAAATATGGATACCAGAACAAGCTTACAAAACCGGAAGTTGGGGTTTTGTTGGTGGCGAAATTTATAAAATACCAAATAACGTAAGACAATCTTTTGGTTCTGATAAAGATATTTTAGGTACAAATTTAGACCCTATTTATCAAACTCAAAGAATAGGTTTAGAAGCTTTTAGATTTGATGTACCAGACGGTAAGTATGAAGTTGTTTTACACTTTGCCGAGCTTTTATCCAAGAAAAGTAAAGAGGAATTGGTTTATAATTTAAGTTCACAGAAAAATACAGAAGAGTTTAAAGAACGTGAATTTGATGTATTTATTAACGATAAGAAAGTTATGGCCAATTTCGGTACAGCGTTTGAACTTATCCCTGAAACTGCTGTTGGCGAAAAGTTTATTATTTATGCTAAAGATAACAAGGGAATAATAGTAAGCTTTAGAGAAATAAAAAATAAAAGTATTTTAAATGGTATCCAAATAAAACGAGTATTTTAAAGTGAAAAGAGGCTGTCTCAAAAATCATATTTGTCACATTGAGTGGAGTCGAAATGTTCTCTGATATACTCAGAAAAGGCTTAGACTCCGCTCAGCCTGACACAAAATGGTGATTTGAGACAGCCTCTACTTTATTGTAAAGAATTATTTATTCAACTTTAATAATTCTGCTCCGGCTAATAAGAAAGGACCAATAGCATGTTGGTCATGTGTAATTCTTGAGCGATTTAAATAATATTGAACATCTTCACTCATATCTGTTGGTGGGCAGGTATCTTTAATTTTAAAATCCTTAGTAAGCTTCGTTTGTAAACCTTCCCAACCTTTAATACCTGTTTGTTTATAAGACTGATCTAACCAACCTTCATTTACCCCTTTTAAAATACAATAAGTAAACATCCCAGAACAAGAAGATTCTGTAAAACTTTCTTTTACATTTATCACCTGATGCCATAAGCCATCTGGTGCCTGATATTTTTGTAAACCTTTAACTACTTTATTAAATATGGCTAGCAGTTTTTCTTTTTGAGGATGCTCTTTTGGTAAATTATCTAACAAATCTGTTAAAGCCATAATAAACCATCCATTACCTCTACCCCAAAAATGAGCAGCTGTTTTTTGAGTACTCTCTAGCCATAAACAATGCATTAATTCATTTTTATTATCCCACAAATATTCATCATACTTTAAAGTTTCTGAGATAGCTTTTTCTAAATATGCTTCTTTGTTTGTTAATTTCCACATTCTTACCCAAAAAGGAGATACCATGTAAATATCATCTATCTGTACAGCTTTAGAATTATAATTAACCTCTTTAAATCTAACAAAGGTCTCGTCTTTTAATTTTGGTGCTGAAGCTAGAAAATCTTCAAAAATTTTAATTCCTTTTAACTTTTCAGGAGTTGGATAAAGTGCCTGTTGATCTGCAAAAGCGGCTATCATTCCACAATGCCACATTTCATCTGGCTTACTGTACCATAACATACTTTTTATCTGCTCGTTTTTTATCTCGCTATTCTGATAAGCACAGAAAAAATCAACATTACGTTTAGCATAGCTGGCATAAGCCTTATTCTGAAAACTTAGTCCTAATTGATCCATAGCTTCCATAATCATGAAATTCTGGTACATCCATTCATTATATCTAGAAGGATTCTCACCTACTTTTAGCTCGTTTAAATGATAGTTTGTATTGCTTATAACTTCATTGGCTACTTTTTTAATCACGAATTTATTAGTGCATGAAGAGAATATTAAAGAAAGAACAAAAAGAAAAAGCTTTAAATGTTTAGTAGAAGACATCATGGTGATTATTGAAGTATTAATTTTGAATATTTTATTTGTTTAGAGGTAGTCATCTGCAATAGGTATAATCCAGATGATAATTGGTCTTTAAGATTTAAAACAACATGTTTTTGCTTAGTATTATCTAGTTTAACATGATATTTCTCGGTACCAGATAAATCATAGATTTTAATCTCTTTAATTTCTTCTTGAGTATTAAAAATAATATTTACCAATCCTGAAGAAGGATTTGGATACACCTGTACTGTATCATCTAATTGAGGTAAAAACGTTACTACTTTAGTCCCATAATCGGTTTGTTTGCCATCTAAATCATACTGAATTAGCTTGTAATAATGATTACCAATACTTGGATTTTGGTGGTAAAAGCTATAAAGAACAGGGGTACTACTATTTAATTTACCAGATGTTTTTTTTATCTGTTTAAAATGAATACCATCTGTGCTATGCAATAACTCAAAATAATCATGATGATATTCTTCAGCTGTCTCCCATAAAATCTTTACTTCGTTGCTTAATTTAACGGCAGTAAATTGTTTTAAAACCACAGGCAAGGTTTGATTTCCGGTAATTAAATAATTTCGTAACCGATATATATCCTTTGAGATTTTTGAAAAAGAATTTTTCATCGGTTCCCACCATTCATAGTCTTTATTTAATAAGCCTTTATTGCTGCCTGCTAAAGGATCAGTACTACTGGCAGGGTCATCTCTATATTTAAAAAACTGAAAGCCTACACTGGCTTTATGCTTTAGAATAGTCATAGTATAATGCTCAAAAAAATCTGCCCGATCTTGTTGAGTATAAACTTTATAACCTGCACCTTCATCATTAGGTAAACCAGAATCCTGTGCCATTGCATAAAACTCACCTATTAAAAAAGGTTTTTGGGCATTATCTGCCCAAACATTTAATCGGGCATTTATAGAAGCTTCTGTCCAAACATTATAATTGTTTGCAGATACAACATCTAAATGCCTCCCGGCAGCCTGAAACAGATAAGGATTTAACAAATCCTGATGTAAACGGCTTCCAATGTAAAGGTGGTTGGTGTCTACTGCTCTAATAGCTGCTTTACACACGCTATAATATCTATCTGCCAAATAACCAGGCCATTCCTGAATATCAGCTTGGTTAGGGTTTGTTAAAACTCCACCATGCCGGCTTTTCATCCAATTTACGGCAGCTATGTAATTAGGATCATTATCGGCCTGAGTTTGACCACCATAATTTGAGACCTTAAGAAAGGCAACAATGAGTTTATCTCCAGAAAATGGATTTCCTAGTTTTACTTCATTATCAGAGAAATATCCTATCAGATTTTTATCAGCTATTTTCTCGGGTGTTATTAAAGTTGAAGCCCTGGTATTTGCATGACTTACAAAATCTGGATCAAATACCGGAAAAATTCCGCTGAGATATAGATTTCTTACTCTTGAATTTGTATAGGTATAAGTATCGCCCAAATTTAGCCTTGGTGTATAAGGCATTACCGTAATGGTTTCATCAGAAAAGTTGCCAATAGTATTACTATTAATTTCTCTAAGCTGATGAACAGGATCTACCCCACCTCCAGGTAAGACCTGATTTACAGCAGTTGAATAGAACAGAAAACCTTCAGGATCAACAAAATTCCAAACACCACTTACTGGGTTTTTATAGGTAGTAAAGAAAGCTTTGGTTGTACCTACATAATCATCTGATGAGGCTAAATAATGATTCAAATTAGCCGATCTGTTAATCTCATTCAGTACATTGGTTTGATACGTTGTGCCACTAACTATAGTAATATTCTTTGAAGTTATTTGATAACCTGTAAAAGGTGGTGTACTCGTTGGCGCAACACCATTTATCATGATATTGTCTATAGCGAAACTTGGTCTGCTACCAGCATTTCCAGAAACAGCTCTAATGATCCATCGTAGTTGTACTACAGGTTGGTTATTACAGGCAAGAGGTAATTTAAAAATCGAGTTTTTGATATCAACTCCATTTACCCCTGTGGTATTTGTTGTTGTACCATTTTTGGCAACATTATTTACATTGGTAAAACTTCCAGTCTCACCTATTCTATATTGCAGAACTAATGTATTTAACATATTATTTACTGAGCCATCGTATAAATTTCTCAATACCATGGCATCAAAACTTATTTGTACCTGATTAGGACTCATGACAGAGCTTGTATTTATAGCTAGTACAATAGCTAAATCGCTGAAACTACTGCTTAACAACCCTAATTTTCCGCTATAATCATAAATTCCTGTTGTTGTGCTGGAAGCATTACCAGACTGTCTGATATTTAAATCTGAAATAGGCTCGTTTGTCCTAACAGTAGTGCTTGGGGCTCCATTAGCAACTAACCACCCTTTAAAACCATTGGGATAAACAGCATTTCCATTACCCGTTAGAGACGAAAAATCCTGAACATAACCACCTGTTATATCTTGAGGAGTAGGTTGTGTTTGCCCACATAACAAGCATGGAAATAATAATATCGTTCCTAAAAATATAAGCTTTATAAAATTTTTCATTCTGTTTCCTCCAAGTAATCCAAATCTTTAGTAAAGGTTTCCTCCATGTATTTTAAAGCCCAAAATGCTAAGCCTAAACTGATGATGCCTACTGCTATACCTGCATGTATTAAGTTGTTATTGAAAAAGCCTGTGAAGAACTGAAACAACAAACTAAGCGGTACCACTGCTCCTCTTACTACATTGGGTACTGTTGTAGTTACCGTTGCCCTGATATTGGTTCCAAACTGCTCGGTTGCTATCGTCATGAAGATGACCCAGTAGCCTACTGAGAATCCTAAAAATATACAGATACTGTAAAAAGTAATTAAACTGATTTGACTGGAGCCTAGAAATAAACTTATACCTATGACGGATAAAAACAGGTAAACATACACTACCTTCTTCCTGCTTTTTAGGTATTGGCTTAGCAAACCACTTGCTATATCGCCTAGCACCAAACCTGCATAACAGCAAGCTACAGCTGCTCCGCCGTTTACTTCGCCATCTACTTGTAATACCTTGCCAAACTCTGGTGATAAGGTAATTAATATCCCTACTACAAACCATAGGGGTACTCCTATCACCACACAGCCTAAGTATTTTAAAAAACGCTTTCGGCTTTTTAGTAACATCATAAAATCTCCACTCTTCTCATTACTATGGTGGGCTTTCTTAAACATGCCTGATTCTGTTACTCCTACTCGAAGTAATAATAATGACAGTCCTAATCCTCCGCCTATGAAAAATGAGGTGCGCCAATCAAAATACTGGGCTATGAAATAGGCTACCACTGCCCCACTTACCCCTATAGAGGCTACTATCGTAGTGGCGTAACCTCGCTTCTCTTTGGGCATAATCTCTGCTACCAGGGTTATTCCTGCTCCTAATTCTCCCGCTAGTCCAAAGCCTGCTATAAAACGCCAAAAGGCGTATGCATCTGTACTTTCTACAAAGCCATTAGCAATATTGGCTATAGAATAGATAAATATGGAACCAAATAACACGGATAATCTACCTTTCTTATCTCCTAATACGCCCCACACCAATCCCCCTATCAGTAATCCCAACATCTGGGCATTTAGTATGTACATGCCTTCATTCGTTAAGGTATCTCCTGTTAAGCCCATAGATACTAAACTGGGTACTCTTACGATGCTAAACAGTAATAAATCATAGATGTCTACAAAATAGCCTAAGGCTGCTACTACTACCGCTGCGTTTAATATTCTTGTCTTGTTTTTATCGTTATTCATGTATAATGCTATTCTGAAGCTATATTAATTTTTAATAGAGAGGCTGTCTTAGACATCATATTTGTTATGTAGATTGTATGCCTAAAGCAAGTATACATGTATCTGATAAGTCAGGATAAAAGACGCTGCATTCTTATATCCTGACATTAGACAATTCAAGACAACCTCATCATGGTTTGATGAAACTGAATACTAGTTAACTACAAATTTTCTTGAAAATACTTGTCGATCTATTTCTAATATGCCGATATAAATTCCCTTATTGAGTTGAGTTTTTAATTGAATATCCTGCGCTTCTTTTACATAAAAGTTCTCATCAAAAAGCTTTGTTCCTTTGATGTCCAGAATTTTAAATTGAACTTTTTCAAGAGGTTTATCCATGATATTTAAATGGATTACATCATGATTATAAAAAAAGCTCGACTGAAGTTTAGATATTCCGTTATACACAAAATTGATAGCTAAAATTTCAGTAGTACCATCAAAATCTGTTTGACTTAATCGATAATAATTACTACCGTTTAACGGTGAAACATCTTTAAAACTATATATATTTACCTGTGTAGAATTTTCTTTCCCTTTAACTTCTCCAATTTTTTTAAAGTCTTTATCTTCCCCCGCTCTCCAAATCTCGAATTTATCATTATTGGTTTCCGCTAATGTTTTCCATGTTAAATCAACACCTTGGTTAGATAGCTTACTGGTTAAAGACTCAAAACTTACCGGCATTGTACTTACTCCTCTTGCTACAATATTATCTATAGCAAAACTAGGCCTAGAGCTACCACTACCAGCATTTCCAGATACTTCTCTCATAATCCACCTGATTTGTACAACAGGTTGACCACTACAAGCTAAGGGTAAATTGAAAGAGGCATTTACTGTTCTAACCGGTGTAGTACTAGTATTAGAGGTATTTTGTGCTGCATTTTCATTGGTAATAAAATTATTATTTACTAAGGTAAAATTTCCTGTGGTACCCACTCTGTACATAAAGGCCAAACCAGCAACAAAATTGTTAGAGACACCATCATAAAGATTCCGCATCACTAAAGCGTCAAATGCTACATTAATTTGCTCTGTAACAGGAACTGTTGAAGTATTTAAAGCCAACATGATACATCTATCCGCACCAGCATCGCTATTGAACCCTATTTTACCGGTACCATCCCAAACAAACCCTGTTGTTGCTGCAGTTCCGTTTGCTCTTAAAGTTACATCTGCTGTAGCAGGGTTTAATCTGCCAGAAAAACTGGGAGCAGAAGTAGAAACCTGCCCTCCCTGAAAACCCGCTGGATAGGTTGTTACTGTACCATCTAAGGCATCAAAATTTTGTGAATAAGCAGCAGGGTAAGGAATACTTACGGGTGTAGGATTGGTTTGAGCCATTAAACCAGAACCTGTTAGTAATAAAATGTAAAGTATTGATTTTTTCATAAAATTTATTTTTAATTATTCTACACGAACATTATCTATAGCAAAATTTGGTCTGTCTCTACCTGCTGGAGGTGTACCTGAAACGGAGCGTATCACCCATCTAATTTGTACAATTGGTTTACCATTGATTGTCTGAGGTAAATCAAAAGACACTTTCTTTAAATTTACTCCTGTTGTTGTTTTTGAGGTATTGATGGGTGCTCCAGAATTATCAATGAAATCATTGCTAATCATTTTGTATGTTCCTACCGTATCAACTCTATACATCAGCGCTAAACCTTGTACAAAATCATTAGTTGTTCCATCGTAAAGATTTCTCATCACCATGGCATCGAAAGAAAGTTTTAAAACTTTATTGGCTGGTACTCCTGTTGTATTAAGGGAGAGAATAATACTGTTATCGTTATTATAATTACTAGCTAAACCAATTTTACCATCAAAATCATAAACACCTGGATAAACATTGGCTGCAGAAGCTGAAACTGTTAAAGGGACATTTGTTAACCCGGGTGCTAACCTACCGACATTTGATGGTGTAGAACTAGATATTTTCCAACCTTGCCAGCCTGCCGGATATTCTTTTGAAACACCATCTAAGGCATTAAAATTTTGTTGATAAGGAACTTTTTGAGGATTGAGGTCTGATTGAGCATAAAGCGTAAAATTGCTGAATAAAGCTAATGCCCCTACAAGAAAAGATTTAGTCATTATGAATTATTTAAGGTTTGTTTTTTGGTTGTAAGCCTTTCTATTTCCTCTTAAATACAGGAATAATTCAGCTTCACAATAATCGTTTCTTTCATCACAATTGGTAAGAGTCAATCATTGCAATTCACCATGCTAATTGATACAAAAGCAAAGTCTAAATAACTGTTATCAGGTATAGTTAAGATGATGATGACAACTAGGCGTTTGAGTTTGTCTTAAAATCAAACAACACTGATGTTGAATGTTAAAACAGAAGCTGGACTAACAGACATGCTTGTATGAAATAAATGACTGTCTTTACTTCCAGAAAATCAGACGAGCTTAGTATTTGTGATTTAGAAAATTAACAATTCTTTCTAGATACAAATTAACCAATTATACAACTCCCAGTTGTTTATTAAAACCATAAAAAAATGACTTAACATGCAAGCGCTGTGTGCTTTACTTTTTAGAATGGTAAACCCCATCCTTTTAACCTTTCATTAAATATTAAACCTAACAATATGAAATATTACTACTTACTAAAAGGACCTTTGGTCTGGATTCTATTTTTGTTTTTAGCATCCTTAACTACCCATGCCCAAACCAGAAAAATTTTAAAGGGAAAGGTTAGCGATGAAGCTAATCAACCTGTACCAGGTGCAAGTATTTTGGAAACAGGTACTAGTAACGGAACAACAACTAATGAAAATGGCGAGTTTACACTTATCCTATCTTCTTCAGAAGCCATCATTAAAATTACTTTCTTAAGTTATGAAAGCCAGACCTTAAGTATAAAAAATCAGGATTTTATAAATATAAGTTTAAAACCAGATGCTACTCAACTCAATCAGGTGATTGTTGTGGGTTATGGTTCACAAAAGAAAGCTAATCTTACAGGCGCTGTAGCATCTGTAAACATGGATGATATACAAGGATTACCTATTGCAAATGCTGCTACTGCCTTACAAGGTAGATTACCGGGCGTAACCATTAGCTCTTTTAACAATCAACCTGGTAAAAACGACCCCCAAATAAGAATAAGAGGTGTTGGTACGCTTAATAATAACAACCCTTTAGTGGTGATAGACGGTGTACCCACTGATGTTGCATCATTAGGAGACCTTTCACCAGACGATATACAAAGTATTTCTGTTTTAAAAGATGCGGCTTCTGCCTCTATTTATGGTGTTAGAGCAGCCAATGGTGTCATCCTGGTAACTACCAAGAGGGGTGAAAATGGCAAGCCCAAAGTTCAAATTAGAGAAACCGTATCCTGGCAAAAGCCTTTAATAAAACCAGATTATATGGATGCTTTTACATGGGCCAATACTTACAATGATTTTTTAACTGAGACAGGTGCAGCTCCAGAATTTACACCAGAAATGATTCAGAAAATTAAAGATCAGACAGACCCAGATCGTTTTGCTAATACAGATTGGTTTGATGAAATCTATCAAACTGCACCCATGCAAAATCATTATATCTCTTTGTCTGGAGGAAGTGACTTTAGTAAATATTTGATCTCTACAGAATACCAGAAACAGGAAGGGGCTTTAGTAAATACAGGTGCAGATAGAATACAGCTTAGAGCTAACTTAGATCATCAAGTTTCTAAAGCTATAAGTTTTGGGCTTAATCTAAGAGGTTTAAAGCAAAAAATTAAAGAACCCATTGCCGCTGCTGATGGAAATGATGCTGGAGACAATGGTATCAACAGGGTGTTAAGTGCTTTTACAAGACCAACTGTTCCTGCCCGTTATAGCTTCAGAGAATATGGTTATACAGATGGTACTTCCTTATTTCAAATTAAAAATCCATTAAGATTTCTTTATGAACAACAATTTGATACAGACGAGTATAGATTAGATGGAAAAGCTTTTGTAGAAGCCAAATTTTTGAAAGATTTTAGTTTTACTTCCAGTTTAGCGGTCATTTACTTAAACTCCAAATCAGTAAGGTTTAACCCTAGTTTGGACAGTTATGGTCCCGATAGAAACATCATTGTTGCCAGAACTCCTAATAGTTTAACAAATGCCAATGAAACTTTTACCAACTACGTAAATGAAAATCTTTTACGCTATAATAAAAGAATAGGAAAACATGATGTTAAGGTTTTAATTGGTCATACTGTACAATATGATAAGACTGAAAATTTTAGTGCTTCCGTTGTAAACCTTCCTAGTAATGATATAAGAGTTATTGGTGCCAGTACAGAACAACCTACCAATACGGGAAGCACAAATGCAGTTGCTTTACAATCTTTTTTAGGCAGGGTTAATTACAATTATGACAATAAATACTTTGTTGAACTAAATGCCCGTATAGATGGTTCTTCCAGGTTACCACAGTCTCAACAATATCCCTTATTTCCCTCAATTTCTGCTGGCTGGGTAGTATCAGAAGAGTCTTTTCTAAAAGACAATAAATACATAAGTTTATTAAAAATAAGAGCTAGTTATGGTACTTTAGGTAATCAACAAATTGGTAACTACGCTTTTGTTCAAAATTACAATCTAAACCAAAATTATGTTTTTAATGGTACTTTAAGCCCAGGTGTAGCGGTAACCAGTTTGGCTAATGCAGCTATAAAATGGGAAACTACTACCATGTCGAATATGGGTATTGACGCTGAGTTTTTCAGAGGAAAGTTAGCCCTAACAGCAGATTATTTCAATAAAGATGCGACCAATATTTTATTTACAACACCTATTCCTAACACTTTAGGAGGATTAGGTGCACCACCTCAAAATTCGGCTGCCGTTAATAACAGGGGAATAGAACTCAATCTTATTCATAACCACAGTATTGGTGATTTCAAATATCAAGTAGGCATTAATGGCTCTATCATCAAAAATAAAGTAGTAAGCTTAGCTTCTCAGGATAGGGTTATTAATGGTAATACCATTCTGGTACCTGGCTCGCCTATAGATTCTTATTATGGATATATAGCAGAAGGTATTATTCGTACTGCAGAAGAACTTGCAGCCGCCCCAGCAGGTTTTGGTAGTATTCCTTTAAGGATAGGTGATATCCGATATAGAGATTTAAACGGCGATAATAGAATTACTATTGATGATAGAACCATTATTGGTAATCCTTTTCCTAAGTTAAGTTATGGTTTTAATCTGGGAGGCTCTTATAAAGGTTTTGATCTTAATATTTTTCTACAAGGTATAGAAGGTGTTAACAGAAGATATACTGATTTATCAAGTATTGGTGTAAGGCAACAAAAACTTAACGTATGGACAGATAGATTCACGCTAAGCAATACAGATGGTGTCTTACCAAGATTTGGGAACAATGCTAATAATGATTTATACTCTACTTATGGTGCATCCGATTCTTACGGATTTAGAGACGCATCTTATTTACGATTAAAAAATATAGAGCTTGGCTATACTATTCCAAAGCACATCATAGCTAAGTTAAAAATGTCTAGAATTAGAATTTATGCTAGTGCAGTTAACCCTTATACCTGGACAAATATTAAAAATTTTGATGTAGAAAAGGATGCTACAGATGATAGAAATCTGGGTTATCTCAATACAAAAAATATCGCTTTGGGTCTAAGTGCAACATTTTAAATCTAAAAACATGAAAAAGATTATTTTCCTTATCACCACTATCATAACACTAAATAGCTGTTCTAAAGACTTTTTAAATGAAGTTAATCCTAATGCTTTGTCTAAAGAAACTTTCTGGAAAACATCTGCAGATTTAGACAGAGGCTTAACAGGTTGTTATGCAGCATTACAAAATGCACAATTGTATAATGGCGGAACAGACTATACCACAGGTGGTGTCATCAGATTAGATATCATTACAGATAATAGCTATGCTAACTCAAATTTCATTAATGGCGCTTCGGTTGCTCGCGGAGACCATACTCCGCAAGACACTTATGTAAGTAACCTATGGACAGGGTGCTATCGTTTAATTGCCCGTTGTAATGACTTTTTGGATAATGCCGATAGGGTTACTACAGTTCTTGAGACAACCAGAACTACAATGAAAGCCGAAGTAAGATTTCTTAGGGCTTTAGCTTATCAAATTCTAGCTATGACCTACCGGGATGCTCCTCTCATTACAAAATCTCAGACATTAGCAGAAGCACAAGTCCCTAAAAATACCAATCAAGAACTACATAACTTCATTGTAAATGAACTAAGAGAAATAAGTTCTGGAACAGTTTTGCCTTTAAATGCTATACAATTGGCCAGAGTAGACAGAGGTGCTGCCTTATCTTTACTTGCAAGAGAATATTTATACATCAGAAACTTTACGGAAGCTGCTATTACTGCAAAGCAAGTAATAGATCTCAATAAGTATAATCTAAATACACCTTATGGTAATTTATTTAAATTGGCTGGTGAAAATAGTGGTGAAATTATTTTTAGAGTGGCTTATGCAGGTCCAAGTTTAGGTGTAGGCTCTGCTTTTGCAGGATACTTTGCCCCCGCCCCTCCAAACGGCTATGTAGCTTTACCCAATCTGGCAAATGACTTTTATTTTAGAGATGGAAAACCCAAAAGTACCTCAACCCTATATGTACCTAGCAATGAATTACTGAATAGAGACCCTCGTTTTGATGCTACTTTAGTTACCAATACTTCCACTTTTAGAGGGGCAAGTATTACGGCTACCAATTTACTTCCAACAAATTACAGAGTTAGAAAATTTACCGAAGAAACATCTACCAGAAATTTTGATTCGGGACAAGACTTTTATGTGATACGTTACCCAGAAGTTTTATTAACCAGAGCAGAAGCCTTAGTAGAAAGCGGTATTTATACAGAAGCTGAAGTAGTTGGCCTAGTAAACCAGGTTAGAACCAGAGCTACCATGCCTACAGTACAAGCTGTAGAAGGTACAGGCTTAAGTCAAAGCAAACTGATAGAAATTATCCGTCATGAAAGAAGGGTAGAAACTGCTTTTGAAGGACTTAGGTTTTTTGATCTTAAAAGATGGAATATTTATGAGCAGGAAGCTGTTACAAAATATATGGCTGTTGATAAAGTAGCTGTTCCTGCATTAGAAAACAGATTACTGATTGGTGTAAAACACGCTCTTTTCCCAATACCACTAAGAGAGATTGAAGCTAATAAAGCCCTCATCCAACATACAGAATGGCAATAATTTAACCCTAAAACTTATTTAGGCTTGCTAAAAGCAATCTTAAAAAAACTAAAAAACCAAATTTTATGAAAACTAACAAACTGATTAAAAGTATTACTTGTCTAATACTACTTGCATTAAGCTCTAAACTTTATGCTACAAATTATTATGTAGATACAGATGGCAGCGATACTGCATTGGGTACATCCATAACAACGGCATGGAAAACACTTGCTAAAGTTAACTCATTTACATTTCAACCGGGAGATAAAATATTTTTTAAAAGAGGGCAAGCCTGGACAGGACAATTATACCCTAAAGGAAGTGGAACGGCGGCAAATCCAATTGTTATTGATGCTTATGGAACTGGAGCATTACCTATTATTAACGGTAATGGAATTAAAGATGCGAGTTTAACAGATGCAAATCATACCGGCGCTGCTCTTCTTCTAAAAAATCAATCCTATTGGACGGTACAAAACCTCGAAGTTACTAATCCTGCAAAGACAACAGAAACAGACGGAGGTGTAAGGCAGGGAATTAAAATTGTTGTGGTAGATGATGCCACACCCGATACTGTAAAAAACATTCTCATAAAAGGAGTAATTGTTAAAAACATAGGTGGTAAATTAAATAAAGAAGACTGGGCTGGAGGTAAACTTACTGCTGGTATTAGTATTTTTATTTACAGAGCCCCAAGTGATGGAGAAACAGATGTTACTGCAAGATTCAATAATATCATTATAGAAGAATGTACCATAGATAGTGCAGCAAGAGAAGGTATTATGACCAGCGTTTCAACTGTTTTCAGAGATTATACTAGTTTTGATAGAAGTAATTATCCTATAGATGGCTTAATCATTAGAAAAAATATTATTCAAAACTGTGCAGGTAACGGCTTAATTGTTAGATATGCAAATTCGCCATTGATTGAAAATAACAGAGCCGTTAATAACCATTATGCAGATGAAGACCTTGTTGGACACGGTGTAGCCTTATGGTGTAGAAGCACAAACGATGCAGTATTTCAGTTTAATGAAATTTATAATACACAAGCTGTATCAAAAGATGGTTTTGCTTTAGATGCAGATCTTTCTGCAAAAAACACCATTTTTCAATACAATTATTCTCACGATAATTTGGGTGGCTTTGTATTATTTATTCGTTCTTCAACCAATAGCATTGTGAGATATAACATAAGCCAAAGAGACGGAAGAAGCAATGCGGTAAACCGGATATTCCATTTTTCTGAGTATGGCGAAGTTGTAAACCCAACCAGTTCTGGTGGCACTACAGTACCCGCCACTGCTAAAATTTACAACAATACCATCTTTATTGATGATGATGTTTATACAAATGATGCTACCAAGATTGCTATATCAAACTTCGCTGCTAATACTTCCACATTTTCCAATAATATATTTTACAATAGCCAAGGAGGTATAGTAAAACGTAGTACTGATAGTGCTATATGGGAATACAATCATTTTGAAAATTTCCCTAGCGGTAGCGCACCAATGTCTCCAACCGGAATGTATGGAGAAGGTACCGGTGTAAATACCAATACAACAGGGAACGCGTACTTACAAAGCCCTGGTACAGCAGGCAATCTTATCAATGTTATTGGTACTGCAAACAGTAATGGAACTCCCTCATTTGGAAACCAGTTAGATGCCTATAAAATAAGTAATTCCTACTCGCCAGTTTTATATACAGGTTGTATTATCAGTGATAATGGCTTAAGAGACTTTTACAATAATCCGGTAAGTACTAGCACCAGACCTCATAGAGGCGCTTATAATGAATGTATAGCACAAAAAACTGTTATCGCTAAAGATGCTTTTGTAAGAGCAGGAACAGCATATAAAGACACCAATTATGGATCGCAAACGCTCATGTTTGCTAAAGAATCTTCTGATGAAAGTTTTAGAAGAAGAGCTCTTGTGGGCTTCACTTTAGACGGAGCTATTACATCATCACAAATTAGTACTGCTAAACTTAAACTTTATTGCGATAGTGCCACAAACTTTAGTTCTACGGTAACCGTTTCTCTGTATAAAATACCTTCTGATAGCTGGTATCAATCTAGTGTAACTTATGATAATGCTCATGCTAAGGTTAAGGCTCTCCCTCCTACAAGTGCAGATCTTGTAGCTTCAACAACTATAAGCGCTGTTAATCAATATTATGATTGGGATATAACAGATGATATTAAAGCCATACTTGACGGAGGTTTTAAAACCAGGTCTTATATGGTGGTAGCACAATCATCATCAGGCGCTGTACTGGGTTTTAACACTCGTGAATCTGCTACTAACAAGCCCTTTATAGAAATTGTAACTACCTGTTCTTCTGGTTCAACATCTTCATTTACACCTACAAACAGTTTAAATTTTTTAGAGCAAAAATCTACTGCAGATAAAATAAATGTGTACCCTAATCCTGTTAAAGAAACGCTCTTTATCTCCCTTCCTATATCTCATGAACTTATCACTTTAGAGATATTTGATTTACAGGGAAGATTAGTAAAGAAAGAAAGCAAAACGGTTTATGATGGTACTTTAAGCACCAATGTATCTTTATTAAAGACAGGTGTTTACATCATTAAGCTATCTGGTAGTACAAAACAGTTTGAGACGCTTCGTATCATTAAAGAATAAATTAGACAGCCTTTAAGAAGCTTGTCTTTAATACAGCAACTTCATCTGGCAATAGCGGAGTCGGAACTAAATACTTAGCTTTTAAAAGCAATATTTCGACTTCGCTTTGCTTTAATATCCACTTGATGTATAAAACAGTTTCATTTTCTTCATTTAGATGAATTACAACATGAATATTATCCTTTTATTATTCCATTTTCTCTTCTGGCTAAGCCCTCAAAAAAACGCAACCATTGCCACAGTTAACGGCGAACCTATACATGAAAATGAGTTGAAATTTGAAATGTATGCTTTACGAACAGGCGTTTATACCTACTTTGTTGGTAAATATCCATCTGCTGATGATACCTTTAAATGGCGAAAAAAATATGGTGATGAAATCCCTGAAATAACCCTGCAAAAAAGAGCCTTGCATAAAGCTATCAGAATAAAATTCCAACAAACGCTAATGAAAAAATACGGTATTCAAAAAGACATCAGCTATACTCAATTTCAAATAGAATTTAAGCACTATACAGATCAAAGAGCTAAAGCAATAGCACATCATGAAATCGTTTATGGGCCTCCTCAAACTACAGAAAGCGAATATTATAGTTATGTTTTTTCAAATAATTTAAACCCTTTACTAGACAGCCTGAAAGCTCATTATCAGGTAGATAGAAAAAATTATCAAAAATGGATTGATTCTGAGCTTCAAAAAGCAACAATTAACATCTATTCATCAAGACTTAAAAAAGTATTTATTGACCCTTAAAAGCGGCTCTAGTACAGCTAAACCAATTTAAATATCCTATTCATCAATATCCACTTTTCTCCATCCTTAGCCCATGCTAATGGTTTTTGAAATTTCCACATCAATTGCTCCCATTCTAAAACTTTAGGGTTCATGGCATCCATTTTGGCTTTATCTTCAAAATCAAAACTTGATACGGTTTCCATAATCATAAACAAACGGTTGCCTGTTCTGTAAATTTCCATCTCTAGAATTCCGGCATCAAGAATGCTTTTTCTGATTTCAGGCCAGCCATGCTCTGCCTGATGCCAGTACTCGTATTCTGCAATAAGCTCTGGTTTATCAATCAAATCCAGTGCTAAACAATATCTTTTAGTTTCCATATGATAACAAATAGACTGTTTCAAAAATCATATTATCTCCTTAAGCACCTCAATATCAAAGACAGAGATATGAAATACACTCTGACTTTAACATTATAGGCTGTGTATGACAAAAAAGATGATTTGAGACAGGTTCTTTAAATTTTATTTTTATTCTTTAATGATACTCACTACACCAATTTGTTTCTCCTCATTTCTTACCCTTACAATATAAACGCCTGTTGTCAAAGAAGAAACATCAACAGATAATATTTTATGATAGTGATCCCTCATAAACGCTCTCACTTTAATACCTTGCAAATCGAAAATTTCTACTATCATCATATCTTTTGAAGCAGGAACTAATATATTCAAATCCTCTTTTACAGGATTAGGATATACCATAAAATCCTCATCCAGATTTACTTTATTGATAATCATATCATCCATTTTTTTAAATAATTTAACCTGTACCGGAGTCACAGGTAATTGTTATTTCTACAAAAGGTTTATGTCGAGCGGCTTCTCAGGTATGAAACTTATAATTCCAAATTGCAATATTTATTGAACTAAAACTGCAGAGATTATTTAACCTACTAGCATTAACTACAACATATTGTATTTCATAAAAATTTAATCAATTGGTTTACAAAACACTAAGATGTTTGAAAAATTTAGACTTCATACATGTGTTTTATGACATTATGCAGTTACAATTGTTTCAGTTAAATTCTAAGGTCGTTTTTATCTCGTCTTTCATAGTATTTAAATACAAACTATCCTTATTCCAGCAATTATTATAAATGCGCTTCTAATAATCTGCCAGTATTCTAATTTACTAGTAAAAATTAAACCACTTTTTAACAACTTCTTCTTTAAAGTTTTCAGTATTCGTTTGTACAAAAGATGCCAGTTTGCAAAACAAAAGTCAATAGTGTAAGCCTATTTTGCCGGGTTTTGCCGCAGGATGCCTCCATTTGCCGGATTTTGCCAGTCTTTTTGCAGACTTGTTCGAGACCTCTTCGAGACTTGTTCGGGAAATAGGGGTGTTTTCCCGAACAAGTCTCGAACCTGTCTGGGAGAAGACCTCTGTCTTGTCCCCTCAATACTTCCCATAATAAGCTTTTATAATCGCTTGAGCTTTTTTGTTCTGAGGTGTCCAATCATCGTTTTGGATGGGATCCATTCTTCTGAAAGAGGAATACCATTTCCAGGCGAAACCACCGGCAAACCAGGGTTCTTTCCAAAGGCTTAAGAAAAGTGCTTCATAGGCATTAGCTTGTGCTTGTTGGTTGATGGTTCTTTTTTGATGTTCTGCTTCCCAAGATTTCCATGCGGGCTGCTCCATACTGCGGTAGCCATATTCTGTAAATAAGATAGGTTTGGCTACTTCTTTACTAAATTTTGCTAGCTCTTGCTGATAAGGTTTCCAGGCTTTAACTAGTTCTTTTACGCTAGGTTCTTTGGCTTCAGAGATTGGGAAATAGCCACTAATACCTACAAAATCTAAATCTTGCCAAAAGGTGATTTGCTGGTAATCATCCCAATTGGCGCAATAGGTTAATTTCCCTTGGTAAACTTTTCTAATATCAGCAATAAGCCTTAACCAAAATTGTGGGCGCTTAATGGCTGCATTTCTATACTCGGTACCAATACAAATCATATCAGCCTGCTCTTGGTTGGCAAGTTTAGCAAAAGTTAAAATATAGTTCTCATAATCTTGCTCCCATTGTTGCCATTGGGCTTCAGTACTTAAATCAAAACTGCCTATCCAAGCACCTCTTTGCAGCCAAACTTGTGGTTTTACCATTACTTTTAGTCCGTTAGCATGAGCTTGTTTAATGGTGGCTTTTACACCTTCTAGAGACTCGCCCCAGTATTGCCTTTCGGGATGATAGATAACAGCAGGCTCGTTTACATTTGAAAAAGCATAAGGAATAATAGCCACCCAACCTGCTTGAATATTTTTAATTTCTACAGACCAGGCATCATCAACCACACGTGGCGGTGCAACAAAACTTATCCCATTAATTTTGTCTTTTACCCAAACGGCATTTTTCTTTTGAGACTCGGCCTGTGAACAAGAGAGCAACAAAAAAGTAAAAACCAGTATGATTTTATTGTTGCCAGTAAGCATATCTAGAAAGGTCTTTTAAAACGAGATTTCTACCGTCCCAAGTATTTTGTTTCATGAGTACGTTAGGATAAGCTTTCGCAAAATAATAGGTATTTACTTTATCTTTCTCTAAAGTAAGCTCTACCTTCCAAGTGTTAGATGCTTTATCATCGCTAATTTTAAAATTGGCGTCGTAAACTTTTAGCTTACCTACTTTACTGCTTATCTGGCTTTCTAAAACCGGAGCGGAAAAGGTTAAACCTTCTTGAAATTTCAAGGCTCTTAAAGTATAATTTAATTGGTCTTCTAATAAAATTCCTGCTGCAATTTTGGTTTCCCCATCTCCTTCAGTATCCCAATAAGAATGATAGGTAAGATTAAAACCTTTATGGTCTTGCAGGTATTCTTTAAAAGTATTACCACACCATTCTTGCGAGCTGGTGGTCATCTTATCTAAATTTAAAGCGTTTTCTCTGAGGAAAAACATAGAAGTAAGCAAATGGTAAGGATAGTTATCTGTAGGGATGCGAGCAAAAGCATTCACTTTTAATACTTTATAAAGGTCTTTAAGCTGGTAATCATCGGTTTTAACCCTAAAAGCTTTGTTAAAATCTTCTGATACCGTGATATAGGTATAATCAAAACTTCTCACTTTACCGTAAATAGTACGAGTAGCTTCATAAACGGCAACTTCTGCCAAGCCATCATCCCAATGGTTTTGATTAGCCCAATCCTGATTAAAATTAGAACTGATAGCAGCAAACTGATCTCGCTTTTTTTCTTGTGTTTGTGCTTTTTCATTACAAGAAAAGCAAAATAACGCCAATATGATAAGTATATGTTTCATCTTTTTAAATGTTGATATATGATGAACAAACTATTGCTGTTAATGTTCAACCCTTCAAAACAGACTTCGGACCGCGGACATCCGACTCTAAAACTTCCAACTCACCACCCAGACTTCGGACCACGGACATCCGACTCCAAAACCTACCTCACCTGCCCATTACCCGTAACAAACCATTTTTCTGTCACGAGTTTTTCTAATGCAAAAGGACCACGAGCGTGTAATTTTTGGGTAGAGATGCCTATTTCTGCACCTAAACCAAACTCGCCACCATCGGTAAAACGGGTGGAAGCATTGGAGTAAACAGCAGCAGCATCTACATCATTCATAAATTTATGGATAAGGTCTTGATCTTCTGAAATAATAGCTTCTGAATGTTTAGAAGAAAACTCGCTAATGTGTGCTAGAGCCTCTTCTATCCCATCTACAACTTTAACAGAGCATTTTAAGGATAAAAACTCGCGACCAAAGTCTTCTGCTTCTGCCCTTTGCAGGAAAGGATATTTTAAATCATTCAGGATTTGAAAAGCATAATCATCTGCGAAAATTTCTACGGCATGAGGTAGCAAATCATCAGCAACTAATTTTAATAAATCTGCGGTAACACTTCTATCCACAACAATGGTGTCTAAAGAGTTACAAACAGATGGTCTGCTCACTTTAGCATTGGTGATGATTTTTGATGCCTTAGCCAAATTAGCAGTACTTTCTACATAAGTATGGCAAACCCCAGCACCAGTTTCTATTACCGGAACTTTAGCGTTTTGTCTTACAAAATCTATCAATTGCTGCGAGCCTCTAGGGATAATAATATCTACATATTTAGTTGCTGTAAGCAATTCTTGAACATATTTACGGTCTACCGGCATCAGTTGTACAATATCAGGGTTTAGCTGATGTGCCTTTAAAACATTGCGGATAATATCCACCAAACAGATATTGGTAAAATAAGCATCGGTACCGCCTCTTAGCAAACAAACATTACCTGAGCGGATACATAAAGCAGCTACATCTATGGTTACATTAGGTCTCGATTCATATATCACCCCAACAACACCCAGTGCAACTGTTTTCTTTTGCACTTGAAGTCCGTTAGGCAAAGTTTTTTCTGATAAAAGCTGCCCAGTTGGATCTTCCAAAACAGCAACTTCATTTACGCTTTTAGCCAAACCAATAATTCTATCGGCAGAAAGTAATAGCCTATCTTTTTTAGGATCTGCATCATCCATTTTAACTAAATCCTTCTGATTTTCTGCTATAATCAAATCGCTATGCTTGATTAAATCTTTAGCTAAATCGTGTAAAACTGCCTGCTTTTTTTCCGCAGATAAATTTTTAATGACTGTTGTTGCTTTGGATGCTGCTTTTAGTATATCCTGAATATTTTCCATTTCCTATAAAATTTAAAGTAAAACGATGTCATCTGCATGAGCAATTTCCAAGTTTTGCTTTTTGGTATCTGAACTTAAAATTTTTGAATCTATTTTAGATTTTGCCACTGCGAAAGCTATACCTTTCTCGTCTGAAATCTCAAATACCTCGCCTGCTTCAAAATCTCTTAATACTTTTTTAACGCCTACGGCTAACAAACTATGTCTTGCTTTTAAGGCTTTTTGTGCTCCATCATCAACCTGAAGCTGCCCGGTGACTAAACTACCGCTGGCTAACCATTTATTTCTGGATGGAATATTACAAGGCTGCGCCAAACATACCGTACCAGTTTCTCCTTTAACGGCTTTTAAAATGCCATCTTGTGTGCGTACTCCAAAAATTACAGCTTTTATACCCATTTGGGTTGCTAGCCGGGCAAAGTTAAGTTTAGATGTCATCCCACCTAAACCTACGGCAGATTTCTCTTTTTTAGCTAGGGATAAAGCTTCTTTGTCTATCACTTTTATTTCTGGAATCACTTGTCCATCGGCATCTAAAACACCCGGAACAGAAGTGCTGTATAAAATCTGCTCGGCACCAAAACCAACGGCTATTAAAGTAGCTAGTTCATCGTTATCAGAAAACTTAAGCTCGAGGTTACTCACCACATCATTCTCATTGGCAACAGGGATGATACCATTCTTCCAAAGCTCTTCATAAGTTTTTTTAAGCTGTAAAAACTGGTCTCTGTTAGAGAAATGATGACGCTCGCACAAACTTTGGGCAATTGCTAACTGAAAAGGAGCAAAATATTTAGAATAAGTTTGTAATAATAAAGGGTTACCAATGGCTGCTGCTGCTTTACGCTCTATTAAAGTGCCTGCATATTGTTGTAAATGCTTTTTACCTGCCGCTACAGCACCAGAAGAAACTAAAACAATATTATAATTTTGATGCAATTGGGCAATCTGACGGGCTATTTCACTCACTACCAGTTCATCAAGCTCTCCTTTATTAGTAGTAATGGAGGCCGAACCAAATTTGATAACGATTATGGGCTTCTTCAATCTCTTTTTATTTGAAGCGTAAAACTATAAAAATTTGAATTGAATTAGGTTAAATCAGTGCAATTAAAGCTGCTTTTTTAGTGGTTCTATTTTTGTTTAACTCATGGTATGGAATCTAAAAGAAAGAGATTTATAAAGCATTTAAAACATTTTACCTTATTTGCCAGACTTGCTTTTGATAATTTTAAGAAAAACGACCCTTTAAGACTGGCCGCTTCTACAGCTTTTTTCGCAACTTTTGCCTTACCGGCTATCATTATTGTGCTTTTACAAGTGTTTGGGATGTTTTTTAACCGAAGAGAATTTGGACAAAATATCCTGGAGAAACTCTCTGAAAATATAGGAACTGTTAGCGCAGATGAAATCAGGAGCATTTTAAGAAATATTTACGCCATGAGCGAAACGTGGTACATCACCGTTTTGGGGTTTATTTTTTTGCTCTTTGTTTCTACTACCCTATTTGTCATCATCAGAAATACCATTAACCAGTTATGGAGTATCAAGGTAAAAGAACATCCCGGTTTTAAATTCCATATCAGACAAAGGGCAAAATCTTTAGGTATC
Source organism: Pedobacter glucosidilyticus (assembly GCF_002483235.1). Lineage (GTDB taxonomy): Bacteria > Bacteroidota > Bacteroidia > Sphingobacteriales > Sphingobacteriaceae > Pseudopedobacter > Pseudopedobacter glucosidilyticum_B. The sequence continues at coordinate 63,144 of NZ_DLHN01000020.1, read as the reverse complement.
ATTAGCTTAGGTGGTTTTTTATTGTTTGTAGTTTTTCTATTAGAAGGGATAAGAATATATCTGGAAAAAGAATTTGGTTACCTGCCTATTTTAGGTAATTTTCTTAACGAATTGATATTTTTAAGCGTAGCTACTACTTGGTTTAGCATTGCTTTTAGGTTTATTGCTGATGGAAAACCTTATTGGCGTATTAGTTTTTTAGGAAGCACTTTTACAGCGATTTTATTTACTATCGGAAAAATCATCCTGAAAACAGCACTCATCAACTCTAATATTAATGAAATTTATGGTACTTCTGGTGCCATTTTATTGGTGATGTTATACATTTTCTATTCGTCCTTTATTTTTTACTACGGAGCTTGTTTTATACAAACTATGAGCGAAGAGCTTAAATTACCTATTAAAACCAGCAGTATGGCCTATAAATTCAAACTTGAAGAAGTAAAAGGCGAAGTTTAAACTGGTTATGAAGTAAGTAAATCGTTGTATGATGCAACAAAGTGTGGAGTTTATCTACAATCAAGAAACAATCACTTATATTATAAAAATCTAACTATCAGAAACTTATATTATAAATTATGATTTGGCATCATTATCAAACATAGGTTTGTATTGTTAAACATTAAAATTTAAAATATATAAGTTATGAAAAAGTTCATTTTATCAGCAGCAGTATTAGCGTTCGCAGGATTAGCAACAGCAGAAGCAAAATCATTATCTTTTGACAGATCATTTGCTTTACAAGACACCACCAAACAAGACACGGTGAAACAGGATACTACTAAACAAACACCTGCACCAAAGCAAGAAGAGTCTATGTATAGTGAGGTTGCGCAAGACACCACCAAACAAAATACTCAAACCGCAGAGCAATCTACTCCAGTAAATATGGAAGATCTTCCAGAGGCAGTAAAAACCACTTTACAGGCAGATTTATTTAAAGAATGGATTCCAAGCTCAGCAACTTTGGTTAAATCAGAAGATAAAGAGTATTACCAAATTGAGGTAAAAAAAGGTGAGGAAGTAAGAGCTATCAGAATTGGCGCAGACGGTAAAGTAGTACAATAAATCAATCATTTTAACAATTAACACACATAAATGACGCATAAAGCCGGACTTTGGTCCGGCTTTTGTGTTTTTCAGCTCGTACAGTACAGGTTTTTATGGCAAAAATACTTATCGTTGAAGACGATATTACTTTTTCACAACTCTTACAAGGTTTTTTAAAAAAACACCAACATGTGGTAGAAGCAGCAAATACCATCAAAAATGGTCTTAAACTGCTTGATGAGAACTCTTTTGACCTATTATTGCTAGACTACCGTTTACCAGATGGTACAGGTTTAGACATTTTAAACCATGTTGCCCACAAAAATTTAGGAATGTCTGCTATCATCATGACCAGTTTCAACGATGTACCAACGGCTGTTAAAGCAATGCGACTAGGTGCTTTTGATTACATCACTAAACCTGTTAATCCTGATGAATTACTCATGATTATGAGTAATGCTTTGAATAAAAAAGTAGAAAGTTTACCTAAAAAAAGTACTAGTCCTGATACCATTATAAAAGGCAATAGCCCAGAGGCTAATAAATTATACAGTTATATAGATTTGGTTGCCCCCACGGATATGTCGGTTATTATTCAGGGAGAAAGTGGAACAGGAAAAGAATATGCCGCAAGAACTGTCCATACCCAAAGCAACCGAAACCATAAACCCTTTATAGCTATAGACTGTGGGGCTTTATCTAAAGATTTAGCTGCTAGCGAGCTTTTTGGACATGTTAAAGGTGCTTTTACAGGTGCTTTACAAGATAAAAAAGGGCAATTTGAAGTTGCTAATGGCGGTACTTTATTTTTGGATGAGGTTGGTAATTTAAGTTATGAAGTGCAGGTAAAGTTATTAAGAGCGTTGCAAGAAAGAACTATACAACCTTTAGGAAGCACCAAACAAATTAAAGTTGATGTTAGAATTTTAACGGCTACCAATGATGATTTAATAGATAGCGTAGCTCGTGGAGATTTCAGAGAAGACCTTTACCACCGTTTAAACGAGTTTAAAATTCAATTACCTCCGTTAAGAGCAAGAGGAAAAGATTTAGAGCTTTTTATTGCTCATTTTATCAAACTTTCTAATCAAGAATTGCAAAGAAATGTAAAACTGCTATCACCAGAAGTTAAAGATTTATTGCTACGCTATTCTTGGCCAGGAAACTTAAGAGAGCTTAAAAATGTGATTAAAAGAATGGTACTTTTAAGCCTTACAGAAACGGCAGAAGTAAGCGCTTTACCGGATGAAATGTTATTCACGGTAAACAGGCAACAAGCCGTTCAACAAGATCCTACATCAGATTTAAAAGCAATTAACGAGCAAAATGAAAAACTTTTGATTACACAAACTTTAGAGAAAGTAAAATATAATAAATCTAAGGCAGCTAAACTTTTAAATATTGATAGAAAAACGCTTTATGCTAAAATAGAGCGTTATGAGATAGATTAAATATAGGTTATTTAAGAATGCCATAACCTTTATAGCTCTAATTAAATATATTTATTACGCTTCTTGCAAAATTTGATGTAAACCTTGCCCAGCAGCCAGTAGCTCTTGTGTGATGGTTTTGGTGTAAGCTGTTATTTCTGCTTTAAAATCCTGGACAGAAGCACCAGATCTTATTTCTTCTAAACGCTTTTCCCATTGTCCTGTAAGCTCGGCATGCGCTATCTTTTTATCTTTTACCACCTCATAAACGGCTAATCCTTTCTTTGTAGGCACTAAATTCTTTTTCTCCCTACCGATATACTCTCGTTTAATTAATGTTTCTATGATGGATGCCCGGGTAGCAGGTGTACCTAAACCACTTTCTTTCATGGCGTAACGCAGCTCTTCATCTTCTATATCTTTACCGCAAGTTTCTAATGCTTTAAGTAAAGTCGCCTCGGTATACAAAGGCTTAGGCTTGGTTTGTTTTTCTAAAACGGCTTTATTGGTAACAGGTAAATACTCGTCTTGAGCTACTTTTGGTAAAGAAGCGTTTTCGCCCTCTTTCTTTTCATCATCGGGGTCATTAAAAACAGAACGCCAACCCGCAGATTGTATCACCGTACCGTTAGCTATAAAATCAGCCCCGGAGCTTACACTTATTTTAGTTGTTTCTTTGATACACTCTTGATGAAAAGCTTCTAACATACGACCAACAACCATATCATAAACAGCTTGCTTATCTTCTGATAAATAGCCGGCATTTTCGCCAGTTGGTAAAATAGCGTGGTGGTCTGTTACTTTTTTAGCATTAACACTTCGCTTGTTTAATTTTATGGTTGCTAGGTATTCTGCTTGTTTACCAAATTGTGGGTGTTGCTGGTACTTGGCTATCAAAGCTGGTATACCTGCATAAATATCATCACCAATATATCTGCTTCCGGTACGCGGATAAGTAACCAATTTACTTTCATACAATTGTTGTAGAATACCCAGTGTTTGGTCGGCAGTGTAACCTTTTTTCTTATTAGCTTCTTGTTGTAAACTACTTAAATCATGTAATAGTGGTGGTGGTTCTTTTTTAGCTTTTGCTTCAACTTTGGTGATATGCCCACCTGTTGGATGCCCAGCTGCAACATCTAAAACTTGACCTAAAACAGTTTCTGCTTCTTCTTTGGTTTTATAATTGATTGCTGAAATAGCTCTAAAAAGATGTCCGTCTTTATTTAGTTGTATGGCTACTTGAAAATATATTTGAGGTACAAATTGTTGAATTTCAAGATAGCGCTGGCAAATCATGGCTAAGGTTGGTGTTTGCACCCTACCTAAAGAAAGTACGGCTTTGTTTCCTGCCGAAATACTTAAAGCTTGAGTAGCATTCATCCCTACCAACCAATCAGACTCTGAGCGGCAGTGGGCAGAATTAAATAAAGTATCATAATCAGACCCGGGTTTGAGGTTTCTAAAACCATCTTTAATAGCGGCATCTGTTTGGGAAGAAATCCATAAACGGCGAAAAGGCTTTTTACATTTCAAATAATAGTAAATATATCGAAAGATGAGCTCTCCTTCTCGCCCGGCATCAGTAGCAACAATAATTTCCGTACACTCGTCAAACAAGGCTTTGATAACGTCTAATTGCTTTCTTACAGCAGGGTCTTCTACCAGTCCATCTTTGGTTTTAATTTTTCTTACAGCCAACTTAAATTTATGCGGAAGCATGGGTAAGTTTTGCTGTTTCCAGCCGTAAAAACCATAATCTTGTGGAGGTGCTAATTGCAATAAATGACCAAATGCCCAAGTAAAACTATAGCCTTTTCCTTCTATATAACCCCCTTTTTTATTGGTGGCTCCAAAAACTTTTGCGAGTTCGCGGGCAACAGATGGTTTTTCGGCTATAACAAGTTTCATTTAAGATTTATAAATAAGGCTACAAATCTTATGATAATAATTGATGATGTAGGCTTATGTGAATAAATTTTCTTTGTTGTGGATTTTTGATAACAAATTTGGCTTTAAACAATCTAGAAATCATTTTTAATTATCCCAGCATACGAAGAACTATTAAATAACAAATCCTCAATATAAAGTTGATAAACTAAATATTGAGGACTTTTTTTTTAGAAAGAGCTTTTCCATTTTGCTCTTTTACTATACCATAAGGTTTATTTACCTGCTGCTTTAGCGTGGTCTGCTAAAAACTGTGCTAAACCGTTATCCGTTAATGGGTGTTTTAATAATCCCATGATAGAAGATAAAGGTCCAGTCATTACATCGGCACCAATTTTAGCACACTCTACAATATGTACAGAATTTCTGATAGAAGCTGCTAAAATTTCGGTTTCATATCCGTAATTATCAAATATTAAACGGATATCTTCAATTAAACCAAAGCTATCAGCACCAATATCATCTAAACGACCTAAGAAAGGAGACACATAACTTGCGCCTGCTTTAGCAGCTAAAAGTGCTTGCCCAGCAGAGAAAATTAAAGTACAATTGGTTCTGATTCCTTTGCTGCTGAAATATTTTAAGGCTTTAATACCATCTTTAATCATAGGAATTTTAACTACAATTTTAGGGTTTAAAGCAGCTAAAGCTTCGCCTTCTTTTACCATACCTTCAAAATCTGTAGAAATTACTTCTGCACTTACATTATCATCTACTAAATCGCAAATAGCTCTGTAATGGTTTAAAACGTTTTCTTCTCCGGTAATACCTTCTTTAGCCATTAAGCTTGGGTTGGTAGTTACGCCATCTAAAACGCCTAAATCTTGTGCTTCTTTAATTTGTGCAAGGTTTGCGGTATCTATGAAAAATTTCATGTTGTTTAATTTGAAAATTGTGAATATGTATTTGGTTAATTTGTTGAATTTAATATGAGTGATGTATCCATCTCAGATGCAAATCTATCAAAATAATCTTTTTTTAATCATTTAAATCGATTGTTTTATCAGAAATTATCAGAAAAAAATACTGGTAGAAATATTAAAGAAGAAAAAAATGGGCTAGCACCTTCTATCGCACCGCTACAACCTCTTACCCTTGCTGCGTTCCCACCCTGGGGGAGTTCAGAAGGAGCTGGTCGTAGAAGACTAACCCGGCACAAAGGTATAATTTTTATGCGTTTTAACGCAAATTTTCTTGTTTTATAAACAAGTGACTGATTATCAAAAAGAAAATTATTTTTTCTTTCTCCTTTTAAGTGGTTCCTGGGCTGCTTCTTTCAATAAACTCTTCCAATCATGAGGGTTATCTTCTGAAATAGCCAACGTTTCTTCATACTCCGTATGGCGTACTTCCATGGTCTTAATCGGGTTTGTCAAGTAAGTTTCTATTTCTTTTAATATAATTTTTTCTTCTTCACTACAAAATGATATAGCTTTACCCCTGCTTATCCCTCTACCGGTTCGTCCTATACGGTGAACGTAATTTTCGGCTACATCGGGTAAATCGTAATTAATAACATAGTCTACGCCTTTTACATCTATCCCTCTAGAACTTACATCGGTAGCTATTAAAACTTTTATTTTACCGGTTCTAAAATCTTCTAAAACACCAAATCTATCTTGTTGCTCTTTATCGCCATGTATGGTTGCGGTGGTAATAGCAACTCTTTCCATAGCTTTTGCCACACGTTCTGCCCTTACTTTTGTTCTTACAAAAACCATCATTTTTGTTTCCGGATTTTCCTTTATCAATCTTTCTAGAAAAAATCTTTTATCATCCATTTCAACATAAATAACCGCATGGTCAACATTTTTAGATACGGGGTCTTTAGGCGATAACTGAATCCTGACTGGTTTATTTACTAAGGCGTAGGCTAAATCTTTAATAGTTTCATTAATCGTAGCCGAAAAAAACATGGTTTGTCTTCTTCTTGGTAAAAAGGTTATGAGCTTCTGTATATCAGCATAAAAACCTTTTGCTAGCATGTGATCGGCCTCATCTAAGACCAAATAGTCTATTTTTTTTAGGTTAAGGATACTTTTGTGCACCAAATCCATAATACGGCCAGGCGTAGCAATTAAAATATCAACACCTGCTTTTATTTCTTGAAGTTGTGGGTCTATATCAACACCACCAATAATAGCAGCGGTTTTAATGTTTGTATACTTAGCTAATTCAATAAATACATCTTGTATTTGCAAGGCTAATTCTCTGGTAGGTACCATTACAACGGCCTTTACATGTTGCTCTTGCTGGTAGCGTTTCTTTTCTTGCAACATGCTAATTAAAGGAATCGCAAAAGCAGCAGTTTTACCCGTTCCTGTTTGGGCTATAGCCAAAATATCTTGTCCGGATAAAATTTGAGGGATAGATTTAAATTGTATATCAGTAGGTTTTTTGAAACCTAATTCTTCTAAACTTCTTTTTAACTCTGGTGATATATGGTATTTATTGAATTTCATGCTGTCCAAAGGTAGCAATCTTTAAACTAATTGATTATTTTTAGCTACGTGAAAAATATAATCCTCCTTATCCTTATTGTTTGCATCAAAAGTACTTATGCCCAAAAAGTTGGATTGGTTTTTAGCGGTGGTGGTGCTAAAGGCTTAGCTCATATTGGCGTTTTAAAAGCTTTAGAAGAAAATAATATTCCTATAGATTATATTACGGGTACTTCTATGGGTGCTGTAGTTGGTGCTATGTATGCAGCAGGATATTCGCCAGAAGAAATAGAGTATATTGCTTTAAGCGATGAATTTCAGAATTGGGTAGCAGGTAGATACAGCAGCAACTACAGCTATTTTTATCAGAAAAAGCCAGAAAACCCTTCCTTTTTTACGGCTAAAATCCAAATTGATTCTGGTTTTAATTTAAAACTACGTTCTAATTTAATCAATGATATTCCTTTAAATTTTGCTTTGATAGAATTGCTCTCGCAAGCATCAGCTAATGCTAAAGATAATTTTGATGATTTATTTATCCCTTACAGATGTATGGTTTCTGATGTGCTTTCGCAAGAAATGATTGCACTAAAGAAGGGAAATTTGGCTGAGGCTGTAAGAGGTAGCATGACAGTTCCTTTAGTTTATCGCCCAATAAAAATAGATGGAAAATATGTTTTTGATGGTGGCCTGTATAATAATTTCCCGGTTGATGTGATGAAAGAAGACTTTAAACCCGATATCATTATTGGTGCTAATGTTTCATCCAAAAACTTTACGGATTACCCAAAAGATAATGACGATAAATTAATGAACCGCCTGCTGGTTTATCTTTTCTTAAGTAAGACTGATTCTAGTGCGATTGGTAAAAATGGTATTTATATAGAACCAGAAATGGCCAATTTTAGCGCCACCAATTTTAAACCTGTAAAAGCTATTATACAAGCTGGCTATTTAAAAACATTAGCCAATATGGCAGAAATTAAAGCTAAAATTGCACAAAGGACATCATCAGAAGAGCTTACTGCTAAACGTAAAGCTTTTACTAATAGAAACCCATACCTAACTTTTAATCAGGTAAATGTTTACGGGGTAAACTCTAAGAAGCGCTCTTATATTAAAAACACTTTTAATTACGATAATAAGCAACTATCGCTTTTAGAAATTAAAGAAGGTTATTATAAACTTTTAGGCGATGATAATTTTGAAACTGTTTATCCGAGCTTAAAATTTAAACCAGAAACCAATAATTACGAATTTGATGTTCAAGTGCAATCAGAAACCAATTTTAAGGTTGATTTAGGTGGTAATATTTCTAGCAGACCTATCAGTAATATTTTTTTGGGCTTGCAGTACAATTATTTAAATAAGCTGGCTTACACTTTTAATAGTAATTTTTATTCGGGTCGTTTTTACCAATCAGCACAAAGTGCCATCAGGCTTGATTTCCCTTTTAAAACACCTATTTTCTTTGAAACCGAATTTGTATATAACAATTGGGATTATTTTAGCTCGGGCGAATTATTTGCCATCAATAATCGCCCTCCAGCATTTATTAAACAATCCGACAGAAGGGTGGGTATAAAATTTGGCATCCCGATAAGGAATAATACCGTTTTAACTTTACATGGAGCTTATTTTCATAACCGGGATAACTATAGCCCTACTGATAACTTTAATGTAGGTGATGTCTTAGATAAATCAACTTTTGATGGCTTTTTATCCTCCATCAGGTACACTAAAAATAAACTTAACTACAAGCAGTACGCTAATACGGGGTCTTATCTAAGTTATGGTTTATCTTATTATACGGGTACAGAAAGCTATAACCCTGGTAATATTTTGCGCAATACGCCAGAGTTTAATCTCATCACTTCATCAGCCAATAACAGGCAGTGGTTTAAATTTGATATAAAGGCCGAGAAATTTTACCGCATAGCTCCACATTATCATTTAGCTTATGTTACTGATAATGTTTACGCTAACCGACCAACCTTTACCACTTTTAAAAGTAATTTGTTAAGTACAGCGGCATTTTATCCTTTACAAGACTCTCGGTCTATATTTTTAGATAATTTAAGGGCCGATAAATATTTAAGTTTAGGAATGAAGCATATCTTTTTATTAAAAAGAAACTTAGATTTGCGTTTAGAGGGATATGTTTTTCAACCTTTTGAGGAGGTTAGTTTGAAAGGTTTGCAACAAACAAAATTGGGAACGCTTTTTTCTGACAGACACTTCATAGGTGCAAGTTCTATGGTGTATCATAGTCCTGTTGGACCAGTTGCATTAAATTTTAATTATTACCAAAATCAACCCCGTCCGTTTGGGATTTTATTCCATATCGGATACTTACTTTATAATAAAAGAGCTATAGAATGATAAGACTTTTTACTTTGTTTATTTTCTTCTTATCTGGTATGATAACCGCTTTTTCTCAAACGCATGAAAATTTTATTATCAAAGATTTCATCATTAAAGAAAGCTTTTTAAAAGCTGATAAAATAGCTGTTATTGCTACAGATTCTCTAAAAAATCCAAGAACATCTATCAACGGAACTTATAAATTTGATATTAATGGTTTTAGTAAAGATTTAATTTTTCATGATGGTGTGGCTGCTTGGGATATGCCTATAGAAAAATCTACTTTCATGTACATTAAACATGAAAACGATGAAACTGATGTTTCTAACTTATACTACATCTATAAATCAAGCGAAAGCTTAACTCCCATCCGTATAAGTTGGTATATTTTACTAGCCATACCTGTGGGTTTAATATTACTAGGCTATATGTTTAGAAAATTAATAGGCTTGATGGTTTTTATTTTAATGGCTTATATCTATTTTAATTACAGTAAAGGCTTATCTATGGGTACTTTCATAGAAAGTGTATTTGATGGTTTAAAAAATCTTTTTTAAACTTAGAAAGGCATTCCAATACCAAACTGGATTTGTGTTGTAGAGTAACGGTCTGGATTATTGGTATCTGCATAAGTAGCTTTCAACTGCTTTTTAGCTTCTCTGTCAAAATAGTATTTGGTTATCCATTGGTCTGCACCTCTAAATTGTGGGTCTTTAACTTTAAAACCAGCATCTAGTCTAAACACAAAGAAAGAAACATCAAAACGTAAACCTACACCTGTTCCTATGGCCATCTGTTGCCATAATTTATTGAATTTAATTTGTGCGCCTTCAAAACCATTGTCTCTTAGCTGCCATATATTACCAAAATCAACAAAAGTTGCTCCTTTTACTTTACTACCAAAAAAATTATCTAAAATTTTAAAGCGATACTCTAAATTACCTTCAAACTTTAAATCTCCCAATTGGTCAATATTTCTTAAATTTAAACGTGTAGAATCACTTTCTAAAGAGCTTCGGTTATAATTACCAGGACCTAAAGTACGGGCTTGCCAAGCTCTGATACCACTAGAACCGCCAGCAAAAAATTGCTTATCAAAAGGTAAGGATTTAACGTTTCCATAAGAATAGCCAATACCTGGGTTTAACCTTACTACAAATTGTTTTTCTTGACCCAAATATTTGTAAAATCTGAAATCTGTTTCTAACCTAGCAAACTGATAATAAGGAACTCCCAATAAAGTTTTTTGTCCTCTTGTATTGCTTTTACCAATAGCCTGTGCTGCTAGAGCTGCTGTATTACCACCTACTTCTACTATTCCATTAAAAAAAGTAAAATTACTTAGCGTTGAAAGCCTTGCTAAATTAAGTGTGTAATTGTAGATAGAGCTTGAAACCAACTGAGACCTTAAGGTATTTAAAAAGAAAGCATAGCCTCTGTTAATCAAATCCTGCTCTACCACAGGGTCTATCATACCTAAGGCATATTGTATATTTATAGGAGTTAAAGAATGTAGTTTATATTTTGTTTCTACCCAATCATGGGTAAAGTTGGTGCCTAGTGCTCTTCTTAAGTACCTATCTTTTAATTCATATATCTGAAAATTAGTACCTAATCTGGTTCTTGGAATACCACTATAACCGATAAAGGGCAGGTTAAAAGGTGTTACCAATCTGGGAAAGGTTAAACTAGCACCTATTTGGTAGTCTCTACTTAGCAATCTATCAGAAATACTTCCTGTAAGATTCTTATCAAACTGTAAACCACCTCTTAATTTAATTTCTAAAATTTCTGCTCCACCAAAAATATTTCTGTTTTGATAAGTTAAACCCAAATTAGCCCCAGTAATACTAGAGTTAAACGTATAATCTCCGTCTATCCTATTAGATTTCTTTTTTAAAGGGATAATATCTATTAGCCCCACTAGCTCTGTTGAATTGGGTCTTTTCCTAAAATCAACAGACACACTTTTAAATACATTGAGCTCAAACAAGCGTTGGTTTGTTAATTCTACATTCTCTATTGAGTATTGCTCGCCTTTATTTAGAAAAATATAAGGGGCTACTTTAGATGTTTTAAAAAATTTCGAGTAATCGAAAAAATAATACTGAGAATCTATTACTGATGTATTTCTTTGCGCTCCTTGTTTGATAATTCCGGTACTTGGTTGTATTCTGATATAAGTATTGTTAAGCGTGTATTGTTGGTGGGTTGTAGTATCAGGATTTAAAATTTCTATGGTAACGTTTGCTTGACTGTTATTTAAATTGGTATCTATTTCGGCTCTTACATATTGCCTGATGAAATCATAATAACCATTTTTTTTCATCAGCGTATAAACCTGGTCTCTTTCATAAGCAATGCTATCTTCATCTAATCTTTGACCGGGGGTTATACGGGTAAATTTATTTCTATTAGCTAAATAAAGATCTTTAATATCTTGATTTTTAATATCAAAACTTATGTCTTTAAACTTAAAAGATGGACCCTGTACTGCTGTAAAAGTGATACTTGCTTTTTTTTCTTGTAAAGCTATAGCGCTTTCTACTTTAGCATTTAAAAAACCTTTTGTGTTTAAAAACTTCTGAATTTGTGCTCTTGAAACTTCTACCAAAGAGCTATCTAAAAGGTGCGGAGCTTCGCCTAAACTTTTTTTACCTTTTTTATTAAAGGTATTGTAAACCCATAAATTAAAAGGAGAATTAGGTCTAATGTCTAAAGAAACATAAGACTCTGCTTGCTCTTCAAACTCTTTATCTACCCCGTTTATGTTAAGCTTAGTAATTAAAGCTTCATTTTCTTTTAATCTTTTAGTAGACCTACAAGCACCTAAAATTAAAGTGAAAAGAAGTAATATTGTAACAGGATAAATAATATATGCTTTCAAAATCTCAAATAAGTTTTATCAAATCTCTACACCAAAAAAAATACCGCAAAGAAAACGGTCTTTTTTTAGTTGAAGGTATGAAATCTATAACTGAATTTTTAAACTCTCAGTATAATGTCCAAAGTATTTATTGTTTGGCTGATAACATTTCAAAATTGCCTAAATTATCTCAGAAACAAAAAGTTTTTGAAGTGAGTGATCAAGATTTAACTAAAATTAGCACTTTAAAAACACCACAAGAAGCTTTAGCCATTTTAGAAATCCCAAAACAATATGATTTTAAGCGATATAAAGCGGATGATGAACTTGTTTTTATATTAGATGGTGTACAAGATCCTGGAAATTTAGGAACCATTATTAGAACCTTAGATTGGTTTGGTTTCGATAAAATTATTTGCTCAACAGACACGGTAGAAGTATATAACCCAAAGGTGGTACAAGCTACCATGGGATCTTTAGCCAGAGTAAAAGTTGTTTATACGGATTTAAAAGAGCTGTTAAGTACAGAAACTCTGCCTATTTATGGCACTTTATTAGACGGTAAAAATATTTTTGAAGTTAAATGGCCTCCTTCTGGATATATTGTTTTGGGTAGCGAGGGAAATGGTATCTCTAAGGAAATCAAAGCTTTAGTTACCGAAGCTATTACCATACCAGGTGCCGGGAATACTGAATCTTTAAATGTTGCCATTTCTGCTGCTATTTGTTGTACAGAAATTAAGAGAATTAATTACATTAAAAATTGACTTGTATAATAATTTTACTATTTTTGCAGTCCTTAAATAGAAAAGGTCGAGTGGCCGAGTGGCTAGGCAGAGGTCTGCAAAACCTTGTACAGCGGTTCGAATCCGCTCTCGACCTCATTTAAAGTTTTATATATAAAAAAAGTCATGGCAGTAACGCGTTTAAAAAGAAAAGACAGAAGAAATAAGACCGTTTCACGTCTTGAAGTTCAGTTTCTTAAGAATGCTTCTAACATTGAAGTAGGAAGTCGTTCTAAAGAAGGAAGAAGTCAAGTTGTAAAAAACAATGAAGTATTAGCTTCATTAAACGCATCTAAATAATTCGATAGAATTTACTCTTCTAAAATTTAACCTATATATCGGCCGGTATATAGGTTTTTTTATGCGTTTTCTCAACAAGTTTGTTAAAAATTATAGCCATAAATATTTCTCTTCAAACTCAATCCCATGTTTATTAAGTAAGGCTATATACTCTTCTTTATATGTTTTTTGTTTGTGATGCTCTTCTTGATTTTTAACATAATTAATTACTCTATTTTTTTCTTTAATACTGTATGTAAAAGCACCATATCCTACCTGCCAGCCTATAAAGTTTTCAAATAATTTTTGCTCTTTGATGTATAAAGAACTAGCTACTTTGATGTCTTTGACCAAAGATGCCAAAGAAACCGATGGATGTAAATGCGTTACAATATGGATGTGATCTTCAACTCCATTGATTCGATATAAGTGACATTTTTTATTTTCTAAAATCCCCCATATATACTTGAAAAGTTCTTTTCTATTATCCCTTGTAAGGGTACGTCCTCTGTATTTAGTACTAAATACGATTTGATAGATGATTTGTGTATAGGTACTCATGATGTTTTTTATAGGTTGCACCTCATCTGCTTGCGTAACCTGTGGTTGCTATAGCCGGCACATCTGTGCTTACTGTTGCTTTAGACCACGGGTTGCACCTGTGGTTAATCAAGTTTAAGCCCTTTAGGCTTAGCCTGAAACTTGGCAATGAAATGCTTTTAATTTTTTTGTTTAAGTTAATAACAATAATTAACGTAGCAAATTTTTTATAAAATAATATCCATAGCTTAGTTAACAAAACTAGAAAAGCTCTTAGTAACCCATAATCCCAACGGGATTAAATGTCAATAACACCAGGTGCAACCTAGAGAGACAACACTAGGTGCAACCTAGAGAGATAACACCAGGTGCAACCTAGAGAGATAACACTAGGTGCAACCTAGAGAGATAACACTAGGTGCAACCTAGAGACAAAAAAAGCAGCGCTCTCGAAGAAAACGCTGCTTTGATATCATGTAGTAAGGAAAACTATAAATAAGCTTTAGCTTTATCTAAGGCACTTTTTAGGCCATCTGCGTTTTTACCACCTGCGGTAGCGTAAAAAGGCTGACCGCCGCCGCCACCTTGTATTTCTTTAGCTAGCTCTCTTACAATATTGCTTGCATTAAGACCTTTATCTTTCACTAGATTGTCAGAAAGCATCACAGTAAGGTTTGGTTTACCATCAAAAGTAGCACCTATTACAAGGAATAAATTATCTAGCACATCTTTCAGTTGGAAAGCCAGATTCTTCACCGCATCAGCATGAGGCAAATCAACAATTTCTGCAATAAACTGAATACCGTTTATTTCTTGTGCTTTATCTTTCAAAGCATTTTTCATAGCTGATGCTTTTTCTGATACAGATTTTTCTACTTCCTTTTTAAGCTTGTTGTTTTCTTCTAATAAAGCTTCAACGCTTTTAGCAAGGTCTTTAGGATTTTTTAATAACTCTTTTAAACTAGCTAAAAGCTGATTTTGCTCTTGTATAAATTGCTCTGCAGCAATAGCGGTGATCGCCTCTATCCTACGTACACCCGCAGCCACGGCACTTTCAGAAACAATTTTAAAATATCCAATTTGCCCGGTTGCTTTTACATGAGTACCACCACAAAGCTCTTTTGAGTAATGGTCGTCAAAAGTAATCACACGAACAAAATCACCATATTTCTCGCCAAATAAAGCCGTTACACCACTTTCTATAGCTTTTTGATAAGGCACATTTCTTTCTTCTTTTAAAGCGATGTTTTCTCTAATCTTCTCGTTAACAATAGCTTCAACTTGATGTATTTCTTCATCTGTAAGTTTAGAAAAATGAGAAAAATCGAATCTTAATTGATATGCATTTACCAATGAACCTTTTTGATTCACATGATCTCCCAATACCATTTTTAATGCAGCATGTAGTAAGTGGGTTGCCGAGTGGTTGTTTTCTGTTAAAGTTCTACTTATCGAGTTTATTTTAGCTATAAAATCTGCCTCTAAGTTTTGAGGCAAAGCATCAGTAAAATGAATAATTAAACCGTTTTCTTTCTTCGTATCGGTAATGATAACTTCTTCGCCTTCACCAATTAAAACACCGCTATCTCCTACCTGACCACCGCTTTCAGCATAAAAAGGAGTGCGATCTAATACCAATTGATACTGCTCTTTTCCTTTAGCTTTTACTTTACGATATTTCAAGATTTTAGCTTTTGCTTCCCAATCATCGTAACCTAAAAACTCTACTTCTTCACCTTCACTTACAACCACCCAATCTTCTGTATCAATAGCTGTGGCTGCTCTAGAACGAGTTTTTTGTTTTTCAAGCTCGGCTTCAAAACCTTTAATATCTACAGTAAAACCTATCTCTCTTGCCATTAACTCTGTTAAATCAATCGGGAAACCGAAAGTATCTGAAAGTTCAAAAGCAAATTTTCCAGCAATTAGTTTCTGCGATCTTTCTTTCTCATAACGAGTTTGATAAGTCATCATCTCCCAGCTATCCTCTTCTTGTCTTACAGTAAAACCTCTTTCCAAAGTTGTATAAACCTGAAATCTAGAGACACCTTGAGCTAACGTTCTTAAGAAAGCATTTTCCTCTTCTAGGATTACTTTTTGAACAAAATCTTGTTGCGCTATCAATTCATCAAAAACACCTTTGAATTGCTCTGCCAATAAAGGAACCAGTTTATTCATGAAAGGCTCTTTGAAACCTAAATATTGATAAGCATAACGGATTGCTCTTCTTAAAATACGACGAATAACATATCCTGCTTTGTTGTTTGAAGGCAACTGCCCATCGGCAATAGCAAAAGCAATAGCTCTAATATGATCTGCCATTACACGCATCGCAACGGCTTGTCCCCAATCCTGATCGCCTGGTTGCGCATCAGCATTATAAGCCACACCAGCAGATTTGGAGATAAAATCTATCATCGGTGTAAACACATCAGAATCGTAATTTGAGGTTTTACCTTGTATTACACGCACCAAACGCTCGAAACCCATTCCGGTATCTACGTGTTGGGCAGGAAGTTTTTTAAGAGAACCGTCTTTTAAGCGGTTAAACTCCATAAAAACATTATTCCATATTTCTATAACTTGAGGGTCATCAGCATTTACTAAAGTAGCTCCATCTACTTTGGCTCTTTCTTCGTTAGAACGGCTATCAAAATGTATTTCTGAACATGGACCGCAAGGACCTGTTTCGCCCATTTCCCAGAAATTATCTTTTTTATTTCCGGTGAGGATGCGCTCTTTAGGTACAAATTGCAACCATAAATCGTAGGCTTCTTGGTCTTTTGCTAAACCTTCTTTCTCATCGCCTTCAAATATGGTTACGTATAAACGCTCTTTATCTAGTTTATAAACCTCGGTAAGTAACTCCCAACTCCACTCAATAGCTTCTTTTTTGAAATAATCGCCAAAGCTCCAGTTTCCTAACATCTCAAACATGGTATGGTGGTAAGTATCAATACCCACCTCTTCCAAATCATTATGCTTGCCAGAAACCCTTAAACAACGTTGTGTATCGGCCACACGAGGGTATTTTATGGGTGCTTCTCCTAAAAAAAGATCCTTAAACTGGTTCATACCCGCATTGGTAAACATCAATGTGGGGTCGTTTTTAACAACAATAGGTGCAGATGGAACAATCTGGTGGCCTTTAGAAGCAAAAAAATCTAAAAATGCCTGACGGATTTCTTTAGCAGTCATACTCATAGCCTGCAAAGATAAATTTGATTTTGGATTTTTAAAGATAAGATTTCAGAATACTAAGCTTGTTTGGCTTGCTGTTGCTGATGCTTTTTGTTTTGATTAAACTTTTTCTTCTTCCAGTTGCTTTTTCTTTTAGCTCCGCCAGCTGTATTTGGCTTATAAACAGGTGCTTCGCCTAAACTCTCGGGTAATGCTATTTTAGGAACTTCACGCCCCATGAGAGCCTCTATCCTACCAAATTTATTTTGGTCTTTATCATTGATAAACGTAATGGCTGTTCCTGTAGTTTCTGCTCTGGCTGTACGACCAATACGGTGGATATAATCTTCCGGATCTGGCGGTACATCGTAATTGACTACCAAACTAATGCCTTCTACATCAATACCTCTAGAAATAACATCGGTACCAACCAAAACACTTAGTTTTTTACCCTTAAACCTACTCATGATATCTTCACGCTGCTCTTGGTCTAGGTCTGAGTGGAAAGCTTCTGCTGCTATTCCTTTCTTATTAAGCTCAGAATTAAGTTTTTTAACAATCTCCTTACGGGATGCAAAAATGATGATACTGCTATAGGCTGCATCGGCTAAAATGGTTTTTAGCAGAGGTATTTTTTGCTCATCAAAAGCCATATAAGCTTGCTGATTGATCCCTTCTGATGGTTTAGAGATAGCAATATTAACTTCTACTGGGTTGCGTAGGATTTTATTAGCTAAAGTCCTGATTTTATGCGGCATGGTAGCAGAAAACATAATGTTTTGACGTTCTGCCGGCAAATAACTCATAATACGTACAATATCATCAAAGAAGCCCATATCCAGCATACGGTCGGCTTCGTCTAAAACCAAATGTTGTAGCTTAGAAAAATCTATCTTTCCTGCTGTTAAATGAGCTATTAAACGACCAGGAGTAGCCACAATAATGTTTACCCCTTCTGCTAAAGATCTTTTTTGCTGCTCGTAATTGATGCCATCGCCACCGCCATAAACGGCAATAGAAGTGCAACCAGTAAAATAAGCCAAGCCCATAATTTGCTGGTCTATTTGTAAAGCTAGCTCTCTGGTTGGCGCTAAAATGATGGTATTGATATCATCGGTTCCTAATAATTGGATTTTATGCAAAACGGGCAATAAATAAGATGCTGTTTTACCGGTACCTGTTTGGGCGCAAGCTATTAAATCTTGATTGTTTAAAATAACAGGAATTGCTTGTTGTTGTATGGGGGTTGCTTTGGTAAAGCCCATGGTATCTAAACCTTCTTGTAATGAGCTTACAAAATTAAATTCTTCGAATTTCAAATGACTATATAATTATATTTTCTGTAAATATATCTTAAATATTGTATAATAAAGCTTTTACTTAAAGCTAAAGAAAGCCCGGTTCTTTGGGTTATCCAGTTTTGTACTGGTTTTGGTATCGCCAGCTATTATATTTAAAATGTTTATTTGGCTATCATGCTGTTTAAATAAAATATCGTTAAAAACTTCAAGTTTGTTAATTTTTGATACTTTTTCTGTTTCCAGGTAACACCAGGCTGCATCTCCTTCAATCTCAAAACCTAAAAAACTAGCTGGCATAGTTTCATTATTTACCACTACATAAAGATGTTTCTGAAAGTAAGCAGCTAATAATTTCTCTAATGCTGCTTTATCTGTGGGCTTAAGGATATTGATATCTTGCCCACTTTCCTCTTTTATAGCCTTTTCTAAATCGTCAAAAAAAATTTTACTACTTATTTGTATGGTTTTACTTTCTGGATTTTGTTTTATATCTGTAACACTTACGTAGTAAGGATGAAAAAACACTAATAATAAACTTAATATTTTCAGCATTATTGATAACTTCAAAGTTGATTTTACAACCTAAATTAAGAAAAATTATAGATGCAAGACTTTTCTTTATTTTTTGAACTTGGCTGGCAACACATTTTAGACTGGCAAGGCTATGACCATATTTTATTTGTAACAGCACTTTGCGGTACTTATTTAATTAAAGACTGGAAAAAAATCCTTATTCTCATTACTGCATTTACCATTGGGCATTCGCTTACCTTAGCATTGAGTATATTTAACAAAATACTAATTCCTACAGTATGGGTCGAGTTTTTAATTCCTGTAACCATTTTAATTACTACTGTTTTAAACATCATCAATAAACAAACCATCAGAAAAAACATCAGCAGCTCTTATTGGCTTGCTTTGATATTTGGTTTAATTCATGGTTTAGGTTTTTCTAATTACCTCAAGAGTTTGATGGGTAAAAGCAACAATGTTGTTGCAGAGCTCTTTGCTTTTAATATAGGGTTAGAATTCGGTCAAATAATTATCGTATTTTCGATACTCGTCTTATCCTTTTTACTGGTAAATGTGATAAGAGTACAAAAAAGAGAGTGGAACTTGTTTATTTCTTCAGCCATTTTTGGGATTTCCCTCATCATGGCTATAGAAAGAATACCTTAAAATAGTTTATGAAGAAAATTTTAGCTTTCCTGTTGTTATTAAGTGCATCAATAGCCTATACACAAGCACAATTTTTACAGCACAACCCAAATGCTAACCACGGCAATAAATTTGAGCAGCTAGAAACCATATTAAGAAGCCCAAATATGTACCGCTCTGCTTCTGGCGCACCCGGACCAAAATATTGGCAACAAAAAGCAGATTATGATATTGATGTTGAAGTAGACGATACCAAACAAATCCTCTATGGCTCTGAAACGGTAATTTACACCAACAACTCACCCGACCCATTAACGTATTTATGGTTACAATTGGATGAAAACGAGCATAGAGCTGGTGGCGAGAACCAAAAGTTTGATGGCAGCAAAATGAGCGAAAGAATGACCTATAACCAGCTTAAAAACATCAAAGGTGTAGAAGATGGTTATGGCGTTAACATTTTAAAAGTTACCGATGCTAGCGGTAAAAACCTAAAATATACCATTAACCACACCATGATGCGTATAGATTTACCAAACACCCTTAACCCAGGCAGCAAATACATCTTTAAAGTAAGCTGGAACTACAAAATTCCTAACAGAATGGTACAAGGTGGCCGTGGTGGATTAGAGTATTTTGAAGAAGATGATAATTACCTGTACACCATAGCACAATGGTTCCCTAGAATGGCTGTTTACTCAGACTTTCAAGGTTGGCAAAACAAACAATTTACTGGCCGTGGCGAGTTTGCTTTAGCTTTTGGCGATTATAAAGTAAATATCACTGTACCTGCAGACCATGTGGTGGGTGCTACTGGCGAATGCCAAAACTATGCTCAAGTTTTAAATAGCGCACAATTAAGCAGATGGAAACAAGCACAAACAGCTAAAGAACCTGTAGAAATTGTGACTTTAGATGATGCTAAAAATGCGATGAAGAAAAAATCATCAGCAAAAAAGACTTGGGTTTATAAAGCTACCAATGTAAGAGATTTTGCTTTTGTAACTTCCAGAAGATTGGTCTGGGATGCTATGAAGGTAAATGTAGAAGGTAATAGCCCTATGGCGATGTCTTACTACGGTCCAGAGGCTTATCCTTTGTACAGAAAATACTCTACCAAGGTTATTGCTAAAACATTAGAAGTTTATTCTAAACACACCATCCCATACCCTTACCCGGTTGCTATTTCTGTAGAAGCTGCAAATGGTATGGAATACCCTATGATTTGCTTTAACTACGGAAGAGCAGAAAAAGACGGTACCTATTCTGAAGCTACCAAATACGGTATGATAGGCGTTATCATCCATGAAGTTGGGCATAATTTCTTCCCGATGATTGTAAACTCTGACGAACGCCAATGGACTTGGATGGACGAAGGTTTAAATACTTTTTGCCAATATTTAACAGAGCAAGAATGGGATAATAACTATCCATCAAAAAGAGGTCCGGCACATTTAATTGCAGATTATATGCGCTTGCCTAAAGACGAGCTGGAGCCTATCATGACCAACTCAGAAAACATCATCAATTTTGGACCAAATGCTTATGGCAAACCTGCTACCGCTCTTAATATTTTAAGAGAAACCATTATGGGACGCGAGCTGTTTGACTATGCCTTTAAAGAATACGCTAAAAGATGGGCTTTTAAACACCCTACTCCGGCAGATTTTTTTAGAACCATGGAAGATGCCTCTGCTGTAGATTTAGATTGGTTTTGGAGAGGCTGGTTTTACGGAACCGATGCGGTAGATATCTCGCTTGATGCCGTTAAGTATTACCGTATGGATAGTAAAAACCCAGAAATTGAAGCTGCCTACGATAGAAAACTTTATGATGAAGAGGCTTATAGCATCAGTAGAAAAAGAAACCGCGAGGCTAATATTAACTTTGCTGTAGAAGCCGATACTTCTTTAAACGATTTCTATAATAAATGGGATAGATTTGCTGCTACCAAAGATAAAAAAGCACAGTTTAAAAACTATTATGATGCTTTAAGCCCAGAAGAAAAAGCCCTTTATGATAGTAAAACTAATTTCTACGAGTTAGAATTTACCAATAAAGGTGGTTTGGTAATGCCTATTATTATCGAGTGGACTTATACCGATGGTAGCAAAGAAGTAGATTATATCCCGGCTTATATTTGGAGAAAGAATGAAGAAAAAGTAACCAAAGTATTTGCTAAAGCTAAAGAAATGGCTTCTGTTAAGTTAGACCCTTACAAAGAAACCGCAGATATTGACGAAAGTAATAACAGTTTCCCAAGACAGCTTACTCCTACCCGTTTCGAGATGTTTAAACAACAAAAAGCTCCGGCAAGAGGTGCTTCTACAGGTGTAAACCCAATGCAAAGAGCAAGGCAATAATAGTTATTTTTATAATATTATGGAAAGCAGCGTTTCTAGACAAGAGGCGCTGCTTTTTTTGTTTTGGAAAGCAAAGGCTGTGAAACTATTTTACGCTAGTCCGGTGCTCTGCTTTTTTTTTGCCCGCTCTAGGCCTACCCTCAAAATCCCGAGGCAAAAAGATACCGCTGCCGCCCCGGTTTATTTAAGTTGGGTTTGGTATTTCATAGTGTTAGGCTAGTTTAACAAAGTTATCTTCAATTTTCACATTGAAATTTATTTCGGCTTTTAATGCTTTAAACACTTTTATGATGGTGTCAATTGTCGCACTATTGGCACTACTTTCAAGCTTAGAAATTTGAGCTTTTTTCACACCAACAAGTCGCCCAAGTTCTTCTTGTGTTAGGTTTCTTCTTGTCTGGCAGTTTTAATCATCTTGCCTAAAACGTCCATACGGAGTTCGTATTCGTATTCGTCACGTTCTTGGGTTCCAACTTTACCGATATATTTATCTTTCATCTCGGCAAGCGAGTAGGTTTTTAATTCTTTAGTTGCCATAAGGTTAATTCTATCTTTTTATCGCAAGTCTTAGCGGGCTGATTGGTGCAAAACCTGACTTCTGATGATTTTTTTTGTCTTATTTTAAATTTCTTTATCTAAAGTACAAGTTAGCCTATATCTTTTTAACCCTATCACGAAAGACTTACGCTAGAAATTTTTTTATTGACTTTTGACTTCGTTTATTGTCTCTTGAGCGATTTCTTTAAAAGTATTAAGTTTTTTAAATTCGTTTGAGTCACAATTTAAACAACGGTTAGTTAAAGAGTCTAACCAACCTTTACCATAATCTTCTGAAAAACCTAGCTCATAGCCAGCAAAATGAGCAAATTTATCAAAATACTTTTTACCAATTTTATCTGTTCTATTTAAAAATTCCTTTGGGTACCTTTCTATATACTGTAAAACATAACTTCCTACTGCTTCCGATAAAGCTCCATCCGTTTTATCTAAAATTTTAATAAATACTTTAAAGAAAAAATTTCTAGTTTTTACATTTTTTGAACTTAGACTATCCATTGAATCGAATGTGATTTTATTATCTAATGGGTAAATGCTGTCAATAAGAATAAGTCTAGCATTATTTTCTATTGGTTGATTTGATAAATAATAATAACTATATGGATCTGATAGTGAATCAAGAACTTCTTGTTTTGGCTTTAATGAATCTTGAGCATTAACAACCACATTATTTTCAGTCCGTTTGTTCTCATATTTACACCCAATAATAAAAATTATTATCAACAATAAAATTCCTGTTTTCATAGTCCTTCTGTCACAACTTCATAACCGTCTTTATTTTTTTCATTAAGGTTTTTTTCTACCTTTCGTTTTAATGAGTTTGCTGACCACATTGTAAATTCTTTAATAATTGTATAAGTCATAATCTTATTTATTTACTTTCCTACTCGTTTAGCTTTTCAATCTCGCCCCGTTTTTTTACCCCCCTCTGGCGCAAGTATCAGCCTTAGCCATATGCGGTGTGTACTTGTGCCTTGTAAAAAGAACTTTTCATCATTATCAATTTATTTTTAATATTGATAACTCTTCAAAGGCACAAGTACTCTTCCTTCATTCCCCAGCTGCATACTTGCGCCAAATGGGCCAAACGCATGTTAGCAGATGTAATTCTATTCATTTTCTTGGTATTCAAAGCAGGTTAAACACGTTTCTTCACCGTCATAGTCGTGAATTACATTTCCTTTGCAATTTTCTGCTTGACAGTCTTTTCTAATAACATTAAATTCAGCGTCACAATTAATACAATGAATGTTAGTTGAGTCAGGTTTGTTTGGTTTTAAAAAAGCCCATTTGCTCTCTAAATATCCATAATCACCATCAATTGTCCTTTTACATTCTGGACAAAAATATGCTCTTCCTACTATGTCAGTACTTAGATATTTATTAAGTTTCTTCTTGCCAAGTATATCCAATGCAAAATCTAAATGTTTGTATGCAACTGCATATTCAATATCCCAGTCAAAGTAACCGAAAAGTGGATTTTCATAATTGAAATTTCTTGTCTCTAAAAACCAAGCGTCTTTGCCAAAACAATATGTGTATGCATTTAGTATGTGGTCTAAAAGTTCTTTCGCTTTAATTGCAACCTTGTTAGCTCCGTGAATAGCTTCGTTTCTTTTTTGTCTTACTATTTCAATAAATTCAATAAATTCTTCTGTGATTTTATTTTCAGATACTGCACAAAATGTTGTAAGAAGTGCTTCGCCTGATATGGTATATAAACTATCAAATTCTTTGTCAGCTCTTGAAGGTAAAGTTGGCCAATCAGTTCTTGTTTTTTCTATAAGTAAAAGTGGTGTCGTCTTGCAAATTGCAGATTTCATAAAGGTTTCTATTCCTTGGTGTAGGAGAATTAAAGAAGTCCTTATTGTCCCTGAGTTATGCTCCCAAATTTGCTCTAAAGATACTTCTGCTCGTATTACATCGTCATCGTACTCATTGTAATTGTCATAAACTTTATAAAGCAGATTAAATGCTTGAGTCAAACATTGTTTAGAAACATCTTCAAAGTCTTTATATGTTGGTAAGTTCGTTATCACTGTCGGTTTTTTTATTATATCTGCTAACTAGTATATATGTCTCATAAACTTGCACAAATACAACATAATACGGTAGTATATGTACAACTCATCATGTTATTATTGATTTTTTGTAATGTAATTCACATCAAATTTTATAGATATATTTCATGAAGCAGATTTTAATTCTAAGTAAGTAAATATTTATTGAAAGTCAAAATATATTATAAATTTCAAGAATTGACATATTTTCTAACCTTAAAAATTTGCCTCACATCAACATAAAATTCATGTTAAATATCTTTGCAATAAGGTTTTTAGGTTAGCATTACATTATAAAGAAGCATCTTCCATCCAACCAGTAGTTAAAACATCTGCTAAATGCATGGTTTTAATAGGTAATAGATGCGCATCTATATAAGCTTGTAATTGTAAAAGGCAAGAAGCATCTGTAGAAACGATATACTCTGCCCCGGTATCTAAAGCATTGAGTACCTTTTGCTCGGCCATAGCCGATGAAATATCAGGAAATTTAACAGAGAAAGTACCACCAAAGCCGCAGCAAGTTTCATTATCCTTCATTTCTACCAGTTCTAAACCATGTACTTTGGCTAATAATAGACGTGGTTCTTCTTTAATTTTACATTCTCTTAAGGCGCTGCAAGAGTCGTGATAAACAACTTTTGCCTCTAGCTCGGCACCAAAATAGTCTTTCTTTGCTATGTTGATTAAAAAGTCTGACAGCTCGAAAATATGGCTTTGTATAGTCCTACATTTATTATGAATTGCTGTATTAAAAAATAAATTGTTGTAGGCGTTTTTTACCATCCCAGTACAAGAAGCAGACGGAGAAACGATATAATTTTGTTCAGAAAAATCATTTAAAAATTTACTCCCTACTTCCTTAGCTTCATCCCAAAAGCCAGCATTATAAGCCGGCTGCCCACAGCAAGTTTGCTCTGGATTATAAATTACCTTACAGCCCGCCTTTTCTAAAAGTTTTACGGTATTGTGGGCAGTTTCTGCATAAAGCTGATCAATAAAGCAAGGTATAAAGAGTTCTACGTTCATGTATGGGCGTTAAAAGCTCAAAAGTAAAGGATATAAGTTAAAAAGCGTTAGGCAATTTTAAATTGCTTAAATACCAGCAATAGCTTTTTGTTTCTTTTGCGAGTTCAAAACCGTAAAAAGTACGATTAAGCCTATAGTAAAAAAAGATGCTAAAGCTAGTGTAGAGTTTCGCATGCTACCTGTAAGTTCCTCTATCATACCAAAACTAAACAAACCTGCTACAATAGCTATCTTCTCGGTTACATCATAAAAACTAAAAAAAGAAGCGGTATCTGGTGTGTTTTCTGGTACAAATTTAGAAAATGTTGAACGTGATAAAGATTGAATACCCCCCATAAACAAGCCAACAACAGCTGCTAAAACAAAAAATTCTGTTTGGTTGGTAATATGATAAGCGGCAATACAAACCAATATCCAAATACTTACCACAAAAATAAGTACTTGTATATTACCAAAACGCTTAGATAGTTTAGACATTAAAATAGCCCCTAAAATAGCTACCAATTGAATAATTAAAATGGTGATGATGAGCTTTTCTGTACCCAGTTGTAAGACTTTTTCGCCAAAATTTGCAGCAACCAGCATAATGGTTTGTACACCCATAGCGTAAAAAAAGAAAGCCAATAAATAGCGTTTTAATACAGCCATTTGACTTACCTGTTTCCAAACCTTTAATAATTCCTGAAAACCACTACTTATTTTTGCTTTATCCACCTTATTATAATTTGGGCTACCTTTTGGCAAAACCCTAAAAGATATATGCGCAAAACTTATCCACCAGATACCAACCAATAGAAAAGATAAACGAGCCGGAAAAGTTGCATCTCTAATACCAAAAAGATCAGGCATCAAAACAAAAACAAAACAAATAATTTGTAAAATAACACTACCTACATAACCGTAAGCAAAGCCTCTTGCGCTAACGGCATCTTGGTTTTCTTTACTTGCTATTTCGGGTAAATAAGAGTTTATAAATACAATACCACCACAATAACCTATAGCCGCAAGCGCAAATAAAATAACCCCAAGTTCTAAAGTGTCTGATTTAAAAAAATATAAACCCGCACAAGATAAAGCACCTAACCAAGTAAATAATTTCAGAAATATTTTTTTATTACCACGATAATCTGCTGTGGCACTTAAAAAAGGCGTAATGATAGCAATAACCAGGTAAGCAACTGCTAAAGCATAATTAGACAATGCTGTGTTTACGAATTCTAAGCCAAAGAAAGAAACCTTATCTGTTGTGCCAAAAGCTGTTTTTGTAGTGGTTATAGCTGTATAATAAGCAGGAAAAATGGTAGATGTAATCACCAAGTTATAAGAGGAGTTTGCCCAATCGAACATGGCCCATGACCGAATGGTTTTTTGATTGTCTTTAAACATTGGGCTTAAAATTATAGAAATATTTCAGCATTTTAATAATCACAATTTTTAAAGCTAATTTGCCTGAGTTATACTTGATATGCCGCTTTCATCTCGCTTTATAGTTTTAGGATTTCCTTTATAAACGATATTGCTTTGTCCTGATGTTTTTACTTCCAAACTATTTAAAACATTTATTTGTGCATCGCTAGCTCCACTACTTTCTATTTTATAATCACTTACCACAAAATCAAATGCCTTAATGGTACTTGAGCCACTACTCTCTACAAAATGCTGTCTGCTTTGACCTTTTAAACTGATTTCTGCCGCTCCGGATGTTTTGGTGTTTAATCTTGCAGCTTCTAAAACCAAAGCTATATCAGTTGCTCCACTTAAATCCAACTCAAAATCTTGGGTCGTAATTTTACTTTCTCCTATAATTTCTACCGCTCCAGATGCTGTAATAGCATTCCAAGTTTTAGAAGATAAACTAATAGCAATAGGCCCACCATCACACATATTTTGGTCAAGTTTTATCGTGAGTTCATCACCAGATATTTTTTGCTTTACATGAGGAATAATATTATCATCTGCCATGATGCTCATGGTGCTAGAGTCGGATTGAAAAATCAAAACCTTAAAATCGCCTGATATGTTTAATTTCGAAAAATTGCCGATGCTTCTTTGTTCTACGATTTGTTCTCCTGAACCTGTTATACAGCCAGACCCTCCGCAAGAAGATAAAATGCTTATCAATAGTGCTAATGTGTAAAATAGGTAGTTTCTCATAATTATCATATTAAATTTCATCTGCTTCTCTTTCTGGTACATACTCGCCTTTTAGTTGTAAGCTTTGATGGTTAAAATTAAAATCAATTTTCATTTTTTCAGGTGCATGGTAATCTAAATCCGCACAAGCATTAAAAAAACCTATTTGGTAATGAACGATGAAATATCCGCTCTCAGCAGTTTGATAATAGATTTGATTTTCTTGTAAGACTAAATCATACACCCTTTCCTTTTTATGGTAATGATAACTAAAAATTAAATCGTGTAGTAAAGTTTCCTGATTTTTCAGGAATAAAAATAGCTGTTCCTGATGTTTCTCCCCTATTAGTTTACTTTTTTCTTCTTCGCTTAGGCTGATATTTCTGGTCTCTTGCATAAAACAAAATTAAAAATAGATTATACTTTAGTCGACAAATTGTAACATAAAAGTGACGAAAATGTATTTTATAAGCTACAAATCAATTAAAGCTGATGATACGGCTTACAGCAAAAATCAGGCTCATTTTCAGCCATATAATGTAAAAACAGTATACATCATGCCAATTGGACCTGATATTGAACAAAAGGTTATGAACTTATTTAATTTAAATAATACAATTATGAAAAAAGTTTTTTTAGTAGCAGCAGCTTTCATTTTCGGAAGCACTGTATATGCACAAACAGGTACAACATCTTCTACAGGGGCAACCAAATTTGGTTTAAAAGCCGGAGTTAACTTACCAAAGTATCAGTTTACTGATGATGATGCCAACACTTCTAACGATACAGAAAGTGCTGTAAACTTCCATGTAACCGGTTATGCTGATGTTCCTTTATCAGGAATGTTCTCTGTACAACCTGGTATTTCTTTACAAGGTAAAGGTGCCAAGTACATTATCGGAAATAATGAACTAACAGAAAATATTTTGGCTGTTGAGGTACCTGTGAACTTTGTTTTAAATGTACCAGCCGGACCAGGTAAATTCTTTTTAGGTGCTGGCCCTTATGCGGGGTTTAACGTAGCAGCCCAATTAAAAGGTGAAGGTACTTTCTTAGGAGAAGATTACGAGGGAGAAACTGATTTGGATATAGGTAACGACTCTGGGGATGATATTAAACCTCTAGATTTTGGTTTCAATTTCTTAACAGGATACCAATTTAATTCTGGTTTTAATATTGGTGCTGGTTATGGTTTAGGTTTAACTAACTTACGTCCGGGTAGTACCAGCGCAACTAATGTAGAGAAAAACAATCGTGTTTTATCTTTCTCTGTAGGTTTTGCCTTTTAAAAAAATCAATCTGAAATAAAAAAAGCGAGTTTAAGCTCGCTTTTTTTATATTTTATATTTTATATTTTGTTTTATTACTCTGAATCTTCTAGAGCAGCTAAATAACGCTCGGCTTCTAAAGCGGCCATACAACCAGAACCTGCTGCGGTTACTGCCTGACGATATATTTTATCTTGCGCATCTCCAGAAACAAAAACTCCGGGGATATTTGTAGCTGTACTATCTGGTTTGGTAATGATATAGCCTGTTTCATCCATATCTATCCAACCTTTAAAAATATCTGTATTAGGTTTATGACCAATAGCTACAAAGAAACCCGTAACATTTAAATCCTTAGTTTCTTGTGTTTTGTTATTGATAACCCTAACACCTGTTACATTTTTACCATCACCTAAAATCTCTTGGGTTTCTGAGTTGTACAAAATCTCAATATTTGCGGTATTTAACACACGCTTTTCCATGGCTTTTGATGCTCTAAACTCATCACGACGAACAATCATGTAAACCTTATTACATAACTTAGCCAGATAGGTAGCCTCTTCTGCTGCGGTGTCTCCTGCCCCTACAATGGCAACATCTTGGTTTTTAAAGAAAAAACCATCACAAACAGCACAAGCAGAAACACCAAAACCATTATATTTTTGCTCAGATTCTAAACCTAACCATTTAGCCGATGCTCCTGTAGAAACAATTACCGTATCTGCTAATATCGTTTTGGCATCATCTACCACAACTTTATGTACCGGACCTGTAAAATCTACTGATGATACGTAACCAAAACGGATATCAGTACCAAAACGTTCTGCCTGTTTTCTAAAATCTTCCATCATCTCTGGCCCCATCACACCTCCAGGGTAACCCGGAAAATTCTCCACATCAGTGGTTTGTGTTAATTGCCCACCCATTTGCATACCTGTTATCATCACAGGTTTTAAATCTGCTCTGGCAGCATAAATAGCAGCAGTATAGCCTGCCGGACCAGATCCTATAATTAAGCACTTTACGTGTTCTAATTCTTCTGTCATTATTTTATTTGTGATTGAGATGCAAAGTTAATGTTAGCAGCTAAAAACACAAATCTGTAAGAAATTATGATGAAATTATGATGCTGCCGGTCATTTATTTTTTTGAAGCCTTAAAGCTATAATTAATTATTATTTTGGCATTTTAAATCTTAAAACATGCATTATATTCCTCAAAAAAGCAGATATACCAACATGCTTTACCGCAGATGTG
Source organism: Pedobacter glucosidilyticus (assembly GCF_002483235.1). Taxonomy (GTDB): domain Bacteria; phylum Bacteroidota; class Bacteroidia; order Sphingobacteriales; family Sphingobacteriaceae; genus Pseudopedobacter; species Pseudopedobacter glucosidilyticum_B. Next base: position 33,132 of record NZ_DLHN01000020.1, on the reverse strand, counting down.
GTAAAAGTGGCATTAAACTACCGGCATTATCCTTAGGCTTGTGGCATAACTTCGGTGGTGTAGATACTTTTGAGAACGGCAGAAATATCATTAGAACTGCTTTTGACAATGGCATTACCCACTTTGATTTGGCTAACAACTATGGCCCGCCTCCGGGTTCGGCAGAAGAAAATTTTGGACACATCTTAAAAAAAGATTTTAATGGCTACCGCGATGAAATGATTATTTCTTCTAAAGCGGGTTATACCATGTGGGATGGCCCTTATGGCGATTGGGGTTCTAAAAAATATCTGGTTTCTAGCTTAGACCAAAGTTTAAAGCGTATGCAATTAGACTATGTGGATATATTTTATCATCACCGCCCAGATCCAGAGACACCACTGGAAGAAACCATGAGCACTTTAGATTTAATAGTGCGACAGGGAAAAGCCTTATACGTTGGTCTTTCTAATTATAAACCCGAAGAATGTGCCAAAGCCATACAAATTTTAAAAGATTTGGGCACTCCATGTATCATCCACCAACCCAAATATTCTATGTTTGAACGTTGGGTTGAGCATGGCTTATTAGATTTATTAGGCAAAGAGGGTGTTGGCTGTATTCCTTTCTCGCCCTTGGCACAAGGTTTATTAACCAATAAATATTTAAAAGGTATTCCGCAGGATTCCAGAGCTGCAAAATCTCATGGTTTTTTAAAAGCAGAGCACATCACAGAAGAAAGACTAAACCAAATTAAAGCTTTAAATGATATAGCTATCAGCAGAAACCAAAGTTTAGCACAAATGGCAATTGCTTGGTTGTTAAAAGACGAGCGTATTACCTCTGTTTTGGTAGGTGCAAGCAAACCCGAACAGTTAGAAGACTCTCTTAAAGCGTTAGACCATATCGTATTTAGCGAAGATGAACTGGAGAGGATTATTAGTTTGTTGGGTGGTTAGGTTGTTGGGTGGTTAGGTTGTTAGGTGTTGTTGGGTGGTTAGTTTGTTAGGTGGTTAGTTTGTTTGGTTGTTGGGTTGTTAGTGGTTAGTTTGTTGGGGATAGGAGATTTTTTTTATAGGTATTTATTGAGGATAACATGATTATTTCCTTTTTGGATAAGTGTGGGTTAGGGCTTTAAGTAATTATTTAATTTGTTTTGTCCGTAAAAAAATCATAGCAATTGCTGTGGTTATTATACCCATAACTAAAGCTCCTATTACGCCTTGTACTGCATAATTTTGGTAATTAAAATTGGCTTGTGCTTCTACTGTTGTCTTGTAATAACCTAGTTCTACAGAACGTTTGATCACATTTGGAAAATATTCAGGCGTGATTATAAAAGATGTTATCCATTGTGTTAATGGACTTAATAAAGCAATAAAAACTGATAAAATAATTCCAGAAATTAATCCTTGTTTATAGTTTATTTGCTGGTTATAAAAACTTCTCTTTTTATCTTTCAAAGCCATTACCATAACCGCAATTGCAGGAATCGCAAAAAGATTAGTCAAATAAAGATGATAGTCAATATACTTTCCATGTAGTCCACATAGTTTTTCTAATACCATCCAAAGTAATACAACCACTGAAAATATGATTGCCCATTTAATTTCAATTTTTAAACTATTCATGGCTAAAGGTATTTTACATTCAGATTGTTGAGGATTTTTGCGAATATATCAAGGCTAATAAATTTACCGTTCTTAATTTCGCAATCAATCATCGTTCCTTCGTGTTTAAAGTCAAGTTTTTTCATTGCATTTTTACAATTTAAATTATCCGATTCTACAAACCCTTCAATTCTATGAAGTGCTAATTTTTCAAATCCGTAATTGCAAATAACAGGAAGTACTTCAGTCATTATTCCTTGCCCCCAAAATTCTTTAAAAAGCCAAAATCCGATTTCTGCTTTTTTATGTTCCTTACTTAAAGAATTCAGTCCGCCTGCACCATAAAACGTTTTATGATCTAAAGAGCAAACTGCCCACCATATACCTGTCCCTTCTTTTTCTAAGTTTGAAAAAAATTCCATTTGTTCTTTTGTTTCTTCAAGTGTTTTGTACCTGACACCATAATATTTTATAATTTCCGGATCTGAGAGACCTTTATAAACATTCTCCAAGTCGCTTTCAAGAAATTGTCTTAACAAAAATCTTTGAGTCTTTAGTATTGGAAATTCAAATGTTTTCATAAGTTGTTACTTGTGTCAAAGTTGTCCCAAATAGCAACATAACGGTTCGGGGCTTTGCGTTCGGGCGGGTTTAGAAGCACAAAACTGTCAACCAGCACAGAACTTGAATAGAAGCACAAAGCTCCAGGTTTGTACGTCAGCCCGCCTGACGCAAAACCCTTGTTGGCGGTAGTATTTATTTCCATTCGCTGTTGTTTTTGTCGTATTTTCTAAGTTTTCTGAATAGCATAGTAGCTTCTAATTCATAGTCATTGTCAATTATCTTATAGTCAATTTGGTCGGCAAAATAACGTTCTACGTAATTAAACTCTAATTTTTCATTGATAGAATTAATGTCTGTTGGAAAAGTTGAATTTCGTTTTTGAAACTCTTCAATTTCAATTGCTAGTTGTTCTCCAACATCTTCGGTTATATTGTCATAAATTTTGATTGTTCCAAAGAGTAAGACCAAATTTACAAGTCCAAGCCAAGTTCCGATACCTGCATACTTTTTAAGTGTCTTGTTGTCCGGCTGCCAACGAGCGATAATTGCAGAAACGCCCATAACTACCATAACTACCCAAAATGCTACATAACTTGTTAGAGTTAAAACTAAAAGCGTTAGAGAAATTAAAACATAGAAAAGAATTTTTTGAAAGTCTGTTTGCGAAAAATTAGTCCCTTTAACCTTAAAATTCTTAATTGACTTTCTTCGTTCTTCTCTTGTTTCTTTGGTAAGCTGATTAATAAAGTTTGTCAGTTCAATTTCGTCAATGTTTATTTGTCCTAAGTGCAAATTGAGATTTTGTGCTCCAACTTCTTTATTTATTTTCTCAGCCCACTTGTAAGTTTTCTTCTTGAAAACGAATGTTTCATCTGTTATTAATGAAATAAACTTTTGTCCGTGTATGTCAAGCGGATAAGCTTCAATTATTTGCTCCCATTTTACTTCATCTTGTTTTGTTGTCCTGTCCCAAATGCCGTTTTCTGTTATTATAATCTGCGGTCTTTTGTCAAATGTCTGAAATAGTCCAACTGGAATACCGAGTCCAAAAAAGCAAGTGCAGACCCAACCCATAATGTAAGGTGTCGTCCCGATTGGTTCTTGAGTTATCATCCATAGTCCAATTGCTACAAATGGTAAACTCATACCGATAATTTTCAGTCCTTTGGTTGTCGTCTTGTATAGTTTTATTTCTGTCACTAATTGTTTCTTTGTCGTTACGGTCGGTTTTGTAATATTACCGCTAACGGTTTGCAGGTTTAAGAATTTGCGGTTTTTCTTGCAAAAACTTGTCTGCCTGCACCAAATTTAGTAAAAAGTGATGAAGAAAGTACAAGCACTTCGCCCGCAATTTTTTAAACCTGTGGTTAGCGGTTGGTGTGTTTACTAATTTCTGCAAATTACTTTTAGCAAAATATTTTACACACCCAAATTGGGCATTCGCTTCCTTACTTTTAAATATTAGGCAAAGCCTTTCGGGTCGAGAGAAACATTGCTTAATACATATACCAGAAAAACCAGCATAATTATAAGAAGTATGAGAGCAACATAACTTATAGGTCTTGCGAAATTCATGGTATAACCCAGTGTTCTCAATTTTCTTGGAACTATAGTTCGAGGGTCGTCTTGATTATAATAAAACAAGCCAAACCTATAGTTTTTATTATCGTCTGTTGGATTCATGTCTGTCGTTATTTCAAGTTGATTAATATAATGGTTATAATAAATTTTGTTCGGGTACACTTACCGCTAACTAGTAAATATCCGCTATCCTATAGCGCATATTTTTCGATTAAGTTACGATTTAGTATTAGATTTTAAATATTCAAATGATCTAAAAGACTTTTTATTTGGCTAATATGCTTTATAATCATCTATATTTTGGTTTTTTCTACTGTTACTGCCTATCTTATAAAGTGATTTTTAATATTTGAAATACAAAATCTAACCATTATAAGAATTAAGACAACTATTATCCGGATATACCTTAAAGCTGAAAGCAGAAGGGAGAAAGCCTAAAGCAAAAGGCGGAAGGCTTAAGGCTTTGAATCATGATATAGAGATTGATTTTTATTTTTTTATTTCACTCATCCTTGATACTAGACAATTGAATTTTTTTAACCATAAAGAACACAAAGTTCACAGAGGGCTTTTATAAGTGTACACCCAGCTTTGTGTCCTCAGCGTACTCCGTGGTTAAATCATAATTAAAAAGGTAAAATTAAAAATTAAAAATTAAAAAACAGGGAAATCACTCATTCAAAAATAAATCATTCAATCAATAAAAACAGATTGCTTCTTCGCTCCTCATCGCTATGAAAGGAAAAAACTAAAAATTCGTCCTTTAAAGTTAGTTTAAATTGTGTTAAAGTCTCTGCTTTACATGGCACAAGAGTATTTGCCCACTTGGCTTGATTATCATTCTAGCGCTGTGTTGGGCCTCTGATTTCGTATAGTCTTTAAAAAAAAGCCTAGGTCTTTAACAAACATTTTAGGCTTTTCATAATGAATGTTATGTCCTGTATTTTCGTAGATTTTATGAGTGATTAAACTCGGGTGCTGATTTTTCAATTCTCTGTTTTCGTTTTTAAAGGGGAAAGCGTCTTGATCAGAAACTGGATCCAAAATTAACATTGGTACTTTTAAATTTCTGTAAACAATCTTAGGTTCAATAATAGCCATAGATTCCCCAAATAAATTAGACTGTGTCGGTCTCAAAATGTTGTCTAAAAATTTTCTCTCATTATCCATATTGAATAACTTTTCAATACCGCTTCCAACACTCCATTTTTTATTACTATCTAAGGTTAACCAAGCTAAAAGCTCAAATTGTGAACCTCCACCAGCACTTTGATCATATAAAAATTTAAACGCTTCGAATTCATTATTGAACAATGGGTATGATTGTCTGTCTTTAAAGATATCTTTAACTCTTAAATCTAATTCATGGGGCAGAAGCTTATGATAATAAGTATTTGTTGAAACCGAGCCCCCATCTTCAAGAATTAACCCTAAAACTTTATCAGGGTAAGTGTCATAAAAAGCTGTCGCAGTAAAACCACCTCTTGACCAACCTCCAATTACCGCTTTCTTTATTTTTTTCACTTCCATTAATTCATTTATATCATCTGCTAAGTGATATAAAGAAACCTCATGTTCAGGAATTTTTGTAAGACCATGACCATAGCTGTCAATAGCAATCAAATAATAACCTTCTTGTACGATATCTTCTGCTATACTCTTTAGTTCATAACTGTTTGTTAAACTTCCATGCACCCAAATTAAAGGTGTATTCTTGGGATTACCCCATTCAAGATAGTGCATTAGAACATTTTTTGTATTTATAAAACGCCCATGTTTCTTTTCATAATTATTAAACTCAACTTTTGCACTATCATAAATCGACTTTACATCAAGTGAAAATTTTGATGAACTAAAGTCTTGTGAAAAACTTACATTTACTGTAAATAAAATGCTAATGAAAACGTAAATCAATGTTTGCATGGATTTAAAATTGTTGGTTATAAAATTACACCTGAATAGCAATAGCAGTGTTATTACATTATTTTGTAAATTTCGATTTTCTCCAAGATTCTAGCATTTGCTGTCCTTTATTATTGTCAACATACATAATATTTACCGACAACTCTTTTTTGTCGAAAAGTCGACTGAACATTAAAACGTTTAATACCATTTTGTTAGGGTACTCAACTTTCATTTTAAAAGTCTGAAATTCCAAATTGTCAATTTTTTCAATTGTTGATGTTGAATCAATTTTTATGTCTGGCATTTGTGTTTTAAAAGTCTCGTACAACATATTATTTACATTTTTACAAGATTCTAAATAATTGCCGTCAATTGCTATGTCAAAAGGTTGGTAGTTAGATTCAAAATAATTGAGCTGGTCACTTTTAAACACGAAGATTGTCTTTGATTGATTTATAACCTTTTCATCATACGTTTTTTCAATTGCATCCGCTCCTTTGTTTTGCAGTTTTGACCATTCTTCAGCACTAACATTTTGAAAATTTTCAGGGATTGTAATTGTCCAATTAAAGTCTTTATTATAAATTTCTTTCTTTGGTTTAGTTTGTCCGTTACAACATTGAATTGCTATTGTTAAGCAAATTAGAAGGTACTTTAGTCTATTCATTATTTTGTTCGTTATAGTTTATATTTCTAAATCGGTTAGGTTTTCTAGGATTGGGGCTAACATTTCATGTAAAATAGCATCTTTCTTACATGAAACCATAGAAGTCATTAGGATTAATGAAAATAAAAGTTATATGATGCTTTTTCATATTAAGATTATTTAAGTAGATGTAAATACAGTTTTTTTACTTGATACACATAGCAGAGTAGAAATTACAGGTAATTTGAATCATAACTAAAACAAAACTTTCACAAATAGAAATATAAATTACAAAGTTTAAAAGACTAAACCAAACACCAACTCCCTAGCTATAAGGACTAACAACCTAACCACCTACCTCACACATCTAAACCCCATATTACTCATGCCAGAATCGGGGCTGCTTTTCATGCGTCTTGCTACGCGGTAACCAGAACAATAGCTATCGTTACACATAAAAGAACCGCCTCTTGCTACTTTTTTAGGCGTATAAGGTTCATCAGGGTCGTAACTGTCTGTTGGGCCTTGTGGGTTGGTTATGCCGCCTGCTTGCTTAGCTGTTGTGTAATAGTCGTTTCTGTACCAATCTGCACACCATTCCCATACATTACCAGCCATATCATACAATTGGTAGCCATTGGCTTTGAAAGATTTTACAGGGGCTAAACCATCAAAACCATCTTTTTTAAGATTTTGGTAAGGGAAACTTCCTTCCCATGAGTTTGCTTTTATGCCTTTACTAATATGTTCATTACCCCAAGGATAAATCGCATTTTGTAAACCTCCACGGGCTGCAAACTCCCACTCGGCTTCTGTTGGTAGGCGTTTTCCTGCCCATTTGCAATAAGCTGTGGCATCGTCCCAACTGATATGTACCACAGGATAATTATCTTTTCCTTTAATATCACTACCCAGACCTTCTGGGTGTTTCCAATTGGCACCTTCTACCCAGCGCCACCACTGGCTGTAATCATTTAAATCAACCTCAGCAGATGTTGGCGTAAAAACTAAGGATGCTGCAACTAACTGACTTTCATCTGGTTTGGGCGTACCCGGAGGAAGCTGCTTTTTTAACTCTTCCCAGTTAGGTTTGCGCTCTGCCGTGGTGATATAACCTGTAGCCTCTACAAACTTGGCAAATTGCGCATTGGTTACTTCATGCTCATCCATCCAAAAGCCAGAAACTGTTACTTGATGTTTAGGAAATTCATCTTTATCGGCTTGCTCATTATCCCCACCCATCATAAATGTACCTCCCGGAATGTAAACCATACCCGTTTTAGAAGTATCGCCATTAAAACTGATAGTTACAGTGCTATCTGTTTCGCTACTGGTATCTACTTGTTTGGTGCTTTGCTGGCAAGCATTAAAAGTGATAGCTAGTAAGCTTAATCCTAATAAAGACTCTTTTAATCTGAGATTTGGCATCGTGTGTAGAATATGTTTGGCTTTCAAAATTTAAAATTATCAAAATTATTCTTCTAATTTGTAACAATTAAAACCAAAACCTATCTCATTTAAAAAACTACTCACATAAATGTCTCAGAAGGAACAAGTTTTCAAAGAAATTTTTCAGGCTAATTCTAAGAAAATATATCGTTTATGTTTTGGTTATACCAATGATGAGGATAGTGCGAATGATTTAATGCAAGAGACTTTCTTGAAAGTTTGGCAAAATCTGGACAAATTCAGAAACCAAGCCATGATTTCTACTTGGATTTACCGGATAGCTGTAAACACTTGTTTAACTTACCTTAAAACAGAAAAAAGACAAGCTAAGGACGAGTTAACACCAAACATCATAGAAAACAAAGCTGAGGAAACTTCAGAGAAACAAGAACAAATTAAAACGCTTTACAATTGTATTGCCCAGTTAGAAGAAAATGAAAGGCTCTTGATTACTTTGGTGATGGATGAAGTGCCTTACCCAGAAATTGCGGAGATTTCTGGTATCTCTGAGGGAAATTTGAGAGTAAAAATTCACCGTATTAAACACAAGCTTACAGAACTTTTTAATAAGCATGAAAGACTTTGATTCTATATTAAATATTTGGAACGAACAAGCCGATAATACTCCTAAAGTTGATTATAAGGAGTTGATTTCTCGTTATAAAAAATCGAGGAATAAATTTAGTGCGAAAATTTGGATAGAACTTATATGGATGGTTTTAGCAGCTTGTACCATTGGTTATTTGTGGGCTACCCTATCTTTTAATACTTGGACTACCCATATTGCCATGTTTATTTTTGAGCTTTGTTGTTTTTATTATATCTATACCCAAATTAAAAACTTAAAAACGTTAAATAACGATTCTCTTTTAGAAACTCCGGAAAAGCATATTGACTATATTGAGGGCTTTAGAAAAGAGCGTTTTCAACAAAATACACGTAATTACTACGTTTATACTGTTGCCTTAGCACTGGCTTTGGGTTTGTATTTTATCGAGTTTTTTAATCATGTAAATACCATAACGTTGGTGTTGGCGGTAGCTTTTTCTATCACTTGGTTTGCTTTATGTACCTTCTTCATTAGGGTGGTTTATATCCGTAAAGAGGAAAAGCGCTTTAACGAGCTTATTGCTGAACTTGAACGTTTAAAAAAGCAATTTGCCAATCAAGAAAATTAGTTTTCTTGGATTTCGGTAATATCAAAAGTATTACTTCTGATGCTATATTCTATCAGTTTTTTACCCGTTGGTTTTGCTTTTGGATTAGGATCCTCGTACAAATCAAAAGCTCTTCTCAGCTTGCCTTCGTGGAGGTAAAAATTATCTTTTCCGCGGTATAATTTAGATGTTTTACTGGTTAAAGCCGGGAATTTAATTCGGTTAGGTTCGCCGTTATTATACTCTAAACAATATAATTCTGGAGTTTTAACACTATCATTTAAAGTGGTGTAAATTAAAATCTCTGGATTGCCATCGGTATCCATATCGGTATTAAAAGCCTCCACAAACTTGCCTTCTATTTCTAAATTGTAAGCCGTATTTTCTTGCTGTAAAGTATCAGTACGCAAAACTAATACAGCGCCTAGCGTATCGGCACCTTTACCCCAGTTTAAGATATGAAAATCTAAACCTGGTCTTACCATCAATTTCTGCATACTTTTAAAAGGTTGTGGCAAAACAACTTTAGCTTCAACAGCTTTATTTTCTGTTTTTTCTTCTCCGCCACAAGCCGCTAAACCTAGTACAAGTGCACAAACACAAATCAATACTTTATTCATCGTTTAAAAACTAATTAAACATCATCACAGGGGGTAATTCTATTTTCTTTCCATCCGTACCTTTAACAGATAATTTTAAGGCCGAACCTAATCCATCATCAAAATAAGCTAATTTAATTTTGTGCAAGCCTGGTCTTAGCCAAACTCCGGCAGCTCGCTCGTAGCGGGCATGCTTGCCATCATTATCGATAATCAATTCATCATCAATATACAACCTAGCACCATCATCACTTAATAAAGAAAACTCAAAAGTTGCATCTTCATTTACTTTGATGTATCCGCTAAATACTAAACCATAGCTTCTATCTTTACCACTTATCTTATTTAAAGCTAACTGATTAACTAAACCTTTTTTTGTAGCTAAATTGGTATCAATTTCTAAAACGCTGGTGAATTTACCTGGCACATAATGGTATTTTAAACTTCCAGAAACGGCTGGCGTATCTGTAATAGCTTCTAAAGGTTTACGGTTTACCAACCAAGTGGTAATTACAGCACTACGCTTACCAGAAGGCGTAATTACGATAGATTTTACTGGAATACGCTCTCCCTCTTTTACGGTAACTTCTAAATTCCCTTGATAAACTAAACATGTAGCATCAGGTATTTTACCATCTAATGTATAATAGATAATAGCATCTTTTACAGAGGGTTTCCACGTGAAGGTATAGCTTGATTGGATATTTAGCGTGGTGTCTTTAGCGCCTATAGCAGTAGGCACTCTGTAAAGTGTAGAGGTTTGGTCGAGCAGGTTTAAGTGTAAAGGCAAACGCTGATGAGCAAAGTTTTGATAATCCTTTTGGGAGGTATTTGTCCATGCTACTTCTGCCAAAGCCATAACCCTAGGAAAAAGCATATACTCTACTTTTTGTGTGGTAGGCATATATTCTGTCCACATATTGGCTTGCACCCCTTTGATGTATTTTTGTTGCGCTGCTGTTAAAACCGAAGGCGTTGGATTGTATTGGTAAAGCAGCCCTATCCTGCCATCGCCACCTATAGAAAGTGGCTCTTGGTCTGAGCGACCTTGAACATGGTCTAGATACAAACCGTTTGAACCGGGCGTCATGATCACATCGTGGTTTTGTTGTGCGGCTGCTATGCCACCTTTTTCTCCTCGCCACGACATTACCGTGGCATTGGGTGCTAAACCACCTTCTAAAATTTCATCCCAACCTATAATTTTTCTACCGTTTTTATTTACAAATTTCTCTATCCTTTGGATAAAATAAGATTGTAGCTCTTCCTCGTTCTTAAGCTTTTTAGCTTTGATACGCTTTTGGCAATAGCTACAAGTTTTCCAACGGGTTTTAGGCGCTTCATCACCACCGATATGGATGTAAGATGAAGGAAAAATAGCCATCACCTCGGTAAGGATATCCTCCAAAAAACTAAAAGTTTCTTCTTTACCTGCACAAAAAATATCAGGGAAAACGCCCCATTTTTCTTCTACTTTAAAAGGACCAGGGGTATCACCACAAGCAAACTCTGGGTATGATGCTAAAGCAGCAACAGCATGGCCAGGCAATTCTATCTCGGGTATCACATTGATGTATTTGGATGCTGCATAAGCCACAATTTCTTTGGCTTCTTCTTGTGTGTAAAATCCACCGTAAGGCTTATTATCAAACCATTGAGGCATACGGTCGTGGAAATTACCAATTAATGTTTGTGCCCTGTAAGCTCCTATTTCTGTTAGTTTTGGATATTTTTTAATCTCTAAGCGCCAACCTTGGTCTTCTGTTAAATGCCAATGGAAGTTATTGAGCTTGTACATCGCCATGATATCAATATACTTTTTGATAAAATCTAGCGGATAAAAATGCCTGCCAACATCTAGGTGTAAACCACGATACTGAAACCTTGGTTGGTCTTTGATGATAGCCTGCGGGATGTTAAGATTGTTTTTATGCAGTTGATACAACTGTGCTAAACTTTGCATGGCGTAAAAAAGCCCTTGTTCTTGTCCGCTTAAGGTAATTTGCTTTTCGCCGATGTTGATTTCATAGGCTTCTGGATTTTGCGGTAAAGCTTGATTGATAAAGCTGATAAGGCTTTCTGGTGCTTGAATAAAGTTTTTGGCCACCACCAACTCAAAACCACTATGCTGTTTTACTAAATCTCTAAATAACTCTGCTATTTTTCTATCTGCATCTTGCTGATAAAGAATAGCCGTTTGCGGTGTTAATACAAAAAAACCTTCTTTAGATACCACTTCTTGTGGTGCGGGTATAATACCTAAGTTTTGGTTTACAGCCTGACTAAATACAGAACAAGAGAGTAGAGAACAGAAAATAAAGAAGTAAAAGCGCATATCGATGTTAAAATATTTAAAGCTTAGTATTTATAATTAAGAACCCATCCCCATAAAAATGGCCGATGCAATACCAAAAATGAAAGCTAAAAAGTATATCACTAAAATAATGATAACCATAATTCCCCAAAACTTAAATACCGATTTTATTTTGGAAAAAGCATATTCTATAGATTCTTGGTCTTTGATTAAAATGGCTTGTTTGGTATAAACGGCAAAATCATACAGGTATTTTGCTGGGAAATAATATATCAAACCAGCAATGATATAAATTAGTCCGAAGGCAGCACCACCAATGGCACCAAAAGCAGTTGCAGATAACATAGCCGAACCAAAAACAGAGAACAATAATCCTAACAAAACTGCTAAACCGGTAAATATAAAACCCATTATAGCTAAAAATTTAGCCCACTTGGCCGTCTCTAGCAAAAATTCTTCTATAGAGAAGCTAAAGACCAATGCCTTTACTTCTTCTTTGTTTTGATTTTCTTGATTGTCTAGATTTTCTGAGTAGTTGTTTTCTTCCATGTTTAGTAAAATTTAAATTTTTATGAATATAAATGAAATTCTTTAAAAAGGAAGCTACACTTAAACCAAAATTTTATACTTAAACTCTTATCTTTGCGCAAATTTTAGTCTTGGTTTCTTGGTAAAACCCAGATAAACATCAAAAAATACAAATCATAATATAAAAAAATATGGCACTACAGTGCGGAATAGTTGGTTTACCCAACGTAGGCAAGTCTACCCTATTTAATTGTTTGTCTAACGCTAAAGCGCAAGCAGCAAACTTTCCTTTTTGTACTATTGAACCCAATGTTGGTGTTATTACCGTTCCGGATGAAAGGTTAACTAAACTTGCCGAATTGGTAAAACCACAAAAGGTTGTTCCTAATACGATTGAGATTGTAGACATAGCAGGTTTGGTAAAAGGTGCTTCACAAGGCGAAGGTTTAGGAAACCAGTTTTTAGGAAATATCAGAGCTACCAATGCTATCATCCATGTTTTACGTTGTTTTGATGATGGTAATGTGATCCATGTTGATGGTTCTGTAGACCCCATCAGAGATAAAGAAATTATTGATACCGAGCTACAGTTGAAAGATTTAGAAACGGTAACCAAGCGTATCCAAAAAGTAGAAAAAACTGCTAAAACAGGTACTGATAAGGATGCTAAAAAGACTTTTGAGATATTATCTGCGGTAAAATCTCATTTAGAGTCTGGAAAATCTGCTCGTACTGCCCCTATCACTGTAGAGGATTTTGAATTTATTGTAGATTTAAGCTTACTCACCATCAAACCGGTTTTATATGTGTGTAATGTTGATGAGGCTTCTGTAAACACCGGAAACAAATATGTAGACCTGGTAAAAGAGTCTGTTAAAGATGAAAATGCTGAGGTTTTAATTATTTCTGCTAAGATAGAATCTGAAATTGCTGAGCTGGAAGATTATGAAGAACGCCAAATGTTTTTGGCTGATTTAGGTTTAACCGAATCTGGCGTGGCTAAATTGATTAGAGCTGCTTACCGCCTATTAAATTTATCAACCTATTTTACTGCTGGTGTGCAAGAAGTTAGGGCTTGGACTATTACCAAAGGCTTTACTGCCCCACAAGCTGCTGGCGTTATCCATAGTGATTTTGAGAAAGGTTTCATTAGAGCCGAGGTGATTAAATATCAAGATTTTGTGACTTTAGGTTCTGAAAACGCTTGTAAAGAAGCAGGCAAACTAGGTGTTGAAGGCAAAACTTATATAGTTGAAGATGGTGATATTATGCACTTTAGATTTAATGTTTAGATTTTCATTTCTATAATATAAGTTTCAAATACGATTGAATCGTTAGACCATGTTAAGCACTCGTTACAAACGAGCGCAAGAGTATTTATAGAATAAAGCCAAATTGTTAATGATTTGGCTTTTTTGTTTTTTTTAACTTACAAGAATGTAAAACCAATTCTTTTATTCAAACCCATTTCAAAAATTCTTATTATTCTAATCTCATAGGGAAGACCCTCAGTTCCTGTCAAATGCTTTAAAAACTTTTCTGGAACACAATCAACCTGTTTAATCAACTCAAGAAAGTACTAAATTTTACTTTCACTTTTTCGTCTTGTTATATGTAAAATTCAACAAAGTAGTTTTTATGAAAAATTATTGTTCTTGCCGTTACACAAGTTGTCTTAAAATCAATCATTCTTAAAAGCTGAAAGCGAAAATCAAAACGCTAAAAGTTTTAAACTCTATCAGCAAGTTTCTTTTCTTCGTATCATTCAAAAAATTAATCTATCAATTTTACTTTAATTACATGTAATGAATTTTGCTTGAGCTGGAGAGCAATTTGATGTTTCTTTACCTTGATGACACTTTCTTCTGGAAAAATCTGTTTAGGTTTAGCTATAGTATTTTCATCATCCAAACTATTTGAACTAAGGCTACTGAGTTTAGCTATGGTTTGAATACCTTTCTTGTTATCCACATTAAACATTACTTCTTGCACTTTTTCAGAAGCATTTACCACCTTAATAATCAGCTCGTTACTTTGTTTATCTATGATAGCAGAAGCATAAATGCCATCGCCAACAGTTTCTTTAATCTCCTTCCTAATTAAATTTACCACATGTGTACCTCTGTTATTGGCAAATAATTTCTGAACATAATAATTAGGTGTTCCATAAGCTTTTAAATTATCAACCCAAATTAAATCTGGTGTCCATTGCCAACCCTCAACATGCGCAAACAAAGGTGCGTAAGAAGCCATAATTACGATATCAGCATTACGCTCTAAACCTGTTAAAAAAGCAGCTTCGGCAATAGCGCTTTTTAAATTGTTTTTGTTATTTACACTAACTACTTTATCTGTTTGCGCTGCATACTCACCTGCAAAAATTTTAGGTCCTGTTCTTGGATAATTATCATATCTAGCTGTATTTTGTAAAAACCATTCGGGTTTACGGTAGTAATGCTCGTCAATGATATCAGCATTCATTTTTCTTAATTCTGTATTTAGGTACTCAAAACGCTCCCCATCCGGATCAGTACCACCACTATTTACCAATTTAATTTCCGGATATTTTGCCTTTAGGGCTTTGGTAAACAACTTTAATCTTTCTATATACTGTGGACCCCAATTTTCATTGCCAACACCCAACATTTTTAAATTAAAGGGATTTGGATGTCCCATTTGCGCCCTAACTTTACCCCAGGGTGTTTGTACATCGCCATTGGCAAATTCTATTAAGTCTAAGGCATCTTGTATGTAAGGCTCTAACTGGTCTAGCGGTACTACTTCTGCTGTATTAAACTGGCATGCCATACCGCAATTTAAAATAGGCAGGGCTTGTGCGCCAATGTCTTCTGCCAGCTGGAAATACTCGTAAAAACCTAATCCAAAGGTTTGATAATAATCTGAGGCTAAACGATTAGCCATTTGGTTATTCCAACGGTTAATGATGAGTGTTCTTTCCTCTACCGGACCAATCGTTTTTTTCCACTGGTAACGGGTAGATAAATCATGCCCTTCTACAATACACCCTCCGGGGAAACGTACAAAGCCAGGTTTTAAATCGGCTAAAAGTTGTACCATATCTGCTCTTAAACCACCTTTTCTTCCTTTCCAGGTGTCTGATGGAAATAAAGAAATCATATCAACATCTATAACCCCTGCTCCACTAAAAATAATTCTAAACTTGCCCTTTTGTGCATGAGCGGTAGCGTTAAAACTGAGTTCTTGCTTGTGCCACTTATCTCCAACGGACGTTGGTATCACCTCCCCTTTACCAATGACTTCATTAAGCTCATTTAACAGTTCTACCTGAATTTTAATACCTGCATTAGCTTGACGGTACATGAATGAAAAATCATACCTCAGCCCAGCTTTAATTCCCATCCCTTTAAAACCTTCATTTACCATACTTTTAGCCTCTTTCTGAACCTGAACTCTTAGAAAACGAGGATTAGCAGGATTTGCATCGCCACGGTTTAGAATTAACAGCTCTCCTTCTACTTTTTTACCTTCTACTGTCCAACCCATTAAAGGTTTATAGAACTCGAAAGAGCGGTTTTTAATCATTTCTGCATAGATACCTCCGTCGGCCCCCATATTGATATCCTCAAAAAACACACCCCACATGGTAGCTTGTATTTCTGCTCTAATTTGGTTGGGTTGTACTGTAAATACAGATTGGGCTGCTGCAGAAAAACCGGTTATGGTTGCTGCAAAAATCAGCGGTAAAGATTGTTTTATGGCCATGGATAATTGGTTAAAGTTTTAGGTTGTTTGTAGTACAACTTATGATAGATAGAGCCCTCTTTTACCCAAGTACACATATAAAATTGAGTATTAAGATTAAAAAGATAGGGATTTCTTCTTAAAAACTATAAACTTCTGATCAGCTATCTTAAAATAATGTCTACCTAAACCATCAAAGACACTAATACATAAAGTCGTACAATTTAACTTCTTGAAAATAACGTTTTAAAGCATCGTTTAAGGTGGGTAATAAGCAACCGTGTTTACTGGCTAGCACACTATAAGAAGGTCTTTTTGCACTTAAATTTATTTCTTGAATAGGTTTGGCTATAATTAAAGATTCATCTAAACCTTGATGTTTAGCTACAAGAAGTGCAAATGCTGCAAAACTTATACCTCCTACATTAGCAAGATGCCATATTCCGCTTTCGTTGTCTATCAAAACATCTAAGCTGGTATTAACCAAATCTGGTACATAGGTTGGAGAAACCATCACATCATGAGGTGCAATAAATGGCAAACCTGCTTTTAAACAATTTATAACTTGATAGATATAATTATACTCATCCCAAGGACCAAAAAAAGTACTACTTCTGATTACTAAAGCGTTTGGATGATGTTGAAGTACCTCATGCTCTCCATGTACTTTACTTTTACCGTAAATATTGAGCGGATTTACTTCATCATCTTCTGTATAAGGATGATTTTTAACTCCATCAAAAACCAAATCTGATGAAAAGGTTAACAGCTTAACGTGATGTTTTTTACAAAGGATTGCTAAATTTTTACATCCAATAGTATTGCTGTTGTAGCAATCTTCTTGCTCTTCCTCTGCATCATCAACACGTACAAAACCTGTAGTATTGATGATAGCCCAAGGCTTTTCTTCTATAATTATTTGTTCTATTTGTGCTGGGTTAATTATATCTAGCTCAGCCCTGCTAAAAAGCTTAAAATGTAAATCCCTTTTAGCGCAAATTTTAGCGAAAGCATTACCTAAAGTTCCGGTTTTACCAAGAATCAATATGGGTTGGCCATTAAAGTTACCCACTACTTCTTGAGCTAAGTTGCCGTATAGTACCCGATAGTTTTTCTCCCACCAACCGCCACCAGCTATCACAGGATGATGAAAATTTTCGTTCTTTGTTAATGCTTTAACCATTGCCGTTAAAGCAGTTGGCCTCAATTTTCCAGACCTGATATCAAACACCCCTGACTCATAATTTCCCTTTGGCTGGGTTAAAAGTTTATCCCAACCAAAAGCACCTAATAAGGCCCAAATGGTAATGGCTTTTATATCAACACCCTCTATTTCTAATTTTTTAGCTTCCTGATGTATATATTGAAGCCAGCGCATTTGTTCTTCGCGGGTACAATGTAAATGCACTTCGGTAAGCGCCAAGCTAATTCCATATCGTTGCCAAGCCTCCTTTAATAAAGGATAAGGTCCTAGGATATTTACTTTTGATGACCTTACAGCTTCAATGTCTGCATATTGGTGGGTGCTATTTCCACCATGTGTATGAGTAGGATAAGCATCCAAATCTTCATCTATAAACCGTTCTGAGGTGATGTAATAGTTAAAACCTAAAATATCTGGCATTCCAATAGAGGTTTCAAAAAAAGCTATTTCCTCTTTTGTAATACCATTTTCTATTAAATAGGGATATAGTGGATGATTCTGATGAACCCTTCCGCACAGTAAATCTAAACCTAACCACCTACGTTTATTTTCTAAATCGGCTTGATAGCTTAATGGAGCTGTGCTATGAGTTTTACCTAAATCTTCTGTATGTACTAACTTGGCTTTCGGATTTACAGTTCTTATAGCTTCCATGGCTAATACGGTTGCTTTACATTCCTGAAATAAGATTTTTAAAAAACTATAATCATTACGCTCATGCGGCCACCATAAACCATATAAACCGCAAAATCTGGCAGTGGTTAACGGCTCATTAATAGGCGTATAATGATTTATCCAAGGGAAATCAGTAGCAACTTGTTGCGCATATTGGGCCAAGCCGCTAGAGAAAGAATCGTCCAAAATATCTACATATAAAGGTCCACTTCCATGATGCACCAAACCGGCAATAACTTCTATATTTTGCCCTCTTAAATAAAGAAGCTCTTCACGGGTTTTATCCCAATCTATAACCGTATTTTGCTGGGGCTGATGTTTTTCCCATAAAATCGGATAGCGGATACTGGTGATACCCAATGCCGAAATAGCTTTTAAATCTGATGGCCGGCTATCATATCCAGCATGCTCTAACTGATTAAAATATTGATTTCCTATCCTATTGATGCTGCACTCTAAACCTCCCCAAATCTCCATCCTATTCTATTAAAGTTTCGGTAGCTGTGGTTTCTTTTTTGAGGATATTTTTAAATGTTGCCAAAGCCTGCGCTACTACCTGATCCATATTATAATATTTATAGGTAGCTAAACGCCCAACAAAATGAGTATTTTCCAATTGGCTAGCTAAAGCTTGATATTTGGCATATAAAGCAGCATTATCTTCTTTAGGTATAGGATAATAAGGGTCTCCATCTGCCTGCGGAAACTCATAAACGACAGATGTTTTGGCATGTTTTTGCCCACTGATATACTTAAACTCAGAAATACGGGTAAAAGCATAATCATTAGGATAATTTACGGTTCCGGTTTCTTGGAACTTTTCCTGATCATGGGTTTCGAACTTAAATGCTAAAGAACGATAAGGCAATTTACCATAGCAATAATCAAAATATTCATCTACCGGACCAGTAAAAATTAATTTTTTATAAGTTATCTCGTTTATAATCTCCTTATAATCTGTATTTAACATGATTTTGATGTTAGGATGATTTAACATTTGCTCAAACATTTTGGTATAACCATGTAGCGGCATGGCCTGATAAGTATCGGTAAAATACCTATCGTCTTTATTGATTCTAGTAGGTACCCTAGCTGTTACAGAGGCATTAAGTTCTGATGGATCCATAGCCCATTGTTTACGGGTATATCCTCTAAAAAATTTCTCGTAAAGCTCCCTGCCTACTTTGGCAACCACCACGTCTTCAGAAGTTTTTATCTGTTTCACATCCTCTGCCCTTGAGGCAAAAAAGTCTTCTAATTCATCAGAATTAAGGTTTAAACCATACATATTATTGATGGTGGTAAGATTTATTGGAATAGGTAGTAATTGTCCGTCTACACTAGCCAAAACCCGATGTTGATAATTTCTCCACTCGGTAAAAGCAGAAAGATAATCAAACACATCTTTACTATTGGTATGGAAAATATGTGGCCCATATTTATGAACCAGTATACCTGCTTCATCATAATGGTCGTAAGCATTACCACCAATATGATTTCTTTTATCAATTAATAAAACTTTTTTATGAGCTACACGAGCCAAACGCTCGGCCAGTACGCTTCCTGCGAAACCAGCGCCAACAATTAAATAATCAAACATAAATGGTTTTAAATTAGCTGGCTATAGATATATCTTGTTTATTATTGAGGGTTTTTAACATTAATTCTTGCATGTTACGGCAAGTATTATCCCAAGAATTATTAGCTAAGAAAGTATCAACTGCTGCTAACCAAGCTAACTTATCTTTTTTGTTTAGCTCTATTGTTATAGCTTCTATAAACTGCAACTTATTGTTAGCAATATGTACAAAGTTTTTTATGCCATAGGGCTTTACTACATCTCTAATAGCCGATGATACTACAGGTACGCCGGCCGCCAAATATTCTGGAGTTTTAGTAGGGCTGATAAATCTGGTAGACTCGTTAAGCATGAAAGGGATTAGGGCTACATCCCATTCGGCTAAGTAAGCAGGTAATTCGGTATAGTTTTTTTGCCCTAGGTAATGGATGTTTTTGTTTTTAGGTAAGGTTGTAGGGTCTATTTTAACTACTGGGCCTATCAATACAATTTGCCAATCTGGCTTTTCTACAGCAATAGCCTCAATAAGCTCAATATCAAAACGTTCGTCTATTACGCCGTAAAAACCAATTTTTGGGCCTATAATTTCTTGTTGGTCTGCCGGGCTTGTTTTAATTGTTCTGGCTTTTTGAAAATGCTCCTTTTCTATACTGCTAGGAAACGGATAAATATTAGCGTGTAAATGCTTTTTAGCTTCGTATAAAGAGTGGCCACCTGTAAAAATGATATCGGCTTTTTGTATAAGTTTCTTTTCTAAAACTTTTAACTCTTTTGGAGCAAACTTAAAGGCCGATAATTCATCCATACAGTCATATATGGTAAGTTTGGGTCTAAATTTATCTGTAAAAGCTAATGCCATTGGGGTATAATACCAAAAAGCAAAATCTTCTAAATCCTTTTGCGATAAGAAATTACTTAAAAAGCTTGTTAACAGATTGTTTACTTCATTTTCTTCTAAACCTACAGGTAAATGTGGTGTACAAACCCATAAACCAGGTTGTTTATTTTCTACAGAGAAATAGGGTTCTTCGGCATCAAAAAATGGCTCTTCTATAAAGTAGGTTTTCATCTGCTTCGCAAACCTGCTTAATAAATGTTGTGGTCTTTGAAATACAAAATCCCATCTTAGATGAGAAAAGCATAGCAAATTTTCTGGTAATGATTTAGTGATGTTTTTCATAATAATTAGCTGTCATATTTTTGGTAGATAATGGTTGGTTTTGACATCATGATGATAACATTTTATCCAAACCAAACAACTGATGAAATTTTATATCAGTTAATGGTTAAAATTCAAAGTGTGTGCCGTTAGTTCAGGTAGCATTTATCTGTATATCTTATAATTACACCAAAAGAAACATTGTTAATCTGCACAATAACTAATACGTTTATCTATTTTTTAGGACTATTTTTAATCGTCTTTTAGGTTAAGACTTTAAAAATTTACCGTATTAATACGTAAGGGAATTTTTTGTTTAATCTTTTGTTCATGACTTTTTTATCATCTAAGTAGTATCATTTAAGCTACAATAAAAATGAATATGCTACATAAAGCCTTATAAATAAGGGTTAGAGTTTAATAACCCGGGTGTTACCTCTAAAGCACCTGTTTTAAAATCAATGATACCATTCTTCTCGTCTTCAATATTAGTAGCTTGGGTATAAACATCGCCAGCAATTTCTCTCTTTCTTAACTCCGTTTTAAATTGTTTGATTGATATTTCTCTATCTGCTGCATCTTGCGGGCCGCCATAGTTAGCAAAACCAAATCCACCCCACTCGCTCACTAGTAAAGGCACTTGTTTACGATAAAAAAACGGATCGCCTACAACCAAAGGTAAAACAGCAACATGGTCTATTTGCCCGGATATCAAATTATCTAACATTTCTTTCCATCTTTCAAGCTCTGCCGTATATAAATGAGCCGTTAACAAATCACTTTTTAAGCGTCCTTGATAAGAAATATGTTGCCAGCCATCATTATCAACTACTAAAAACTGAGGATGCTCTATCTGCATAAAATGATACCTTTCTATGATGTAATTGCGGGTCTCAGGGTTACTGGCAATATCTTGTGCGCCCCAATCTTCGTTGTATAAACTCCATATAATAACGGATGGATGTGTTTCTATCAAGGCCAGCATTCGGTTTAACTCTTCCTTATGATTCATGCGGCTTTTATGACTAGAACTGTGTGGACTAGGTACCTCTAACCAAAGTAATAAACCCAGCTTATCTGCAATTTTATAAATACGGGGGTCTACCCCAGCAATATGAATTCTGACCAGGTTACACCCCAATTCTTTCATGGCATACATGTGCCTTTTTATTTCCTCATAAGTAGCTGTACCGGGCTGGTAAAGAATACCATCTAAATAAATTCTTTGATTGTTGAGATAAACATAAGCACCTCTGGCTTCAATTTTCCGGAGTCCAAAATGAGTTTCTATCTCCGCAGCATAGCCATTGATATCAACAAGCTGTGCCACCAACCTGTATAAGTGTGGAGACTCTGGCGACCAATACCTAGCTTCAGGAATCTCCATTACTAAGCGTTGTTGTTTTTCGCCAGCACTCAAAAGTAAAGGAAACTCATCTACAGCAATGGGCTCTTCTCCTTCTTGTTTTTTATGATACACCTTTAGTCGGATGGTATACAAACCTGGGTCGTGTATACGGGTAGTAAAATTAAATCTTACCAAATTATCCTCAACAACGCTTACTACACCCACTCTAGAACGTAACCTGTTTCTTTCTACCGCTTCTAACCATATACTTCTTACCGCCCCGGTATAAGTTTGGTACCAAATACCTCCTCTTTTATAAATATGAGATTCTTGTTTGCCTCTGGGGATATCTGCATCCATGCTTACCGCAATTCTTACCGTAATACGATTATCATTTTGTAGAAGCATCTCATCCAACTCATAAGAAAAAGAGGTATACTCGCCATAATGTATTTCCTCACCATCAATCGTTTTTAAATGATGTCCGTTTAACCAAACCTGCGTTTCGTAACCACAAGCACCAAAAGTTAATTGTAATTGGGATGACGGATGGATATCTTCCTTATGCATCACTGGCTTAGGGAAACTTCTTTCGTACCAAACCACATATTTATCGTACCAGCTCACATCAGATTTTAAACCATTTTTAATATGCTCTTCTACACTACCAGGCCATTGTGCTGTGTATTGATAATCATGATTAACATACCAGCTTTCTTGTAAACCTATATTTTCTGGGTCGATAGTAAATTTCCACTCGCCATCTAACAAAATAAAATGATTAGGACGAATAACGGCTCTAGGTAAAGGACTAATAAAATTTTCATCTAAAGAGTTTTCATCTTTACTTTTAGATAACCCGTAATTTGGATGTGCAGGTGTTATTTTAATCATGATGTTTATGTTTTTAAAATGAAGATGATGACCTAAACACTCAATACGTATGCCATAGCTTAAAATAGCTGTAAAACTATAATGCTACCGATTGCATAAATTGCCTTACATTTTCTATTTTTGGGTTTTTAAAAAATTAGTTATGGCACTAGAAAAAACCTGGCGATGGTTTGGCGTTAAAGATTCTATAAAGTTATCAGATTTAAAGCAATTTGGTGTAGAAGGAATTGTTACCGCTCTACACCATATTAAAGCTGGTGACGTTTGGCCTGTAGAAGAAATTTTAAAAGTTAAACAAGAAATTGAACGTTATGGTATGCGCTGGAGCGTGGTAGAAAGCCTTCCTGTTGCTGAAGAAATTAAAATTTACAGTCAAAAAAGAGCCATAGCTATAGAAAATTATAAGACTTCTCTTAAAAACTTGGCTTTATGTGGTATAGATACGGTTTGTTATAATTTTATGCCTGTATTAGATTGGGCCCGTACCAGTTTGCATTATAAGCATGATAACGGAGCCGAATCTATGTTATATGACCATGATACTTTTGCTGCTTTTGATATTTTTATTCTTGGTAGACCCAAGGCCGCACAAGATTACCCTAAAGAGGTTGTTGACAAAGCAAAAATCATTTTTGATGGGATGAGCGAGGAAGAGCAAAACACCCTGGCTTTTAACATTATTGTGGTAACCCAAGGTTTTATTAATGGTACTGTGGATAATGCCGCTACTTTTAAAGAAGATTTCTTATACTTCCTTAGCAGGTATGCAGATATTGATAAACCTAAGCTAAGACATCATTTAGCCAAATTTCTAGAAGATGTTTTACCAATTGCCGAGGAATATGGTATCAATTTATGTATCCATCCAGACGACCCTCCTTTTCCTTTGTTGGGCTTACCTAGAATTGCTAGTACCGAAGAAGATTTTGAATGGTTATTTAACCAATATCCATCTTTAAACAATGGTTTAACTTATTGCAGTGGCTCTTTATCAGTAAAAAATGATAACAATCTGATGGCTATTGCCAAACGTTTTGCAGAGCGTATACATTTTGTACACCTTAGAAATATTAAAAAATTGGGTGAAAGAAGTTTTTACGAATCAGCACATTTAGATGGTGTAGTAGACATGTATGGCATTTTAAAAATTTTACTGGAAGAACAAAAAAGGAGGATTACCGAAGGTAGAAAAGATACACGTATGCCTTTTAGACCAGACCACGGTTTAAAGATTTTAGATGATTTTCATAAAGATAGTAATCCTGGCTACCCTTTAATTGGGCGTATGAAAGGTTTATGCGAAATATCAGGCTTAACTTTAGGTATAGAGGGTGCTTGGAAATCGTAAATCTGGCGATTATTAAATGCTAAAGATCATATCCTCATCTGATATTGTAAATGCGTTTAGCAAAAATAGAATTGGTAAAATGAAGCAGCCATAAAAAAAGCGAGGCCAAAATGAGCCTCGCTTCTTTTTAATATAGCCATATTAAGCCCCTCTAATAATTCTTAACAGTACTGCAATAATTGCTATAACTAATAAGATGTGAATTAATCCTCCTCCAAATGGAGATACAAAAGCTCCGAAAACCCAGATAATAACTAATATAACTGCGATTAAATAAAGTAAATTTCCCATGTCCTTGTTTTTTATAGTTTTTAATGTTTTGATAATTATAAAATTACCTAAACCAAAACCAGACCAAAAACAGTTTTGTTATTTGGAAGTTAAAAAGGACATGTAAGCTTATTGCTAAACGTATATTTTTGTATACAAAAAAGCCCGATCATAACATTCGGGCTTTAATTTAGTATTCATCTTCATTAAAGAAGAAATCATCTTTTGTTGGATAATCCGGCCAAATTTCTTCAATGTTTTCATAAGGCTCGCCATCATCTTCCAAGGCTTGAAGATTTTCTATAACTTCTACAGGAGCACCTGAGCGGATAGCATAATCTATTAATTCGTCTTTAGTGGCTGGCCACGGAGCATCTTCTAAATGAGAAGCTAATTCTAATGTCCAATACATATTTCTTAGAATTTTAATTTAATCGCAAAAGTATATGAATAATTCATAGTTCCTAAAAAAGTTTTCAACATTATTTTAAACTCTAGGAATCCACTTGTTTTCTAAAATTTGATGATCTGCATTTACTTTTCTCGCTAAAGTAAACAAGTAATCAGACAAACGGTTTAGATATATGGTTATTTTATCATCAACAAAGCTCTCTTCTGCTAGGTGTACCACATTACGCTCGGCTCTTCTACAAACACATCTTGCTAAATGGCAATAAGAAGAAGCCGTTATACCGCCTGGTAAAATAAAATGCTTTAGAGGTTGTAGACTTTCGTTCATTTTATCTATTTCGTTTTCTAACAATAAGATATCTTCTTCATGTAAATCAGGGATTTTCATTTTAGATTTTTCTGGATCTGATGCCAGTGAGGAACCAATGGTAAACAACCTATCCTGAATTTCTTTTAGTATAGCTTTATCTTCATGGGCTATGTTTTGGTCACTAATTAAACCTATATAAGAATTTAACTCATCAACAGTTCCGTAAGATTCTATTCTAATGTGGTGCTTTGGAACCCTGGTTCCACCAATTAAAGAAGTATAACCTGTATCTCCGGTTTTGGTATATATTTTCATACTCATTGTTGAGTTAACTAAATAAAGCTTTTTTTGTTTAGAAAAATGAGCGTATTATAAAATTAGTTTAAACTTTTTCTGCTACAGTCTTAATATCCTGGTTTTGATAATCATCTTCCACCAAACCATCTCTCATCCGCACAATACGGTGTGCATGTTGCGCAATATCTTCTTCATGGGTAACCAAAATAATGGTATTGCCTTTTGCATGTATCTCCTCTATCAAGCCCATAATTTCTATAGATGTTTTGGTATCTAAATTCCCTGTTGGTTCATCAGCTAAAATAATAGAAGGATTATTGATTAAAGCTCTGGCAACTGCTACCCGTTGTCTTTGTCCTCCAGAAAGCTCGTTTGGTTTATGATGTAATCTGTTAGCTAAACCTACATTTGTTAAAGCAGTAGCCGCCCTTTCATCACGTTCCTTCTTAGCTATGCCGGCATAAACCAAAGGCAAGGCTACATTATCTTGTGCCGATGAACGCGGTAAAAGATTAAAAGTTTGAAAAACGAAGCCAATTTCTTTATTTCTAACCTCTGCAAGCTCGCTATCCGTCATTTGACTTACTTGAATACCATTTAAAATATATTCTCCTTTAGTGGGGGTATCTAAGCACCCCAAAATATTCATTAAAGTAGACTTTCCAGAGCCCGAAGGACCCATTAAAGCCACAAACTCCCCTTTGTTTATAGTAAGTGTTACAGATTTTATAGCATGTATGGTTTCTGAACCTATAACATACTTTCTACCTATATCTGTAATGGTTATTAATGGCTGCATGTGATTTTTTGTTTTGTATAAGACAAATTTCATAAACTTTTGTTACACCAAAATTTGCGATATTGTAAACATAAATAAATTGATGAATAAAGTCTATTATTGATATATACTAAAAATGAGGGCCTACAACCTGCTTTTTTACTGTGAAGAAGAAGAAGAAGAAGTCTTTTTCAACTTGTTTGAATTAACTTAACTCTCTTAAGTATGCCGCTAGTGTCTGTTAAAGATTGGAAAGCTGTCACTAAGATGCTTGACACTCAATTGGTTATCAGAAATTCTACTCAATAGTTTTCTTCTTCCTTTTAAAACAAAACATCATGTAAATCATCAATCTTTTAGATTAAGGCTTATATAAAATCACAAAACCCTTAGCTTATAGAGATTGCTTGTAAATCTCGAATAAACCAAGGGTTTTGGTTGAATTATTCAAAAAACTGTTTAAGCTACTTTTAAATTATCTGTTATAAGTTGAGTTTCTGCTACCTGAATAACTTCAACTTTTTCATTTTTAGCTGATTTCTTACTTAGTATGCTGAGATAAATATATCCAGCTCCTGCTGATATTAAGGATGCTATCAAAATACAGAATTTAGCTTGTAGCTGAAATAAAGGTAATGAAAATGATAACAGTGATACAAAAATAGACATGGTAAAACCTATTCCTCCTAACATCCCAACACCTATAACCTGTTTCCAGCTAGCTAATCTTGGCTTTTTAGCTACTTTAAGTTTTACCGCAATCCAAGAAGCTAGTGTAATACCAAGAGGTTTTCCTATAAATAAACCAGCTATGATACCTAAACCTAAAGGACTAAATACCCCATCTAACATTGCCGATTCGAACCTGATATTGGTATTTACAAATGCGAACAAAGGAATAATCACATAACCTACTGGTTTGCTTAAAGCATGTTCTAATTTTTCCATAGGAGAATATTTTCTTTTCTCGCTTGTAGCAGGAATGGCAATAGCTGTTAGTACGCCTGCAATAGTAGCATGTATACCGCTATGATGTATAAAGTACCATAAAGCTAAACCTGGTATGATATAAAATATTACTTTTCTAACACCAAAATAATTTAAAGACATTTGGAAAGCAAAAACACCTAAAGCTAATAATAAGTAGTTAAAATGAATATCAGAAGTATAAAATAAAGCAATAACCACAATAGCTCCTAAATCATCAACGATAGCTAATGCTGTTAAAAATATCTTCAGAGAGTTTGGTACTCTATTTCCTAAAACAGCTAATATTCCGATAGCAAAAGCTATGTCTGTAGCCATTGGAATTCCCCATCCTCCTTCTGTTTTTGCACCGTAATTAAACAAAAAATATAATGCTGCTGGCATTAACATACCTCCTAATGCCGCTATAATAGGTAAAGAAGCTTGTTTAACAGATTTTAACTCTCCATCTACTATTTCCCTCTTTATTTCTAGCCCTACATATAGAAAAAAAATAGCCATCAGACCATCATTTATCCAACTTAAGGTGCTATATTTTAAATCTAATCCAAAACCTTCAAAACCAAATTCAAAATTTAATAAGTTAATTAAATAATCACCTAATAGGGTGTTAGCTACTAAAATAGAAAGAACCATACATAAAATAAGTATAATCCCACCTTTAGACTCAGCTTCAATGAATTTTTTATAGATATTTTGGCTTAATTTTCTCATTTCTCTATAATTTTAATGCTTCTATTAATTTTTTCATTACAAATAAACAAAAATTACATATTAAATCTATTAATAACATAAAAAAACAATAACTTTTATTAAAATAACAAAAAAACAAAACAAAAAAAGCTAGAAATTCTAGCTTTTTTAAAATTTCACTTATAAAATTTCAATTTTTAAACTTCCTGCTGATGTTTTGCTATAGAATTTAAAACAAAAAAGCCCAAAATACCGGCTAAAACCGAGGCTATGAGAATAGAAAACTTAGCTTGTATCTGGTAATCATGCTCAGAAAATGATAACAATGCTATAAAAATAGACATGGTAAAACCAATACCTGCCAATAGACTTAATCCCAAAATTTGTTGCCATCTAGCACCTAAGGGTAAACTACTTATTTTCATTTTTACTGCTATAAAAGACATCAGCATAATACCTAACGGTTTACCAATTAACAATCCTATGATTATCCCTAAGCTTAAGGGGCTTGTAAGGCCATCTAACATGGTAGATTCGAACTTGATATTTGTATTGGCTAATGCAAATATGGGCATGATCAAAAAATTTACTGGTTTGACCAATACATGTTCTAACTTTTCTAAAGGAGATTCTTTATCATCTTCTGTAGTAGGCAGAAAAAATGCTGTTAAAACACCTGCAATTGTTGCATGAACACCAAAACCATGAACAAAATACCATAAAAATGCCCCCGGAATGATATACATCCAAATCTTTTGCACATTGAAGTAATTGAGTAAAAACAATATGGCTAAAACTCCCAAAATATAGGGTAAATAGCTTAAATGCAATTCTTCAGTGTAAAAAAACGCAATAACTAGTATAGCTCCCAAATCATCTACAATAGCTAAAGCAGTTAAAAATATCTTTAGTGATAAAGGCACCTTGTTTCCTAATAAAGAAATTACAGCTATGGCAAAAGCTATATCTGTAGCCATAGGAATACCCCAACCGTGTAATGTTGGCGCAGATGAATTGATGAGTGTATAAATTAAAGCTGGCGCTAACATCCCGCCAATGGCAGCAAAAATAGGTAAACTTGCTTGTTTGATAGAGGACAACTCTCCTTCTACCAGCTCTCTTTTAATTTCTAGACCCACTAAAAGAAAAAACACCGCCATTAAGCCATCATTAATCCATAACAATAGGGGGTATTGTAAGTGAATATTTTCAGAATGATAACCTATTTGTGTGTTTAACAAAGCTTCTAATGCAGGACCTAAAGCTGTATTAGCCAAAATCAGAGATATGATTACGCATACCATCAAGAGTATCCCTCCGGCAGATTGAGATTCGAAAAAATTTTTAAAGATTTTTAAATTAATAAGTTTCGGCATATTAAGTAATTTTTGATGAAAATTAAGGGCTACAGAAATTCGGCTAAATCTCCTTTTCCTTCACGGATGATTTCAAATTCGCCATCAAAACAGCTCACAACTGTAGAAGCTACATTATCGCCATAGCCACCATCTATAACCAAATCAACCTGATCTTTATATTTTTCATAAATTAATTCTGGATCTGTTGAGTATTCGATGATGTCATCATCATCATGAATAGATGTAGAAACTATAGGATTACCCAGCTCTTTTACGATACAGCGGGCTATAAGATTATCAGGAACACGGATACCTACTGTTTTTTTCTGACTAGATAAAAGCTTTGGAACTCTATTACTTGCATTAAAAATAAAGGTAAACGGCCCTGGTAAAGCTTTCTTTAAAACTCTAAAAGTGGTATTGTCTATGGGTTTGATATAATCTGATATATGACTTAGATCATAACAGATGAAAGAAAAATTAGCTTTTTCTGGCTTTATACCCCTTAAACGAGCAATTTTTTCTATCGCCTTGCTGTTCGTAATATCGCAACCTAATCCGTATACAGTATCTGTTGGGTAAATAATAATTCCACCTTTTTTTAATACTTGTACTACTTGTTCAATTGCTTTTTCGTTTGGATTCTCTTCGTATATACGTAACAGCATGATATTTTTTTTATCTAAAACAAAACTTATTGTATAGTATGCTATACAATTTTTATGCCTATTAACTCCTAAAACATGCGTTTAAAGGTATAAAAAGCTATTTTTTTATTTAACAGCCTTAAATATTTAACAAAAATACTCTTTTACGAGTTGGAATGGCATAGTATTCGTATTTGTCTTAACAAATCTAAAATTAAAATTATGAAAACTATGATAACTGAAGCAGCTAAAGATATAATAAGAAAGTTTGACCAGGAATTGTTCTCTATTTTAAGAGAAGATGTTAAAAAATTCCGTCAAAACCATCAAGATAATATGATAAACTTTAATACTAAAAGGTTTGATATGGAGCTAAAGCAAATTTTAGCAACCGAGTTAGAACAATTTAGGAAAAGAAATGCTACTACTTTAGCAAAAGTAAGTTAATAAAGCTATTCACTCTATCATATCATATATCAAGTAATCATGTCATCCTTAAAAATGATTACTTAACATGAAAAGAAGAAGGCCAGATTTTTATCCGGCCTTCTTTATTTAAATTAAAACTCTACATTTTTTGGAAAACGAGGGAAAGGAATTACATCCCGTATATTAGTCATACCGGTTACAAAAAGCACTAACCTTTCGAAACCTAGACCAAATCCAGCATGTGGCGCACTACCAAAACGACGCGTATCTAAGTACCAATATAATTCATCTTGCGGGATACCCAGTTCTTGCATACGTTGGGTTAATTTATCTAATCTTTCTTCTCTTTGAGAGCCTCCTACAATTTCCCCTATCCCAGGAAATAAAATATCCATAGCGGCAACAGTTTTTTTACCGTTAATTTCCTCCTCATTTTGTCTCATGTAAAATGATTTGATATCTGCAGGATAGTTAGTTAAGATTACTGGCTTTTTGAAATGCTTTTCTACCAAATACCTTTCATGTTCACTTTGTAAATCAGCACCCCACTCATCAATAATATAATTAAATTGCTTTTTCTGGTTTGGCTTAGAGCGTTTTAAAATCTCTATAGCTTCTGTATAAGTTAGGCGCTCAAAATTGTTGTCTAAGCAAAAGTTTAACTTTTCTAAAAGGTTAAGCTCGCTTCGCTCTGCTTGTGGTTTGTTTTTTTCTTCTTCTAGCAGTCGGTTTTTCAGAAATTCTAATTCATCTTTACAGTTATCTAATGCGTGTTTGATGACATATTTTAGTAAGTCTTCTGCTAGGTTCATATTGTCTTCAATATCAGCGAAAGCTACTTCAGGCTCTATCATCCAAAACTCCGCTAAATGTCTGGTGGTATTAGAGTTTTCTGCTCTAAAAGTTGGTCCAAAAGTATAAATCTCTCCTAAAGCCATCGCACCAAGCTCGCCTTCTAACTGACCAGAAACGGTTAAATTAGCTGAACGACCGAAGAAATCTTCTTTAAAGTTTACTTCACCGGCTTCTGTACGTGGGGTTTTATCAAAATCTAAAGTAGTTACTTTAAACATTTCACCGGCACCTTCTGCATCAGAAGCCGTGATAATTGGGGTATGTAAATAAACAAATCCTCTATCATGAAAAAATTGATGTATAGCAAAAGCTAGATGGTGCCTGATTTTAAATACCGCATTGAAGGTATTGGTACGAAAACGTAAGTGTGCAATTTCTCTTAGAAACTCTAAACTATGCTTTTTGGGTTGAAGTGGAAATTTCTCTGCATCACTTTCACCTAAAATTTCTACTGAGCTTGCCTTAACTTCTACCGTTTGGCCTTTACCTAAAGACTCAATTAACTTACCGGTAATTTTTAAAGCTGCGCCTGTAGTAATTTTCTTTAATATTTCATCCGGAGTTTGTTCAAAATCAACTACTACCTGCAAATTGGCCATACAAGAGCCATCATTTAAAGCAATAAATTGGTTATTTCTAAATGTTTTTACCCAACCCATTACTATTACCTCTTTGCCAAATGTGGTAGCTGCTAGCAAATTTTTAACTTTTTCTCTCTTAATCATATTCAATCGGATGTTTTTGATAAAGACCAAAAATACAAACCTTTCTGTTAATTAAAACAACAAATAGAACTATTAAGACCGTTAAAGCCTACAGGTGTTAATTTTTGTTAAAAAAGCTATTGGGTGGGTAGTGCTGTTAAACCATTGTTATGATTTGTATTCTTACCTATATAAAAATTTTAAACCCCATGATGATGAAAAAATTAATTCAAAAAGTTTCTATGGCTGGTATGCTATTGCTAGCTGTAACCGTGAGTTCTAAAGCACAAGAAGTTGCAAAAAGAAAAGGTCCACAAGGTGGTGGCCCTGGTAAAGAGCTTGTAGCCAATATGACAGAAGAACAAAAAGCATTAGCCAAAGCCAATATGGAACAACAAAAGGCAGATAGAGAAGCTTTAAGAGCAACTTTTACGGAAGAGCAAAAAGCAATTATGGCCAATCAAGAGCTAGATATGATGGCTAAAAGAAAAGCCTTAGAAGCAAGTTACACGCCAGCACAAAAAGAGATGGTTGCTAAACAAAAAGAGCAAGCTAAAGCGATGAGAGAAAAATTAGAAGCAACTTTTACGGAAGAACAAAAGGCAGCTATGAAAGAAAGACGAGCAAAGATGGGTGAAATGATTAAAGACAAAAGAAAAGCCGAATAAGTTCAAGAAAACTGATAAGACCGATGATATGCTGATAAAGGACCATCATCGGTCTTTTGCATTTAGATTTCATAAATAATTAAGGATGAAAGTTTTGCGATATTTTTCAAGATTTTTTTAAGAAATATTGCAGAATATGATTTGTAAGCCTATATTTGCAGCAATTCTTAACTATTGTTTTGAATGATGGTTGCATAGCTCAGCTGGATAGAGCAACTGCCTTCTAAGCAGTAGGTCTTTGGTTCGAATCCAAATGCGACCACCCTAAAAAGGCTTCAGAGATTATCTGAGGCCTTTTTTATTTCTAGAGGTTTTTGATTTAAAGAATGTAAAGAATTTGCGGATCAAGCGTAAAAGTTGAGGAGAGACATTAAGCATATATTTTAGCTAGTCTAAAAAGGAAGAACTTCACATTTCTTACGCCTCTGAACTGCGATCTGAAAGCTTTTATCTTGGCATTGAA
>NZ_DLHN01000015.1 GCF_002483235.1 Pedobacter glucosidilyticus | reverse complement strand
ACTTTTTGATGTTGGTGATGTCATATTCAAGAAATAAGAAATTTTATCAGTGATAATCAAATATCACTGATAAAAATGGAAAAAGAGGTAAAAAATTTAAAAGGTTTTAATAGTTAACTTTTTAGCTTTAACAAGATCTTCATGCTTAATAGAAAAAGAAGATAGTTTTTGTCCATCAAGCCATATTTCTTTAATCTTTATACCCTCACCAATTCTTTCTA
This sequence comes from Pedobacter glucosidilyticus, assembly GCF_002483235.1. Taxonomy (GTDB): domain Bacteria; phylum Bacteroidota; class Bacteroidia; order Sphingobacteriales; family Sphingobacteriaceae; genus Pseudopedobacter; species Pseudopedobacter glucosidilyticum_B. The sequence goes on along the minus strand of NZ_DLHN01000015.1, from coordinate 34,775 downwards.
TAGTTAATTTATCAGAACTCCAATAATCTTGAGAGAGGTTTAATATCACTTTTTTAAATTTTGGAACACTAATCTGATAAACCGGAATTCCGGGGCAATCAGGATAAATGCCAGACATTGCAAAAACTAACCATCCCGATAGCGTTCCGGCATCATCATTACCAGGGATGCCACCAGGTTTGGTAGAGTATGAATGATCTATGATGTGATGAACAGTTGCAGAAGTATTGTTTTCTTCTCCTTCAATATAATTATACAAGTATGGATAGCTAATATCAGGCTCGTTGGTAATATCAAAATACTTTTTAGAAAAAAGTAAATCCAAACTATCCTTAAAAGGTTTATTACCGCCAAACAAAGCAATCAGCTTTTGAGGGTTATGCGGCACAAAAAATCTATAAATCCAAGCAGTACCTTCTACATAGCCATGTCCACCGCTTTTTTCCCATCTTATATCAAAGGTTCTATCTAAGGGATTAAACGGAGTAAGCCAAGTACCATTACTGTTTTTAGGTCTAAAAAATTTTAAGCTATCATCAAACAAGGTGGTAAAATTATTACTTCTTTCTAAGTAGGTTTTTTCATCATCTTTAAAACCCAATGCTTTAGCTATTCTGGAAATATTAAAATCAGACAGATAATACTCTTGTGCAGTTGATACCGGCCCCCATACATAACCATTATTAAAAGAAAACAGGGTACTATCGGCTCCACCTCTTTTATCAATAGGGATATAACCATATTTTAGATATTCTTTTAAACCTGGTCTAAGATAGTTTTGAGATTTTAGATAAGAACCACTTTTTAGCATCCCTTCGTAAGCAGTTTTAATGTCAATATCTTTAATTCCCTTCAAATAGGTGTCTGCAATTACGATACTGGCAGGGTCTCCAACCATTACCCAACTTTCTTGCCCAAATAATTCCCATTTTGGTAGCCATTTCCCTTCTTTATACATGTCTATCATACTTTGGGTCATGTCTCTTTGCTGTTTTGGGTATAGCAATGTAAATAATGGATGAACAGTTCTATAAGTATCCCATAAAGAAAAAACCGAATATCTTGTATAATCTGTTTTTTTGACAAATCTTTCTTTTTGATCTTCGGTTTGCATGGTTAAATAATCATTGTTAACATCATTATAAACCATAGGATGGATAAGGGTATGGTATAAGGCCGTATAAAATTTAGTTTTGTTGGTATCAGCATCATCTTTTACTTTTATCTTACTAAGCTCTGTATTCCAGGCTTTTCTGGCTAAGTTTTTAATTTCTTTAAAAGATTTATCTTTAGGTTGTTCAGCCTCTAGGTTTTGCTTTGCATTTTCTATACTTACGAAAGATATACCTACCAAAACCTCTATACTGGTTTCTTTAACAAAGTTATAACTTAAGTAAGCACCAACTTTCTCTCCAGAGATAGTTTTATCTGCTAGCAGTTGGGTGCCATTAAACAATCCGGTTTTTGAAGAAGGACCAATGATTTTAATGTAAAAGAATGTTTTTCTTGATAATCTAGAATCGCAAAAATTACCTTCATTTTTATAGCCTCTTATTTCATTATCAGAGATTATTTCTATTAAACCACCTTTAATATGGCTTTGTGTGGTTCCTAAATCAATAATCAAATGATTTTTTCCTTTAGGATAGGTATATTTTGATCTGCCACTTCTTTGTGTGGCTGTCATTTGAGCTAAGATATGATGAGTTTCTAAAAAAGTACTATAGTAACCCGGTGCTGCTTGCTCATGAATATAGGTTGATTTTCCTTTTTCTACATCAGTAAAAAGATCTCCATGGGTGGGTCTTAATAAAATACTGCCAGTTTCTGGGCAGCCTACACCAGAGAGTTGTAAGTTACCAAAGCCTAGCAAATATTTTTCGCCATGTACATAGGGTGTAGGGCCTTTGTAAGTATTGTGCGGAACCACTGATGCTGTGCCCCACGGAAGTACTGCTCCTGGATGAGTGTTTCCGGCATTAGATGTTCCTATAAACGGATTTACAAATTTGCTTAAGTCTTGAGAAAAACCTGTACAACTTAGAAATATTAAAATAGATGTGCTTAAGATAATGAACTTTTTCATGTATTATTTTTGCCAAAGTGAAGGAAGAAAGTATTCTGCTAATAAAGGACGCCAGGCAAACCATGTATGGTCTACGTTTGGTAAAACGATATAGGTATGATGAATGCCTTTTTGTTTTAAAGTTAAATGGAGGTCTTGCAGTTCTTCTGCCGCTCCTCTATGTTTAGTTGTAGGGTTTATGCCTACTTTATCTATACTGCCTACGCCAATAAAAAATAGCTTTAAATTTTTATTAAGTTGCTCTGGATTGGCTAATAAATCGGCTCTATCGCTTGTGAATTTTGGTAGTCCGGCACTAAATACACCTATATAATCAAATAAATTTAAATGATTAAAGCCAATAACAGATGTTTGCATACCGCCCATAGAAAGACCAGCAATGGCTCTTCCAGATTTTTTTTGGATACAACTGTAATTGTTTTCTACAAAAGGTAGAATGTTTTGAATAAAATCTTGTTCAAATAATAACGTGTTATTTTGATTTATACCACCATTATCCCTTTCTATGGCATGTCCATCTGGCATGACTATAATGCAAGGTTTAATTTTTTGGTCTGCAAGCAAATTATCAGCAATTACATTTGCAAATCCTATACTGCTCCAAGAGTGTGCTACTTCACCAGCGCCATGCAAAAGGTACAAAACAGGATACTTCTTTTTGCCATCATAACCTGGAGGGGTATAAATATATAAATCTCTGTTTTTGTTAACGATGTTTGAAAAATAAACTTCTTTATGTAATGTACCATGCGCTATATTTCTTTGAGCTAAATATCCGTTTGATGAATCTTCTATCGTAAAAGTACTACTAGGGAGTTGCGAGCCTGTAACTACTTTTTTATTAAGAGGGTCTAGTATCCTAACATCATCAACCACAAAATGATATTGATAAGTATTAGGTTTTAAAGGCCCCACCGTAATACTAAAGGTAGTACTATCTGATTTTTGCATAGCGACACCATTAAAAGGTTTGGCTCCACTTTTGGTGTAACCTAGGTAGCTCATCAAATCCCAACCACCTAAGAATACATTTTTAGCTTTTGGTGCAATTATCTGAAAAGTAACTTTACCATCATCATGTAGAATAGGTGATTTGGTTTGGGCATAAATAAGGGTGCTAAAAAAATATAGATACCCTAAAAAGAAAATTTTTTTAATCATTTTGTTTATAATTGGTGGATGAAAGTAATATTTCCTTTAATTTGGCGACTTTGAATTTGCAAAACCGGATTAATAAACTATAAATTAAGACAGGTGTAACCATAACTTTACTGTAATTATTGTTTTATGTTATCAGCACTATACATTTGGGCATGTTTTCAAGGATTGTTTTTTGGGGTTTCTATTTTAATCATGAAATTCACAAGAGCCAATTTTTTTCTCTCCTTATTTTATGTGCTAACATCTGTTTATATAGGTAATCAGTATTTATTGCGCTTTGCAGATTTTCTAGATACCCATCCAGAGTTTGTATTTCTATCTGACTATATAGACATAAGTTTAGGACCTATTGTATATATCTATATGCTGCTTATTTTAAACAGGCGTTATCCTAAACATTTGTGGTTGTATTTCTTACCTACTATTTTAGTTATACTTTTTACTTCTTATTTTTTAATTTTTAAATGGTTACCCTTTTCTTATAACCTTTATATAGGTACAGCATATCATGATATTGTTTTATTAGCTGTTGTTATTTCATATACAGTATATGCTATATTATATATTAGAAAGGTAAAGGCATATCAGTTAAAAGAATTTAATAAGAAAGAGGTGGTTGATTGGTTGAAACTCCTGTTTATCATATTTTTCTTAAAAATGATAACAGCGTACTTTATCTTAATTAAGAACCAATTTTTACCTTCCTTTAGAACGCAACTTAACCCCATACTAGAAATGGTGTTGGTGATTACAGATAGTATTATACTTTTATTAGCCGGTATATATGCCCTAAAAGAACCTCAGCTTTTGCAGATGGATAAAATTGAGTTGTTTAATATTACCATTTCAAAGAAGAATAAACTAAAACTTAGCGAGGAGGAAATATTACTCTACAAAAGCAATTTAAATAAAGCTATTGATATTGATAAAATTTACAAGCAGTGGGATTTAAATGAGAAAGGCTTAGCTAAAGCATTAAATGTACAACCTTATATTTTGTCTATATTTTTAAACGAACATTTGGGCCAAACATTTAATGAGTTTATCAACTATAAAAGAATTGAAGAGGCAAAAAAGTTATTGCTAAATCCTAAAACCATGAATGATAAAATGTATACCATTGCTTTAGAAAGTGGATACAATTCAGAATCAGTTTTTTATACCAACTTCAAAAAATTTACTGGTTTTACCCCACGCCAGTTTCAAAAATCTCAACTCAACTAGTATTTACTTCCTACACTTTATCTTCATCATTTCTTGACAAATTACGTCCAAAGTACAAGATAGTTTAATAAAATGCCAATATAAGTACTATTTAATCTATAAACTTAATAGATATTTAATCTTAATTTTTAACATAATATCACGTGATAAGGTGTTTTTTTAGTTGTCATTTAATTCATTGAAAATCAAAAACTTAAGATTATTTATGATGATAATTCACTTCAATTTTGCGAATCAGGAGTTACACAGCCTACTAATCAAGCATTTTTACCAAAGTCAATTACTAACCAAATTATTTACATTAAATCATTTCAACTAATGAAAAGATTATTACTCATGATCTTGCTGATTTATTCAAGTCAGCAGATTCTACTTGCACAAGACAATGTCGAGGGTAGAGTCATTTCCAAAACAGACAGGCTACCATTGCCGGGTATATCTGTTAAAGTTTTAAATACAACCAACGGGGTTGTAACCAATACCAATGGAAACTTTAGTATTAAAGCAGCCGGAAACGCAGTATTGGTGTTTTCTGGTGTTGGTTTTAAATCTCTACAAATTCCTGTAAACAATAGAAAAACTATTTCTGTTGAGCTAGAAGACAACATATCAGCTTTAGATGAAGTTGTTGTGGTGGGCTTTGGTACGCAGAGCAGGAAAACATTAACAGGTTCCGTATCCAAAGTGAAGGGCGAGGATATTGCAGCTATTGCTACTCCAAACTTTCAAAACTCTTTACAAGGTTTGGCTCCGGGTCTAAACGTAACAGGAACCAGTGGTATGGCAGGTGCTCCTGCCCGTATCAGGGTAAGAGGTAGCGGTTCTATTTTTTCAAATGGCGAGCCTTTATACATTATTGATGGTATTCCTGTAGAATCAGACAACTCTGGTCTTTTTGGAAATACCGGAAGAGGCGGTTCTCCTCCTGCCAATCCTATGGCTAATATTGATGCTGATGAAATAGAATCGGTTGAAATCTTAAAAGATGCAGCAGCCAGCGCTATTTATGGAGCAAGAGCGGCCAATGGTGTAATTTTAATTACCACTAAAAAAGGAAAGTCTGGCGTTACCAAATTTTCTGCAAATGTTTCTTATGGCGTTAACAATCCAACCAATAAAGTTTCATTCGCTAATGGTAATGAGTTCTTAAGTTTAAGAGAAGAAGCTATTCAAAACTCTATAAACACTGGTTTAACTTTTAATGGAAACTTAGGGGGTGTACCTCCTGATTTTGTAAATGGAGGATATAGCCAGTTTTTTGCTAATGCAATACCTTCTTTAAATTATGATGAAAACCTAGCCATTGCCACTGCAAACCAAAATATCAATCATTTGGATGATGTGTTTAGAAAAAATGGTGCAAATTTTAATGCAGGCGTTTCTGCTTCTGGTGGTAGTGATAAAACTCAGTTCTTTACCAGTTTAAATTACGCTAAAGAAGATGGTATTTTACAGCGTAATGATTTTGAAAGAATAAGTGGAAGAGTAAATTTAGACCATACAGCTTCTTCAAAATTAAAATTGGGCGCAATGATTAATGGTAGTTATACTAAAAACAACCTTTATCCAATTGGTAACCCATCTCAATTTGCGCAAGGTTTTAGTCCAGGTGGTTTCTTTAATGCCGTTAACTCTGTTTTACCTATTTTCCCGCGTTTTAATGCGGATGGTACCTTATTTGGCGTTCCACAATCGGTAAATAATTTGGTTTTTCAAGATGAACTACTATTTAATAGTAGTGTAGATAACCAAAGGTTTTTAAGCAATATCTACGCCGAGTATAAAATATTAAAATCATTAACTTTTAGATCAGAAGTTGGTAATGATTATATCAATCAGATAAACAGGTTTTATATGAATCCGGCTATTACTCCTGGTGGCGAGCTTGGAACCATCAGAGGTGTTAATGATTTTAGAACAAGATCATCTAATACCATCAACAGTAATAACTTCTTCACTTTTAAACAAAGCATCAATAACGAGCATAATTTTGATTTGGTTGTAGGTAACCAATATAGTTATAACAATAACAGATCAGCATTTATACAATCAACACAATTACCTAGTGCACCATCTTTAAATACCACTCAAGTTGCAGGTTTAGCAACCTCACAGGATAGGTTAGACCAATATTTATACTTGTCTTTTTTCTCCAGATTAAACTACAACTACAAGAGCAAATACATTTTTAGTGCTAGTTTCAGGAGAGATGGTTCTTCAAGATTTGGAGCTAATAACAGATGGGCAAATTTCCCTTCTTTATCAGCCGGATGGAATGTTACGGATGAAGACTTCTTATCAGACTCTAAATGGCTTTCTAACTTAAAATTGAGAGCAAGCTGGGGTTTAACAGGTAACTCAAACCCAGGTGGTGTAGAAGCTATTTCTTATGGTGGTTTTGGTGTTGGTAATGCCTTTTACGGTGGTCAAATCGGACATCCTTTAAGAAGAATTCAGGCATTAGCAGAAAACATCAGATGGGAAAGAACTGCAATGACAGACTTGGCTGCGGATTTTGGTTTATTTGATAACAGAATTACAGGGTCATATAACTATTATATTCGTAATACTACCGACTTAATTTTAGGTGCAGCGCCTTCTCCAACAAGCGGAATACTAGGAGGTAGAAACTATAGAAACGCAGGGGCTTTAAAAAATTGGGGACATGAGGTACAATTAGGTGCCAAAGTTGTTAATGGCAAAGCCTTTAATTGGAATATAAATGTTAATGTGGCATACAATCAAAATGAAGTTACTGATTTAGGAGGCTTAGACCCTAGTGCTGTAGCCTTTGGTGTTAATAGGGTTTATGTGGGTATGCCTTTAGGTACTTATTATTTGCCTAAATATTTAGGAGTAGACCCTACTACTGGATTTGAAGTATTTGCAGACGTTGTTAGAGATAATGCAGGTGCGATTGTTTTTGATGCCAGAGGTAATAAAACACATGATGTTAATAGAAGAATAGTTGTTGACCCATTCGGACGCGTAGCAGGTGGCACAACTACTCCAAATGTTAACTGGGATGAAATATCTGCCCCTATAACAGATAAACCAGGACAAGCTAATTGGACAGGAGGTGTTTCTAATACTTTCAGTTTCAAACAATTTACACTTTCAACTTTATTTACCTTTAGCTTAGGTAATTGGATTTATGATGCTGGTGCGCAAAGTCAGGCTTATATGTTGCAAGGACCAAGAAATGTTCAAAGTCAGTTTTTAGAGAACAGATGGACACAACCAGGAGATAATGCAACAAACCCTGGTTTCTTCTTTAATCCAACTTATTCTGGTCAGGCAACTACCCGTTTCCTTTACAAAGGAGATTATGCAAGATTAAGAAACTTGAGATTAAGTTATGATTTGCCAACTAAATTAACACAAAGAGCAAAAATTAACAGAGCTTCTATATTCTTAACAGCTACCAATTTGCTGACGTTTACAGATTTCCCAGGTTGGGATCCAGAAATCAGCGGAACCATAACCTTCCAAGATTTCAACAATCAGCCACAGAATATAGCACCGTCTCAAACCAATGCTGATCCTCCGCAAGCAAGAAATTTTGGCTTTGGATTTCAGTTGAATTTTTAATTTTTAAAGTATAAATCAATGAAACGATTATTTGAACATAAATACACCAAGTACCTAGTTTTGGTCTTAACCTGCTTTGTATTTGACGCCTGTAAAAAGTTTGATTTACCTCCAAATGATGAATTATCTAGTGGTGTGGTAAACCAAAGTACAGCAAATCTAGACGGAATAATTAACAGCGGTTATGGAAGGCTTATTGCACAAGGTCCGCCAACGGTAAACTCTTCATCGGTTTTTGATATGGCGCTTTATGCAGAAGCTATGGGTGCAACAAGAACTGTGTTTCCTTCGCCTCAAAGTGGTGCAAATGCGGCTACCAATTTGATGTATAATTTCTCTATGCAGCCAGATAATGTTTTTTTGGCAAGATTATCAAGAAACCTATATGTACCTATTGCTAGTGCTAATAGTACCTTATTTTATATTAATAATACACCACCTGCCGATTCTGAATTTAGCAGACAAAAGGATAGGTTAATGGGTGAAGCTTATTTTATAAGAGGTTTATGTTTCTTTTATGCAGCTAGATTTTGGGCTCACCAATATGGTCATAATACCAATACGTCTGGTGGCGGTATCTTGTTACCTTTAGAACCTTCTATTGATGGTTCTGTGGGGGTTAAAAGAGCTACTATAGAAGAAACTTACGACCAAATTATTAGCGATTTGCAACAAGCAGCAGCTTTATTGCCTGTGGCTTATGATGCAAACATTCATGGTGCTTTTCCTGCCTACAGGTTTAGAGCTAACAAAGCAGCGGCTTTAGCAGTGTTAGCTAGGGTGTATTTCCAACAAGCAACGCCAGCAAGTTATCAATTAGCTAAAGAAACTATTGATAAAGTTATTGGCAATACACCGGGTACTATTACCGGAACGCCAGAAACGGGTAATAGGGTATATAGCTTACAAAATGATATAACTTTACCATTTAATAGTACAGGCTTTACAGCTCCGCCTGCTAATTCAGAAGAAATTTTACGTTTGGTAAATAGCACTACCGCTACCGCAGGTTATACCAATGCTTCTATTAACATCACTAATGAGTCAGGAGGAAACCCTCAAAGTAGAGGGGCAGCTAGATGGTTTTTAAACAGACCAACACCTAACCCTCCTTCAAATACTGCGGTTACCACAAGTCCTCTTTTTGATGATGTAGTTAACGATAGGAGATTTACGCAGTTAACATTCAATAATGCTTTTGCGGGAGCAATAGGAAACCAACGTTTAACACAAAAATGGGGTTTTCAAACGCAAGCTACTCTAATAGGAATGCAAACTTTCCCATTAATCAGAGCAGCAGAATTGGTGATAACCAGGGCGGAAATTAACGCTGTACAAGGAAATACTGCTTTAGCCTTAGATGATTATAATTTGATTAGAAGAAGAGCTATAACAGGTTATGTTAACCGTACTTTGTTAGACCCAGCAATTGGTGGTACTCAAGCTGGCTTGATAGCAGAAATTGTTAGAGAAAGACAAAGAGAATTACTTTTTGAAGGTTTTGATTTCTGGAGCTGGAAACGTATGGCAGCCTATAATGCAGCTAACGGAGCCATTTATCCTGCTTCACAAGTTGCCCCATTAACCAGAGGAACACAAACTTTTGAATGGAATTCTAATAGAACATTACTGAAATTTCATGTGGACGACTTAACACTAAACTTTCAAGTAGGTTTGGAAGCTCAAAATCCAAATTAACCCATTTATTTGAGGTTGCTTAAAAGCTAATGATGTGGCTTTTAAGCAACCTTTTTTTTAAATATAAATCTCTAAAATTTTTATGTCTGATAATACTGCGACATCTATAAGTGATCAGTTAGATGCAATCAATGATTATGAAAGAGAACCCGTACCTGCATCTAAAGTTAAAGGATTTAAAGATTTTTTAGCTCTGGTAGCCAGCGAGCACATTGCAGGAACAGAATTTGTTATTGGGCCATTATTTGTTTTACATGGTGCAACAGCTTCAGATGTTATATTAGGTCTTCTGGTAGGAAATATACTGGCAACATTAAGTTGGACATTAATTTGTGCGCCTCTTGCCGTAAAAACACGTTTAACACTTTTTTATCAATTAGAAAGAATAAGCGGTTATAAGTTAGTTTCTATTTTTAATGGAATATCAGGTATACAAGCATGTGTTTTTGCAGCTTTTATGGCTGTTGTTTCTGCCGGAGCAATTTCATTGGTCTTGGGCTTAGAAACACCAAGTTTCTCTCAGATGCTGCCAAGTGGCATTACTTGGGTTGTATTGGTAACTGTTTTGGTAGCACTTATTACCGTAATTGCTATTCAAGGAATTGATTTGGTTTCAAAATTTGCAACCATCAGCACACCATGGATGCCATGGGTTTTCTTAGCTTCGGGTATTGCTACCTTACCTCAATTGGGTGTTCATTCTTTTAGTGATTTCTGGACCGTAGCCAATACCACCATTTGGACAGGAACACCGGTAGAAGGCATGTCAAAATACAATTTTTGGCATATCATGTTTTTTGCATGGCTTTGTAACACTGCTATGCACATTGGCTTGGCAGATACTTTTATATATAGATATGCTAAAAAATCTTATTACGGCATTGCCTCTTTTGGAGGGATGTTTATAGGGCATTTTATGGCATGGATAGCTTCGGGGATACTTTGCGCAGCAGCATTACAAGCAGGTATTTCAGACCCTACTCCGGGTCAGGTAGCGGGTATAGGAGCTGGCATAGCCGGTATTATATGTGTAGTTATTGCTGGCTGGACAACCGCCAACCCAACTTTGTACCGGGCTGGTTTAGCTATACAAGGTATTTTTCCATCAACAAAAAGATGGAAAATAACAGCCTGGTTAGGCGTAGCAGCTGCTTTAATGGCTTCATTCCCCGGTATTGTTTCCAAACTAGATAATTTATTGGCCTGGTTTGCCTTAATTGCCGCACCTGTTGGGGCTATTGTAGTTCTGGAGGTTTATGTATTTAAAAAACTTAATCTCGAGACAGACTATTCTCATCACAGAAACGGGAAAATAAACTGGGCCGTTGCAGCTACATGGATAATTTCGGTAACGCTTTGCTACCTTATTTATTTAGGGCTAGAGCTAGACTTTTTCTTTTTTATGGCTATACCAGGTTGGTTTATTGCAGCCATAGTTTACTTGTTTTTATGCAAGTTAAGGCAAATGAAACAGCGTAAAAACATCATCAAAGATTCATTATAAACATTACAAGATGGCAAATTACCCGATAAAAATCATATTAAAAACGCTATCCTATTTGGGGTTATTATTTACGGCAGTACCAGCTTTTTTATCATTTCATGGCCTTATAACTTTTAAGCAGTATGAAATTTTTATGATTGTAGGCGCTTTTATGTGGTTTTTAAGTGCACCATTTTGGGTGACAAAAAAAGATAAGATATAATAAATAAAATGACACAATTAACATACGATAAGTATTACGATAAAGTACTAGGTGGCTGGGTTGGTAAATGTGCCGGAGGAATTCTGGGTGCTCCAATAGAAGGGTTTAAACACTTTAATGATATTGAAATTAGTGATAAATTATTTGAAACTAATTTTGCTAATGATGATTTGGATCTCCAAGTATTATGGCTGGATATGGTGATGAAAAAATCTGTTCATATCAATGAAAAAGATTTTGCACAGCACTGGAAAAATTTTGTGGGTTTCCCTTGGAATGAATACGGTATTGCAACTAGAAATTTAAATATCGGTATTATACCTCCAGAAAGTGGCCGATTGAATAATTATTATTGGAAAAGCAGTATGGGCTGCCCTATAAGAAGCGAGTTATGGGGAATGTTGTGTCCAGGGATGCCAGAAAAAGCAGCTTATTATGCAGGTATAGATGGTAGTTTAGATCATAGCGGTTTTAGCGTAGAAGCAGAGCAATATTTTTCAGTTTGTGCTTCTATTGCGTTTTTTGAGACCGATATCATGCAGGTATTAAGAAAAGCTTTGGCATACATACCCAACAATGGTTCTATGTATGCCTTAGTCATCAAAGTTTTGGATTGGTGTAACCAGCATGATGCAGAAAAAGTGATGTATAAAATTAAAAGTTTCTATGGTGATGCTGATTTTACATCGGCCCCAATGAATATTGCTTTTACCATACTTACCCTGGCAACTTCTAATACTGATTTTAATTGTATTACTCAAGCACTACACATGGGGCATGATAGCGATTGTATAGTAGCTACAGCAGGTGCCTTAATTGGCATCATCAAAGGGTATGAAAATATCCCAACCTTATGGAAAGAGCGTGTAGGCGAAGAAATATTAATAAGCGAAGCTATCATAGATATTTATAAACCCGCAACCATATTTGAGCTAACAGCAGCAACCTGTAAAGAGGGGATGAAATTTTGCCAGCATTTTGATTATGATGCTATATCAGATAACCAATCCATCCTAAATATTCCTCATCCACCCTATCAAGTTAAAGTAACATTTCCTTTGTGGGATGATAGTTATTTTGTGGCTCATCAAATCATCAGAATTTATTTTACGGATAAACAAAGCTCTTCAAAACTTTCTTTTTCACTTAAAGATGATCAAGGTAACCTCATCCATAAAATTGATAAATTAAAAACAGATTCAGATGATTTTATCATCGATTTTGAAGTCTATTTACCAGTTCCAACATCTTATCAAAATGCTTTTTATTATAAGCTGTTGATTGCACAAGACGATGTGCAGTTTCATGAAATAGCGGTTAATTTGCCTTACTATGGCTCTTGGGCTCTTTTAGGACCTTTTATTGAGGATGATAAAAAACTTATTCCGTGTGATGAAAACTATCCTGAACATGGCATGAGCAGTATGCCATCTACTATTTATATGAACCATGATAAAGTTAATATCCAAAAGGATTTTATTGAGGTTAACAGCATTAAAGCATTACTTGCTGACCGAGCAGCTCAGCCATTCCACATAGATACCATACATACCAGTTCTTTTAATATTCCGGTAGATAAATTTTTTTATGGCAAGGGAGAAAAAACCTTGTTTTTATATAGTAATCTCACATTTTCTTCCGCAACAAAACTTTGGGTTTGCATGGGCTGTACCAGTTATTTAACTGTATTTGTTAATGGAAAAGAGGTTTATAAAAGCTTAGAAATTAAAAGATGTTGGCCTGCTGCACATGTTTTTTTACAAGAATTTAATGAGGGCGAAAATGAGATTTGTATAAGGTTAGATACCTTAACAGATGAAACCAGAATAGAATTTGGGCTAAAAGATTTCAAAGGAGAACACCACCATCAAAGTCAGTGGAGTACCATTGTACCATTCTTAAACTATTAATAAGGAGAGATGAAGGTCAACAAACTTCATCTCCATATAAAACAAAAGAAATGAAAGTTTTAAAAGCGTTTTTATTAATACTTACAGTTTCTATCCAAATAGCCTTCTCGCAAACAAAACCTAATATTGTTTTAATTATAGCTGATGATTTAGGCAGGAATGATTTAGGATGTTATGGCAATAAATTTATAGAAACACCTCATATTAATCGTCTAGCCTCAAAATCTATCCTTTTTAAAAATGCCTATTCGGCTGCACCAGTTTGTTCACCAACCAGAGCCAGTATTTTAACAGGTCAATATCCAGCAAGATTAGGTTTAACTAATTTTATTGATGGAAAAAAGACAGATGACCGTTCACCTGTTCTTCCTGCACATTACATCAATTATTTACCTTATGCGGTGCAAACCCTACCAGAATATCTCAAAAAAGAAGGCTATCAAACTGCACTTATAGGAAAATGGCATTTAGGAGAAAATACACAGCCAGCGTTAAGTTATCCCGGAAAAAATGGTTTTGATAAGGTAGCCCATTATGATTATGGTTTAATCCCCGAAAACAACTCTTATGTATGGATAAAAGGTGTAGATAGTACAGGCAACCGTTACAGGCTTCCTCAAATAACACAAATGATTACCAAAGATGCTGTGTCTTATTTAGATACTGTTGGTAAAACGCCTTTTTTTCTCATGCTTACGCATTACAATCCTCATTTACCACTACAGCCACAAGAGCATTTAAAAGATAAATATCAAAAGAAATACAACCCTTACGGTAAAGATATTAATCCCCTATATGCGGCTATGGTAGAAGAATTAGACCAAAATATAGGTTTAGTATGGAGCAAGTTAAAGCAAAAAGGTTTGCTTAAAAATACTATTGTTATTTTTCTTTCAGATAATGGAGGTGTTGTTACAGATGAGGCTGGAGACTTGAAACCTACCACTTCAGCACCATTAAGAAATGGAAAAGGTACGCTTTATGAAGGTGGTATAAGAATTCCTCTGTTAATTTATCATCCATCACAAAAAAAGGGATGTGTAAGCAACACTCTTGTTAGCACTGTTGATTATTTACCGACGCTATTAGATTGGACAAACAGTACTAAGCCAACCTTTACTGTTGATGGTACAAGTTTTGCCGAGATCATCGAAAATCCAGATTTAATTCGTTCTCAACCTCAGTTTTTTCACTATCCACATTTTAGTAATCAAGGTGGTCGCCCTACATCTGCCATACGTTTAAATGATTTTAAACTTATTCAATCTTTAGAAGACTCATCTGTACAACTATTTAATTTAAAATCAGACGAAAGCGAAACCAAAGATATTTCAGCTCAAGAACCCTTGATTACTCAGAAAATGTTAAATCTTTTAAACCAATGGCGCTTTCAGGTGAAAGCAACTATGCCTACAAAAAAGTAAATCATGAAAAAAACAGGTATTCAATTTTTGATTCTTAGCTTTTTAGCGATAACAGCTTATGCACAGGAAATCAAGTTAAGTAAAGGTGTATCTCATAACGTCAAGTCTAATTATGTAGGCTTAAATGGTAATGTTGGCACCAATAATATGCCTTGGGATAATAACAATTTACTAAATGGTTTTGTAAAATCTGGAGCAAGAACCATCAGGTATCCTGCGGGAACCATCGCCAATACTTGGGATTGGGATAGAGGATGGATAGACCCTACCGTACCCGATAGTTTATTAATCAATTGGGTAGTATCAGAAGGGTGGAAAAACTTCAAAATCAGTTATCCACTAGAGAATTTTAAAAAAGCCATAGATGCCAGCAAAGCAGAACCTGTGTATGTGCTTAATATGTTATCAAAAGATTTAGAACACGCTTTAAGAGGCTTACGTAGGGCAAAAGCTTTAGGTTTACCGGTAAGATATGTGGAAATGGGTAATGAGCTTTATTTTAATCTTAAACTAGAGATGTCTAGATTTCCAACACCAGAAGACTATGGCAAAACCTGTTACGAATGGATTAAAGCTATCAAAGAAGAATTTCCGGAAGTAAAATGTGCCGTAGTAAGTTGGGAGGCTGTCAGAAGCGAAAGGCATAAAAACTGGACAGAACGTGTGCTCAAATATGCAACCAATGCTGATGCTGTAATTTTTCATGTTTACACTCCTTTTGGTTTAGATGGGGCGCAAGAAAGGGCAAATAATCAAGCCGGACAAGAAGGACTAACCACCGGAGGCAACCTAAGTAACAATCTTAAATTAAGGCAACAACAAGAATTAGCATTACTTAATATAGATAGCAATTTTCAAAAAATGATGCTAAAAGCATTAGAAGTAGCCAACAGACATAAAGAAATGCGTGTCCCTCTGGATAAAAAAATATGGGCTACAGAGTTTAATGTTAGAGCAGACAATAGCGCCATTAGAGGAACTTGGGCAAATACCTTATTTATCAGTACTTTTTATTTGGCGTTTTTGAAAAATCCACAAATAGAAATTACACATTTTCATAATATCATTGGGCCCATATTTGGCGCTCTTTACAATAATGATAGAGGTTTTAGTCATCTACAAAATGAGAAGATAATTAGCAAGCCATGGTCTTTAAGCGCAGGCGGATTGGCCATGAAAACATTTGCACAATTAACAGAAATTGGAGGAGAAGCCACTGAAATCATTTTTAAAAATAATACACTATTAGCAAGCAATCAACATCACTCGCTACAAGCTCTACAAGGTTGGGTCATCAATAATTCATCCTCATCAAGAGCTATCATCATCAATTTTTCATCCCAGAGAAAGAAAATTACTATACCTGATTTTCTACATAAACATCATTACAGCATGCAAAGCGCAGTATTACAACATTATGTAATGGATATAGAAGGTTTAAAAATAATGACAGGAATTACTGCTAAAGAATTGTTTTTAGAACCTTACAGTATCACTACTTTTTTAAAATAATAGAGCTTATGATTTTTAATACATTTATAAATTCCCCAGCCAAAAAAGTAAGTAAATTAATAGCTTTTATGCTATGTTTTGGAGCCCCAGTTAGTACTTACGCCCAAGAAGAAAAACCAAACATTATTTGGATTATGGCAGAAGATATTAATAACCATTTAGGCAGCTATGGAGAAGAAATAGTACATACCCCAAATATAGATTGGTTGGCAAAAAATGGCGTTCAATACCAAAATGCTTTTACTGTTTCTGGAGTTTGTGCGCCTAGTAGGGCAGCCATAGTTACCGGCATGTATAGTACAAGTATAGGCACACAGCACATGAGGCAAGCCAAAAGCCTTACACCTTATGCTGGAGTGCCTTTTTATAATGCAGTGCCTCCGGCTTACGTAAAAGCTTTTACAGAGTATCTTAGGATAAATAATTATTTCTGTACCAATAGCTTTAAAACAGATTATCAGTTTGGAACCCCATTTACCGTTTGGGATAGCCATACTTTAACGGCCGGTTGGTGGGATAGAGAAGATAAAACTCAGCCTTTCTTTTCATGTTTCACCTACCAAACCACGCATGAGATTAATACCTGGCCAGATAGTACCAAGCTTAGATTTTTTAAAGAATTTAATGTTGATTTAAAGCGCTTGGAAGAAGACGTAAAATCAAGACCCGTTTTAGAAGAAAAGTATATCATTAATCCGGCAAAAGTTAAATTACCTCCTTACTATCCGGATGATACTATTGTAAGACAAGATTATGCCAGACACCTCACCAATATAAATAGGATGGATACTCAGGTTGGTAAATTAATCAATAGGCTTAAAGCCGATGGATTATTAGACAATACCATCATATTTTTTATGGGCGATAATGGTGACGGCTTACCAAGAAGTAAAAGATGGATGAATGATGGAGGTATACATGTACCCTTAATTATTTATACTCCAGAAAAGTGGAAAAACAAGATAAAAGGTCAATTAAGCGGTATAAATGAAGAACTTATCAGTTTTGTAGACCTAGCGCCAACCGTACTTTCTATCGCTGATATACCAATACCTAATCATATACAAGGACAAGCGTTTTTGGGCAAACAAAAATCAGCACAAGCCAGAACTTATGTTTTTGCTGGTAGAGATAGGATGGATGCCAAATACGATTTACAAAGAGCCGTTAGAACTAAACAATTTAAATACATAAAAAATTATTGGCCCGATACCGCTTATAATCAGTATTTAGATTTTATGTATCAAGCCCCTATCATGAAAAGAATTGATAGTTTATACCACCGCAAAAGCCTTAATAGTGTTCAGTCTGCATGGATGGAAGCATCTAAGCCAGCAGAAGAATTATATGATGTGATAAAAGATCCATTTGAGCTTCAAAACTTAGCCTTACAACCAGCATACCAAGCTGTATTAGACACCATGCGTACAGCATTGTACAAGTGGCAGAAGAAATATGGAGATTGGCTAGATACTCCAGAAATTATACAAGCCGAAAAAATGTGGCCTGGTGGCAAGCAACCTTTAACATCTTTACCAGAATACGAGCAAAAAGATGGTTTTATCAATTTAAAATGTAAAACAGAAGGAGCTTCCATAGCCTATAAATACGATGGAGATAAATATTGGAAGCTGTATAATAAGCCTTTTAAATCCATGAAAAAAGATATAGAAGTAAAAGCAGTAAGGTATGGATACAAAGAAAGCGATGTTATAACTATTGCGAGTAAATAAATTTGATAATTAATATTATTAAATAAGACAGCCAAATACCTTTTTTACCAGATCATACTAAGCTGTTCGAGATGTTAGCTTGCTCATCTCGAACTTCAGATAAAAAGGGATTTGTAATCCGGAAATAAGCACTTTAGCAATAATAGTTATCATGATTTGGCAAGTAAGTACAAGAAGTTATGGAGAAGAATTAAGTAAATTGTTTAATTTGTATTGCTTAAAAGAATAAACAATTTAAAACAGAAATAATCTATCAAAATGAAAATTTTCAAGATTGCAATTAGTATCATCTGCATTTTATGCCTAGGAAGTTGTGCTGTTAAACTACCTTTAAACAAACAGTTTTATGAATCTAAGAAAGTAGGTGTTATCATACATGTAGATAGCATTGGGTTAGCAAAAGCAGGCGCACAAGGTCTTTTAGATATGGCTTTAACACCAGGTGATAAGTATACCAAGCCACTTCAAACTATAGAGCCACAGGTTAATCCATCCAAATTGCTTAAGAATGAGATTTCTGATATTTTAAAATCAAGAAATAAAGATTTCATACTCATTGATGCCAATTTAAAAGATGAAAATTTCAGCAAATTTGATACACCTGATACTGATAAAAAATATTACAAAAAAGATATTAGAGCTTTAAAATCAAAATATAATGTTGATGAAATATTATACGCAGAAGTAAAATACGGTATACTCGTAAGTTATTATAGCATGATTGAAATAGATAGACAGGGCTATATGAATATCTCAACCAGTATCATTGATTTACAAGATAATTCATTATTATTATCAGACCGTATCAGTTCTGTTGCTCCTATTAAAGGGAATTGGAAAGAGGAGCCTGAATATATAAATTTAAAAACCTCGATTCAAAATGCTATAGATAAGACTATTACCACTTGGAAAACAAAATTTTAATCATCTAGCTATTATCACTTTTTGGCAAGTATAAAGAGGGGCTAGGTAAATAAAAGCTCTTGCGCCTTATACTTCTGCAAAAGTGTGCATCAAAATTGTTATATCATTTCCACAACTTCTTCCAGATTGATTTCTCCATGAGATTGATCTAAAATACACGCTCCATTTTGAATAAGCAGTAATTGAGGAGATTCATGATGAACCTGAAATAAATCAGCAATTTGGTTAGAGATATTTCTGTAATTTAAAAGGTCTAAGTAATAACAAGATAAATTTTCAGGAACAATATCTCCATCCATATCCAGTCTTTTCTTTGCCATCATACTGATAGAACATCTGGTACTGTGCTTAAAAATAACACTATTCCCTTGTTTATTTTTTATCTCGTTTAATTGTTCTTCGCTCTCTAAATTAATCCAGTTCATGGTTTTATAAATATTTGTTGATTAACTTTCTGCAAAACTTTAGTATTTGGGAAAGAAATAGTTGAGTTATTACTATTATTTGTTTTGCTGGTAGATAATTTTACCCCGTTCCCTATTTCTAAGTAAGGAGACCAGTTAAAAATATTAGCATTTTTTTGATTTTGTAGCAAGAACTTCCATTTTTCTATTTCGCCATTGGCAAGGTTAATATAGAGCCAGTATTGGTCGCCAGGTGTTAAACCAACCTTGTCAAAATTTAAATTCAATACCTGATACTCTTTACCATCTATAGTTTCATTAGCTATCAAAGTGGTATTTACACCAGGGTCTTCAATTTTAGAAGGCACCAACAGCCAATAAGTATCATTAATATAAGAAGCATAAGCTTTTTTTATAGCAGCTTCATTTAAAGAGTCGCTTAAAAGAACACCATTTTCATAAGCTTTACCTTTTTTTGTATTGATGTTAAACAAGATTACTTGTTTCTTGTCATTGTTGGTTTGCTCAAATCTATAGTTGCCAGTATAACGGTCCCATAAATGGTTTCTTGATGTAGCAATCTTATCATTTCGCTTAACTTCAAAGGTAAACTGTATGTATCTACTCTTCTCAAAGTTTTGCTTGCCGCCAATAGCAGTCCAAATTTTATCAATCACAACATTTTTATCTTGTGCTAAAGCAGTTAAGCACAAGGCAATAAAAAGGCATGAAAAAAATAATTTTTTCATATTAAAATTTTAAAGGATTAAGGATTATCTTCTTCCTCTAGCCTGAGGATAAGAACTATAAGCTGGGCAAAGTTTAGAAGAACAAGATTCTAGAATCGTGATGCTTGCAATTAAAACTAATGCTATAAAGACAAATTTCTTCATTGATAAATCTACAATATATAAATTTATGTAAAGCTAATATAATTATTTTAAACTCTTAGCCATATCTGCAATTTTTATTGCAGTAATAGCAGCCTCGTCGCCTTTGTTGCCATGCTTACCTCCAGCTCTGTCTAAAGCTTGTTCTTGGTTATCCGTAGTTAATACACCAAAAATAACAGGTTTTGTATGTTTAATACCTACTTCTGCAATTCCATTAGCCACAGCATTACAGATGAAATCAAAATGTCGGGTCTCGCCTTGTATTACACAGCCTAAGCAAATGACTGCGTCTAATTGTTGCTTACTTAGCAAAATATCTGCGCCAGCAATCAACTCATAGCTTCCTGCAACTTCAACAGAGATGATATTTTCTTCTTCTGCACCATATTTAAGTAAAGAGTCATAAGCTCCTTGGTATAATTTCCCTGTTACCTCTGCATTCCATGCTGCTACCACAATACCGAAACGGAAAGGTTTAGCTGATGGTACTGTTGTATGAGAAAAATCTGATAAATTTTTTAAGTGACTTGCCATAATATCCAAAAAAAAAGGTTAGCCATTAAAGCTAACCTGATGTAAATTTCTTTTATATAACTATTTTCCTTCTACTCTAGCTATATACATATCAATGTTAAAAGCTACAGTACTCTCAGGAAAATCATTTTTAATTTTATTATAGGTTTCTAAAGCAGATTTAAAATCTTTTTGCTCCTCATAAACTAAACCTAGTTTTTTAAGATAGATAGGAGCAGCAAATTGGTTATTACCTTTAGAAATTGCTTTGTTATAATAAGTAATGGCTTTATCATATTGCTTTAACTCAACAAAAGCATCACCAGCACCGCCAAGCGCTAAAGGAGCAATAACTTCATCAGAACCGCTATAGTTGGTTAAGTTGTCTGCTGCTTTCTGGAACTCACCCTTGTTTAAATAAGCTATACCCAAATAGTAATAAGCCAGATTGGCCGATTTTGTATTATCATATTCTTCTATGATTTTCTCAAAACCAGGGAAATTACCATCACCTTTTATGGCTTTATCCCAGTCTTTTTGTTCCCAATACTGTTGTGCTTTATAGATTTGGTTTAAAGCATCCGTTTCTCTTGGAGCTAAATAAAACTTTTGATAAGCAAAAAATAATAATATTAATCCTACTACAGCACCACCTATAATAAGAAGACTTTTACGGTTTTCTTGAATGAAGCTTCCTGTTTTACCTAAAGAACTTGCTACTTCTGGTGTACTATCAATCTGTGTGTTCGACATTTTGGTTTTATTAAAGATTGCAAAAATAGTGTTTTCATTAAAAACAACAACTCTTATATTTAAATAATTACGATATAATTCACTAATATTCAATTACTATACTTTAAAAGGATTTTTTGAAGGTAAATTCTTTAATAATAATACAGTGAAGAAGCCCTATATAGTTAACTTTGTTATATGTACTTGAAAAATCTTTCACTTGTAAATTTTAAAAACTATGACGAGGCAGAGCTAGTTTTCTCTGACGGTGCAAACGCTTTTACGGGTGATAACGGAGCAGGTAAAACAAACCTACTGGATGCCATACATTATTTGTCTCTATGTAAAAGTTATTTCAATCCAATTGATAGTCAGCAAATTAAACAAGATAGAGACTTATTTATGATACAAGGGAAATTTGATAAGGATAATCAAGAAGAGTTTATTGCTTGTGGTGTAAAGAAAAATCAAAAAAAACAGTTTAAAAGGAATAAAAAAGAGTATACAAGGTTGGCAGACCATATTGGCTTATTCCCTTTAGTAATGATTTCTCCAAATGATATAAGCTTAATTTTAGATGGGAGCGAGGAACGTAGAAAATTTATAGATAATGTGATTTCTCAAACAGATCATCATTATTTGGATGAATTAATTACTTATAATAAAAGTTTACTCAATAGAAATGCCTTATTAAAAAGAATTGCAGAAACCGGTAGGTATGACCCAACTTTACTAGAAATTTTTGATGAGCAGCTGGTAAACTCTGGAATGAAGATTTTTGAGAAGAGAAAGCAGTTTATGGAGTCTTTTACCATTATTTTTAACGAACATTATCAATATTTAAGTGATGATGCTGAGCAAGTTTCATTAACTTACGACTCAATGTTGTTAAATGGTGATTTTGATACTTTATTAAAGAGTGCAGCAGAAAAAGATAAAATTTTACAAAGAACCACTGTAGGTATCCATAAAGACGAATTGCAATTTACCATACATGGTATGCCACTTAAGAAATTTGGTTCTCAGGGGCAACAAAAATCTTTCCTGATAGCCTTAAAATTGGCAAAATATAGTTTCCTCAATCAACAAAAAGGCTACAAACCCTTATTATTATTAGATGATATTTTTGATAAACTGGATGATAAGAGAATTACAAAATTAATGAAAATGGTCTCTGAAGATGATTTTGGGCAAATTTTTATTACAGATACTAATCCAGAAAGGTTAAAAGCCATTTTTAACTCCATTCATGTTAAGCTTAATTTATTTACAATAGAAAATCAAATCATCCGTAATGAGCAGAACTAATGATAAAACCTTAAAAGAGGCATTAGAGCAGATGCTTAAAGCTTATCGGTTAAAAGGTAAATATGATGAAACTTTTGCTGTTTCTTCTTGGGAAGCTGTGGTAGGTAAGGCTGTGGCCAATAGAACTAAAGAAATTTATATCAGAGATAAAAAGCTTTTTGTTAGGATAGAATCATCCGTGGTAAAGAATGAGTTGGTAATGATGCGCTCAAAAATTTTGGAAAGCCTAAATGAGAAAACTGGGGCTGAGGTGGTATCGGATATCGTTTTTCTATAACTTACTTTCTTTTACTGATAAAGAAAAATATCAAAGTACTTAAACAAGCAGTAAAAAAAGCTCTCGCAAGAAACACACTATTTAGCTCTTCTTGGAATAAAAGTATTCCTATCAAAGGCGAAACAATTAATACTACGAAAAAGAATAGCAGGTATTTCTTCTCTAAAATTTGCATGCTTAAAATCTGTATATTTCCATTGTAAACAAAAAAAGACTGTCAAGCGACAGTCTTTCTTCAATTCTTTAAAGCTAATTATTTTTTGTTAGCTTCTTGCTCTGCTTGTTTTAAAGCTCTAGACATAATTACAGAAACAATAGTATCTTCACCAACATTGGTAATGCTATATCCTTCTGGTTTTAAATCACGAACACGAGTAGATTTACCTACTTCTAAAGGCTCTAAAGAAACTTCAACATATTGAGGCATATCTTTAGGCAAAGCGTTAACTTTTAATTTACGTAACTTTTGAACTAATTTACCACCCATCTTAACACCTGGAGAAGTACCAGTTAATTTAACAGGGATTTCCATGGTTACTTTTTTATCATCAAATAACTGTAAGAAATCTACGTGTAAGATTTGCTCTGTTAATGGATGAAACTGAATTTCTTTTAAAATAGCTTTGGTTTTTTTACCAGCAATTTCTAATTCGGCAAAGTTTACGTCTGGAGTGTAAACTAAATCTCTTAATGATGGTGCTTCAACAGCAAAGTGAATTTGCTCTTTTCCGCCGTATAATACAGCTGGCACTTTACCCGAGTAACGAAGCTCCTTAGCGTCGCGTTTCCCTACGTTCTCTCTTGGAGAACCGCTAATTGCGATTGATTTCATGTTTGTTATATATTAAATTTTAAAAAGTTCACTAATTGATGCATGCTCGTTTACGTTAGTAATGGCTTTCGCAAATAAGTCTGCAGTTGATAATATTTTAATTTTACTACTCTCTTTTTTAACAGGTATAGTATCGGTAACAATAATTTCTGTTAAAGCAGAGTTCTCTATCGTTTCATACGCATTGCCAGATAATACAGCATGTGTACAAACAGCTCTTACACTTTTAGCTCCCTTTTCCATAATTAAAGCCGCTGCTTTAGAAAGGGTGCCGGCCGTGTCGCAAATATCGTCAATTAAAACGATATCTTGCCCGGTAACATCGCCTATAATAGACATTGACTCTATTTCGTTCGCTCTTTTTCTTCTCTTATCACAAATAACAACCTCAGCATTAAAGAATTTTGCAAATAAACGAGCCCTGTAAGAGCCGCCCATATCTGGTGAAGCAATGGTTAAATTTTCTAATCCTAAGCTTTTAATGTAAGGCACAAAAATAACCGCAGCATCCAAATGGTCTACTGGGATATCAAAAAAAGCCTGTATTTGTGCGGCGTGTAAATCCATAGTCATTACACGGTGTGCACCAGCGGCAGTTAATAAATTAGCCACTAGCTTAGCGCCGATAGCTACTCTGGGTTTATCTTTTCTATCCTGACGAGCGTAACCAAAATAAGGGATAATCACATTGATATAATGTGCCGATGCTCTTTTAGCAGCATCTATCATCATCAATAACTCAAAAAGATTATCATTTGGTTGGCAGGTAGATTGTACTAGGAAAACATCACAACCTCTGATAGATTCATCGAAAGAAGGTTGAATTTCGCCATCTGAAAAACGAGATAGCTTAATATCACCGAGTTCTTTTCCGTACGACTTAGCAATTTTATCAGCAAGAGTTCTTGTTGCAGATCCTGAAAAGAGTTTTACTGGATTAGAAGGCATGAGCTTTCGATTCGATTTTAAAAAAAATCAGATTGTGGCTTTCACAATCTGATTTTAATTTTTAGTTGCCCGACCAGGATTCGAACCTAGACAAACGGTACCAAAAACCGTCGTACTACCATTATACTATCAGGCAATCTCCAATTTCAAGTATTCCCGAAATGGAATGCAAATATAGCCTCATTACAGAAAGCATGCAAATTTTTTTTAAAATTTTTAAAGACGCTTTAGCTATCAAAATAATAAAAAGTGTAACTGCTTGTTTTATAGTGGTAATTCAGAGTGAAATAAATCTTAGTAGCTGGTTAATATTTGTTAAAGTCCTGTTTTATTCATTTCAAATAGTTATTTTCGGCCAATAAAGAATCAATTTAAATAGAAAATGGCCTATAAGAAGATTAATAATTTACTGGGTTGGTTTAGCTTTTTAGTAGCTGCGGTGGTTTATACCTTAACATTAGAACCAACTTCAAGTTATTGGGATTGCGGAGAATTTATCTCTGCGGCGTATAGATTACAAGTAGTACACCAGCCTGGTGCTCCTTTATTTTTAATGATTGGAAGAATTTTTAGTCTTTTTGCTGGCAGCGAGGATAAAATAGCTTTTTGGGTGAATATGAGTTCTGCTTTATCTAGTGCGGCTACAATTTTGTTCCTCTTCTGGACGATAACAGCTTTAGCAAAGAAAGTTGTAATGCCAGGAAAGCAAGAACCTGCATTGGCACAGCTTATTACCATTATGGGGGCAGGTTTGGTAGGTGCATTAGCTTATACTTTTTCTGATACGTTTTGGTTTTCAGCAGTTGAGGCAGAAGTTTATGCGATGTCATCACTTTCTACAGCAGTAGTTTTTTGGGCCATTTTAAAATGGGATGCTCATGCAGATGAACCTCAGGCAGATAAATGGCTGTTATTTATAGCCTACATCATGGGTTTATCTATTGGTATTCACTTACTAAATCTTTTGGTGATACCTGCTATGGCGGTTATTTATTATTTTAGAAGAACAAAGCAAGCTACTACCAAAGGTACCTTTATAGCTTTAATTATTGGGGTGGTTGTTTTAGGTTTTATCCAATATGGTATTATCCAATATTTAGTAAAATTTGCTGCAAACTTCGATTTGTTCTTTGTAAATACACTAGGGATGGGCTTTGGTACCGGTGTTATCTTTTTTGCTTTCCTTATTGTTGGAGCTGTGGCGTGGCTGCTTTACTATTCTGTTCAAAAAAGCAAGCCAGTTTTAAATTTAGCGGTTCTCTCTTTTTTACTTATCATTTTTGGTTACAGCTCTTATGCTATGATTGTGATTAGGGCTAAAGCTGATACCAATTTAAATAATAGCGATCCTGAAAATGTATTTGCTTTATTGGGTTATTTAAACAGAGAGCAGTATGGCGATAGACCTCTGTTATACGGGCAATACTTTGATAGTAAAGTTATAGATTCCAAAGAAGGTTCAACAAGCTATCGTAAGGGTAATGATAAATATGAGGTAACAGGTAAAAAACAATCTTATGTTTACGATAGAAATACATTATTTCCAAGAGTTTACAGTGAGGAAGGAAACCACGTTGCCGTTTATCGTGATTGGTTAGATATGGGGCCTGATGAAAGCCCTAGTTTTAAACATAATATCGGTTTTTTTAGTACCTATCAGGTTGGGTTTATGTATATGCGCTATTTCTTATGGAATTTTGCTGGAAGACAAAATGACGAACAAGGTATTGGCGATTATACCAAAGGTAATTGGATAAGCGGCATAAAACCTCTTGATGCTTTGCGTTTAGGCGACCAAAATAACCTACCTAAAAGCATGACAGAAAATAAGGCCAACAATAAATTATACTTTTTACCTCTTATTTTAGGGATTCTAGGCGCCTTCTGGCACTTTAAACGTAATCAAAAAGATGCTGGTGTTGTAGCTTTATTATTCTTCTTCACAGGTTTAGCCATTGTTTTGTATCTAAATCAAACACCAAACCAACCACGTGAAAGAGATTATGCTTACGCAGGTTCTTTTTATGCATTTGCCATTTGGATAGGTTTGGGTGTATTTGCTATTAGCGAGTGGTTGAGTAAATTCTTGAATGCTAAAACCGCGGCTGCTTTGGCAACTGTGGTTTGTTTGTTAGCGGCTCCGGTATTAATGGCAAGCGAAGAGTGGGATGATCATGATAGATCTGGAAAAACTACTGCCAGAGATTTAGCGAAAAACTATTTAAATAGTTGCGCTCCTAATGCCATCTTGTTTACTTACGGAGATAACGATACCTATCCTTTATGGTATGTACAAGAAGTTGAGAATTTCAGACCTGATGTAAGAATAGTAAACTTAAGCCTGTTTGATACAGATTGGTATATCAACCAATTAAGAAAGCCTTTTAATGCTTCACAACCTTTACCTATCACGATGGATTCATCAGCTTATGTAACTGGTACACGTGATGTACTTTTTTATCAGGATTTTAATCTTACCGGTAATCAGGAGTTAAGCGATATATTTGAATTTATTACATCAGATAATCCAGAAGCTAAAGTTCAATACCAAAGCGGTAAACAAGAAAACTTCTTGCCTACCAAGAATTTTAAACTTACTGTAAATGCAGATGAGGTTTTAAAAACTAAAACCTTAAGTAATGCAGCAGAAATTGTTCCTGCTTTAGAATGGCAGTTTCCAGGAAATTATATCACTAAAGGGCAATTAGCATTTTTAGATATCTTGATTCATAACAAATGGGAGCGCCCTATTTATTTTGCGTTTACTGTGCCTAGCAGCAATTTCTTTGGCTTAGATAAATACTTATATAATGAAGGTTTTGCCTTAAGATTATTGCCTAAAAACAAAACAGTGATCAATGATAATAATCCATTATCAGAAACTGATGTGGTAAATACTACCGCTATGTATCAAAATATGATGAGTAAATTTATTTGGGGTAATATGAAAACAGCGTCTTATTTAGACCCTGAATCAACCAAAATGGTCTATTTATCTGTAAATAAATTTACAGAGTTAGCCAGAAATTTAATATTTGAAGGCAAAACAGATAGTGCTAGAAACGTTTTAAAAGAGTGTTTGGATAAGTTACCCATCTATACTACTTATGATTCTAATTTTGCACTTAGTAAATATGAATTGGTTGATTTGATGTATCAAGTAGGATTGAAACAAGAGGCGGCTAAGTTGCTAGCGCAAAGTAAAGATTTAATAAAAGGTGAGCTAGATTATCATTACAGCTTAACACAAAATAAAGAAAACTTAGGTATGAGAGATATTCAACTTGGTTTATTTGTATTGGCCCAGTTTGATGATATTACCAAGCGAAATGGAGAAACATCTTTAAATAAAGAAGTTAATGCTTTATTGAGTGATTATGAAAGAAAATTTGGAATGAGTAGATAACAGATAAATCTAGTCTTATAAAAAGAATAGAAATGTTTAATAAAAGAAATGCCTCTAATTTAATTAAAGGCATTTCTTTTTTACTTGGTATTAATCTTATACACTATCCTTCTTCTCCAGCTCCAATAGCTGTCATTACTTCCATACTTACACCTGTTGAAGAGTAACCTCCATCATGGAATAAATTCTGCATCGTAACCATTCTGGTTAAATCAGAGAATAAAGTAATACAGTAATCTGCACAAGATTCTGCATCAGCATTACCTAAAGGCGCAATTTTATCAGCAAAATCATAAAAATCACCAAAACCTTTAATTCCTGTTCCGGCAGTAGTTTTTGTTGGAGATTGAGAAACTGTATTGATACGAACTTTTTTCTCTAATCCGTAATGGTAACCAAAACTTCTTGCTATAGACTCTAGCATAGCCTTAATATCAGCCATATCAGTATAAAAAGGATAAGTACGTTGCGCAGCCATATAAGTTAAAGCAACAACACTTCCTCCTTCGTTTATCGCATCTAATTTTTTTGCTACGGCAAGCATTTTATGTAAAGACATCGCAGATACATCAATACCTTTTGCAAAATAATCGTAATTAGATTCGGTATAAGGGATTTTCTTACGGATATTCACACTCATACCAATCGAGTGTAAAACAAAATCTATTTTACCACCCAAAACCTCTTGAGCTTGAGTATAAAGGTTTGTTAAGTCATCTATGCTAGTTGCATCAGCCGGGATAATTTGAGAGTTAGTTTTCTCCGCAAGTTTATTTATTTCCCCCATACGCATTGCAATAGGAGCATTGGTCAATACAAAAGTAGCACCTTCTTCATGAGCCTTCTCGGCAACTTTCCAGGCGATAGAGTTTTCATCTAAAGCACCTGTGATGATACCACGTTTCCCTTTTAATAAATTATAAGCCATATTTTAATTCTTTTTTAGCTATTAAGCCTAATTGTAATTTGAATGTGTAAAGATTATAAAATTTTATGGATGTTGAAATTTATCCATACAATAATTCTTTGGCATTTTGTATTGCAGAATCTTTTGGATGTTCTCCACTTAGCATTTTGGCTATCTCCAAAATACGTTCTTCGTTGTTAAGTTTTTTAATCTGAGAATAAGTGAAATCGTCTTTTATTTCTTTGTACACATAATAATGAGACTTTCCTTTACTCGCCATTTGCGGTAAATGCGTAATCGTAATTACCTGCATATCTTCAGCTAGCTTTTCCATAATATTGCCAACCTTATGAGCCACTTCTCCAGATACTCCAGTATCAATCTCATCAAAAATAATGGTAGGTAAAGCAGTTTTCTTAGCAATCAAAGATTTAATGCTCAACATCAACCTAGATAACTCTCCTCCAGAAGCAACCTTGCTCAATTCTTGTAACTGATGGCCCTTATTTGCACTAAATAAAAACTTGATTTGGTCTATCCCATCTTGGTCAAAGTTATCTTCTTCTTTAACCCATTGTTCAAGCTTAACATCGGCATTAGCCATACCAATCTCTGTTAAAATTTTGATGATATAATCTTCTATAGCAGGAATAGCATTTTTTCTGTTTAAGCTGATAGTTTTAGCTTGTTTTATAAGAGTAAGTTTTTCTTCTTGTATCTCTTTTTGTAAGCGTTCTATATCTTCATCAGCAAAAAGAATTTTATTAAGTTTGGATGATAACTCTTCCTGATAATTTAAAAGTTCTTGATTACTATTTACGCGATGCTTCTTTTGTAAATTGTAAATTAAATCTAACCTGTCACCTACCAAAGTAGCTTTATTTTCATCAAAAGATATAGTTTGTTCTAAATCCTCTACTTCATTGGCTATATCTTTCAGTTCTATTAAACAACTTTTCAATCTTTCACCTAAAGTGCTTATGTCTTGTTGATATTTTTCAGTTTGTTGTAATTGGTTTGATGCTTCTTTTATTAAACTTAAAGCATTAATTTCTTGATTTTGTAATAGGGTAGAAGCATTTAGAAGATTAGATTTTATCTCTTCTGCATGATTTAATCTTTGCAACTCTTGCTCCAGATTTTCTTGCTCATCTGTACTAAGTTTTGCTTGCTCAAGCTCATCAAATTGAAATTGCAAATAATCAAGTTCTGCTTTTTCTTTTTCACTTTGTTCAATCAATACATCAAGCTGTTTAACTTTCTTTTTATAGATTTTATAAGATGATTTATAGTTTTCAAGCAGTTCTTGATGATTAGACATCAAATCCACTACCAACAACTGAAATTGTTGATTACTGATTTCTAAAGTAGCATGTTGAGAGTGGATATCTATCAGCTGTTCGCCAACTTGTTTCAGCGTAGTTAAATTAACCGGAGTATCATTTATGAAAGCTCTTGATTTTCCATCTAGAGATATTTCTCTTCTCAAAACGGTTTCTTCTTCATAATCTAAATCGTTTTCTTCAAAAAAACTATTTAGTTGGTAGTTTTTTACCCTGAAAAAACCTTCAATAATGCATTTCTTTTGTTGATTGAAGAAGTATTTGCCTTCTGCTCTTTGGCCTAAAATAAGACCTAAAGCACCTAAAATAATAGATTTTCCTGCCCCAGTTTCTCCGGTAAGAATATTTAAATGCTCATCAAAAGAAATATCTAATGAATCTATAAGCGCATAATTCTTAATATGTAATCTGCTTAGCATAGCTAATCTATTTGTTATTTTTTAATGCTTCGTAAGTATTGGTATTCGCGGGGTCTGCAACAACCAAAATATTGTATACTTTTAATTTTTCAGATGGGTCTGATTTTGAAAAAATATTCGTGATTTCATCTGCTTTAGCAGTAAAAAATGCTTGATTAAACATAGCACCCTGTCTTTGTTTATCTATTTCAGATATCCTTGCTAAAGTGGATAAAATAGTCTTTCGGGCTTTTGCTACATTTTCCGCCATCATATCTAAGCCTTCTCTATGGTAATCATAAATAATTTCTCTTAATGGTAAGAAATTCTTACTTGTAATATTTTCTACTAACCAATACCTGTTTCTCAAACCTTCAAAAGCTTTCCAGCCAGAAAATGGAGCATTTTGCGCATTGTTTAAAACATCTTGTGCTTTGTTAAAATAGTTAGTGCCACCTAGCTTATTAAAACTATCATAATCAAGGCCAACAATTACATAAGCATAAAATGCCAGCATCGAGCTTAAATTGTTAATGAAATTTTGATCAGAAAAATCAAGGGGTTGTCCTTCTGAATAAGAGAAATCAAAATTTTTGTCATTAATACTTAACAAAGTAGTATTGTAGGAGCTGTTAAAAACAGGTCTGCTACTAATAATTTGTGCTTCAGCTTTAAAATTACTAGAGCCATCCCACTCTTTAAGATTGATAACAAAATTGCAATCTATTCTCTCTGTAGCTAAAAGCTCATCTCCACACCATTTTCTATTGTTAAGAAAATCAGACATGGCAGTTTCTAATACTTCCAAAGGCCTTTTATTAGTATTTTGAATTTGAGGAGATAATATTTGCACCCTAGCATTTAAATCCTGAGCATAAGATATATAAGACGTAATGCAAAGTATCAAGCTAAAAAGATAATGCTTCATAAATATTTTATTAATGTATTGATAATGTCTTGAGCAACTTCAGATTTTGATTTTAAATCATAAACAGTTTTCGCACCATCTTTTTGAATAATGGTTATTTTATTTAAATCACCTCTAAAACCAGCGCCTTTATCCTTTAATGAATTTAAAACAATGAAGTCTAGATTTTTCTTTTGCAATTTAATTTTAGCATGCTCTTCTTCATTTTCTGTCTCTAAAGCAAAACCAACTAAGATTTGATTTTTTTTGATAGAGCCTAAATATTGAAGAATATCAGTTGTTTTTTTTAGGGTGATATTAAATTCGGCATCACTTTTTTTGATTTTTTGTTCAGCCTTTTGTAGCGGAGTGTAATCTGCAACTGCTGCGCTCATAATACAAGCATCACAATTAGCAAAAGCATGATCAACAGCATTTAGCATCTCCTCTGCTGTGATTACATCAACCCTTTCAATATTTGGATGATAAATTTCTAAAGCTACTGGTCCACTAATCAAACTTACGCTTGCACCAAGTTGTGCACAAAGCTCGGCAATAGCAAAACCCATTTTACCAGATGAATGATTCCCAATAAACCTAACAGGGTCTATCGGTTCAAAAGTTGGTCCAGCCGTTACTAAAATATGTTTACCCTTCAATAGTTGTTTATATTCGAAATGATGAATGACCTGTTTATATATAGCTTCCGGCTCTTCCATTCTACCTTCTCCATAAAGACCACTGGCTAGTTCTCCTTTGCCAGGTTTAATCATAAAATTTCCGTAATTTAATAAGGTTTGGATATTTTTTTGGGTTGATGGATGCTTCCACATATCTAAATCCATAGCAGGAGCAAACATAATAGGACATTTTGCAGACAGATAACATGCACTTAATAAGTTATCACATCCTCCAGAAGCAAATTTGGCTAAAGTATTAGCCGTGATAGGGGCAATTAATATTAAATCTGCCCACAAAGCCAATTCAACATGGTTATTCCACTGGCCTGTATCGGCCTGATAATATGTAGAAAATACTTGATTTTTTGATAGGGTAGATAAGGTTAGAGGAGTTATAAATGCTTTAGCATCATGAGTCATTACTATTTTGACGTTTGCACCAGCTTTAACAAGTAATCTAGTTAATTCTGCCGATTTGTAACTTGCTATACTGCCACAAACGCCAAGTAATATGTTTTTTCCTTCAAGCATCATCAAAAAGTCTTAAAATTTCTCTTAATATTTAAGAGTTAATTATTTAGGCTTTTTGCTAAAACGCTCAGCCTCTAAAGCCAAATATAAAACAAATTATTTTTGTTCTTTAGAAGGATTTCTGTGGTAAACTTTACCATGAATAAATTCGTCAATAGCAATTAAAGAAGCTTTTGGCATTCTTTCATAGTGCTTAGAGATTTCAATCTGTTCTCTGTTTTCAAACACTTCCTCTAAATTGTCATTAGAACTTGCAAACTCAGCTAATTTACCGTGAAGCTCTTCTTTTAAGTTAGCTCCAATTTGATTGGCTCTTTTACTGATAATAACTAAAGACTCATAGATATTCTCAGTCTCAATATCTAATTGTCTTAAATCTCTGGTTACAGTTGTACTAGAAACTGTAGGCTTATTATTGTTGTTGTTCATCTTCTTTTTCTACTTTTTTATTCTCTGAATATGTAGCTAATATTTCCTTTGTTAATGCTATTCCTTTTAATATGTCTTCCTTAAGCTTTTTTGCTTTTTCCGTATAAGTACTACTAGGATACTTTTCCGTAAATCTCTCGTACTCAACTAAAGCTTCATTATATCTATCCTCTTGCTTAATTTCTCTACTATTTTTTGCGTAAAGATATTGAGCTTCTATAATCAAATATTCCATTTCCTCAGCAAATTTCGTGTCCGGAAAATCTTTCATAGAATTTCTAAATGCAATCACTGCTGCCTGGTAATCTCCAATATCCAAAAATAGCTTAGCATTGGCATAAGATTTACGTTCCAACTTATCACGCAAGTCTAAAATTAATTTACTCGCCTCCGCTACCCTTTCACTTCTTGGATAAATATTGATAAATAACTGTAATGATTCTATAGCCTTATAAGTATTATCTTGGTCCAATGAAAAATTCGGAGAATCAAGATAGTAACAATATGCTGTCATAAATCTACACTCTTCAGCTTTAGGACTACTAGGATAAGTGTCTGCAAAAGTTTTAAAATGATATCTAGCAGATAAATAGTCTTTTAACTGATAATTAGTATAGGCGTAATAATAATATAAATCCTCAGCCTCAGATCTTCCTCTATACCTTTGTACCAAGTCATCAAATAAAGTTAATGCTTTGGTATAATCCTTTTTATTATAAAGTTTTATAGCCTCTTGATACTTTTTAGCAACATCATTACTTGTTCTAAGCTTCTCAAATTTGCTTTTACAACTACTCAGGCTTAATCCTACAAATAATAATATTAATCCCAATAATGCTAAGCCTTTATTTTTTAACATGCTGCAAAGATAGTTTAATAAATAATACAAGTCAATTTTTTAATAATTACTAATATATAGTAGATAAATAATTTAAGGTAACTCTTTAACACAATTTAACAGTAAACAGCATGATAAACTCCGTTTTAAACAAACTCAATAGCGTCATTATCCATGCGGGATGCTAAATTGAATACTAAAAAAACTTTTTCATAAAGGAAACCAGGTAGTTATGTTTAGGGTGTTAAAAAAAGATAAAGAAGTATTTGTAAGATAATAAAAAGATGTGCACCTTTGCAGCCCGCAAGGGGGAATGGTTGAAATAGGGAGAGTGATAAGGAGGGAGAGATAGTTAGAGAAAATAGAGGGGATGATAGGGAAATCGAAGAAGGGAGAAATTATTTTCAAAAACATTTTGGTAATAATGAAAAGAGTTATTACCTTTGCAGCCCCGAAAGGG
>NZ_DLHN01000001.1:114430-118581 GCF_002483235.1 Pedobacter glucosidilyticus | reverse complement strand
CCAAAATGTTTTTGAAAATAATTTCTCCTCTCTTCAATTTCCCTATCACCCCCTCTATTTTCTCTAACTATCTCTACCTCCTTATCACTACCCTTATTTCAACCGTTTCCCCCTTGCGGGCTGCAAAGGTGCACATCTTTTTATTATCTTACAAATACTTCTTTATCTTTTTTTAATACCCTAAACATAACTACCTGGTTTCCTTTATGAAAAAGTTTAAAAAACTATACCGCTTATGAAAATTAATAAGCATTAGTACTCAATAAAACTAAGGTACATGCTGCTTCTGTAGCAATTCCTTTATTTTGAGCTAACTTTTCAAGCTCTGGATTTTCTGAACCAGGATTAAAAATAATACGTTTGGGATTTGTTTTTAATATATAATCGTATAAGTCTGGTTGATTTGCAGCACCTACATACATGGTTATGGTATCGACATCAGTATGAATTTTTTCTGGTCTTTCTATGGGCTGCCCTGCAACTTCACCACTTTTAATACCTACATTTATAATTTCATGACCGTGAGCTACTAATTTATTGGCAGCCAAATAGGCATATCGTGATGGATTAGGTGTAGCACCTAAGATTAAAGTCTTTTTCATATTGATTATTTTAAGAAATTGAATACTGCATCGGCGCAAGCCTGACCATCTATTGCAGCAGAAATTATACCACCAGCATAACCAGCACCTTCAGCACAGGGGAATAAACCTTTAACCTGGGGATGCTGTAAAGTTTCTTTGTCTCTTGGAATTCTTAATGGAGATGATGTTCTTGACTCTACTCCTACTAAGACTGCTTCATTAGTATAATATCCAACTTTCTTATCTCTATTAAACATTTTATTCCCAAAAACAGGAAGTGCCTTTCTTAATCTATTTGCGACCATCGGTGGTAAAACATCATCTAAACTTGAAGAAGTTAGTCCAGGTAGGTATGAATTATCTGGTAAAGAATTAGAAATTTTCCTCTCAACAAAATCGACCATTCTTTGTGCTGGTGCTTTTAAATTTCCTCCTCCAGTTTTAAAAGCTAGCTTTTCTATTTCTGATTGAAAATTGAGCATTTTGAAAGGATCGTCAGTGGCACCTTTTACATCTTCTATATTGATTTGTACAACTGTACCTGAATTTGCAAAAGGATTATTTCTCTTTGAAGGACTCCAGCCGTTTACAACAATTTCATGATGATCTGTTGCGCATGGAGCTATAATACCTCCTGGACACATACAAAAAGAAAAAACTCCGCGATTTTCAATCTGCTCTACTAAACTATAGTAAGAAGGGGGTAAGTTTGGATGTCTGATATCGCAATGATATTGTAAACTATCTATAATGTGTTGTGGATGCTCTATACGAACCCCTAAAGCAAAGGGTTTAGCCTCTACTAAAATATCTTTTTCTCTAAGTAGATGGTAAATATCTCTGGCAGAATGCCCGGTTGCCAAAATAAGAGTATTGGTAGTGATTTCTCCTTGATTGGTAAGTACTTTTCTAATTTTTTTTTCTTCGCAACATATATCCACTAACTTGGTATTAAAATGAATTTCGCCACCATTATTAAGTATAGTTTCCCTAATAGCTACTATAATTTGAGGCAACTTATTTGTCCCTATATGTGGTCTTGCATCTATTAAAATATCGTTTGTTGCGCCATGGTCGACAAAGATTTGGAGCATTTTATTAACATCGCCCCTTTTGTTAGAACGAGTATATAATTTACCGTCAGAATAAGTTCCGGCGCCACCTTCGCCGTAACAATAATTAGAATCGGGGTTTACTAAACCTTGTTTATTGATATTTGCAAGATCTCTACGTCTTTGTTTAACGTCTTTTCCTCTTTCTAAAACAATTGGTTTTAAGCCAAGTTCGATTAATCTTAATGCAGCAAATAAGCCGGCTGGACCAGCTCCTACTACAATTACTGGTTTGGCGTTACTGACATTTTGATACTTTATGTTTTGAATGGTTAGAGAAGGTGTTTCTTTAATGTATAGTTCTATTTTTAG
The DNA here is from genome assembly GCF_002483235.1 of Pedobacter glucosidilyticus. GTDB lineage: Bacteria > Bacteroidota > Bacteroidia > Sphingobacteriales > Sphingobacteriaceae > Pseudopedobacter > Pseudopedobacter glucosidilyticum_B. The sequence continues at coordinate 116,573 of NZ_DLHN01000001.1, read as the reverse complement.
GCGGAATACTACTTGCTTTCCACGAGCATCTATTGAGCGCTTTCTGATATTAAAGTGGCTTAAATCGGCTTTTTTTAAAGAAGCTTGATTTAAAATTTGAGCCAAAATTTTGTCTTGATTATCAATATCATCCGGATGGATGACAATTTCTATTTCCTTTTTCATGCTATTTTGTCGGGTATTTATCCCAAATTGTAACAAAGGTATGAAAATTGAAATCTAAACATTAAATTGAAAAAAAATTAAAACACGAAACATGAAAAAATTACTTTATGGATTTCTTGCAGTTGTTATTGCAACATCATTAAGTTCTTGCGGTTACAATAGTTCTGTTAAATTGGATGAAAAAGTTAAAGCACAATGGGGTGAAGTTGAAAATCAATACCAAAGAAGAGCAGACTTAATTCCGAATTTGGTAAACACCGTAAAAGGAGTTTCTAATTTTGAAAAAGAAACGCTTACGCAAGTGATTGAAGCTAGAGCAAAAGCTACTTCTGTACAAGTTGACCCTACTAAATTAACACCAGAAACTATTCAAAAATTCCAAGCTTCACAAGGTCAATTATCACAAGCATTAGGCAGATTAATGGTTGTTTCTGAACAGTATCCACAATTAAAAGCCAACCAAAACTTTTTGGAATTACAAGCGCAGTTAGAAGGGACAGAAAATAGAATTACTGTTGCCAGAAGAGATTTTAACCAAGCTGTACAAGAGTACAATACAAATATTAGAACTTTCCCAAATAATATTTTTGCAGGTATGTTTGGCTTTACGGCAAAAGGAAGCTTTGCTGCTGAGGCTGGTGCTGAAAAAGCCCCGGAAGTGAAATTCTAAAATCAAAATGTTGGCGTGAGTTTCTTAAGGAAACTCACGTTTTACTTTACTCACATCTAATTGTTTATAATGCCACAATTATCTGATAAGGACCAAGAAAAAATTAAGCATTCTATAGAATGGGCAGAGAAAGCAACCTCTGGAGAAATAAGGGTTTGCCTAGAAAAAAATTGTGCGATAGATGCTTATGAAAGAGCTGTTGCCTGTTTTTTTGATTTAGAAATGGACAAGACTAGATTGAAAAATGGAGTACTTGTTTATTTAGCTATAGAGGACCATAAATTTGCCATTATTGGTGATAGTGGAATTAATAGCTTGGTACCTGAGAATTTTTGGGATAGCACCAAAGAGTTGATGCTTGAACAATTTAAAAATGGAGATATTGCCGAGGGTTTAAGTGTTGGCATTATTGAAGCAGGTAAACAACTGAAAAAGTTTTTTCCGTATGCTGATAATGACACCAATGAGCTATCTGATGATATTGTTTTCTTGAAATAACCCGTAAAAAATGAAAAAAATACTTTTATTAATTCTGATTACTCTTTTTACTTTTTCGGGATTTTCTCAAAATTTTCCAGCGCAACCTAGTACTTTGGTAAATGACTATACAGGTACCTTATCGCCAGAACAAATTAACCATTTAGAACAAAAACTTGTTGCCTTTGATGACTCTACATCTATACAGGTAACGGTGGTTTTGATAAAATCTTTAGATGGATATGAGGTTAATGATTATGCGTACCAATTGGGCAGAGCTTGGGGTGTTGGTGGTAAAGAAAAAAATACTGGAGTTGTTTTATTAGCTTCTTTAGGAGATAGAAAAATAACTATACAAACAGGTTATGGTATGGAAGGTGCTTTGCCAGATGCTATAACCAAGAGGATTATTGAAAATGAAATAAAACCTAATTTTAAGCAAGAACGTTATTTTGAAGGCTTAGATGCCGCAACGAATGCTATTATTGCTTATACTAAGGGTGAGTATAAAAATGACAAACCGATAAAGGGCAAAGGACGTGGTTTCCCAGTAGGCTTGGTGATACTGATTATAATAGTCATTATTATCTTAGGCGTGAGTAAAGGTGGCGGAGGAAATGGCGGAAGAAGTGTGATTGGAGGAAGAGGTGCTGCTGATTTAGTTTGGTGGTCTATGTTGGCCGGTATGGGTAGAGGTGGAAATAGTGGTTGGGGCGGTGGCTCATCAGGTGGATTTGGCGGAGGTGGCGGCTTCGGCGGATTTGGAGGTGGAAGTTTTGGCGGAGGCGGAAGTAGTGGAAGTTGGTAGTGGTTAGGTGGTTAGGTGGTTAG
>NZ_DLHN01000001.1:0-114354 GCF_002483235.1 Pedobacter glucosidilyticus | reverse complement strand
GTTAGGTGGTTAGGTGGTTAGGTGCCAAAACATATTAGCATAAATTGTTTTATAGAATCCTGAAATAATTCGGGATTTTTTATTTTTATAGCATGAGTATAGAAAAATGGGAGACTTGCTCTTCTGAATATATTGTAAAACGCCCATGGGCAACTTTAAGGGTTGATGAATGTAAACTACCTGATGGCAGAATTGCTAAAGAATATTATGTTTTAGAATATCCCAATTGGGTTAATATTGTTGCTATTACTGAGGATGAAAAAGTTATTATGGTTAGGCAATATCGCCACAGTGGAAATTTAGTTTCTATTGAGATACCTGGTGGTGTTATAGATGGGGATGAAAACCCTGCTGATGCTGCTAAGAGAGAACTATTAGAAGAAACAGGCTATCTGTTTAACGATTTAGAATTGGTTTCTACCATTTATCCCAACCCTGCAACATCAAACAATGTTACTTATTGCTATTTGGCTAGAGGTGGCAAAAAAGTGCAGGAACAGGATTTAGATGAGCATGAAGATATTGATATTGAATTTTACAGTATTGATGAAGTAAAACAAATGTTATTGAATAATGAAATCCCTCAGGCTTTACATGTTACTGGTTTGATGTATGCTTTTTTGAAGATGGGAGTGTTGAAGTAAGTCGGGAGTCCGAAGTCCGATGTCCGATGTTGGAAGATTGAAGACTAAAGTTTGGGTTTAATTATTTTTTTGTAAAGCAGGTTTCTTCTTTCATAGCTTACGATAGTCTGGTTTTACGCTGTATTTTTTGGCAGAAAAAGCCAAAAAGATGCCGCTTCAACCCAGTTTATTTACGCAGGTTTTTGCTAGAAATTAGGAAAGAGAAAAATCAGCTAAAACTTAAAACTACTGAGATTTGTTTAAAAAGTCTAGCACTGCTTTGTTAAATAGTTCGGGGTTCTTTAAAGGAGCGTAATGATCTGTCTCTTTTAGAATTAATAATTTAGAATTGGAGATTGATTTTTCTATTAATTCTGAATGTTTGAGCTTTACTACATCATTCTCTCCAGCTATTAATAAAATAGGGATTCCTTGAATTCTATTTAATTGATTTGGTGAGATATTTGGCTCCTCTAAAACTAAATTTATCAATCTAGCTTCAGAATTATTATTTTTTAAAAATGGATCTTGCTGGATTTTTTCCTTTCTAATTTTGAAACTATTAATAACTTCTTCTGATAATGCATCAGTACCATGAAATATATTAGCTCCCATAGTAATTAATTTATCCACTCTATTTGAATGATTTAATGCGAGTAAAATACCTATGTTGCCTCCGTCACTCCATCCAAGAATACTTGCTTTTTTAATTTTAAGCGTATCCATTAAAGTAATTACATCTTTTGAAAAAAGCTCATAAGTATATCTAGACTTACTATAATCTTGACTATTTCCTTGCCCTCTAGAATCTAACGCAATAACATTAAAATAATCAGATAACAACTTTACTTGCTCTCTAAAAGATGAAATAGACTCTCCATTACCATGAAGTAATATCAAAGGTTTTCCTTTACCATAGGTTTCGTAATAAATTTCTCCACTATCAACCTTACAAATCTTTCCTGCATGGATATTATTTCCAAATATGAGTTTTAAATCAGGCTCATCTTCTTCAAACTTATCTCTAATACTAGCTTTTAAAGAAGGTATCATTGCCCTTATATTAATATACAAATGAGAGTTTGAAGCAGAATTCCATTTAGAGAATGATTTCTCTCTATAAAAGCTCTTTTTAAAAATTGATGGATAGGAAGGAATTAGATAAGAATACTTTGTAGAATCAGGTGCTTTATTTAAAATTTCTAACCCGATTGCAATTTTATTTTCTCCTTTTATTCTAATATTATATTTGCTTAAGTCTATACTATTCCAACCACTTTGTTGAGCAACTTTAAAAATAATATCTCTCTTTAAAATATTATCACTAGGCTCGCCATTTACAACAGAATAAATATTCAATCTAACATTCAGATTTTCCAGCTTATTTCTTATCAATAAAAAGTCAATACTTTTTATTAAAATATCACCATCAATATCAATAATAGTGGCTTGTTCTAATCCAGATAAATCATTTTCTACATACATTTTTGTATATGCCCGTGGATTTAAAACTAAATTTCCTTTTGTTCTACCATAAACAACTTCTGATAGCTTTTTTTCATTTACAATAACTTCATTCAAGAAAGTATTAAGATTAGGTTCTAGAATAATTTCTATATAATTTTTACGAGTTAACAATTCAATAGCATTAAATCTTTTTGATTTAAAACCAGTTCTAGATACTACTATAGAATCTTGATTATTTAATAATGATTTATTTATTTTTAGATTAAAAACACCAAGTGAATCAGCTACAGTACCGATAACCTTTCCTTCAATTCCAAAATAAACATAAGGAATTGGATGTTGATTTTTATCCTTAATAATACCCTGAATATTAATGTTTTGTGAAAATACTAAGAGTGATTTGATAATTAAAAAAGCTATTGCTAGAGTAATTTTCATAGGCTTTAAGTAGAGTGATAAGCTAATATATCTTTTTTATGCAGAATCTTTTAGCTAAATAGAATTTGACCACCTAAAAATGCTATTTTTTATTTAAAATCAGTAAAACTTAAATAGCACCAAAACCCCACCTAAACTGAACGCAATGGAAGCAAATACCCTAGCGAAGCTCGGAGTATTGCATACAGTCCAGAAGGGATGGTTTACCACCCGACTGCTTTTGCCGAAGCGATACTACAAGACCTTTTCAAAAAAGATCATAAAACAAAAAAATCCCGTTAAGTGTGTACCTAACGGGATTTCTTCAGAAAATTTAGATTAGCTCATTTTAAGCTTTTTCTGAATATCGTGGACATAAGCTTTAAATTTCTTATCGGTATCTATTAAATCTTCTACGGTTTGGCAGGCGTAAATTACAGTTGAGTGGTCTCTACCTCCAAAGAACGCTCCGATTGATTTTAATGATGTTTTAGTATGGCTCTTTGCCAAGTACATAGAAATTTGGCGAGCTTGAACAATTTCTCTTTTTCTGGTTTTTGATTTTACCATCTCTACCGGAACTTCGAAATATTCGCACACCAATTTCTGGATATACTCCATTGATATTTCTTTGCTTGTGTTTTTGATAAAATTCTTTAGCATTTGCTTAGCTAACGAAATATCTATCTCTTTCTTATTTAAGGTTGATTGTGCAAGTAAAGAAACCATTGCACCTTCTAACTCACGAACATTGTTGTCTATGTTGTGCGCAACATACTCGATAACATCATTTGGAAGTTCAATACCATCTTGATACATTTTCTTTTTCAGGATAGCCATACGGGTTTCGATATCAGGAACAGAAAGATCTGCTGATAAACCCCATTTGAATCTTGAAAGCAATCTTTCTTCTAAACCTGCTAAATCTTTTGGGGCTTTATCAGAAGTGATGATTAATTGCTTACCAGATTGGTGTAAGTGATTAAAAATATGGAAGAAAATATCTTGTGTTTTATCTTTTCCGGCGAAATTGTGTATATCATCCATGATGATAACATCCATTGCTTGATAGAAATTCACAAAATCATTAATGGTATTATTCTTTAAAGAGTCTACAAATTGCTGGCAAAATTTCTCGCAAGAAACATAGATAACCAATTTATCTGGCATATTTCTTTTGATTTCATTACCAATAGCTTGCGCTAAGTGGGTTTTACCTAAACCTACGCCTCCATAAACCATTAAAGGGTTAAATGAAGTACCACCTGGTTTTGCTGCCACAGCATAGCCTGCCGAACGAGCTAAACGGTTGCAATCTCCTTCAATGAAATTCTCGAAAGTGTAGTTTGGATTTAGCTGTGGATCTACCTGTAGCTTTTTTAATCCGGGGATTACGAAAGGATTTTTAATATCCTTATTTAAAGCAACAGGCATAGGGATAGACTGGTTTTTACCTTCAGCCCCGTTACCACTTGAGGGAATATTTGTAGTGTAAGGCTTTTGTGAGGATGATTTTTCTACAACAATGTTATACTCTAATCTGCCAGAATCGCCTAACTGGTTTTTAATTGTCTTCCTTAAAAGACCTACATAATGTTCTTCCAACCATTCATAAAAGAACAAACTAGGTACCTGAATCGTAAGAACACTTCCTTCTAATCTAAGTGGAGTGATAGGCTCAAACCAGGTTTTAAAACTCTGGCTGGGGATATTATCCTTAATGATTTGAAGACAGCTTTCCCAAACATGGGTACAAGTTTTTTCCATATATTTCTTTAATAATCTGATTCTAAATGCGATGGAAGCACTGCGGGGTTGCTTGCTTCCGAGTCTCGAAGATTGAAAAAAAAATCGGTTTAAAAAAGCTAAATTTTGAAATTATTTTCAACCACTTCAATAGCAGAAGAATAAGTTATTTTTTTCTTTTTTTCTTTTGTGAAAACATAATCAATACGCCCCAAGTTAATTCCTGCAAAACCTACTTGATTAACCAAAATTTCTTTACCTGATAGATTTTTTACGCTTTCTGGAGTACTTAAAAATGTATGCGTATGGCCACCAATAATTAAATCTGTAAAGTATATACTTTGGGCTAAAACTATATCAGAAACCTTATTTTCGCGGTATTTAAAGCCCAAATGAGAAAGACATATTACTAAATCGCACTTTTGGTCTTGTTTTAAAAAGCGCTCCATTTCTAAAGCTTTTTTAATAGGCTCGGTATATTGGGTTTCTCCGTATTGTTGTTGGTTTACTAAACCTGTTAACTCTATTCCTAAACCATAAACTCCTATTTTTAAGTCTCCTTTATTAAAAATTTGGTAGCCTTTGGTTTTACCTTCTAATGCGGTATTTGTAAAATCGTAGTTAGCGTTTAGGATAGGGAATTTTGCATGTGGTAATTGTTTAGCAAAACCTTCCACTCCATTATCAAAATCATGATTGCCCATAATAGCGGCATCATACCCCATCATGCTCATCATTTTAATTTCTAACTCGCCCCCCCAATAATTAAAATAGGGTGTGCCTTGGAAAATATCTCCAGCATCAAGCAATAAAACATTCTTTTCTTCTTTCCTAATTTTATTGATGAGTGTAGCTCTAGGGGCAACACCGGCCTTACCTTGGTTACGAGAGCCGTCCATAGGGAATGGGTCTATCCTACTATGCACATCATTGGTATGTAATATGGTAAGTTTTACAAAATCTTCTTCAGCAAATACACTTATCGGATTAAAACCCATTGCTAATAAAGCTGCGGTTGATAGAGAACCTTTTATAAAACCTCTCCTATTTAAGTTTAATTCTTCCATCTTTTACAGGATTTAAAATTTGATTATTGTTTTTAAATGTTGCTAGATAATCTAGCAGACCTTCTCTAAGTTTATACTCATAAACTTTTGTAGATAAGGCTTTGGTAAAAATCTCGCCACCATCGCCACCGTTTATCATATAATCGGAAGTTAAGACGGTATAGTTCTTTTCTAAGTTGATAGGTTCTCCGTTGATTTTAATATCTGAAGCTTTACCATTTTCTATGGTAAATGTTGCTCCTGAAATAGGCTCGCCACCACTATTGGCAATAAAGTTGAAAAACTCTTTGATATTTTGACCAGAGAAAGTAGCCGTTGCAAATGCATTTTCAAAAGGCATCAGCTCAAAAATTTTGTAACGTGGGATATTTCCTTTTGGTAAAGAAGTACGTAAACCACCATAATTGGTATAGGCAAAATCAAACTGAATATTTTTTGATTTGGCACTTACATACATAGCATCTGCAAAGAAATTGTTTAAAGGTGCTTCGGGCTTACCTTTCTGAATTTCTTGAGCTGATACCGCAACAACATCATTCATGATAGAATCTAGCTGTTGTTTGTAGGGCTTATAAAAATTACTTAGGCTAGTATCAGCAGAAAAATCCGAAGAGACAGGATAAATTTGCTTTTGGATATTTTTAACTTGATAATGAACACCACAAGCTTGTAATAATAGTGCTGCAAAAGCAACTATTAAAAATTTAAATTTCATATTTTAATTGAGTTAGTGTTTTAGTATTCTCCAAATACTTCTCTAAAAGTATCGGCAATTTCGCCTAAAGTTGCATATTCTTCAACTGCGGCAAGTAAAAAAGGCATTACGTTTATGTTATCTTCTGCCGCAAGCTTTAAATCGGCTAGTTTTTGTGTAACGGCTTCTTGATTTCTTCTTTCTTTTAATAGCTTAATCTTCTCAATTTGTGTTTTTCTGATGCTGTCATCAACCCTAAACACATCTTGTCTAATGCTTTCTGCTTCTTGATATTTGTTTACACCCACAATAATTTGCTCGCCATTTTCTATAGCTTTTTGATAATCATAAGCAGCTGCGGCAATTTCTCCTTGTACAAAACCATTTTCTATGGCTTGTACAGCCCCACCCATATTATCTATCTTGTCTATATATTCCTGAGCTAATTTCTCTAATTCATCTGTAAGAGATTCTATAAAATAAGAACCTGCCAAAGGGTCTACCGTTTGTGTAACACCTGTTTCAAAAGCAATAATTTGTTGTGTTCTTAAAGCTATTTTAGCGGCTTCTTCTGTTGGCAGAGATAAAGCTTCATCAAAACCATTGGTGTGTAAAGATTGAGTGCCGCCCAAAACGGCAGCCAAAGCCTGATTGGTTACCCTTACTATATTATTTTGAGGTTGTTGTGCAGTTAAGGTTGAACCACCTGTTTGGGTATGAAAACGTAATTGTTGTGCCTTACTATTTGTTGCTCCTAAAGATTTGGTGATGTTTGCCCACATTCTTCTGGCTGCTCTAAATTTGGCAATTTCTTCAAAAAAATTATTATGGCAATTGAAAAAGAATGATAAACGTTGTGCAAAAAGATTTATATCTAAGCCTTTATCTATGGCTGCTTGTAAATATGCTTTTCCGTTTGACAAAGTAAAGGCTAACTCTTGTACTGCTGTTGAGCCCGCTTCTCTAATATGATAACCAGATATTGAAATGGTATTCCATTTTGGAAGCTCTTTGCTGCAATACTCAAAAACATCCGTAATAAGACGCATTGAGGATTTTGGCGGATAGATATAAGTACCTCTTGCTGCGTATTCTTTTAAAATATCGTTTTGGATAGTTCCTGAAATTTGAGATAAATCTGCTCCTTGTTTTTTTGCTAAAGCGATGTACATAGCCAGTAATGTAGCTGCTGTGGCATTAATAGTCATGGAAGTAGTAATATCCGCAAGCTTGATACCATCAAAAAGTATTTCCATATCTGCCAAAGAATCTATGGCTACACCTACTTTACCCACTTCGCCTTCGGCCATATCATGATCAGAATCATAACCTATTTGTGTGGGTAAATCAAAAGCTACAGATAAGCCGGTTGTACCTTGCTGCAGTAAATAATGGTATCTTTTGTTTGATTCTTCGGCAGTAGAAAAACCTGCGTATTGGCGCATTGTCCATAATCTACCACGGTACATATCTTTTTGTATGCCTCTGGTGAAAGGGAATTCGCCAGGTTTTTCAATATCCTGCTTAGGCTGATGATAAACTTCTTTAATTTCAATACCTGAAGTTGTTTTATTGATTTTATCAGCCATATAATGATGATTTACATTTCTTGAATATCTTTCTTAATCACTAACAAAGCTAACTCGTAAGGGTTTTCCTCGATACTATCTAAACGAGAAAAAACAACTTTACTTAAATCAACAGCACTTGCATCAGCCGGAAGATTTTTTACTGCCGAGTTGATGATGCTAATTGTATCATCTTTTACTCTTTTGATGATTTGCCAAGCATCATTGGTAAGATAAATTTGCTGAGCTAAGTTGTGCTGATATTCTGCCCTAACTTCTGTTAAAATTAAATTTTGCATTTCTTTTGCAGACATCCCAGAAACATGCAATCTTAACAATAAGTTTGATGGATTGATACGCTCTATAAAAAGTGTCATTCTTTCATAGGCTTGTAGCCTAAGCGGTAAAACATCTTTAAGTACAGATGAGCGATATTCCAATTCTTTTAAATTGTAATAAGCGTCAAACTGGCTTTTAAATAAGAAGTAAGAGCCTAGAATAACAAAAAAACCTGATAATGTGTATTTTAAAATATCTAGTAAAAACGTTAAAGCATCCATTCTAAATTGTAAAGTATTGGTAAAATTGATTCTTGTGAAAACAAAAATCTGCATTTTACCTTATATTTGTGCAACAATAAAATAATTATTATGAGTACAGCAGTAACAGCAGTTTCACCTGTAACATTAACCGAAGGTGCGAAAAAAGAAGTGAAAAAGTTAATGGAACAACAAGAATTAAGCGAAGAATTTGGTTTAAGACTTGGTGTTGAAGGTGGTGGTTGTGCCGGAATGAATTATGTTTTGGGTTTTGACCAAAAGAAAGAAGGTGATACAGAATACGATATAGATGGTATAAGATGCTTCATGAATAAAGCTCATGGCTTGTATTTAGCAGGCATGGAGGTTGATTTTCAGCAAGGATTAAACGCCAGAGGCTTTGTTTTTAATAACCCAAATGCGGCTAAAACTTGTGGCTGCGGTACCAGTTTTTCTGTTTAAAGAATTAGTTTTTAGTTTTGATAATAAGAGACTGTCTTCTAAAAGGGCAGTCTCTTTTTTTTATTATAAAACAGCCTCAATAAATTTAGACATTTATTGAGGCTGTTTAGCTTTTACTATAAAATTAGCTTTCTTTATTTCTAAAGTGTTTATTAAGTTCCGACTTATAATTTTTCGCCATGTTGCGAAATATCTAAACCTGCATCTTCATCTTCTTCTGAAACTCTTAATGGACTAATGATATCTGTTATTTTTAATAATAACCAAGAACCAAAGAATGCAAAAATAGATACACCTATTAAAGCGCCTAAATGCACTAAGAATAAATGCGTTTCTCCAAAAATTAAACCGTTACCTGTTTCATTTGCTCCGTTAATAGATTGATGCGCAAAAACACCGGTTAACAACATACCAACCATACCACCAACGCCATGACAAGGGAATACATCTAAGGTATCATCTATAGAAGTACGTGTTCTCCAATCTACAATTAAATTACTTACAACGGCAGAAACAACACCTATAATTAATGAATGAGGAATAGTAACAAATCCTGCGGCTGGAGTAATTGCCACTAAACCTACTACCGCACCAATACAAGTACCCATTGCAGATGGCTTTCTACCTTTATAAGAATCAAAAAATATCCAAGCAAGAGCTGCAGCGGCTGATGCTGCCATGGTATTGGCTAAAGCTACTGTAGCTAATGTTCCGGCACCATAAGCAGAACCACCGTTAAAACCAATCCAGCCGAACCATAAAAGACCTGTACCTAATAAAACATAGGTAATTCTTGCTGGTGAATGACTAGGCTCGTTTCTCTTTTTTAAGTATAAAGCAGAAGCTAAGGCTGCCCAACCTGCCGACATGTGAACTACTGTACCACCAGCAAAATCAAGTACACCTAATTGAAATAATAACCCATCAGGATGCCAAGTAGCATGTGCTAAAGGTGCATATATCACAATAAAAAACAGACAAATAAATAAACAGTAGGAAATGAATCTGATACGTTCTGCAAAAGCTCCGGTAATTAAAGCAGGAGTTATGATAGCAAATTTTAATTGATAAATAGCAAATAATACCAAAGGAATGGTTGGTGCTAATACCCAAGGTTTACCATCTATCACATTACTCATCATAAAAAATGTTCTAGGATCACCAATGATACCACCGATAGAATCGCCAAAAGCTAAACTAAAACCAAATACTACCCAAATAACAGTAATAATTGCCATACAAATAAAGCTTTGAAGCATGGTAGAAATCACATTTTTCTTTTTTACCATACCACCATAGAAAAACGCTAAACCTGGCGTCATGATTAATACTAATGCTGTAGCGCATAACATCCATGCTATATCTGATGAATTATACTCACCAGCAAACATTTCCCCTGGTACGGACGGGTAAAAAATTGTTAATAATGCAATAATTGCAAGAAAAATAAATGGAACTTTTGATAATTTCTTAGCCATTGTATAAGTTTTAGATTTATTACGGCCGAAAATTAGAAATAATTATATGATTTATACTAAACATTATATTTTTTTAGTTTTTTATCAAAAAACATACTGCTTTTTACAATATAAATGAAATTCATTCAAAAAATTAGGGATATTTTTTAGCATTTTTTCAATAAGAATACATTTTACAAATCATATTTTAAGCAATATTTAGTCAAAAAAAACCTTAAAAACATGACTTGAAATCTTATTTTCTATATAAACCCTAAAATATTTTAAAAATATCAGGAAAAACACCAGCTATCAATACCATAATAGCAAGAATCAAAATAAAAAAATCGAAAATCATAGATTTTTTCTTCTTAACTATCAATTCTTCTGGTTTTTTTAGATAAATATGAAGTGGAATATTAAAATAATAGAACAAAGACAATACAGTGGTTAATACTGCAACGATTAATACTGGCGCAAGAAAGTTAATAGCTATAGTTTCAGAAATTAGAGAAGAAAACACTACAAATTTCGCCATGAAACCAACCGTTGGAGGTAAACCAGTTAAAGAAACCATAAACACAACCAAACATGGTGCTATTATGGTATTCAATTTACCCAAGCCTTTCAATTGTTGCAGTGTTTTAATATTAAAACGATCTTCTAAATAAGCTATACTCATGAAAGCACCAATATTGGTGATACTATAAGCAAATAGGTAAAACCACAAATTGCTAGACATGGTGCTATCATCTGGTAAAACCAACAACATTAATAAAAAACCTGTATGCCCTATAGATGAATAAGCTAATAATCTTTTTAAATCTTTCTGGAAAACCGCCATCACATTTCCTACCAGCATGGTTATACCTGCTGCAAACAAAATGATGGTTGAAAAATGTATAGCAACAAGCTGAAATGGCGCTGCCAATCTAAATAAAAATGCAAAAACTGCAATTTTTGGTACTGTTGATAAAAAAGAACTTACAGAAGTAGGTGCTTGCTGATAAGCATCTGGTGTCCAAAAATGAAAGGGAACAAATGATAGCTTAAAACCTATTCCTGCCAATACCATTAGCAATACTAAACTCGCCGAAAAGCTGTTTATTTGTTCAAAAGCTGTGAAAATATTTTCGTTATACAAGTTTAGCGTTCCAGAAAAACCATATAAAAATGTTAAACCATATAACATGATGGCCGAAGCTGTAGCCCCGAAAAGCACATATTTCATACCCGCTTCTGCCTGTAGTTTCTCTTTATTGGTATAAGAAACCATTAGATAAGAAGCTATAGACAACATCTCTATGGATAAAAAAAGCATTAATAAGTTTGCAGATGATATCAGCGTAAGCAAACCTAATACACTGCCTAGGAAAATGGTATAAAAATCATTTATTCCTTTTGGATGGTTTTTAAGCTCTTTATCCTGGTTAAAAAATACTAAAGATATTATTGAAGCAAACAAAGCCAATAGCTTAAACCCAATAACATAGCTATTATGTAAAAACATCCCATTAAACAATAATAAGCTGTTCGTTTGGATAATATTTAACTGAAGAAGATATGCAACAGCAGCTAAAACCAGTGTAAGCATAGTTGCAAAAAATACCAAACGCTCTGCCTTTTTTAGAAATAAATCTATGATAATGACAAGCATAAAGCCTATAGTTATGATAAACTCTGGAATAAAGTAAGACAGAGAGGTTATGATATTCTCCGTTGATTGCGCTATATCTAAACCTGTTTGCATTAGGTAAATAATAAAATAAACTGGTTTACAGATGTGTTGATGATATTAAAAACCAAAGAAGGCATGACACCCAATAATATCGCAAAAAATGCTAATGGTATCAGGGTTAAAATTTCTCTTACATTTAAATCTTTCAATTTTATGAGCCAGTTTTCTTCCTTTACTCTTAGTTGTCCAAAAAACATTCTTTGCAAGGTCCAAAGTAAATAAGCGGCCCCTAACAATATTCCTAAAGAGCCTAAAATAGCCATCCAACGTGGAATAAGGCCATTTACACTTTCTGAGTTAAAAGCTCCTATCAAAGAAAATGCTTCAGCAATAAAAGCAGAAAAACCTGGCAAACCTAAAGAGGCAAAAAAGGCAATCATCACAAAACCTGTATAAATAGGCATGTGCGTGGCTAAGCCTCTAAAGTTATAGATATACCTATCATGAACACGATTGTAAATAACCCCTACAATAAAAAACAACATCACTGATAAGAAACCATGAGAGATCATCTGCATCATGGCGCCACTAATCCCTTCTGAGGTTAGTGATGCCAAACCCAATAATACAAAACCCATGTGAGATACAGATGAATAAGCAATTAAGCGTTTTAAATCTGTTTGTGCTAAAGCAACTAGTGCTCCGTAAAGTATAGAAATTACACCTAACAAACCGATGTAGAAAGAAAGATTTAAGGCTACATCGGGGAATATACTGTAAGCGATTCTGATAATTCCGTAACCTCCTACTTTTAATAAAATACCTGCTAATATGATAGAAATTGGTGTTGGTGCTTCCACATGGGCATCAGGCAACCAAGTATGAAAAGGCACAATAGGCACTTTAATAGCAAAAGCTATAAACACGATTATAAAACCTAATAACCTTGCCGGGATTCCTAAAATATCTTGATGTGCTAGGAAAGAAAAAATACCGTCTGGCACATAGTTTTGTGGGTTCATCATGTGTACGATATTGAAGGTATGGTTTCCGGTTAGAGGGTCTATCACAGAAAAATATAAGCCTGCAATTACCAATAACATAAATACCGAACCTAGTAAAGTATACAAGAAAAACTTAATAGCTGCATATTCTCTTCTTACTCCGCCCCAAATCCCGATAAGGAAATATAAAGGAAGTAGCATCA
This sequence comes from Pedobacter glucosidilyticus, assembly GCF_002483235.1. GTDB lineage: Bacteria > Bacteroidota > Bacteroidia > Sphingobacteriales > Sphingobacteriaceae > Pseudopedobacter > Pseudopedobacter glucosidilyticum_B. The sequence goes on along the minus strand of NZ_DLHN01000001.1, from coordinate 101,429 downwards.
ACTCGTAAAAAACGTAAAATAAAAAGATATCTAAAGCACAAAAAACACCCATGATGGCGGTGTTTAGCAACATCATTAAAGAAAAATATCCTTTATGATTTTCTTTTATTTCCCATGATGATAATGCCCCAATTAACATAACCAATGCTGATAAAAACAAAAGTGGAATAGAAAAGCCATCGACACCTAATAAATAATCTATTTGTAAAGCGCCAAACTTCCCTATATCTAAACGTATCCAAGGTAAATACTCTTTAAACTGATAGCTATCTAATTGATTTACGCCCGTAAAAGCTGCTCCGGTTTGAAATTGGCAATACATATAAGCTGTTATAACTAGCTGTATTACAGCTACAGCAATGGTAAAATATTTATAAGTTTGGCTATACTTTTTAGGCAATAACAAAATCATTAAAGCAAAAAGTAAAGGCGCAAATATTAAAATTGATAATAAACCCATTTTAAAATATCATTAGATATATAAAGAAAGTAATCATGATTAAAAGCATCCAGATGATGTAATGCTGTACTTTTCCGTTTTGGACATTTCTAAACCAAATATTCAAACGTTCTACCACGCTGGCTAAACCATTAACTAAGCCGTCTATAATGTGTACATCAAACCAGTTAGCGATACTTGAAATATGTATAATAGCTGTAGCTGATGAATTTACTAAACCATCTATCACATTTTTATCAAACCAATAATAGGCTTTAGCTTTAAGTAAAATGGGTTTTACGATGGCTGCATCATAAATCTCATTAAAGTACCATTGTTGATAAGAAAACTTATAAACCCAGGTTTGTTCTAAACCAAAACTGAATTTGTTTTTAGCATAAGCCAAATATGTAATCAACAGCAAACCTAGGCTTAAAATATTGATGTAAACAGGCACTAAAATATGATAAATACCACCTACATGCTGTTGTGGTGCCAACTGATGGAATAACCACGATGCCTCTAAACTAAATGGTTGATAGGAGAAAACAAATGCCACACAAAAAACAGCTAATACCATTACTGGATATTTTAACCAAGCATTAGCTTCGTGAATGTGAAATTGATGGTTTTCTACATCTAACAACTGAGGTAGTCTAAAATCGCCAAAGAATACTTTAAAAACTACTCTAAAAATATAAAAAGTAGTTAACCATGAGGTTAATGAAACGATGATTGGAAAAATCCAGAAAATACCACCTTTTACATCAGCCCACTCGAAAACACTAATCAAAATAGCATCTTTAGATAAATAACCTGAGGTAAAGGGTAAACCCGATAAAGCCATGGCTGCTATAATGAAAACAATAGCTGTTATAGGCATACTTTTAAAAAGCCCGCCCATGAAAGTCATATCTTGTTCATCAAACTGTAGTTGATGTTTTTCTTTTAAGTGATGTAATTCATGAATAATGATACCTGCACCTAAAAACAGTAAACACTTAAAAAAAGCATGGGTTACGAGATGAAAAATTGCAGAAGCTTCGTCGCCCACGCCAATGGCCAACATCATAAAGCCTAATTGAGAAATGGTAGAAAAAGCTAAAACCCTTTTGATATCATTTTGAGTAAGTGCAATAGTAGCAGCCATAAAAGCTGTAAATACACCTATTGATGCTATTACGATTAAAACGGTTTCATTAAATAAAGGCGCTATCCTTACCAATAAGAAAACACCAGCAGCCACCATAGTTGCAGCATGTATTAAGGAAGAAACTGCGGTTGGCCCCTCCATAGCATCGGGCAACCAAGTATGTAGTGGAAATTGTGCCGACTTAGCAACAGCGCCAGCAAAGAAACAAATACCTGCTATTGTTAACCAATAATCAGGCATCATGTTAAACGGACTTACCCACATGCCATTGGTAACAAAAGAAGATGCAATTAAATTACCGCTACCAAATAAAGCCTCGATATCTAGTGTATGGAAATGGCTTAGCATAATCATGATACCGGTTAGAAAACCTAAATCGCCAAGCCTATTCATAATAAAAGCTTTTTTATTGGCCAAAACAGCTTTTTCCTTAGTAAACCAGAAACCTATCAACAAGTAAGAGGAAAAACCTACCAATTCCCAAAAAATATAAATCAAGAAAAGGTTATCGGCTAAAACCAAGCTCAGCATAGAGAAACAAAACAAGCTTAAATAGGCAAAATAACGTGGTTTAAGCTTATCTTTTGCCATATACTCTACGGAGTAGATATGAACCAATAAGGCTATTAAGGTGATTAATAATAGCATGATAACCGTGAGGTTATTCAATAAGAAGCCTAAACGGATATCAAAATTATTAAAAGCTATCCAAGGGATAGAAAAATGAAGCGTTTTACCAAACCAAATCTTTATAAAAAGGATAATAGCTGTTATAAAACTTGTTGAAATACTAGTTATAGCAATAACTGATGCAAAACGCTTAAAAATTAAACTCAAGAAAAAAGATAATAATGGAGCACAAACAAGTAAGAAAGCTAAAATTAGCACTACTTGATTTGATATGTTGATGATATTATCCATTAACCTCTTAAAGAATTAGCTTTATTAGGGTCGATGGTTTTTACCCTTTTAAAGAAGTTTAATATGATAACCAAACCAACGGCTACAGAAGCAGCAGCCAAAACAATAACAAATAAGGCAAAAAGCTGCCCATTGTTATTGACAACATCGTATCTAGCAAAAGCTACCAAATTTAAGATAGAAGCATTTATCATCAATTCTATACCAATTAAAACTTGTATGGCATTTTTTCTAGTGATAACTGCGTAAATACCTAAACAAAATAAAATAGCTGCTATAAATAAAAAATGCTGCAAACTAATCATTAGTAGGCTCCTTTCTAGCTAAATGAGCTGCACCTACTAAAGTCATCATCAATAAAATAGAAATCAACTCGAAAGGCAGTAAAAATCTTCCCATAATATTCACCCCAATGTTATGAACATTACTGGTTTGTGCTTTGTCTATCAATAATTTGTTTGATTTTATCCAATCTAATTGCTCAAAATCAACTAATAAAATGGCGTAGCTTATGATGGCTAGTAAGGCTATAGTGATTATAGTTGCTGGAATTCTGTTTGCAGAGAGAGCTTCTTTCTTTAGATTGATGATATTGTCTAAAGAATCTTTTGAAGAAAGCATAAAAACAAACAAGAGCATGACCAATACACCACCAACGTAAATAACAATTTGGGTTAGGGCTACAAAATCTGCTAAGGCAAAAATATATAATCCTGCTACGCTTAACAGTGTAACAAAAAACATAAAAACAGAACGCACCAAGTTTTGACTAGCTACTACATAAACGCCACTTAAAATGGCTATCGCTGCAAAAACGTAAAATACTATCTGTTCTACCATATTATATTTTTCTGATGGATGGCTTAATCGCCAAACAAAAGAAATGTGTTTATTCTTTATTATCTTGCTTAAGTGCTGCTAATTTTGCCGCTTGTCGTTCTGCCAATTGTTGTTCTAATGCCTGTCTTTTTTCTTCTGCCTCGACATCAGTCATGGTTGCAAATTTATAATTCAAATCAGAAATATGAGGCACACTTCTGTCGTATTCGCTTGTCATGGTGATACATTCTGTTGGGCAAACTGTAGTGCATAAACCGCAATACATACATTTGGCCATATCGATATCAAACTTTGGCGCATACAATCGTTTAACAGAGCCATCGGAGGTTTTGCCTATAGCTTCTGTGGCTTTAATAGATTCTATATCAATACAATTAACGGGGCATATTTTTGCGCATAAATCACATACAATACAATCATCAATTTCTACATGTAATTGATATCTACCTACTTCTGGTACAGGTATAGTTTCTTTTGGATATTGAACGGTTACTATGCCCTCTGTTTGATCAAAATATCCGCTTTCTTCTACAGATTTTATTTTCTTATCCGCTTTAGCGTTAAAAAAATGCTTGATGGTTAAGGTTAACCCTTTCCATGCTGTAGTAAATCCGTTTAAAGCTTCTTTTATCATATTAAAACAACAACAGCCTCCATAAACCTGAAATAACTAAACATGCAAAAGCTAAAGGCGTGAGCACTTTCCAACATAAACTCATCAATTGGTCTACCCGTAAACGTGGTAAAGTCCATCTAATCCACATTTGGGCTGCAACTACAAGCAAGCTTTTTATCAACACCCAAAATACACCCCAAAACATACCTGTAGTATAATCTGCTAGTTTTAAACTTCCGATATTTGGTAAAGGTGTATTCCAAGCACCTAAAAATAAGGTTACACCAAACATGGCTACTAAAAACATCATAGCATATTCTGCTAAGAAAATAAAGGCAAATCTTAATCCGGTGTATTCTGTATGGAAGCCTCCAATCAATTCAGATTCCGCCTCTGGAATATCAAAAGGTGCTCTGTTACACTCGGCCAATGAAGCTATAAAGTAAATGATATAAGCGATGATTAAATGTGGTGCTTGAAAAACATTCCATGCTAATATGCCACCAATGTCTTTAACATCCCAAAAGCCAAAAAATCTTATTTCTTGTTGAGCTAAAACACCTTGATTTAAACCAATAAGCTGTAAATCTAGCGTCTGAGCTATCATAACCGCAGCTATAATGGCAAAACCAATAGGAATTTCGTAAGAAACTATTTGCGCTACAGAACGTACCGCACCAATTAAACTATATTTATTGTTTGAACCCCAACCGGCCATTAAAATACCCAAAGCTTCAACTGAAATAATGGCGAATACATAAAAAACGCCTAAATTCATGCTTACAGGTGTTAAACCTGGAGCCCAAGGTAAAGCTGCAAAACCTAAGTAAACGGCTACAAATATGATGACAGGTGCTAAAGTAAAAAGTACTTTATCTGCAACGGTAGGAACTATAAATTCTTTTTGAATAAGCTTTAGAATATCGGCAATGGTTTGCATCCAACCAAACTTACCTACTTCCATTGGACCAAGTCTGTCTTGAATAAAAGCCGATATTTTCCTTTCTGCATAAACGCCAAATAGAGAAAACACTGCAATAAATGCAAAAATGAGGCTTGCGGTAAGGATATAGAGGATGTAAAAGTCCAATCTTAAACAGCTTAGTTTATTAAGATTGCAAACTTAATGATTTAGATTCTAAAATGCCCCTAAGAATGATAAAATAGCTTATTTATCCCAAATATTTTTTTGAACGAGGTTGATTTTGTCCCCAAAAAATATTTTAGTGCTACGCTCAAAAGATGGTGTTTTATCAGAAACATAAAATTCATCTTTAGGTAGCTCTACAGTAGGGTTAATGAGATTTAGTACCTCTAATTGCCTTTTAACATCATCAGCAACAATATCTGCCGTACTTAATACTTCAACTTTTTCGTGATAGTAAGCTTCTATTTCCTTTTTTATTAAGGGATAATGGGTACAAGCTAAAATAAGCGAATCTATTTTTTTAAGCTTTGGCGATGATAAATAAGAGTTGATAATTGTTTGACTGATGTTGTTTTCAAAAAAGCCTTCCTCTATCATAGGAGCTAGCAAAGGGGTTGCTAAAGATTTAACTTCTACAGTTGGCTTTGCCTGTTGAATTTTTAGGGCATAAACATTAGAACGTATGGTAGCTTTGGTAGCTATTACCCCAACTTTTTTATATTCATGATGATTCACGATATAATCAACAACTGGGTCTATCACATTAAAAATGGGTAACTCTTCTCCCAAGAAGTCTTTTAAATCCTGATAACCCAAAGAGGACGCTGTATTGCAAGCTATAACAATTACTTTACAACCTTTTTCTTGCAAAAACTTGCCAATTTTAAGACTGTAGTATTTTATAGCTTCCGGAGATTTATCGCCGTAAGGCATGTGTGCAGTATCTCCAAAATAAATAATTTTTTCATGCGGAAGTACTTTTCTGATAGCACTAGCTACCGTTAGCCCACCAATGCCAGAATCAAAAATACCTATGGGTTGTGTTTTTTTCATGTAATTGGTTATAAGCTACAAATAAAATAAAAAAATGCGAAGCCTTATAAATTGACTTCGCATTTAGACGTTTTACAGTGCTTAAAGCAATATTATTTTAAACCTAATTTAGTTTTAACATCTGCAATGATATTGATACCACCATCAAAGTAAACAATACCTGGTTGGGTTGTATCAAAAACATAAGCATAACCTTTTTCTTTAGCTACTGCTTTTACAGCATCTTCTGCTTTTTTAAGAATTGGATCGTATAACTCACCTCTTTTTTTCTCGAAATTTTCGCCGGCTTTTTGTTGAAACTCTTGGATTCTTTTCTCTAAGTCTTGAATTTCTTTGATTTTCATCTCTTTCATAGCATCGCTTAAAGTTTTTTCTTTAGATTGATAATCTTGAACTTTAGCTTGATACTCTGAATACATTGTTTTACCGTCTGTATCTAAGGTGGTTTTATACGTTTCTAATTGTTTGTCTGCTGTTGCTACTTCTGGCATAGCTTTAATAAGCTCTGCGGAATTGATATAAGCAATTTTCTGTTGTGCATTAGCCACATTCCCAGCAAAAAATAAACATCCTGCTACTAACGCAATCTTAAATAATCTTTTCATTTCTATTTGTATTTTTTGTTTTTACGAGTTTATAATAAATTTTCCTATTTAGCAAATGAACCTGGCTTATATCCTAATCTTGTTATAATATCATTACTTCGATCAAAATTGGGCCTAGCAAAAAGCATGGTTACAGAAGCTTTGTCTAATATCATATCTAGTCCTTCTCTGGCTGCATATTCTTCAATTGCTTTTCCTATTTTTTCTTGAATGGGTTTGATTAATTTTAATCTTTGTTGATAAAGCTCTCCTTCAAAGCCAAAGCGTTTTTGCTGTAGCTCTGTAGCTTCTTGTTCTTTTGCTTTGATTTCTTCTTCTCGCTTGTTACGCATCTCATCGGTTAATAAAACCTGATCTGCTAAATAAGCTTTATTTAAGGTTTCTACTTCCTGAAACTTTTTATCAATTTCTTTTTGCCATTGTTCTGATAAACCATCAAGCTGTTTTTGTGCCGATGAATATTCTGGAACATGCTTTAATATATAGTCTGAATCAACATAAGCTAAACGCTGTGCAAAAACTCCAACGCTACTTATAACGATTAATAAAACAGATATTATATATCTCATGATTTTAATTAGTTAAATCCTCCTAATTGTTGTGCTATACTGAATGTAAATGGCTGTCTACCTCCTTCTTGTTGACCGGGTATTCTATCAAAGGCAAAACCATAATCTATGCCCAATAAACCAAATATAGGTAAGAATATTCTGGCACCTATACCAGCAGATCTTTTTACGTTAAATGGATTAAAGTCTGCAAATCTATTCCAAGTGTTACCACCCTCCATAAATGCTAAGGCAAAAACCTGAGCAGATTCGCTTAAAGTAATAGGATGTCTTAACTCTAACACATATTTATTAAAAATAGGGCTACCTGCTGTTGTTACAGCCCCTTCTGGTACAACAGCGTTATTGGCATAACCTCTTAAGCCAATAACTTCAGACCCTTGCAAAAAGTCGAAGCCCTGTAAACCATCTCCACCCAATCTAAACCTTCCGAATGGTGCTTGCCCAACTGCTTTGTTATAAAAGCCAATAAAACCAAATTGTGCTTGTGCTTTTAATATCATTTTACCATAAACTCTTTGGAAAAATTGAGATTCGAATTTCCATTTGTGGTATTCTGTAAATTTATACCTATCTGAAGTAGCTAAGTTATCGTAATTTTTACCGTTAAAAGATGAGTAAGGTAAAGTAGCTTGTACAGTAAATTTAATATTTGAACCCGATGTTGGGAATATAGGTGCATCGATAGAGTTTCTACTGAAAACTTGAGACAAACTTAAATCGTAAGAATCTCCGTTTTCAAACAAATAACCTGCATAATTCTTTAACCTAAACTGTTGTAAGTTGGCAGAGTAATCTACCCTAAAGAAGTCATCTGGCCATTTCAACTGCTTACCTAAACTAAATGTTAAGCCATTCAGACGGATTTTTTGCTGAATTGGGTTAGAATTAGCTAAACCATTACTTTGTAAAGATGTAAATGCACTTATACCAAAATAAATAGGTTTTTTACCTCCAAACCAAGGCTCAGAAAATGAGAAACTGTAGGATTGGTAGAATTTACCATTGGTTTGCCCTCTAATGCTTAGTTTTTGCCCATCTCCTTTTGGTAATGGTTTATAAGCTTTTAAGTTAAATAAGTTTTTTGCAGAGAAGTTATTAAAAGTTAAACCTAAAGTACCCACTACCCTGCCACCTCCAAAACCTCCTGAAAGTTCAATCTGGTCTGATGGTTTTTCTACTACTGTATATTGAATGTCTACCGTACCATCTGCTGGGTTAGGAATAGGTTTAATATCTACTTTTTGCTCATCAAAATTACCTAATTGGGTAATTTGTCTTTGCGAACGAATTAATGCGTCTTTAGAAAATTTCTGGCCAGGTTTTGTTCTAATCTCTCTTAAAACTACTTGGTCATTGGTAAGCTCGTTACCTTTTAAAATAATTTTATTGATGGTATACTGCGGACCTTCAAATATTCTGATTTCCAAGTCAATGGTATCATTATAGATTTTTGTTTGTACTGGGTCTACGTTAAAAGTTAAGTAACCATCATTTAAATAAAGAGAAGAAACATCATCGCTATTAGGACTAGAGCGTAAAGTTTTCTCTAATTTTTCTTCGCTAAAAACCTCTCCTTTTTCAATTTTTAAAACTTGTTTTAAAACAGATGTAGGATACTTTGCATTACCCACAAAGGTTACATCTCCAAAATAATATTTAGGTCCTTCGTGTACCTTCATGTCTATATTGATAGACTTTTTATTGTGCGGATAAATGGTATCAGAAACGATTTCTGCTTCGCGATAACCTTTTTCTCGCATCTTGGCTACCAGCTTATCTTTATCTTCTTCGTACTTCTCCTGAATAAATTTACCAGAACCAAAAACTTTATACCATGCTTGCTCATGTGTTTTTTTCATGAATTTCTTAAGCTTAGCATCAGAAAATTCTTTGTTACCTTCTATATTGATAGCATTTACTTTTACTTTATTATTCTTATCAACTTTAACATTAACAATTTTACTGTTGGCATCAGAAGTATCTGCTTTGTAGGTAATATCTATTTCTGTATTGAGGTAACCTTTTTCAAAAAAGTGCTTTTTTATAATAGCATTAATGGTTTTATTTAAATTCTCATTAACTACCTTGCTTTTTTGATTATTGAGTTTTTCTTGAATTTCTGTAGTTTCTGATTTTGTTAAACCGGATAATTTAATAGATGATACACGAGGTACCTCAACCAAATTAAGATCAAAGTAAACAGAGTCTCCTTGAATTTTTGCTATAGAAAGTTCAATGTCTTCAAACAAACGCTGATCCCATAGATTTTTTACTGCGGCAGAGGTAGCTTCACCTGGCACCATAATTCTATCGCCAACAGCCAATTTAGAAATGGTAAGCAAAACAGCGGTATCCAAGTAATTTACACCGTTGATTTTAATACCTGCAATAGTGTATTCTTTTGGATTAAGGTATCCTATTTCATCATCTGAGGCTTTTGGAGTGTTATTTCTTGAAGACGGACGTAGTTGTGCAAATCCAGAAAAACAAAGATTGATGAATATAATGGCTAAAAATAATTTCTTCATTTATTTACGTATCGTGGCTAAATTAACTTTATTCTTTGTTAAAATTTGTTAAAAGTAAAATTTAGCTAATTTGTTCGCTTGTTAAACCGAACCTTCTTTCTCTTTGTTGATAATTAAAAATGGCTTCAAATAGGTCTTCTCGCCTAAAATCTGGCCAAAGCTTGTTGGTAAAATATAATTCGGCGTAAGCTAATTGCCAAAGCAAATAATTACTAATTCTATGTTCTCCGCTGGTTCTTATCATTAATTCTGGATCAGGTAATTGATGTGTAGAAAGATAAGATGAAAACAAAGCTTCTGTTATATCCTCTTCTTTTATATTACCTGCTACAACATCAGCAGCAATTTTTTTTGATGCTTCTGTAATTTCCCATCTAGAACTGTAAGATAACGCTAGGGTTAAGGTTAAACGTGTATTACCGGCAGTTTTTTCCATAGCTTCTTTTAGTTCTTTATAACATCTTGATGGTAAAGCTTCTAAGTTTCCTATGGCATTCAATCTTACATTATTTTCCATTAAGGTTTTAGTTTCTTTATTGATGGTACTTACCAAAAGCTCCATTAAAGCGGTAACTTCTAATTTTGGTCTGTTCCAGTTCTCGGTAGAAAAAGCATAAAGGGTTAGATTTTTTATACCCAACTCTGCTGCACCTTCTACGGTATCTCTAACGGCTAAAACACCGTTTTTATGGCCAAATACTCTTAATTTCCCTTGCTCTTTTGCCCATCTTCCGTTACCATCCATAATGATAGCAACATGGTCTGGTAATTTAGAAACGTTAATTTGATTTCTGAAACTCATCTATTTGTGTAAGATATTTTAACTAAAACAACGGACAATTTTGACGCACAAAGGTATAAGATAAGGTAATACCCGCAAATAGGAAAGTATCGTTTTTTCTAAAATCGCCTCTTTGTATACCTTTTACATCCGGGGTGGCGGGGTTACCTAACTTGTTTTGACCTAATGAACGGTCTGCAAGTGCGGCCCTATCGGTACCGTAAGGTATGTTTGGATATCTCTGGCTCACGTCATCTAAATAATCTGTGTTGGCTTTTCTAAAGCCAAACTCTGCTGCTATATTAAGTTTTTCATTAATTCTATACTTTACACCAGCTCCTAAGGGAATAGCTGTTGCAATTGTTTTGTATGCCACATCCCCAGGCTGTCCTTCTGTATTGAATAGTTTTAATTCAACTTCTCTGCCATTTAAAGTGGTTTTAGGATTAAAAGCAAATGCAGATACTCCGCTAAATATAAAAGGTGTAATTCTTGATTGACCAAAGTTAAAGCCGTAATCAAAGAAATTAAACTCTACCAATAGACTTCCTTCGGTAATGTTTGAAAAAAAATTTAAATTTCTTTCTCGATCTTGTTCAAAGTTTGACTGAGCATCATTTGCACTGATTCTTCCACTCAGGATTGAAAACTTTAAAGACCAGTAACCATCAAAATTTCTTTTTACCGAGCCACCTAAACCCAGGTTATTAAATTTATAAAATTTGTGTTGATTTAAGTCTCCTTGATAGGCCATTCCCCCGGCACTTATTCCTAGCTCCCAAGTTTGAGAAAAAAGTTTAAAAGTACTTATTCCGTAAAGAAAAAATGTAAGCCAAAAGGATTTAATCATTTAAAGATTTAGTAGTTTCTGGTGTCTATTCCCCAAAGTAATTTGTTTCTTAACGTTGATAAATAAGTTTCATTGTTTAACCTCACAAGGTTGATATCAAAATCAGCTCTTTTAACACTTATCCTGATAGATGAATCTACTATTTCTGTCCTAGAGTCGCAGGTTATCAAATACTTAGAACTTCTACCTTCAATTTCAAAAGTTAAGGTATGAGCATCCGATAAAACGACAGGTCTTACGTTAAGATTATGCGGAGATATAGGTGTTATCACCATATTTCCAGATCGAGGAAATACAATTGGACCACCACAACTTAAAGAATAAGCTGTAGAACCGGTTGGTGTAGCTACAATTAAACCATCGGCCCAGTAAGAGTTTAAAAATTCGCCATCTTGATAACAATGAATAAGCATCATGGCAGAATTATCCCTTTTATGAATGGTTAAATCGTTAAGTGCAAAATTAAGGTCTTGAAACAGATTTTGGTTTGATTCTACTTTGAGTAACCGTCTTACATCTAAAGTAAATTTATGATGAATGAGACCTTCTATTGCTGTCTTGATTCCTTCTTTACTTACACTTGCCAAAAAGCCCAGTCTGCCAAAGTTTATACCTACCATCGGAATTCCAGAATCTCTAACAAAAGTTACCGTATCTAACATGGTTCCATCACCACCAAGGCTTATCATAACATCTACCTTGTTTTTAATATCTGTATGTGTTTTAAATGTACCAAATTGTTTGGGTAAGAATAATTTATCTTTTACGAATTCAAAAAAATCTTGATAAACAAAAACTTCAACCTCATGCTGTACCAAACAATCAAAAACCTGCTGTACATAGGGTAAAACCGAGTTATTAAATTGTCTACCGTAAATTCCAATGGTCATTACTTTATATTTTATATCAGTGGATGAGGATTAATTTCTTATCAGCTTATATCAATCAAAACTTAAATAATTCATCAAAGAATCAAAACGATCTTTAGAGTCATTATCTCGCTGTAAATGATTAAAAGTAGCTTTTATGGTATAATCATATCTTAAAAAAGATGCAATTATTGGGCTTATATCGGTTTTATTAACTTTTATGGTAATTTCTAATTTTGTAGAATTGGCAACGGTATCTATATAAGAGCTTAAGATTTGTGCATTATTAGATTCTACAATTTGTGCAATATGCGATAAAGAATTGTTGCGGTTACTGATTTCTAAGATGATAATTCCACCAGGATCTGCTACGGAAGTAATTTTTGCAAAATAAGCTGTTAAAGTATTGATAGAGATTAATCCTAAATAATTCATGCTACTATCTAAAACAGGCACAGCAGTTAATTTTTGCTCATAAAACAGCCTAATGACTTCATAGATATGTTGATCTTCGTAAACGAAAGGATTTATTAAAGATAAATTTACGTTTCCTACGGTTGTATCATAATCAGGTATTTCTATGATATCTTCATCAGAAATTAAACCTAAAAATTGAGTTTCATTTACAATGGGCAAATGATTTAGCCTAAACTCTGCCATGCGATCTTCAACTTTCTGAATGCTATCAGAAGTTTTTATGGGTGGTATCGCATCTGATATGAGCTGCGCTGCAATCATTGATTTTCTATCTTTTCTAAAACTTTATTTAAAATCTGATTAAATTCTGCTGGCTGTTCCATCATTGGGGCATGGCCGCATTTATCTATCCAGTATAACTCAGAATTTGGCAATAAATTGTGAAACTCTTCTGCTACTTCTGGCGGGGTAATTCTGTCATTTTTACCCCAAATTAAAGCAACTGGAAGTTTTATTTTGTGTAAATCTTTAGACATGTTGTGCCTGATGGCTGATTTAGCCATAGCTAAAATCCTGATAACTTTATTTCTATCGTTTACGGTTTCAAAAACTTCATCAACCAATGCTTTGGTTGCTGTAGCTGGGTCATAAAAAGTAAATTCTACTTTTTCCTTTATAAAATCGTAATTTTCTCTTTTTGGAAATGAGCCACCAAAAGAGTTTTCATATAAACCAGAACTTCCTGTTAAAACCAATGCTTTAACAAATTCTGGATGTGAGGTAACAAAAACTAAACCAACATGCCCCCCTAAAGAATTCCCTAAAACAATCATGTTTTGAAATTTCTTATACTTCACAAATTTATGCACAAACTTAGCCAAACTTTTTACTCCGGTGGTAAGTAGTGGTAAATCATAAATAGGTAACATAGGGATAACTACTCTGTATCTGCTTTTGAACTCTAAAATAACTTCTTCCCAGTTACTTAAAGCCCCCATTAAACCATGGAGCAACAATAAAACCTCTCCTTCTCCTTCCTCTATATATTTGAAACCGTTTTCTTCTTTAATTGTGAACTCCATAAAAAAATATATCTCGATAATTTATATCAGCTGCTAAAATAGTAGTCTGTTTTTAATTTGGGTACAAAACCTTATTAAATGTTTATAAAATTAATATTTTAAGCGGTTCACTAAAGAACTATTTTATTAAAATTTAAGATAAAAGATTTTTGATACACGCTGATATCGCTTTTCCATCTGCTTTACCAGAAAGTTCTTTACTGGCAATCCCCATTATTTTTCCCATTTCTTTAACAGAAGTTATACTTAATTTCTCTATCAATTGCTTGATATAAGCACTTAACTCTTCTGTAGATAATTGTTTTGGTAAATAATGTTCAATCACTTCAATCTCCTCTGCCTCTATTTGATATAAATCTTCTCTGTTTTGACTTTTATAAATATCTGCCGATTCTTTTCTTTGCTTTACTAGCTTTTGTAAAACTTTAACTTCTGCTTCTTCTGTTATTTCAGATGAGGCTCCTTTCTCTGTTTTGGCTAATAAAAGAGCTGATTTTATAGCTCTTAAAGCTCTTAATTGAGCTTCATTCTTAGCTAACATAGCAGCTTTAATATCTTGATTAATGGTATTTTCTAAAGACATAATAATAAGGATTAAGACCTTCTTTGTTGAAATTAAAAACTAAATTAATTATTTTTTAGATGATGACTAGTACTTGCTTGCGAAGTTGGCATAATCACTAGATCATTAATATTAACATGTGCTGGCCTTGTAGCTATAAAAACTATGGTTTCTGCAATATCTTTAGCTAGCAAGGGCTCATAACCTTCATAAACTTTAGCTGCTTTTTCTTTGTCGCCACCAAATCTTACTATAGAAAACTCTGTTTCCACAGCACCCGGATGTATTGCACTCACTTTTATACCATGAGGTAACAAATCAATTCGCATAGCTTTGTTAAGCGCATCAACAGCGTGTTTGGTAGCACAATAGACATTTCCATTAGCATAAACTTCTTTTCCGGCAATAGAGCCCAAGTTTATGATATGACCCGATTTTTTGTTTACCATCCAAGAAGAAACTATTTTAGAAACATACAACAGCCCTTTAATATTGGTATCTATCATGGTTTCCCAATCTGTTAAACTCCCTTCATGTATAGGGTCTAAACCTTGGCTTAAGCCTGCATTATTAATTAAAACATCAATATTGCGCCAAGCATCTGGTAAATTATTTAAATTTTGGGTAACGGCTTTGTTATCTCTAACATCAAAATTTAGAGCTATAACTTGTATTCCAAAATTTTGTTCGAGACTTTGTGTTAGACTTTCTAATTTATCTTTTCTTCTTCCTGTAATGATGATTTTATAATTAAGTGCTGCAAAAGCTTTTGCACAAGCCTCACCAATACCTGATGTAGCACCTGTTATCAACACAATTTTAGACATAGCTTATTTTTTGCGAAAATATGATTTAAAATATGGCTCTTACTCGAAATATAAACTAAAAATAAAGTTTCTTAAAAAAAGTTTGTCTAAAGGGGTAGAATATGGATCTTCTCCTCTGCGTAAAACACTATTTATAGAATTAGAAATTTTTATTTCAGGTGATAGCTTAAAAAACTCAAAATATAAATCGAAACCTAAACCGGCTTCGTAGGAAAGTATACCTTGTTGGTTTTTAAGAAGTTTATTGAAATAGGTATTATCAGCATCATCGGCATTTTTTTTTGCACCAATATCATACCCGTATTTTAACCCACCTATAAGATAAGCTCTAAAGTTGCCTTTTCTATCAGATTTTAATTTTAGTAATAAGGGGAAATCTATCATCGTAGAAGACACTGCTCTTCTGGTAAACCCTTCTGGTGATGGAACTGTTTCTTGCTCATACTTGTTTCCACTCTCAAATTCGTAATCTATAACCCTATCGGCAAAAATTAAGGTAGGTGTAAATCTTAAATCCAGATGTTTGGTTACATATAAATTAGCCAATAAACCAATACCAAAGCCAGGATTTAAACTAGAACTAACACTTTTTAAACGCTCTGTTATACTGTTATCTACTAAATTATCACGCCAATTTAAACCTTTTTGTATTTTATATTCTGATTGAATATACTGAAAAGTAAAGCCAAAATGTAAGGTTTCATCATCTACCCCACCACCCCAATTACCTTGTGCTTGCGCACCAATTGCAAAAAAAATGGTTAATAATAGAACTGATAAACTTTTTATCATTTAACGCCTGTGTAAATAGAACAAATGCCAAACGCTAAAGGACGACATTTGGTATCTTTGTAGCCAACTTTTTTCATCAAATCTGTAAATCTGCTTCCATCAGGAAAAGCTTCTACAGATTCTGGTAAATAGCTATAAGCACTAGCATCTTTAGAGAAAATCTTACCGATTGTTGGGGTGATATAATGAAAATAAAAATTATATAATTGTTTTATAGGGAATGCCTTGGGCTTAGAAAACTCTAAGATAACGGCTTTACCACCTGGTTTTAAAACCCTTAGCATATCGGCAACACCTTTTTCCAGATTTTCAAAATTTCTAACTCCGTAAGCAACTGTTACAGCATCAAAAGTATGGTCATCAAATAAAAGTTTTTCAGAATCTCCAAGTCTTACCTCAAAAACTTCGCTTTTATTTCTTTTGATAATTTTCTCATCCGCAATGTTAAGCATCCCTTGAGAAATATCTACACCAATAATTTTTTTAGGTTTTAAAATATCTAAAGCCTCAAAAGCAAAATCTCCGGTACCTGTTGCTACATCTAAAATATACTGTGGCTGATCTTTTAAAAGCTCTTTTATTGCTTTTTTTCTCCAGATAATGTCTATCCCTAAAGACAAGAAATGATTTAAAAAATCATAAGTCTTAGATATATTATTAAACATGGTGGCTACTTGCTCTTTTTTTGTAGCCTGCTGATTTTTATATGGGGTTACGTTTTCTGCCATTATTGTGCACAAAGATAAAATATATTTTACGAGCTAAGATTTTTTTAAACGATGATTTATAAGTTGCCTTACCATACTCGGTAATTTAAACCTCAAACTCAAGTGTTTTGTTCAGTAAAATCATAACTTATTAAATTTATACAGCAAAGCACTAATAAATAAACAGGATATATTGAACTAAAAAACTAAACCTTACCTTTACAGGATGATTATAAAATCGGCAGAATTTACTGTTAGTAATACCAAAATAAGCAAGCTACCACCACCAATATTGCCAGAATATGCTTTTATTGGTCGTTCTAACGTGGGTAAATCATCGCTCATTAACATGTTATTAAATGCAAAAGGCTTAGCTAAAACATCGCAAAAGCCTGGTAAAACTCAATTAATAAATCATTTTTTGGTTAACAAAAATTGGTATGTGGTTGATTTACCCGGCTATGGTTACGCCAAAAGTTCTAAAAGCAACAGAAAAGAGTGGGCTAAATTTATCAGAAACTATCTAGAAAAAAGAGAAAGCTTACAATGTGTTTTTGTTTTGATAGATAGTAGGCTTGAACCTCAGAAAATTGATATAGAATTTTGCTGCTGGTTAGGAGAAAGAAGCATACCTTTTATATTGCTTTTTACAAAAGCTGATAAACAATCTAACGTAAAATCACAGCAAAATATGGCGGCATTTAAAAAAGCGCTGCTTGCCTTTTTTGAGGAAATACCACAAATGATTTTAACATCATCAGAAAAACAATTAGGAAAAGAAGATGTATTAAACTTTATCCAAGAGGTTAATCAGAATTTTATTGCTCCACAATTTGATTTTGAAGAAGAAGAACAGGAATAAAGCATGAAGAAATATTTATCATTAGTAACTTTTTCGCATACCATTTTTGCAATGCCCTTTGCCTTTATTGGCTTTTTTCTGGCTGTAAACACCACCACTCATTCTTTTTCGTGGTTTAAGTTGCTTTTAATGGTACTTTGTATGGTATTTGCCAGAAATGCTGCCATGGCATTTAACAGATATTTAGACAGGGAAATAGATGCTAAAAACCCAAGAACAAAAGTGCGTGACATACCTTCTGGAAGAATATCAGCTACCCATGCACTTATTTTCACCATTGCTAACTGCTTACTTTTTATAACCACAACATGGTTTATCAACATGCTTTGTTTTTGGCTTTCGCCGATAGCTTTACTAGTTATTTTAGGCTACAGTGCTACCAAGAGATTTACCGCTTTATGCCATTTGGTATTAGGTTTAGGCTTATCATTAGCACCAATTGGCGCTTATTTGGTTGTAACCGGAGAATTTGCCCTTTTACCAATCATGTTTTCTTTAGCAGTTTTATGCTGGGTAAGTGGTTTTGATATTATTTATGCTTTACAAGATGAAGAGTTTGACCGAGGTGAAAAACTGCACTCTATACCCTCTTATTTTGGTAAAAGTAAGGCTTTATGGATTAGCAATATTTTACATATTTTATCTGCCTTGTTTGTAATAGCACCCATTTTTATTGCTGCTGATAATTTTTCTTGGCCATACTATTTGGGCTTAATCATCTTCGTCAGTATGCTTGTTTATCAACATCAACTAGTTAAACCAAATGATTTAAGCCGCGTAAATTTTGCCTTTATGACTACCAATGGTATTGCTTCTGTTGCTTTTGCAATTTGCTTTTTATTTGATATTTACTACCGTTCGTTATGATTATAGAAAAGAAAAAAAGAACCTATCTTCCTGAAAATCTAGAAATTAAATGGGATAATTTAGAACCCATATTTCAGGAATTATTACATAGAGAAATTAATTCTCCAGAAGAATTAGAAACATGGCTAAAAAACAGAAGCGAACTTGAAGCCGCTTTAGAAGAAGATTTCGCTTGGCGATACATCAAAATGACTTGCGATACCGCAAATGAAGATTTAGTTAAAAGCTTTCAATATTTTGCTACCGAGATTGAGCCTCAAATAGCGCCATTAAGCAATCAGTTAAATGAAAAATTAGTAGCTTCTCCATTTCTAAATCAATTAAATCAAGATAAATACTTTATTTACTTAAGAGGAGTTAAAAAAGCTTTAGCCCTTTTTAGAGAAGAAAATATCCCTTTGCAAACCGAGCTTCAGGTAGAACAGCAAAAATATCAAGCTATTACCGGTAGCATGTCTGTAACTTTAAACGGACAAGAATACACTTTAGAACAAGCTTCAAATTTCTTAAAAGATTTAAACAGAACTACCAGAAAAGAAGCTTGGGAAAGTATTACAAATCGCCGTTTAGAAGATAAAGATAAATTAGATGAGCTTTTTAACAAACTAAAAGCTTTACGTCATCAAGTAGCTTTAAATGCTGGCTTTGATAATTTTAGAGATTACATGTTTGAATCTTTAGGCAGGTTTGATTACAATGCGCAAGATTGCTTTGATTTTCATGAGGCAATAGCAAAAGAAATTGTTCCTATTTTAGCCGAGCAAGCAGACGAAAGAAAAAAAGCATTACAATTATCTAACTTAAAACCTTGGGATACAGAGGTTGATACATCTGGTAAACCCGCTTTAAAACCTTTTGAAAATGGTCAAGAATTGATTGATAAATCTATCCAATGCTTTAACAAATTAAACCCTGTCTTAGGCAAAAAACTAGCAATCATGAAAGCCAATGGTTTTTTTGATGTGGAGAGTAGAAAAGGTAAGGCTCCCGGTGGATATAATTATCCTTTAGCAGAAACAGGTGCTCCTTTCATTTTTATGAACTCGGCAGGTTCTTTTAGAGATTTAACTACCATGGTACACGAGGGCGGACATGCCATCCATACTTTTGTTACTGCGGATTTAGAATTAAATGATTTTAAACACTGCCCTTCTGAAGTAGCAGAACTAGCTTCTATGTCTATGGAATTAATTTCTATGGACCATTGGGATGAGTTTTTTGCAGACCCAGAAGAATTAAAAAGGGCAAAAAAATATCAGCTTAAAGATGTTTTAAAAACGCTTCCTTGGGTAGCCGTAGTTGATGCTTTCCAGCATTGGATTTACACCAACCCAGAACATACTACGCAAGAACGAACCCAAGCATGGAAAGAAATATTCACCAGATTTGGAGCCAACTTTGTTGATTGGACCGAAAACGAAGAAGCATTAGAAAATCTGTGGCAAAAACAACTACATATATTTGAAGTTCCTTTTTATTACATAGAATATGCCATTGCCCAGCTAGGTGCCATAGCTGTTTGGAAAAATTATAAAGAAAACCCAGAAAAAGGTTTAAATAATTATTTAGAAGCTTTGAAATTGGGATATACCAAATCTATAAAAGAGATTTATAAAACAGCAGGAATTGAGTTTAACTTTAGTGCAGGTTATGTAAAAGAATTAGCTTATTTCATAAAAGACGAACTTAAAAAGCTAGATTAAAATAAAAGCCGATTTTGTATCGGCTTTTATTTTTAAAACTATCTATGCTATTGCTGCCAACAACTGTGCAGAAGCATTTTTGGTATCTACTTTTGTAATAATGGTTTGGATGATGCCATTTTCATCGATAACAAAAGTTTTTCTATCTGTCCCCATATATTTCTTACCGTACATACTTTTTTCAACCCAAACACCGTATTTTTCTACAATATCCTTTTCGGTATCTGCTAGTAAAGTAAAAGGGAGTTCAAACTTGTCTACAAATTTTTTATGAGATTTTTCATCATCTGTACTTACGCCTAAAACTTCAAACCCTTTGGCTTTTAAACTTTGATAGTTGTCTCTAAAATCACAAGCTTCCGCAGTGCAACCTGGTGTATTGTCTTTTGGATAAAAATATAAAACAACTTTTTTTCCAATAAAATCACTTAAAGAAACCGAGTTTCCATATTGGTCTGTTGATGTAAATGCTGGAGCTTTATCTCCTTCTTTTAATTCCATTTTAATTTGTTTTTTAGCTTATCTAAAGAAATTTAATTGAATTGTTTTTGTGTTTTTCTTCATGTCACTAACAACTAAGGTAAAAGTATGTTTGCCAAAGCCCGTTCTTTCATCAAAGTTATGCCAAAGCAAACCTCTTTTATAATCATATTCCATCAAAATCCATTTTCCATTGATATAGCCTTTAAACTCCTTTATTCCCGATAAGTTATCGCCTATTTTAAAAGAAATAGCTTTTTGTAAAGATAGATTAGCATGATCAACTATATTGATAGGCGTTACATTTGGTGCTATGCTATCAACCTTTAAATAAAATCTTCCGAAAGATTTTGGATAAGCTCTAATGTATCCATTTGTTAATTCGCCACCTTGATAAATACCGCTTTCATTTACAATAACCAATTTATCTTTCATCTTATTTAATGATGAATCTACTTTTAATAAGAGTTCAAAAGCTTGGTGTAAAGGAGTTAATTTGTTATGGATGATGTGTATTGGCGACAAACTGTTACTAGTTTTAGCAGATTTTGAATATGTGAAATCAACATCATCATAAAAAGTTCCTTTTAAAAATTTAATTGCTATATCTTCTTTTATAAAGGTATTTTCTTGCTCGTGGTTAAATAGTGTCCCCCTAGCTTTATAGGGAGAAGGTAAGTTTGTATCAATACTTTTGATTTTAAAGTTTAAAACAGCTTCGTTCCCATTAGCGTCTTTTACTAAATATTTAACATCGTGGATATTATTATCCTGCAAGTAAATAATACCATTATTGACAAGAGTTTTATGGAAACTGGTTTTACCGCCTTTACTTATAAAGCCTTTTTCTATGACTCTGCCAGATGATATTTTACTAGGATAATCTATATAAGCGTTTACAGCTCTAGTTTGGTCAAAATAAAACTGATCTGCCTGTGTTTCATAAATTTTCTCGTTATCTAACCAAATTGTTGTACTGTAAATACCGTTTCTATTTCCAGAACCATTCATCAAGTCATGTGTTACTAAACCAAAACCAATTTTACCAGAGACATTAACTACACTTACCTTATTTAAAGTGTATTTTCCGTTTGTACCCATAGTTTGGAAATATTGTTTGGGAGTAAACTCATTAAACGGAGCATGATTGATTTTATAAATGTAAAATCCGTTTATTTGGGGTTTAACATCATCCTGTATCTTAATGCCTAAAGCCAATGGATTAATAGTTTGTTCGGTTTTGGTGTTTCTAACTTCAAAATGTAAGTGCGGCCCAGCAGAACCACCAGTATTTCCAGACCAAGCAATAATATCTCCCTTTTTAACAGGTATTTCTATTGGGGTTAACGGAAAATCTGCTTCAAAGCTTTCTCTTAGATATTGATAGTTTTTAATTGCTAAACTTATCTTACTGTTAAACCTTTGTAAATGAGCATAAACACTGGTTAATCCGTTCGGATGATTGATATAAACTGCATTTCCAAAACCTCCAATTTGCACTCTTAATCTAGAAATATATCCATCAGCTACGGCATAAACCGGGTAACCTTCCCTCTGGTTGGTTTTAATATCAATTCCAGAATGAAAATGGTTTGTTCTTATTTCTCCAAAAGTTCCTGATAAAAAAAGTTTAAGATCTAGAGGGTTTAAAAAATAATTGGGTGGTATTTCTGGAAGTTTATCTGGTTGAGAAAAAGAAGAAATAGGAAATAAACAAAAAACAAATAGTGCTGCTCTAAAAAATCTCATAGAAAGTGATATTATTTAATCTCGAAGTTTAAAAGCTCTTTATTTTCAATATAGCCTTTCAACCTATCTCCCATATTAATTTTACCTACGCCTGCGGGGGTTCCGGTAAAAATCAAATCGCCTTTTTTTAAAGTAAAATACTGTGAAACAAAACAGATGATTTCATCAAAGCTGAACATCATGTGGCCGGTATTGCCTTGCTGCTTTAATTGGTCATTAACTTTTAAGGAAAAATCCAAATTATTTAAATCTTTAAACGCATTGATAGGTAAAAACTCGCTTATTGGAGCAGAGTTATCAAAACCTTTAGCTAACACCCAAGGTAAGCCTTTGGATTTTAATTCTGATTGTAAATCACGAGCTGTAAAATCTATTCCTAACCCAATTTCTTCATAGTACTTATGGGCAAATTTTTTAGCAATGTATTTCCCTTCTTTAGATATTTTTAAGACTAATTCAACCTCGTAATGAATATCTTTTGAGAAATCTGGATGATAAAATGGCTTATTACCTTTTAATAAAGCTGTATCTGGCATCATAAAAATAACAGGTTGCTCTGGCACTGCATTATTTAACTCTTTTGCATGTTCTGCGTAATTACGTCCTATAGCTATAATTTTCATTTATAATCCAAATGTTTTTAAAAAAAAAGCCCCAATTGCTTAGCAATTGGGGCTTAAAGTTAAGTCTTTATTTATAATACCGAGATTCTTTTAATAATAGATTCTGAGCCAGCAACCACTCTAACAAAATACAAACCGCTACTTAATTTAGTATTTAGGTTAAAAGAATTTAATTGCTCACCTGCAGCAACTTTCTGAGATAAAAGTGTAACTACCTCATTACCTAAAACATCTAAAATCTTAACAGTTACCTGATTCTCTTTACTAAGTGTATAAGCAATGTTGATGTGAGTAGAAATAGGATTAGGATAAATTCTAACGTTATCTAGAGGTTTTTGTATTTCTACACTAGCACTTACACTTTTATTATTTTTTATCACTAAACTTTTACCAGGTGTATTGATGGATTTTATTGCAGAAACTTTTATCATAAAAGACTGAAAATCTGCGGCGATTGGAGGTAAAAAAGTTGGTCTGTTTGGTCTACTATCTTTTAACTTGATTGTGGTTTTAGTAGAGTCAATAATACTTTTTATATCGTTTACTACAGCGAAAGACACACTAGTGTAAAGCACAATAGTGATAGCTGTTATAAACGTTATGATGAAGTATTTATTTTTCATTGTTTATTATTCTCATCAAAAATATAAATAAAATTATAACAATAATTAAACTTCGTTAAAAAACATGATTTTTTTAACAGTATTTAACATCTGTTTATATTTACTTTTTAACTCGTACGTAAATATGCGGTTAAGGTTGTGTTTGTTAAGAAGTTGAATTACTTTTGTTTCCGACTAATACATACAAATGTGTCTGCACATAAAGATTTAAATAAATTAACCGCTGCCGGTGTTTTAATTAGTTTAGGAATAATTTATGGTGATATTGGTACTTCGCCATTATATGTTTTTAAGGCTATTATAGGCAACAGAATAATAACAAAAGAGCTTATTTATGGGGGTTTAAGTTGTGTTTTTTGGACTTTAACTTTACAAACAACACTTAAATATGTAATTATTACCTTAAAAGCTGATAATAAAGGCGAAGGTGGAATTTTCTCTCTATACTCTTTGGTTAAAAGAAAAGCTAAATGGCTAGTTATACCAGCTATTATTGGCGGTTGCGCTTTACTTGCCGATGGGATTATTACACCTCCAATTACGGTTTCATCAGCTATAGAAGGTTTAGAAATTCTTTATCCAGGCTTACAAACCATTCCCATTGTAATTGGTATTATAACTGGTTTATTTATTATCCAACAATTTGGAACCTCATTGGTAGGCAAAGCATTTGGACCAATCATGTTTATTTGGTTTAGTATGATGGGTGTTCTAGGCTTAAGCTATTTGATAAAATCTCCTGATATTATTGAAGCTATCAACCCTTATTATGCTTATAATTTACTGGCTAACTATCCGGCTGCATTAGCCATTTTGGGGGCTGTTTTTCTTTGTACCACAGGTGCAGAAGCTTTATATTCTGATTTAGGACATTGTGGTAGAAGTAATATCAGAATAAGCTGGATTTATGTTAAAAGCTGCTTAGTTTTAAATTATTTAGGCCAAGGGGTTTATTTGATGAGCTTACAAAATGAGCTATTAGATAATCGGAATCCTTTTTATAGAATGATGCCAGATTGGTTTTTAATATTTGGTATTGCCACTGCAACTGTAGCTGCGGTTATTGCAAGCCAAGCTTTAATTTCTGGTTCTTTTACATTGATATCAGAAGCAGTGCGGTTGAATATATGGCCTAAGGTTAAAATCAATTACCCAACAGATCAAAAAGGACAACTTTATGTACCAAGTATGAATTGGTTGCTATGGTTAGGTTGTATTGTGGTTGTATTATACTTTAAAAGATCCGAACACATGGAGGCAGCTTATGGTCTTTCTATTACCATAGCAATGCTCATGACCACCATTTTATTATCAACTTATCTTAGCAAAAAGAAATATCCTATTTATCTTATTGTCTTATTTTTAGCAGTTTATATAAGTATAGAAGGAGTATTTTTTATTGGTAACTTAGCTAAATTCTTTCATGGAGGTTGGTTTACAGTGTTACTTGGTGGGATATTATTCTCTGTCATGTGGGCATGGTACTCTGCAAGAAAGATTAAAAACAAATTTTTGAAATTTGTTGAAATAGAGCAATATTACGACATCATTAAAGAATTAAGTGAGGATGAATCGGTTCCAAAATATGCCTCTCAACTAGTTTATCTTACAAGTGCTAATTTTCCATCAGAAATTGAATCAAAAATTATATATTCTATCCTTCAGAAAAAACCAAAAAGAGCAGATGTTTATTGGCTTGTTCATGTTGATGTTGTAGACGAACCTTACAGATGTGAATATAAAGTTGAACATTTGGTAGAGGGTAAATTAATCAGAATAGATTTTAAACTAGGCTTTAGAATAGAGCAAAAAATAAGTACTCTTTTTAGAAAAGTTGTAGAAGACTTAGTTAAAAATAATGAGGTTGATATTACTAGCCATTACAAATCACTAAACAAACATAAAATAGTTGGCGATTTCAGATTTGTAGTTTTAGAAAAAACCCTTTCTAGAGCCAATAATTTATCTTTTTGGGATAAACTTATAATGGGATACTATTTTAACCTTAAAAAGGTCAGCTTATCAGAAGAGAAAGGTTTTGGCTTAGATTTAAGTTTTGTTACGCTTGAAAAAGTTCCTTTAATGGTTACGCAAACAGAAAAGATTGATATTACAAGAATAAACTAGCCATATATAATTCTAATTTATTTAGTTAAAGAGCTTTTAATTTAGCTTCTTTACATATATTCTTTTCTAGATTCTTTGTCTTTATCTGTTTTTGATTTCAGTATTAGTTCAACCTCAGCTTTAGATTTCACAAAACCTTCTGGATTATTTTTTTTCCAATGGTATTCGTTCATGAAATAATATATCCCAATACAGGTAATAAAAATTAATGTTATTAAAGTTTTCATCTCAAATTCATTTAAAGTAACTTTTATTCAATTTTAAGTCCCAAAATTTGAGAAGGCCGAAAAGGTAATCCATAAAAAATTACAACAACTCATTAAACTAATATAAAACGCTGTAAAACAACAACTTAAAGTAACATAATTTCAAACAATAGGCTAGAAATAGGCAAATAAATACCTATTGTGTAGAAAATTATCTATCATACTAATTTAACGTAGCTAAAGCGGATTTGATTATTACTGTGTAATATTGATGAGATTTGAGGAAATTTACAGCCTTACTATTCTGTTTGTATTTGATTAAGTTTACTTTTTCTTATTCCGTAGCAAAAGTAAATCACAAGACCAATGCCTAGCCATATTAGAAATCTTAACCAATTGGTATATCCCAATTCTGTCATCAAATAACTACAACTTAAAAGCCCCAGAACAGGTATTAAAGATAGATTTTTAAGAAAAGATAATATAGCCATGGTTATAGCCAAAATCATAAATAAGTAAAAAGGAATTTGTTCTTTAATAATTTCCCAGCTTTGGTTAAAATTAAAAAGATTTAAAATTTGATTATAAAAAGCTGCACCCAGGGTCATCATTAACAATGGAACAATATACTTTCCATTGATATAAGGCATTTTAAACCTTTTTTTACTACTTGTATCTTCATCTTTTGGTAAAAGTAAAACTCCTCCGCAAACCAACACAAAAGCAAATAAAGTTCCTATACTTGTTAAATCGGTTACTTCTGTTAAGTTCATAAATAGTGCTGGTATTGCTACAACAAGCCCTGTAACTATGGTTGAAAAAGAAGGTGTTTTAAACTTAGGATGTATTCTGGAAAAAGCTTTTGGGAGCAAACCGTCTCTACTCATGCTCATCCAAATTCTGGGTTGCCCCATTTGAAAAATTAGTAAAACACTGGCTGTGGCAATAACCGCACTAACAGAAATGATATAACCAATCTGATTTAACCCCACTCTTTCAAAAACAAAAGCCAGAGGATCAGACACTTGTAATTCTTTATAATTAACCATTCCTGTAAGTACTAAGGCAATTAAAATGTAAAGTACTGTACAAATAATCAAAGAGTATATCATTCCTTTGGGTAGGTCTTTTTGCGGATTTTCACATTCTTCGGCAGTGGTAGAAATAGCATCAAAACCAATATAGGCAAAGAAAACTCCAGATACACCTTTCATCATACCACTAAAGCCATTTGGCAAAAAGGGATGCCAGTTGGCAGGTGTTACATAAAAAAAACCTACCACAATAACCGCTAAAACCACAACTATTTTTAATATAACCATAGCATTAGTAGCTCTTTTAGTTTCTTTTATACCAATATATACCAAAAAAGTTATTAAGAATACAATCAATAAAGCAGGTATATCAGCAATAATTTTTAAGCCACCAATACTTGGGGCACTTGTCCAAGCTTGAGCAGCGTTTAAAGTATTTTCACTAAGGGTATTTAAAGAAACTCCTCTCTTAATTAACGTTAGTACTTCTTCATTCGCTTTAAAGGCACTTAAATAATCCATGGTAAGGTAGGCTGGGATATGAATATTAAACCCTTGTAAAAGATTAACGAAATATCCACTCCAAGAAATAGCAACTGCAATATTACCAATAGCGTACTCCATCAATAAGTCCCACCCTATAATCCAAGCTATCAACTCTCCAAAAGAAGCGTAGGCATAAGTGTAAGCACTGCCAGAAACTGGTATCCTAGAAGCAAACTCAGCATAACAAAGTGCAGAGAATCCACAAGTTATTGCGGTTAAAACGAAAAGTATAGAAACCCCAGGACCTCCGTTATAAGAAGCTTCTCCGATAGTAGAAAATATACCTGCACCTATTACTGCAGCTATACCCATGAAAGTGAGGTCTTTTACTTTTAAAACTTTATTTAAACCATGATGCTCACCATCATTAAAGCCTTCTTTGCTATCTTGCAGTATTTTAGCAATACTTTTCTTTCTTAGTAAATCTTTCTTCATATTGAAATCTCAACAAAATAAAGATTATTGTATCATTTACAGAAAGAAAATAAAAAAATGAGCTATAATTTTTACATCCACTCTATTAATGAAACTCCTAACCCAATAACAGTTTGTTTATAGTTATAATCAATCATGGTTTCACCATAACCTTCAAATAATTGGAAATGGCCCTTCAAATAACCCTTTATTGGGAAAGCCCAATCTAACTGAATATTACCCCTATTGCTTTTATTTAATGAATGACGACCTATAAAAGTAAATATATGCTTACCTTTTGCATGTATAACTGTCATATCTCCACGACCAGTAAAATCTAAAATAGAAGGATTTTCATCCTCTTCATCTCTAAGCCTTATCCATGGTCTAATATAAATTTGCCAGTTGTCTTTTTCAAAAGCAGTATGAAAGATAATTCTATTCCAACTTCTAGATAACGGAACAATTCTTCCGTTTGATTGATGATTAAGCGCAACACCAACCATTTTATTTTCAAATCCAAACAAATTAAACTTCATAGGGAAGTTTAAAATTACTTCAGGTTCGTAATTGGTTTCTCTAAATGGTCTAGACAGTTCTGAATTATAAACCTGCCAATGCGATTTTTGTGTATAAGCTACCCATAAATCTCCATAACCATTAAATATACCTTCTATAATTTTTGATTTAAAACTAAGCTGAATTTTAGCTTCTACTTTATTGTAAGGCACTACAAGGGGTAAAACATAATCTGGATTTTCACTTGCTGGCTGAAAATTGGGATTGGTACTAAATCTGGTTGGTAAAACATAGGTTGGCTTATAGGGTAGAATTAAAAAAGTACCTTTTCTTGTAGTTGAATCTAATTCCCAGTTATCAGAAAGGGTTCTTTTGATATTTCCATTAGCAAAAACGGGATCAAATACCTGGGCAAAGAGCTTAGAATTAGTAACAAGTAGAATAAAGCAATAGAGGCCAAAGTAAAATTGTTTCATACAAAAATTTTAAATAAATATAAAACAATTTTTGTTTGAAGTATCCAAGAAGTCATCCACAACTTCTTGGATTAGTTTTTAAATAGAATCGTAAATGATAACTTTTTCAAACAACACTCTGAACTCGTCTAAGAAAGCTAAATGTAATGGGTGAGTTTGATAAACATCATGCCCTGCTAAATCCTCAAATAAAGTAATTAAAGAGAAGGTGTAAGTGGTATCAACCACCGCTCTTTCAATAGGAGCTGGTGTTCCAATAAAAATAGATTTAATGGTTTCAATTTTTTCTAAAGACTCTAATCCTTTACGAAAAGTATTTTTTTGATTTTCAGTTGTATCGGCTTTAAGCCAAAATAATACGTGATGAGTAAGCATAAAATATTTTTTTGCCAAAGATAGCATTTGAAAAAAATAATTAATATCGTTTAAATAACCAAAAATAAATACCGATATTTGGGGGATGTGGGAAATAGACTTATCATACAGAGAAGAATACGACTTAGTTTTTGAGCGGCTTAATACTAAGTTGGAAAAACTTAAGGCTAGTAGACCTTTGCCCATCAGTGCTCTTCATAAAATTAAAGAAAGCTTAGTGCTAGAATGGACTTATAATTCTAACTCCATAGAAGGTAATACCCTTAATTTAAGAGAAACACAATTGGTCATTCAAGAAGGGATAACTATAAAAGGAAAATCCTTAAGAGAGCATTTTGAAGCTTATAACCATGATAAAGCTATTGATTATTTATACAACTTGGTTGATGAAAAGTATCAGTTAAGAGCTATTGATATTCTTTCTTTACATGGTTTGGTATTAAAAAGTATTGAAGATGATTTTGCTGGAAGGTTAAGAAACGGTGGCGTAAGAATTTCAGGTGCTAACTTTATTCCGCCCAATGCCAATAAAGTATCAGATTTAGTTGATGAACTTATCAATTTTGTTAATTATAATCCATTAGGTTTAAATGATATTGAACTGGCTACAGTTTTTCATCATAAATTTGTTTGGATTCATCCTTTTTTTGATGGTAATGGAAGAACAGTACGTTTAGTCATGAATTTATTATTGATGCGTAAAGGTTTCCCGCCTGCTATTATTCTTAAAAATGATAGAAAAAAATATTATGAAGCCTTAAACCAAGCTAACAATGGTAGTTACAGTAAACTAATCTTATTAATTACACAGGCCGTAGAGCGTACCCTTAATATTTATTTAAATGCCATGCCAGGTGCCGATGATAACTTTATGGAAATTGCTAATTTGGTACAAGAACCCGGTTTTGATTATGGGCAAGAATACATTAGTTTACTTGCCAGAAGAGGTAAAATTGATGCTTATAAAGAAGGTAAGAACTGGCTTACTTCTAAAGAAGCAGTATTGGCATATATGGCTAATAGAAAACGAAAAAGATAGTTTGTTTTATCATCTCTAAGAAAATTGATTTATCCAGAAAATAGTTTTTACAATTACCCCCTCCATTTTCGTTTAAAATGGAGGGGTTATCATTTATAAGCTAATAATTTATATTTAAAACTTTTCTTAAGCTTTTGTTGGGGTAACTATTAACGATATGAAAAACTCTTAAAAGGTACCGGAGCGTAAGAAAACACTGGATTTACTTTTACAACTTTAAACTCTGTTCTTCTATTTAGCTGATGTTGCTCTTCAGAGCATTGAGTACCATCAACACATTTATTTAAAAGTTGGCTTTCGCCATAGCCTTTAGAACTTAAACGCTTTATCTCTATACCCTTTGTTTTTAGATATTCTTTTGCTGATGCTGCTCTTA
Organism: Pedobacter glucosidilyticus; assembly: GCF_002483235.1. Lineage (GTDB taxonomy): Bacteria > Bacteroidota > Bacteroidia > Sphingobacteriales > Sphingobacteriaceae > Pseudopedobacter > Pseudopedobacter glucosidilyticum_B. Next base: position 70,868 of record NZ_DLHN01000001.1, on the reverse strand, counting down.
GTTCTGATAGTTTCTGATTATAAGCAGCCTTACCTCTTGCATCAGTATGAGATCTTAACTCGATGTTTACATCTGGTGTACTATTTAAAAAAGCAACAACTTTATTTAATTCTGGTTCTGCATCTTTTCTGACTTGATGTTTATCAAAATCATAATAAATATTATTTAGTCTTACCAGATAAGCTTCTTCAACCTTTTCAACTTCAAATTTTACATTAAAAACAATAGACTCTGTAGCCCCTTTAGTGGTTATATCTCCCTCTTGTCTAGAAAAGAATTTATCCATATCTCCTCTTACGGTATAATCTGTTTCTTTATCTAAGTTAAATTTAAAAGATCCATCTTCTGCTGATAAGGTAGATTTCTCCTCTCCAGTATTTTTGTTGATTAAAAATATCTTTAAACCTGCAATTGGGCTACCAGTTCCTTTCTCGGTTACTTTACCATCAACTGCATAAAATTGTTCTTTGGGCTTTTGATAAAATCTATAAATATCATCTGAGCCTTTACCACCTGGACGATTAGAAGATAAATAGCCGCTTAAATTGTCTTGAAAGAAAAATACACCAAAATCATCTCTTGTTGAATTAAATGGAGACTTTAAATTTTCAGGTTCTGTCCAATTATTTTTAACTCCTGTTGATGAAAAAATATCTAAGCCCCCTATAGTAATGTGCCCTCTTGAGGAGAAATACAAAGTACCATCTTTTCTCACAAACGGAAATACTTCATCTTCCTCTGAGTTTATAGTATTTCCACAATTTACAGGTTTTGACCACCCATTGCCTGATTTCTCTGAGTAATATAAATCCATCCCTCCGTAACCGCCTGGCATATCAGAAGCAAAATAAAGAATATTACCATCAGGGCTTAAAGCTGGATGTTGTACAGAATATTCATAAACATTATTATAAGGAAATGGTGTTGCTTCAGACCAAACACCATTTCTTTTAGAGGAAATATAAATGGTTTTTTTGATCACTACATCTTTTAATTTTTTCAGATCTGTATCTTCTACAACACCGGCTCTTGTAAAATATATAATGTTTCCATCAGCACTTATAGTAGCAGGACCATTATGATATTTATCATTAATTTGCTCTGGCAAAAGAGTTAGTTGCATTACACCAGCTGCGGAATCTTTAGCCTGCTCTGCCTGATAAATTTTAAGGAAAGAATTACCTGTCCAGCCATAAACTTTAGCATTTTTATCGCTTCCTGGTGATTTTAGAAACCATCTATCAGATATAATTAAAAATCCGTTATCATAAGCTACTGGAGAAAAATCTGCATGCTCCGTATTAAATGAATTTTCGTTTTCAATATCTACGTTCAAATCTGGATTTTGCAACCATAACCTTGCAGCATCGCAACTATTAGCTAATCTTACAGCGTAATCACTTTTTGCTGGAACACGCTCAGCATACATCAAATAATTACGCTTAGCTTGATCAAATTTACCGTTCTGCTTTAAAATTCCGGCATAATAAATATAATTGATAGGATCAAATCCAGGAAAAGTTAAAACTGTTGCATAAGCTCTTTCTGCGGCAATGGTATTATTTATGAAGCGATAACAATTGGCTAATTTTTGTGCAACCTCCAGGCTAGGGCTTTTTTCTAAAAGTTTTTCATAAATCTCGATTGCAAATTTATAGTCATACTTTTCATAATATTTGTTTGCTTTACCTAAATCATCAGATTTTAACATTTTAGGTGCAACCAACACACCTAAGGTTATTAAGCAAAAACTTCCGCCAATGAATAACAGATTCTTAAGTTTCATATCTAAAAATATCTAGGTGATAAAATTGTTAAATCTCTTTTCCCACCATTTATTATCAAACCTAAAGAGATTTCATGTGTACCATTATTATATCCTCTTATATTAGATAAAGAATAATCATACGCATAACCTAGTCTCCAAGATTTACCTGCAAAAAACTCTAACAACCCCACAACTGCATTGTTAAAATTAGGTGTACCGATAATAGCAGGCTTATCCCACAGTTTTAAAGAAGTACGATAAGAGGCTCCCAACCAAATACGCTCTCCTAGTAAAAAAAAATTATTTATATCAAGGTTAGTAGGTCCTTTAGTATCTTCTCTTAACATAATAGAAGGTTTAAACTTTAAAAAATCAGAAACTTCTACTAAATAACCTGCTGTTAAAAAGTAATTTTGGCTTTGTTTTACTTGCAAGGTTTGAGATGATGTACTAAAATCAACAGCTTTCTCCATTAAATTTATAGCTGATAAACCAATGTATAATTTTTCAGTACTGTAATGAATACCAAATCTGATATCTGGTGCTAATCCGGTTGATTTGCCTGATAAAAATTCAGTATCGGAAATATCATCTATGATAGCTGCGCTACCATTAACTCCTAATTGAGTAAAACCTAATCCTAAACCAAAAGACAACCTCGACTCTCCGGCTAAGGGAATACGGTAGGCTATATTAGCGAAAGCAGAAAATTGATCTTGTATTCCTGATTTATCATTTACCACACTAAGACCTAAACCAATTTTATCATCTGCTACAGCAGCATCTAAAACTAAAGATTGTGTTTTAGGAGCCCCTTCTACATCAACCCATTGGTTTCTGTAAAGTAAACTAAGGTTAACAGTTTCTTTATACCCAGCATAAGCAGGATTTATAACCAAACTATTAAACATGTATTGACTGTATTGCGCATCTTGTTGAGCCCAAACATTTAAACTAGCTACTAGCAAAATGAAGTTTAAAAGGATTTTTCTCATTTCTTATTCATTTTTAAGTAAAGCAATAAATCCTTTATAAACTTTTGGCTCGCCGTTTACATTTACCTTTAATAGGTAATAATACGTTCCAGAACTTAAGCCAGAACCATCCCAAGCTTTGCTATTATTATAATTCTTGATGTTAAATACTTCTGCCCCCCACCTATTCAAAATAATCAATTCGTTATCCGGAAATAAATCAATGTTTTTAATCTCCCACCTATCATTTTTTCCATCTCCGTTAGGTGTAAACGTATTGAAGAAAGTAAAAGGATCATTATTGGTTAAGGTACCTGCAAAAGTTACTGGTATATTTGTAAAAGACTTTAAAGAAGAAAAAGTTAAAGAAGCATCAAAACCATTATTACCTGGTATAGTTTGTGAATTTGATATACCTGCCTTTTCCCACCCTATCAATGGTTTAAGCCAACTTACAATTTGATTAAAACTACCATCGTTAACGGCATTATAGAATAATGTAAAATCGGCAGGTGTATTGCCAGATACATGGTCTAAAACATAGTAATATTTATCATTAACCGTATTTACATCAAATCTTTTTTGTGTAGTTGCGTAACCATCATTAGAAGGATTTCTGTTGATAAAAGTAACACCATAAATATTGTCTGTATTATCTTTTGGACTTACTATCAGATTACTAAGTCTTAAAGTTCCTCCTTCATTAGAACCTAAAGGAAATAAATAATTATCAGTAAGATTGGTTAATCTTTGAAATTTTCCTCCTGTATTGGTGCTAACAAAACCAGTAGTTGTTTTTACCGCATCTGCTTTACCCGATAATATTGTGAGCGTTTTATCATTTAATTTAAGTTCCTTATCGGCTAAGTCTAATGCAACATTAACATCCGTGTTTACATTTAAAGTTTTGAAACCGGTACCAGCAAGGGTTAAAACAGGAAAACGTGTTGTAGATAAGCCCCCTATGGATTGATTTGCTCCTGAAAGCAAGACATTACCAGAAGAAACATTATTAAAAGCCATACCGGACGAATTATTTATCCAGTTACCATAAATACTAATAATTCCATCATTAAAAATAATACCATTACCCGCATTGATAAAATCGCTTTTTACAGTTATCACTCCATTAGCCCGAACAGACAAAGTGCCATTATTAACAAACTGAGCCTGTAATTTAGAAAAAACAGAACCAGATAAAAGGAGAGAAAAAAGTATTAATCTTTTTTTCATCTTAGTTTGTTACTACAAAAGACAAGTTCCCAACAGGTAAATTGATATTACCACCAGAAACATTTGTAAATTTTACTTCTACAATATCGTTGGCTATAATTCTGGCATAAGCTATGATTAAACCATCTGGCAATTCTATATCTGGAGAAACAGAAATAACGCCGCCAGGTAAAGCACCAACAACCGTGTAAGTTTGTTTTAATGAAGGTGTAACCTGTACGGTACCTGCAAGAATTGGTAACGTAGCTTTGATTCCTTTTAAATTAACGTGGATATTAGCCGTACCAACCCTAAGCGGAGACCAGCTACTACCTTGCTTAACATAAACAAAACCAGTAAAACCGTCTAAATATAAATCACCACTATTGCCTAAAGAACTTAAGTTAGGTGCTAGCCCTCCTGGCGGGATACTAGCCCCCACAAACCATTGGGTACCATTTAAAGGAGTTGATGTTACCCCTACATCATTCCATTGTGTACCGTTCCAATAGTTAAATCTTGAGGTACTAAGGTTATAAATCATCATACCATTGGCTGCTGTTGGGTTTGTTCCGAAGCTTGTTTGCAAAGTATTTCTTTGAGCCGTAGTTAAACGTGGTATTAATAAACCTTTAGTTGTAGAAGATATATCCAGAGCTGCACTTTGATATGGCGTGTTAGTACCAATACCAACATCACCAACAGCTTGCGCTTGTACAGTATTTAAACTCAACAACAAATATTGACACACTAAATAGCATGTAAAAACTGGCAAACGAAAAGAGCACATAAAGGCAGGTAGGAATTTATTCATATAGGTTATTAAGTTATCAACATAAAGTTATAAACATTTTCATCAATAAAAAATCTTTATTATAATTATTCTAACAAAGATTCTTTTAATTTTAACCAAATCAACAATAAAGTTTTCAACATCAAAATGTTAATTTCTTAACAATTCTAATCTATTCAATTTCATCAAAATGTTTACTTTAGTGTAATTATTACAACAACCAAGAAATGACTACAGAAATTAGCGACTTAGAAAAAATGGCTTCTCAAGTGAGAAGAGATATTATCAAGATGGTTTATGAATGCCAATCGGGGCATCCGGGGGGTTCATTAGGATGTGCAGATTACCTTGTTGCACTATACTTTAGAGTGATGAAACACAACCCAGAGTTTAATATGGATGGCGCCGGAGAAGATTTATTCTTCTTGTCAAACGGTCATATTTCTCCTGTTTTTTATAGTGTTTTAGCTAGAGCAGGTTATTTTGATGTTGCCGAGCTTAAAACCTTTAGAAAATTAAACTCAAGACTTCAAGGCCATCCAACTACTCACGAGCATTTACCAGGAATAAGAATTGCTTCAGGTTCTTTAGGACAAGGCATGTCTGTTGCTATTGGTGCTGCTTTAACCAAAAAAATAAACAAAGATAATGGTATTGTATTCTCTTTACACGGAGACGGAGAATTACAGGAAGGCCAAAACTGGGAAGCTGCCATGTTTGCTCCTTTTAATAAAGTAGACAACTTAATTTGTACTGTAGACGTAAATGGCCAACAAATAGACGGACCAACATCTAAAGTACTAGATTTAATGAATCTAGAAGCTAAATTCTTGGCTTTTGGTTGGGATGTAATGCACACAGATGGCAACAACATGAAAGAACTAGTAGCTACCTTAGAAGAAGCTAAATCAAAAACAGGAAATGGTAAACCTATCATGATTTTGATGAAAACAGAGATGGGCAAAGGTGTTGATTTTATGGAAGGTTCTCATAAATGGCATGGTATTGCACCAAATGCAGAACAACTTGCCGAAGCATTTACTCAACTAGAAGAAACATTTGGCGATTTCTAATCTTCCATCACCTTTAACCAAAAATTATAATGAAAAAATATACTTATACTGAAAAAAAAGATACTCGCTCTGGCTTTGGCGCTGGATTATTAGAAGCTGGTAGAAAAAACGAAAATATTGTTGCGCTTTGTGCTGATTTAATCGGCTCATTGAAAATGGGAGATTTCCAAAAAGAATTCCCTGATAGATTTGTACAAGTTGGTATTGCAGAAGCTAACATGATTGGTATTGCCGCAGGTATGACTATAGGTGGCAAAATTCCTTTTACCGGAACGTTTGCTAACTTTTCTACAGGAAGAGTGTACGACCAGATTAGACAATCTGTAGCTTATTCGGATAAGAATGTAAAAATTTGTGCTTCTCATGCAGGTTTAACTTTAGGAGAAGACGGTGCTACACACCAAATTCTTGAGGATATTGGCATGATGAAAATGTTACCAGGGATGACAGTTATCAATCCTTGCGACTATAACCAAACAAAAGCCGCTACTTTAGCTATAGCAGAACACGAAGGTCCTGTTTACTTACGTTTTGGTCGTCCAGTAATTCCTGTATTTACTCCTGCCGACCAAAAATTTGAGATTGGTAAAGCTTGGATGGTTAACGAGGGTACAGATGTTACCATCATCGCAACAGGCCATTTAGTATGGGAAGCTATTTTAGCTGGCGAGAAATTGGCTGAAGAAGGTATAAATGCTGAAATTATCAATATACATACTATTAAACCGCTGGATGAAGAGGCTATTTTAAATTCAGTTAAAAAAACAGGCTGTATTGTAACTTGCGAAGAACATAACAGATACGGTGGTTTAGGAGAAAGTGTAGCACAACTTTTAGCAACACAACTACCAACGCCTCAAGAATTTATTGCTGTTAATGATACTTTCGGAGAAAGCGGAACACCAGCAGATTTAATGAAAAAATACGGATTAGATAGCTCTAACATTATTGAAGCTACTAAGAAAGTAATGAAGAGAAAATAATCTTCAAAACATATTCGTTAAAAGCCGAAGTTATGCTTCGGCTTTTTATATTTGGGTAAAGATGCAAATAGAGGATTCAGAAATATTAGAAAAGTTTAACAATCCGCAAACCCAAGAATTGGGTTTTAAATTACTATTAAATAAATATCAACAAAAAATTTATTGGCATATACGTAGGATTGTTATTGAACACGAGGATGCAGATGATGTTGTACAAGATGTATTTATTAAAGTATGGAAAAACTTAGCTGCTTTTCGTCAGGATTCTCAACTTTATACATGGCTTTATAGGATTGCAACTAATGAAAGTATCACATTTTTAAACAAAAAGAAAACCAAATTCAACTCATCTTTTGAAGAACTATCAGAGAAATTAAGCGAAAGTTTAAACGATGATAATTACTTTACCGGAGACCAAATACAAAAAAAACTACAAAAAGCATTATTAACACTTCCAGAAAAACAAAGATTAGTTTTTAATATGAAGTATTATGATGATTTAAAATTTCAAGAAATATCAGACATTTTGGGAACTAGTGTAGGCGCTTTAAAAGCTTCTTATCATCTTGCGGTTAAAAAGATAGAACAATTTTTATTAGCATCTGATTAAACCTTTGTTAAAAAAAACAATCATTAAGAGTATGGACAGAGAGGAAAATAAGGAAAGAGAAATAGATAGCACCTTTTTGAATGATGATTTAAAAAGAAACCCTTTTACTGTAGATGAAAATTATTTTAACCAACTACAAGAAGATATTCTTGCCCAAATAAAACTATCAGCTATAAATAAAGCTGATTTTACTATACCAGAAGCTTACCAAGAGAATCTTACGCAAAAATTGTTAAGTGAAGTTAAATTAGCAGCCCTAAAACAAGAAAGTTCTGATTTGTTTAAAGTTCCTACGCATTACTTTGAAGTACTTGAAGAGCAAATCATATCTAAATCAGTAGATAAAAAAACAAAAATATTTAAATTAAATATCCTTAAATATGCTTCTGCTGCGGTAGTTTTGCTAGCTATAAGTTTTGGTATTTATTTAAATTATCAAGATACTCAAACCGTAGATCATCAATTATCTACCATTCCTGACGAGGAGATTATTAATTATTTAAAATTCCATTCTGATGCTAATGATGTAAACTTAATGATAGAAAATTTAGATGATGTTGCTACCTTTGAAAGCGACTTATATCAGGATATAAATCAGGAATAAGTAATTAACGAAACATGAAAAAGCTTTTATATATCATCTTCATTTTACTTTTTGTAGTTTCTGTTAATGCTATTCAGGCACAAACTCCACAAAAAAAAGGAGAAAGAATTGAAGCCCTAAAAATTGAATTTGTTTTAAAAAAGCTAGAACTTAATGATGAAGACTCTAAAAGTTTTGCTTTTATGTATAAATCTTATTTACAAGAGGTTAACCTCCTTCTTCGCCAGAAAAGAGAAGCTAGAGAAATCAATAAAAATAATCCTCAAAAACTTGTTGATGATGATTTTTATTATGATGAAAAAATGTTCCAACTTAAAAAGCAATACAGAAAAAGATTTCAACAAGTTTTATCTCCAGAACAAATTAAAACGCTTTACATTGCAGAAAGAGAGTTTAGAGAAGAACTCATTAAACATTTGAAAAAGTAAATAGCTTTATGCTGCTTAATAATATGTTTATATTTGAACATGTTAAGCCAAAAGCAATTATTCTTACTTAATACAGCACAAACTTCTGATTTTCCCCGCCTATTAGAAATAGAAAAAGCAGAAGGTATTTATCTTTATGACACTCAAGGAAAAGCGCATATAGACCTCGTTTCTGGTTTTGCTGTCAGCAATTTAGGGCATCGCCACCCCAAAGTAATTGAGGCTATCAAAAACCAACTAGATAAATACATGCACTTAACCGTTTATGGCGAGTTTATACAAACACCACAAGTTAAATTTGCTAGTCAACTAGCCGCTGTTTTACCTAAGCCGTTATCATCAGTTTACTTTACAAATTCTGGAGCAGAGGCTACCGAAGGTGCCTTAAAACTAGCTAAAAGATTTACTAACCGAACAGAAATTATTGCTTTTAAAAATTCTTACCACGGCAGTACACATGGCGCTTTAAGCGTTATGGGGAATGAATATTACAAACAAGCTTATCGCCCCTTATTACCAGATATACGTTTTATCGAGCTTAATCAAAAACAACAAATCAATCAAATCACTACAAAAACAGCAGCCGTAATATTAGAAACCATACAGGGTGAAGCTGGAATTAGAGTTCCAGATAAAGAGTATATCCAAGCTTTAAGAACTAAATGTGATGAAACCGGAACCTTACTTATTCTTGATGAAATACAAACAGGTTTTGGTAGAACAGGAAAACTTTTTGCGTTTGAGCATTTCAACATACAACCTGATATTTTGCTATTAGCTAAGGGAATGGGTGGTGGTATGCCTATTGGAGCTTTTATTGCTTCAAAAGAAGTTATGGATAGCATCAAAGCTAACCCAATTCTTGGGCATATTACAACTTTTGGGGGGCACCCAGTAAGTTGTGCCGCTGGTTTAGCAAGTTTAGAAACTATTTTGAACGAAGGTTATATTCATCAAGTACAAGAAAAAGAAAATCTGCTTAGACAACTCTTAAAACATCCTAAAATAAAAGAAATCAGAGGATTGGGTTTTATGCTAGCTATCCAACTTCATAGCTTTAAACAAGTAGAAAAAGTGAGTGCAAAATGTATTGAAAAAGGCGTTATCATAGATTGGTTTTTACATTGTGATACCGCTATGAGGATTGCTCCACCTTTGATTATCACTAATGAACAAATTAAAACAGCTTGTGAAATTATTCTTCAAGTTATAGATGAAGTAGAAGAATAAAGCAGTAAGTTTTAATTTTTGGAAGCATTTTTGTAACTATTCATTCATATATGGAATACCTTTTAGACGCAAAAGAGTTCTTTATTGCCCGAGGGGCAGATATTGTTCTCACCTTGATTAAAGCTTTACTACTTTTAATTATTGGCTGGCAAGTTGTTAAATTTTTATCCAGAACGTTTAAAAACATCATCATAAAAAAAGGGGTTGAGCCCTCTTTACAAGTATTTTTAAGTAGCCTGATTCATAACGCTCTGATCATTTTACTTATTTTAACGGTACTTTCTACTTTAGGTGTAGAAATGACATCTTTTATAGCCATACTTGGTGCGGCAGGCTTAGCGATAGGTTTAGCCCTACAAGGTAGTTTATCTAATTTTGCTGGCGGTATTTTAATTTTACTAATTAAACCCTTTAAAGTTACAGATGTAATTGAAGCACAAGGTGTTATTGGTTCGGTATCAGAAATACAAATTTTCCACACGGTATTAAAAACATTTGATAATAAAACAATTATCATCCCAAATGGACCACTTTATAACGATGTAATTATCAATTACACAACAGAAGCAAACCGTACTGTAGAGTGGATTTTTGGTATAGGCTATAATGATGATATAGACAAAGTTAAAAGTATTATCAAAGAGGTTATTTTTACTGATAAAAGAGTCATCAATAAAGACAACCCTTACATTTATGTCGGCGCTTTGGCAGATAATTCTGTAAATCTTAAAGTTAGAGCTGTGGTAGAAAACAATTTATATTGGGATGTTTACCAAGATAAATTAGAAGAAATTAAGAAAGCATTTGATAAAGAGGGCATTACCATACCGTTTCCACAAAGGGATTTATATTTGCACCATATTAACAAAACCAATTCTTGATTACAACATTTTGTTTCTTTTGAGTAACCAAGCTTGCAGGGTATGAAAATAACCTTGAGTTAGGCTTATATCAAGATAGTCAATTTTATATTGACCGCATTTTAATGCCATTTCTTTCCGGAAATGTTGCATCTTTTGCTGATAAATTTCTGCATAATCTTTAGGGTTAAGCTTAAATTCTTCACCAGTTTCAACATCAATAAAATGGTGTGGTCTGTTATCAAAATCGAAATTTAATTCATGTTTATCATCTGCAACATTAAAAATTACAACCTCATGCTTATTATATTTTAGATGTTGCAAAGCAGCAAATATGCGGTCTAGATCCTCTTCATGTAGGAAATTTTCGAACAAATCTGAAAATAAAACTACCATAGAACGCTTCGGTATTTGATCTGCAATAACATGTAAATTTTTAACCAACTGCGTTTTTTTTGGGGTAGTTTTTTGTTGCAGGTATTTCTCTAACTCGTGATAAATATATTTTTGATGCACAGGAGTAGATTTTGCTGGAGTATGCAGTTCTATATCCTCAGCAAAAACAGTTAATCCAAAAGCATCTCTTTGTCTTTTTAATAAGTTGATGATACAAGCAGCAGACATAACCGAAAACTGAAACTTATTTATACCTTGCTGAGGGTAATACATAGAAGATGAGACATCAATTAAAATATGACAACGGAGGTTAGTTTCTTCTTCAAACTTCTTGGTAAAATATCTATCAGTTCTAGCAAACAACTTCCAATCAATATTCTTAACAGAATCTCCGGCATTGTAAAGCCTATGTTCGGCAAATTCTACAGAAAAACCATGAAAAGGGCTTTTATGTAACCCTGTTACAAAACCTTCTACAACCTGGTTAGCTAAAATTTCTAGGTTACCAAAAGTTAATAAATCTTGTTGTTTAATCTCTTGAATTGCCATCTTTAAAACTAGTGCTTTTATCTAAAATAAGCGTTAATTTTCAGGATATATTTTAACATCACCTTTCAAAAAAATCAGCCTCAAACAAGTGGATAATTTTCATTTAAAAAATCATACATAAAAAACTGAAAATCAAATATTTAATACCAAAAATTAAACTACCTTTTATTTATCCACATTATCAATAAAATTCGGTTAAAAAAGCTTATTTTTGATTTATTACTAATTTAAATCATGAGCGAAGAAAAAGAAGACAAGTCAAATTATTCGGCAGATAATATACAGGTATTAGAAGGTTTAGAAGCGGTACGTAAGCGCCCGGCAATGTATATTGGTGATACAGGTTTTAAAGGATTACATCACCTTGTTTATGAAGTAGTTGATAACTCTATTGATGAAGCTTTAGCAGGATATTGTTCTGATATCTTTGTTACCATCCATAAAGATAATTCCATCACTGTAAAAGATAATGGTAGAGGTATACCTACTGCAATGCATACGAAAGAGAAGAAATCGGCTCTTGAAGTTGTAATGACAGTTTTGCATGCAGGTGGTAAATTTGATAAAGATACTTACAAAGTTTCTGGCGGTTTACACGGAGTTGGGGTTAGTTGTGTTAACGCACTTTCTACCCATTTAAAAGCAGAAGTTCATCGTGATGGAAAAATCTTTGTACAAGAATATTCTTGCGGTAAACCCCAATATGACGTTAAAACTGTTGGCGAAACCAATATTACCGGAACGATAGTTACTTTTACTCCGGATGATAGCATTTTTACCCAAACTACCGAGTATAAGTTTGATACATTAGCAGGTAGATTAAGAGAACTAGCTTTCTTAAATAAAGGTATCAAACTTAACTTAACCGATGAAAGAGAAACAACCGATGATGGTTCTTTTTTATCAGAACACTTCTATAGCGAAGGTGGATTAAGAGAATTTGTACAATATTTGGATGAAACCCGTACTCCACTTATTCCAGAAGCAATTTACATTGAAGGAGAGAAAAACGGTATCCCTGTAGAACTTGCTTTTACTTATAATAATTCTTACAGTGAGAATGTACATTCTTACGTAAATAACATCAATACCATTGAGGGAGGTACACACGTAGCAGGTTTTAGAAGAGGCTTAACCCGTACTTTAAAATCTTATGCTGAGAAATCTGGTTTATTAAAAAATCTAAAAGTTGAAATAACTGGAGACGATTTTAGAGAGGGTTTAACTGCGGTTATCTCAGTAAAAGTACAAGAACCTCAGTTTGAAGGGCAAACTAAAACAAAACTAGGAAACAATGAAGTTACTGGTGCCGTTGACGTTGCTGTTGGTGAAGCTTTAGGTAACTTCTTAGAAGAAAATCCAAAGGAAGCTAAACTGATTGTAAACAAAGTTATTATCGCTGCTACAGCAAGGGCTGCTGCTCGTAAAGCCCGTGAAATGGTACAGCGAAAGAACGTAATGGGTGGTTCTGGTTTACCTGGTAAATTGGCCGATTGCGCCAATAAAGACCCTATGCTTTGCGAACTTTATCTAGTTGAGGGCGACTCTGCAGGTGGTACTGCAAAACAAGGTAGAGATAGAGATTTCCAAGCTATACTTCCGTTAAAAGGTAAAATCTTGAACGTTGAAAAAGCGATGGAGCATAAAATATACGAGAATGATGAGATTAAAAATATATTCACTGCTTTAGGTGTTAGTATTGGTACTCAGGATGATGATAAAGCTTTAAATATTGAAAAATTAAGATACCACAAAATCATCATCATGACGGATGCTGATATTGATGGTTCTCACATCACCACCCTGATTCTTACTTTCTTCTTTAGATACATGAAAACATTGATAGAGTTTGGAAATATTTATATTGCAGCACCTCCACTTTATCAAGTAAAAAAAGGTAAAGAATTTGAATATTGCTGGAATGATGCACAACGTGATGTAGCTATACAAAGATTAAAAGGAGCAGGTAAAGAAGATAGCGTACACGTACAACGTTACAAAGGTTTAGGAGAGATGAATGCTGAGCAACTTTGGGAAACTACCTTAAACCCAAAAACACGTACCTTAAAACAAGTAAGTATAGATAACGCTGCAGAAGCAGATCATATTTTTTCTATGTTGATGGGTGATGAAGTTGCCCCTCGTAGAGAGTTTATTGAAAAGAATGCAAAATATGCTAATATAGATTTGTAATTAAAACATATTAACATAAAAATAAAATCCCCGATTGCAGATATAAGCTAATCGGGGATTTTTTTATAATCACTATTTCTATAGCTAAGCATTTGCCAGTTCTACTTTCTTTTTATTTATCGGCTGAGGAACTTTTACATAATAACCAGTACCATCATAAGGGCGCTTACGCGGATGCTCTTTGCATGCTGTAGAGCAAGCACCGTCTAACTCCCATCCACATTCATCACATTGGGTAAAATGCTCATTACATTCTGGGTTGGCACAATTAATCATTTTAGGTGTGGTTTTACCACAATTTCTGCACTTTGAAACCACAACCGGGTTAACCGAGTTTACATCAACCGCTATACGGTTATCAAAAACATAACATTTACCTTCAAAATCTTTACCACCCGCTTCTTTGCCATATTTAATAATACCACCATGCAATTGATAAACATTCTTAAAACCCTCATGCAGTAATAAAGCAGACGCCTTTTCGCATTTAATGCCTCCAGTACAGTAGGTCAATATTTTTTTGTCTTTATATTGTGCAAGCTCGTTTATCATGGAAGGGAAATCCCTGAAATTATCAATATCTAGCGTAATAGCATTTTTAAATTTACCTAAGTTATGCTCATAGTTAGACCGAACATCTAAAATAACCACATCATCACGGTCTTTCATTTCCATGAATTCTTTTGGTTCTAAATGCTTTCCTGTTTTCTTTGTAGGATCTATAACTTGAGGGTCTTTTAAACCAGAATGCACAATTTCTGACTTATAACGGCAGTGCATCTTCATGAAAGAAGGTTCATCAACCTCATCAATCTTAAACTCTGTAGCATTAAAACGACCATCGGCATAAATATAATCCATGTAAGCTTTACATTGCTCACGTGTGCCTGATACAGTTCCGTTTAATCCTTCATCCGCAATGATAATTCTTCCGGTTAAACCTAAATCTTTACAAAATTTTAAATGATCTGCCGCGTACTGTTCCGCATCCTGGATGTGGCTATAACAGTAATAAAGAAGTGTTTGGTATGCTTTCATGATTCATTGATACTGCTGTAAACAGTGTTAAATGAGCTGCAAAGGTATATTTTTTTAGGGAGATTATAAAAATGATATACATCAAAAATAATAGCTATCTAGTACTTTAAAAAGAATATGCCAGCTTAAAGCCTTGGTTTAAACGACCGTTCTCTCCAAAAGAAATAGCATAATCTGCTCTTACTGTTAATCGGCTCAAGCCGATATAAAATTCATAATAACTACCTCTATCTGGGCTTCCTAAGTAAGCAGCCCCAGCCAATTCTTGAAGTTTCAATTTACGTAATAATGGTAATCTTCCAATAAATTTAGAGTTGAAATTATGCTCGTAATGGGCCTCAATAAATTGTTTATCAGTGCTATAAGCATAAAAATCAAGAAAGTGGAAACTTTTTAAATTACTATTGAATACCAAGGCATTATTACCCAAAAAATGTTTCCAATCAGGATAATAATTGGTTCTGTTATTCAAAAATTTACCGGTTGAAAAGGAAAAGGATGAGAAACCCCATAGACCTAAATCTAAGCGTTCTTGCTGTATCTCTAGTTCAACAAAATCATAATCGGTTTCAGAACCTAGTATATTTGGTATACCCTTGCGGTAAGAAAGAATTAGCCTAGGGTTTTTGGGTATCTGGTAAATTTTGATTCCCTCTTTAGTAATGTATTGATGATTAAAATTATAAATTAAAGAGCCTGAAAGCCTAAAAGTTGTATGGTCAGGAAATAGTTTACCGCCAATTATAGGATCAAAAGGGTTATTTGAGGTAAAGTTTCTTGTTTTAATATCTCTTAACGAATAATCATAATTATTAGAAACAGATATGTTTTTAGAAAGCTCAACACCTCCAGAGAAATAAAGACCATTTGTAATTTCTCGTCCGGATGATACACTTACATATTCTTTACGATATAATTTCAAGAAATTTTGCTCAAATAATAAAGTATTTAAAGAGTTATTTAAGGTGCTTAAAGTACCATTAGGATTCAAATCTCGATATGTACTTCCTAAACTTAAGTTTACAGCAGCCCTGTTCTTAGGGTCATAAAGCCAGGAAAAAGACAAGTCAGAATTAAGCTCATTATTCTTAAAACCGTATCTAATCTCGGGCCTAATTTGCCACGAGCTACCATTATAGGCGTATTTAATAAACTCAACACCGTATTTGATACCAGGCCCTTCTACCGTATTATAAAATAAAGAAGGTGCAACGGCATCCATATAAAAAGTATACCTTCTATAAGAGTTTTGAAACTTAAATCTGCTAAAAAGTAAAGGATATAACCTTTGTTTCAAGGTAAGTCTATCTAGAGAGTCGAGGTACTTTTTTTCTCCTTGACTATTTTTTAAACTATCATGTTTAAAACTAGCTTTTTGCTCTAAAGAACTAAGTGGAACAGTTCTTTTATTGACAACATAGTTGTTAGAGTTGCTATCTTGAGCCTGAATTTTAAGTACCTCTAAAGGAGCAAAAGTTTTGGCAAAAACCGTATTGTGCATATACCTGTAAGTAGCTACACAAGTGCCACTAAAATAAAAACCTGCTAAATTGCCTTGATAAGTTATTTTTGTTTCTGTAGGATAGTAAGTACTATCAATTTGCAGTAAGTTTTGTTCTATCTTAATTTGGTTAACAAAACTTATTCCTGCATTATTGCCAAGTGTTAAAAACAACTTACAAATTTGTTGAGTATTGATATTTATATGAATATAACCATTAAAGGTAGGTGAAAACCTATTTTTAGGAATAATTTTAATAATATCGATTTTTACGCCATTCTTATCTATTTCTGTTTTCTCTAATTCGTATTTATAAAATTTAAAAGCATTTTTAGCGATAGGAGAAATAAATTTTTTGGGTGTTAAAACTTCAAGTGTAATATAGTCTTTATTAAAATTTAGTTGTAAATCTGCTGCATGTTTAAATTCCCAGGTTCTATATTTTCCTAAAGTTTTGTACGCTTTAACATCTTCTTTTATTTCCCCAGTTTTAGAAAAATAAAGCTTTGAACTAGCTTCATAAAGCGATAAAATTTGCTCTTTATTTGATTCTAATTTCAGTAAAGAAGTTACTTTTTTTCCTAAAAACCTTTTGGGGGCTTTATTCAATACATGCGAATTTTTAAGATAAGCTTCGGCCTCTAGTGTGAGATAGCTATCAACTTTATTTCTTTCTATTACTTTTTTGATAATACTATCAGCCGTATTGGTAGCCTTCCATCTTGGATTAGAAAATCCACACAGGTTACTCAACACTAATAATAATATCAATGCACTACTCTTCATATTTAGCACAGCCAAACAATAATCAATCCGCAAAAGTGTTTTTATTAAATGGTTTTAAAGCCTTAAAGCTAAGTCTACACCACAGCATTCCTCACTACGCTGTACATGCTTAAATATAGCATAAACGCTCAAAAAAGAAAAGTCTTACAGTAAAAAACAAAATCATTTTCCTAACAAAAATTTAGTAAAAATATTAGGCCCAATTATTTTTACTAAATTTGTAACCTATGCAGTCTAAAATCAGTCAGTACACTAGTGAAATAGAGGTTTTTGAACCCAAAACAGCAGATGATCTTGAAAATTTCAGAATAAAATTTTTAGGTACAAAAGGTATTGTAAAAGACCTTTTTGAGGAGTTTAAAACCGTTTCTACAGAAGAGAAGCGTGTTTTAGGAAAAGTATTAAACCAGTTTAAGCAACTTGCAGAGGCCAAGTTTAATGATTTTAAAGATGCTTTTTCTACCCAAAAAGGTCAAAAAGACATCCCTAATGATTTAACGCTACCTGGTTTTGGTGTAGAAACTGGTGGCAGACATCCGCTTTCTTTAGTAAGGAAAGAGATGGTAGAGATTTTTAAAAGACTAGGTTTTATTGTTGCAGAAGGACCAGAAATTGAAGATGATTGGCATAACTTCTCGGCCCTAAACTTCCCAGAGGAGCATCCAGCCAGAGACATGCAGGATACTTTTTTTATCAAGAAAAATAGCGGACAAGATGATGTCGCTTTAAGAACACATACTTCATCAGTTCAGGTTCGTTTAATGGAAGCTGGTAAACCACCTTTTAGGGCGTTAATGCCAGGTAGAGTTTACAGAAATGAAGCGATATCTGCCAGAGCGCATTGCTTCTTCCATCAAGTAGAAGGCTTATATGTTGATGAAAATGTATCTTTTGCTGATTTAAAGCAAACTTTATACTACTTCGTACAAGAGCTTTATGGTGAGGGTACAAAAGTGCGTTTCCGTCCATCTTATTTCCCTTTTACAGAGCCATCAGCAGAAATGGATATTTCTTGTACCATTTGTAAAGGTGATGGTTGCCAAATGTGTAAACAAAGTGGTTGGGTAGAAATTTTGGGATGCGGTATGATTGATCCAAATGTATTAGAAAACGTTGGTATTGACAGTCAAAAATATTCTGGCTTTGCTTTCGGAATGGGTATCGAGCGTATTACCAATTTAAAATATCAAATCAGAGATTTACGTTTATTTTCTGAGAATGATATACGTTTCTTAAAACAATTCCAATCAGAAATTATTTAATGGAGCTTAAAAAATTAACAGCAATCGTAATAGTATTTTTTTTCTTAAATGCTTGTGGCAATAAAGAAAACTTGATTCCGGATGTGCCTGTTAATTATAACGGGTCTTTAATAGGTGGCGAATTAGAAGGTATCACAAGTCCGGGTAATGTTAGGATAGTTTCTAACACAGCGGTAGGTGTTGCTGGGTTAATTTTATACAATAATGCAGGAAATATAAGAGCCTATGACCGTTGCAGTACCGTTAACCCAGTACAAAAAAATGCAGTTATACCTATTGGAGGCAACTTAGCAGAAGATAAAGTGAGTGGTGCATTATTTAATTTACAAGATGGGTCGCCTGCTAAAGCACCTGCTACCATACCTTTAAAGAGATACAGAGTCTCTATAAATGGAAACCTCATATCGATTACAAACTAATGGAAATAGATAAAATCAAAGAAAGCATAAAGAAAGCCGCTCAAGATTTATTTCGCAAATACGGGTATCATAAAACTAGTGTTAACGAGATTGCCAAGAAAGCTAAAATTGCAAAAGCTACTATTTATAAGTATTTCGAGAGCAAGGAGCTTGTTTTACATGCTATTTTGATGGATTATCTTAAGATAAGTGTTAATGATGTGGTGCATCAAAACACTTCAGGAATATCAAAAGAAGAGCATCTTAAAAGCTTAATTTTAAAAGTTAGCAGACTATCCTATACTGTTTGTAATGAGTTTATTGGCTGGGATTTTATCCGGGAATCTACCAATTCTCAAGAATTTCTAAAAAAACTTTCAGACGAATTAGAAAATTTATTATATAACGAATTTATTGCTATTGAAGAGTTTAATGATGGTAATAACTATGCCGAGCGATTAAGATTTTTGATTAAAGCAAGTAAGAGTATCATCTTCTCTTTTGCTTTTACCTCTGTAAGCGATGCCGACGTACGTAAGAATTTCATTTCCTTCCAAAAGGAAATATTACCCTATTTGGTAAAAGCAGCTTTATAAAAAAACAAAACATCTAATTATGTTAACTATACCTTTTTCAGACTTCAAAGAAAATATTAAAAGATAATTAAATAAGATTTCTAAGAACTTTGAAGCGTTCATGATTGATGGAGATGAAAGTAATCAATCATGCCATTGAAAGCATATAATTCTTTATTAGCTACTACACACGAGTTAGGTTCAAAAGTTATGAGAAGCGCTTAGATTCTGCTGTTAAGAAAATTGAAAGAGGAATTTCAAAATCTAAATCAATAATTTCTAAAACTTAGGCTTTTTTACACAGATTAAACATAAAAATCCATAAAATTGTAAATCAAACCCAGCGATTATACAAATGGATAATTCCTTTTATCAATACATTTTTAACAAGCATCAGCAAACAGAAAATGTACCACCAAATTCTGATATAGCAAAATGGGCTATTAAGCTTATCAGCTTGTTATTTCCGCAGTACACTAACTTTTCTTTCGCTCAAGAAGCTGATGTTAAAGTATCGTTTGATAAGTTAGAAGCCGAGTTATTAAGTTTACTTAATGCAACACAAGCATGTAAAGAATGTAATAACGAGGAAATTGCTCAAACCTTCATCAGCAGTATTCCTAAGTTATATGAAACTTTACAAACAGATGTTTCTGCTATGTTAGCCGGAGACCCTGCTGCTAATAATGAATTTGAAGTGATTAGAACCTACCCGGGTTTTATTGCTATTGCCTTTTATAGGATTGCAAATGGCTTATTGAAATTAAAAACGCCGCTTATCCCACGTATTCTTACAGAATATGCGCATTCTAAAACAGGTATTGATATTCACCCAGGCGCAGAAATAGGCGATTATTTATACATAGACCACGGTACAGGAATTGTTATTGGTGAAACAGCCATCATTGGGAATCATGTTAAATTGTATCAAGGTATTACTTTAGGTGCTTTAAGTGTAGAAAAACACATGGCGGGTATCAAAAGACATCCAACCGTAGAAGACTATGTAGTGATTTACTCTGGCGCAACCATTTTAGGCGGCGAAACAATTATTGGTAAAAACAGTATCATTGGTGGTAATGTTTGGCTTACCAAGAGTGTTCCAGAAAACTCCATCGTCTACCATTTATCATCCGTACAAGTAGCAGAAAAAAGTAAGTCGAAGTTTTAGTTATGGCAGGCATTATAGATTTAGTTGGTAATACTCCTTTGGTAGAAATTCAACGTTTAAATCCTAACCCAAACGTTAAAATATATGCCAAATTAGAGGGTAATAACCCCGGAGGTAGCGTAAAAGACAGGGCTGCACTCAATATGATTAAAAGTGCGGTTGAGCGTGGCGATATTAAACCGGGTATGCGTTTGGTAGAAGCCACCAGCGGCAATACGGGTATTGCTTTAGCCATGATAGCTAGATTATTTGATATTGAAATTGAGTTGGTGATGCCTGCAAACTCTACCAGAGAGCGTACGCTAACCATGGAAGCTTTAGGTGCTAGAGTAGTTTTACTAGAGGATATAGAGAAGTGTAGAGATTATGCAGAGGAAAAAGGCGCTAGCGGTGATTATTTGCTTTTAAACCAGTTTGCAAACGCAGATAATTACTTAGCACATTATAAGACTACCGGGCCAGAAATTTGGAGAGATACTCACCATCAGGTTACGCATTTCGTGAGTTCTATGGGTACTACTGGAACTATCATGGGTACATCCATGTATCTTAAAGAACAAAACCCTGATATACAAATTGTAGGTTGTCAACCTACCGAAGGTTCTTCTATACCTGGTATCAGAAGATGGCCAGAAGCGTATCTGCCTAAAATATTTAATCCTGAAAGGGTAGATAGGGTGATAGATGTTTCTCAAGAAGATGCTACTTTAACCACTAGAAAATTAGCTAAAGTAGAAGGTATTTTTGCAGGAATGAGCTCTGGTGGTGCTTGCTATGCTGCTTTAAAGCTGGCTGCCGAGTTAGAATGTGGCACTATTGTGTTTATAGCTTGTGATAGAGGAGACCGTTATTTAAGTAGCGATTTATTTGGCTAATCAGTAAAAATATATTTGGTCTGGTTTTTGGAAGTGTAGTGTTAAATTAAAAACACATCACTATGAAAAAATCATTTTATTTAGCAACAGTGCTTGCAGCCGGGATTGCTTTGCAGGCATGTAATAATCAACAATCTAATCAAGATAGTGTTGATAGCGCAGAAGCCGTTAATGACTCTACACTTACTAACCAACAAGACGACCCCGCAGAATTTATGGTAGAAGCTGCTAGCGGAGGTATGATGGAGGTAGAACTAGGTAAATTAGCTCAAGCTAATGCCAATCATCCACGTGTTAAAAGCTTTGCGCAAATGATGGTTAATGACCATTCTGCTGCTAACACAGAGCTGATGACTTTGGCCCAATCTAAAAACATTACGCTTCCGCAAACTATGGGAGAAGATCATCAAAAAATGATTGATGATTTAAAAAACAAAAAAGGTGTTGATTTTGATAAAGCTTACATGAACATGATGGTTGATGACCATAAAGATGACGTAGAACTTTTTGAAGAAGCCACAACAAGTAAAGATGTAGAAGTAAGCGCTTTTGCAGGTAAAATTCTACCTAAATTAAAGATACATTTAGACTCGGCACAAGTTATACACGATGCCGTAAAACAGAAATAATTTTAAAATTTTATAAAAGCTGTCTGAAAATACACAGGCAGCTTTTTTTATTTCAGAATAAAACATATACCATTTTGGTTTTTGGTATAAAAATTACTATTTTAGAGCATATATATTTAATTAGCCATGAAAAAAGAACTCTTAGATTTTTCTTTATTGATAGATGAGCACTTTGAAATAGCCGATGAGCCACAAATAAGCTGGTTTGCTTTTTTATTAGCTTTATTTAAGTAGTTGAAGCTTACTTTTAGTAATTTTTACAACTTAATGTAGTAAATTAATTTCAGTAAAAGTTATTAATCATGTATAATAATGTCCTTTAAACTAATCAAACACAACTGTTTTGTTATCTAAAACAAAAACTCTATCATCAAAAACTAGCTGAATAGCTTTAATTAAAACAGCTTTTTCTATTTCTTTTCCGGCTTTAACCATGTCTGCCACGCTAAATGTATGGTTTACTGGGATGGTTTGTTGCGCAATAATTGGCCCTTCATCCAATTGGTTGGTTACAAAATGCGCTGTAGCACCTATCAATTTTACACCTCTGTTAAAAGCTTGTCTGTATGGGCTAGCACCTATAAAAGCAGGTAAAAAAGAATGATGAATATTGATGATACGATCTGGAAAATCAGCTATAAAACTTGGTGATAGGATGCGCATGAATTTAGCCAAAATCAGATAATCAAAATGGTATTGATAAATTTGTTGTTTAATTTCTTCCTCAAAAACTGATTTATCTTTTCCTTCATGATTAATGAAATGAAACGGGATCTCGAACCTTTGGCAAATATTTTCTAAATCCGGATGATTGCCAACAACTGCTTCAACATTTGCACCTAATGTTTTGAAATGATTTCTGATGAGGATATCACTTAAACAATGATATTCTTTGGTTACTAATAAAACAACTTTTTTAATGGGATTTGGATTAACCTTTATACTTGCATCCTCTGGAAGTACAACTTTTAAAGCGTCATGTAAATCAGACGCATGCTCGTGAGCATCAACTACCAGGCGAGCAAAAAAAACACTAGCTGTGGTATCTACAAACTCTCTCATGGATAAGATATTGATGCCATGCTTAGCCAACACACCTGATATCAAAGCAACTAATCCTATTTTATCTTTACACTGAATAACTATAACCATACAGTAAAATTAAGTTTCGAAAATAGCGAATATCTTCTAACAACTTATATTAAAAATATCTTGCTTAAGATTAATTCTTATCAACTTTAATACTTAAGTGATAAGAATTTGAAGTGATGGATTGGTGTTTGAAAATCTATAACTTTTTAGCGTATAGATAACCTAAATCTTTTAATTTTAAAGCGTTCAAGTGTAATTAATCTCTTCTTACCTTTCCGATATTTACACCTGCAGATTGGTTATAGTTATGTATTTTATAGAACATTAAATCTGCTATGCTGATAGCTTTCTTTTTTGCTTCATTAGCAATGGGGCCTTCAAAAAATTGGTCTACTGTTTCCATAAAAATATTTTTCCAACTATTAAAAGCTTCGTGGTTTAAAGGTATTTTCTCGTTTAATCTGAAATGAGCATCCATAGGGTTACCCGTATACCCCACCTCTCCTAATAAAGTAGAAGCCCAAAACTTATACATAATAGGTAAATGATGTTGCCAGTTAACCTTAGCCACATCGTTAAAAATGTGTCCTAGTTGTGGGTCTTTTACGGCATTATCATAAAAGGTATCTACCAGTAGTTGAATATCATCTATACTTGCTATATCTTTTTTCATTTTTTCCTATTTCAAACAAACATCTACAAAATATCAGTCAAAAAAAATGATCTTAATCAGTTTACTCTTTTCAATACTAAAGTTAAAGATTCATAATCGATTTTTGCTTGGTAATCCATTAAAATATCACCACCAATTACACCTATTACTGGGGGTAGGTTTAGTTGCTCATAAGCATATTTAACAGCAGATAAATCAAATACTGGTGCTTCGTAATTTTTTATAAGGAAATTGCCTATTTTCAATTCGGAAAAATTGGCTACATATCTTTCCATGGTAGTAGTTCCTAAACCAACGGCATGTTGGTTTGGAAGATGAATAATATCATTTAAAGCTAAAGATTCAATGATTTCTTTATCAAAAGCACTTTTAGAAGCTCCGGTATCTAAAACAGCTTGAAAATTTCGCCCATAAACAACAACTTCCACCAAAAGGTGGAAGCCGTCGCCTTGTAGATTTATGAGCTCTAACGGAATGAGGACCTCAACCCGCTCCTCTCCTTCGGAGAGGGAGCTGTCTGTATTGTTGCTCTTCAAGTCTTTTTTTCTTTATGTATTTTATTATTACCCTAAAAAGTTAATCCTCATTTCAGGAAAGTCCTTCTCCTTTAGAGAGGGGTTTAGGATGAGGCTCTCTTTATTACAATTCTAAAACATTATTCATATTACGAACTGCATCAGCACTCTTATTAAACTCTGCTTGCTCTGCTTCAGATAAATCAAAGTTTACAATTTTTTCCCAACCGTTTTTACCTAAAACTACTGGTACAACTAATGAAATATCACTCTGACCGTATTCTCCATTTAAAGCAACACCACAAGAGATTAATTTTTTCTCATCACGAACGATAGACTCTACCATTGCAGCAGTTCCTGCACCTGGTGCATACCAAGCAGACGTTCCAATTAGTTTAGTTAAAGTAGCACCACCTACCATGGTAGCGGCAACAATTTTATCTTGTTGTTCTTGACTTAAGAAGTTGGTTACCGGAATGCTATTCCAAGTTGCATGCTTAATTAAAGGAATCATCGTTGTATCTCCATGACCACCAATTACAACAGCATTTAAATCTGCCGGTGAGCAACCTAACTCTTGACTTAAGTAATACTTAAAACGAGCAGAATCTAATGCACCACCCATACCTAAAATACGCTCTTTAGGTAAACCTGAAGTTTTTAAGGTTAAGTAGTTCATGGTATCCATTGGATTAGAAACTACAATGATGATGGTATTAGGAGAATATTTAAGAATATTTTCTGTTACTGATTTTACAATTCCAGCATTTGTACCAATTAACTCTTCACGAGTCATTCCGGGTTTACGTGGCAAACCAGAAGTAATAACAACAACTTCAGAATCGGCAGTGGCAGCATAATCATTGGTAACACCTTTAATTTTAGTATCAAAGCCTAAGTATGATGCTGTTTGCATCATATCAATAGCTTTACCCTCTGCAAAACCTTCTTTAATGTCTAATAAAATTAACTCTTCTGCTAATTCTCTTCTAGCGATATTGTCTGCACAGGTTGCTCCTACTGCGCCTGCTCCTACTACCGTAATTTTCATGATTTTATATTGAAATGTTTAATTGTTTAAATGTCGACCGAAGTTACTAAAAACCAATTCTTTTAAGAAATAGATGCAAAAATTATCGTCATGTAAGTGTATAATTTAAAAAATCATTATTTATTCTTAACGTTTAAGGACGCAAAGACTTTTTATACTAAGATTTATTCCTTCTGTTTTATTTCGGATTAGTATGTAAGATGTACAAATTTAAAGATACCTGAAAATCAAGATATTTAAATCTATGTCATGAGAAATGATAAATGTAGAACCTTAATTTAGAAACAAAAAAGCCCCCAATAAGTGTCTAACTTTTTGGGGGCATTGCATATAAGCGACTTACGTATTTATTGATATAAGTTATGACGTAAAAAATGATCAATAACCACCAAGGCTGTCATAGCTTCTACAATGGCAACAGCCCGGGGTACCACGCAAGGGTCATGCCTGCCTTTTCCTTTAATTTCTGCAGCATCACCATCTTTATTCACTGTTTGTTGATTGGTCATGATGGTAGCAACAGGCTTAAAAGCAACCCTAAAATTGATATCCATACCATTAGAAATACCACCTTGTATACCACCAGAAAAATTAGTTCTGGTAATGACATTTCCTAGATGATTCTTTTCAAAAATATCGTTATGCTCTGAGCCACGCATGGTAGAACCATCAAAACCAGAACCATAATCAAAACCATGTACCGCATTGATGCTTAACATCGCTTTTCCTAAATCTGCATGCAGCTTATCAAAAACAGGCTCGCCTAATCCAACCGGGCAATTTTTAATGATACAGCTTACTTTACCTCCTATGGTATCGCCTTCTTTCCTGATTTGATCTATCAGATTAATCATTTCTTTCGCTGTTGCAGGGTCTGCACATCTTACAATATTACTTTCTCTTAAGGCTTCAAATGCTTCTACCGAGCTGAAATCAATATGTGGTGCATCTATAGTACCTACAGAAGAAACATGAGCTACAACATCAATACCCACCTTTTTTAAAGCTAATTTTGCGATAGCTCCTGCTGCTACACGAGCTGCGGTTTCACGAGCTGATGATCTTCCACCTCCTCTATGATCTCTTATCCCATATTTATGCTGATAAGTGTAATCCGCATGTGAAGGTCTGAAGGTGTCTTTGTTATGATCGTAATCTTTTGATTTCTGATCTTCATTTGGGATGACTATAGCGATAGGCGTTCCTGTGGTTTTACCTTCAAAAACTCCTGAAAGTATCTGACAGGTATCCGACTCTTTTCTTTGAGTAGTAATTTTAGATTGACCAGGTTTACGTTTATCCAACTCGTACTGAATAAAATCTAGGTCTAGCTCTATATTTGGCGGACAACCATCTATAATAACACCTATAGCCGCTCCATGCGACTCGCCAAAAGTGGTAATTCTAAATACTTGTCCGAATGAATTTCCTGCCATGTTTTTATTTATTATCAGTTGTTGATTATTATTTAGAGCGATTAAATCGCTGTACCATGTTAAGCACTTGTACAAACGAGCGCAAGATCATATTCTATAATACAAACCAGCGCAAGAAATACCCAGCTACTTTTTATGCTGTACTTTCTAATTTATACTCTAATCAATCCAGACTAAATCCAATTTTTTTAACATCTTCCCAATAGCTTGGATATGATTTCTCTACCACGTTTGCTTCTTCTACTTCAACCTCTCTAACCAAGCTTGCTAAAGGTGCAAATGCCATTGCCATACGGTGATCTTCGTAAGTAGCAATACTGATTTTATCTGGAAAATGTAATCCGCTACAATCTAAAGTATAATTCAGGTTTTCTTCTATCAATTTCACTCCTATCTTAGCCAACTCGTTTTGTAAAGCGGCAACACGGTCTGTTTCTTTAATTTTTAAAGTTTCCAAGCCTGTGAAAGTAGCCTCATGACCTAGTGCAGCACTACAAACGATAACGGTTTGAGCTAAATCCGGACAATCTTTTAAATCAAAGAATTTTTCGCTGAGCTGATGTGGAACTTTTTTAATGATAATGCCCTCATCGCTATAAGCCGTTGCAATACCAAAATGCGCCATGATAGTAGCAATAACACTATCACCTTGTAAGCTGTTTTGCCTTAAATAAGGTAATGTAATGGTGGCTTCATCGGCCAAAGCTGCAAAAGCATACCAATATGATGCTGCGCTCCAGTCGGGCTCAACAATCAAAGTACTGCTTTCAAACTCTTGGTGTGTAATAGTGATTTGATTACCTTCCCATGTATGCTTAATACCACATTGAGTTAAGAAACCTAAAGTCATTTCAACATAAGGTCTTGAGGTTAATTCGCCCTCAATTTCTAAAGTTAAACCTTCTTCTAATGCCGCTGCAACCAATAGTAAAGAAGTAATGTATTGTGAGCTGATATCTCCTTTAATACTTACCTTGTTTTGCGTTTGTTTAAAAGCAGGAGCTATTTGTAAAGGCGGAAAGCCTTCACTTTCTACATAGGTAATTTGCCCACCAATGTTGTTTAAAGCATCAACCAGAATACCAATAGGACGTTGCTTCATCCGCTCTGTACCTGTTAACACCGTTTTGATTCCTTTAACAGTTAGGTAAGAAGCTAAAAAACGCATAGCAGTACCTGCCGGACCAACATTTACTTCTGCTGGTTCTTGGGCTAAACTGTTTAAGATTTGGTTAAGCGTTACGGTATCGGCAGCAGCAGAAAGGTTTTCTACTTTAACCTTTCCGCCACTTAATGCCTGTATGATAAGCGCCCTATTACTTTCACTTTTAGAGCCCGTTAACCTAACGGTCTCCTGTATTTGTTTTGGAGCTTTACTGATGAGGATATTTCCGCTCATTAGTTTAGTTCTGTTTTAGCGTTCATGATTTCGGTTTGCTTACGAATAGACTCGCCGTGTATCAATTCTAAAACCTTTTCTGTAAAATCTTTTTCTAATTTTAAAGCAGAAGCTAAAGCAGTTCTTTTCTCTAAAATTTCTTCCCAACGGTTAACTTGTAAAATGGTTACATCGTTATCTCTTTTGTACTCACCAATTTTCTCTACTAAAGCCATACGCTCGCCCAGCTTTTGTAAAATTTGATCATCAATTCTATCAATTGCATCTCTTAAACCTTGTAATTTATCGGTAAACTCTGGGTTTGAAGAATCTGCTTTTCTGATGGTTAAATTGTTAACAATTTCAGTAAGAGCAGCTGGCGTAACTTGTTGCTTAGCATCTGTCCATGCAACAGAAGGATCTATGTGCGACTCAATCATTAAACCTTGCATATCTAAGTCTAATGCTTGTTGAGAGATGTAAGGAATTAAGTCTCTTGTACCGCAAATATGACTTGGATCGTTTAGGATAGGTAATTCTGGCGCTAATGTTTTAAGGTGGATAGCTAAATCCCACATAGGCTCGTTTCTGTAAGCTGATTTCTCAAAAGAAGAGAACCCACGGTGGATAGCTGCTAATTTCGTGATTCCAGCTCTGTTGATACGCTCTAAAGCACCAATCCATAAAGCTAAATCTGGGTTGATAGGGTTTTTAACCATTACAGGCACATCAACACCTTGTAAAGCATCAGCGATTTCTTGTACTGTAAAAGGGTTTACCGTAGAACGAGCACCAATCCAAAGGATATCAACACCTGCTGCTAAAGCTTCTTCAACGTGTTTTGCTGTTGCTACTTCTACTGCTGTAGGTAAACCAGTTTCCTCTTTAGCTCTTTTTAACCATTGTAAACCTATGCTTCCGATACCCTCAAATTCTCCCGGACGAGTTCTTGGTTTCCAGATACCTGCTCTTAAAACACTTACTTTACCTGTGTTTTTTACTAAATGAGCAGTTGCTAATAATTGCTCTTCTGTTTCTGCACTACATGGTCCAGAAATGATTAATGGCTCGCTAGATACTTTCATCCAGCTGCTTAGTGGTTGTATGTTTAAGTTAAGTTTCATATCTATTTTATTACTTGATTATCGGTTATTAATTATGAGTTGTTAGTTGACAGTTTAACAATTGCAATTCATCTTTGCTCTTTTATCTTTCTTCTTCTTTACACTTTATCATTCTTTTTATACTCGCCCATGATGCTAAAGTTACTGGTATGTTTTAATGAATCACGAATGGCTTTATCATACTGCTGATTATCTTTCCACTCCACATCTACATAAAAATTATATTCGTTTCTTTTACCCAAAACTGGCATGGATTGGATTTTACTCATATTGATATTGTTCTCAGCAAAAATATTTAATACAGCCGCTAAAGAACCCACATTATTATTTACCTGAAAACATAAAGAAGCCTTATTAGCATCTTTGATATCTACGTTTTTATCGGTAAGGATTAAAAAACGAGTATAGTTTTTCTTATTAGACTCTATCCTACGTTCTAAAATTTCTAGACCATAAAGTTTAGCTGCTAAATTATTTGCAATAGCAACGGTATCTTTCAACTGCTCTTCTTTAATTTTTTTGGCACAAGCAGCAGTATCACTACTTTCTACTACTTTTAAATGAGGGAAATCATCCAAAAAATCATTACACTGGCGAATAGCAATAGGGTGTGAGGTTACGGTTTTTATATCCTCGAACTTTACTCCAGGAAGTGCCATTAAATGCAATTGAATGTGTAGATAAACCTCACCTATTACCGGAAAATTATACTCTCTTAGTAAAGTGTAATTAGGCAATAAACTTCCGGCAATGCTATTCTCTATAGCCATCACTACATAGTCAGCCTCACCTGCTTTAAGTTTCTGGAAAGTTTCTTTAAAAGAGTTGCACTCTATGGTGTCTATATCCTCTCCAAAAAACTTAAATGCGGCTTCTTCGTGAAAAGAAGCCTTAATTCCCTGTATTGCAACTCTTTTTTTTGCGCTCATGCTGATTTAAAAAAAAAGACCCGGTCTGCGTAGGCCGGGTCTTTGTATTTTTATAAGTCTATTACAACATACTATGCCCGGCTCTTATTTGAATAATAAAAGTAACCGAAGTAATATGTAGCGTTAAATTTCATTTTTTGTTTATTGGATGCAAATGTACACACTTATTTTTCTTATGCAATATTTTTTTTACATTTTTTATTTAACAAGATAAATTTTAAAAGTAGTAAACCATTAAAAAGTTTATTAGCGCTTATATGCCCAACTTCAATCCTAAGACTTTATACCATCTTAAATTTTCTCTGTTTAACACGAGGTTACATTCTCTTATAAAGATTACAAAAATTGGAAAGCTATATTACCCATTTAAAACTGCTAGCTCTTCTAAAGCTTTAGCTAACACGGTTTCTGAATTTGTAGAGAGATTTAAACTAAGTGCATATTGATGACCTTTTGCATCCATTTTAAGTAAACACTTTCTCAAAATATTAATCATTTTCTCTGTAGATTGTGTACTTAAAAAGTCTTCAAACTGATATTGTAAAAAAACTAAGCATAAAGCATTTTCCATCATTTGGACTTCTTGATCATGCTTAATCCTATGCTTTAAAATAATTTGTTTTACTCGGTAACAAACCGTTTCATCAAAACCTACTTCTCTTAAAATAGACAGGGCTTTATTGACATGGAAATTAGCTAATTCCTTCCTCCACTTCAGATAGCCTTCTCTCCCATGAGGGTATTTATCACGAGGTATTTCCCAGCGTCCTATATGCTGACATTTTGAGGCCAATAATAACTCTACACTTGCTATAGGTTGAAGTATTAAAATCCATTCGTTTAATTTCTGTGCTAAAAAATATTCTTGTGGAAACGTAACTCCATTATAAGTAAATGTTCTTGGATCTTGCTGGTTATAACTATCAAATGCTGCAAGTGCAGCTTCTGTGTTTTTCATTTTGTACTAGGTTGATTTAATTTCTTAAAGGTAAATATATTTTTTAAAACTCAAATCTTATATTTAAAAAAATGGTTTAGCTTTTGCTATGAGTAATTTTAATTATGCTTAACCTTAAATGATTAAAACTAAATCTAAAATTCCTGTATTTTTTTGCATTCCTGATATCACTGGTTTTACAAGATTTATGACAAGTGTTGATCATGATTTTGCACATGAGTTTATTCCGCATTTATTGCAAACGCTCATCAAATCAAATATTTTAGAATTAAGTATTGCCGAGATTGAAGGTGATGCTATTTTTTTTTATAAAACTGGCAGACTACCTTCTGTACAAAAAGTTGCACTTCAGTGTAAGGTTATCTATGATACCTTTAATCAATTTATAGCTTCTTATGAAAAAATAGATGAAAAAAATTATCACAAATATCTAGCTCATCAAGAAATTGGAATTAAAGTTATCATACATTACGGTAAAATTTCTATTTCAAACATCGAAGGGCATTTTAAATTGATGGGCGAGGATGTTATTCTGGCTCATAAATTATTAAAAAACAGTATACAACAGCATAATTATATCCTTTTATCGCAACAGTATACAGATAAGCTGAGGGATAAGAAAGTTGTTAAAAACTGGTTTAACTGGGATAAGCTAAAAAAAGGAACCGACCATTACGAACATTTCGGTACGGTGTTTTATCACTATATCGCTTTCGCTGATGTTAAAAAGCTTAATAAGAGAAAAGCATAATTAACAAAAATCCTACAGCACAAAGGACCAAACCACCCATAAAAATATTGTATGAAGTGGTTAACAGCTTATACTTTCGTACCAATACTACTCCAAGATGGTAAATATCTACCGTCATGCTATCATAAAGTTCATCTTTCTCTTTTTTAAGCTCTTTGATATGGCTCACAAATTCATTGATTTGTATTTGAGCAAAATTGCCAAAAAATAAGATACTGCTGTTTTTATTATCAAGCTCGAATTTTTCTTTACTGGTAATGTTTGGCCTTGCCGATAGAATAGCAAACACAACAGAAAGTAAGCTACTAATTACTAAGAAAGCCATAGGAAAGACAAATCTCACGCTGGCAAAAGTACCATCACCTGTAAAGGTATAGCCAGAACCAAACAGCGTGATGATTAAGGATACAATGATGGTATTGATACTAATCATGATATTGGCTTTATTATCTGCAATAGAGCTTAAATTGATATGATAATCGTAAACAGAGCGATACAAAGTTTCTATACCTCTACCTTCTTTTTTAGATTTTACTTCTACTCCTTTCTCTTTTAAATGTAGTTTAAACTGGTCATTTTTTAGTTTTTCTAACTGTTTCCTTTGCTTTTTTAAATTTTTCTCTTTGCCTTCACCATAAGTTTGTAAAGCATAAGTTGTTTTAAATTTTTTATGGATGAGAAAATGCAACTGCCCCTCAGCCCATTCTAAATCAGAATAAGGCTTTTTAAGGCTTTGCTCCCATTCTACCCTCAACAGTTCTGCATTTTTACAAAACTGCTTTTTACCCATATTGATACAATCGGCATCGTGTAAAATTTCTTCTGTTAAATTACTTTCTGGAATATTTATATGGGTACTTTTAATCAAATCAGTAACCTTGTTTAAACGTTTTTCATCCAATTTACTTCTTAAAAAAGTCTCTGCAATTTTAACGCTTTCTTCTTCGTGGTCTTTGTATTTTACGGTATATCCAGCATCATGAAACCATGCTGCAAGCAGCAAATCTTCTTTATCCTGAGTACTTAATTGATAATGATCGGCCATTTCCTGGCAAGCCTCTACCGTATCTTTGGTATGGTTAAAATTGTGGTAAACCAACTCGTTGGGTAATTTATCTTTAAATAAATCAAAAACATAAACTTCTGTTGCTTTCAATAAATCAGATGGTGCTGTCATGGTTATATATTTTGTTAATGGTATAGGATTTGATTTGTGTGCTACAAATTATTTTTATGAATAAGGTTTTTATCATACCTTTTATAATTTCATCTTTACTTATCATATCCTGTACCAATTCTTCTTTTAAGAAAAATAAAGCACAGGCTATTCAAAAATCATATATCAAAAATTTCGAAACCATTAACCTCGATTATCAGCTTAAAGAAATTTCTGGAATCACCTTTGTTAACGATAGTTTAATAGCCGCAGTAGAAGATGAAAATGGTATTGTTTACTTTCTTGATCTTCATCAAAAAAAAATCATCAGAAAATTAATTTTTGGAGAGTCGGGAGACTTTGAAGACATCACAAAAGTAAATACCGATCTTTTTATCATCAATAGCAAAGGCAATTTAACCCAAATTGTTTCTTTTGAAGATAAAAACCCTAAAGTTATAGCACATAAAACAGCTTTTAAAAAGAAAAATGATATTGAATCTATCGTTTACGACGAAGCCAAACACCAATTATTGATTGCTGTAAAAGCTGAAGATTTAAAAGGCAACGAAAATAAAAAAGCAATTTACACTTGCTCTTTAACAGATTTTAAGGTGGATGAAAATCCTTATTTAAGTATATCTCATCAAAAACTTTTAAACATTTTTAAAGGAGACCGATGGGAAGAACTATCTAAGGCATTTCTTAAAAAACTTGGAAACGAGAATCTTAATAAAGTTTTTTCTCCTACAGCATTAGCTATACATCCGCAAGAAAAGGATTTATACATTTTATCATCAACCAATAATTTTATTGTGGTTATACATCAACAAGAAATTAAGCAGGTTATATCTTTGGTTGGTAATGCTTTTACACAACCAGAAGGTATGGCATTTAATAGTAAAGGAGAGCTTTACATCTCTAACGAAGGAAAAAAACTCAGTGGTAATATTTTAAAAATCACATCTATACATGACAAATAAGTTTAAAATATCATTTATCGTTCTCAGTAGCTTTTTGTACGCTGCTTGTACAACTTATAAACCTTTTTATGCTAAAAAAGAAAAGGAATGGAAAACAGCCAACAATCCAGATACACTAAGTCTTAAATACACTGTTTTTTTGGTTGGCGATGTAGGTAACCCCGATTTGAATAAACAAGAACCTACATTGAAACTTATGGAATCGCAGATGTTTAATTACGATACCGTGGTTTCTAAAACTGGCAGCGATACGCTTATCAAAAAATTATCTAACCCTAAAGATGTAGCTATTTTTTTAGGTGATAATATTTATGATAATGGTTTACCAGAGCCTGATGATTATGACCGTGAAGAAAAGGAAAAACGATTGGTAGAACAACTAAAAATTGTTAAAGAGTTTAAAGGACGTAAAATATTTATTCCAGGTAACCACGATTGGAACCATAGCCGGCCGGGCGGACTTGCCGCTGTAAAACGCCAAGAGCAATTTGTAGAGCAATACTTAGATAGTACCGATGTATTCATCCCAAGTAATGGCTGTGCCGGACCTGTAGAAGTACGCATGAATAAAGATTTGGTAATTATTGTTCTGGATAGCGAATGGTGGTTACATAAATACAGCAAATCTAACCGATACCAACAAGGTTGTACAGCTATTTCTAAAGAGCAGGTACTTACACAAGTAAAAGATATCATCTTAAAAAATAAAGGCAAAAATATTCTCTTTACACAACATCATCCGCTGTTTTCTAATGGTAAACATGGTGGTTATTTTACCCTGATTGATTATATATTTCCATTAAGCTTGGTTAAAGATAACCTTTATATCCCATTACCTATTGTTGGTTCTTTGTATCCTCTATTAAGACAATACGGTTTGTCTCGTCAGGATATTTCTAATAAAGATTATCAGCAACTAAGAAATGGTTTACTTTCTATACTAAACAATGCAGAAAATGTAGTTTTTGCTGCCGGGCATGAACACGCTTTGCAGTTTACCAAATACCAAAACTTAAATCATATCATTAGTGGTGCAGGCAGTAAAAATAGCGCCCTTTTTAAAGGAAACGATGCTTTATTTGGGCATGGTACAAAAGGCTTTGCCCGCTTAAACTATTATACCAATGGCCAATGCTGGGTAGAGTTTTGGGAGCCTGTAGGAGATGGCTCTACCGGAAAACTGGTATACAGAAAACCATTATATGCCACCGCACCTACCAAAGCAGAAATAAAGGAAGAGGACTTGCTAGACCTTCAAGATTCTATGAAATATGTAGCCGTAGGTAAACAGTACAGAGCTTCTAATTTTAAAAAGAAAATTTTGGGCGAGCATTATAGAAACGTTTGGGCTACACCAGTAGAAATTCCCTATTTAGACTTAACTAAATATGCCGGAGGCTTAAAGCCTTTACAGCTTGGTGGCGGTAAACAAACTACTTCTTTACGGATGATTGGCAAAGACAGCATCCAATACCAATTTAGAACGGTAAACAAAGATCCTTCTGATTTATTACCAAATGGTTTTGAAACCACTTTTGCTGATGATTTCTTGCAAGACCAAATATCTTCTGCCCATCCTTTTGGTGCTTTAACCATACCAGAAATGGCTAGTGCTGCCGGAATTTATCATACCAAACCACAATTGGTTTACATGCCATATTCCAGATTATTAGGCCCTTATTTATCAGAAGTTGGTGGTAAAGTTGGTATTATTGAAATAAGACCCGATGAAAATTTATCTCTATATAAAAACTTTGGGAGGACTAAAAATGCCATTGGCACAGAAACCTTATACGAAAAATTAAAAGAAGATAATGATAACGAGGTTGACCAAAAAAGCTTTTTAAAAGCCCGTTTATTTGATATGCTTATTGGCGATTGGGACAGGCATGAAGACCAATGGCGCTGGGCCGAGTTTGAAAAAGACAAAGGTGCTATTTACAGGCCTATCCCTAGAGACCGCGACCAAGTTTACACCAAATTTGACGGCTTACTACCTTCGCTTTTTAAAAGCTTTGTGGCAGACATACAACATTTTGGTTATGAAATTAAAGACCCTGCCGAACTCTCTATTGCCGCCCGAAATTTGGATAGAAATTTCTTGAACGAGCTTAACCTTAAAGATTGGCAGAAAATAGCCAAAGAACTACAAACAGAACTTACTGATAGTGTAATTACATCATCTATAAAGGCTATGCCTAAAGAAGCTTTTATGGTTTCTGGGAATGAGATTATTGAGAAACTAAAATCAAGACGTAACCAATTATTAGATGTTGCAATATCTTATTATAAAACCTTAGCTAAAGAAGTTACCATTGTTGGGTCTGATAAATATGAATATCTGGAAATTATAAGAGAAGCCGATAGCACTTTGGTTTGCCTGTATAAAACCAGAAAAGAAGGTAATATTGATACCTTAATTTATTCCAGAAAGTTTGACAACAGCCTTACCAAAGAGCTTAATTTTTTCCTTTTGGATGAACGAGATAGCGCTGTAGTAAGAGGCAACTCCAAACATCCGTTAAAAATTAGAATTGTTGGCGGAGACGGGAAAGACCGTATAACAGATACTTCTGATGCTGGTAAAATAGTTATTTATGATACACCAGAAAATAACATCAGCGGAAGCAAAAACACCAAAATTGTATTATCCAACAAAGCTTGGATTAACCAATACACCCCAAATTGGTTTAAGTATGATAAAGCGGGCATTGCACCTTCTGTAGATTATCCAAATGGTTTAGACGGACCATCTTTTGGCTTATCTCATCAAATAAAACGCTATGGTTTTAGGAAAGACCCTTATGCTTTTGAGCAAAAAATAACCGCTTTATACGCCCCTAAAAACGGAGCTTTTGAGGTGAAATACCGTAGTATCTTCCACTCTTTATTTGCTAAAAAATATGATTTGGTGTTTAGTGGAGATTTTGCCGGACCAGCTTACAGCTTTAATTATTACGGTATTGGCAATAGTACACCTAATGAAAATCAAGTAGATTTTTATCGTGTACGCTCCAGAGCTTTACAAGCCAATGCTTATTTCCAGTACCGTTTATCTGAAAGGGCCAAGTTTGGTATTGGGCCAGGACTTGCTTATGTGGATATTATGAAAGATAGACCCAATAGCTTTATTGGCAATTTGGCAGATGATTTCGCTAATACAGATAAATTTATTACGCTAAAATCTTATGCTGATTTTGATTTGAGAGATCGGAAAATAAATCCACAAACCGGTTTTAGGTGGTTAAGTACCATCAATTATATCTGGCAAACCAATGCAGAAAAGTATAAACATCTAAACTTATATACCAGTTTTAGTGGTTATGCTACGCCTAATATTTCTTTCCCGGTAACTTTTGCTGTTAGATTGGGGGCAGAAACCAATATTGGCGATTACCAATTTTACCATGCCAGCTCTTTAGGAAATAATGAAAACTTAAGAGGCTTTAGAAATCAGCGTTTTTCTGGTAAAACAGCCTATTTTGCTAATACCGAAGTGAGAATACCTGTTACCAAAATACGTGGCTATATTTTAACCGGAGATTTTGGTGTATTTGGTTTTTACGATACTGGCCGCGTACACTCTGCCGAAATAGAAAGTAATACTTGGCATCAAGGTTATGGACCGGGTGTTTGGTTAAACCTTTTTGATAATATTTTTATAAGTTTAGGCTACGGATTTTCCAGAGAAGATAAAGTGCTTTCTTTTAATACCGGATTTAGATTTTAATTAATTTTATCATCATGAAAAAAGAAAACTTCTCTCTAACTGGTAGTAATCAACATACTATCATAGGAGACATAACTTATAGTGCAAAACCAACAAAGCAGGTTGCCATTTTTGTGCATGGCTTTAAAGGTTTTAAAGATTGGGGAGCTCATCATTTGGTGGCTCAGTATTTTGCTTTACATGATATTCATTACGTAAAATTTAATTTTTCGCATAGCGGCGTCAATCCAGAAAACCCTGTAGATGTTAATGATTTAAATCTCTTTGCTGCTAATACACCTAGTTTTGAACTTTTTGATTTAGATCTTGTCATCTCCTATACAAAACAAAAATTTCCTGATGCTGAACTTATTTTAATTGGACATAGCCGTGGTGGTGGCATCAGTATTTTAACAGCTGCAGCAAATGAAAGCATCCATAAATTAATCACTTGGGCAGCTATTGATAGTTTTAGTAGCTTATGGAAAAAAGAACAAGAGGCAGAATGGCGAGAGAAAGGAAAAATTGAGGTTTTTAACGCTCGTACTAAAGAATACATGCCTTTAAATTTATCTCTTTTACAGGATGTTGAACAAAATGCTGATAAACTGAACTTCAAAACCGCTGTTGAGAAACTAGTAAAACCTTGGCTTATTATTCATGGTAATGATGATATTAATGTCCCTTTAAGTGTTGCACAAAATTTCTTAAAACTTCATCCAAAAGCTAATTTCCAAGAAATAGATAAAGCTAATCATGTATTTGGAGCTAGTCATCCCTACAAAGAAGATCAACTACCAGAACAATTAAAACAAGTTTGTGATGCTAGTATTGCTTTCATAAAATCTTAACTAATCATCTTCAATTTTTTTTGAGTTTCGGCTTTATAATTTCTGCCGATTGGGAGCTCTTTATTATTGATTTCAACGGCATAAGCATAATAACTATCTATTTTAGATATAGAAACAATGAAAGAACGGTGAATTCTTACAAACTCATCTTCTGGTAACAGCTCTTCTATCAAACTAATTTTTTGTTTAGAAATAAGCTCTTTATTTTGGAGAACAACTTTTATATAGTCTTTCTGACTCTCTATCCATAAAATATCTTTGATAGCAATTTTCATCATTTTACGGTCTACTTTTAAGTATAGAAAAGTATCCTTTTCTACCAAAGTAGACTGCTGACTGAATACAATTTGCTGTTGTGCCCCAAAATGACGCAATACTTTATC
The DNA here is from genome assembly GCF_002483235.1 of Pedobacter glucosidilyticus. Lineage (GTDB taxonomy): Bacteria > Bacteroidota > Bacteroidia > Sphingobacteriales > Sphingobacteriaceae > Pseudopedobacter > Pseudopedobacter glucosidilyticum_B. Next base: position 31,971 of record NZ_DLHN01000001.1, on the reverse strand, counting down.
CATAGATCTTAAAAACCTATCAAAAGAGATGGGCTTAATTAAGTAATCCACAGCTTCTAACTCAAAACCTTCTACTGCATATTCTGTAAAAGCAGTTGTAAAAATAATACGAGGTTGCTTCTTTAGACTTTTCACCAAATCAGTTCCCTTAATGCCAGGCATCTGGATATCTAAAAACATTAAATCAACTGGTTTTTGCTGTAATATTTTAAAAGCCGAAATACCATCGTTGCAGGTAGCTATAATTTCTACTTCAGAAAAATTACTGAGGTAATTTTCTATGACCTCAATGGCATGAGGTTCATCATCAACAATTAAAACTTTAATTTTCATGATTGTTATTGCCTCTACTTAAATCAATATCCAAAACAATTAAAAACATATCTTCATCCTCTTTTATTTTTAGCTCATGCGTGTCGGGATAAATTAGCATTAACCGCTTTTTAACATTAGTTAAGCCAATATTACCAATATGCTTATCTTTTGAGATGGTTTGTGGTTTGCTATTGGCTATTTTAAACTTTAGTTTGTGATTTTGGATGGTTAGATCCATTTTTATCCAAGATTCTCCAACTTGCTCGCTAACCCCATGTTTAAAAGCATTCTCTACCAAAGGAATTAACAATAAAGGAGCTATTTGTTGCTCTTGAATTTGCCCGCTAATACTAAAATTTAACTCTAAACGGTCTTCATACCTAAGTTTCTCTAAGGCGATATAACTTTCTAAAATTTCTAAATCTTTCTTTAAAGAGATATACTCCTTATCGCACTCATAAAGCATATATCTTAATATTTCTGCTAAGCCTAAAACAATATGAGGTGCTTTTGGCGATTGATTGAGCGTTAGAGCATATAAATTATTTAAAGTATTAAACAAGAAGTGAGGATGTACTTGTGCTTTTAAAAAATTAAGTTCAGCCAATAAAGCTGCCTGCCTACGCTCATACCAAAGCTTGAATAATTTAATAGCAATGGCAATCCAAACAACCAAATTTGAACCTTTTACAGCATTAACAAAATAATAAGGATTAGTAAATTGCTCCCAAAAGCTTCCTTGTATTTTCATCCATTCATCCTGCATCCCCATAGCTTTTAAAACTTTATCTATATAGGGGTCTACAATAAATATGTCTATAATACGCGTTAAAAAAGCTAAGGAAATTGCCAAGAACATCACCAAAATAGCAAATAGGACATGCTTACCTTTTAGTAGAAATTTGGGTATAAAATAATAAGCCAAACTATAAAAGTAAACCAGATGTACAGGCATGTAAAACAGGTTATTTCTGAAAGACATGAAATAACTGGGCTTATTTATACCGTATATTAAAGTAAGTGCAGCAAGTACCAATAGCCAAAATAAGATGTGAATCAGGACTCGCTTATAACTGATTTTTTGAAAAGAATAAACCTCTTGAAGCATCATCTAAAATAAAGAAGACTTTTATAAAAATCATTATTAATAGATAAACAGCATGAGTTTATCGACTAACAGCAGCTATTTATAGTTATCTACCTAAATTTTACCTATAAAAGGCGTTCAAACGCTATTTAAAGATTTGTGAATTCTTGATGAGGTATTCTACCGTCATGGTTATCATGAATGGTTAAGCTTCTACAATTTTGGATTCATTAAAATTATAACAACATGAAAACATTCATCATTACTGTAGTACTTGCCTTTTATGGCTTTAACATTATAGCACAAGAAAAAACAGCTATCAAAGAAGGGAATTGGGTAATTGTATCCAATATTAAAACTCCAAAAAATTCAACCGTTATGTTTTATAACGATAAACAAGAACTTATTTATAGCGAGGTTATTACCAATAAAAGGCTGAATATTGAAAAGAAAAGAGTAAAGCTTGCGCTAAATCAAGTTCTTAAAAAAGCAATGGAAACAGAAAAAGTTATATTAGATAAAAACTTAGTTATTACTGCTCTGAAAACTAAATAAACTTATTCTTTTTCTACCCAATTACCATCTGCCCTGATGATTTCTATCAATTCATCCAGGGCATTTTCTGTATTTACATTTTTCTGGATAACTTCTTTACCACGATACAAGGTTATCTTACCCGGACCAGTTCCTACATAACCATAATCAGCATCGGCCATTTCGCCAGGGCCATTAACAATACAGCCCATAATACCAATTTTTATTCCTTTTAAATGATCCGTACGGCTACGTATCATTTGAGTGGTTTCTTGCAAATCAAAAAGGGTACGTCCGCAAGAAGGACAAGAAATATATTCTGTTTTAGAGATACGGCTGCGTGTTGCTTGTAAGATACCAAAAGAGGTAGAAACAATAAATTTAGATGACAGTTGTGGTGCATCTATCCAAACGCCATCACCAAAACCATCTAATAATAAAGCGCCTAAATCTGTAGCTGCATAAAGCTGAGCTTTTAAAGCTATATCTTCCTGATTTTCATCAGCAAATTGATAACTTCTTTTGATGATGACCGGCGTATCTATACCTGCTTGGGCTAGTTTAAAGAAAAACGCTCTTTGATCTGCCATGCCATGTGTTTCATTGGTTTCTAAAACAAAAACCAAAGTTTTATCGAAAGGAATTTCAGCGAAAGCATCCTTATCTAAATCTTCACGCTTTATTTTTACCAAATTAAGCGCAGTATCTCTTTCTGTTGCGCTTACATATTCTTCTAAACTAAATAGCGGATGACAATTGGTTTTATTTTTCAATTGCTGCCAAGTAGTATAATCAAAAAGCTGTTTTAAGTTACCCGGAAAGCTAAAAGAAGGCAATTGGCTACCCATATAGGCAAAATCGATAGATTGATCGCCCATATTGTATTTATCTAAAGCTGCGGAATAGATGTATCCTGCATCAGCCAATACAAATGGATCTTTCAGGTTCTTATCAGATATATCTAAAATAACTCGTGGAACTTGATGACCGCCAATAAAAGTATTTAGCTCGACAGAAGGACGCTTATTATACTCGAAAGGAGAAAAATAATCTGGAAGTTCAACATCATTAGCATTTTTTAATTGCGTTTTTTGATGTTTACGTTCCTCATATCGTTGTGCTAAAACTCGGGCAACTGGTATTTCAAATTCTGGTTCTTCTGTTAAAGAAACTCGGATGGTATCTCCCAAGCCATCCTCTAACAAAGTACCGATGCCTACGGCAGATTTTATCCTACCATCTTCACCATCACCAGCTTCTGTAACACCTAAATGCAAAGGATAATTCATCCCCTCTTTAGCCATGGTGGCTACTAATAATCGGTAAGCTTGCACCATCACTTGCGGATTACTAGATTTCATGGAGATCACCAATTGATGGTAATCTAACTCATGACAAATGCGTATAAACTCCATTGCCGACTCTACCATCCCTTTAGGAGTATCGCCATACCAGCTCATGATACGGTCTGATAGCGAGCCATGGTTAGTACCAATACGCATAGCTGTACCATGTTCTTTACAGATTTGTACCAGCGGAGCAAATTTCTTTTTAATACGTTGAAGTTCTATTTCATAAGCTTCTGGTGTATAATTAAGCTCTTCAAATTTCTTTTTATCGGCGTAGTTACCTGGGTTTACTCTTACTTTTTCTACAATTTTTGCTGCAAGTTCTGCCGCATTTGGTGTGAAATGTATATCGGCAACTAGTGGTGCGTGGTATCCTTTTTCGTGTAAACCTTTTCTTATTTCTGCCAGGTTTTGGGCTTCTTTTATAGATGGTGCTGTAATTCTTACATACTCGCAACCTGCATCTATCATCCTGATACTTTGAGCTATAGAGCCTTCGGTATCCATCGTATCAGTAGTAGTCATAGACTGTAGCCTGATAGGATGATTGCCACCCATAGGAACATTTCCTATAGAAACTTCTAGCGTGTTAAATCTGGAGTATTGGGTTAAAGAATTACAATAAATACCTTTTAAAGACATTGCCGCCTCTGCATCCATAAAATAAAATTTAAACAAAAATAAAGGATTTTATTAAAAGCCTGCTTTTTAAAATTTGTTTTAGAAAAAGCATAAAATTTATGCTTTTAAATTAAACGTTCTTTGATAACAAGCGTACTAGCCCAAACATCGTGTAAACATTGCTGCTTCTTGTTTAAAAAACTATAGAAATAGCCCATAAACAGAATTAAAGCACTGATGATTTTGGCTGTATTTCTTATCAATATTTGGTTAAAGGATGGTTTTAGGCCATCTAAATTGGTGACTTTTATATTTAGCAAACGCTTACCTATGGTAAACTGAGTTTTAGTTTCTGTAATGATTTGATAAACAAATTTGAGTAGCGGTAGCACTATTAAATTGGCTAATAAAATAAGTTGCACTGTGTCTTCTTTATCAAAAGCTAGGATATAAATAAACTCGGCAACAGCCACCACAAATAAAACCAAAAACCAATCTATGGCAGTGGCTAAAAGGCGTAAATCAAAACCGGCAAAGTATTGCGGAGCAGTAAACTGCTGCTTAAACCCCAGTAAACTTCTTAACTCTTCAAACTCATGAGCTTCTTTATAATCATCCATACCGGGCTTTCTTACAAAAGCATCGGGCTTAACATCCAAAGCTTTTAATTCTTCTAAACTAAAAGGTCCTTCGGGTTTTCCCTTTATCACCAAGGTATAGATTTTGGTCTCCATTGTCTTTTAAATTATTGACTGCTTATTTTCTTAGGTGGTGCTTCTTGCTTAGCTGGTGGAGCGTTCTCTTTCTTAACAATTGGAGCTATCTTAGGCTTAGATGGACTAGTATTCACCTTAGCTTTACCTGTAACAGCTTTAGACTTTGTGGTATTAACTTTTGTTATTGGCTTTTTACTTGCCGCTTTCTGAACTATTTTCTTAGCAATAATTTCATCCTTAGATTTTGGTCTATCCTTTGGTTTCCAGCTAAAGTTTGGTAATGTTTTCAGCTCTTCTGTAACATCTTCTATAGGATAATAAGTCATCTCTGGCTTTCTTATAAAAGTGATAGACATTAAACTATCGTTGGTAAAGTTAATCCGCATACGGGCAGCCAGCGTTCTAGACATACTATTATATGCTGTACTATCCTTTGGGAAATAAATACTTTCGGCATTACCATCCACAAAAACACGGTCTAGTTTTTCATCTACAAAATAACCTTTCATCATTTTACCTGCAACTTGGTTAAAATAGGCAGAATCCTGCTCGGTATTAACAACAATGGCATTTCTAATCATGTCCATATTGTCCATTTTCTTATTTACCATTTGTAGGTACATGGTATCGGCAGAAATTTGGCTACCCTGCGCCCATACCATAGGCGATTGGTATATTCTTAAAGTAGAATCTCCGTAACTGAAGAAAGCAGAATCAGATCTGGCCTGTAAATCAGATTTAAAAACCCGCACTTTACGCCAAGCACTTACAACCCTAATTTTTGTGGTATCATTCTCCAAAGCATAAATACTATCTTTTTTGATGCTATCTATCACAAACTGCTTTCGCAAATTGGCTTTTATTAAAACAGAATCTACTTTAATGGGCTCCAAATTTTTCTCTTCAGCAGGAGGTTTGCTTTGCACAACAGTTTCTTGTGCAGGTGCTTCATCGCTTTTATTCTTTCGCTTTCTGCTTCGTTTAGGTGTCTTTTCTTCCTCAACAGCTTTAACTGTAGCTTTTTGTTCTGGCGTATCTTCAATAATAACTAGATTATTGGCTTTCAGCGTATCAGTAGCTAAAGAGTCGACTTGATTAAGGCTTTCTAATTTTGGTGGAGTTAAAGCTGTACTATCTAAACTGGTTTTACTACTATCAGCCGCCAAACTGTCTGCCAGTGCCGCTAAAGCCTTAGCTTTTTGTAAAGCATAAAGCTCCTTTTTTCTGTAAACTTTACTATAAAGGGTATCTGCCGACATCCAGATGCTATCTTTAGAAACCGAGTCTTTTTCTGTTACAAAAACGATATAAGCATTTTGGGTAACCGTAATACTTTCATCTTTTTTAAGGTAATTTCCTAAATCTCCTCTTAGTTCTACTTTTTGAGCGGTATCCACAAAAAGAATATTTTTAACCGCCCTGCCATAGCCTACTTTTCCATCGTAAAACAAACTATCCCCTTTTAAACTTTTAGAGTTTTGGGTGTATAAATTTTTTTTTCCAAAAGCAGCCTGCTCTGTAGCGGTATTGTACTGCCCATTTTCTGTATATAAAGTATCGTCTTTACCGTAAATATTGGTTGGCCCATAGAAATAAGCAATTTTACTGAGTGAATTATAGCGTAAAGTATCAGATTTTATTAAAACCTCGGGTGTTTTTACCCTTACGTTATATCTAAAATAGGCATCGCTAGAGCTAGAAAAATAATAACCATTGGTGCTGGTTAAAGTATTATCTCCGTTTACAATTTTACCGCCATTAGTATAAGTACCTACCTTGCTGGCCATATTGTAAGTTAAATTATTGGTGGTTAAAACCGAGCCTCTATCCACCATCCTTACATTATTGGTTAATACCGCCATCTTGGTATTTCCGTTATAATTCAGCAAATCAGCAAAAATATTTACGGTGTCTGCTTGGTTAATATGTACATGTCCAAAAGCATCAAAGCTATTTTTTTCTATATAAAAATAAGCGCTATCGCAAATTAAAGTGGCGTTATCTTGCTGAAAAACAGGCCTAATAACCTTCTGAATATTTTGTCCGTTCCTTTTCATCCCGATAAAAGACTGCGATTGTAACAGTTCTACACGAGTGATTTTTTGTGCCTGTACCATTTGCACCAACACCAGAATAAACAATAAAAGGGAATACTTTTTCACAAAGCAAAATTAGTTTTTTGGTAACGATTTTAAACGGTTAAATTTGATTGATGTTATGGCAACTAAAATCTTTTCAGGATTTCATTAAATCCGAAGGCTTAATTGGGCCTAAAGATACTGTTTTGCTGGCAGTTAGTGGTGGTAAAGACTCTGTTGCGATGGCTCATTTATTTAAGCAAGCTAAGCTTTCTTTCGCTATAGCACATTGTAATTTCCAGTTGAGAGGTGCAGAATCTGACCGTGATGAGCAGTTTGTAGCACAATTAGCCAAAACTTTAGAAGTACCTTTTCATGTAACTAGTTTTAATACTTTGGCTTACGCTGATGAACATAAAATAAGCACCCAAATGGCGGCTCGGGATTTAAGATACCGCTTTTTTGAGGAAATAAAATCTGCTTTTAATTATCAAAAAATTGCTATAGCTCAACATCAAAATGATGCGATAGAAACTGTGATTTTAAATTTAACGCGAGGTACAGGTATTGCCGGCTTACATGGAATTAAATCAGAAAGGCAAAATATCATCAGGCCCTTAATGATTTTTAAACGTGAGGATATTGATGGTTATATTGCAGAGAATAAGCTAGATTTTGTTGAAGATAGCTCTAACAGCTCTACCAAATATATCCGAAATAAAATCAGACATCAGATTATCCCTGTGATGAAAGAGATTAATCCCTCTTTAGAAGATACATTCGAAAAAAACATCGCTTATTTCTCCGATTTAGAAAATTTTGTAAAATCCAACATCCAAGATTATCGGCAAAAGCTGTTTCAAAAACATCCCAAAGGATATCAAATTAGCATCCAAAAATTAAAAGAAATACCTGCTTTACATTTTGTTTTAACGGAGTTATTATTGCCTTATGGCTTTAATAGCACCACTGTTGCTGACATAGTACAAGGCTTAGATAAAGAAAGTGGCAAGACTTTTTTTGGTAAAGATGATGTTTTATTGATTGATAGAGATTTTCTTTTTCTGCAAAAAATACAGCAACAACAACATACCAAGCTGATTTTAAATGAAGATGATTTGATGCTATACTTTCAAGACTTCATCATTACGCAAGAAATTGCTGATTCTTGTTTCAATCATCATCCGAATACAGCTTTTGTTGACACCAACAAGCTAAAATATCCTTTAAAACTTAGAAATTGGCAAGAAGGCGATAAATTTATGCCTTTAGGAATGAAAGGATTTAAAAAGCTGAGTGATTTTTTCATCAGCTTAAAAATACCGCTTACACAAAAACATCTGATTCCTATTTTAGTTAATGCTGATGATCATATCATCTGGATTGCGGGTTACCGTTTAGATGAAAGATTTAAAATAACTGCCGATACTAAAAAAATAACTAAATTCGAATTAAAGAATATAAAGCCATGATTCATTATTACCCTTTTTATGAAAAACAATACCTTGGAAGAGATTACTCTTTTATAAGCATTAGGTTAGTAATGGCTATTTTTTGTTTCTTGGCTTACTATTGGACAGAAAATAAAGATAAAAACGGCGATTTATTGCTTCTTGTAGGCTGTGGAATTTTAGCTGTTAGCGTATTGATGTTGTTTTTACTTCATTACCGCACTATTGTAAACAACAAAGCTATTTTAATTGATGGATTATGGACTACCAGATTGGTTAAAATAGATTTAAATAGCATTGTTAAAGTTGAAAGAGGCGAATACAGCAAGTATTTTCTTAATAACCCCGTATATAATTTACACAGAAACGGTTCTATTAAATTTTATGCTGGCGGTAAAGATGCCATCCGCTTAACAGACCGAGATGGATTGATTTACGTGATTGGTACCCAAAGACCTGCAGAACTTTATCAGGCTATTATGGAGGAGATGAAAAAGTAGGTTGAGGAAAGCGGAAGGCTGAATGCAGAACGTTTTCTTTCACATAGAGAATAAAAGAAGCAAACTATTATTACTTCTCTTGGATTTAAATTTGGCTAAGTGTTCATCAAAATCAAAACTTTCTACACATGGGCTATTTAAGCCCTCCTGAATGGCATTTTTTAAAGCAGCAGTCTTACTTTCTTCGTCTTCTAAAGACGAAGTCCGGCTCTAATCACCTCACTAACATTTTTATATTTACCGGCTGTAACTTGGCTATTCACAAATTGCTCAAAATAATCACCTAGAAATATTGATGTATTTTTCATATTCAAATTTCCCATTGAAATCACCAATTTTTGGTAATTATTGCAAATTGGCTCCCGTATCTACTTGAAGGTTTGATTTTTATGTCACCCCTACGGGGTTCTTAAATCATTTACCTTGAAAATCCTATAATGATGTCAGTCCTACGGACTTGTTGCTTAACATCATAGCAAAAAATCTAAATTAAACATTAAGGGCAACCCAGCTTTGTGACCTCTGCGAACTCTGCGGTTAAAAAATTAAGAAACATAGAAGAAGGTTTAAAATTAAATGTATTTGGTAAATATGTATTGAGAATATGATAGATATTTGATTTTTATTTCACCCCTAAGGGGTTCTCCCCATCTATTCTTAAAATGCTATCATCATGTCAGTCCTATGGACTTGTTTCATAACATCATAAACTAGAGAATCTAAATCAAACATTAAGGGCAACCCAGCTTTGTGACCTCTGCGAACTCTGCGATTAAAAAATCAAGAAACATAAAAGAAGGTTTAAAATTAAATGTATTTGTAAATGCGTATTGAAAATATGATAGATATTTGATTTTTATTTCACCCCTAAGGGGCCTACTCATCGTTTACTTTTAGAATGTTTAATAACTCTGCATATAATTTATACAGAAACGGTTCTATTAAATTTTATGCTAACCGTAAAGATGCTATCCGCTTAACAGACCACGATGGATTGATTTATGTGATTGGTACCCAAAGACCGACAGAACTTTATGGAGGAGATGAAGATTAAGGATTAGAGAATAAATTTAACAGCTATATCATTAGTATTATTTTTATAACTTAAATCCACTAAATCAATAAATCTTTCTGGATATTAAATAATAAAATAATTTTGCGCTTTACTTTGTCTAAATCATGTTGTTTATGCAAGTACTATTTTTAATTGGAATCAAAAAAATATTTTGACTTATCTAACCATATTTTTATACAAAATTCTCTTATTCTAAAATTTCAAACTCCACATCTAATTGATGGAGTAGCTTAACAATAGTGTCTTTACAAATATCATGAGCTTCTACTCTAAGTATATGATCACAATCTTCTAAATCAAAATTCACCACAGCATTAGGTAAAATCTTAACAATTTCACTAACAATAATATTTGCTGTTACTTTGCTTGTAACGTCTGTTTTAAATACTTCTATGTTCATGTAAAAAATAAACATTTTATATTATGACCTGTACTACTCGCTTATCTAGTATTACTTTAATAATCTTAAATGCTCAAATATTAAATATTGATTAACTATAATTTATAATAAAAATGTAGTACGTCCTCCTCATGGGTTGGGGCCGTTTTACGATAAAAATCTAAAGCATAATCATCTACTCTATCGGCCTGTACAAATATTTCTTCATAGCCTTCATTTTTAAAATACACTTTTACAAAGCTTATCAACTGTTTACCTATACCTTGTCTTTGCAAATTGGTTTTAACAGCCAAATCAAATATATATGCCAATGGCTTTGTTGCGTAGTACTGCTTTAAAGTATAAATTGTTAAGCCACCTATTACATTATTATCTATCATAGCTACAAAAACATGAAAATCTGATGTTGCCAAAAGATTTTCTAAATGAGATTGAGGTGGTATATCAAAATTTCTCATTTCAAATACATCTTCAAAAAGCCTAATTAAGCTTATGAATTGAATATTATCAGTTGCATTTAGTTTTTTAACAATTACTTTTTTCATCTTCTTTTTAAACTGCATCCATAATCTTATGTTACATCCTATTGAATATAAATACTCTTTTGCATCTCTATCTGCTATAATCGTGTTTGATTGCTTTATGTAAGTTGGTTCTCTATGGACAAATAACCTTAAGAAATTATATAGACATGCCAATCACTACCAATCCATTTACGGTTCTGTTAAGTCTTATACTGTGATAATTTATTAAAAATCAGGATAGCTTCAGTGTTTATGAGCTTATCTTTCTGGCAAGATGGGTAAAATAACATAGTTGTTATAAATACCACTATTACAACTGTTATTTTTATAATTTTTTGTAATTGATACATTTTTGATATTTGTGATCTTAAATACGATTCACAAATTTCTTAAAAGATGTAATGCCAAAAATTGCCATTTGGCAAAAAATTATTTTTGTCTTCTGATTCTACTTAAAGAGTATTGCGTAATACCTAAGATATTAGCCAATTGATGTTGTGGAAGTTTTTCAAAATTCGGAAAATTTTTTAAAAGGTATCCATAGCGTTCTTTAGCATTAAGCGTTTGAAAAGCTCTTACAGCATCCATGGCTATGATAAATCTGGTTTCCCAAAGCCGGTGCATAAAGTCTTGCACCGGTTTGTATTCATAAATTAAAATTTCTAAATCACTTGCTTTTATTGCGTAATAAACTACCGACTCAATAGCTACAATATTATAATCTGTTGGTATCTGAAGCCTTAAACTTTTAATTTCTACAGCTAGCTCTCCAGGCGCTTCAATCCAAACGGTATGCTCTTTATGGTTATCAGTATAATAACTTCTTAAAAAGCCACTTTCTATAAAATAATAGCTATCAGCAATCTGACCTTTTTTAATTAAAAACCTATTGGGTTTAAGCTCACGTCGCTCAAATTTTGATGTTAATTTCTGAATAAGCTCATCATCAAGAGCTATATTCATTTTAAGGTATTTAATAAGGTCTGCATTCATTATGGTAATTTAATAGGCACTATTTATCCCTTTTTTGAAAACATTTCAACGATTTTGATAATTAATCATCCAGCTAATTCCAAATTTATCTTTAAACTCCGCAAAATAAGCCCCAAAAAACATATCTGCAAGTGGCATAGAAACATTTCCGCCATCAGAAAGCTCATCAAACAATCTTTTAGCTTCGGCTCTTGTTTCGGGTTCTAAACAGATATACATATTATTTCCGGATGTTAATGTAAAACCCATTTCTTGCGGCGCATCTGTTGCCATAAGGATGTGTCCTCCTAAAATGGGTAACTCAACATGTAAAACCATTTTTTTAATTTCTTCCGCAACAGGCGGCTGTCCTGCCTCTGCGGGGATGTCTCCAAAACGCTTGATACCATTGATGAAATCTGTTTTAAAAACTGATTTATAAAAGTTAAAGGCTTCTTCTGTTTGTCCCGCAAAATTTAGATAAGTTGTTGTTCTGGCTCTGTTAATAGGTTTATTTTCTTTTCTTAATTGAAACTTGGCTTTAAGATATTGGTCAAGGTTTTCAAGAGCCATTGTAAAGCCTTGTTCAAAGCCCATTTCAATAACTTTTTCTAAATCTGATAACTTCTCGTAAGTGGCCGTAATGTTTACCATTGTTTTATCATCAGCCTCTGTAAATACATTTGTCCAGTTTGTTCTAGGCATTTCTGTATTTACATAACCATTTTCATCGCAAAAAGCATCTAAACCCGCAAACATTTCATGTTGTACTATTTTGTAATAATCATTTTTACACCAATGCTTTTCATTTTCCGGACTCACCATAGCATATAACCACATACCTCCCTCTCTAAAATCCATTGATTTGGTTTCAGTACGATAAGGTTTAGGTGCCCACCATTGGTCAAGAATTTCTGGATTAGTCCACGCTTCCCACACCAATGGTAGATTAGCATCAAATTCACGTTGTATATTAACCGTATTGGTTTCTTTGTTTACAATAAAGTCAAATTTTAATAAGCTGTTCATTTTCTTTCATTTTTAATTGTTGATAATAAATGGTCAAGTTGTTTAAATTTACTTTCCCAAATTCTTCTGAATTGTTCTAACCATATATCAATTTCTTTCATTTTATCGATTTCTAGTGAGTAGTAAATTTCTCTACCTTGATGTTCTTGTTTTACAAGCTCGCACTCTGTTAAAATCTTAAGATGTTTGGAAACAGCTTGTCTGGTAGAATCAAAGTGTTCGGCAATAGCATTGGGTGTCATTGCCTGTAAAGCAATTAGGGTGATAATTGCCCGTCTGGTAGGGTCTGCAATAGCCTGAAAAACATCTCTACGCATCTTATATAGTCTTGTAAACCATTAATACCACACCACAATCAAACGGCTTAGAAAACGTTAAATCCAATTTTTGGGATGTTTCCACATCCTGAAAAATGGGTAAGCCTTTGCCAAGTATAGCCGGATTTACGAATAAATGTAATTCGTCAATTAATTTTTCTTTAATCAATGAGGAAACAAATTTAGCCCCACCATACACGATGATGTCATGACCGGGTTGTTGCTTTAGCAGGTTAATTCTTTTAACAAAATCTCCATTTTCTACCTCTGTATAATCCCATTCAGATTTTAATAAGGAACTGCTAAAAACGATTTTAGGTGTTTCTGAATATTTAATCCCTGCTTCTTGTTCCGGATGATGCTCATCTTTTGCTACTAAAGCCCAATGTGGTATAAAACCCATTGCTAAATTTTTTCCGAGCAAAATCATATCAACCGGTTTGGTGATTTCGTCTACATATTCTTTAATATCATCAGTCCAATTGGATGTTATCCAATCCATTTCTCCATTAGGTCCTGAGATAAATCCATCAATGGATGTTTGTACTTGTAATTTTAATTTTCGCATTGTTATGAAACTTTAATTATGAAACTAATCAGTTGCAAATATATATGCAACTTTTCGGTTTCACAAATATTTTACTCATTTTTTATATACTAAATAATCAAAAAGAAAATTATAAAGTCGGAAGTCTGAGGTTAATACTATACTGTGGTAAAATAAAAAATTGTAAAAATTTAAAAACAAAACAGCCCAAGGTTTAAACCTTGGGCTGCTACGTTAAAACATTAAAATTCAATTAAGACCCACAAGACAAGCAACCATCTTCCATACTACAACTTGCGCCTTCTACCACAACTTCTGGTGTTTGTACCAAAGGTTCCATTTCTTTGCCAGCCTGACTTTCTACCGAAAACTTAACTGCTTGTGTAGCAGCTTGTGTTCTCAAATAATACATTCCTGTTTTTAAGCCTTTTTTCCAGCTATAGAAATGCATAGAGGTTAATTTTGCGGCGGTTGGAGTGCTAATAAATAAGTTTAAAGACTGAGATTGACAAATAAATGCTCCTCTATCGGCAGCCATATCAATCACGTTTCTCATCTTAATTTCCCAAACTGTTTTATATAAATCTTTGATATGTTGTGGTATAGACTGTATATCTTGTACCGAGCCATTGGCTAAAATAATAGCATCTTTCATTTTACTATTCCAAAGATTTAGCTCTACTAAATCTTTTAATAAGTGCTTATTTACAACTACAAATTCTCCACTTAACACCCTTCTGGTGTAGATATTTGAGGTGTAAGGCTCAAAACACTCGTTATTTCCTAGAATTTGCGAGGTTGATGCTGTTGGCATTGGCGCCATTAACAAAGAGTTTCTTACCCCTGTTTTTACCACTCTTTTTCTTAAAGCTTCCCAATCCCAACGGTTACTTTCTAGCTGCACTCCCCATAAATCAAACTGAAACTGTCCTTTAGAAAGTGGCGAACCTTTAAAAGTTTCATAAGGTCCTTCTTTCTCTGCTAAATCAGCCGAAGCTGTCATCGCAGCAAAATAGATGGTTTCAAAAATATCTTTATTCAACTGTTTTGCCTCATCACTCTCAAAAGGCATTTTTAACAGAATAAAAGCATCGGCCAAACCTTGTACACCCAAACCAATTGGTCTGTGGCGCATATTAGAATTTTTAGCCTCTTCTACCGGATAGTAATTATTATCTATAATTCTATTTAGGTTTAAAGTTGCCTGATAACTTACTTCATAAAGCTTCTGGTGGTTAAAAGTACCATCTACAACATAACGAGGCAAAGAAAGTGAAGCTAAATTACAAACTGCAACTTCATCTGGAGAGGTATACTCAATAATCTCGGTACATAAATTAGAGCTTTTTATAGTACCTAAATTTTGTTGATTTGATTTCTGATTGGCAGCATCCTTATACAATAAATATGGCGTACCTGTTTCTATCTGCGAATCAAGAATGGCAAACCACAACTCTTGTGCTTTGATGGTTTTTCTAGCTCTTCCTTCTTGCTCATATTGCTGATATAATGCTTCAAACTCGGCACCAAAACAGTCGGCTAAGCCTGGTGCTTCATGAGGACAAAACAAACTCCAATCGCCATTGGCCTCTACCCTTTTCATAAATAAATCAGACATCCAAAGGGCATAAAACAAATCTCTAGCTCTGTTTTCTTCCTTACCGTGATTTTTCTTTAAATCAAGAAAATCAAAAATATCTGCATGCCAAGGCTCTAGATAAATAGCAAAAGCACCTTTTCTTTTACCACCACCTTGGTCTACATAACGGGCTGTATCGTTAAATACTTTCAGCATTGGAACAATACCATTACTGGTTCCGTTGGTACCGCTGATGTACGATCCCGTTGCCCTAACATTATGGATGCTTAAACCAATACCTCCGGCACTTTGTGAAATCTTGGCAGTTTGCATTAAAGTGCTGTAAATACCTTCAATACTATCATCTTTCATGGCTACCAAGAAACAGCTAGACATTTGTGGTTTTGGCGTACCCGCATTAAATAAAGTTGGCGTAGCATGGATAAACCAACGCTCGCTCATGAGTTCATAAGTTTTAATAGCGCTAGCTAAATCATGTTTATGAATACCTACTGCAACACGCATAAATAAATGCTGAGGACGCTCTACAATACGACCATTAAGTTTTAGCAAGTAAGAGCGCTCTAAAGTTTTAAACCCAAAATAATCGAAGCTAAAATCTCTGTCGTAAATGATGGTGCTATCTAAAATTTCAGCGTTTTCTTTTATCACCTCCCAAACATCATCAGCAATTAAAGAGGCTGGCTTAGAAGTTTTTGGGTCTTTATATTCATGCAATAACCGCATGGTTTCTGAGAAAGACTTAATGGTATTTTTATGTAGGTTAGAAACCGCAATGCGTGAAGCTAAAATGGCATAATCTGGATGACGCGTAGTTAAAGAAGCCGCTGTTTCTGCCGCCAAGTTATCTAGTTCTGATGTTGTTACGCCATCATATAAACCATCAATTACTTTTTTTGCAACTTCTACAGGATCAACAAAATCTGCATTTAAGCTGTAGCTGAGTTTCTCTATTCTTGAGGTTATTTTATCAAATTTTACGGATTCTGTTCTTCCGTCTCTTTTTATTACGAACATTCTTTTTTAGTTTGTTAGTTAGATTGTTAGGTGATTAGGTTTTAGTTGGTTAGATTGTTAGGTGGTTAGTTGGGAGCTTAAAACCTAACTAAGCAACTACCCGATAATTCATCGGGACTAACCATCTATTTAAAAATCTTCTTCTAATGAAAACGCCTGGTCTTCTTTGCTGCTTAGTACCCCGCTTTTTTGGTAATCGCCAACACGTTTTTCAAAGAAATTGGTTTTTCCTTGCAGGGATATCATCTCCATAAAATCAAAAGGATTTGAAGCATGATATTTTTTATCATAACCTAATTCTACCAACCATCTATCGGCTACAAACTCAATATATTGCATCATTAAGCGAGCATTCATCCCAATTAGATTGACAGGTAATGCCTCAGAAATAAATTCTTTTTCTATTTCTACAGCTTCAGAAATAATTTCATAAACTTCTTCTTTGCTCAACTTATTTTGAAGCATGCCGTAAAGCAAGCAAGCAAATTCGCAGTGTAAGCCTTCATCTCTTGAAATAAGCTCGTTACTAAAGGTTAAACCTGGCATTAAACCTCTTTTCTTTAACCAAAAAATAGAGCAAAAACTACCGCTAAAGAAAATACCTTCTACGGCAGCAAAAGCTACTAAACGTTGTGCAAAAGTGCCTTTTTCTATCCATCTTAATGCCCATTGCGCTTTCTTTTGTACACATGGAACCGTATCTATGGCATGTAAAAGATGTGTTCTTTCTTTTGGATCCTTGATGTAAGTATCAATTAATAAAGCATAAGTTTCTGAGTGGATATTCTCCATCATGATTTGAAAACCATAAAAGCACCTAGCTTCTGGCACCTGTACTTCGCTCATGAAATTAACAGCTAAGTTTTCATTCACGATACCATCACTAGCAGCAAAAAATGCTAAAATATGGCTAATGAAATGTCTTTCGCCATCGTTTAGGTTTTCCCAATCTTTTTGGTCGGCAGATAAATCTATTTCTTCTGCTGTCCAAAAACTGGCTTCGTGGCGTTTGTACATCTCCCAAATTGCGGGATAATTGATGGGCAGAATCACAAAGCGATCCTTGTTTTCTTTAAGTAATACTTCTTCCTGTTGCATGGTTTTAATTTTTAAATTTTACAAACAGGAATTGACAAAAGACAACATAGACCCTGATAGGTATTGAGGGTTTAGAAGAGCTTTTATCAAAACCTTTTACGTGAAAGTCTTGACAAATCCTACTCGGCAGGTCTCCTGGCTTATCTGTCTACTAAATGCCTTCCCATTTTACTTACAAGCAAAACAGTGACCTGATATTTAGCAAATTTTTGATTTCAAATTTTAGTTGAAAAAACAGAAATACAGTTGCAACGTCAGCCCATGATTTTAACATGGTTCCCTTTTAATACCAAAACAAATTTGGTAACCTGAATAAGTAATGTTAAAGAACTATTTCAAAAGTATGACTAATAAAGCTAGTAAAGGCAATGAAGTTTTAAACAATAAGGAAACTTATTCACAACCTGCCTATAAAAACAAAAAAGCGCCTTTTTGGGGCGCTTCCTTCCTATTCTGAATTACTGATTTTTATTTTTTAAGACCTATTTCTCTTAAACGCTCGTCGAGGTACTCGCCAGCCGTCATATCTGTGTAAGCTTTAGGATTTTCTTCATCAATACAAGAAGTTAAACAAGTTAAATCCATACCTGATTTTGGATGCAAGAAAAACGGTACCGAGTATCTTGAGCTCTTCATCAATTCTCTTGGCGGATTTACTACACGGTGTGTAGTTGACTTTAACTTGTTATTGGTTAAACGTTGCAACATATCACCAACATTAACTACGATATCTTCGCCATGAGCTTTAACTGCAAACCAATCTCCATTTCTGGTTAAAACTTCTAAGCCATCAGCACTAGCGCCAATTAATAAAGTAATCAAATTGATATCTTCATGCGCTCCTGCTCTTACTGCATCCGCAGGTAAAGCATCTGGATTTTCAATCGGAAAATAATGTATAGCTCTTAATATAGAGTTTCCGTTATGTACTTTATCCTCAAAATAATCCTCAGGTAAACCTAAATAAACTGCTATTGCTTTTAAAAGTTGTTTACCTGCATGCTCTAATTTTTTATAAATTTCTTTTGTAACCATATTAAACGCTGGCACTTCTTCTACTGAAACGTTATCTGGATATTCTTCTTTAATAACATCACCATCTTCCACATACTGACCAGTTTGCCAGAACTCTTTTAAATCTGGTGTTTTAGAGTCTTTGGCTTTTTCTCTACCTTTTGAGGTATAGCCGCGTTGCCCTGCAAGCTCCACTTTTTCGTATTTTAATTTGGTTTCTTCGGGTAAACTAAAAAACTCTTTCACTTGTAGGTAAAGGTTATCAATTAGCTCTTTACTTAAGCCGTGATTGGTGATGGTAACAAAACCCGTATCGTTAAAAGCTTTGCCAATATCATCAGAAAACTGCTTCTTCTGAGCTGCCGTACCATACAGATAATCGTTTAAATCTAAACGCGGTATATTTATTGATGTAGCCATGTTAGTGTTTTTTGTGTGATAACAAATGTAAGTTCAAAATGTGGATAAACCTATATCTACAACAAATACAACTATACAAAACTTTGATAATCATTTGTTTGAGTTTTCCACATTTTTATAAAGGTAATTAATTTTTCAAATTATATATGAAAGAAATTTTTGAATGGGACAGGGTTTTCATGAATGATTTACCTTACGTGTTTTTACTTGAGGTCTTATTCAGATGCCTGGTGATGTTTATAGTTGTACTTATTGCACTTAAACTTACAGGCAAAAGAGGGATTAAGCAACTTTCTATTTTTGAACTGGTTATTATTATTACTTTGGGCTCTGCAGCTGGCGACCCTATGTTCTATGAAGATGTAGGCTTAATACCTGCCATTACTGTATTTATTTGTGTACTTGCCTTTTACAGAGCCATTACCTGGGCTTTAAAATTTAAAAAATTTGAACACTGGATAGAAGGTAAACCTGTTACGTTAATTGTTGACGGAGAATTTGTTAAACAAAGAATGGAGAAAGAAGATATTGCTGTAGATGAATTTTATGCAGAATTAAGAATGGAGCATGTTGACCACCTAGGACAAGTGAAATTGGCTATTTTGGAAGTTTCTGGAGAGATTAGCGTATTTTTTAATGCTGATGAAGAGGTAAAATATGGACTCCCTATTTTGCCTCACGAAATTAGAACTCCGTTAAAAAAAATCGCAGAAAACGGCATGTATGCTTGTAACACTTGCGGCAAAGTTTATCAGCTTACCATTTGCGAAGAAGCAACCTGTTCTAACTGCCACAAAAAACATTGGATAAGAGCCAGAAATAATCTTAGAATTTCTTAGGTTAAGTAAACACCATCAGGCTCATTATTTTCATCTAACACTACCTCAATATGCTCTTTTAAGACTGTAGAGAGTTGTAAGCCAACAAAATCTGTAGCTACCGGGAATAGTTTATGACTTCTATCTATTAAAACTACAGACCTTAATTTTTTTAAGGGGATATTTAAAAATACGCCTAAACCATAAGCGATTGTTCTGCCGCTGTTTAAAACATCGTCAACTAAAACAATGACTTTATTTTGGCAAGCTTCTATAGGAATATTGATAGAGGATTCTAGCTTAGAGCTCTCTTTATTAAGCTCTATTTCTGCCAAGGTAATCTTAAAATGAGCTATTTCCTTTAATACTTTTTCTAATCTTAAAGCAAACCTATAACCTCTAGATACCACACCTGCAAGAATAATTTCTTGTTCTTCTATATTGTCTTCTAAAATTTGATAAGCAATACGGTTAATTTTCTGCTGTATTTGCGTATGATTAAGAATAAGTAATCGCTTAGTTGGCATAGCTGCTATTTTTGGCTCAAATTAACTAATTCTGTTTAAACCTTTAATGTTTTTTAAAAATTAATGTAACTAACGATGCTATGGTAGCGTCTAAGTTTTAAAAGGTTTACAAATTTGTCTTAATAAATTTTTAGTGTGTGTGTTAATGCTAAGAGGTTGTCAATAATCGAATCCACTTTATGTGGCTGGTTTCAATTGTCATCCTGAGCAGAGTCGAAACATAAATTAGGCTTCGACTCCGCTCAGCCTGACACGAATTATTTGATTTGACAGCCTCTTTTCTTTTAATAAGGATAATAAACAAAGTTTGCTCCTTCTGGCACTACTACAAACACACAAGCATAGTCATCGGCATTTTTATAGCTACTTAAAAAGGCGTCTTTCTTAGTTTCCTGAATAATACCTCTTTCTATAAACTCTTCTAAAGTTGAAGCTTGTATCGTCCAATCTGTAGCTAATTCTGCCCTATCTAAAATAATTTCACCAATATGAACCTCATGCTGGTGAGCAATAAATATAGGATAGGCTGATAAGCCTTCTACCATAATTTCTATGGCAACTTCCCTAATGGCATCTTTATAATTTGCTAAATCTTTTTTTAAAGAAAGTAAAGGACTTTCCTGAGGCTTCTGATTTTCCCCAGCAGCCGGATTCCCCATTAAATCTTCTTGATTCATTTTTTCAATTCTAATAAAACCACATTTTCTACATGTTGTGTTTGAGGGAACATATCCACAGGTTTAATTCTGCTTACTTCATATTTCTCTTTCAAACGCACTAAATCTCTGGCTTGTGTTGCCGCATTACAGCTTACATATACAATTTTATCAGCCTCCATTTCCATTAAACGCTCTACTACATCCGGGTGCATTCCTGCTCTTGGAGGGTCTGTAATCACCACATCAGGTTTGCCATGTTGGGCTATAAAATCGGCATTTAAAACATCTTTCATATCGCCAGCATAAAACTTCGTATTGTTTATCCCATTGATTTGTGAGTTTACCTTTGCATCTTCTATAGCCGTTGGCACATACTCTACCCCAACAACTTCTTTAGCATGCTTAGCTACAAAGTTGGCGATAGTGCCTGTACCAGTATACAAATCGTAAACCAATTCTTTACCTGTTAAACCAGCAAATTCTCTGGTGATTTTATACAATTCGTAAGCTTGTAAAGAATTAGTTTGATAGAATGATTTAGGTCCGATTCTGAATTTCAAACCTTCCATTTCTTCATAAATGAAAGGTTGGCCGTGGTATAATAAAATATCCTGATCAAAAATGGTATCGTTTTTCTTTTGGTTGATGATATACATAAGCGAGTTTACCTGAGGGAAACTTATCTTTACAAAATCCATCAAAAGCTCTACTTGTCCTTCTTCCGGATAGGCAAAAACCACAACAATCATGAGCTCTCCTGTAGATGAAGTTCTGATGATTAAATTTCTTAATGCCCCTTCATGAGCTCTTAAATCATAAAAAGAAATTTGATTGGCTAAAGCAAAATCGCGGACGCTGTTTCTGATTTCATTAGAAGGAGAAGCCTGAAGCCAGCAATGCTGAACATCTAATATCTTATCAAAGCGGAGCGGCACATGAAAACCTAAGGCATTCATTTCCATAGCTTCGCCAGAAGCAACATCTTCTTGGGTTAACCATCTTTTATTAGAAAAAGTATACTCTAATTTATTACGGTAATAAGTAGTTGCTGCCGATGCTAAAATGGACTCGGTATGTGCAACATCTAAACCTGCGAGCCTTTGCAGAGCATCAGTAACAGATTTTTGCTTGTATTTTAATTGTGCGTTGTAATCCATGTGCTGCCATTTGCAGCCTCCACAAGTTCCAAAATGTATGCAAAACGGCTCAACCCTATCTGCAGATGGTTGGTGCAGGGTATGCACCTTAGCTTCTGCAAATTTTTTCTTCTTTTTATAAACTGCAGCATCTACAATATCGCCTGGGATAGCTTTTTCTATAAAAACCACCAAATCCTGATGTCTTGCTACACCTTTGCCTTCTTCTGCAATATCAAAAACTTCTAATTGCTCAAATATTTTTTGTTCGCCCAAAACTTTATGCTGTTTAAGCTGGCAAAATTAAGGTTTTAAAAAGATTATTCAGCATGAATAAATTTATCAATACTCTAGGCATTAGCCAAAGCCCTATCCAAATGTACGTAACCGCCATCTACATGAATCAGCTGGCCGGTTGTATGACTAGATTTTTCTGACAATAAGAATGCTACTGTATTCGCTATTTCTTGTGTGGTTGTCATCCTATTTTCTAAAGGAATATTAGCCGTAATCTCTGCTAATTTTTCTTTAGCGTTGGCTAAGGTTTCTATCCATTTAGCATATTGCGGAGTCCAACACTCAGCAACAATAACAGCATTAACCCTAATACCATATTTGAGCAACTCAACAGCCCATTCGCGGGTTAAAGCATTTCTTCCCCCATTAGCTGCGGCATAACCAGAAGTATTACCTTGACCGGTTTCTGCTGTTTTAGAGCTGATATTAACAATACCGCCTTTAGATGCTTTTAAATAAGGTAAAGCATGATGGGCCAATAGATAATAATGCACTAAGCTATGGTGTAAACTTTTCACGAAGCCCTCGTAAGAGCCATTTTCCAGACCTACACCATCATTTAAACCTGCATTATTCACCAAGCCATCTATCCTACCAAAAGCTTTTATAATTGTATTTATAGCTTCTTCACAGGCGGTAGGATCTGACAATTCTGCTTGCACACAAAATGCTTGTCCTCCTGCTTTAGCAATATCATCTGCTAATGATTGATTATCAGCTTGGTTTCTTCCTAAGATAACCGGGATAGCACCTTCTTGAGCTAAAACTCTACATACTCCCTCACCTATACCTTTGGCTCCGCCAGATACAACAATAACTTTATCTTTTAATCCTAAATCCATAATGCTTAGCCTTGATACGCCTTAACATGCTGCTTAGAAGTTCCTAAGCCATCTATACCCAACTCTACTACATCTCCTGGTTTTAAATATACCGGCGGATTAAAGCCTAAACCAACACCATGTGGCGTTCCTGTTGAGATGATATCTCCAGGCAATAAAGTCATGAAATGGCTTAAATAACTTACCAGTTTTGGTAGGTTAAAAATCAAATCATCGGTATTTCCGTCTTGGAATATTTTATCGTTTACTTTTAACCAAAGTCTTAGGTTGTTTACATCAGCTATCTCGTCTTTTGTAGCTAACCATGGGCCAATAGGGGCAAAAGTATCACAACCTTTACCTTTATCCCAAGTACCACCACGCTCTAATTGAAACTCACGCTCGCTAACATCATTATGTAAACAATAGCCTGCGATATAATCCATCGCATCTGCTTCTTCTACATAGCTTGCTTTTTTACCAATTACAAAAGCCAATTCTACTTCCCAATCTGTTTTAACGGAGTTTTTAGGGATGATGATATCATCATTTGGACCAACTAAAGCCGTGGTAGATTTAAAAAATAAAATAGGCTCTGCCGGGATAGGTGCATTTGTTTCTTTAGCGTGTTTAGCATAGTTTAAACCAATACAAACTATTTTTGATGGTCTAGCAACAGGAGAACCTAATCTTTCTGATGCAGAAACCTCTGGCAGCTTGCCTTCATTTTCTTTCAAAAAGGCAGCTAATCTGTTCAAACCATCGTTTTCAAAAAATGCCTCGTTATAATCTTCACCAAATGCAGATGTATCATATCTTTTATCATTAATAATAACACCTGTTTTTTCTTTTCCTGCTTGTCCGTATCTTATTAATTTCATTTCAATTGTATTTATTAAGTTCTTCTTTAATGAAGCTTTAGTTTATTTAGTTATTTAATTTTATAAATCCACCGTCTATAGGATAATCATTACCAGTAATAAAACCAGCTTCATCACTACATAAGTATAATGCTAATGTAGCAATTTCATCCACACTACCCATTCTGCCTATAGGCTGAGATTTAGATAATTTCTCGAACATTTCTTGTTCTTTGCCCGGATAATTTTTTGCTATAAAGCCATCTACAAAAGGCGTGTGTACCCTTGCCGGAGATATAGAGTTACATCTGATATTTTGATGAAGAAAGTCTTTAGCAACGCTTAAAGTCATGGCAAAAACAGCTCCTTTACTCATGCTATAGGCAAATCTGTCATTTATACCTACATAAGCAGCAATAGAAGCAACATTTAAAATAACACCTTGCTGCGCTCTAATAAAATAAGGTAAAGCCTCATGCAAACAGTTGTAAGTTCCTTTTACGTTTACTTGATAAACGCGATCAAAATCTGCCTCGCTGGTATTAACTACATTGCCAACATGTGCTATTCCGGCACAATTAACCAGAATATTCATGTTACCGATTTTTTCAAATACAGATTTAACAACTTGCTGATGGGTAACATCACAAACAAATGCAAATGCTTCTCCACCATCTTCCTGAATACGAGAAACAGTGCTGTTGGCTTGCTCCTGATTAACATCTAAAACATAAACTTTAGCCCCTTGCCTTGCAAAAGTTATTGCTATAGCTTGCCCAATACCGCTTCCTGCTCCTGTTACAACGGCTGATTTACCTTCTAATGAAAACACTTTTCTTTATTTTAATGATTACAATTATATAAACTTATAAACTCACGCCTCTTTTCCAAGGGATAAAATCGTCTTGATTTAAGAGAACGGCCTTTGGTGTAATTTCGCCACTTGCAGCTTTGATACAATATTCTAAAATCTCTTCTCCCATTTCTGCAATGCTCTTTTCACCTCTGATGATAGCTCCAGTATCAATATCAATAATATCAGACATTCTTAAAGCTAAACCAGAGTTGGTAGCCACTTTGATAACCGGACAAACCGGATTACCTGTTGGTGTACCCAAACCTGTAGTAAATAAAATTAAGGTTGCCCCGCTAGCTGCTTTTCCTGTAGTAGCCTCAACATCATTACCCGGTGTACAAACTAAATTTAAACCTGGTTTTACGGCTGGTTCTGTATAATCTAAAACATCTACTACAGGTGCTGTACCTCCTTTTTTGGCTGCCCCAGTACTTTTTATAGCATCGGTAATTAAACCATCTTTAATATTTCCTGGCGATGGATTCATGTGAAAGCCCGAGCCTACTGCATGTGCTTGGGCATCATAAGTTTGCATTAAATGGATAAACTTTTCTGCAATTTCTTTCCCTTGGCATCTGTCTATCATGTTCTGCTCTGCACCACACAGTTCTGGAAACTCTGCCAACAGAACTTTAGCTCCTAGAGCTACCAATAAATCTGCGGTATAACCAACCGCAGGATTGGCAGAAATTCCGCTAAAACCATCGCTACCGCCACATTTAACCCCTACTGTTAAAGCTGATAAAGGTGCTGGCTTTCTTCCAATTTTATTAATTTCAACCAATTGAGAGAAAGTTTGCTGTATCGCATCTTTGATCAATTGCTCCTCGCTTTTACTTTGTTGTTGCTCAAAAACCAATAAAGGTTTATTAAAATTTGGATTGTATTGCTTTAAATCATCCAAAAAGTTTTGCGTTTGCAGATGCTGGCAGCCCAAACTTAGAACAGTTACGCCCGCAACATTGGGATGATTGGCATAAGATGCTAATAACTTACTGAGCAGCTCTGCATCTTGTCTTGTACCACCACAACCACCTTGGTGATTGAGGAATTTTATCCCATCAACATTTTTAAATAAACGTTCTGTGGGTTGTACGGCATTTAATTCTAGCGATAAGTTTTGGATATCTTTACCTGCTTCTACAGCTTCTCTCAATGCCTTTGCATACAGTTTATACTTATCGGTGACAGCATAACCTAAACTATGATGTAAGGCTTCTTTAATCACATCTAGATTTCTGTTCTCACAAAATACTGTCGGAATAAACAGCCAATAATTTGCTGTACCTACACGTCCATCCTCACGATGATAACCTAAAAAAGTCTTATCAATATATTTGCTTACATCTGGTTTTTCCCATTGGTAGTCGACCTCCCTATAAGCATAATCTTCTGCTGCATGTTTAAGATTGTTTACAGTCATTAAATCTCCTTCATTTACAGACATCTGAATTTTCCCTACCAAAACCCCATACATGATGACCTCATCACCGGGCTGCATGGCATTTAAGTAAAATTTATGCTTAGCCGGAATATCCTCTTTAAGGGTTAAAACCTTACCGTTAAAATCTACCGTTAAACCTTTTTCTAAATCTTGCAGCGCTACCAGCACATTATCCTGTGAATGAAGCTGTAAATACTTCTTGCTCATATTATTTTAAATCAAAAATCTTATCCATTAAAACCCATTTTTCACCTTCTTTTGCAAAAGGTAAAGGCTGTTGAAAATCCCACATGAGGGTTTCCCATTCTTGTACTTTAGCGTTCTGCGCATCAGCTTTTGACTTTTTATCAAAAGAAAAATTATCGTCAACCTCCATCACCATCAATAACCTGTTTCCGGTTCTATAAATTTCCATATCTCTGATACCTGATGAAATGATACTAAAAGTAACCGCAGGCGGAACTTTTTTATGCCATGCTTCATACTCGGCAATTAACTTAGGATCGTCTTTTAAATCAAGTGCTAAACAATATCTTTTCATTTTTTTACGGTTGAAACTTTATGACCATGAACAGCAAATATTAAAACTACAAAAAAGCAAAAGGAAGGAACTATATAACCTAATTGGATATTGCTATATAAATCACTTACATGTCCAAAAATGAGCGGTAGAATGGCTCCACCCACAATAGACATGATAATGAAACTGCTTCCTAGCTTGGTATCTTCTCCTAACTCTTTTATCCCTAAAGAGAAAATAGTTGGGAACATGATTGACATAAAAAATGCAATGCCGATAACGATATAAATAGATGCTAAACCTGTAATATACATGGCTAAAACACTTAAAATCATACATAATATAGCATAAATAGCTAGTAAAACAGGAGGCTTCACAAATTTCATGAAGAAAGTACCAACAAAACGCCCTATCATGAAGGCCATTCCTACTCCAAAACCAGCGTATTCTGCTGCTTTCATTTCAGAAATTCCGGTTGCATGTGTAGCGTAAAGAATAAAGAAACTGAAAACGCAAACTTGCGCACCAACATAGAAAAATTGAGCTGCAATAGCCCAGTTTAAATGCTTATGCCTAAAAACAGTTAAAGATGAACCAGAAGTACTTTTTTCCTCTTCTTTAATTTCTGGAAGTTTCATGAAAAAGAAAATAACAGCCACCACTAAAATAACAGAGCCTAATATAAAATAAGGCATTTTAACGGTTGCTGCTTCTGCTGCAAGGGCCAACTCTCTGGCTTGTGGTGCCATTAAAGCTAATTTTTCTTCAGGCAAGCCTTCTGTTAAAATGATTCTTGCCCCAATGATAGGCGCTAAAGTAGCCGCCAAGCCATTAAAAGATTGCGCCAAATTTAAACGCTGTGTAGCTTTTTCTGGCGGCCCTAATAAGGAAGCATAAGGATTAGCTGCTGTTTCTAAGATGGTTAAGCCACATGCAATGATAAAAAGTGCTACCAGAAAAAAAGTATAAGATTGCAGGTTTGCCGATGGAATGAACAAATAAGAACCTATAGCAAATAACATTAAACCTAAAATGATACCTGCTTTATACCCTTTTTTCTTAAGTAAAAATCCTGCTGGCAAAGCCACAACGAAGTAAGCTATAAATACAGCCGAATCTACCAATGAAGCCTGTAGAGTGGTTAAACTGAAAGCTCTTTTTAAATGTGGTATTAAAATAGGATCTAAATTGTGAACAAAGCCCCACATGAAAAACAAAATTGTTATCATGATGAAGGCAAAGTTTGTTGAGCCCTTTGTTGGTGTAGTCATTTAATTTGGTTTAATAATAATTGAGAATCCAAATTAAATAAACTTATTTTTATAAAACAAAAATTTTATATTATGGAATTAATAGCTAGTTTTGATTTCATGATACAAGTTATAAACCGGGCTATAGACATTATAGAATATGTGGCTAATAACCCTAAAGAGCCTAAATTAATGGGGCACATTGCTGCTGACTTAAGTTTAAATACGGCAACTTGTGCTAATATTGTTAAGACTTTAGTAGACCGTGGCTTTTTAAAAAAAGCCGATAAAGAAAAAGGCTATTTGCTTGGAGATAATTTTACAGAAATTGCCAGTGGTTCTTTTGGCTACAAACAACTACTAGAGCGAGCTGAACCTCAATTATTGCTTGCCCAAAAAACACTTCAAGAAAATTGCTTGATAGCTGTATTGAAAGAAAATAAACGTATTATTTTAAAACATCATATTGCCAACCAACTGATACAGGCTACCACTGCCGATGAAAAAAATGCTTATGATGCCTCTACTGGCAGGTTATTAGTTGCCATGCTTCCTGATCAAGAACTAGCCCAATACATCAAACGCTTTGGTTTGCCCGATAAATCTATTTGGCCAGAAGCTTCTTCCAGAACACAATTGCTTGAGCAAATTGCTATCATTAAAAAGCAGGGTTATGTTTTAATTGAAGATAGTGTACAAGTTATTGGTATAGGAACGCCTATTTACCAAAACGGAAAAGCTGTTGCAGGCTTTAGTATTTATATGCCAGCATTTAGGTTTAATCATGAAATTAAAGAATTGATGATAAAAACTGCTTTGGAAGCTGCTCGACGTATTTCTACTATGTAGTTTGCTTACAAAGCTTATTGCCAGCGTAAAATTGATTTAAAATCTGATATGGATACTAAATTTTTCTGCCGAATAACTAGCAAAAACCAATATCATGAACACGCCATTTAACTATTTAAACTTCTGTAATAAGCCAAACTTTCTATCATCAAATCTTTAGAAACTACTTGATTATATAAACAGTTTCCTATTTTATTTGGCAAAGAGAAATTGATATTACCAGCGCTGTTCTTTTTATCATGTTGCATAATGGCTAATAAATCATTTTCGATACCTTCTTTAAGCTTGTATTTTGGAAAGAATTTTAATATATCTTGAACGATGGTTTTAAAATCTTCTTCTTCTAAGATACCTGTCATGTGCGCTAAATACGATTCGCATATCATCCCTACAGCGATGGCTTCGCCGTGTAAAAGTGGACTGCTATCATGCGCTAAAGACCAAGATTCTACTGCATGCCCAATGGTATGACCAAAGTTTAAGATTTTTCTCAAACCTTTTTCAAAAGGATCTTCTAAAACAACTTTATTTTTAATTGCTACGGATGCATGTATTTGCGCTGTGCTGATGTCTTTTGCATGGGCCAAGCTGATGATATCCTGATAATAAGCGGCATCAGCGATGATACCATGTTTGATAACTTCTGCAAAACCAGAGATGATTTGTCTTTCTGGTAAAGTTTTCAAAAAATCAGCACAAATGATTACTGCCTGTGGCAAGGCAAAAGTACCTATGATGTTTTTTACATTCTCTATATCGATACCTGTTTTACCTCCAACAGAGGCATCCACCTGAGAGAGTAAAGTGGTAGGAATCTGGATAAAATCTATCCCTCTTTTATAAGTTGATGCAGCAAAGCTTCCCATATCGGTAACTACACCACCACCTAAATTTATCACTACGGCATTTCTATCAGCTTCAAAATCCAGCAACATCCTCCAAATACCTATGCAGTAATCAATATTTTTATTTTCTTCGCCGTAAGGGATTTCTATAATATCAAAATTGTCTAAAGCTGGTAGTTTGTCTTGTAAAACTGGTAAACAAAACTGCCCGGTATTTTCATCGGTGATGATAAATACTTTGGAGTAATTGCCTTGCTGAAGAATATCTTGTAAAACTTGTAAGCTATGATCAAAATATACCTGATAGGTACTGCTTTGGATAGGATTCATATAATTTTAATGGTTTTATGATTAAATTTTACGGTATCACCTTTACGCACTTTTAAGCGCTTACGGTAATCGGTAACGCCATTGTATTGTACCAAACCGTCCATCACTACAGCTTGCGCTTCGCCTCCCGAAGAAACTAAGTCAGTTGCTTTTAGAAGCTGTATCAGCGGGATAAACTCGCCTTCTAGTTTAAATTCAATCATTGGTGCAAACTTACAAAAATGAATAACAATTTAGAGGTTTCTTAGTAAACCGTTTCTGCTAAAATATAACTGTAAATTATCTGGGGCAGTCATTAAATAGGTTTGTAACCCTAATTCTTGAGCTGTTTTAAGATGCTGTGGACTATCGTCTATGAATAATGTTTCCTCTGGATTTAGATGGTGAGTATCTAAAACATATTCAAAAATATCTGCATTGGGTTTACGCATCCTCAGTAAATGAGAATAATAATCTTTAACAAAGAAAGACGAATTATCTGTTAAACCAAAATCTGCTTTGAGATACTTCATAATCCACTCATAATGGATCTCGTTATTATTACTTAATAAAAAAGTTGGATACTGAGCTTTAATTTTCAATAGCAAATCATGATTTCCTTCCGGGACACCCAGCAATAAGGTATTCCAGGCATCATCAATTTGCTTATCAGTAAGTGCTGGCTGTTTTGCTTTGCGTCTGATACCATCACGCCACTCGGCTGCTGTGATGTTACCTTTTTCAAACTCATCAAACAACGGATCGTGAGCTTTATGCGCAAAAAATTCTTCAATATTTTGGATGCCTAAATCTATAAAAGCTTGTTGTGTTCTTTTAAAATCTATGTTGAAAATAACGTTACCGTAATCAAAAATAATTGTTTTTACTGCCTTCATGATACATCAAAGGTATTAATCTTTCGTTTGATTATGGATAGATTTTTGTATGAACATTCAAAATCAAAGGATAAAACATGAATCATATACACGAAGAAATGATGAGAAAAGCCATTGCTTTAGCAGAGGACAACCTTAAAAATTTTAATGGTGGACCATTTGGATGCGTGATTGTTAAAAACGGCAAAGTGATAGCATCAGCAGCCAACAGTGTTAATAAAGATAACGACCCTACTGCACATGCGGAGGTTAATGCCATCAGGCTGGCTTGTAAAAATCTTAAACAAGCAGATTTGAAAGGAGCTATTTTATATACCAGTGCCGAACCTTGCCCTATGTGTTTGAGTGCCATTTATTGGGCCAATATTTCAGAAGTTTATTATGGCAATACCCGTACAGATGCTGAATGGGCTGGTTTTGGTGATGAGTTTATTTATGAAGAGTTGAAGCTCTCTATTGCCGAAAGAAAATTATCTTTCAAACGTATTTTACCTGCTGAAAGCATTGTCAGTTTTGAGAAATATCATGAATTGGACGAACAGGATAAAGCAAAAATTAAGAATGGGAGCTTGTAATGCTTTCGTAATGAATATTTTGCAAGTATTTTAAATTTATTTTTTAGAATTCAACGGCAAATTCGTAACATTGCATCCGCAAATCAGTAATGATTTTCAGCACCTATAGCTCAGTTGGTTAGAGTAGAAGACTCATAATCTTTTGGTCCCTGGTTCGAGCCCAGGTGGGTGCACAAAAAAATCCTAAAACCGCTTTTACAACACGTATAAGCGGTTTTTTTGTTCGCAGTTTTAAAGCACTAACAAGTTTAACCGCCATTTGCGAACGATTACCTTAAAAAAACACCCAGATTGTTCAACAGCAAAAACTAAGTAGATGTGTTTGAAATCAATATATTCTGCCCAGAAGAGGAATATATACTTAAACGCTGTTATAAGTTTTCACTTTTTATAACGATATCGTAAATCAATAACAGATGAGATGTGTTTCTTAATTGAGGTATTGAATATTTTAAATTTCGGATTGCCATTTGAAAAGGCAAACCGAAATTTGTGGGTTTAAACCACCTCGCTTGACAAACAAACTATTATTTTGTCATAGCAAACACAGTAAAGCTATCACGATTACTTTGTTCATAGCGAACGTAGTGAAGCTATCCCTTCATGCAGGTTACACCATTATTTTGTCATCGTAAGTTTGTAGAG